>CAWKGQ010000013.1:0-72742 GCA_963849195.1 uncultured Gammaproteobacteria bacterium
AACTTTGGAATGAGGTCAAGAACAACCGCATCGGAAAGCAGCCGGTGAAAAACAAGGAGGATTTGAAGCCCCGCCTCACTTCCGCATTGGATTCGTTGAAACAAAACCCCCGGCGTATTATTTCTTTTTTCCATCTGCCGGACACCCAGTATGCGGCGGGTGTCGATTAATCAGCTTCGGACTCTATATTATTGATTATTTGGCGTTTTATAATGGCAAACGAATGCATTCAACATTAAGCTACCAGTCCCCTCTGGAATTTGAGCGGGAATTCTATAAGAAGACTGCTTAAGAAAGTGTCCTGTTTTACTTGACCATTACAATGCGAAGAGGTTGAGGTGATCCAGCTACCTGATGAGTCGGAGACAGACTTACACAAAAGATGCAGTGAAGCCGTGGCTTGTCCTATTGGTGAAAGTTCACGACATATATTCCACCCAATTTATGAGCCGGGGCAGCTTATGCCTAAGACTTTGCAGAGTAATGAAGGATCAGCAAAATAGCGAGGTTTTAGCGAAGATTGCAAGACCCGCCCGCCATGTTTTTTGTTTGTTTTAGCGATTGCGAATTTCGATGGTCGTGTTGGGGTCACTGATGAGAGGCTTGGCCGTGCCACCGGGTGAAACACATTTAAATTGCAACTCTGTCGAACCAAGCCTTCCAGGCATTGCTGGGGTGGTTGTGACATGCAGTGTCATGACTTCAAACCCTTTTGCATGGCAGAAGTTGTTGGCTTCTTGATAGACTTCTGCTTTGTTGCTGAGCGATACACCTAGTCCTGGCGTCCCATCTTTCTTGCCAATCATGTAGGAATCTTGATCCATTGGAATGACGCCAGTGCTTTGGCAACCGGTGAGCATCACTGCAATTATTGTGAAGAATAAGGGCACAATACGATTCAATTTCATATCCTTTTAAATGTCTAGCGTAACGACAGGGCCAGCGGGTTATCGGCAATGGTTGCCAGTGACCTAAAACGACCTTTTCAGGACGAAATCAATCCTGGTGGTGACTTATTGGTGACTCAAAATAATTAAGGCTTAGATAAAAACCATACAAGTCTTTGACTTTATTGGAGCCAATGATGGGAGTCGAACCCACGACCTACTGATTACGAATCAGTTGCTCTACCAGCTGAGCTACATCGGCAATTAGAAAAAGTAATTATTTATGTATAGGAGCCACTTGATATATTGTACAAATATTGATCAATGGCACTATATGATGATTTATTTCATAATAAATAATCAATATCTAGTGACTTCCATCAAAAAATATAAAATTTTGCAAGTACCTTATAGGTTTTAAATACAAGAAACTAATCTTTTAAAAGATAGCTATTAGGTATCTATTGCTTTAGGTTAATGTTTTACCAGTAATTCTACCGCAATATATAACATCGGTGCATAAGTTTTATGCTACAACGCTGCCGTGGAAATCCTGGTGCAATTCTCTAAAGTGTGTAAAGGTTGTTTTTACGCGACCTATATCGTTCGCTAAAATCATTGCGTACCTTCGTAACTGTTAAAAATCTCATAGTGATTTTCCTTGTCAAAGCTCATAACATTATACGAGTCTTTTCTGTCACCCATTTCCATGCCCGGTGTACCACTGGGCATACCAGGAACAGCGATTCCAACTATTTTTGGCTTGGTTTTCAACAGTTTCATGATGTCATTAACGGGAACATGCCCTTCAATCACATAACCGTCGACTATGGCCGTGTGACAGGAAGCCATCTCTTCTGGAACACCATATTTATCCTTTATTGCCTGGACATCATCGGTAACGATATCTTTGACATTAAAGTTATTTTTTTTCAAATGCTCCAGCCACTTTCCACAACAATCACAGGTTGGACTTCTATAAACAACAATATCGACAGGTTTACCTGTTTTAGTGGTTTCGGCCTTAATACCCGCATTGAAAACGAGCAAAGCAATTGCCAGAAAAATATTTAATACTTTCATGGTTGCATCCTCTAGTGTGACTACTGGTGATAAGCCGGGCTATATTCATGTACAGCATCGACCATGGCTTTAACATGATCCGGATTAATGTCCGGCAAAATACCATGACCTAGATTGAACACATGCCCGGAACCTGAACCGTATTTATGTAGAATGGTTTTGACTTTTTCGGTGATGATTTCAGGTTGCGCATAAAGGGAGACAGGATCCATATTACCCTGTAATGCGACTTGATCGCCAACTCTGGCGCGCGCTTTTTGTATATCTGTCTGCCAATCCAGACCCAGTGCATCATAACCCGCATCAGTCATGGCTTCCAGCCAAAGTCCACCACCTTTGGTAAACAAAATGGTTGGAATCTGTTGCTCTGCCACATCGGTTTTAAGCAGTGCCCGGACTTGCTTGGCGTAATATAATGAAAATTCAACATAATCTTCGGATGTTAACATCCCGCCCCAGGTATCAAATAACATGACCGCTTGAGCACCTGCCTCAATCTGGGCATTTAAATAAGCCGCTACTGATTGTGCCAGTTTATCCAACATGACATGTATTAGCTTGGGCTGCTCATACATGAGGCCTTTAACTTTCTGAAAACTTTTGCTGCTGCCACCCTCAACCATATAAGTCGCCAAGGTCCAGGGACTTCCTGAAAAGCCAATTAACGGCACTCTGCCTTGCAAGGTTTTTCTGATTAACCGAACCGCATCAATCACGTAACGCAAATCGGTATCCGGGTCAGGAATCGGCAGTTTTTTGATATCGGTAGCCGTCTTTACCGGGTATTTAAATTTGGGTCCTTCGCCCTCGGTAAAATAAAGGCCCAGGCCCATAGCGTCAGGAATGGTTAATATATCTGAAAACAGAATGGCTGCGTCAAAATCAAAGCGCCGCAATGGTTGCATGGTCACTTCACAGGCCAACTCGGGATTAGTACACAGGTTTAAAAAGCTACCTGCCTGCTCCCTGACTTTTCTGTATTCTGGTAAATATCTTCCGGCCTGACGCATCATCCACACAGGTGTGCGATCAACAGGTTGTTTTAAAAGGGCTCTGATAAAGGTGTCGTTTTTTAATGCTGTCATTATGTTTGGTTATGAAGATTTAAAATATTGTAATGTTGACAAACGCCTACCAAGACGAATGTATCGCTCCTACAACCTATTCTTTTATAGCGCTCATTTTGCTGTGTGCGGGTGTCGGGGCAGAATGCGATTGGGGCGAGATAGTTTCGTTGCCGATCGATTTCTGAACTTCCGTAGCAGGCGCAGACATTGGTTTAATGTTATATTTTGAGGCACTGAACCACTGAATGACTAGTGCTAAAGCAACCAATCCGGCTACGGCGGCAATAAGAATCCATAATGAATTATCGCTTTGTTTAGCACCTTCCAAATTCGGTAATTTAGCAATAATCCGGCCTGGAATACCCTGTGTTTCGCGATAAACAGCCTCTATCATGCCATCACTGAATTCATTAAAGGTCACTTGCGAACGGGGGGTTGTAGCTAAATATTGTAAAAATTCACCGCATTGTTTTTCTGACAAGGGTGGAATTTCAATTAAGTGACAAGCATCAATCTCGCCATCTGATGTGTTTTTTACATACAAATCATCATGCGTTAAAACAAAAATCACTCGTAAAACAGGATTTTTCGCCGCATATTCAATGATTGTATTTATCAGGCCGGGAGCCAAATGTCCCGCTTCATCAATCATTAAAACTATTTTCTTGTTTTGGCTTTCAACCAGTCGAAAAACGCCAGATAAAACCTGAATCTGTTTGTCCTGCTTTTTTTGCTTGATGGAGTGGGCTGTCTGCTCTTGAATCTTTTCGAAACTTAAATCTGCATTGCCTTGCACAAGGCAATAAAGCCATGGTTCAGTCTTGCGTTCTTGCAAAATTTTTAGCAAAGTTGATTTGCCGATACCTTCAGGGCCGCAAATAACAAGAGCTTGCTTTGAGTTAGAAATCAGGTGAATTAATAATTCAAGTTGCTGAGTTCTTTCCTGGGTTATCAATGAATGAAAATCCCTGCTTTTCTGATCAATCAATGGCATTTTTCCATGATACGTAAAGGTATCACTTTCTACCATAGGTATTAAGAGTTTGTATTAATAATATTTTGTCAACATCTATTGGCAAAGTAGCTACACCGATTTTTGTTAGCAGAATCAGTCTTATTTGGCCGTCTACATTCTTCTTGTCAACAGCCATCAGTTCTAAAAATCGATCTGAATCAATTTGTTCTGGCGGATATGTAGGTAAGTTACATCTATTGAACAGGTTGATAATTCTTTCCACATCGGCATCATTTAACCAGCCTTTTCTCCTGGAAAGATCCGCTGCCAGGCATGTTCCTATAGCTACCGCTTCGCCATGAAGATATGTGCCGTAACCAGTACCCGTTTCAATCGCATGACCAAAGGTATGACCTAAATTTAATGTCGCTCTAACGCCTGTTTCTGTTTCATCTTCAGCTACAATCTGGGCTTTATTAAGACAAGACCTTTCAATAGCAAATGACAAGGCTTCCTTGTCTCTAGCCAATAATGCTTTTATGTTATTTTCCAGCCACGCAAAGAACTCGGCATCCCTGATCAGGCCATATTTAATGACTTCGGCCAAACCTGCGGATAACTGCCGGTCATCCAGCGTATCCAGAACATTAGCATCGGCGATAACACATTGAGGCTGATAAAAAGCACCGATCATGTTTTTACCCAACGGATGGTTAACACCGGTTTTGCCACCCACCGAAGAATCAACTTGCGCCAACAAAGTGGTGGGTATTTGCAGAAAAGCAATACCGCGCTGGTAACAGGCGGCTGCAAAGCCACCCATATCGCCAATAACTCCACCACCTAAAGCGATCAATGTAGCATTTCGACTGAATTTGCTAGCTAACAATTTATCAAAAATGTGCGTAACAGTCTCTAAAGTCTTGTATTGCTCACCATCAGGCAATATCACTGTTTCGACATCAAACTTAAGCAAATTCTTTAAAATCGTATCCAGATATAAAGGGGCAATGGTTTCATTGGTTACGACAACAACCTGCCTAGACTTGATATGCTGTATGTATAGCTCAGGTTTGTTTAATAAATCAGAGCCTATATAAATCGGGTAACTACGGACACCTAACTCTACCAGTAATTTTTTCATCTTCGTTAACGATTAGCGGATCTATATTCTTCCAGGATATGGTTAACAACAGCTTTGCTTTGCATGATACCGGTATCAATTATGAAGTCCGCACATGACAAATAAAGATGTTCGCGTTGCGCGAATAAGTTTTCTATACGTTCTCTGGGATTTTCTGTTTTCAACAAAGGTCGTTGTGTATCTCTTCGCGTTCGCTCCAATATCCGCTCTACTGAACATTGCAAATAGACAATAAAGCCGTTTTCTTTTAATAAACGGCGATTTTCTTCACGTAAAATCGCACCGCCACCCGTAGCCAGTACTATGCCTTTCAGTTGCGTCAATTGCTGAATCATTTTCTGCTCGCGATCTCTGAACCCTCCTTCCCCTTCAAATTCAAAAATGGTTGGAATATCCACGCCAGTGCTTTCTTCAATTGCCTTGTCACTGTCATAAAAAGGAACTGCCAGCGATTTTGCCAACTGTCGGCCTATGGTGGTTTTTCCGGCACCCATGAGGCCAACTAAATATATATTCTCTGATCTCGTCATCAAAATACCGTGCTGGTTTAAAAATCTCCCCATTAAAAGGGATTATTAAAAATTGATAGTCCCAACCAGGACTGTTGCGTTGGATAATCTTTTCGTTCGGCAGGTTCAATCCACTGAGTTTTATATCCAATAGCAGATTATCACCCAATGAACGAAGCCCGAGTATGAATTTAACTATATGATTAAAACTTTAAAAAAAAGGGGCATTATGCCCCTTTTTTGTCTCAAGTAGAAACTATCAATTGCTTGCGGCGTTATCTTTAACGATTTTGGGTGTTATAAAAATCAACAACTCCTGTTTATCATCTTTATTAATATTTTTCTTGAATAAGAACCCTATACCCGGTATATCTGCAAAAAAAGGCACTGCATTTGTGCTATTTCTTTGATCACTCTCAAAGACACCGCCTAACACAACCGTCTCACCATCAATCACATGCACAGTGGTGTCGATTTCCCGCTTTCTGATCGGTGGCGGATCACCTATACCGAAAGGTTCATCTTTGGTAATATTTAAAGCCATGGTAATGCTTCCGCTGGGCGTTATTTGAGGCAGAACATTAAGTTCAAGCAAGGCATCTATAAATTGAGTCTGTGTTCCATTCTGGCTCGTAGTGGAATATGGAACCTGGAAACCTTGTTTAATTTTTGCGTTACAACGATCTGAGGTCATTACTCTTGGGTTAGAAACCAGTTCACCACGCCCTGCGTCCTGTAAGGCTGACAATTCAAGGTTTAACACATAATCAGCGCCTCTTGCCAACGTCATACCTAATGCGCCGTATGGGTTAGAGGCGGCGAGATCAACCAGCGCATCATTAACAATAGCGGTTCCATTGATAGTACCGGTTGTACCGCCTAGATAATTTACTGACCCCACAGGTCCAGATCCATTGTTAACATTGACAGTCTTACCTGCCACACCAAACCTGACCCCCAATTCTTTTGCAAATGTATTATCGGCAATGACTATTCTTGACTCAATCATAACTTGACGTACTGGCACATCAAGCTTACGAATTAGCTTTTTCATTTCCTCCAGCCGTTTCGGTGTTTCACGGATAATTAGGGTATTGGTTCTTGCATCGACAACTGCGCTTCCACGTTTGGATAGCATTGCAAACTGATCATCCTTAGTAATCATCTGATTGGAATTATTATTAGTTTGATTGGCAGACCCCGATATTTGAGCATTAGTTTGTCCTTGTCCATTAGATTGTGCGCCTTGTGCGCTTGAGAATTTGATGTTGATCCTGAAGATCCCGTTTTTGTAGAAAGCCCACATGCTCCAAATGTACCCGTATCTTGTACCATTTAACAGGTTTCTAAAATTTTCAGCTCTGGCATAATTTATTTTGATATATTCAGTCACCAATGGATCCAGTTGCTCAATTACTGTAGCTGTCTCCTGTTGCTGTTCTTTATAATCCTTAATCTTACCTACGGGTGCAATCAACGTGACATTACCTGATTCAAATTTTTCCAGACCTTTGGTCATCATAATAAAATCCAGCGCTTCATCCCAAGGTACATCATCCAGTTTTAAAGTAATAGTTCCGGTTACATCATCACCAGCAACAACGTTTTGTCCGGTAAATTCGGCAAGAATTGCAATAACGCTACGTATTTCAATTTCCTGAAAGTTTAAAGACAATCTGTCACCCGTGTATTTTACTCGCGTTTTGTCCTGTGCTTCTTTTTCTTCAATACTTAAAGGTCGAAATTCAATAGTCAACAAGCCTTCAGATTGAAACAGGGAATAATCGTAAAGATCATTTTGCGGTGTCACGGTAACCGTGGTTTCCTGGCTTGATGAGATCGTATCAATAAACTTAACAGGGGTTGCAAACTCAGACACATCCAGTCGTTTAGCCAGGTTTTCAGGCAAACGTGTGTTTAACAGGTTGATGACGACTTTTCCACCATCTTGTTTGGAGTTAACAATAGTATTGGGATTAGCCAAAGAAACCAGTATGCGTCCTTCACCCTTATCTCCACGCTTAAAATCAAAGCCGCTAATAGTCTGTTCAGGTATTAACGACCGGGCCACTGAATTTGCTGATTTTGAAGCAACAGGCATTATGGATTTTTCAACTGAAGGTTTTGATTTAGCCGGTGCCATGATTTTTGCACGGGTTAAAGTCAGCAGCACCTTATTGCCAACCACTTTGGTTTCAAACGGCGTTGATTCAATCAGATTTACTACGACACGAACTCTATCTGGAGCTTCCGCAACATAAATACTACTTACTGCTCCCTGGTTTACCGGGAACATTTTTTTATCCAGCGCATTTTTAACGCCGGAAAAATCCAGAGCGATTCGCGCAGGATTATCAGTATGAAATACTTTAGGTTCAACAGCTGCGTTGTTCATTTCCAGTTGAATTTGTAACTTATCTCCCGGCAGTGTTGCGATGTCTATTCCCGAAACAGCCAGGTCACTGGCGCTAACGGAAACGATTTGGGAAATAAACAAAAACAAGCCCAAGATCATATAAGTACATAAAGATCGCCCTATTTTATTCAACATAATACCGCCTTGTTTAGTATTCATTTTTTATTCCCAAAATCACTCTGTTAACGCTAATGACGTTTGTTGCTCGCGCCAAGACCCCGGCTTATCAGGCACTATTTCCATTAGTTCAATTTTATCAGTACTTATGCGAATAATTTTTCCGTAGTTTTTACCCATATAATTGCCATTCTGAACGCGATGAATGGTGCCGTCATCCGCTTTTACCAGACCCCATAAATTCGACTTCATAACAACGGTACCTACCATCTTTAACACTTCCAAAGGAAAAGCCTCCAGGTCTTCTTTTCGACGGGTGGTATCGGGCTTTATTCCGCCCCCGGTTGATAGTTCCGTCACCTCATCCTGCTGCTCAGGCTGTACGAGCGGTTTGAACGGATCGCGCAGACCTTCAGGATTAAACATAAAGGATTCAACAACTTTAATTTCAGGTAATGGCTGTATCGTCCCTTTAGGTTCGGCCTTAACTCTCGAGATATATTGATTTAAATCGGAAAAATCATCGTTGCCACAACCTGCCAAACAAGACAAAAAAACGGCGTAACTGATTTGTAAATAGGGCCGCTTTCGACATAATAAAAGTAATTTAGAAGGCGACATTACTTTCTCCCTCTTTTCTTCTTGGCCCCTGAGTCCACTGAAGAAACTTTTGTACCCTCATTATAAGTCTTTACTACTGCACTCATTAGCATTGATCCATCCTTATCTTCGGGAGTAATGTTGACATCGTGTATTGTGACAATCCTGGGTAAGGAGGCTAAGCCACTCACAAACAAACCGAGTTCTTCATATTTTCCTTTGACTTGAATATTAATTGGCAACTCCGAGTAAAAGTCTTTTGCAATGGGAGCATCTGGTTTAAACAGTTTAAACGCCAACCCGCTTGCTAGTCCTGTCTGCGAAATATCAACGAGTAGGCTTGCGAGTTCTTCTTCTGTAGGCATTTGTCTGATCATTTCATCCAGTGATGCTTCAATCTGCGTTAATTGATCCTGATAATCCTGAAAATTAACTGCTTTCTTTTGTTTCGCCCCAAATTCGAGCTTTAATGTCCGCTCTTTCTGCTCAGCGCTTTCAAGGTTTCTTAACTGGTCGAGCGTATCAAAATAAACACCTCCGCCTACGACAGCGGCACAAATGGATAGCATTATTGCCGTTTTAATCGGTAATGGCCATGATCCTGCCGAATTGAAATCCCACTTAATTTCCGACAGGTTCATGTCTACCTCCAGTCTCGGTTTCGGCGTTTTGCTTGCCTTGCTTGGCATGTAGAGTGAAATCACTTAACTGTTCAGTTTCAACTTTATCCGATGACTGCTTAACCGGTGACTGAATCACATTCAGTGTTGGCGTTTGCAGCCAAGGCGATGCTTCTATCGCTCTCATAAAGGCGGAAATTCGGGCATTTGATTGTGATTTACCTTCAAATATCAGTTCTGAGCCGGTTTGGGTGAGTTTTGTAAGAAAAACCCCGTCAGGTGTGGTTTTGGGGATTTCATCAAACAGATGCACAATTTCTGGGCGACTTTCCTGTAACTTTTGAATCAGATCTATTTTAGCTAACAATTTTCGTTTCTTTTCTTCAATATTCTTAATATCTACAATTTTTTTATCCAATAATGCAATTTCGTTTTGGAGTATCTGGTTCCTTTGTTCCTGGTACGCTTTCAATCCTCCAATATAAGTATGAACCAGACTTAGGATGATAATGCCAACCAATACCGATAGCGCCATTGAATTTAAAAAATCTTTCTGCTTTTGCTTACGTAGTTCTTCTCGCCAAGGAAGTAAATTGATTTTCGCCATTAGTCAAAACTCCTTAATGCCAACCCACAAGCAATCATCATGGTTGGCGCATCATTACTCAAAGCTTGAGGCTTTATTTTATTAGATAGGGCCATATTTATAAAAGGGTTGGCGATATAAACGGGTACGCCTAAACTTTTTTCAATCAACTTGTCAACGCCCGGTATCGAAGCACAACCGCCAGCCAAAATGATGCTATCAATTCCTCGATTCGCACTTGAGGATACGAAAAACTGCAACGAGCGTTGAATTTGCTGAACCATTGCTTTTTTAAATGGATCAAGCACGTCAACTGTATAGTTGTCCGGTAACCCGCCCTGTCTTTTTGCCAAACCAGCTTCTTCGTATGAAAGTCCGTATCGACGCTGAATTTCTTCAGTTAACTGCTTACCACCAAATCCTTGTTCCCGTGTATACACAACCCGGCCGTCATGTAATACATTCAACGTTGCCACTGTTGATCCTATGTCCGCAATAGCAACAGTTTGAGCGCCTGCTGAATCTGAAAACTGGTCGGGCAGTAATGAAAAGGCATTTTCCATGGCGAATGCCTCAACATCGACAATACTGGTTTTTAGTCCAGCTTTTAATAATGCCTCCACTCGGTCATCAACATTTTCTCTTCTGGATGCCACGAGTAGCACATCAACCATTTCAGGGTTATTTTCATTTACACATTGCACTTCAAAATCGAAATTAACTTCATCAAGCGAATAAGGCACATATTGATCCGCTTCAATCATAATCTGCTCTTCCATCTCATCATCAGCCAATGAGCCCGGCATAGTTATGATCTTTGTCATAACGGCAGAACCTGAAATCGCAACAGTCGCTCTTTTTAGTTTTGAATCAGATCGTTTTAAAGCAACTTTTATTGCTTCTGCTATCACATTGACATTCGCAATATTTTTATCAACTAGGGCATCTTGGGGCAAAGGTGCTACAGCAAAGCTTTCAACTCTGTAACGAGTACCCATTTTACTCAACTCCAGTAACTTTACAGCCGATGTACTGATATCAATACTAAGAACAGCATTTTGTTTTCGATTAAACCAGCCCATAATGTACCCTTATATACTTAATCATTAATGTGACCCTTGGATTTTAATGCCCATCTTTTTTATTGTTGAGCAATGCACAGCTTTGTATTGCTCATAACTTAACAAAAGTATGTAGCTTTTTTATGTAAAAAGTATCCGATGTAATTGTTTGGAATGTTGTTCTTAAGCAGCGTCAATAATATCCACGAACGATCTCGCTGCTCCCTTTCCCGGTCTGATGTTCCTTTTTGACTGATTTCATATCTGAAGTATAGTCACTCCTGACTGATATCATAACTATATGCAGTATTAATTTAGTCCAGTTCGCCATGGGAGATATTGAAAACCCTATGCCTAGGAGGCTGTCCGAGAGCTCTGTAATAAAAACTATCGACACCATATGTGGTATTTAGGTATAAAAACAGCAATATTTGGTAGCCAATTTTCTCCGACAGTCTCCTAGCTAAACGTCGGGCCAGAGGCTACCGTAACATTAATAATTTCATCAATATGATTTATTTCCTTTGCGGGAAGTTAAAATTTGATTACCCACTGTATTTTACATAGAGCCATTATCTTTAATCAGAATATCGGCACGGCCACCGCTCGCGCCGTGTCCAAGTTTCCATTTGGGTTCAAGTTCGATATGTTCGGGTTTGTAGCCTTTTTCCAAGAGCCTGTGCATGCACTCGAACACGACAAAATTTTCGTTAGCTGAAAAGTTCGTGGATTGTTAAGTCTTTGTCTTCTAGATTTTTATCGAAATCGACTTTTAAGAAGTCTTCTGAATCGGCAAATTGTTTGGCGTACTGGTTGCCGCTTTTTTCAAAACTCAAGCTAATAACAGTGTTTTTAAATTGTCTTTGGTTATCATGACGTGCTTGATTAGATGAAAGTTAACACGGTTTTTACAAAGGTTTCCTTGATGTTGGCTTCTTCAATGACTTTGTCAGCCACGGTTATTTTTAAGAGGCAACCCTGTTGTCGGGTGCGATTACTGTCCTTATTGTGAAAACTCGCTTTCTCCACCGACCGCGCATTATATCTTGCTTCAAAATTATTCAAGGTGGCTTTGATTTCTGACTCTAACGCTTGTAGCTATTGATAACTGATACCTGCGAAAAATCGACGATCAAACAGACTTCAGCGCCTGCCATTTTTAGGCCATCCAGTCTGCTGAAGAACTCATGCTTCGTGGATTAAAATCTGAATAGGAAAATAGCCTGCTATTATGGGCGCTGTTAGAATATCTTCTGATAAACTCTTTAAAAGACTAAGCAATGAATGATCCAGAATATACTTTTCCCGATACACATATCAGCCTTGCTCATGGTAATGGAGGGCGACTGATGCGGGAGTTGATTGATCGGCTTTTTGCCCGTCACTTAAAAAACGATTTACTGGATACTCGTACCGATGCCGCGCTCATCCCGATAGACCTGGATGCTGGTGAAGTTGTAATTACTACTGATGGTTTTACCGTTGAGCCGCTTGAATTTCCCGGTGGTAATATCGGAAGTTTGGCGGTGCATGGTACGGTTAATGATTTAGCAGTTTCCGGTGCCAGACCGCTTTACTTGACACTGAACGCTTTTATCGAAGAAGGATTGGAAATTGCCTTACTTGACCGGATTGTTCAAAGCATGGCAAAAGCATGTAGGGAATGCGGCGTAAAGATTGTGGCAGGTGATACTAAAGTGCTGCGGCGAGGGCAGGGCGGTGGTATTTATTTCGCTACAACCGGCATTGGGATGCGTCATCGACACACAAATTTGGGCATGGACCAGATAAAGCCCGGCGATGTTATCTTACTTAGTGGTAATGCGGGCGATCATGGTACAGCAGTGATGTTGGCACGCGAACAATTCGGCTTGAGCGGCAGTTTAAAATCTGATGCCGCGAGCGTTTTTCCAATTACCCAAGCCTTGATTGAAACACCCGGATTACGTTTTATGCGCGACCCGACACGGGGTGGTATTGCCACCATAGCCCATGAAATTGCACAGGCAACCCATAATGCCGTTCGCTTTTATGAGAACAAGATTCCCATCAATGATCAGGTTAGAATAGTCGCCGAAATGCTCGGTTATGACCCTTTATATATGGCTTGCGAAGGACGTGTGCTCGCCGTTATCGATGCTGCTTATGCTGAAACGGCAATACAGAATCTGCATAACTCAGGCTATTTTGATGCGGCAATAATAGGTAGGATAGAAACCGGGTATCCTCACGCTCTCATTGAAACCGAACTGGGTGGAGAGCGCATTTTACAAGAACTGGAAGAAGATCCTTTACCCCGTATCTGTTAAGTCAATCTGCTTAAAAGTTGATGTTACGCACCGTCCACGAAAAGCACGAAAGACACAAAAAATCACTCTGTTGTATTGCACAGCCACTCACCTTTTGGGTAACGATTTACAACTTGGTATCTCTTTGAATATTTTCGGGCTTTTTGTGTTTTTCGTGGAGCACATGTTTCCATTGGACGCGGGTAACACAACAGTTAAAACGTAATCCTATCTCCCACCTTGGGAATATTGGCATTCCATCCCGTGCGATTAAAGCAGGTTTGCAATGATAAAGCCGCTGATTTTTCACCATGAATCAGATAAAGTCGGGGTTTGGGGGCTTTAAAATGACTTGCCCACTTTAATAATTGGCTTTGGTCGGCATGAGCGCTTAATGCGCCGAGAGTATGAATGTTTGCTGCTACATTGATTTCAGAACCCAGGATTTTCAAATATTTCTTTTTGCCGTCAACAATCATTCGGCCTAGGGTACCTTCAGCCTGAAAACCGGCAATGATGATATGGGCATTGCGTCGCCATAAATTGTATTTAAGATGATGGCGGATGCGCCCGCCGTTACACATACCACTTCCGGCAATAATAATAGCACCACCGGCAATTCGGTTGACCGCCATGGACTCTTCGGGAGTTTGTGAATAAACCAGACCTTTTAGCCACGCTTGCCAACCCTGTGGGGCTATTTTGGTGAATTCGGGATCGTCGATATTGAATAAGTGCGTATTGTCAGCATAGATTTCACTGGCACTGATGGCCATGGGGCTATCCAGATAAATCTGTTGTTGAGGTAACCCGCCTTGGCGCTGAATTTTGCCCAGCCAATAAATCAAATCCTGGGTTCGACCTACTGCAAACGCAGGAATAATCACATTTCCACCGCTTTCTGCCGCTTCCGTCAAGGTTTCGCGTAATTCGTCCAGGGTATTTTCCAGCGGCTTATGGTCGCGGTCGCCGTAGGTGGATTCCAGTAATAAGACATCCGCTTCCGTTAAAACGGTGGGGTCGCGTAATAAGGGGGAATTCGGGTTACCCAAGTCACCTGAGAAAACCAGTGTTTTTATTTTATCTTGGTCTTTGATACGCAGGCGGACAACGGACGAGCCCAGGATGTGTCCTGCTTCGTGGAAAGAAACCGTTATCCCTGCAAGAATTTCTTTTTCCTCGCTGTAGGCAATCGGTTGTCTAAGTTTCAATAGCGCTTCTACATCTTCCAGTTCATAAAGCGGTTCAAGCAGTTTTTTTCCGGCACGTTGCCGTCGTTTATTTTCCCATTCGGTGTCTCGCAACTGCAGATGCACGGCATCTCTAAGCATCAATTCCAGCAGGGGAAAACTGGCCTCGGTTAAAAATACTTTGCCTTTGAAGCCATCTTTGACCAGCTTGGGCAAGCGTCCACAGTGGTCAAGATGGGCATGAGACAGAACAACAGCATCTATGCGGGCTGGATCGAAAGGGAAATTCGCTTCGTTTTGCTTTTCTGTTTCCTTTGAACCCTGAAACAATCCACAATCCAGCAGTATGCGATGGGAGCTGGTTTCCAGCAAATAACAGGAGCCTGTGACCTGTCCTGTCGCGCCAAAAAAAGTGAGACTTGTCATAGCGTTGCCTTTTTACTAGAGTGGTTGGTGCTGCTTATGGTATAGCTTTTCAGGATTAGATACCATGCCTGTTCAGTCGTTTTTGCGTATTGAATTAAGGATTCGGTAAACAATAACTTCCTGCGTAGTTTAAGGAAAAGGACTTGCGCAGGGTGAAGTTTTTTTGCTCCCCGGCTTTCGTTGTTAAGGTAGTCTAAAGCTAAGGTAGTGTAAAATAGAACTTTTATTTCACATAAAGGGTCAACAAAGTTTTACTGGTCTAATCGATATACATCGTTTATTTCTATCGAAACAAGCTGTTGGTGTTAGTATTGCAGCACCGGATAGTGGTAAAGCTAAAAACTGATTATTTATTATTCTTATAGATAGGCGTGTGTTGTATGCAGCTAGGTATGTGGGCAAATAGGGTATGTGTGTTTGATTCGAGAGATTTATATTTTTCGCAAAAAAGTGATTTGAAAAACCGGATAAGGCATAAATTACAAGGCGCAAGATTTAAAAAGCTTGTTACTTTTACTTTGAGTCGGTTGCTGGTGTTTTTTTTCCTGGTTTTGCCAGCTCAAGTTTTGTTCGCTGAAGGCGCACTCGATCAAACCTCTAATCTGGTTACAGAAGCTATTGCCAACCAAAAAGCCGGTATGGGTAGTCCGGCAGCGAGTGTAGCTACTGAAGTTATTGCTGACGAAAATGCCAGTGTAGCTAATGCAGTTACTTCCATTATTACTACAAAACATCATCCTTATCTGCTGCGATCTGATTTTCAAAGTCGTGCCGAAGACCTTGAAACGCTCTATAAAATGGAGGGATACAAGTTGCTATGGCTAGGCAATGCTCAGTCAGAAAAAAATATTGTCGAAGTACTCAATCTGTTGGAAAACGCATCAGTCAATGGTTTAAATCCGGCAAGTTATGACACGCAATCGCTTCGGCAAAGGCTTTCGTCTGCCTTAAATATCGCTCCCGATAATTATAAGGAGTTGGCACTCTATGACACGGCCATCAGTCTCTCTTTGTTGCGTTTTCTGCATGATTTACATTACGGACGGGTGAATCCAAAAGAAATAAATTTCAATCTCAAGTTAAGAGAAAAAAAGCTGATTGATTTGCCTGCGCTCATTAATTCCAGTCTGGCGCAAGGCACTATTGGACAATTGCCTGAATTAGTAGAGCCGAAACTAAAACAATACAAAAAGTTAAAGCAGGCACTGGCTACTTATCGCTCATTAGCTAAAACACCGGTACCTTTTCTATTGTTCGTTAAAAAACCCATAAACCCCGGAGGTAATCTCCCACAAGCTAAAGAGCTCAGTGAATTTTTAGCAAAACTGGGTGATTTACCTGAGGGACAAAGCGATGGTAATACCAAAAAACCCAATCGCTACACAGGCAATCTTGTTGCAGGTGTTAAAAATTTCCAGCTTCGGCATGGCATAAATGCTGATGGTGTTTTAGGTAAAGGTACAGTTGCAGCAATCAATGAGCCGTTAAGTCAAAGAGTGACGCAAATAGAGTTGGCAATGGAACGGCTACGCTGGTTACCTGAAACCAGCGCTGGAGCCTCGATTATTGTTAATATTCCAGCCTTTCAACTATGGGCGTTTGATGACGTTGATGAGTTTAGTGCAACTACGCCCAATATGAGAGTGGTTGTCGGTAAGGCTTTGAAAAATCAAACCCCTGTATTGATGGCAAAAATGAGTTTTATCGATTTTATGCCTTACTGGAATGTGCCTTACAATATTGTCAAAGAAGAAATACTGCCTAAATTAATGCAAAACCCCGGTTATCTGGCCGGGCAAAATATGGAGCTGGTTGCCACTTTCGGTAATGAGACAAAGGCTGTAGGTTTTACTGCTTCATCGATTGCCCGGCTTAAGCAAGGCACGTTAAGAATCAGGCAGCGTCCCGGCAAAAAGAATGCACTTGGCAAGGTAAAGTTTATTTTTCCCAACAAGAGTGATGTCTATTTGCATGATACGCCTTCTCGATCCTTGTTTAGCAAGTCACGGAGAGATTTTAGCCATGGTTGCGTGCGGGTTGCAAAGCCTGATGAGTTGGCTGAATTTGCGCTTAAAGACCAATGGAGCAAGGAAACGATTCAACAAGCCCTGAATACGCAAAAAACACGACGTGTGATATTAAAAAAATCAATTCCTGTGATGTTTTTTTATGTTACATCATTTATTGACCAGAATGATAACTTGGCGTTTTATTCGGATATTTACGGTTATGATGCTGTGTTGCAAAACGCACTTAATAGATCGGAGGATTTATCCGATGAGGCAATCTTTGCTCCACCGTCTGAACCAACCCCTGTAGATGTGCCTTTACCAATCCAGGCAGAGGCCATAAAACGAATCGAGCTAATAAAACCATTAGAACCCATCGCAAATTACAAGATGCCGTGATGCCCTATTGTTACATTTGTTAAATTACTGGGGGAGTTTACAGCGTAAGTTTGGGTAGGGTGATCCGACATTTTTTACCAGGTTCTGAACTCGCCTGTATCCAGATGGACAAAATTATTGTGCGGATAATAACCTACGCCACCTCTGGCCATTGCCAGCGCTGCATTTTTGATCGTTTTCGTTTGCACTCCTTCAACTCGGATGTCAATCGCCCTGCCTTGCATGTGAAAACTATGTTCCGCAACCCCATGGCTATGTTTGCGTAACTGGGCATTGGTAAACGGTGACCGATAACCGGAGACGATATGAAAAGGTTTATTTACGCCTAGAGTTTGCTTCAGATCAAATAGCTGATCCAGTAATGCGGTATCAATGGGGTGAATATCGTCGGTATGGTAATCGCGAAGCAGATAATTAATTTCTTGCAGTGCGTCTTTGATGTAACTGCCCTGTTCAAAATAGGTCAACTTTAACTTATCACCGGTATGCGTATGTTCAAAGGACAGCATCTTGTATGCAGGAGAATGGAGATGTTGTGTCGCAGCAGGGGAATGCCGTGTAAAAATACGCGAGTGAACATGTCGCCCGAGGGTGTGGACGGGCTGTGCATGCATATGGCTGTGTCCGTGGTCGTGTCTACCCGGATAGATGATATGCCGGACTGCCGCTGAAGCAACCTCTGTTCCGCCCATTGCCAGCAAAGAGCCGCAAGCCATCTGCTTTAAAAACTTGCGTCTTGATGCAATTGCTCTATCTTCGTCAATCGTTGCGTTTTTTAATGTATGTTCGTTCATGGTTTTATCTCTGGTGACGCTTTTTATTCTATTTTGCACCTTTAAGTCTTAAATTAATCTTAAATGGATGTTCGATTCCTGATTACAAGATGAAATAAAGCGCTACAAACTCTTTCTTCGTTAAATTTAACTGGTCATTTCAAAATGAACATATCTGTAATGGTGCTGATTACCGTATTTGTGTTGATTGCCGTACGGAAAATCGTTCATTTTAATATTAAAATTTGGCAGTCGATGACGGGAGGCGCGTTCATAGTAGTCGCTACCCAGCAGATTAGCGGTGTCGATGCGGTAAAGGCCATAGACCTTAATGTCATGTTGTTTCTGCTGGGCATGTTTATTATTGGTCAAGCGCTAGTCGTTAGCGGCTATTTATATTATCTGGCTTATCGTCTGTTTGGAGAGCTAAAATCAGTTCAGCATCTGGTAATGGGGATTCTGTCTGGGGCGGCGTTCAGTTCGGCGTTACTCATGAACGATACACTCGCCATAATCGGTACGCCGCTGGTTTTGCGACTGGCCAGGGAACACAATATTAATAGCAAGTTGCTGTTATTAACGCTGGCTTACGCGATCACCATTGGGAGCGTGATGAGCCCAATAGGCAATCCGCAAAATTTTCTTATTGCCAGCAGGGGCGGATTAACCGCACCTTTTCAAACCTATTTTCAAGCACTCGCAGTGCCGACACTGATTAACCTATGGCTCACCTATCTGTTGCTGAGGTTGGTTTATCGGCAAGATTTTATCGACGGTATGCCGCTTGCTCATAACCCGGTCCAGCTACTGGATAAAAAATTGGCTAAATTGGCGCGTGCTTCACTATTTTTATTAATTACACTGATAACCCTTAAAATCATACTGGTCAATATGCACAGCCCGACTCGAATCGAACTGAGTCATATCGCCATGATTGCCGCATTACCACCGATTTTGTTTAGCTCTACTCGATTGCAGTTATTAAAAAGTGTGGATTGGTCAACCTTGCTAT
Organism: uncultured Gammaproteobacteria bacterium; assembly: GCA_963849195.1. Lineage (GTDB taxonomy): Bacteria > Pseudomonadota > Gammaproteobacteria > Methylococcales > Methylomonadaceae > Methylobacter_C. The sequence goes on from CAWKGQ010000013.1 coordinate 19,143, forward strand.
TTTTTGCAGCCATGTTTGTTTTAATGGCCAGCGTTTGGCAAACCGGCTTCATGCAGGAATGGGTTAATGAGTTGCACATGGACCTGACTAGTGTTCCGGCTATTATGATACTAAGCGCTGCGCTCAGTCAGCTAATATCTAATGTGCCATTGGTGGCGCTCTATCTGCCGATGCAGGTAAACCCGGATGCGCAATCACTGATGGCTTTAGCGGCGGGTAGTACTATCGCCGGCAATTTTCTGATTCTTGGCGCAGCCAGTAATGTCATCATAATTCAAAATGCTGAAAAACGAGGGAGTACACTGGATTTTTTTGAATTTGCCCGTGTTGGAATTCCCTTGGGCTTTCTCAATCTATTGATATACTGGACTTGGCTACGCTATATGTACAGCTAATCCTTGCAATTTATTACCATACGTACGACACACTGCTAACGGATGACATAGACATGAGTAAAAAAATCGTTAAACCATCGACTTATCTCACGGAAGTCAAAACGCTTTCTGATCGCATTGTCAAAGCACAACAACCAATTCGTATTCTCGACGCCATTAAATGGGATGATGGTATTAAACAGGAGTTTTTCAAAGGTAACTGCCAAAAGCCACCTGCAATAACAACCGATTATTATCTAAATCGCCCGTTAGGCTTTGACCCCGCCGAAAAGAAACAAGAGTTCTATCAGATTGAGCGTGATCTGGTACGTAAACTGGGTCAACTCAATCCCCTTAGCGTTATCATGCGCCGGATTTGCCGGGAATATCAAGACGTGGTTTGTATGCTTGAGGCTAGGGGAACGCCGACATTCTCTAACATTTCCCAGGAATTATACGGTTCTTCTCAAGATGTTTTTCATGTCGGCGACCCGACCATTGCCAGTCTTGGCAGTATGATGGAAGAAACTTTGTCACAACTCTTGCAACTGGATTTTTTAGTTGAAGAACCCAAGACCATTAGCGCAACGGATGCGGTGACCATTCTCAACGAAAAAATAGAATCCATGTTTCCCGGCGATGGTCTACGCGCAATGCTTAGCGATGGTATTATTGCCGATGCCGCAGCGGGCACTGATTACATCAAATTACGCGCGGATGCCTTATTCAATATGCGTGATTTGCGTGTGCTTGAAGTTCACGAAATTTGGGTACATTTGGGTACTACATTGAATGGTCTGGCCCAGCCTTATTGCACTTTTCTTGGCAAAGGCCCACCATCGGCGACTGTCACGCAAGAAGGGTTGGCTGTATTGATGGAGATACTGACCTTTAGCTCTACACCCAATCGGCTCATGCGCCTGATTAATCGGGTGCGCGCTATCACCTTGACTGAAGAAGGCGCCGACTTTATGGATATATTTACTTTTTTCAAGGACAAAGGGCTGGATGACGAAGAAAACTACACGCTCAGTAGCCGCGTATTCAGAGGCAGCAGCCCGGATGGATTGCCGTTTACCAAAGACCTGACCTATATCAAAGGTTTCGTGCTAACTTATAATTTCATGCGTCTGGCGGTCAGCAAAGGCAAGCCGGATCGTATTCCCTTGCTGTTCTGCGGTAAGACCATGATTGAGGACATGAAAGTGCTGGTTGATTTGGTAGAGGAGGGCACAGTCATCGCGCCAAGATTTTTACCACCGCAGTTCAGGGATCTGAGTGGATTATCATCCTGGCTGAGCTTTAGCCGCTTTATGTCATCCTTGAATTTCCGGCAGCTGGAGCAGGATTATGCGAATATTCTGTGAGGCCCGGTAGACCGGAATAAGACCGCTCAAGTGTAGCGAAGGGCAGACTACAAAGTTTTCACAGTTTAATTTATTAATTTACATAAATATAGAAACAGAGAGGATTAGATTATGCATGTAACATTCGAGCAAGCCGAAAAAGCGATAGAAGCGGCTATACGTGAGTCAAAAAAAACCGGCACTCGGATGTGCATCGCCGTAGTGGACTCGGGCGCTGACCTAAAGGCATTCGTGCGTATGGACGATGCCTGGGTTGGAAGCGTCGATATTGCCATCAAAAAAGCCAAGACAGCCTGTTTCTTCGGCATGAACACGGGACAAATCGGCGAACTGTCGCAACCGGGCGGACCGCTTTACGGGATTGAACACTCTAACGACGGATTGATTACTTTTCCGGGCGGTGTGCCTATCGTCGACAAAAACGGAGTTCTTATTGGCGCGATCGGAGTCAGTGGCAGCTCCGTGGAAAACGATCATCAAGTTGCCAAAGCCGGAGTTGAAGTCATCGGCGTAACTGATTTGCCGGCACATCCATGGCGAACTTAAATTCAGCAGGCAGGGTAAGCTGCATACCCTAGTACTCAGTCAGTTTTGATATGTCGGGTAAAATTAGCGTTACACGCCAGTAATTGTCTATCTGATACCCGTCAAAACAAGATTGACTGAGTACTAGAGGGCTACAGAACTAATAAAGAAAAGGTTAACTATCTAAACTCGCATTACAAAGGTCAATTGTTATGGAACCGCTCAAAAAAGATGCCATTAACATCATTAGCAACCTGCCCGATGACGCAGACATGGAAGAGATAGTGTACCGGCTCTATGTGCTGGAGAATATCCGGCGTGGGCAGGAAGACGCACGGAAAGGCAAGACCATACCCGTGGAGCAGGTCTTGCTGGATACCCAATTATGGTAAAGTGGACCGCGCACGCCACAACCCAGCTTCACTATATTCACGATTAAATTGCCCAGGACTCACCGCTCTATGCCAAGCGAGTGTTGGATGCCTTGGTGCGCAAGACCTTCCTGCTTGACGAATTGCCCCGCATGGGGCGCAAAGTGCCGGAACTTCGACGACGTAGCTGTTCGGGAATTATCGCTGTACTCTTATCGCACCTTCTACGAAATCAAGACCACCCATATCGATATCCAGGCGGTGATTCACAAGCGGCGGGAATTGCAGGCCGAGGAAATTTTGAGAGAGCCGTAGGTGTTACCCGTGAGCACAAACAGCGTGCCAATGCTACCCAAGTGGGCCAGATCAGGTAAACCAAGCGGGATCGATCCGGTTTGCCAAGTAGGTACGTAACACTTACCAAGTACCATTCTAAAACCAATAACGATAAGTGGTGCCTACTCTATCTTAATTTTAAAACGCCCCGACTTTGCAACAAAATAAAACATCAATGAACAATAAATTACACGCTCTTTTTAATGCCCTATCAAGCGATGAGCAAAAGATTATGTTGGCTTTGGCAGTTATTTATGCGCCGATAGGCCAATCCAGTTTGCAAGGGTTGTTAGTAAAATCGTCTGGTTTCGAGCTAAAAACTATACGCCTGGTTGATAAATCATTGCAGGAAAAATTGCTGCAAACTAAATTGATTGTTATTTCCCAGGAAGGTTGGCGTTGTAATGAAGATATTGCCGAGCAGCTGATGCGGCGCGCCATTACAGAACCCTGGTTTAACAAATTAGCGCAACTGCTTATTGCTGAACCTAATTATTATTATCCCGCCAGAATCAGTGTTTACCATGCTTTAAAACAATTACGCATATTTTTGTATCAAGGCAACGAGTCGGCGTTTGTCGCCAATATTAAACATTTTCACAGCGAGTATCGACAAACCTTCAAAGTTTATATTAACAGGATTTTCTTTAATAATTTTGATACGACATGGTTCGCATCTTTGCCGGAGCAGATTAAATTTCATGCCTTAATCTTTTTTTTGCAAGACGGTCGTGCTCATCTAAATGATGTGTCAGTGCAATATCAACTACTGGAGCAGTTTTTTGGTGTGGTAAAACACGATAATTCCGCTATCGTTCATGCTGTTATTGAAGAACGCCTGTTACGCGGTAATTTTAAGGATGCTGAGCTTTGGTTGGCCGGTGATTTGTCTGCGGATGGACTGAAATTACTGGCTACTTTGCGCTTTCTGCAAAACCGTAACGATGAAGCGATTGAATCGTTTAATGCGGCACTTAAAGTGCTCAAAAAAGAAACCGGTAAACGTAATATTGGAATTGATGGCCTGCATGGTTATTTTTTTAATCTGGCATTACTACGCAGCCGTAACTATAACAATCTGCAATTGCTTAAACAACAGACACAAATTGTGATTAAACAGGGGTGGCAAAATGAGTTTTATTTGCTGAATTTAATTCTGCTGGAAGCTGTTGATATTTATCAGGGCAAAGCCACAGCCGAACAGAGTGTGTATTTATTCAAGACCAACAAACTGGCATACGAACGCTTGTTTCATGCCCTGCTGTTGTATTGGATAGGTGAAATTGATCCGATGACTGACAATGCAAAAAATAGCGTATTTTCGTCGGAATTAGCCGGGTATTGTCAACAGGCACAGCTATTGGGTTATGGTTGGTACGCTGCCGTAAGCTCATCATTATTGCAACGCCTGGATTATAAAAATGAGCCCTGCCGGCAGATAGCGCAACAGTATTCACAATCGCCGTTTAATGAAATTATCGATTTACTGCCGCAAGTTTCAGCATGGCAACGAGCATTGGACGCATTAACACAATTGACAGCTGAACCTGCGGCAGCCGTCCAAAAAGAATTACGCCTGATTTGGTTATTAAGTCTGGATAATAATAGCGTGGTTTTAGCGCCGAAAGAGCAGGGCTTGGGTAAAAGTGGCCGTTGGACCAAAGGCCGCCCTATCGCTTTAAAAAGGCTCTATCATGATATGGCCGAATTTGATTATCTGTCCGAGCAAGACCGTCGCATTTGTGCGCACATTGAGATGGAAAAAGAATCGAGTTATTACGGCTATTCCAGTAAGGAGTTTTATGCGCTGTCGAGTAATGCCATTATAGCGGCGGTAGGACATCCCCATATATATTGGGCTAATGAGGAATCGTTAAATATCCCCGTTGACATCCACTTGGCAGAACCGCAATTGCTGGTTAAAGAACAGCAAGAAAATTTACATATTTCATTAATACCGCCAATTACCACACAAAAAATTATTGCCCAAAAAACGGCAAGTAATGGCTTGATAGTTTATGTCATTAATGATTCGCATCGCCAGGTAGCCGAAATTTTGGGTAAGAATGGATTAACCGTACCTGCCACGGCACGCCAACAAGTGATAGATTCTATCGCCTCGATTGCCTCGATGTTGACGGTACAGTCCGATATTGGAGGAATGTCCAGTCATGCGGAAAGTGTTGCTGCGGATAGCCGTTTACACATTCATTTGCAACCGGTCGGGCAGGGCATACAAATAGAAATGTTTGTACAACCGTTTAGCGACGGTGGGCCACTTTATAAACCGGGTGCCGGCGGGACTACGGTATTGGCGGAAATTGATGGCAAGCAATTACAAACCACCCGCGATTTTGAGCTGGAAAACCGTTATTTAAAGCAAGCCTTGGGCCAATGCCCTGAGTTATACGCGGTAAAAGAGCCTAAATGGCTGTTGGATGATGCTGAATCTGCACTGGAAGCGTTATTGCATTTGCAAGCCTTGGGCGATTTTGCAGTGCTTGAGTGGCCAAAAGGCAAAAAAATTCAACTCAGCCGTGAGGCCGGTTTATCACAAGCGCAGTTCTCTGTGCGTAAGGAAAAAGACTGGTTTAGTGTTGAAGGCAGTGTGCAGATCGATGATCAGCGGGTTTTGGATATGCAGCGTTTAATGAGCCTGCTGAATACCTCATCAAGCCGCTTTCTTAAACTTGAAGATGGGCAGATTATTGCGTTAACCCGTGAATTACGCCTACGCCTGGATGATTTGGCCGGTTTAGGCGATGTGCAGAAGGACAAAGTACGCTTTCACCCGTTAGCCGCGCAGGCGCTGGATGAAATTACCACAGGCATGGCTATTACCGCCAGTATCCCCTGGAAAGATCAATTGCTAAGACTCAGTGAAGTGGGTGATTTATATCCTAAGCTGCCGTCAACCTTACAGGGTGAATTACGTGACTATCAGCGTGAGGGTTTTCAATGGATGATGCGCCTGGCGCATTGGGGTGCGGGTGCGTGTCTGGCGGATGATATGGGTTTGGGTAAAACGGTGCAGGCTTTGACGTTGATTCTATCGCGTGCGCCACAGGGACCTACACTAATTTTGGCGCCTACCTCAGTATGTATTAATTGGCTGGAAGAATGTCAGCGTTTTGCTCCTACCCTGAACGCCTATCAATTCGGCTCCGGCGACAGACAGGAGATGCTGGATGCCGCAGGCCCCTTTGATGTAATTGTTTGCAGTTACGGATTATTACAAACAGAGGCAGAACGTTTGGCGCAAAAACACTGGTATACGCTGGTTGCCGATGAAGCGCAGGCGATTAAAAATGCGCTTACCAAACGCTCCAAAGCCGCGATGGCCTTGCAAGCGGATTTTAAATTGATTACTACCGGCACACCCATAGAAAATCATCTGGGCGAATTGTGGAATTTATTTAATTTTATTAATCCGGGTTTATTGGGTTCCTTGCAAAAGTTTAATGAACGCTATGCACAAGCTATTGAAAATCAACATGATCAGCAAATCCAGCAACGGCTAAAAAAATTATTACGACCGTTTATTTTACGTCGCCTTAAAAATGATGTATTGACCGAATTACCGTCGCGCACTGAAGTTACTTTACATGTCGAACTAAGTCCTGAAGAGCGCACACTCTATGAAGCCTTGCGCCGCAATGCCATGCAAACCATGATGGAAACTACAGAGCAACCAGGGCACAAACAGCTGAAGATATTGGCGGAAATCATGAAATTGCGCCGCGCTTGTTGTCATCCGCGCCTGGTGATGGAAGAAAGCACGCTTGGCAGCTCAAAACTGCAAGCCTTTGAAGAACTGGTCGATGAATTACTGGATAACCGCCATAAAGCCCTTGTGTTTAGTCAATTTGTCGGACACTTGACTCTTATCCGCGAGTTGTTGGACAAAAAAGGTATCCATTATCATTACCTGGATGGCTCTACCCCGGTTCCGCAACGAAAAAGAGCCGTTAATTTGTTTCAGGCGGGGGAGGGCGATTTGTTTTTAATCAGCCTGAAAGCGGGTGGCACTGGCTTGAATTTAACCGCCGCAGATTATGTGATTCATATGGACCCGTGGTGGAATCCGGCGGTGGAAGATCAGGCCTCTGATCGCGCACACCGTATGGGACAAAAACGCCCGGTTACTATATATCGCCTGGTCGCAAAAGACACCATAGAAGACAAAATTGTTGATCTGCATAAACATAAACGCGATTTAGCGAATAGCTTGCTGGAAGGTGGCGAAGTGAGTGGTAAGATGTCGGTTGAGGATATGATGGCTTTGATCAAGGATATTGATTAGGGTCAAGGTTCAAGCTACAAGGTGCAAGGTTTGCATCGATCTACATTTCTCAGCGCTCATTGTCATATACAAGTGCGCTGGTAATTCGTCATACCCGCCGGGAAGCGGGTATCCAGTGGCATGGATGGTGCGCCTAAACCATCCAAGGAGTCTGGATTCCGGCACAAATCTGTCTGGAACAGATTTGCATTAACCTGAAGGGCGGCAGGCAGGATAGCCTGACGTGAATCCCTGCCGGAATGACTTGCATTTTATAGACTTGTGTATAATGAAGAACGCTCCCGCGAGGGAACTAGAAAAAACAAATGTAAATCCGACTTACAAGGCACAATAATGCGCAAAACACTGATCAACCAACCTACAGAAAACATCCAGCCTTCCGATCTGGATTATTTGGAATTGGAGCATCTGGCACAGGTAGAAATAAGCTCCGAAAGTCAGGAACACCCTATTGAATCAGCCTTGGTAGAAGGTTCTGAATCAGGTTGGCAGGCAGCTTGTTCCGGCGAGCAAACAATACGCCTTATTTTTGATCAACCCCAGAGCATCAAACATATCTTCCTATTGTTTGATGAACTGAAACAGTCCCGCACACAAGAATTTGTTTTACTTTGGCGCATAGACAATGAAGACTTTTTTAGAGAAATTTTGCGCCAGCAATATCATTTCAGTCCGCCGCTTACTACCCGGGAACTCGAGAATTTCACAGTTGATCTCAAACAACTAAAAGCACTTGAATTACGGATCATTCCGGATATTAGTGGCGGTGATGCCTATGCAAAACTCACCCGGTTGCGGCTTTCGGCAATGTAATGCCGGGAATGGTAAAAGAGGCTGGATCAATTTTATAGTATTAATCAAGGCCTCGGTAATCTGCCAAATTTATTTCATATTTTTTAAGCTTGGAATAAACAGCACGTGATGTAATGCCCATGTTTTCAGCCACTTTTTTTATATCGCCCTGATGCTGTTTCAAAGCCGTTTCAAGAAATGACTGTTCAACCTTGGCAAGGGTTTGTTCTTTTACGCTTTTCCATTCATCAACGCTTTTTGTCTTGGCCGGAAGCTCTAAATCCAGCTCGTTCATTTCTTTGCCGTTGGCAAACAAAAGACTGCGTTCAAGGACGTTTTCCAGCTCGCGGACATTGCCTGGCCAGGGATAGGCGCGAATTTTCCGCATGACTTCACTGCTGACTGCTTCAACGGCTTTGTTATATTTCTTGCTTAAACGCTGAATAATCAATTGCACAAGATAAGGTAAATCTTCCGGCCGTTCGGCCAAGGGGGGAATGCTTAAACGGACAACGTTGATGCGGTAATATAAGTCATGGCGAAACAGACCTTGCTTAACTAAATCTTCCAGATTTTGATTCGTCGCCGAGATTATTCTTAGATCAACCGGTAAAGTTTGTTTGCCACCAACTCTTTCCAGTTCGCCTTCCTGAATCACCCGAAGCAAGCGGGTTTGTGCAGCAGGCGACAACGAATCGACTTCATCCAGAAACAGTGTACCGCTTTCGGCTCTTTCAAAATAGCCTTGATGTACTTCTATGGCACCGGTAAAAGCACCTTTTTCATGTCCGAACAAGGCACTCTCGATCAGGCTTTCCGGAATTGCTCCGCAGTTAATGGGAATGAATGGCTTCTGGGAGCGATCGCTCATTGCATGTATGGCGCGTGCAATCAACTCCTTACCGACCCCCGTTTGACCCTGAATTAACACCGTTGCCAAGGTAGGCGCAATCACTTCAATGGATTGCAATATTTTCTGCATCATCGGTGATTTGGCAATGATCGCCGGTGGCTGATGTTTTTTTGAGACCGGCCTGCTTTGTTTGTGCCAAAGCTGTTGCATGCTGGCTTCAATGCGGGAGTGTAATTCATTGATATCCTCAATTTCCTTGACTGGCGTTGTATCGGTGTATTCCATGCCGGCATGTCCATTTGCTGCATTCGGATGGGTGTAAATACAGACTTCACAGGTGCCATCATGGCGGGCTATGCTTTTTTTGATTTCAACTTTGGCATAACCGAAGTTTCTGGCCGCGATACCTCCAAATACACTGGAGGTCATTCTGCATAGTTCCGGAAAATTGGTAACCCGATCGCCGAAAGGGCAGCAGGAGTTGGTCACTGTAATGCCGTCCTGATTGCTCGAGGCCAATGAAAATTTACCACCGATATTATTTTTAAGGCCGAGTATGAGCTCGATATAGCTTTCAATGTCGAGCTTTTCACTTTTATGAGTATCTTCTCGATAAGTTTCTTCAAAAAAGCATCCGGCAGTTTTGGCTATATGTTCAATCAATTGTTCGCAGTGATTTTGCCCCTGTTGTTCGCTGGCGTGCATCAGCTCAAGAATGAAGGTTTGCAGAAAAAAAATAGGTGTTACATCAGAGAGAGGGGTAGTGTTCATGAGCTGACTGTGAAATAAATTTTCACTAATTGAAGCATAGCTTCACTAATCTGGCAATGACTAAAAATCAACTCATTGTAATTTATGAAAAATGTTATTTATATTTAGTGGCACGTCATTTGCATTTGTCTAATTGCATCTAATAGTAATGAGGAATTAACAATGAACCAAGAAAAACCACCTTTGGACCCGCATCCTTTAAGCGAGTACGTTGCTTGGGCCGGATCACGTAACCGGGAGCCGCTGTTAGGAGTTTTGAAACAAAAATTACCTAAAGATCCCGGCAATGTTCTGGAATTTGCCAGCGGTAGCGGTATGCATATCAACTTCTTTGCACCGCATTTCGAGCACTTACATTTTCATCCTTCAGATAAAGACAGTGAAGTTTTTGATAATATCAAGAAACTTTCCAGTGATCATGGCAATGATAATATTGCCGATCCAGTGCATCTGGACCTGATCGATCCTGAAACCTGGTTTAATCCGGGTAATGAAAAATCTTTTGCCGCCATATTCTGTATCAATATCTTTCAAGTGGCGCCCATTTCGATCGCAGACCGCATGATGGAATGCGCATCGTTGTTGCTTAAACAAGGTGGTATTTTGCTCATTTATGGGCCATTCCAGGTTGAAGGCACCTTTACCACAGATTCCAATAAAGAATTTCACGAGACGTTAAGTTCTGCCGGTGTTTCCGAATGGGGTTTAAAAGATGTGGCTGATCTGAAAAAAGCAGCTGAAAGACATGGTTTGGAATTAAAAGAGCAAATCAATATGCCCGCTAATAATTTCTCATTGATATTCGGCAGAAAATAATAAAATTTCTTAATTATTTACCACGAAGTTTAATATTTCATCCTTTGTGTATTTAGTGGTGAAAATTATGATCGAGCATGGCTCTAACCTCATTTAAACGAAGTTAAATCCGGAAAATTAAGTATGGAGAAAAAATGTTCAGCCGTTATTATCGGAGTTGGCCCAGAGCAAGGCTTGGGCGCTTCACTCGCCAGCTATTTTGCAGGAAAAGGTTTACATGTTTTTATCGCCGGTCGAAGTGAAGACAAACTTCAATTTATTGCGGAAAAAATCAGGCAAAAAGGCGCTTCAGCCACACCTGTAGTTGCCGATGCAACTACTGAGCTTGAAGTCGCCAATTTGTTCAACAAGATACAAATTGATGGTTACAGTATCGATATTGCTGCTTACAATGTAGACAGTAATATTCCATCACCTTTGCTGGAAACGGATACGGAAACCTTTACCAAACTTTGGCAACAAAATTGTCTGGGCGCTTTTTACTTCGGCAAGGAAGCGGTTAATGCCATGAAGTACCAACACAAGGGAACGCTGTTTTTTAGCGGTGCGACAGCATCATTAAGAGCAAAACCTCCGTTTACTGCATTCGCTTCTGCGAAGGCGGGGTTAAGAGCGTTAGCGCAAGGCATGGCGAGAGAGTTTTCACCGCAAGGGATTCATGTAGTACATGCCATTATTGACGGTGTGATTGATGGCGAACGGGCAAGAAATCAATTTCCGGACTATGTTAAAGCCAAAGGCAAGGATGGTTTATTGCAGCTTGATGCCATTGCCGAAACCTACTGGGCTATTCATAAACAACACCCCAGTGCATGGACTCATGAGTTGGATTTGAGACCCTTTAAAGAACCTTTTTAGGAAATATTATGGGGACGAGTATTTGCGGCAATTATTTTGAAACTAGTAACATACTTGAACAAAACCCATTTCAGCTTATCTCATAACTGAATTTATTCTTTTCAACATAAAACCGGGAGACCCGCAGATGTTAAAAATAAAAAACCTCAAATCAGCAGGATTGGTTCTGGTAACGTTTATTGCGTTACTTTCGATTAATATCAAAATTGTTTCAGCGCAGGAAAAACCAACTTTAAACAGATCTGTTTTATTAGAAAACAAGGTTGAACTTCCGAGTAACAGCGTTAATGCCAAAGTAATACGTGTTTCATTTCCGCCCGCCTTTAAAACACCCTTGCATACTCATGAAGGACCGGGGCCTCGTTATGTTGTCAAAGGCCAATTAAAAGTCGTCGAAGAAGGCAAAACCAACACATACGCTGCCGGTGATGTATTTTGGGAATCCGGGCATTTAATGTCTGTAGAAAACATGGGCGATGACTCTGCAGAATTAATTATTTTTGAATTAGCGCCTGTCAAATAGAACTACCCGCTGAATTGCAATAATTCAGACATTCTCCAGGCTTTAGCCGCGATAATTGCGGTTGAAGCCACGCCTGCAAAATTATTTCCATGGCCTTCGTCTTTTTGGATCTTGACCCGGCCCTCGATGCGTCCGTTGGCGGTCAGAAGGCTCGTGTCCTCGGCTACGAACAAGCCCTAGTGCATGGCCCATAGTGCCGGTATAGCCAAGGCGATGCCGATGAGGAGAAACGGCAGGGTTTTTCTATTGAGTATGATCCTTGTCCTCTCGGTTTGACGTCACTGCGGAGACTAGATCAACCGGCCCCGATCCGCCCAGCGATTTGTAGAGGGCGATCAGATTCGTGGAAGTCTCGGCTTCGGAACGAGCCAGTTCGATTTCAACAACATAAAGCGCGCGCTGGGCATCCAGCACATCCAGAAACGAGGAAACGCCTTCCTGATAAAGCAGTTGCGACAGACGTACTGATTCCTGATGGTCCACCACCGAGCGGGCCAGCATCTGCCTTCGTGATTCCTCCTTGAGGTAACGGGTTAGAGCAGTTTCCGTTTCCCGAAGGGCTTCGAGCACCGCCTTTTCGAAGGCCAGATAGGCTTCCTTTTGCTGCGCATCGGCCAGATCGATGCCGGCGCGGATTCTGCCGAAATTGAGTAACGGTTGCAACAGGTTGGCGGCGGTGCCGTAGGAGAAAGCGGCCGATTTGAACAGAGATTCCATGTCGGTGTTGCGCAGACCCACAAAAGCGGATAAAGATATTTTGGGAAACAATTCCGCGATTGCCGCCCCTTGCATGGCCGTTGCCGCTGCGAGGCGGTGTTCAGCCACGCGAAGGTCCGGGCGGCGGCGGATCGTCTCCGCCGGAGTGGTTAGAATCTTGATTCCCGGCGCTGTCGGCACTGCTTCGGTGGAGTTCAGTTGGGCATCCAGCGTACCGGGTTGGCGTCCCACCAGAACTTCCAGTTGACGCAATGTGGCGATAAGTTTTGCTTCCAGCGCCGGAATCTGGGCTTCCGTGGTCTCAGCTTGAGCCCTCGCTCGAACCACATCGTGCCGGGTTCCCACGCCTTCGGCGTTGAGTCTTTCGGTCAGTTCCAGCGTATGCTGCTGCGACTCCAGGTTCGAGCGTGTTATTCGAAGTTGATTCTGAAAACTGCGATAGTCAACATAACTGCGCGTCAGTTCGGCGGTGAGTATCACCAGGGACTGGTAATACTGTTCTGTCGCCCCTTCCAGATCGGCAGATGCAGCCTCCAGCCGCCGTTGCTGACGGCCAAACAAATCGATTTCCCAAAGGGCGTCGAAACCCAGCTCGAACAGGTTGTAGCGAATACCGGGTGCAAGGCCGGGGAACGGGTTGTCTTGGCGTTGTGCTCCTGCTGTCACGTTGACGGTCGGGAACAATTCCGCGCGCGTGCTGCTGCGTTCGGCGCGGGCTTGATCGATACGGACCAGCGCAATCTTAATATCAAGATTTCCCGCTAACGCTTGGTCCATAAGACGGTCCAGCCGCGTATCGCCAAAACTTTTCCACCAGTTTTTCAAATCCTCCGGGCTGGCCGGTCTTTCGGCAGGGCTCAGGGCAGGTTTCAAGCCCGCTTCCGGTACTTGTCCTGCCTGCCAATGGTTCGGAACCGCAGGCTCGACTTTGCGGTAGTCGGGACCCATAGTGCATCCGGCCAAACTACCCAAGAGTAATATCCGGCAGGTTTTACTCATCATGGCCATGCCCTTTGAGAAATAAAGAAACCGCCGCATCAATCAGACGTTGTTTTGCCGCTTCGCCCAGTCCGGATTGCAAACCCAGCAGGCAACGGAAATGTTCATCGCCTTTCAACATGCCAAAAAATAACCGGCTTGCTGTTTCGATATCATCAATGCTCAGAATACCTCGTGCATGCAGATCTGCGAGGTATGACGACACTTGCTGCAACACCGGTTCCGGGCCGGAACGGTAGACCAGTGCGCCCAGTTCCGGGAAATGCTGCTGTTCGGCGATGATCAGCCGGTAAAGTTGCATGGCTTCGTCGGCATAAACCAGATCGACGAAAGCGCCGGCGATGGCTTTCAAACCGGCAACCGGATCGCTGAGTTCGGTCTGGACACCGGAGAGCGTGCTCAACAATGATTCGCACTGACCGGCGATCACTGCGGAAAACAATTCCTGCTTGCTTTTGAAATGATTGTATAGGGTCGGCTTCGACACCGGCGCGGCTTCGGCGATCGCTTCGACGCTTGTACCGCTGTAGCCGTGAGTGATGAAAGCGCGTTTTGCCGCGTCGAGAATGGCTTGGCGTTTCGGGTTGTTAGAGTTGTTCATCTCGAGATTGAATAAATTCGTTGCATCAAAGCGGGGTTAGTGATTAGACTAAACTACACCGTTTAGTTAGGCAATAAAAATTTATGGCATTCACACCTTTAAAAAAAGCATCGGCCGGTTTGATTCTCTTGCTTGCGACCACAATGGGTATTCTGTATTGGTTCAAGGTGATTCATCCTTTCGAGACAACCGACAACGCCTATCTGAAGGCACACATGAGCTTGATCAGTCCTAAAGAGACTGGCTATATCAAGGAGGTGCTGTTCACAGATAACCAGAAGGTAAAGCCGGGCGATCTGCTGGTCGTGATTGACGATCACGATTTCCAGGCCCGGGTGGCGCAGGCCGAGGCGCAGGTGTTGTCGGAGACCGCCCACATCCAGACTCTGGAAACCGACAAGCAGACGCAAAACGCCAAGATCCATCAGGAAATGGCCAACATCAGTGCTGCCGAGGCCGATCTGGAACGCGCGGCGAAGGATTTGAAACGTTTCGGTAATCTGGCTGCGGAGGGTGCGGTTTCGGCGCAAACTCGCGATACAGCGGAGTCGGCCCACAAACAGGCCAATGCCCAGCGGGATAAGGTTCGTTCCGCGCGGCAGGAAGCAGAAAGTCAGTTCGCCGCCCTGGACGCGCAAATCAATGAGACCCGCGCGCGCTTGAAGTCGGCCGAGGCTGCTTTGGAACTGGCGCGTATCGACTTGGCTAACACCCACATCACAGCGCCGATGGCAGGTATCATTGGCAATCGTAGCGTGCAGGTCGGGCAATTGACTAAACCCGGGAGCGTACTCGGTTTTCTGATTCCGGACGACGGTCTTTTCGTGGAAGCGAACTTCAAGGAAACCCAGATTGCTCGAATACAGCCGGGACAACCGGTGGAGATTTACGTTGATGCTTACCCTGATGAGCTTTTCGAAGGATCGCTGGACAGTTTTTCACCTGCGTCCGGTTCAGAATTCAGTCTGTTACCGTCCGAAAACGCCACCGGCAACTTCACCAAGATCGTGCGCCGTGTACCGGTGAAGATTCTGTTCCGGCCCGGCACTGATTTAAGTCATCTGAGACCGGGGCTGTCCACAGTGGTCAAGGTCCGGGTAAGGTAGCGCGACATGATGGAGTCCGCAGAGGTTGTAGCTGTTGAAGACGCGCCGGAGAGTTATGGCGTAGCGGCTGAAAAACCACTCACTTCGCAACAATGGGTCGGATTTTTCGGCATGGTGTTCGGCGTTTTCATGGCTATTCTGGACATCCAGATCGTCGCCAGTTCCATGCAACAGATTCAGGCGGGATTGGCGGCGACCCGAGACGAAATAGCCTGGGTGCAAACTGCCTACCTGATCGCCGAAGTGGTGATTATCCCCCTGTCAGGCTGGCTGAGCCGGGCGCTGTCGACCCGCTACCTGTTCGTGCTGTCTTGCGGCGGTTTTACGCTGATGAGTCTGATGGTCGCCTTGGCCTGGAACCTGCCGTCCATGGTGGTGTTTCGTACACTCCAGGGCTTGTTTGGCGGCGCCATGATTCCCACTGTGTTTTCCGTGATATACACGCTGTTCCCGAAGCGGCTTCAATCGTCCATGCTCATCGTTGTCGGTCTGGTGGTGACTGTCGCGCCCACGGCGGGACCGGTGCTGGGCGGTTATCTTACCGAAACGGTATCCTGGAAAGCGCTGTTTCTAATCAATCTGTTGCCGGGTTTTTTCGTCTGCCTGAGCACTTGGCTGTTCGTGCGGGTGGATGAGCCGGACTGGCAATTGCTGGAAAAAATCGATTTTCGCGGTATTGTCTACATCATCGCCTTTCTCGGTAGCCTGCAATTCGTGCTGGAAGAAGGGGTGCGGAAGGAATGGTTTGATAGCCGCGAGATCGTATTTTTCAGTGTGGTTGCAACCCTTTCCGGCATCGCGATGTTCTATCGTGAACTAACCATCGAATACCCGGTCGTCGATTTACGGGCTTTTCGTAATCTCAACTTTGCCGTGGGCTGCCTGTTCAGTTTCATCCTCGGCATTGGTCTGTATACCACCCTTTATCTGATGCCGGTGTATCTGGTCAGCGTCAAAGGCCTTAATAGCCTGCAAATTGGTCAATATGTGATGGTCACAGGACTGTTTCAGCTGCTGTCGGCCTTCGTCGCAGGCCCCCTCGCCAAAGTCCTGGATTCACGGCTGATGCTGGCGATAGGGTTGTTTCTCTATGGGCTTGGCGCCTGGATGAACGGTGATCTGACCCATGAGTCCGGGTATTGGGAGTTCTTCTGGCCGCAGGCGTTACGCGGCTTCGCGTTAATGTTTGCCTTTCTGCCCATCAATTCGCTGGCTTTGGGTACTTTGCCGCCGGAGAAAGTCAAAAATGCGAGCGGACTTTACAATCTGATGCGCAACCTGGGCGGCGCCATCGGTCTTGCCGTCTCTAACACGCTAATGATTCAGTTGAACAAGGAACATTACGCGGTGTTGCGCGAGTCGGTGACGCCGGGTTCTCCACAAGCGCAATCTCTTCTGGCGGGCTTAGAGGAACGAATGGCCGGATTGTTGTTGCCGGATAGCGAACTGGCCGCGCTCAAGCAGCTTTACAGCCTGTTGATGCGGGAAGCCGAGGTGCTCACCCTCAACGCTCTGTTTCAAACCCTCAGTCTGGTTTTTTTCCTGGCGTTATTACTGATGCCGTTGGTCAGAAAGGTGCCGGCGGATGCCAATGGTGCTGACGGCGGGCATTGACCGAGTCTGTGTCAAAACACACAAAAAAATCTTCAGAGGTGAAATTTACTCCATTTACTTGTCGAAACAAGGTGAGCTATTCATGGTTACTACCACTTTTTGGTGTAATTGAAGCCATAATCGGTTAATTATTACCACCGGTATCGGTGATTTTACGTTTTGACACAGCCTGGACCGGATGAAGCCAGCATCGCGACGGCCTGCAAAGACCCAAGATAGACTGTAATGGTCAACTAAAACCGGACACAATCTTAAGCCGCTTTCCTATAAAATTCCCACTCAAAATCCAACGGTGTTTGATAACCTAATTTTGAGTGCGTGCGTTTACCGTTATAAAAAGCCAAATAATCAATAAGACTGGAGTTTTGCCGCCTCTTTGGTTCTGAATTTCTCGTAATTGAGTTGTTCATGCTTTAGGCTGCGGAAAAACGTTCTGTCGGCGCATTATCCCAGCAATTACCTTTACGACTCATGCTTTGCTCCATCCCCATGATAGCCAAGTGTTTACGGTAATCATAACGGGCATATTGACTACCCCGATCGGCATGATGGAGCAATCCACGCTCAGGTTTTCTTCTCCAAAAAGCCATTTGCAAGGCGCGTATGCAAAGTGAGGTTTGCATAGGATCATCAATAGCCCAGCCGACGATTTGCCGCGAAAATAAATCCAGCACAATGGCTACATAGAGCCAGCCTTCCAGTGTCCAGACGTAGGTAATATCGGTCGTCCAGACTTTATTAGGGGCTATAACATCAAAGTTGCGGTCAAGGATATTAGGAGAAATCGCTTCGTTATGATTACTATCTGTAGTTACTTTAAATCGTTTAGGGTAGCGTGGTTTCAATCCCAATTTCTTCATTAATGCAGGTACTTTATAACGTCCGACTTTGAAGCCCGCTTTATGTAATTCGCCTACCAAACGACGAGAACCATAAGTCTGTTTAAAGTCATCCAAAATTTGACGAATTTTAGTTTCAAGCTTTTCATTTTCGTTGGTTTTTTCTGACATTTCAGGTTGTTTAGACCCGGCGTAATAAGCACTGGTACTCACTTGCATGACACGGCATAATACCGCGACAGGATAAGTCTTCTGTTGCTCTCGAATAAAGCCATATTTTATTCGACTTCTTTCGCAAAGAAGACCGCCGCCTTTTTTAATATTTCTCGCTCCATGCGTGCGCAACTGTTCGTTTTCCTTACGTAATTTCTGCAATTCGGCATGACTATCCAAATTTATGCTTGCAGATTTTCCTGTTGATCCTTTGGTAGGGACTCGTTCAGCGCGAACCCAACGACTAAGCGTGCTTTTTGATATGCCCAGATTATTAGATGTCTTTCCTAAATAATCGGCATATGACTAACCTGATAGGGTTAGAATAGCCTCTCTGCCTCTGAAAACGCTATAGAGTCCGAAGCTGATTAAGCGACACCCGCCGCATACTGGGTGTCCGGCAGATGGAAAAAAGAAATAATACGCCGGGTGTTTTGTTTCAACGAATCCAATGCGGAAGTGAGGCGGGGCTTCAAATCCTCCTTGTTTTTCACCGGCTGCTTTCCGATGCGGTTGTTCTTGACCTCGTTCCAAACCTGTTCGTCCGGGTTGTATTCGGGTGCTCACTTCGGCAAGAAGAACACCCGCAATTGGCTCCGGTGCGCCCGCACATAATCACGCACCGGCTTGGAATGGTGGAAGGTGGCGTGGTCGGCCGGCACGATCAGGGGGCGTTTCCTGCCCGCAATCAATCCGCCCAGAAACCCGATATACCGCTCCCCGTTGACCGTGCCGTCCTGGATTGAATAGTCCATTGCCCCTTCGGCGGTGACCGCGGACAGCACGTTGTACCCGCCCCTCAGCATGCCGGCCTTGATGACAGGGGTTTCCCCGCTCACCCCCCTGTCCGCCCGTGGCGAGTCATGACCCCCAGGCCTGCCTCGTCCTCAAACGCGATGTCGGCCCCCCTCTTTTCGTCAAGCCTTTGTATCCTTGGGAACTTGTCGTCAAGGAATCGCGCAATTTCCCCTTCGTCTCTTGCCACGTCCTGATATTCGGGTTTCTGGCAGGTCAGCCCCATCGCCTTCAGGTGCTGCCTCACCGCCGTGTCGCTCACCGTCACCCCGAACTTGTCCCGCAATAGGGTGGCCAAAATCGGGCATGTCCATAAGTGCGTGTCGTAGCCGAAGTCGGCCGGGGTGCTGTCCAGCACCACCTGTTTCATCCAGTCGTCGGTCGCTTTGGTGATGATGGGGTCGGAGCCGCCCGGCATGTGGCTTTCCAGCGCCTCAAACCCGCCCTCGTCGTATTGTTTCAGCCAGCGGTAAATGCACGAACGGTCAAAATGATAGGCTTCGGCCACCTTTTCCGGGCTCTGGCCCAGCACGCGGACGGCGTACACCGCCATTCTCCGTATAGAGTACATGACATCATCGGGTACTTTTCTTCCGTCTTCCAACCATTCTGGGGTCATAATGCACTCCGCGACCGCTGGTTGCTTTGTATGGGAAGCGGACAATTGCCCGGCATAATAGTTTTTTATGTCGCTTGATTAGCTTCTGTATCTATAACACCAATGGCAAAGCAGTTATTTGATAGGTTATGGCCTTACACCCGTAACTCACCTTTTTTGTTTCCTGCTCGTTACAGAGACGATAAACTGATTAATGAAACGTTATTAGGTCATGCTATTTCGAAGATTACTTGCATTGATAGATTCATTCCCAGAGATTTACGCAGAACTGTAAAGACTAGAATGGGGGAAATAGGTATAGAGAAGTCAATAAGAGATAGGATTCAAAATCATGCTCTGAATGATGTTAGCTCTACCCACTATGACCGTTACGACTACCTTATTGAGAAACGAAACGCAATTTTAACGTGGGAAAATTCACTAATTGAGTTTGTGTTTTAAAAATCAAGCCACACTAAACTGACGCAGTCTTATGAGGCACTCTGTAGTCATTACAACCTGCAGGCAACACGTAATAATCGAGGGGTGAGCCATGAAAACGGTGCGATTGGGTATGTACATGATTCCTTCAAGCGCCGCCCGGATCAAGCCCTGAAACTGAGAGGCAGTTGTGACTTTGCCGCCATCAAATACTATCAAGCGTTTCTGGATACCGTCATCGAACGCTTGAACAAACGCTGCCAAGCCCCTTTAAAGGCGAACAGTTGGCATTGCAAGCGCTCCCCCCGGCGAACGCTTCAGGGACTATAGCGAACTCAGCCTGAAAGTGACGCGTAGCAGTACCCTGGAAGTCAAACGGGTACTTTATACCGTGCCATCAAGAATGATTGGTGAAAACATTCGCTTCCCTGTTTACCATGATCGCCTGGCTTTTTTGTGGGCCAAACGTTAACCAGCACACTCGCGCGTGTTTACCCTAAAGCCGGTCAAGAACGGGGCCGATGCATTGATTACCGCCCATAATTTGCTGTCAATCCGGCTCGGCTAAAATTGATCGAACTGTTTCTATCGTCATGATTAAGGTCATCGGCTGCAAAGGCGATTCCACGAAGCCGCGTGACAGATAGAACTGTTTGGCTTGGTTAGAAAGAGCATGAACCAGTATGGCGAACACATCGGCATCGCCGGAAACGTTGACCGCACGCATCATTGCATCACGCAGCAGAGCTTGTCCAATTCCCTGATTGTGGTAGCGCTTATCGACGGCGAGCCGACCGAGCAGCAGTACTGGCAACGGGTTGGGCATGTTGCGCCGCATCGGTTTGGGGGTGGCCTCATGGCTGATCGCACCAGCCGATAGGCTGTAGTAACCAATAACGTCCTTACCGGCACACAATACGAAGCAGTGCGAAGCACCAGTCACATGGTTCTTGAATGCGCGCTTCTTGAGCCATTCGTTCAGGGACAATTCGCCGCTGTCGAAATGTGCCAGCTCTTGGTCAGCCGTGATAGGTGAGGGCGGCGTGAGATCGAGCGCGATCATTTTTCCCAAGGCGCTTTCGTCTTGAGCAACCGGCGTAGTTTGTCAGTTGGTGGTAATGGTTGATCGAGCAGTGCCTGAAATTTAGCAAAAGTGCCTTCATCGACCGTAAAGAATGCCTGATCGAGCAAAACATCTTCTGCTTCACGACAAGCGGCTTCAAGCATGAAATCAGACCGGCTGCGTCCTAGACGATCTGCTGCCTGGTCGATTAGGTCGCGCTGTCTGACCTTGGCGCGGATGTTGATGGAAACGGAAACCGTTTCTCTGGTTTGTGTATGGGACATGGCAATACTCCTTTGTATACGCATCAAGAATACATTATTGTGTGGAACATCGCAATACAGACAATGGGGCATTACCCACCTTTTTTCATGCCGTTCCTATATTTGATAATGTCCTTTATCACGCATAGGAAAACCCATGATTCAACTCACCCAAGTCATCTCCTACGACCCCGACGCCGTGACGAAATGACGTTTGATGAAGTGGAGAAGATCGGGATTTGAGAAAGCTACCCCATACAATGTCAACGGCTTGCCGTGCTTTGCGCTCCGTTTTATGAGACGACCACCAATGACAAAGAATGTGAGCATCGACAGCGTTGCGCTTGGAACTATTTGTTCGAACATCAGATGAATCTATCCAAGGTTTTTCCGAGCGATGAGCACACCCTGTCTGTGACAAGGGAAGTGGAAATCGAACTTTCGGCGATCCCAGAAAGGGCCGACAAACTGGCTCTTAAAGCCTATATTGCGGACAGCATAGCAATGCACAATGCTCAAACAACCAGTGTTTGGCTTTGCATCGGTCGAGCCGGACGGGAGTTTATCAAAGCTGCAGGTATATGGCGGATTAGACCAAGGGAGGTGGCAGTCCAATAACGATCGGCGTTGGTATGAATCTGGTGACGTAAAACGCCCTCTACACGGCATAGCGAAGAGAAAATCAGGATTTGGGGTATTTAACCAAAAGAACGGTTTGTCCCAAGTTCCGCCCTTAAGTCTTGTCATTAGTGGCATGTAGGGTAAATACGATTTTGAATTTACCCTTAACAATTTTCATAACTAATCGAATATTAATAATATTTTCTATGCGTTGAATTTCATGCCCCCTCATTGAGAATTATTTAAACAATAATTCAATGAGTTATATATTATATTAGGGTTTTACTGACCGTTTCAAATGATCTTTTATGCAGCTTATTAATACTTTTTGATACTCATTTGCTCAGCTAATGCAATAAACTCATTCAATATCCATGCCCAAAGGACATGGAATTGCATTAACCCCCTTGAAGGGGGCCAAGCTGTCCTTCATAGAAGGCAAGCTTGAGAGCTGGGCGCCAATACGTTTGTTAATTTAAAAAACTACTTGTCTTCTTGGTACTTTACGTACTTTTGTATCATTTTCCCCCTGTGTCAGGATACTTGTCGCCTCTAAATTTTAACAAAGAGGTTAGACTTGAAATCAAAATATAGCCAAGCGTTTAGAGAGCAAGCGATTCAAAAACTATTACAAAGAGGCGATAAAACGATACAGTGTATTGCCGAGGAATTAAATATCAACGTCTTCACGTTAAAACACTGGTTAAGACAATATCGTCCACAAACAATGTCAACTAACAAAACTACAAAACGTCCTGTCGATTGGACGCCCGAAGAACGCTTTCAGGCGTTAATGGCCAGCCATGGTTTGGAAGATGAGGCTGTAAATGCTTTCTGCCGAGCGCAGGGCATATTCTCTCATCACCTGGAGGCCTGGCGACAGGATTTTATCAACAGCACTCATAAGTCAGCGCAGGAGTCGTCTGACAAAAGCTTGCGCGATGAAAACAAGCAACTGAAAAAAGACTTACAACGCAAGGAGAAAGCCTTGGCGGAAGCGGCCGCTTTACTGGTACTGCAAAAAAAGTTCCAAGCGTTCTGGGAGGAAAAGGCGTCATGATTCCACTCGCAGAACGCAGACTACTGATTGAATGGATCGACCTCGCAGTGAGCGAAGGCGCAACGCTTAACAAGGCCTGCGGCATTATCGGTTTAAGTACGCGCACACTCCAGCGCTGGCGACAACCCGAAGAAATCCAGGCAGACGGCCGGCTTACTCGCTCCTTCACGCCGGCCAACACACTGTCCGCAGCCGAACGCGCGCAGGTCATCGCCACCGCCAATTGCGAGGAGTTTAAAAAGTTAACACCGCACCAGATCGTACCGCGCTTGGCTGAACGAGGGGAATATATTGCCTCGGAATCCACTTTTTATCGTATTCTAAAAGCTGAGAACCAACTGGTCCATCGTCATGCCAGTCAAGCACCCCGGCCGGTCTCAAAACCCAAGGCCTTATCAGCAACAGCGCCCAATCAACTGTATAGTTGGGATATTACCTATCTGGCGACCGCCGTCAAAGGTCAATTCTTCTATCTGTACCTTTTTATGGATATTTTTAGCCGGAAAGTAGTCGGTTGGCAGGTCTATGTGGAAGAAAACAGTACCTATGCAGCCGACGTCATCCGCGATATTTGTCGACGTGAAGGCATTATCGAAGGACAAGTGATCTTGCACTCCGACAATGGTAGTCCGATGAAAGGCGCAACTATGCTGGCAACACTCCAGCAGCTGGGCGTCATGCCCTCCTTGAGTCGCCCGTCGGTCAGCAATGACAATCCCTATTCAGAAGCCTTGTTCAAAACCTTGAAATATCGCCCTGAATATCCGTTGCAACCGTTCTCTACGCTAGCAGAAGCCAGAAAGTGGGTGACGGACTTTGTGGCTTGGTACAACCTTGAGCATCGGCACAGCAGTATCCATTTTGTAACCCCGGAACAACGCCATAATGGCCAAGATCAAGCCATTCTAAAGATAAGAAAAGCCACTTATAGAGCCGCTAAAGAAGCGAATCCAGCACGATGGACCAAGGAGATTAGAAACTGGGAATGGCAAGCAGAGGTCTTATTAAATCCCGATAAACCGAGCACTCAGCCGGCAAATTGTACGACCGATAGTGTTCATTAATTTTCATCATAGGCGACAAGTACTTTGACATTCTCCGTTTTTGAATCTAAACCTGCGGTATCGACACAATAACCTTCAGCCCAAAAATGATTACCCCAATAAGGACGCTGCTTCAGCTCAGGAAACTTGCTGAACACTCTTATGGCTGATTTCCCTTTCATTACACCCATCAACGAGGATATGGATACTTTGGGAGGAACTTTTATCAACAAATGGACATGATCCACCTGCACATTCAGCTCTACAATTTCGCAACCCAATCGTTCCGATTGGACAATAATCGCTTTCCTTACTTCTTCACCTATCTTACCCTTCAATACTTTATAACGATATTTTGGAACCCAAACAAGATGATACTGGCAATGCCATATCACATGTGATAACTTCTGAAATCGACTCATTTGTTACTCCTTATTCTTGAATTGGTGGCTCAACTCAAGATAAGGTTGTAACATCTTAAAAATTCATAGGCACAGCCTTAGTGTTCCACGCCCACGGGACGTGGCTTCCTAAGTCTTAGTGAATGGTTCTGTGTTGTCTGAAGCATGGCGGCTCTTGGTACCCGTGCTTAAGGCTGGCAGGGTGATCAAGGTTAAGGCTTGGCTAATGCCTGACTGATTGAATACCGGCACTGAGTGAATGATTCTGTATTGGGTGAAGCATTGGCTTATGAAATCGGGTGTTACCCCCTACCGACAAAACCCTTAAGCCTGGTTGATCATTGGTAAAGCTTACCCGATTGAATACCGGCACCGGGTGAATGATTCTGTGTTGTCTGGATCATGGCGGCTCTTGGTGCCCGTGCTTAAGGCTGGCAGGTTGATCAAGGGTAAGGCTTGCCTAATGCCGGGCTAATTAATCATAAGTAAACCCCCAGCTCTGCTGGGGGACTAACAAAGTTTGACAATTACTGAAATCATCGAGAGTCTCCCTATCTGTGAACCGCCTAAAGTTCAATAGATAAGGAAACAAACGATGAATACACCAGAAAGTTTAAAGCATACAAATGGGAATGTAAGTACCACATAGTCTGGATTCCAAAATATAGAAAGAAAAGCCTTTATAAAGGCTTAAGGAAATATTTGGGGGAGATGCTAAAAGATTTGGCATCGCAAAAGGAATGTAAGATATTGGAAGGGCATTTGATGCCCGATCATGTCCACATTCTGATCTCGATTCCCCCCAAATATTCAGTGTCACAGGTTGTTGGATTTATTAAAGGCAAAAGTGCGATATCGATAGCACGAACCTATACAGGACGAAGAAAAAACTTCACTAGTCAGAGATTCTGGGCAAGAGGGTATTATGTTTCAACAGTAGGTAGGGACGAGGAAACGGTAAGAAATTACATCAAGCATCAAGAAGAAGAGGACAAGCGAATAGATCAACTCGATTTATTTTAAGACACCACCACCTTTAGGTGGTACATAAATTAACCCGCTTTGAGCGGTTCACATTTCCAAGCCTCCGGCTTTGCCGGAGGTTTTTGACTGAATACCGGCACTGAGTGAATGATTCTGTGTTGTCTGGCTTGGTAACACCGGCTTTTTTATGCCTGATAATCGGCAATTGTTGCGGGTGTTTTTTTGCAATTGCGACAAAATTGCGACAAACAAAAAACAAGGCAATAAAAAAGGCCTTCTATTTCTCGTAAGGCCTTGATTTTATTGGTGGGGTGTTAGGGATTCGAACCCTAGACCTATGGATTAAGAGTCCACTGCTCTACCAACTGAGCTAACACCCCGAATAATTATTGGCGGAGAGAGAGGGGTTCGAACCCTCGATACGTTGCCGTATACACACTTTCCAGGCGTGCGCCTTCGACCACTCGGCCATCTCTCCTACTTGTCTTCCCACACAACGCATGAGAGCCAGCAAGGATAATATAGATTGGTGTTTGTTGCAATGACTTTTAGCCTGCGCTTTCTTCCGTTAGTGCTTCCAGCTCATTCCATCGTGCGTAAACCTGCTCCAGCTTTGCTTCTATTGCTTTCAATTCATCCAAGGTCTTGGCAATGGCCAATGGATCTTTTTTATAAAAAGCGGATGAACTGATTTGCTGGGTTAATGCCGCTTGCTTGGCTTCCAACTCATCAATCATTTCCGGTAATTTATTCAGCTCTTGCTGGTCTTTAAAACTTAACTTTTTCTTTTTCGGCGGCTGGTTTTTCTTGGCTTACCGCTTCCGCTGTCTTTTTTACCACGACAGCGGGTTTGTCCTGCTTAGTCTGTTTAACATGGCTCATCCAATCCGTGTAACCACCCACAAACTCATCGACATCGCCTGAGCCGTCAAGAACAAATACACTGGTCACTACGTTATCCAGAAAAGCCCGGTCATGGCTTACCAGTAATAAAGTACCATCGTAATTCACCAGTTTTTCTTCCAGCAATTCCAGGGTTTCCAAATCAAGATCATTAGTGGGCTCGTCCATTACGATAAGATTTGCCGGTTTGGTAAATAATCGCGCCAGCAACAGGCGATTTTTTTCGCCGCCCGATAAGCTTTTTACCGGCGAACGCGCTCTGGCAGGCGCGAATAAAAAATCACCCAGATACGACATGACATGGCGTTTGTTGCCCGCTATTTCGACAAAATCATTACCGTCAGCAACGGTATCGGCAACTGTCATATCAGGATCAAGCTGATCGCGTAACTGATCGAAGTAGGCAATTTCCAGCTTCGTGCCTTGCTCTATTGCGCCGCTGTCTGGTTCCAACTGTTTAAGCAATAGTTTTAATAAGGTTGATTTACCCGCACCGTTGGCGCCAATCAAGCCAATTTTGTCACCGCGTTGAATCAGTGTTGAAAAATGCTTGATAATTTGCCTGTCGCCATAGCTAAAACAAACATCGTTAACTTCGATAACTTTTTTACCCGACGTATCGCCTTTTTCCAAAGCCAACCTGGCTGTTCCTTGCTGGGTACGTCGTTGAGCCCGTTCATTACGCAGTTTTTCCAGGGCTCTAACGCGTCCTTCATTACGCGTGCGTCTGGCTTTGATGCCCTGTCTGATCCAGACTTCTTCATCCGCCAGTTTCTTGTCAAATTCAGCATTTTGGTTGGCTTCGTCTTCAAGGGCTGCGGCTTTACGGATCAAATAATCATCATAGTTGCCTGCCCATGACACCAGATTGCCGCGATCCAAATCAACAATCCGGGTCGCTAGTTTTTGCAAAAATGACCGGTCATGGGTGACAAATAACACCGCACCCTGAAAGTTCAGCAGCTGCTCTTCCAGCCAGGTAATGCTTTCAAAATCCAGATGGTTGGTTGGTTCATCCAGAAGCAGTACTTCCGGTTCTATTACCAAGGCTCTCGCCAGGGCTACACGCCGTTTCCAGCCACCGGACAAACCACTGATTTTTAATTCGCCCGGCAAATCAAGCTTGGTTAATGTTGTTTCAACCCGTTGTTGAAAGTGCCAGCCATTATGCGCTTCAAGCTTATGCTGCAAATCGCCCAGCTCGTTTAACGCCTTGTCATCATCATAATCCATGGATAAAGACAGGGCATGATAACGGGTAATCCATTCCCCCAACTCACCCAAACCACCCGCAACCGCATCATAAATAGTCGCTTCTTCCGGCAAATCGGGTGATTGCTCCAGCCATGCAAGCCTTAATTCAGGTTGTCGCCAAATATCGCCGTGATCAGCATGCACATTTCCGGCAATAATTTTCATTAAGGTTGATTTACCTTCGCCATTACGGCCTAACAAACCAACTCTTTCGCCGGCATCCAGCTGAAAGTCGGCATTTTTTAATAAAGCGTGAGTTCCATAAGCGATGGAGATATTGGTTAAACGTAATAAGGGCATTTTAGAATTTCTTTAGATGGTAGAGAAGAGTTACAGGAGCATTATATAGAACAATAAGCCTGTCTTTATCACAAAGTGAGAAAAAACGTATATTTAACGTATATTTGATGGTGATGAAATATCTCGCTTGGTCCAAAGTAAAACCGATCATCTCAGTCTGTCGATGGTCGGTTTTACTTTTTAAAAATTGAATATCTTGGATTTATGTGTGCTTCCCAAGTGTCATCAAGCTTTTAATCTGTCAATACAGGATAATCCGTATAACCTTTTTCATTGCCGCCATAAAATGTAACTGGATCAGGTTCGTTTAAAGGCGCGTTTAGCTTGAAGCGTTCGACAAGATCGGGATTGGCTATATACAATTGCCCAAAGGCAACGGCATCAGCCATGCCTTGAGCTATGACTTCCTCAGCGCGCTCCTGGCCATAACCACCACACACTATCAGGGGGCCATTATAAGCTTTGCGCAGGACATCAAGATTGATGACTTTAGCGCCATGCCTGATATCACCTTCCAGTGCATCGACTATATGAAGATAAGCAAGTCCAAAGCGATTCAGTTGCCCCAGCAGATAAACAAAAATCGTTTCCGGCTCGGAATCAGTCATATCGTTAAATGTGCCACTGGGTGAAAGACGAACCCCGACACGTCCCGCACCCCAGACTGTTACTACAGCTTCAGTCACTTCAAGCAAAAATCTGGCTCGATTTTCCAGCGTTCCACCATAACGGTCGGTGCGTTTATTGGTGCCGTCGCGCAGAAACTGATCAAGCAAATAGCCATTCGCGCTGTGTATTTCAATGCCGTCAAAACCCGCATCCAGGGCATTTTTTGCTGCCTGCCGATAGTTTTCCACGATACCCTGAATTTCATCCGTTTCTAAAGCGCGGGGGGTAACAAAGGGTTTCATCCCATGTGGTGTAACTGCGTCACCTTTCGGTGTGATTGCAGAAGGAGCAACGGGTAACTGGCCGTTATGAAAATCGGGATGAGAAATGCGTCCTACGTGCCATAGTTGCAGGAAAATATGCCCCCTTTTTGCATGGACGGCCTCGGTTATTTTCTTCCAACCGGCCACTTGCAATTCGTTATGAATACCCGGTGTTGCCGGATAGCCAACACCTTGCGGCGATATTTGCGTAGCTTCGGAAATAATTAATCCTGCGCTGGCCCGTTGTGCATAATAAGTTGCCATCAAATCAGTGGGTACGTTGTCAGGCGCGCGCATCCGGGTCAAGGGAGCCATCACTATGCGATTAGGTAAATGATAGGGTCCAATTTTAATCGGTGTTTGTAGAAGTGTATTCATCTATGTTCTGAAAGGTGTCGTGATAGAAAAAATATAATAACCAAGAAGGGTACATATTGCGTACTTAGCTCCCGTAACTAACCAGTCAACGTAAATATTTGAATTTTGAATGTTAGCTTTATTGGGTAAAAAATTTATTTTATCTTAAACCAGAGAGACCATCCTATATAATTGACTCAGCAGGATAATTCATCCGAAAAATCTTGGTTGAAGCAGGTTCATTGTCCTGGTAAGGTTTAGTTGCAATACCAAAGAACTGACGTTAAAGTTCGGATTGTTCCTGACCGATTTTATTAATCTACTTGAAGGTATGCACATGAAAATTCATTTTTACTGTCTGGGGATGTTGGCAGCGTTATTTTGCGTGCCGGCATCGGCGGCAGATCTTGATCGATTGGAAGTAGAAAAACGTCTTGCCAAAGCAGACAAGGCGCATCCCGCAGACTTGCGCAGAAAGGATTTGACCGACCTGGATTTATCCGGCCTGGATTTTAAAATGGCTGATTTGTGGGGGTCGGATTTACGCCGATCCAATTTAAGCAACAGCGATTTGTCCGGACTGAATCTGGATTTATCAGTGCTGTCCAAAGTCAATTTTTCTAATGCCAATCTGTCCAATACCAGTATTTTTGGTGTGCATGTAGGTAGCGCAAATTTGACTAACGCAAACATGAGTAGCAGTCGATTTATTGGCGTAATGGATCGCGCCAATCTTTCTCATGCCAATCTTTCTCATGCCAATTGGGGAGCTGATATGAAAAATCAGTCCATGGGTTTGATGCGAGCGAGTTTGAATAATGCCAATTTATCGGGAGCCAATCTTTCCTATGCCAATTTCGACCGCGCCTTGATGCGCTATGCCAACTTTTCCGGAGCTAATTTGCAAAATACTGTGTTGTTTGGCGTTGATCTTTCAGGAGCTGATTTTTCGGGAGCCAACTTATCTGGCGCGGATTTATCCGGTACTACGCTTGAAGAGACCAATTTTGCCGGAGCGGATCTGGCGGGCACTCGATTTGCGGGCATTAAGGATAAATCGAAGTTAAAAGGATTAAGCTCCAGTAAACATCTTGACACTGCGATTATTGATTGATGGTATGAGGGGAGGGTAATTTTATAACTTGAACACTTTGACTTGTTATCCGCTTTCTTCGCTATATCAACAGAACAGTGGCATAGAGCGTTCATTCGCATTCCTAAAAACGGAGCAAAAATGAATGCGATCGATATACCATGGTGAAATAAAAACAATCAGGCAAAAAACTTGGCCGCATTAATCAAAGTGTTATAAATTCCCCATCCCAGCGCAATAGCGACCATTGTCCAGGCCAGCCAGACCATTGCCGGATGAGTGGGTTTGCCAGCGTCGCTGTTTTGCCCTTTATCGCCCATCTCGGCTATTTTTTCACGGGCATGACGCTTTTCTTCCGCCAGTTCATCGGCAGTCATAAACCACTTATCGGCTACAGGACGGATCAACAAATTGCACATCAAGCCAATCATCAATAACCCGGCCAGAATTATCATGGTTTGATTGTAAACCTGCGCACGCGGCAAGCCCAAACTCAATTGGTAATCACGCATATAGTTGACTATGACAGGTCCCAAAATCCCTGCCGTTGCCCAGGCGGTCAGCAAGCGACCATGAATAGCCCCAACCATTTGCGTGCCG
Source organism: uncultured Gammaproteobacteria bacterium (assembly GCA_963849195.1). GTDB lineage: Bacteria > Pseudomonadota > Gammaproteobacteria > Methylococcales > Methylomonadaceae > Methylobacter_C. Next base: position 49,829 of record CAWKGQ010000013.1, read on the forward strand.
AATAAATCCGCCAGATAGGCGGGCACAGTCGAAAAACCACCGCCATACATGCTTAAAATCACGCAAATCGCAGCAACAAAAAGCAGCTTATTTCCCGCATTGGCGCTACCGGGAATACCGATGTACAGCAAACCTCCCAGCACGAAAAAAACGATAAAGGTCATTTTACGACCGAACAAGTCCGACAAACTCGCCCAAAAAAATCGGCCACCAATGTTGAACAAACTCAACAGCGCAGTGAAACCGGCGGCAATGGCAGCAATGGCGGCAAGCTGGGTTTTATCAAGTTCACTGTAGGTTTTGGCAACGCCAATCAACTGGCCGCCAAAAACCTCTTGCAGCATCGGCGAAGACATACCAATCACACCGATACCGGCACTTACGTTCATGCACAACACAGCCCACAGCAACCAAAACTGTTTAATCTTGAAGACGTTTTTTACATGCACATGGTGCTGCGTAATCATGCCATTGCTGTTTTTAGCCACGGGAGGCGTCCAGCCCAGAGGTTTCCAGCCTGTAGCGGGGATGCGATAAGTCAATGCGCCAGACATCATAAAGACGAAGTAAATACCCGCCATGGCAATAAAGGTTTGCATTACGCCTACATCGGTTGGTGTTGCAAAGCGCTTCATCAATTCCGTCGCCAACGGTGAACCGATCATTGCGCCGCCGCCAAAACCCATGATCGCCATGCCGGTCGCCATACCGCGACGGTCCGGAAACCATTTAATCAGCGTAGATACCGGAGAAATATAACCGAGTCCCAAACCGATACCGCCAATCACGCCGGAACCCAGCAGCATTATCCAGAACTGGTGCAAATAAATGCCTAACGCCGAAAGCAACATACCGCCACACCAGCACAAGGCACTGATTACAGCGGCTTTGCGTGGTCCGACATGTTCCACCCAACCACCCCACAGCGCAGCCGATGATCCCAGAAACACAAAAAACAAGGTGTACATCCAGCCCAGTGTGGAAATTTTCCAATCGCAACTGGTAATAAACAGTTCCTGAAAAAAACCTACATCAGGACCACACACAATGCTCTCCTTGATACCGACTGCCTTGGAAAGCGGCAACCAAAAAACCGAAAAACCATATGCCATGCCGATACACAAATGAATAGCCAACGCGGCCGGCGGTACTAGCCAGCGGTTGTAACCAGGGCCGGCAATGGTGCATTCTTTATCTAAAAAGCCTGGCGAGGTTTTGGTCATGGTATCTACCTGTTTTTTTTATGGATAAACTGCCGATTATACTTGGCAGATCTACCGTTGCAGTTTTTTAGTTGTGAAAAAGCGGTTGTTAGATTAGTGATGCTTCGAAGAATTCGCAGATTACGTTGAACGAATACGACATACACGATTTTTCGCAACTATACATTGATAATATTTTATAGATTTATTTGGCAAAATAACCCTGCTGAATAAAATGCAGGGCTTGTTCTATAACAGCTACTCGTTGCATGATAAAAGAGTGGGAATAGGGCATAACGATAAAGTCTTGCATGCCCTGCAATTGTGTCCGGCTTATAGACACCTTGCCGTCATTGGCTTCCGGGAAAAGCTGCGACAGTAAAGGATTTACGGTTTTATCACCGGCAATAATACCGGTGGGGAAGTTTACCGGACCCAGGGCGTTCGGTATGCTGTTTTTATCGGTATTCATCTGAAGTCCCGCTGGACCGTTTATGAGAGTAAAGATCAGCCATCCAGCCAGTTTATCGACCGCTTCACTGCCTTGATTGGGCGGGGCCAGCATCACCACTCGTCCCAGTTTTTCAATACGCTGGTTCGACAGGTAATAGCGAATCAAAATGCCGCCCATGGAATGCGTTAAAAAATGAATTTTTATAATGTCTTTTGATACGCATTGTTTTAATGCCGGTGCTATGGCGTCCAGCGCTAAAGTCTCAATATTATATTTTCGCGAAGGATAGTCGACATTGATGATTTTATAGCCGTAAGCCGCTAGCAATTTGCCGGCTTTATTCATGCTGCGGCTGGTTCTGGCCAAACCATGCAGTAGAATAATCGCTTCGGTATCCTGGGTTATGGGTGTTAGTTTAGATTTTAAATTTTTCATAAGGAAGGCATGAATAATAGATTCAGCAGCGTTGCAATATTTTGACGCAAAGCATGGAAACTGGAAACCTTGCTTAAGTTTTCTTACAAAGAGAATGAAACTCTTGTAAAATCAGATTGTCTTTTTGTTTTGTTAACCATTGTATTAAGGAATCTGACTAAAATGAGATTAAATACTGCTATTTCACGTCCGGAATCAAGCGTTCTGGCAACCAATAAAGTACTGAAAAATACTTACATGTTGTTATCAATGACATTAATTTTCAGTGCCATGACCGCAGGCGCGGCAATGTACCTGAATTTGCCTCCCATGGGTATGCTCATCACCCTGGTGGGTTTTTACGGTTTATTTTTCTTGACATCAAAATACAGCAACAGCGCTTTGGGTCTGGTTTTTGTTTTCGCGTTAACCGGTTTTATGGGCTTGACACTGGGCCCTATTTTATCGATGTATGTTAAAGTTTTCAGCAATGGCCATGAACTTATCATGATGGCGCTGGGTGGAACTGGTGTTATATTCATGGGGCTTTCAGGCTATGCGTTAACCACGCGCAAAGACTTTAGTTACATGGGTGGTTTCCTGATGGTTGGCGTACTGGTGGCATTCCTGGCGGGTATCGGCGCAATCGTTTTCGCGATCCCCGCGTTATCACTGGCAGTATCGGCCATGTTTATTTTGCTGATGTCCGGTATGATCCTGTTTCAGACCAGTCAAATAGTCAACGGTGGCGAAACCAACTATATCCTGGCAACTATTTCATTGTATGTTTCTATCTACAATCTGTTCCTGAGCTTGCTGCAACTGCTAGGCGCGTTCAACGGCAGAAATTAAATAATCGGTTTGCCTTGTACTAGGCGGATAGCGCAAAGTTATCCGCCGTTCCGTCCCGCTCGTCGGGTATGACGAGCTTGCGTATAGTCAGACAAAGTAGAATTAGTTGGGTGATTTTTGGAATAAAGACGTCTTTGCGGGTGTTGTTTCAGTGTTGAAATTAAAGTTTCACACGCCATACAACCTACGTTTACGCCAGAAAGTTGCCCTACTCATACCCAGCAACTGCGCAGCCGTTGTGACCATACCTTTGCTTTGCTCTAAGGCCTGACGAATCGCGGCGGTTTCTTCTTCTGCTAACAATGGCACGGTTTGCCTGATTTGATTAACCCCACGCGGTTCTCTAATTTCCGGCGGTAATTCAGACAAGCGTAAAGTCGTGCCACGGCCTACCGCAAAAGCATACTCCACAACATTGTGCAGCTCCCTGATATTGCCCGGCCACGCACACGCATAGTCCAGCAAAACCCGCATGGCCTGTGGGTCAATTTTTCTAAATTCCTGAGCCGCCTCCACAAGTTTGCCAGCCAAACTTAGGCCGTTCCAGGTTACATCGGTGTTGTCATAAGGCTCGCGATTGAAAATTATAAGGACTTTCATTGCTTACCCCTTTATTGCGCCAGATTTTTCACAACCACAAACGCACCGCGCAAGTCACCTTCCTTATAGCCAGTCGCTTGGTCTTGCGGATAGAGTTTAGCCAGCTTGGCAGTCACAGCCGGACTCAGGTTGGTACCATGGCACACAAGACAGACCGCTGCCGTCGGGATGGCTTTCATGAAGCGGAATTCGTGATCCACAACTTCGGTGTAAGCTAGGGTTGCAGGGTCTTCACCGGCAGCCTTGCGGGTCTCGAAGTCGTTTAGAACTTTAGTTTGCCATGCGTTAGCGGCGCCCGTTACCGGGTTGCGGTTTTTCAGGCTGACACGTTTGACGGCCATACCTTGTTCGGCGGATATGGCCTTGGCGAGTTCCGGGGCTTTGATCTGGCAGATGCTCATTGCCGTTACTGGGCCTCCGGACTTCATGGCTGCTTCGAGTTCGGCTTTCAACGCGCCGCCCAAGGTTTGCACGGCGGCTTTGGCTTGTTCAGCCAGTGCCGCCTTGTCAACCGGGCGAACAGGTTCGGTTTCTGGGGCAGTTTGAGCCAGTTCTGCCGCTTTGGGGGCTTCTGCCGGAACTTGGACTTGTTCGCTTTTTTCGCCGCACGCCGCCAGCAATATTGTAAGGCTAGCCATCACGAAATACTTGTTCATCTTGATACCTCAATAATCTACAAAATATGTAATTTCTCATTAGTTGCGGGGGGTTGAAGTCCTAGGAGGTTTGTAAAACCTCGTAGGACTCGCATTGTTACCTGCGTCAAATGAGAAGTTACTGCTCAGCATTTAAGGGAATGAGACGATTGATGATGCGTTCGGCATGAATCCAACACAACGCATGGTCAAAGACATTAAACTGTCCGGCATCATCGCTGACAATGCTAAGGGTAACGGGAATACCTTGAGCTAATAGGCCCCCCCATTAAAGCGCCTTCGGTGATAATTCGTCGATGCCGCTTGGTTTTGATCGCCTGCTGATTCAGCCATTTCTCCCAATCGAGAGCGGTTTCGATACGCACTCCCTTATCGGCTGGATCCGCTAGCGGTAGGCTACACACCACTTCACCCTGAAATTCAAGCTCAAGAAGCGCTAACAGAATAGGCGGCCGTTTTTGTTGTTCCATATACGCGAAGGCGCCGGCATTCAGCACATAGAAATGGTCACTGCCTTGGCCTAAACAGCTGAGGAAGTTAATGCGGCTTTTGCTTTCCGTGCGACTAAACCAGGCAAACAGCTCATTGCCGATATGTGTGCAATAGCCGTTTTTGCCATCCTGGCGCGCTCCGGTGTCATCGGTATGTATATACTGCGAGACGGACAATCCGGCTTGTAGTAATTGGTCCTTTTCATCATGGAACAGATCCAAGCCGTCGGTGATAAACTGACTTAACCGACCGCTGGATAGTTCAACCCCCAAGTCCTGCAATTGTTTCAACAGCAACGGTTGGGTGACATGTTGATGATGGTATTGATAGAGGATGAAACTGACCAGATCATTGCCAAAGTGGCCGCCGTTAAGCCCGTCGGGCAATTGCCCTGACACATAGCTGCCATCTGCTGTTTGGTATTGGGCTAAGCGATAGCAGGTGTTGAAGGTCTCAAATTTAATGTTTTGAATGACCACGTTCCGATAACCCTTAAAGGTTGAACCTTCCGGAACAGTATCAGGGTGGATATTGAACGTGGCATCAATCTTAAGATGATCAGTTTTACTGCGTTTCGGCCCTTTGTTCTTTGCAGACTTGTCGCCATCATCGCTATTCTCATCACCGTCTTCGGCCAAGTCTTCGTCCATTTTGCTGGGTTTTATTTTGGGTTTAGTGGTTTCGCCCTTGAGCTTAAGTATTTCTTGCTCCAGCTTGTCTATCTGTATTTGCTGCCACGCAAGCAATTCCAGCAGCACATCGACTAGCGGTGTGCGGTCTTCGATACTGATTTTGGGTAATTGTGGCTTGAGTGAATCCATGCGGCTATTTTAACTTGATTCTTAGGTGCTACCTGCGATTAATGAGAAGTTACAACGTTTGTTTACCTTGCCGGATGAGACACTGGTTTATCCGGGGCATGATTATCAAGGACGTTGGATCAGTAATATTAAACAGGAGCGCACTACCAATCCACGTCTGGCTGGAAAAACGCGTGAAGAATTCATTGAGATCATGAATAATCTGAATTTGCCCAAACCGCGATTAATTACCCGCCAACCGTTATTGCGGTTTGGATGAAAATGAACGTCAGGACGCGGTTGCCGTGAGGGATACCACGCGCCCCGTTCGCAATGAAATTACTTCTCAAGACATGGTGGCTGAAGCCAAACAGCATATTAACGAAGTGAATGTGACTACCGCTAAGCAGCTGTTGTCAGAGGGCAATATTGTTCTTGTTGATACCCGTGAAGAAAGCGAATATGCAGCCGGCCATATTGATAATGCGCTGCTCCTGCCTCGTGGTGTTCTGGAATTTAAAATCGGCAATAGTCCCGAATTGGCAGATAAATCCAAGGCTGTGCTGATTTATTGCCGCACTGGCGGTCGTTCCGCACTGGCGGCGCGGACTATGCAGCAGCTGGGTTATAGTCCATGGCGGGTGGTTTTGAAGCTTGGCAAAAAGCATAACCTGATTAGCAAGAATCTTCAGCCAATTGCGCAACACCTACAAAATATCGTCATATCGGCAAGAATTGCCGGTATGACGATTTCTGCGAATAGCTGCTAATCAGGAAGCTAATGGTGCAAGAGTGCAGGGTCTTAAGTTAAACTGCAAGCGGGTGCAAAATGCGACCTCGCGCCTTGCACCCTAAAAGTATAAATAATAACAACCGGAGGAATTCATGTCACAACAACACCATACCATCTTGATTGTCGGAGGCGGCGCAGCAGGCGTTTCCGTAGCTAATAACATGCGCCGTCAGAACGCCAATATCGATATTGCCATTATCGAGCCATCTGAAAAGCATTATTACCAACCGGGTTTCACCATTATTGGCGGCGGCGCGTATACCATGAAACAAACCACCCGGAATGAAGCAGATTTGATTCATCCGACAGTCACCTGGGTCAAGGACTACGCTGAAACCTTTCAGCCTGATGCCAATAGCGTGACTTTGCGTTCAGGCGAGACGATCAGCTACGACTATCTGGTGGTATGTCCGGGCTTGCAACTGGATTGGGATAAAGTCGTCGGCCTAAAAGAAACGATTGGTAAAAACAATGTGTGCAGTAACTATTCGCCGGATACGGTGGAATACACCTGGGAATGTATCAAAAATATCGAATCGGGAACAGCGTTGTTTACACAACCGCCGATGCCGATTAAATGTGCCGGCGCACCCCAGAAAATCATGTATCTGGCTGCGGATCGATTCCGTAAAAAAGGTATTCTGGATAAATTTTCCATTGAATTTTGTAATGCGGGCCCTGCCATGTTTGGCATTCCTTTTTTTGCCAAAGCTTTAAATAAAGTGGTTGCAGGCTACGGGATTAAAACCCATTTTAACCACAACCTGGTTGCGATTGACGGCCCGGCTAAAACCGCCACGTTTGAAACAACAGATAGCGAAGGCAACAAGCAACAAGTCACCAAACCCTTTGACATGATTCATGTCACGCCCCCGCAAAGCGCGCCCGATTTTATTAAAAAAAGTCCATTAGCGAATGCTGCCGGATGGGTAGATGTGCATGAGAGAACGTTTCAGCATAATAAATACCCTAATATTTTCGGTTTAGGCGATGCAACTTCAACGCCAAATGCCAAAACGGCCGCAGCCGTCAGGAAACAGGTGCCGATTTTGGTTGATAACATTTTGTATCTCATCCAGGGTAGAGCGGTTGAGGAAAAATACGATGGTTATGGCTCTTGCCCATTAACTACATCACTGAGTACGGTGATGTTGGCGGAATTTTCTTATGGCGGCAAGGTAACACCGTCATTTCCGTGGTTAGATCCTAGAAAAAATTTATTTATCTGGTGGATAGGCAAAAAAATTGGTTTTCCCTGGATGTACTGGCATTTGATGCTTAAAGGCTATCGCATAGATATACCGCATTTGGAATCCTATGCCAAACGCTTTATGAACGAAGAATAATGCAATAGGATCAAGGCGTGGATATTTCAGGCCCGTATCTTTGATCTTTGCCTGGTTCCCACGCTTTTGCGTGGGAACCCCACATCTAATCTATATCATTACGCTTGTCTCTGCATTCCCACGCGATAGATCGAGAACGAGGGTAAAAAACTGCAATGACTGATTCACAACACAACATGTCACGATTAACAGCATTCTTTCCTATTGCGGGCTGGCTAAAAACCTATACCCGCCAGGATTTTAACAGCGATCTGTTCGCCGGAATCAGTACCGCAATCCTGCTGGTCCCGCAAGGTATTGCCTATGCAATATTAGCCGGCCTACCGCCACAGCTGGGGCTATATGCCAGTATTTTGCCACCGGCAATATATGCCTTGTTCGGTACCAGTCGAACTTTATCCGTAGGCCCGGTTTCAATAGCTGCCATTATGATTGCCAGCGCCTTAAATGCGCCTGAGATTAGCGCCTTGGATAATCCTGTGCAAAGCGCGTTGATATTGTCAGCGGAAAGCGGGCTGATCATGTTGCTGATGGCGCTTTTGCGCATGGGTGGACTGGTTAACTTTATCAGCCACCCCGTGCTTACCGGATTTACCAGCGGCGCCTCCTTGTTGATTATAGGTAGTCAATTACCCCAACTATTCGGTTTAAAAAGCCCCTCTTGTGGTTTTGATGGCGTCTGTTACAGAGATTATTTACTAGGATGTGATTCAGCCACCTTAGTTTAGGGATTATCCTTACTTTTATCAGTTATTTACGCAAGACAAGTCAGCCCCACATAGCGGTCGTCGGGCGTATTCCCGAAACCGGGTATTATCGTAATATCAAATGCCACAGTGTAGAAACGTGGCAGCACTTGTTATTATTGCGCATTGATGAAAGTATCACTTTTGCCAATGTCAATTATATTGAAGACTTTATTACCGCGGAATTGAGACGCCAAGCCAATATTAAGCATATCATCCTGATTTTTACCTCGATCAGTGATATAGGCACAACTGCTTTAGAGGCATTGGAAAATTTAAACCAAGCCTTGCAAGCAGCAGGAATGACTTTGCATCTATCGGAAGCGAAGGGTCCTGTGCTCGATAAGCTTAAAAAAACAGACTTCTTTAGACAGCTACAACCCGGCAAGGTATTTTTCCATACCGAAGATGCAGTCAAAGAACTGGCTTAAAGAACGACTTGGGAATGGAGTTGTACAAAGCACGGATGGAAATTTCCATTGTAGGGTGCGTACCTTAATGGGGATTGGTTTGTAGCCGGGCACACCAATTACGATACCTTATCGACCCTTGAACAGCAAAAAGGAAACAATTGCATGAAATACGATATTATTGCCTTTACGGTCAGTTGCCTATTGATACTGGCTTATTATCTGTATTTAGGGCGACGGACTCGTCGCGCGCCGAATTCGAGTGTTCATGCTCTTAATGCCCGGCTTCGGGAGCGCTGGGTTGACATGATCATGAATAGCGGCAAGATGGACATTCTCGCCATTCAAACCTTGCGAAACTCGGTCATGGCCGCCAACTTTATGGCTTCAACTGCCGTGCTGTTGATAATCGGAAGCTTAAATATCAGTGAAAAAATCGGAAAATGGGCGCTTGACTGGCACCCCTATGCCTTGGTTCATACCGTATCCAGCGAGTTATGGCAAATAAAGCTGGGGTTATTGTTGCTGGATTTTTTTATTGCCTTTTACTGTTTTTCCATGGCAATACGCTTCTTCAATCACGTCGGTTATATGATTAACCTGCCTGGCGATTCATCGACAGGCGGAGAGCACTATAAACAAACTTGCGCCTATTTAAACAGAGCTGGTAGCTACTACTCACTTGGAACCCGAGCCTTCTTTTTTAGTTTACCCATTATATTATGGTTTTTCGGCCCCTATTTTTTGATGCTGGCGACGCTTGGGTTGATAGGAGGCCTTGCCATGCTCGACAGGGCGCCTGGCTGAGCGCTAACAATAAATCAGCTCTCTTCCAAGGGATTCTGGTCCCGTTGTTGACTATCCTCGGGACATCCCATCTTCTTCATCGTATACGATAAAATAAAGATTGAGACGCTCAAAATGGCAATCGCACCGGTAATGCCCAACAGCAAATACAAATGGAAGTTGTCCGTTACCTTCTGTACGTCAATCACAAGATGCCGGGATAACGCGGTAATCGCAATATAAATCAGGTATTGCACGGGCAAACGATGCGTTTTGAAGTAAATGCCTATCATTGCGCCCAATTCAAGGTAAATAAACAATAGCAGGATGTCCTCCAGGCTGGCATGGCCGGTTTGCATCATTTTCAGATAGTCATGAACCCCCGACCACACAATCATGGCCCCTATGCCGAACAGCGCAAGATAATGGAAGATATCAACCAAACTATTGCCGATTTTTTGAATCAAGAGGATTTTATCGTCCATCAAACTTGCTCCTTGAGCATTAAGTAGAGTAGGGTTGGGCAACGCTTTTCTGCCTACCATTTAGAGGAAGCATGCATGAAATAACTTGAGCATTGTAGGGACGAATTCATTCGCCTGGGCGGATAAATCCACCCCTACACGCTGCCAAATGTTTCAATGGCGATTTTATTTCATGCACGTTCCTTGGCATCATCGCAAATGATCCGGTTACTTTCAGCTACGACGTTATGACAACTTACCGCCAGGGGACCCTTTCACCCTGTTGGTAAGTTGCCTTATGGGGTACTGGAAGTAGCTTTAGCCACGACAGTCGTAACTAAAATCGCTCCCACGGAATATTGATTGTCTTGTCGAGACTTACTCAACTATCCTGATCATCGTTGAGTTCCAGCCATAAGGTGTTGATGATGGCCAAAGCACAGGCCAATCCGACACCCAGAATCCACGCAAAATACCACATACTGTTTCTCCTTAATATAAGACGTTCTGATTTTTCTGAATATCCCCGACCGTCATCTTGCCGCGCAGGACGCGATAGACCCAAACGGTATAGCCCATCACCACAGGCATCATCAACACAGTAGCAAAGAACAGCAATTTCAATGTATAGCGAGTGGCGCTGGAGTCCCATACAGTCAGGCTGCTGGACGGCGCGATGCTGGACGGTATGATAAACGGAAACATGGAACCGCCAGCCGTGACGATAACGCTGATAACCACCAAACTGCTCATCAAAAAAGCCGACCCGAGATAACGTTTAGCCGACAAAAACACGACCAGCCAGGAACCGGCGATGGCAAGTGCCGGCGACAACAGCAACCAGGGATATTTGCTGTAGTTGACTAACCATAAGCCGCTTGCTTTTTCTACCGTTTTCAACAATGGATTAGCGATGCTGGCGGTATCGACCACCGAAGTTATACGGTAACCATCCAGGTCGACGATCCAAATACCGGCAACGATAAAACTTAGCGAAAACACCAGGCTGCTCCAAAGGATAACGCGTCGGGCGCGTTGCGCTAACTCGGCTTCGGTACGCCAGTGTAAAAATACCGCTCCATGCAGGCAAAGCAAAGCAACTCCGACGATAACGCAAAGCAAGGCGAAGGGCTGGAATAAATCCCAAAAACCGCCGCTATGACTGGAACGAAAATCCATATCAATCTGAAACGGCAGGCCAATAATTAAATTGCCCGCCGCAAGGCTCAATACCACAGCCGGTACAGTACCCCCTGCAAACAGAGCCCAATCCCAGGCAGAGCGCCAGCGTGGAGAGGCAAGCTTACTGCGGTAATCGAAGCCGACCGGCCGCAAAAACAAACCGAACAACAGTACCAGCATACCGGTATAAAGACCTGAAAATAAGGTACCGTAAACCAGGGGCCAAGCGCCAAAGGAAATACCGCCCAGCGTGATTAGCCAGGTTTGGTTGCCTTCCCAGGTAGGGCCTATGGAATTCAGCATCACGCGCCGCTCATCGTCGGTTTTACCGAGAAAAGGCAGTAACATGCCGATACCGAGATCGAAGCCGTCCATGACCGCAAAACCGCAGATCAGGAATACCAGAATTGCCCACCAGATAATGCGCAGTGTTTCGTAATCAAACATGACTCAATTCTCCTTCCTGTTCAAAATGATAACGGCCGGTATGCAAACTGCTGGGTCCAAGGCGCACGTATTTAAGCATCAAAAATAATTCAATAACGAGCAATACGGTGTAGAACACAAAAAAACCGGCTAGAGATAAATACAGTTGTCCAGGTTCAACGCTGGACGTACTCAAATGGGTCGGTAAAATACTGGCAATCGTCCAGGGTTGGCGGCCATATTCGGCGACTACCCAGCCAAGCTCACTGGCAAGCCACGGCAATGGAATACCATAAAACGCCAGGCGCAGCAGCCAGCGTTGCTTGTGGGCAGTGCGCTTGGCGTTGAAATAGAAGGCGGCTGCAAAAATAAACAACATGGTAAATCCACAAAACACCATACCTCTGAACGTCCAAAACATGGGCGCAACCTTGGGAATTGAATCGTGGACAGCCGCTTCGATTTGTTCGGGCGTGGCATCGACCACGTTTTCAGTGTATTTTTTCAGCAGCAGACCATGCCCCAAGTCGTTCTTATGAAGTTCAAAGGCTGATTTTGCAGCTTGATTGGTTTTATCCTGCCGCAATATTTGCAGATTTTCATAAGCAATCATGCCATTTTTTATCCGCTTATGTTTGCGTTCACGGATTTCCTTAATACCATCCACTCTTGTGTCGATTGAGCGGGTGGCAATTATGCCCATCACCCAGGGGATTTTTATCGCATAGTGAGTGGTCATGGTTTCTTCGTCAGGAAAACCGAACAGGGTGAAGGAGGCCGGGGCTTCCTCAGTTTCCCATTCCGCTTCAATGGCGGCGAGTTTGGTTCTTTGTACTTCGCCAACCGTATACCCGCTTTCATCGCCCAGTACGATAACTGACAACACCGACGCTAAACCGAAGCCTGCGGCAATTCTGAATGAGCGTCTGGCAAAAGCGACATCCCGGTTTTTGAGCAGGTAATAGGCGCTGATCCCTAGGACAAACATCGAGCCAGTGACATATCCGGCCGCCACTGTATGCACAAATTTAACCTGGGCAATCGGATTGAAAAACATCTCCGCAAAACTGGTCAGCTCCATGCGCATCGTCTCGTAATTGAATTCGGCGCCGACAGGATGCTGCATCCAGCCGTTGGCGATCAATATCCACAACGCCGATAAGCTCGTGCCCAAGGCCAACAGCCAGGTCACGGTCAAATGTTGCAGTTTGCTCAGACGCTCCCAGCCGAAGAAAAACAATCCGACGAAAGTCGATTCCAGAAAGAACGCCATCATGCCTTCTATCGCCAGCGGCATGCCGAAAATATCGCCGACATAGTGCGAATAATAAGCCCAGTTGGTGCCGAACTGAAATTCCATGGTAATGCCGGTTGTGACGCCCATGGCGAAATTGATGCCGAACAGCTTGCCCCAGAAACGCGTCATATCTTTATAGATAATCCTATTTGACATGACGTAAACCGACTCCATGATAGCAAGCAAGAATGACAATCCCAAGGTAAGCGGTACAAACAAAAAATGATACAGCGCGGTCAAGGCAAATTGAAGTCTCGAAAGCTCCACAACTTCATTGGTGATCATTACGATCCTCCTGATTTCTCTGAGAACTAATTATCGAGCTATGCTCGCCGAAAATTTTGCCGGCAATAATGGCTTCATCGACAGTTTGCTTGTTTCCGGCAAAAAGCAACCACCACAATCCGCCTAACAACAAAAACTTCACCAATAAAGCGACAGTAATTTCTAAACCAAAGACTGCCTCGCGACCGGCTATTTTTTTAAAAAACAAAGAGAACAAGCTGTTATTTGCAGACATACAACTCTACCGTGTTGTTACCGGGCATTGAATGGCTTGAATGTCCGGGAATAAGTAATATTTTTGATTTCATTTGATCCTCCTGAAGATATTCATTGTATTTATAGGATGAAAGCCAGAGCTTCATAATCATCACAATGTAGCTATAGCCAAAACCATGCCAAAAAATGTAAATATTAATAACAGTTTGATTTTTAATTATTTTTATTTTTATAAATAGTGGTTGCCTTGGTTTTGTTGTTTCATATAAAGTTTCAATGAAACAAATGGATGATTCACTGAGATCCTTATGAAACAAACAGCATTATGTTCCGAAAACAACCCTAACTGGCTAGTGCAATTCAACAGCGCGACGCTTTTAGTCAAATAATGCAGCGTCTGTTCATATGTTTAGTAGCGATCAACAGGTTCTTTATTGGAGTTTCGGGATGTAAGAATTATCAGGATTACTGCAACAGGGTGTTGGAAAATCCTGTTTGAGAGAATACGCATGATGCCGGTAACAATCAGGAGCAGTTTGCAAAAATATCCCGGTGAGGGGTAGCAAAATGGAGGTAATAAAGTGGTTCGTATTTTAATGAATGAGGCGGCGTTTTTGCCGGTGGCAGGCTCGCCTTGTATCAGAATCCGTGGCAAGTGGTCTTTTCCAAAACCTCAGCCCAGAAGATGTGTGGTCGGGTTAGTGCAACGTAACCCGACAACTTTTGGCTGTGTTGCGTTACACTATCGTTAACTCAACCTGTAGCAAGATTTTTTTTGTGTGGCTAAGCAAAAAAGCTCCATTGGCAATTATACCGAGCTCATGCCCGGCATATTCTCGACCTACTATTTGCCTAATACGTCATTACGCGTGCTTTCAGCAATAGCGGCGGCCTGGGCGATAAGTTCCTGAGGAACATTGAGTTCCTTCATTGTCGCACCCAAGTGCTCCATAACTACATTAAAATGGTCGTTATTTAATCCCATCTTAACCAATCGAGCATGTGCCTTGCGCATATCGGCTCCGGTATAGGTATTCGGTCCGCCAAATGCCATAGTAAAAAAAGCTTTTTGTTTGACGGCTTGTTCTTCCATATCAATATCGTCAAAAAAACGGTTAATTCGGTAATCCGATAGTACTTTGCGATAAAAAACATCAACGGCGGCATCAACAGCCGCTGCGCCACCGATTTGGTCATATAATGTTTTGCCTGTAGTTGTTTCTGGTGTTGCGCTCATTTTTGTCTCCGGTATTATTATTTTAGAATGTTGTAACTATACATTAAGCAATTTTTTGCTCGGGAGAAAGTTTATAACAACTCAAAAAGTTATACAATATATTACTTGTAAAAGATTTGCATGGCATAATTAATTAATGTTTTAATGCGTCTGACAAACCTCATAATCAAATCTCTTATGCCACAAAATATAAGCCCCCGCCAACATCACATTCTTGAGCTGTTACTGGAAAACAGGACTGGTTTAAGTATTGATGCATTCGCAAAAATACTTGATATTTCAAGAGCCGCTGTTCAGCAGCATGTTGTCGGAATTGAGGTAGACGGCTATATTAAAAAAATATCACTTAATAAAACCGCAGGACGACCCGTAGTCATTTACGGTATTACCGATAAAGGCATTAACTATTTCCCGAAACAATATGCCTGGTTTTCCGATTTAATTCTCAGTGAGTTGCGACAGGAAATGGGCGCTGAAGGTTTTAAGGATTACATGCATAGATTAGGTATCAGGCTGGCAAATAGTTTAGGCAGTCAGTTTGAAGGAAAAAAACTGAATGATCGCATGGATGAGCTGTTATTAATCATGGCGAACCTGGGTTTTCAGGTGACGACAGGCATTGAATCCGAAACCGGAAGATCAGTTATACGGGCGAATAATTGCATTTATCACGACCTGGCGCAGAAATATAACGAGATTTGCTCGTTCGATTTAGCGCTGATGTCTTCTTTACTGGATAAAGAAGTTAAGCAGTTAAGCTGCATGGCAAAGGGTGATTGTGCTTGTCATTTCAGGATTCAAGATAAATAAACATGAAGATTAATGTATTCGGATTTGGAAAAGAGTGATTGACACCCCCCACCCCTCAACATAGAATGCACAAGTTTTTCGACCTGTAAAATGTCAAGTTTTTGAAAATATGTACTGGCATTGATAATGCTTTCTATGAATATTGGTGCACCCTTAAAATTAAATGAATATGCACGCAATCGCGCCTCTCCCATACTTTTTTCTCCGAAAAAAGATGTAACGCGGAGCTTCGAATAGATTTGGATTGGGGGCTGGTTTGAGCTTAGGGTATCCAAAGTACGGTGTTGTATTATGCGGCGAGCTATCCAGTCATGGTTACTGCTTGTTCACTGATCTCCTCTTGATTTCCATAAGATAAACGTAATTTTTATTGTTACTCCTGAATATTGAGGTCAGGGCGGTTTTGTATCATGTCTCAAAGATTGAAGGCCTGATTAACCTGGCTGTTAAACAACATTGTCCAGCACATCATAGGGTAGCGAGATAGCAATGCGACTAACGCTTGAACAAATAGCGCTCACCCGTCAAATCGTCCACAGTCTCGCCGGGCCGTTTGTAGACAACCTGAATCGTGCCGAGCGCTTGGGTTGGTTTGACTCGGTCCTAAATACAAATAAATATTAATTGAACCGAAAAATCCGTGAATACCATACCAGACCATACATCAGATAAAAATAGCAAGCTTTCTACACATGGGTTCATTGCCCGCATCAAAAGCATGAACTGGCTCTTTCTTCTGACTGTAGTTGTACCGACATTCCTATCCGTTATCTATTTTGGTTTTATCGCCTCCGACGTTTACATATCCGAGTCCCGCTTTGTAGTGCGTAGCCCCGAGCGGCAAGCATCATCTCCTCTGGGCGCTCTTTTCACGGGCTCAGGCTTTTCCCGCTCGCAGGATGACACCTACACGGTGCAAGATTTCATGCTATCACGCGATGCCCTCAAGTCGCTTAATGAAAAGCTGGGTATAGGCAAAGCCTTTGCAAGTAACGACGTGGATATCTTCAGCCGCTTTGCCGGCCTGGATTGGGATGACAGTTTTGAAGCCTTGCATATCTATTACCAGAACAAAATCGATATACAGCTTGATGCACTTTCTTCCATTACTACCCTGACGGTAAGAAGCTTTACCGCCGAAGATGCTTTTCGCATTAACCAGCAACTACTGGAGATGAGTGAGGCACTGGTTAACCAGCTCAACGAGCTTGGCCGGCAAGATATGATTCGCTTTGCTTCGGGTGAAGTGCTCAATGCTGAAAAAAAGGCCAAGGAAGCCGGCCTTGCCTTATCCGACTACCGTAACCAGAAAGGCGTGATCGACCCCGAAAGCCAATCTACCATGGAGTTGCAACAAATCTCCAAGCTGCAAGATGAATTGCTAGCCACGCAAGCACAACTCGTGCAACTGCAAACCTTTACCAAGAGCAACCCTCAGATACCCTCACTGCAACTGCGGGTCCAAAACCTGAGGCGGGAAATTGACGCGGAAACCAAACAGGTAACGGGTGGAAATCGCTCCCTGGCCAATAAAGCCGCCGAATACCAGCGGCTTGCCCTGGAGCGTGAATTTGCCGACAAACAACTCGGTAGCGCACTGGCTTCCCTTGAGCAGGCCCGTATCGAAGCTCAGCGCAAACAGCTTTACCTGGAGCGTATTGTTCAACCCAACAAACCGGATATGGCGATGGAACCACGGAGGGTTCGCGGCGTATTCACTACCTTGGTGCTCGGCTTGGTAGCCTGGGGTATACTCTCCATGTTGATCGCCGGTGTCAAGGAGCATCAGGATTGACCATGGTGACGAGTTCCACGCCCTTGCGTCGTTCCCTGACGATTCAGTTACGCGTCATTGGCGCTTTGCTCATGCGCGAGGTTCTGACGCGCTATGGCCGGCACAACATTGGTTTCTTGTGGCTTTTTATGGAACCCATGATTTTCACCCTGGGTGTCACGGCACTGTGGACATTAACTAAAGCGGCGCATGGATCCAGCTTGCCGATCGTCGCCTTTGCGGTCACCGGCTATTCGTCAGTTCTGCTCTGGCGTAGCATGCCTGGCCGCTGCAGCAATGCCATCGAGCCCAACCTGTCGCTGATGTATCACCGTCACGTCAAGGTTATTGACATTTTTGCTTCGCGCATCCTGCTCGAGATCGCGGGCACTACCACCTCCTTTGTTACCCTCATGCTGATTTTTATTGCTATAGGTTGGATGGAGCCACCGGAAGATATCCTTAAGATCGTGCTTGGTTGGTTCATGCTTGCCTGGTTCGGCGCAGCCCTAGGATTATTGATTGGGGCCTTGAGCGCGCGCACCGAGATTGTTGAAAAAATCTGGCATCCTATGGCCTACCTGCTGTTCCCGCTATCGGGTGCTGTGTTCATGGTGGAGTGGCTCCCCCCCGCAGCGCAAAAAATGGTTCTCCTGCTGCCCATGGTGCATGGCGTTGAAGTGTTGCGTGAAGGCTATTTCGGTTCCATGATTCATGCCCATTACGACCTTGTCTATATGGCGACATGTAACCTGATCCTGACACTGCTGAGTCTGGCACAGGAGCGGGTTATCTCGCGCGAGGTGATGGCGGAATGATTGTTCTTGACAATGTCGTCAAGCGCTACCATACCCGGCATGGCGCAAACACCGTGCTAAACGGCGTCAACCTGTGCATCAAATCCGGCGAAAAGGTGGGCATCCTCGGTCGCAATGGAGCCGGAAAATCCACGCTGATCCGCCTCATCGGCGGCGCGGAGCGCCCCTCCAGCGGTAGCATCATTCGCGGTATGAGCGTTTCCTGGCCGTTGGCCTTTGGTGGAGCATTTCAAGGCAGCCTCACCGGACTGGATAATCTGCGCTTCATCTGCCGCGTGTATGGCACCAGCACCGAGGACAAAATCCCCTACGTGCAGGATTTCTCCGAACTCGGTAAATACCTGCGCGAGCCGGTCAAGACTTACTCTGCCGGGATGCGCGCCCGTCTCGCTTTCGCCATTTCCATGGTGATTGAATTCGATTGCTTTCTGATTGATGAAATTATCGCCGTTGGCGATAGTCGTTTCCATGAGAAATGCCGTCACGAACTGTTTGAGAAACGCCAGGACAGGGCAATGATTATTGTTTCGCACCAGGCAGGAGAGATTCGTGAGCATTGCGATACGATTCTTGTGCTGGATCAAGGGCGCATTGAAAAATTTAACAACATAGACAAGGCGTATGACTACTATTCAAACCAAAGCTGATAAAACAAGGATCTTACTGGATCTCAAGCCCGCGCTCGATGGTTATGCGGGAATTCCCCAGGAAACGCGGCTGCTTTTTCGCGGTTTACGTTCGATGGATAGTTGCGAGATCGAAGGACTGATTCAGCATGGTTCGCGAAAACTGAGGTCAGCCGTCTCTTTTAAGGGAAAGAAAATGCCGGTTTCAAAACGAATCAACCGGCTCTCGCGGGTTATCGTTTCCTTATACGAAAAGCCTTACAGCAGTATGTTCGATACCGTGGTGGACGCGGTTGACCACCAATTCTCACGATCCCTGCTACGCGTCCGTGCGCTCGCCCGGATGCCGATTCATCCCAGCGTGTTTGAATCAGAACTGTTCGACGATTTCATCTGGCGTACTTTCTTTAGCAAGACGCTCACGCCGGGGGATAAAAAGCTGGTAACTTCAGCCCGTTACCGAGTGCTGAACACCCCGAGAAAGCTGCTTCATCAGGTGGGGCTAGCCGGGATAAAATACTCATCAAACCCAAAGTATGTAACGCTGGATACGCGCGGATTCGATTTCTTTCTTGCCCAGACCCCATTTCCCGCGCGCATTTCACGCAGTACCCAGATGATTGTCCGTTATCACGATGCCTTTCCCGTTTTGCTGCCGCATACCATTAATGACAAGGCTTTTCATCAGGCATCGCATTTCTATTCGCTGCAACAGAATGTCAAATCGGGCGCCTGGTTCTCTTGTGTGTCCGAGGCCACTCGCAGCGATCTCCTGAAAATCTTTCCCGAGGCAGAGTCCAGATCTTCGGTTATCCACAACATTGTCTCTGGCGAATATTTCGATGATGACACACCCAAAGGCATGGTTTTTCAGATTGTGCGCAATCGCTTAGGTAGATTGGAGGAATTTCAAACTGATCTTGGCGGTATTCAATTTGACGACAAAAGGAATCAAAGCCAGGATTTTAATTATCTCCTCATGGTTTCAACCCTGGAGCCGCGCAAGAATCATTTGTTGTTGCTAAGCGCATGGGAACGCCTGAAATATACCTCAATGCCAAAACTTAAACTGGTCATTGTTGGCGGCATGGGCTGGGACCAAGAACCAATCCTTAGTGCTTTCAAGCCTTGGGCGGAGCGTGGTGATCTTTTTTATCTGAACAATGTGCCTTCGACCGAACTGCGTGTGCTTTACAAACATGCTGCCGCCACTATTTGCCCCAGCGTCGCCGAAGGCTTTGACTATTCCGGCATTGAAGCCATGCGGTGCGGGGGGCTCGTTATTTCCTCCGACATTCCGGTGCATAGGGAAGTTTTTCGCGGCGCCTCTGATTACTTTAGCCCCTATTCGACGGAGGATGCCGCCATGGTGATTCGCCGTGTTCTATCGGAAGATGGTGAATCCATCAGAGGGCGCCTGCGGGCGGAAGCCCGGCAGGTTTCAGACAACTATATGCCCCATAATATTCTGCCCAAGTGGGATGAGTTTTTTCAAATGCAAAAAAAATCCCGCAGTTCAAGTAGAGTAAGTTTTTTCAAGCGCAACAAAAAATCATGAGAGGGGGCGGCTGAATGAATGCAACGGTATTTAATAACGGGAGAATATTGTGAAAATTGTAGTAACCTGCGGTCATCCCTACTCGGGTTTTCAACTGGCTTACGAAGCATTGACTCAGGCAGGTCTTGCGCGCGCGGAGCGTTCCCGGCGTGAGTCGCTTTCGCCTACGGAACTGCATGAGAAGGTTTTAAAGGCAAATGATCTTGATTCGACAGCTTTGAATGTCAATGCACCCATTAGCCCGGGGAAGGTATGGCAAGATCTTGCTGTTGACCTTTTTATGGGTAATATGGAGCAGAAAAATTGGGGTTGGGCGGATAACAGAAGCGTCTGGTTATTGGATTTCTGGAAAGAACTGGATCCACAGGTTCGCTTTGTGCTGGTTTACTCAACCCCCGAATTTGCGCTTGGGAAAGCCCTCAGTGAAGGGTATGCAACCCTCGGCGAAATCGAACCTGTATTGGCTACATGGATTGCCTATCATACTGAAATGCTGCGCTTCTACAACCGGAATACTGAGCGTTGCCTGTTGGTTAATCTATCGGCAACAATTCACGACCCAAAGACGTTTATTGAAAAAACCGTGAAGATGTTCGGCTTGGACTTGGTTCAGGCGGCCTCCGGACACCTGGTGAATATCGATAGTGTGGCTGCCATTGCCGCCACTCTGGCGAAAGCATTAATTGAAGATGACAACGAAGTATATGCACTTTACCGTGAGCTTGAGAGCGCTGCTGATATTGCCGACTCCAATGAATTGACCTCAAATGCTCAGAAACGTCAGGCTCTGGAAGAGTTTACGGCGCTCCTAAACCGGATTGACAAGACAAAGGTTGAAATAAGTGAAAATGTAGAATACGTCAATAAACTCAGGGTCGAGCAGGCCAAGAACGTTGCGGAATTACAGTCCAACATCCAACAACTAGCCCTGACACAAAATGAATACGAAAATCTCAAAGAGGAATATGGTAGTCTGAAGCGCCAATTGAATGATTCACAGGCAAAGCTCAAGGACGTGCAAGCCGTCGCGCCAAATAATCAGGCTGAGCTTGCGCAAGAAAACGAACTCTTGCTGCTCCAGTTACACCAGGTTCAGGAAGAACTCGAACACTATTTCATACAATGGCAGCAACTTTCGGTGAAAAAAGGAGAGGCTGGGGAAGGAATGACGACATTTATCAACCGTTTCTGGAGCAAACATCAACCCAGCGAGGTTGTCATCGATTTCCGGGACGAAATCGAAGGTGATAACTGGTACGATGCCGAGCTTGATGGCCGCTGGGCGGGCCCTGGCAGTGTCAGCACTGTTAAACTGCCTCCTCTGCGCAGGGGCCGATACGAGTTTTACCTGGACATTGTTGACGCCATGGAGCCAGAAATCATTGCCGACATGGAGGTTTACCTAAATGGGACAGGGCTGCAAACCACCATGGATGGAGAAGGATATCCAGTTATGGTTTCCAGTGAGTTTACGGTTGAAAATGCTGCACAGCATCCGGTTTGGGAGTTCCAGTTCAAGTTTCCCAAATTGATTTCCCCCGCGCAACATGGCTCTGACGACAATCGTCAACTGGCAATTCGTGTTCGTACACTAAAGTTGCGAGTGACTGCGTAAAGTGATTATTTTTTTCTAACTGAGTTCCCAATGCAAATGACTTTTCTTTTTCAGGATTGGATTGAACATATACGACACTTGATGCCCATTTCAGGCATCGTGCATGTAGGGGCAGGCGTAGGCAGGGAAGCCGTTCAGTATGCTGCCTGGTCGATTCCATCAGCCATGTTTATTGAAGCCGACGAAGCCCATGCTGAAAAACTCGCCATGGCTTTGCATGGCCGTCCCGGTTGGACTTCCCATATTGCATTGATGTGCGATAGCGAGGGTGAGCAGGATTATTATCTGGCTACCAATCCCAGCGAAAGCGGAGTAATGCAGCCCGAGAACCTGTCCATATTCTGGCGCAACCTGAAAACAAGAGAGTCGCGCCAGATTAGAACCAGCACGCTGGATGTACTGCTAGCGGCTGGCGATGGAGCCAACCAAATAATCAACTACGGAGTGATTGATTGCCTGCCGGCTTTGCCGGTATTGCAGGGAGCTAAAAAAAGCATTGAGGGATGGGATGTCATCATTGCCCGGGTTATTCTCGATGAATCTCAATTACCGGGCCAAGGCGCCAGAAAATCAGAACTTGACAGTTATCTTAAAGCACATGGCTATAACTGCATCGCAACAGAAGAGGAGAATCAGCCCGCACTCGGGCGCGCACTTTATGTCAGGGATTGGAAAGCTTTGTTCAATTCCAACCGCAGTGAGCATCAAACCCGAATCCAGCAGTTGACGCAGGGACGAGATGAACAGACCAAGCTGGCGTCGGACCGGCAGGGGCAAATCCAGCAGTTGACGCAGGCACGAGATGAACAGACCAAGCTGGCGTCGGACCGGCAGGGGCAAATCCAGCAGTTGACGCAGGCACGAGATGAACAGACCAAGCTGGCGTCGGACCGGCAGGGGCAAATCCAGCAGTTGACGCAGGCACGAGATGAACAGACCAAGCTGGCGTCGGACCGGCAGGGGCAAATCCAGCAGTTGACGCAGGCACGAGATGAACAGACCAAGCTGGCATCGGACCGGCAGGGGCAAATCCAGCAGTTGACGCAGGCACGAGA
>CAWKGQ010000014.1:0-323282 GCA_963849195.1 uncultured Gammaproteobacteria bacterium
GAAGATCATTACTACCGCGCCTTCAGGTTGATACCTGAAGTGCAATAACCGAGAAGAAAACGCCATGGAAATAAGGGAGCTGTTCACCAAGCCTATTGACCGCCCGATCAATGGTGTCATCAAGGCCGACCAATTAGATGCTGAAAGTGTCTGGCAGGAATTGGAAGAATACGTTGTCACCAAACAGCTCACCGAATACTTTCGGAAGTTTTTCGATGCTTATCTGGCAGCCGCAGAACAGCCCAAAGACTCGACTATTACGGCACGTATGGGCGTTTGGGTGTCCGGATTTTTCGGCTCAGGAAAATCACATTACATCAAAATACTGTCCTACTTGCTGGAAAACATTGAGGCCATTGACCCCAAAACCGGCAACCCTAAAAAAGCGGCTGATTTTTTTGATGAACACAAAATCAAAGACCCGCTGCTGTTGGCTGACATCCACAAAGCCATTAAAGGTACTGCTGATGTCATCCTGTTTAATATCGATGCCAAGGCCGATGCAAAATCCGACCGCGATGCCATCGTCCAGGTGTTTCTGCGGGTGTTTAACGAAAAGCAGGGGCTTTGTGGTGATGCGCCCCATATTGCCGAAATGGAGCGTTATCTGATTGCCAAAGGCGCTTACGATACTTTCAAAACCATCTTTCAGGCTCGAAACGGCAACACCTGGCAACAAGAGCGCGATGCCGTGGACTTCCTGCGTGATGAGGTGATTGCCGCCTTGGCACAAGCACTCAACATGACTGAAGAATCGGCTGGACGTTGGTTTGATAACGCCCGTGATGATTACCGTATCAACATCGAAGGTTTGGCAAAACTGGTGCGTGATTATCTGGACACCAAACCCGCCGGTCATCGGCTTATTTTTTTGGCTGATGAAGTTGGGCAGTTTATCGGTGATAACACCCAACTCATGTTGAGCCTGCAAACCATCGTTGAGCAGTTGGGTACACTGTGCCAGGGACGCGCCTGGGTTATTGTCACCAGCCAGGAAGATATTGATGCGGCCATTGGCGAAGCTAATAAAGCCAAGTCCCAGGATTTTTCCAAAATTCAAGCCCGCTTCTATACCCGGTTATCCTTAGCCAGCTCCAATACCGATGAAGTCATTGGTGAACGTTTGCTGTCCAAAACCGAACAAGCCCATGTCGAGTTACGGGATATTTATGCTCAAAAAGGCGACATCATTAACAACCAATTGTCTTTTCAGGGGTGTGCCGTCAATCTACGCGGGTTTAAAGATGCGGCTGAATTTGTGGCCTACTATCCGTTTACCCCCTATCAATTCCAATTACTGCAAAAAATATTCGAGTCGATCCGCAAAGTGGGGGCAACGGGTAAACATCTATCGCGTGGCGAACGTTCTTTACTGGATGCCTTCCAGTCAGCTGCCGTACAAAATGCCGGCAAGCCCATTAATACCTTAATACCCCTCTATGATTTTTATCCGTCCATCGACAGCTTTATTGATAGCATCGCCAAGAAATCGATTGATCAAGCCCCTTATAATCCGGCTCTGGAACCCTACGACACCCAGTTGCTCAAGGCATTGTTCCTGATCCGCTACATCTCGGAAACCATCAAGCCCACCATCGACAATCTGGCAACCTTGTGTGTCGATGAAGTGGATACCGATAAACTCATTCTCAAACGCCGTATTCAGGAATCCCTGGCACGGTTGGAGTCACAACAATTGGTCAGCCGTAACGGTGATCACTGGTTTTTCCTGACCAATGAAGAACGCGATGTCGCTAGAGAATTGGGTCATGTGGACGTTTCATCAGCGGAACGGACACGTTTGCTGTCTGAGCTGGTTTTTGAAGACATCCTCAAAGGTCAAACCAAAGTCAGGCATCGTGACACCAAAGGCGATTACGACTTTAACCGCCTACTCGATGGTGCGCCCTGGAAAACAGCTAACCATACGTTAACGCTGGAAATTCTCAGTCCCTTGGGTGATGACTACGAACGGATGCACGAGGCCACTTGTATCATGCGTAGTAGCGAGTCAACCGGTCGAGCGATCATCCGCATGGCAGAAGGCCAACGGCTCTACGAAGAACTCACGCTTTATCTGCAAATTGAAAAATACATCATCAGTCCTAAAGCCGGCCAGGCAACGCCGTCATTAAAACGTATCCTGGCTGACCGTAAAGAAGAAAACCGTGAACGAAAACTGCGTTTGGTCGAACAACTTGGCAATCTGATGACCCTTGGCGATTTTTATGTGTTGGGGCAAAAGCCCGACATTAAAGCCGGATTGCATCCGACCAGCCTGTTGGATGAAGTGGTCAATTATTTAATTGCCAACACCTACGGTAAACTGCCTTATCTTAAATACCGCACACCAGACCCCATTGCAGAAATCAAAGCCGTTCTTTCCGGTGATGATATTAAGCCGCTCTTGCAAGACACCCAGAACGAAGAACTTAACCCACTGGCAGTCAACGAACTGCGTCAATACCTGTTACTGGCAGCCTCAGAAAAGCGCGTGTTATTGTCCGATATAATCGACCGTTTTACCGGTATTCCCTGGGGCTGGAAACCGGAATGGGAAATTGTCTTGCTGGTTGCCAGGCTTTATATGGCCGGTGAGATTAAATTGATGCTCGAAGGCGCTGACATTGAACCAAAAGCTGCCATAGACCCCTTAACCAAATCGGTCCGTTTTAAACAGGTTTCCCTACTCAAACGTAAATCGGCAGATAGTGTTTCGCTCAAACGCGCACGGGAATTGCACCGTGAACTGTTTGCCAAATTACCCAGGGAAGAGGAAGACGGCTTGGTTACCGATACGCGTGACAGCTTCACTACGTGGCAAAATGAACTCAAAAACTACAGCCATGCCGCAACCAGTAAATATTACCCCGGCAAAACAGTGATTGACCAAGCCATTAACCGCATTGGTAAACAACTGGCGATTCGGGACAGTTACGAATTCATTGAAACCTTACTGACAGGCAAAGACGACTGGCTGGACCTGAGTGATGAGATTCACGATGTCATTAGCTTCTATAAAACCCAAATAACCCTCTGGCAACGGCTGTTGGAGGCCATGACTGCCTTTGCCGACAATCACGAAGCCCTGCAACAGGACATTAACGCCGCCAATGCCATCAAGGAATTGACAGCCATTCGTGATAATCCAGCGCCCTATAGTCAAATCAACCGTATCGAGCCTTTGTTAAATACCGTTGAAACCGTCAATGAACAGCTGGCTGCCACTGAAAGAGAAATCGCGTTACTGGCCATTGAGCAGAAACTGGCCGAAATTGAAACAGCACTGGATCACGTTCAAGCCGATGCTGACTTACGCAATAAAGCCTTGCACCCCATGCAACAACTCAAAATCAGTATTGCCGGACTAAAGCAGTATTCCCCAAATCCGCTACTTGGCTGAGCGGGCAGGAACTCATTTAGATACAGCAATGGATAGTATTGCTGCCGCGCAAAAACAGCCTACTTCCGGCATCAAAGAACCTGGCGCTGGCAATACGGGTGACGACGCCGCAAAAACCCGTTAAAGTGATTCGTGCCCAAGAGCTAAGCTCTAAAACCTATCTGGAAACAGAAGCCGAAGTCGATGCCTACCTTGCCAAGTTAAAGCTGGTATTATTAGCGGTCTTGAATGAAGGTAAAAAAGCGCGGATAGAATAAAAGCGCTGTTATGACTGAACTAATGAAAGAAGCTATAGAAAAAGAAGTTCGCAATCGAACGCCGCCAGTAGTTGCCGGACAAATCAAAGAATTGGGCGATGTCATCAACACACTTTCCGCCAAGGACTGGAATCTTACGGAATGAACAAAGCCAAACTCAAGACCTGCGCCTCACAAGCATGCAAAGATTAATTGGAGAAATTGCCATGAACCCAGAAAGACTCGTTTTTAATGATACCCCGGCATTCATCCCGGTACCGGAAGCGTTTCAACATCGAAAAGTTGAAGTAATCCTTTGGCCATTGGATGAGGACGCCTCGCCCGCCACAGCCCCAACATCCACATGGACTGATTTTTTCAACCGATACAGCCGCCAGGTTGACGATGCAACGCCATGTGCGAGGGATGAACTGTATGCCGACCGTTTGCGTTGATACCAACATCTGGATTTATGCACTCAGTGTCCCAAATACGGGAGATGCAAGCAAACATCAAATCGCGCAAAGTAGCATTCAGACTGCCGGAAAAATCACCCTTACACCCAAATTATCAATGAACTGGGATTTGCTTTACGGCGTAAGCACACTTGGACGGATGACGACCTTCGACCTATGTTTACCCATCTGCTGGGAAGCTGCACTATCTGCATATCCCCTCCAGCGATTGGCACCTCAACGCCTCTGGAATTGCGAAGCAATTCGCTTTCTCCTATTGGGACAGTCTGATTGTCGCCGCTGCACTGGAAGCAGGTTGTCATACCCTGATTTCCGAAGACATGCAGCATCAACAACAGATTGACGGCCTTCGCATCATTAACCCTTTTAAATAAAATCACGGATGAACAAAGCCAAACTCAAAACCTACGCACCACAAGCCCGTAAAGACTTTATTGCTGCGGTTACTGCCCGTGCCCATCGCATCGGACTGGCAGAAAAGAACGGTTCTGTGGTGGTTGCGCCCGCCGAAAAGAGTGGTGATTTCGTCATCATTGCCGGGCAATCCTGGCCTGCCAAGATCAGCCGCCAACGCGATAACCTGATTGCCCTTATCGAGAAGGATGGCTTTAGCCAAACCATGGAAGCGGTGGCTTACACCTGGTTTAACCGCTTTGCCGCGTTGCGTTACATGGAAATTCACGATTACCTCAGCCATGGTTATCGTGTGCTTTCCAGCCGTGAAGGCGGTTTGCCGGAAATACTTAACGCTGCGCCGGAACTGGCACAAAACCGCGAACTCCCCGACCTTAATCCACAACAGGTCATTGAACTCAAATTGGCCGGTGATCAAGACGGCGAACTTTATCGATTAACACTCATCGCTCAATGTAACGCGCTATCCAGTGTCATGCCATTTTCTGTTTGAGCGCATCGACAATGAAACCGAATTACTATTACCCGACAATTTGTTGCTGACGGATTCGGTTATCGCCAAATTGGTCGAAGCCATCCCCGAAGAAGACTGGCAACAGGTCGAAATCATCGGCTGGCTGTATCAGTTTTACATCAGCGAGAAAAAAGATCAGGTCATCGGCAAGGTGGTTAAATCTGAAGATATTCCCGCCGCGACCCAGCTTTTTACGCCCAACTGGATTGTAAAATACCTGGTGCAAAACAGTGTCGGGCGATTATGGACGATGGCAAATCCAGCGTCGATTTGAAAAATCAATGGGAATATTACATCGAACCCGCCGAGCAAACGCCTGAAGTACAAACGCAGTTAGACGCGCTTATTGCCGCCCGTGTTGCCGAAGATGATATTGTTAACGCAACAAAAAACTAAACGAGGAATACAACATGAGCTACGTCCGACTGATATTTGACGACACCCCGGCGTTTATTCCAGTACCTGCCCATTTACAACACCGGCGGGTTGAAGTCATTTTTTTACTACTGGATGATGACCATGTCGAATCTTCCAGTTCAACAAGCACAACCCTCGAAAATCCGCGACCTTGTTCTAGTTCCCAAACGCCTAATTAAGAATTAACGGAAACGACCAAAATAAACGAAAATAAAAATCCAAGTTCATGAGGAAATACCCATGCTGACAATAGAACTAGACAACGAAACCGAACATGCCTTGCAAGAACTGGCGCAACAGCAAGGTAAAACGTCGGAACAATGGTTGAAAGAAGTCATTGCCCAATTCATACAAGCACAAACTCGCCGGCAAGAATTTCCCGACCTTACAGAATTTCACAAGACTTTACCGATGCAAGAAGTCAGTGCAGGTGAGTTTTGCCGTGCGATGCGTGACGGGGATCGCTACTAATGCAATATGTTGACACCAGTGTTTTAGTCGCCTACTTAACCCCAGAGGTTTATTCATCTCAAGCGATTCGGACATTTTGCGACACAAAACGTCATCCACTAGCCATTAGTTTATGGACAGAAGCAGAATTCTTTTCTGCTTTGGGCATTAAATATCGAACTAAGCAATTAACCGAAGCTCAGGCTCAGTCTGTGCAAAAACAGTACGAATCATTAAAAGACCAGTTTATTTGGCTGCCAATTATTGACAGAGATTACAGAACAGCATCCGATTTTCTTAAACATTGGCAAACTGGATTACGCGCAGGTGATGCGTTGCATCTTGCTGTAGCAACAAATCACAATTCATTGTTGTTAAGTCTCGATGAGCGGTTAGTCAAGGCAGCCAAACAATTAGGCATAGACGCGGAAGGGTTACGGGAATCGAAATGAAACCACTCGCCCCGCTAAACCCAGAAACCATCACCGTCCTCGATCCCGCCTGCGGTTCGGGACATATACTGGTGGAAGCTTATGATGTGCTGAAGGCGATTTACCTGGAACGCGGTTACCGGATGCGGGATATTCCGCGCCTGATTCTGGAAAAGAATCTTTATGGCCTGGACATTGACGAACGCGCCGCGCAACTGGCGGGCTTTGCCTTGTTGATGAAAGCGCGCGCCGATGATCGGCGTTTGCTTGATAACCCGCCCAAACTCAACGTGCTGGCCTTGCAGGAAAGTAAGGGGCTGGATGCCGATGAACTGACCCAAGCTTTCGCAGGTTGGGCTGACGCAGGAAGCCCAACACTGCCGCCGGGATCGTTGGGCTTCGCAAACTCAGCCCAACCTACACATACTGTCGAAGCACATCACATCCGCCAATTAATAGACACCTTTGCCCATGCCCTTACTTTCGGCTCACTGATTCAGATTCCACCCGATTTGAATGCGCAACTGCCGGCGATGGATGACGCTTTGCAGTTGGCCATTCAGAGTGGCGACCTGCTTGCTCAAGCTGCGGTATTGAATCTCTTGCCGTTGGTGCGACAGGCGCAAATTTTGGGGATGCGGTTTGATGCTGTGGTGGCGAATCCGCCATATATGGGCGGCAAATATCTAACTCCATTGCTAAAATCCTATTTAAAAGCCAATTACAAAGGCTTTGAAAAAGACCTGTTTTCAGCTTTCATGATTCGGAATTTGTCACTAACTAAAGAATCTGGGCAACTCGGTTTTATGTCACCGTTCGTCTGGATGTTCATTTCATCATACGAAGAATTGCGGCAGCATTTTATCGACAACGCAACGCTAACCAGTTTGATACAACTTGAATATTCTGGATTTGATGGAGCAACCGTTCCGATTTGTACATTTACACTTGGCAAAGCCCATATTTCAAACTACACAGGTAGTTATATTAAGCTGTCTAATTTTAAAGGACATGAGAATCAAGCTCCAAAAACATTAGAAGCAATTAAAAATCCAACCTGTGACTGGTTCTACACTACAAAGCCGGATGATTTCAAGAAAATTTCAGGTAGTCCTGTGGCTTATTGGGTAGAAGAAAGTATCCGAAATATATTCGAAATTGGAATTCCTCTTGAGATTATTGCAAAGCCTCGCCTTGCTATGACAACTAGCGACAATGATCGCTTTATTCGTTTCTGGTTTGAGGTTTCTAAAGACAAAACTGCTTAC
The DNA here is from genome assembly GCA_963849195.1 of uncultured Gammaproteobacteria bacterium. Taxonomy (GTDB): domain Bacteria; phylum Pseudomonadota; class Gammaproteobacteria; order Methylococcales; family Methylomonadaceae; genus Methylobacter_C. The sequence goes on from CAWKGQ010000014.1 coordinate 7,610, forward strand.
GGAGTTTCAAATGGAGAACATGCTAAGATTTCAGGAAAGAAATGGTTTCCTTGTAATTAAGGGGGGAGCGTTTCGAAAATGGTATGGAAATAACTATTATTTGATAAATTGGGAACATGGGGGACATGAAGTTTTGCAGTATGCTGCGGAACTTTATGGCTCCCCAACCAGAACAATTAGAAATATACAGTTCTATTTCAAAAAAGCAGTTACTTGGTCTAGTGTTTCATCTGCATATTTTGGAGTTAGATTTTGTCCAGAAGGCTTTTTATTTGCCACAGGAGGATCTTCTGCATTTCCTAATGAAAAAGATATAAATATGGTTCTTGGTCTTTTATGCTCGGCTGTGGCAAATCGCTTTCTTGGAATTTTGAGCCAAACACTAAATATCGAGGCTGGTGATATAGGAACAATTCCGTTTGTTGAAGATGCCGTTGAAAAAAATAGAATTTCTATAGAAAACGTAGTTTCTAATACGATTTCGTTTGCAAAGAATGATTGGGATTCATTTGAGACATCATGGGATTTCACAGAAAACCCGCTGATTCGCCAAAATCAAAACACACCATCAGCCACTATAAGCTCCGTCATTCCGGCTGGGATGCCGGAGCCGTTAGACCGCGCAAGCGAATCTAGTCACAGGGATGTGAATCTGTCGACAGGCACTCCTGCTCAATCAAGTATCTGTGCAGATGTAACGTTACCGTCCATGGCACTGGATTCCGGCATCCCTGCCGGAATGACGGCATTTAGTATTGTAGGTTGGGTTAGCGATAGCGTAACCCAACAAATCGAAGCCACCGATGTTGGGTTACGCGATAAAGCCGCTAACCCAACCTACGCATTAACCAGCCTTGAACAATGCTTCAACCGATGGCAAACGCAAAACCGCGCTGCCATCATCGAAATGCAACGCCTTGAAGAAGAAAATAACCGCCTCTTTATCGAAGCCTACGGCCTGCAAGACGAACTTTCACCCGAGGTTCCCGAAGAACAAATCACCCTAGTCCGAGCCGACCGTGCAAAAGATAGCCGGCGGCTGATTTCCTACGCCATCGGCTGCATGATGGGGCGGTATCGGCTGGATAAGCCGGGGTTAATTTAAATAAGGTAAACCCCCGGCTCTGCCGGGGGACTCACAAAGGTTTGACCTATAAGCCGGTCTCGACGATTCTCTGAAACTCGACCAAGAGTAAGGAGAATAACCTATGAGAGAGTATCAAAGTTTGAGTCATACGAAGTGGAATTGCAAATACCACATTGTGTTTATACCGAAGAGAAGAAAGAAAGTAATATTTGGGAAATTACGAAAGCACCTTGGACAATTGTTTCATGAATTAGCCAAACAGAAGGGCTGTAAAATAGAGGAGGGGCATCTTATGCCGGATCATGTCCACATGTGCATCAGCATTCCACCAAAATATGCGGTTTCGAATGTAGTCGGTTTTATTAAAGGCAAGAGTGCCATTTCCATAGCAAGGCAATTTATAGGAAAAACCAAAAACTTTACAGGAGAAAACTTTTGGGCCCGAGGATATTTTGTATCGACGGTGGGACTGGATGAAGAGGTTGTTAAAGCATATATAAGGGAGCAAGAAAAAGAAGAGGAGCATTATGAACAACTCAGTCTTTGGAAATAGGTAATCGCCTTTAGGCGATTCATGAAGCATGCCCCTTTGAGGGGCTAACAACAATAAGCCCCCGGCTTTGCCGGGGGTGATTTAACTTATGGATGCGGGTAATGTCGATTTCGACAAAATCTACTACGGCACGGATACTCCCCCCTCTGAAAAAGGGGGGCCGGGGGGGATTTCTTCGTCAGCACTGGATGAAAGCCAACAGCAAATCCCCCCTAACCCCCCTTTTCCAAAGGGGGGAACTTTCTTGGCGGATGGGGACGCTACCGGTTTTTCAAAGGCTACGTTCCCACCCGACACCGACGGCATTGTGCCGATTACCGACGAACTCTGGTTTGATGACGATGCCGCCAACCGCATCCGGGAATTTTTACTGGCGGTTTGGGGAAACCCCTCTCCCCAAGGAGAGGGAGTTGAAGCTAACCTCGCCTGGCTAGCGGAAAGCTTGGGTCAAAAAGGCAACGAAACCCCCATTGAGACCATCCGCCGCTATCTTGCCGGCAGCTTCTTCAAAGATCACCTGCAAACCTACAAAAAACGTCCGATTTACTGGTTGTTCTCCAGCGGCAAACAAGGTGCATTCCAGGCCCTGGTTTACTTGCACCGTTACCACGAAAGCACACTCGCCAGAATGCGCGCCGAATATGTCGTGCCGCTGACCGGCAAAATCCAGTCACGCATCGAGATGCTGGAAAAAGATGCCGCCGTAGCTGCTTCCAATACGACCCGAAGCAAACTGAACAAGGACATCGAAAGGCTCAAGAAAAAACATGTCGAACTGCTCGCCTACGACGAAAAACTCCGCCACTATGCCGACCAACGCATCCAGCTAGACCTGGATGACGGAGTAAAAGTAAACTACGGCAAGTTTGGTGATTTGTTGGCGAAGGTTAAAGCTGTAACGGGTGGTAAAGATGAATAATAATGATCTAAAAATGGGGACATCAACATGCTTAAGTCGCTAGTTGTCAAGAATTTCAGGTCTTTGGCTGATTTCGAGGTCGCCAAACTTGGCCGGGTCAACCTGATCGTAGGCAAAAACAATTCTGGCAAAAGCTCGGTGCTGGAAGCCTTAAGAATTTATGCGGGTAATGCCCATCAAGAATTATTGGAAAAAATCGCCCAAGGGCATGATGAAAAGCATTTTTTAGATAAATATATAAAAGAAGGAACTAAAGTCTCATTGCCTTATGAAGACTTATTTACCGGACGAAAATTTCCTAAAGAAGAGAAGCCGATTGTTATTGGAGAACTTGAAAATGAGGACGCATTAAAAATTTATCATGTTTATAAGGTTGGAAAGGATTTCATCGCCACCGATGAAGAAGGCAATAAAGAGACTATTAAGCGCCCGGATTCAATTACGAGTCTTGAGTTAACGGAACATCGCTTGATAATCGGTGAAGGCCTCTTGATAAAAAAGAATAACAACGCGGTAAACATCGATTTTAATGTCATTAGCCCTGGTTTTAGGCAGTTTGCGACAGTAGGCGATCCTCTGCCTTGCAGCCTTATCCCTACTCAGCTAATTGCTATGAATGAGTTGGCCAGCGATTGGGACAGTATTGCACTCACTGAGGCAGAAGAGACGGTTAAGGACGCCATGAAAATCATCTTGCCTGAGTTTGAAAATCTCATTTTTGTTAATGACTCTGCTTATGGTGAAAGCAAAGCCATTCGCCGCATCGCTAAAGTAAAAATCAAAGGCTTGCCTCGCCCTGTAACATTGAATAGCTTGGGGGATGGCATGTTAAGGATTTTACAATTAGTTTTAAAAATCTTTCCTGCAAAAGGCGGCTTTTTTCTGATTGATGAGTTTGAAAACGGTCTGCATTACAGCGTTCAAGAAAAAATCTGGGCACTGTTGTTTGAAATGGCGGAGAAGCTGGACATCCAGGTTTTTGCCACCACACATAGTTGGGATTGCATCGAGAGTTTTTCCAAGATTGCCATTGATCGTAAGGATATTGATGGTGTGTTGTTTCGTGTTGGCAAGAGTGTTCGGGATAGTGATCGTGGCCGGGTCATTGCCACGGTATTCGACGAAGAGGCACTCTATAGCATCACCCAAAGTGATGTGGAGGTGCGGTAGTGGCCAATCAAGACCGTGTTCTATTGGTTGAAGGCGAAACTGACCAGGGTTTTCTTATAGAGGTGCTAAAAGTCCTGAATCTTCAAGTGGATGTAAAGGTTGCACCACCGAAAGAGTTGGGAGGTTCTTATAATAGTAAACAAGGCGTGTTCAATTATTTACCAACCCTGCTTAATCAGTTAGCAGATGGAAGTCTCATTCACCTGGCAGTAGTAGTTGATGCCGACACCGGCCCCGATGGTGGCTATCAACGCACGTACGATTTTGTGAATGGGATCGTCAAACCAATCGGCTATAGTCTCAAGGCTAATCCTATCGGCGGATTGATTTTTGAACACGATGACGGTTTGGCAGATTTCGGGTTATGGGTTATGCCCGATAATACTCAGGAAGGTATGCTTGAAGATTGGTTAAAGGAATGTATTCACCACAATGAGCTGACACTTTTTGCACATGCACAGTCAGTGGTCGATGAACTACCTAAACCCCAAAAATTCAAATCCATCCATCGCAGTAAAGCTGAAGTCGCAACATGGTTGGCGTGGCAGAAACAGCCAGGGCATGGGCTTTATCGAGCTGTAACCGATCAGTTACTAGATTCAAACAAACCGCTTTACAGCCAATTGATTGCTTGGCTAACGCACATTTACGCATGAGCCTACAACGCATCACCGATTCCCTGACTGTCTTGTTTGCCACGCATCCTATTGTGTTTTGGCATGATTCGGAAGGTGAGTTTTCATCAACGGTGGATAATCTTGCCCTGGATAATGTCAATCTTGTCCGTTTGCAGGAGACACCTGCGCTGCAAATAAAAATGGCTATTGAACGCCAGCCTGAGCAGCGTTGGCTGTTTTATAGCACTCAACCGGAACCCGACCCTAATAAGGATTGGTTATTGGATATCCGGTTACGCAGTAAATCCTTTAAAGCCGATTCGACCTCAATCTTGCTGGATGATTTAGGTCTGGTTTCGCAAACTTTACGCGGGCATTTAAAAGAGCGGGCCAAGTTTCTGCGTGCTAAAGAGCGGGTTGAACGCTTAAAACGTCTGGTGGTCGCCAGCGATAATGCGGACGACCTTGACCGGAAAATGTTGGCGGTTTTAACCCGTGCCGACCAGCCGGAATTGTTCTCTATTCTGCAACGCTTGTTTGCAACCTTGGTTGTTGATGGTGAAGTTAATCTCAATGCTCAGCCGAAAATCTGGCAGGACATCATCGCTAATGATCTGGAGGATGCCTTTTGGCTATTGGCAAAAACACACCTGGGTTATGCCGAGACTGAACCGAGTTTGCGTGATTTATTGTTCCGTATTCTGGTGACTGATTTTTCTCGTTCATTCATGGGTGAGCCCGCTGAAGCATTGAAGCATTTTGTACTGCCTGAACGTAACCTCGCCGCTAATGCTTCGGTGTTTGCTTCACGATGGCGATCTGATTTAGCGCACTATACCAGTTACAACCTGATTACAGCGGTGGTTGGACGGGATTTAGAGTTGGCTCATTTATTGGGTGGACTCTCGGCTGATGACTTGTCCGAGGTGATGACGTTTGAAGAAGTTGAACGCCGTATCATCAGTGATTTGAAGGACAGGATTCTAGGTGGTGCGGGAGCAGCGATGGATTCTGTACTGACGCTGATTGCGCGGCGTAGGGATGGTCATTGGGCTAATCAAATTCTGGCTAATGCCAATGAGGTGAACCGTGCTTTGGCTGCCAGTTATGATGCGTTGGAAGCCGCAACACACTTTTTAACATTAAAGGATCAGTACCGGGAGGGTTTTAGTTTTGCTTCCAGTGAGGCGGGGTTTTCTACTTATCAAGCGAAGTTATATCGTTTTGATCAACTCTATCGGCACTTTAACCGCGCTACCGAATTTGTCGAGCCTATGGGTTGGGCGGTTTTGCATGAATTAAAGCAACGTATTGAAGCGGCTTATTCAGGCTGGTTTATCCCTCAGTTAAGTTCGGCCTGGGCCAAGATTCTGGAAGGTGAGGCAGGATTGCTGTCATCCTGGCGGATATCCGGCAGCATTAATCAGCAGAACTTTTTTGATAAAGTCGTATTGCCTTTGTCTGACGGCGGCACTAAACGGGTATTTGTCATCATTTCCGATGCGTTTCGTTTCGAGGTGGCAGAGGAACTGGTTCAGGTTATCAATAGTAAGAGCCGGTTTAAAGCGGCACTATCCAGTCTGTTAGGGGTATTGCCCAGTTATACCGGTTTGGGCATGGCATCGCTGTTACCTCATCAAACCTTGGCTTATAAAATTAACAGCAGTCTGGAACTGATGGCCGATGGCAAGCCGGTCTCTACCATGGAACAACGCAGCGCTTATTTAGCGGCGTATTCCGGGGCTGCCATTAAAGCCGAAGATTTGTTGGCAATGGGTAAAGATAAAGGCCGGGAATTCGTTCGTGAACGCCGATTGATTTATATTTACCATGACCGTATTGATTTGATTGGCGATAAACAGTCTTCCGAGACCAAGACCTTTGAGGCCGCCGCCGATACCGTCATTGAGCTTGCCCAATTGGCCGGTTTTATCGTCAATAGTCTGAATGGCTATAATGTCCTGGTAACTGCCGATCACGGTTTTATGTACCAGGAATCGGCGTTGGAAGAAGCCGATAAATCAACGCTTTCTGAAAAACCGGAAGGGTCGTTAGTGGCGAAAAAACGTTATTTATTGGGGCAAGGTATCGGTTGCAATGCTAAAGCCTGGTCTGGAAACACCGCATTGACGGCTGGGACTGAACCGGAAGGCAGTCTCGATTTCTGGATACCTAAAGGCGCAAACCGGTTTCATTTTACCGGTGGTGCACGATTTGTTCATGGTAGTGCCATGCCGCAGGAAATAGTGGTTCCGGTCATTGCGATCCGTTCAACAGAATCGGAGCTAGCCAAAACCAAGATAGTCAGTATCAGTTTGCTGGGTGCATCCAATAAGGTCGTTACCAATACCCAACGTTTTGAGTTTATCCAGAATGAAGCTGTTTCTGAGCGGGTCTTATCACGCGCATTGGTCATCTCTTTACGCGATGGTGACCGGCTAATCAGCGATGAACAGACCGTCACCTTCGATAGTACCTCGCAACTGCTTGATGAACGCAAACGCTCGTTATTGCTAACGGTGTTATCGGGTTCTTATGACCGTAACAAAGATTATTATCTGGTTGCCCGTGATGCAGCGACCAAGGTAGAAGTGCTGCGTGCGCCAGTGAAGGTTGATCTGGCCTTCAGTAACGATTTTTAGGATGGATGATGAACGACACTGTAAACGCTAACGACATGGACAACAGTCTGGATACCTTATTAAACCGATGTTTTGCAGGTAAAGTCGTTCGCAAGGATTTAACCGAGCTGGGCAACAACCTGAATCAACGCGACACCATTGTCGTCAGGCGCACGGTATCGGGTTTATTAAAGCTGCTCTATCCCCATGGCGATTACGACAAGGCAGCCGTCGCACAATGCCTTGAGTATGCCCTGGAAACCCGTCGCCGCGTTAAAGAACAATTAAAAAAAATCGGCGGCATGGAGTTTTTCGACGTGCATTTCAGCTATATCGATCAGGACACCATGGAGGAAAAATTTGTGAATGTCCCTGAGCAAGGAGGCGACAAGCTGATTCCGGAAGGTACGTTAAAGCCAGGTGTATTACATACCATTTCCCAAGGGGTAAAAGGTCATTTGGGCTTGTTCAGAATTGAAACCCAAATGACAGCGGGTAACGGCAAACTGAATCTTTCCGGTTTTGGCAGCAACACCCAGGCTAAAGAAGCCATAAAAGTAGGCTTTGATTATTACAAAGGCAATATTTCCAGAGTCAGCGGTTCTGCTAAAGCCGCAGATCACGACTATCATTTGCATCTAATCGAATTGCACAATAGCGGCCCTTCGCAGACGTTAACCATGGCGGGGTTTGTTGCTTTTTGCTCAGGCATTCTTAATAAATCGATCCAAAGCCAGATGGTCATCTTAGGCACCATGACCTTAGGTGGAAACATTATCCCCGTTGAGAACTTGGCGGAAACCCTGCAAATGGCGTTTGATTCAGGCGCTAAACGAATATTATTGCCAATGGCCAGTGTCACCGATATTCCAACAGTCAGAGGCGAGTTATTCGCCAAATTCCAAACCAGCTTTTATTCTGATCCGGTTGATGCAGTGTTTAAGGCGTTGGGGGCTGAATAATTTGCACACTCACACATACTGCCCAGCACACCAGCCAGACGACCATGCCCACTGAAAATTGTAGCCGCCCAGCCAGCCGGTCACATCGATAACTTCACCGATAAAATAAAGCCCCGGCACCTTTTTAGATTCCATGGTTTTGGATGAAATAGCATCGCAATCCACGCCGCCAACGGTTACTTCAGCGGTGCGATAACCTTCAGTACCGTTGGGTTTAATTGCCCACTGGTGCAATTGATTTGCAATCTGCTGAATCTGTCGGTCAGATAAATCGGGTAACGAAATATTCAATAACTCATCAGGTAACAAACAGCTAATCAGTCGTTTGGGTAAATAGCTATCCAAAATGGTTTTTAAGGTATTTTTTAATTTTTGCCGGCGTTTTGATTTCAGCTCTGTTTCCAGATTTAGCTGTGGCAACAGGTTTATCTCCACCTCTTCTCCTGCTTGCCAATAGGATGAAATCTGCAACACGGCAGGGCCACTCAGTCCACGATGAGTAAACAATACATTTTCACTAAAACTCTGCCGTTTATTGTTGACTATGCAAGGCACGGCAATACCCGATAAAGGTGAAAATTTTTCCTTGTCTTCCGGTTGCAAGGTAAAAGGCACCAGGCCTGCACGGGTTGGTAATACATTGATACCAAATTGCTGTGCTATTTTGTAACCCAGCGGCGTAGCGCCCATTTTTGGTATTGATAGCCCGCCGGAGGCAATCACTAAAGATTGGCTAGTAAAATTACCATGATCGGTTTTCAAGTAAAATCGGTTAGCTATCTGCTCAATGCTGTCTATGTGAGTGTTCAGTTGCACTACCACCCCGGCATTAGCGCATTCCGCCAGCAACATATTTAAAATATCTTTGGCGCTATTGTCACAAAACAACTGCCCATGCTCGCGTTCGTGATAAGGGATCTGGTAGCGTACGATTAATGCCAGAAAATCCCACTGGCTATAACGGCTGAGTGCGGACTTGCAAAAATGCGGATTGTTTGAAATAAAGTTATCGGGATCGATAGAATAATTGGTGAAATTACAACGGCCGCCTCCGGACATCAGGATTTTTTTCCCGGCCTTATTGGCATGATCCAGAACCATCACTTTACGGCCCCGCTTGCCCGCTTCAATAGCGCACATCAAACCCGATGCGCCTGCCCCGATAATGATGACATCGGTTTCAGTCATGTCCTATCCCCGCACAAAAGTTGCCAACTATACTCTATTCGTCTTCATCTCTAAAAACTAAAGATTGTGATAAATCTGCAAAACTCATAGGCTGACTACTGTTTTTTTGTATAATCGAAGGCTTTTACCGGTTGTAATTCAACAATGCAAACTCCTTTCAAAACTATCGGCATCATAGGTAAACCCAGTGACCCTGGCATTGCAGCGACTTTGGCCGGGCTTTACGAGTATTTAACACAACAACACTACTCGGTCTATGTTGCTGAAGACAGCGTACAGTTTATTCGAGATCAGTCGGTTACCTCCTGTTCCATAGACACGCTGGGGCAACATTGCGATCTGGTAATCGCTGTCGGTGGCGACGGCACGTTTCTGGCTGCCGCCCGTGCCATTGTCAAATATGACATTCCTTTAATCGGCGTTAACCTCGGCCGACTGGGTTTTCTTGTCGACATCTCTCCTAATGAACTACCCGCTAAATTACACCATATTCTTCAAGGCCATTACCTGGAAGAAAAGCGATCTGTATTGCGCGCCAAAATCATCCGGGGCGGCCAGGTCATTCACGAAGAAACCGCCGTCAATGAAGTGGCTATTCATCGCTGGGTGACGCCCAGTATGATTGAAATTGTCACTAAAATTGATCATGTTTTTTTAAATTCGCAACGCTCTGATGGCTTGATAATTTCCACACCAACCGGGTCAACGGCGTATTCTTTATCGGCCGGGGGTCCGATTCTGTATCCTTCATTAAACGCCCTGGTACTGGTGCCGCTCAATCCCCATACCTTAACAAATCGTCCGATAGTGATTCATGATTCGGCTGAAATTGAAATCAGCTTTTGCCAAACCCGGCAAATCAACGCTCTGGTGACATGTGATAAGATCGAGATAGCCGACGTATTAATCAGTGACAAGATTGTGATTAAAAAAGACCCCATACCGATTAGAATTTTACATCCGGAAGATCATGATTTCTTCCAGATCCTCAGGAATAAATTAAACTGGAGCAGTGGCTACCACAGTTAATCCCTATGCTATTAAACCTTAATATCATTGACCTTGCCGTGGTCAAATCACTCGATCTTGACCTGGAAAAAGGCATGTCGGTCCTTACCGGCGAAACCGGAGCCGGTAAATCCATTTTATTAACCGCTTTAGGCCTTGCTTTGGGTGATAGGGCCGATTCCGGTTACGTTCGCCCCGACTGTAAGCGCGCCGAAGTGAATCTGGAATTTGATCTGGCCGATGCACCCGGCGCCCAACAATGGCTGAAAGAAAATGAACTGGATGATGAACAACACTGCTTGATCCGACGCATCGTTAATCAGGATGGCCGCTCAAAAGCCTACATCAACAACCGTCCCGTCACCTTGCAGTTCTTGCAGGAGCTGAGTGAAAAACTGGTTGAAATTCATGGACAGCACGCCCATCTGACCTTGCTTAATAGTGACGAACAACGCCGTCTTCTGGATGCCTACGCAAAAAACCAGAACCTTGTGGATCAGGTCAACGCCTGTTACAAACACTGGCTGCTTGCCCATAAGGAACTGGCAAGCCTGATTAAAGCCAGCGTGGACCAAAACGAACGCGAAGAATTGCTGCGTTACCAGATCGAAGAATTACAACAATTGGATCTGGCCAATTTCAGCTATGCTGCGTTATCGGAAGAACACAGCAAACTGGCCAATCTGGGACAAATTTTAAGCACAGGCCAGGCCCAGGTCGAGCTGCTCTATGAAAGTGATCAGCTCTCGGTTGATCAAATGCTGAGCCATAGCGTCAGCGAATTGACCCATATTGCCCGCTTCGCACCGGAATTATCGGAAATATGCAATCTGTTATCGGAAGCCCAGATTCAAACAGAAGAAGCCGCCATTCAATTACGCCGCTTTCTGGAATCCCAGGAAGCCGATCCCCAGCGTATGGAGCACCTTGAAAACCAGATTAGTGTTATTCAGGGCCTTAGCCGCAAACATCACGTTACCCCTGATAAACTTCCCGAACTGGTAGGCAAGCTTGAAGCCGAACTGGATGGACTGACCCACAGCGGTGAACGCATCGAAACTTTAAAAGCCGACACCGCACAGTCGCTCGCCCAATACCATCAGCTAGCCTCGCAATTATCTGAACAACGCTGGAAAACCGGTCAGAAATTGCAAAAACAGATTTCAGCCATGATAAAAGAACTGGGCATGCCGCAAGGTGAGTTTTTGGTCGATATTACCGGAATGGATACAGATACTCCGAAACTGAACGGCAAGGATAAGATCGAATTTTTAGTCAGCGCCAATCCCGGGCTTCCGCCCAAACCACTGGCTAAAGTGGCCTCCGGCGGCGAATTATCGCGCATCAGTTTGGCAATTCAGGTGACAACTTCCAATGATAAAACCACGCCCACCCTCATTTTTGATGAAGTGGATTCGGGTATCGGCGGCGGCGTTGCTGAAATTGTCGGGCAAAAATTACGCAGTTTGAGCCACAATCGACAAGTGATGTGCGTCACCCATTTGCCGCAAGTTGCCGCGCAAGCGCATCACCATCTCTACGTTGAAAAAAACAATAAAACCGACATCACGTCTTCCAATGTCAGGCTACTGGCTGATGAAGAACGCGTAGAAGAAATAGCCAGAATGCTGGGGGGCGTTACCATCACCGCCAATACGCTGGCGCATGCCAAAGAAATGTTAAGCACAGGAGTAAAATAAGCTTAACAAAGCATTTTTGATTCGCCACGAAGACACGAAGAAAAATTTCAAGTCCCTCATGTCTTTGTGGTTAGGAACGAGCATGAAATTACTTTAACGTCTAACTCCCTCTCCCTCCGGGAGAGGGTTGGGAGGGGAAATAATACTCCAGTTATTTCGTGCAAGTTACTTAGCTATTTGTAATCAACTAATTAACCAAAGGGAACAAAACTATGACTCGATTTCCAGCCGAATGGGAAAAACAATCCGCCGTGTTAATCGCATGGCCGCATAAAACCGGCGATTTCAGCAATCGACTTGAATCTGTAGAGCAATCCTACAGCGTTATTGCTGACACCATTACCCAATATCAAAAACTCATTATCGTCTGCCGCGATGATAGCCATCAGCAACATATTCAAGCCTTAATAGGCAATCATGACCATATTGATTTCATCCACGCCACCGTTAACGACATCTGGGTTAGAGATACCGTTTTTCTTAGCGTAGAGCAAGATGGGACAATTTCACACCTGAACTTTCTTTTCAACGGCTGGGGCGAAAAATACCAGCATCAGAACGACAATGCGCTTAATCACAAACTGTTAAACGCCAAACCCTTTAAAGGTAAAGCCTACAAGGACATCGATTTCATCCTCGAAGGCGGCAGTGTCGAAAGTGACGGCATTGACACCATCCTGACCACCAAGCAATGCCTGCTGAATCCCAATAGAAATAAGGGCCTGACGCAACAGGAAATAGAAGAGCAACTGCTTCATAGCTTGGGTGCGAAACGGGTATTCTGGCTGGACCAGGAAAACCTGTCCGGCGATGATACCGATGCCCACATCGATACCCTGGCCCGTTTCTGTTCAGCCGACACCATTGCCTATACCAGTTGCGACGATGCTGACGACCTGCACTATACCAGCTTGAAATACATGGAAAGACAGCTACAGGATTTAAGAAACCAGTCGGGTGAACCCTACCATTTGGTCCCCTTACCGCTGCCAAAACCGATTTTTGATGAAGAAGGGCAACAATTACCTGCCAATTACGCCAATTTTTTGATCATCAATCATGCCGTCATGGTTCCGGCTTATGGCGATCCCATGGATGAAATCGCTTTGCAACGATTAGCCGACTGTTTTCCTCATCATGAAATCATCCCAGTACCTTGCAGGCCACTGGTGCATCAATATGGCAGTTTGCATTGCATGACGATGCAGTTTCCTGAGGGGATTGTGGGAATTGTTGGTTAATCCTTGATTGACTGTGCTGGACGGGTTTTACAAACCCGTCCACAATGTTTGAAAGGGCTGAAGCGCTGAAAATGCTTATGAAAATATTAATGGCAGCTTGTAGTTGCAGGGTTCGCTTTGCTTTACCACTCCAAAGCGCTTCGGGTAATTGAAACTCCAAAAAGCACTTCAGCCTACCCTTGGCTGAAGTGTCAGCAACACTCTCGATAAAATCCGTTATCAAAAATTATAAAGCTAGCATTTCAAACGCATGATCGCATTTAAGATGTTGGGAGTAAATTAAATGTCCGGTTTAGTAGCACATAAACTGTCCGGTTTCAGAGCGCCAAAGGAGGTGCTGGATGAAACGGACAGAATGGCTACAGGAGACTCGGAAGATGAGATTCGAAGAAGCGTATGGTGGGTGGCAGCAAGGGCGTTTGACGCAAGAAGAAGCGGCTCGGCTGTTGGGGGTGTGCGAAAGGACGTTCCGGCGGCATATTGACCGCTATGAGGACGAAGGCCTGGAAGGGCTGATCGACAAGCGGCTTGACCAAGTTTCGCACCGACGGGCTCCCGTGGACGAGGTGGTGCGGTTGGTTGACAGTTACCGCACACGCCATGAGGGCTGGAACGCCAAGCATTTTTACGCCTGGTACAAGCGCGACGGTGGCGAACGCAGTTACACTTGGGTAAAAAACCGTCTCCAGGACGCGCAACTGGTGCCCAAGGCGACCAAGCGCGGGGCACACCGCAAGCAGCGGGAGCGCAGCCCGTTGCCGGGCATGATGCTGCACCAGGATGCGTCCACGCACGAGTGGGCGCCAAGGCAGCACTGGGATTTGGTGGTCACGATGGACGATGCGACAAACGAGCATTATTCGATGTTCTTCGTCGACGAAGAAGGCACTCAAAGCAGCTTTCGCGGAGTACAGGACGTTATCGAAGCCCAAGGCCTGTTCAGCACCTTCTACAGTGACCGGGGCAGCCATTACTGGACGACACCCGAAGCTGGCGGCAAGGTCGATAAAGTCAACCTCACCCAATTCGGGCGCGCCATGAAACACTTGGGCATACACATGATTGCGGCTTACTCCCCACAGGCGCGGGGGCGTTCAGAACGGGCTTTTTCGACGCATCAGGGCCGGCTGCCCAAAGAGCTGGCCTTGGCAGGCATAACGGATATGGCAGCGGCGAATGCCTACTTGCGGGACATTTACCGCCCCGCATTCAATGCCGAATTCGCCCAACCGCCCTTGGAAGCAGGCACGGCCTTCGTGCCGTTCCTAGGCGGAAGCCTGGACGACATCCTGTGCGAACACTTTGAACGGACGGTAGGCAATGACAACTGTGTGCGTTTCGATGGGCTTACGCTACAGATCCCCAGCGACCGGCACCGGTGTCACTATGTTAAGGCCAAAGTCAGTGTTCATCGCTACCAGGATGGCAGGGTGGCCATTTTTCACGGCCCACGCAAGTTGGCAGCGTATGATGCCCAAGGGACGTGTCAAAAACCAGACATCAAGGCCGCAGCGTGACTCCGCTTCGCATCGGCCGCGCCTGGGAACGGCTTCGGGCTACCGCCCTTCGCCGTTTCCAGGCGCAACAAAAAGCGGACAATTCATTTGCTACAGAACCGGACATTTCTATTTACTCTTAACAATGATCGCATTTAAGATTGACACCTTTTAACATCCATGTTAGGGTAAAGATGAGAGAAAAAGCCGCATCCGCCATAAGGCGGAAAAGGAAAGTTTAAGGGTTCGACTCCTCGAAATAACCTAATTGCCTCTTTTGATGTAAATGATTAAGTCTAGTTAAACCCATCACTATTACCGATAGTTAAAAAGATTTAAGTGATTTTTGTTATGGGATTTAGTTATTTTGCTCGAAAACCAATTTTTGGAGCTTTCAAATGAAAACTAAAACATTTTTAAAAACAATACTGGTTGCATCTGCTCTGATCGGCCCATTTTCATATGCTTCTGCCTCCCAATTGTGGGTTGATGATGCGTCGGGAAATATTTTCACGGTTGATTCCTCGACTGGTGCGTCAACTCTTAAAGGGAACGCAGGCGTCGTTTTGACTGACATTGCCTTCGCCCCTAACGGAAGTCTCTATGGAGTAAGCTTCAGTAATCTTTATAGCATAAACAAAAACACGGGGGCGGCAACTAATATTGGTTCATTAGGATTTAACGATGTTAATGCTTTGACCTTTAGCTCTGCCGGAAAACTCTATGGCGCAGGAAATGGTAGTGGTACATTCTACGAAATAAACACTGGAACTGGCGCTGCCGCAGCGCTTTTTAATACAGGAACTTCTTCTGGTGGCGATCTTGCATTTCTCGGTAACTCGTTGTATTACACAAACAGTACCGGCTCCTTGTTCTCAATTAATGTTGGTGCTGGTTCAACTACTCCGATCGGCTCATTGGGCGTAGCTAATGTTTTTGGTCTTGCTGCGGATAACGGCATTCTTTTCGGTACTGCTGGACGTAACATTTATGCTATTAACACTACAACTGGCGCTGCTGGTAGTCCTCTCTCTACTTATACATCTAGCCTTGCTATAGCCAATGGGGCGACAGCAGCTCCTGTGCCTCTTCCCGCCGCTATTTGGCTGTTCGGTTCGGCTCTTGTCGGCTTGATCGGTTTTAATCGCCGTAATTCAATGCAACAAGCCGCGTAAACATTCCCGCGCGCTTTAATCGGTTGGGAAAGCCGCTCTTCTTTACGGGAGTGCGGCTTTTTTACATCTAAAATATCTAACGCATTGCGCGCAGATGTATAAGCGAAGCGTCATACAACGAATGGGGGTTAATCACCCATTGGGTTAGCGATAGCGTAACCCAACATTTGCCTCCTTGTTGTGTTCGGTTACGGCTTTCGCCTAACCCAACCTATAGCCTTGATCCATCAAAGGCTTATCAATGAATAAAACATGGCTAGCAATATTTTTTTCGGTATTGATATGGTCAGGTATAAATCCTAAAGATTACCTGACATGGTTACTTGAAACAGCCCCTGCGATGATAGCCTTCATTGTATTAATGGCGACTCGTCAGCGCTTTCCATTAACCGATCTGGCTTATGGTTTGATCCTGACTCTTAGCCTGATTTTAATGATAGGCGGGCATTACACTTACGCGGAAGTACCGCTGTTTGAATGGTTTAAGGACGTATTTAATCAAGATCGCAATAATTTCGATAAACTCGGTCATTTTGCTCAAGGATTTGTCCCCGCAATCGTTGCCCGGGAAATCATCATCAGAAACAATGTATTGAATAATACTAATTGGCTTAATTTTTTCGTCATCAGTATCTGCCTGGCAATCAGCGCTTTCTACGAACTGATTGAATGGTGGGTTGCGTTGGTGAGCAAGGAAGCCGCTGAAGCTTTTTTAGGCACTCAGGGTTACGTTTGGGATACGCAATCAGACATGGCTTTTGCGTTATTGGGTGCGATGGTAGCTCTGGTTACGTTGAAGCAGGCTCATGACAGACAAATTAGCGAGTTGATGGCTAAACATCAGCAATTCGATTAATTTAGTGTGGTGATTTTACTTCTGTAGAAAGAACTTTAGCCTCGATTGCCAAGGCTAAAGCTGGGATCTGAATAATTATAGTGGTGGCCGGGCTAATGTCCGCCCGGCTACTTCCCGATTATTTCTTTTTGGCGTTACGTTCGTTAACTTCTTTAATCACTTCTTCAGCCACGTTTTTCGGACATGGCAAATAGTGCGAGAACTCCATGGAAAACTGACCGCGACCGGAAGTCATGGTGCGCAAGTCACCGATGTAGCCGAACATTTCGCTCAATGGTACATCTGATTTAATACGCACACCGGTTACACCGGGATCCTGTGATTTGATCATGCCGCGACGACGGTTAAGGTCGCCGATAACATCACCTACATGATCCGATGGCGTGAAGGTATCCACTTTCATGATCGGCTCGATCAATTGTGGACCGGCTTTTGGAATTGACTGACGGAAAGCGGCTTTCGCAGCAATTTCAAAGGCAATCGCAGATGAGTCAACCGCATGGAAAGCACCGTCGGTTAAAATAACTTTGAAGTCCAAACATGGGAAACCGGCCAGTACGCCTTTATCCAGCATGCTTTTAAAGCCTTTTTCAACCGCCGGCCAATATTCACGGGGTACGTTACCACCGGTAACGGCTGATTCAAATACAAAACCACTGCCTGGCTCGCCTGGCTCAATTTTATAGTTGATCTTGCCGTATTGACCTGAACCGCCCGATTGCTTCTTGTGGGTGTATTCGTCTTCAACAGCTTTGGTAATGGTTTCGCGGTAAGCAACCTGTGGTTTACCAACGATAACATCAACGCCATGAGTACGTCTCAGGATGTCAACTTTAATATCAAGATGCAGCTCGCCCATACCTTTAAGGATAGTTTCGCCACTGTCTTCATCAGTTTCAACGTGGAAAGAAGGATCTTCCTGAATCATTTTACCCAGCGCGATGCCCATTTTTTCAGATGCACCTTTATCTTTAGGCGAAATAGCCAATGAGATAACGGGATCGGGGAATACCATGGGTTCCAGGGTTGCAGGGAATTTCGGATCGCACAAGGTATGGCCGGTTTGCACGTTCTTCATACCGAGAACAGCAACAATATCGCCTGCTTGTGCGGATTCAAGCTCGGCGCGCGCGTCGGCATGCATTTCCACAATACGGCCGATACGTTCGGTTTTTCCGGTAAACGTATTGAGTACTGACGTACCTTTTTCCAGTTTGCCGGAGTAAATGCGCAAGAAAGTCAACGCGCCAAAGCGGTCATCCATAATCTTAAACGCTAAGGAACGTAGAGGTTTATTGGCATCAACGATTGCAAAGTTACCGGTTGGGTTGCCTTCCAGATCCACTTCAGGTTGTGGTTTAACTTCGGTTGGATTAGGCAGGTAATCAACCACGCCGTCAAGCACCAGCTGTACGCCTTTGTTCTTGAAAGACGAGCCACAGAAAGTGGGGAAGAAATCCAGATTAATCGTACCTTTACGGATACAACGCTTGATGGTGTCAATATCGGGCTCTTCACCATCCAGATATCTTTCCATAACGTCGTCGTATTGATCAGAGACTTCATCAATCAGTTTTTCGCGCCATTTTTCGACATCAGCCGCCATGTCGGCAGGAACATCCTGTATTGTGTAGTTTAATGGGTCTCCTGAATCATCCCATATCCATGCCTTACGAGTCAGAATATCAACCACGCCGGAGAATTGATCCTCAGTACCGATCGGCAAAGTCATCACCAATGGGTGAGCGCCCAGAACTTCTTCAACTTGCTTAACCACACGGTAAAAATCGGCCCCGATACGATCCAGCTTATTAATATAGATGACACGCGCAACTTCAGAGTCATTCGCATAACGCCAGTTGGTTTCTGATTGGGGCTCTACACCGCCTGAACCGCAAAAAACGCCAATACCGCCGTCCAGCACTTTCAGAGAACGATAAACTTCGATAGTAAAATCAACGTGTCCAGGGGTGTCAATGATATTAAAACGATGATCTTTCCAGAAACAGGTTGTTGCTGCAGACTGGATGGTAATGCCGCGCTCCTGTTCCTGTTCCATAAAGTCTGTAGTCGCTGCACCGTCGTGCACTTCACCGATTTTATGGATTTTACCGGTGAGCTTTAAAATTCTCTCGGTTGTGGTGGTTTTACCCGCATCAACGTGCGCGAAAATACCTATGTTTCTGTAAAGCGATAAATCTGTCATGTTTTTACTCTAAAGTTGGGCATAAAAATCTTTTTTGGTGACCACCCTTGAGCATCAACTCAGGAGGGTTCGTACTGGGGCAGTGTGGCATCGTGCCGTATACTACAGTCACTAAACCCATGACCGTAGCGGCAAGGCTTGGATGAAACATGTCGGATACTTGCAGGTAGCTCAAAGCCAAGTGAGGTGGCACTTTAAAAAGTCACCATCGCCGCCCACCCGTCCAGCTTCGGAAGCCGACTATTTTAACCTAAAAACTTGGCAAAAATACAGGAAAATCCATGTGTTGTATTGAGATGATACAAAAAACAGCGTCGTTTTATATTTTTTCGTTGTGTTTTTGCCAAGAAAAATAGAAAGTTATCCAGATACGCACAAATACTGTGGATAACTCTGTGCATTAACTGTTATATCCAGCTCTTAACAGCGGTTTTTATTACCATTTTGTTAGATTGTACAAAAAAACGACAACCATATATTTATATATATTATCAATGAGTTAAAATATTTTAACAGGGTTATTATTCTTCGCAGGAAGACAACTCCAAGTCATTGATTTTTTCTGTGTACAAATGCTATTGAATCAACACTAATGACTCAACACTAAAATTTTATTTTTCATTGGCTTCTCCTGGCAAACAAGAAAACAATCCTGATTTATTAGTTAAAACAAGCTGTTCGCCAGTTACCCACAAAACCTGTGGATAACTCTGTGTATTGTTTGTTATATCCAGCTCTTAACTGCGGTTTTTATTACAGTTTTGTTAAATTGTATAAAAACACGACGGCCTAATAATTGTTATAATAATTAATGCGTTATAATTTTTTATGTAGCCATTGTTTGACCCTGAGCGACTTAAACGAAAGCCACTCCAAGTCATTGACTTTTTCTGTGCATAAACATTCATGAAGCAAAACTATTTTACGCAATCAAAAAGCCCTAACCCTGCTCATCCCAAGCTTTACTCATGTGTTTTTGCAGAAACCGATAAGCACTTTTAAGTTGCCGGAGAAACAACGAAACCTTGATCCCTTCAATTTAGCCAACGGAACGGGGCTTGATCTGGAATGACAATGTCTTTTTTGCTTTTGACTCTAAATCTTTCCAGAAACATGTTGAATAATACAAGAGCAGTACCCATTAAAAAGTGAACAACTGATTTTATGATTGGTTGGTTGGCGTGCAACAAAAGCGTAAGATAGTCGCTAATTCCAATTAGCAAAATTTATTATGAGTAATACATCACAATACGATGCCATGTTCTCTAGTATCATCGGGAAAGACTATGACATGCTGCAATTGATCTGCCCTGCGGCAACCGAAATGAGTCGTTTAGTCGGTAGTACGGTGAGTACATACCCGAATACGGCTGAACCGTTGCAAATTATTGAATTGGGTGGTGGTACCGGTATTACCACACTGTCATTATTGGCCGCCAAAGATAGCACGCGGGTGTTCAGTATCGATAATGAGCCAATCATGCAAGAGCAGGCAAAGCAACGACTACAACAATGGGTAACCGATGGACGCTTAACCTTTTGTGCCGATGATGCATTGACGGCATTACAACAATTAGCCAGCAATAGCGCTGACATCATCGCCTCGGCTTATACAATGCACAATTTCCTTAACAGTTATCGCGAGCAGGTCATTAAGGAGATATTTCGCGTGCTAAAGCCAAACGGGCAATTTATCAACGGCGATCGTTATGGATTAAATGACATAAGCCAACACACCCGTACGGTTCAGGAAGAAATTAGCCATTATTTTAAAGTCCTCGCACCAATTAACCGCATTGATTTGCTGGAACAATGGATCGTGCATTTATTCAATGATGAATCGGAAAATCATGTCATGCATGAAACCGTCGCCATACAGCAATTGCACGATTCGGGTTTTTCAGCAATCAAAGTCAGTTATCGTCAAGCCATGAACGCGCTGGTGACGGCTATAAAGCCAATAAAATGAGAACGTTGTAGTAGCTTCATAGGCCGTGTTATGAGATATCCGTAAACTCGAGTAAGCGATAAAAATACTTCTCTCGCATTTGCTAATAGACCAACCTTGACGCTAACCGTTTCGCCATAGGCTTCGATTTTCCTAAATTGAGATGGGTAATAGATCAAGCTATAGTAATTTGACCAACCCACATACATCGGTGTGTTCCTTCAAATCGTAGTGCCCAGCGTTTTGTGGCTACCTACCGTGCCAGTCGCGCCTTCGCCCTACCCTATCGTTTCTGGGGGACTATTCGACCTCTGCCTCCCGACTTCAAATTCGCTCTTCTTATCATGAACGAAATTGAAGCGTTGGTCAGACTCATTTTGCATTGGAAGAGGCTATGCCCTACTATGGCGGGTTTTAGCTACGTCTGACCGGCATCAACTCCAGTGACAGAATTAGAATCATTTTTTAGCGGCAATGGCGCGTTATCAACGGTTATATCAGGTTATCAGCCTCGCTCAGCCCAGCTTGAAATGGCTGAAGCAATTGCTGGCGCGATTGAGAAAAAACAGCATTTGATAGCGGAAGCAGGAACCGGAACCGGCAAAACTTTTGCCTATCTGGTGCCGGCAATTCTATCCGGCAAAAAAGCTATTATTTCGACCGGCACCAAAAATCTTCAAGATCAACTGTTTAACAAAGATCTACCTGTTATCCGTAAAGCCATGAAAACCTCTTTTATTGCTGCGCTGTTAAAAGGCAGAAACAATTATTTATGCACGTATCGGCTGCAAAATGCGCTAACGTCTACACTGGGCTTTAGTAAGGAGGATGCTGTCGCATTAGCCAAAATAAATTCGTGGTCGAAACGAACCAGATCAGGTGATATTTCGGAAATGTCCGAGGTAACGGAAGGAGATCCAGTCTGGTATCAGGCAACATCAACATTAGATAATTGTTTGGGGCAGGATTGCCCGGATTATACCGACTGTTTTCTGGTCAAGGCCCGTAAGAAAGCCCAGGAAGCCGATATTTTGGTGGTAAATCATCATTTGTTGTGTGCAGACTGGTCCCTACGAGACAGCGGTTTTGGTGAGTTGTTGCCGAACGCCGAGGTGGTTATTATCGATGAAGCGCATCAATTGGCTGATACGGCATCAAATTTCTTAGGGGTTACCGTAGGCGCTAAACAACTTAATGATCTGGCGCAGGATGCACAGGTTGAATATCACAAAGATGCTACTGATATACCCGCCTTGCGTACTGCCTGTGAAGACCTGGAACATGAAATCAAGGATTTGAGATTAGCGTTTGGAATTGAGCTTAAACGGGGTGAGTGGCGGGAAATTGAAAGTAACCCCAAAATATCGGGAGGATTAAATGCAGTTAAAGAGCAATTGCAACGCTTGACCGATCAATTAAAACTGGCATCCGTTAAAACCAAAGCGCTGGAATCCTGTTTTAAACGTGCTGAAGAGCTGGTTCAGAAATTAAATCTCATCCTGGATGATCGTAGCGGCAAATGGATACGCTGGTATGAGACGCATAGAAAGACTTTCACTTTAAGTCTTACGCCACTGGATATTGCGGCAGAATTTCATAGCTTTATGCAACAGCATCAGGCTGCGTGGATTTTTACTTCGGCCACATTGAGTATTGCAAACAAGTTTGATTATTTTGCGGGCAATCTGGGACTTAGTCATGCGACTAGTGAAAGTTGGGGCAGCCCTTTTGATTATCCCAATCAGTCTTTATTTTATCATCCCAAAGGCTTGCCGCAGCCTAATGATCCCAACTTTATTCCCATGATTATTGATTTTGCTGTACCCGTTTTACAGGCCAGCAAAGGCAGGGCGTTTTTTTTATTTACCAGTCATCGCGCACTCAATGAAGCGGCAGAACTCCTGAAAAAAAAGATAAAATATCCATTGCTGATACAGGGCAGTCGGCCTAAAGCGTTGCTGCTGGAACAGTTTAAAGAAGCCGGGAATGCGATTCTGTTGGGAACGTCGAGTTTTTGGGAAGGTGTGGATGTCAGAGGCGAAGCGTTATCCTGCGTTATCATTGACAAGCTGCCTTTCGCTTCACCCGGCGATCCGGTGTTAAAAGCACGTTTGGAAGCAATGACGCAACAGGGTAAAAATCCGTTTTTTGAGTATCAACTGCCCACTGCCGTTATTGCCTTAAGGCAAGGGATAGGCCGGTTGATTCGTGATGTAACGGATCGAGGTGTATTAATGGTGTGTGATCCGCGTTTATTAAAGCGCTCCTATGGGCAACTGTTTTTAGACAGCGTGCCGCCGATGAAACGTACCCGCGATATAGTGGGTGTGCAGACATTTTTTCAACAAGAGACTGGGCAATGAAATTATTGGCGGTAGAAACGGCGACTGAGGCCTGTTCGGCAGCATTGTACATTGATGGTGTCATCAGCGAGCGTTTTGAATTAACGCCTAAAGAACACACCAGGCTGATTTTGCCTATGATAGATTCATTAATGGCAGATGCCGGATTAAAGCCGCAACAGCTCGATGCGCTGGCCTTTGGTTGTGGCCCGGGTTCGTTTACCGGCGTGCGAATTGCCACAGGCGTGATTCAGGGTATCGCATTTGGCGCTGATTTGCCGGTGGTTCCTGTGTCTACTTTGGCGGCCATCGCTCAAGATTTTTTTGATAAAAATGATGATAAGACGCAAAGCACAA
The DNA here is from genome assembly GCA_963849195.1 of uncultured Gammaproteobacteria bacterium. Lineage (GTDB taxonomy): Bacteria > Pseudomonadota > Gammaproteobacteria > Methylococcales > Methylomonadaceae > Methylobacter_C. The sequence continues at coordinate 31,056 of CAWKGQ010000014.1, forward strand.
AGCTCAAGACAGAGTTTTCAACATTCAAGGTTGCCTATGTCGCGATGGATGCCAGAATGGGGGAGATTTTCTGGGGTGTTTATCAGCGCAATGAGCAGGGTTTTGCCGAATTGATAGGCAAGGAATCGGTAACTCCGGCCACTGAAGTCGAGTTTCCCGATAGGAACGGCGTGGGTGTCGGTTCAGGTTGGGGCGTTTACAAGCAGGAATTAATGACTCGATTGGCCGGTCGAGCCAGCTACTGCGAAATCGACAATTTGCCCAGAGCGGGTGCGATTGCCCGTTTAGGCGTGCGAGGTTTCGAGCAGGGTCTGGCGGTTGCGGTTGAGCGGGCCATGCCGGTTTATTTACGCGATAAGGTCGCAAAAAAAGAAGCGGAACGATAAAGGCAGTGAACATTGGGTACTGATGCTATTTAAGGTACCAACATAACATAAGATTCTTGAAAAGAATTGTTGTCAAATATAGTTGAAGAGAGTAGAAGCTATCAGTAATAGATATAACTTATTAGGCTACTCGCTTCCTCAGAGAAGGAATCTTTATGACACCTTCAGACCTAATCAAACTCACAGCAAGTATAGATGTCCCTAACCGGGCCTCTGTGTTCGGGTAGAGGTTGTTGAAGCTGATCGGTGTGCCCCGGCGCAAAGCGTTGCGCGTCATGACAACCCATTGATGTAAAGCCCGCGTGTGACGGACCGCCACACGCGGACTCAAAAACCTGAATGCGGTTCTCATCCATTGCAAATGGCAAACAAATCTGAATGGAGAGATGTCATGAGAAAAATAATGCTTGCAAGTAGTTTCCTGGTCATATTATTCAGTTTGACCGCCCCCGCCCACGCGGCTATCGTTCAGTACAACCTGGTTGCCCTGGGGGGTAATGACTACCGCCATGTCTATTCGGTCACCAACGACGGTTCATTAGGGTCCGGGGTAGCGGTTCAGTTGTTTGATGTGCTGTTTGATTCCGCGCAATACCTCGAATCCTCGCTAACGATTACCACCCCGTCGCCGCTCAGCGGCAATTGGGATCAGTTGATCCTCGCCTCGTCCCCCGGCCTTCCTGCCGCTTATGACGCGCAGACCCTGACAGGCGGCATTGCCGATGGCGCCACCGTCGCAGGTTTTGCGGTGGACTTCACATGGATCGGGACCGGCACGCCCGGCAGTCAGCCCTATGAGATCTACGATCCCGGCACTTTCGATCTCCTGGAGCAAGGTGTCACCGCCAGCCCGGTTCCTGTCCCGGCCGCGTTGTGGCTGTTCGCCTCCGGGCTGGGAACGCTGCTGGGATTCAAACGCGTGTCGCGACTCTCCGCCTGAGGGTATCGCAAATGTAAAAACGCAAACAAGAAAAAAGGAGATACAGCCCATGAACACATTTCGCGCAATAGCACTCGCAGGATTGAGTTGTCTGCTTTGGTCACCCCTGCCGTCACTGGCCGGGGATTTGGTGATTGGCGACGGAGACTACACGCTGGTTAGAAGCAAACGCATCAGCCGCACGGTGTATGAGAATACCTACAAGGCCGATGTCAGCAACTGGGGAACCACGGACGTCAACATCATCGCCAGCCTCACCAGCGCCGCCCCCCAGATCACTGTCGTGGAGGGAGGTTTGAGTTTCGGTGACGTGCCTGTAGGCGCGACCATGGAAAGCAGCGACACCTTTACCGTGCGCCACGATCGCAGCCAGCCTTTCGATAACGCCGCCTTGGTATGGGCCATCCAGGCGACCCCGCTTCCGCCGACCACGTTCGAGCTGATCAATAAGGCACTGAACGACGAGCTTATCGATGCCGAAACCGCACTCGTTTACAGGGTTTTCGATGAGTTCAACGACGGCCGCCTTCCGGTGCAATATCGTGGGCGTGATGACGGCTTCTTCGAGGCCACCGCGATCAAGGAGGCCAGGGAACTTTTCAATACGCTTTCTTCCGCCACTCAGCAACTCCTCGCCCCGTTCCTGTTTATACCCGACGTGTTCGAAATTCCGCCTGGCACTCCCCAGTCGGCCACAAGCGCTGGTGCAACGATTGCGGCCGTGCCGTCCAGCACTATGAATAACCCCGGTCAGCCGACGGTAAGGGCAGCGGCTGTTCCGACCAATCTGTCGTTCATATGGGCGGTGCAGGATGTGGTCAGTATTGCTTGGGAAAACGACAATCCGGCCACAGAGGCATATCTTGAGGAGTGGGCGGTGAAAAGTGCGGCGGAGATAAATACTATAATTTGGCCGAAACTTACGGGGCTTTTCGGCAAACCAGCACCTGACAAAGCTGTAGGGATTATTTTGAGTCCGACGGAGCTAAAGAGATCGGAGGAGACCAGTGAAGACTGCACGATAGCAAAAATCAGGCTTGCGAACCAAGACGTTACTACTCTTGCCCACGAATTAACGCACGCGCTTGTCGATTTAAACTACCCGGAAAAATGCAACTCAAACGATACCCTGTGGTTGCACGAGGCCACCGCTAATTGGGCGATGCATTTCGTATATCCCAAAAATAATCGGGAACATGGCAGTGCTCCCAGTTTTCTGGGCCGGCCCGAAGTCGAGCTTGAGAAATACGAACGATCCACGGAGGACAAGCCGGGGCCCGAGCATCAGTACGGTGCCTATCTGTGGTTTCTCTACATCACCCGGGGGGATGACAGCGGAGCACATTACGTACGGGAAACCTGGGATGCGATTTTTAATCATGACAGTCTGGGCGCGATAGAGGCAGCCATCGGAAGAAGCCTCGGAGGATTTCGGGTCGAGTGGCCGCAGTTCGTCTTGTACAACTGGAATCAAAAGAAGATCATCGTTTACGGCGTGGGGGAAGGAGGGGAACCTTACCGCTACTATGCAAAATGGGACAAACTCAAAACCCATGCGAAGGAGGAGACACCGATACCAGCACTCAAGGTGCGCTTGAATGGCATGGCATCGGCTACCTATCCGTTGGATTTTGTGATTCCGCATCTTGCGGCCAGATACTTCCATTACGACTTCAAGACCGATACTTCCATCCGAAGTCTCACCCTGACCCACCCCTACGCGGATGGAAACAAACCCAACGCCCGAGTGCAGGCAATCGTGAAGATTCGGGATCAGCCATGGAAGCCGGCCGAAGACTGGACCGGCTTCAGTCAGACAACATTGTGCCTCGATAAGCCGACGGAAGATGTTGAGGAACTGGTTATCGTGATCAGCAATAGTGAATTCAGGGATCGCACACATTCCTCCGACCTCAGAAACGTCTTCGACGGCCCAAACGTCATCGACGATCCAACCGAGCTCAAGGTTTCTGCGCTCGGCTGTAGCCCCTGGATCGGCACGGTCGATTACAGCCGCACCCTCGACTACAATAATGGGCTCGATAGCGTTAAGACCACCGAAACCGCCAGCACGACCGTCACCTTCGAGCTCGAGTTCCCGCAGTCTGGTATTCAGGGGACTTACCTGGTAACCAATCCAATTGTGACCTGGCACCATATCGACAGCCGTACCTTCGGCGATACTCAGTGTTCAGGAACCGGAACCGGAACCGGAGTCGACTCTGTGAACCCGGATGCCCAGGATAGGCTACTCGTGAAGAATTTTCCGCCGCCTATCGGAGATGGCACTACCTTCTACCATACAGGATACGGTACCATTGACCCCACCCCCGGGTGGTTCGTTCACTATACCTGTGTGTCGCCACTTAATTCTTCATCCTATGACCTACCAGTAACCGCCCTCCATTGGTTCCAAACCGATGAGGACTGGTTACAACAGCCGGCGACGATCGATACCGACGGCAGCCTCGTGCTGCGCGGTGATTTCAGCGAACAGCACGGCGCTGTCACCGCCGGGGGGCTCGAGGTCGAGAGGTGGCATTGGAATTTCAAGCAAGTGCGGAGGCCTCGGTAGACTGGCAGCCCGTAGATACTGTCTTAAAAGTCAATCGGGGAGTCGCTACTTTTGCGAAAGCTTGTTGGGGGCATCCCTGCCCAACAAGCCAGGTAGGGTGCGCATCGCGTACCATAAACCATGCTTCGACATGGAACGAGGTTAATCTATGCCACAATCTGCGACGGCTAAGTCTTGTTTTTCACCCGTGGTCGAATGGTTTTTCGGGGTCTTGCAAATGGTGCGCGATGCGCACCCTACGATGGGGCTTGCCGATGCTCGAATTCGGTAGCGGCTTCGGATAATTCTACCGGCAATGCCTATTCGGACGCCGGATTGTTGGGAAGCGCTAAGTTTATAGCCAACATATTGTTTTTCTGATTTATTAAAAACTGCATCTATGACCGCTTGAAGAACATTTAAGGGTTGCGTAACTAAAATCAATTGGTATAATGCTCAGCTCTTGAAGTTACATAGACTTCAGGCGCGTAGCTCAGTTGGTTAGAGCACCACCTTGACATGGTGGGGGTCGTTGGTTCGAGTCCAATCGCGCCTACCAGACACTAAAGCACTGCTCAAGCGGTGCTTTTTTTATTGTAGCAACCAAAAAGTATAAAAATGCCTGTAATTACTCTTCCTGATGGCTCTAGCCGTGAGTTTGACCACGCTGTGACAGTGATGGATGTTGCTCGATCCATAGGTTCAGGATTAGCCAAGGCAACCTTGGCAGGCCGGGTTAATGATGTTCTGGTCGATGCCGGTACATTAATCGATCAAGATGCTACATTGCAAATCATTACCGCAAAAGATGACGACGGTGTTGACGTAATTCGCCATTCAACTGCACATCTATTGGCGCAGGCCGTCAAGCAGTTATTTCCCGATGTGCAAGTGACTATTGGTCCGGTTATCGAAAACGGCTTTTATTATGACTTTGCCTATCAAAGACCGTTTACCCCCGATGATCTGACGGCTATCGAAACAAAAATGCAGCAATTGATTGCTGAAGATTATGCCATTAGTCGTTCGGTATTGAACAGAGATGCGGCGGTAAAGTTTTTCAGGGATCAGGGCGAAAACTATAAAGCAGAAATTATCGAGTCCATTCCTGCGGATCAGGATTTATCCCTTTATCAACAAGGCAGTTTTACTGATCTGTGTCGTGGCCCACATGTACCCAGTACGGGAAAATTAAGCGCATTTAAACTGATGAAGATTGCCGGTGCTTATTGGCGTGGCAACTCTGAAAATGAAATGTTGCAGCGCATATACGGTACAGCATGGGGCGATAAAAAAGAATTACAGGCTTATTTGCATCGTTTAGAAGAAGCAGAAAAGCGTGACCACCGTAAACTGGCAAAGACACTGGATTTGTTTCATACCCAGGAAGAAGCACCTGGTATGGTGTTTTGGCATGAGAAAGGCTGGATTATTTATCAACAAATCGAGCAATTTATACGTGAAAAGTTACGCGTAAATGGTTACGGCGAAGTTAAAACGCCACAGCTTGTAGATCGTTCTTTATGGGAAAAATCAGGTCACTGGGATAAATTCGGCGCCATGATTTTTACAACGCATTCGGAAAATCGTGATTACGCGATCAAGCCGATGAATTGTCCATGCCATGTTCAAATTTATAACCAGGGAATTAAAAGTTATCGTGATTTGCCTATTCGATTGGCGGAATTTGGCTCTTGTCACCGTAACGAGCCGTCAGGTACGCTACACGGATTGATGAGAGTCAGGAACTTTGTACAGGATGACGCACATATCTTTTGTACAGAAGGTCAAATTCAGGATGAAGTATCGACTTTTATTGATATGTTGTTCGCTGTTTATAAGGACTTTGGTTTTGACGAGGTCATTATTAAGTTATCGACACGCCCTGAAAACAGGGTCGGTGATGATTCAGTCTGGGACAAGGCAGAAACAGCCCTGGAATTGGCGCTAAATAACAAAGGCTTGAAGTGGGATTTACAGCCTGGTGAAGGCGCTTTTTATGGACCTAAAATTGAGTTTTCGCTAAAAGACTGCATCGGACGAGTCTGGCAATGTGGTACTATTCAGGTGGACTTTTCCATGCCGGGACGATTAGGCGCAAGCTATATCGCCGAAGACGGTTCAAAGCAAGTCCCCGTCATGCTACATAGAGCAATATTGGGTTCGCTAGAGCGGTTTATCGGTATTTTGATTGAACAACACGCTGGAACCTTTCCTTTATGGCTCTCTCCAGTGCAAGTCATGGTGCTTGATATTGCTGATCGTCATGCAGACTATGCGTCTCAGATCATGAGAGAGCTTGAGCGACAAGGCATCAGGGTAAAAATAGACTTGAGAAATGAGAAGATCGGGTTTAAAATCCGCGAGCATTCTATGCAGCGGGTACCGTATCTTGTCATTATTGGTGATAAGGAATTAGAAGATCAAACCATTACGGTACGTACACAAAAAGGTCAAGATTTAGGTAGTCTGTCAATCAGTGAATTTACCGAACGGTTAAAGCAAGAGATTGCAGACAGAAAATAATAGTGTTTTTGGAGGATTAGAGTATCGCTGCTAAAAAAGATGAAACGCGCCTGAATGACGCAATCACTGCAAGACGAGTGAGGGTTACAGGAGCAGAGGGTGAAGCATTAGGTATTATCTCGCTGGATGAGGCCAAACAGATTGCTTATGCGGCAGACTTGGATTTAGTAGAAATATCGCCAAACGCGGATCCACCGGTTTGCAAGATAATGAACTACGGCAAATACCAGTTTGAACTCAACAAAAAACTTCAGGTTGCCAAAAAGAAACAAAAGCAAATTCAGGTCAAAGAAATTAAATTCAGACCTGGTACCGACGAAGGGGATTATCAGGTTAAACTGCGGAGTCTAGTTAAATTCCTAAATGACGGTGATAAAACTAAAGTTACAGTACGCTATCGAGGGCGCGAAATGGCGCATAGAGAAATCGGCATGGATCTGTTGAAGCGTATCGAAAAAGATTTGGAAGAAATAGCCATAGTCGAGCAGTTTCCGAAGATGGAAGGGCGGCAAATGATTATGGTTATGTCACCGAAAAAGAAAAAATAAGCACACTCTTCTTCGTTTCCACGCTCCGGCGTTGGATTCATCTTGTAGAGACGCAAGATATTGCGTTTCTACAGCGGGCAGCACAGGACATGCTGTTAACAGCATTACACAAAGTGATGCCAGTAATTCTTCAGGGCCATGCATTTTGCCTTGCTGGGTTATGTCTCAAGGATTTTTTATTTTTATATTACTGGAGCAAACAAATGCCAAAGATAAAAACTAACCGTGGTGCTGCCAAGCGTTTTAGGCGTACAGGCAATGGCGGTTTTAAATGTGGACAGTCTCATCGCCGTCATATTTTGACCAAGAAGTCGACTAAAAGAAAAAGACAGTTACGCTCACCGGCAACTATTCATCCATCAGATGTGCGCATGGCTGCACGCATGATGCCTTACAGTTAATAAAGGAGAATAGCAATGCCTAGAGTTAAACGCGGCGTAACAGCCAGAGCAAGACATAAGAAAGTTTTAAAGCAAGCGAAAGGTTACTACGGTGCACGTAGCCGGGTTTATCGTGTTGCTAAACAAGCAGTAATCAAAGCGGGTCAATATGCATACCGCGACCGCAAGCAAAGAAAACGTCAATTCCGCGCCCTGTGGATCGTCCGTATCAATGCGGCTGCACGCATGTATGGAATATCCTATAGCCGTTTGATTAATGGCTTAACAAAAGCCAATGTAGCAATAGATCGTAAAGTTTTGGCTGACATCGCGGTACGTGACATTGAATCATTTGGCAAAATAGCAGAAATTGCTAAAGCCAATCAAAGTCAGCCTTAAGTAAGAACGCAGTTTCTCTTCACTGAAGTATCTTACAGATACCACCGGTCTCATTCCAAGAGACGGGTGGTTCAGGATTTTGATCCTGAACCCTATTTTAAAATTCTCCTACCTCTAACTAAAGCGAGCAGAACAGTGTCGGCTACCCTTGAAGAGATTCTCGCGCAGGCATTACAAGAGCTTGCATCAGTCAATGACCTTAATCAACTCGATAAGGTGCGTGTCCACTATCTCGGGAAAAAGGGATTATTTACCCTGCAGATGAAGGAACTTGGCAGCCTTGATCCCGAGCAACGGCGATCAGTTGGTCAAATAATCAACCAGGTTAAAGATCAATTTCAGCAACAACTGGAAGCCTGCAAAGAGCAGTTGGAAAATGTCGCATTAGCTGCAAGACTAGCCAGCGAGCGTATTGACATTACATTGCCAGGACGAGGTCAGTCTGTGGCAGGACTACACCCGGTTACCACGACTTTGAGACGAATCTCCAGGATATTTGCCAGTGTCGGGTTTACAGTCGTTGAAGGGCCTGAAATCGAAGACGATTATCATAACTTTGAAGCGCTCAATATACCTGCGCATCATCCTGCAAGGGCAATGCACGATACGTTTTATTTTGATGCCCATACGGTATTAAGGACGCATACTTCACCCGTGCAAATCAGAACGATGGAATCCGAAAAACCGCCATTAAAAGTTATTGCGCCAGGCCGTGTGTATCGCTGCGATTCAGATATTACGCACACCCCTATGTTTCATCAGGTAGAAGGTTTTCTGGTCGATATGGATGTCAGTTTTGCCGACTTAAAAGGTGTGGTTTACGAATTCCTGCGCGCATTTTTTGAAAAAGATATTCAAGTGCGGTTTAGACCCTCATATTTCCCCTTTACCGAGCCTTCCGCGGAAGTCGATATTGAGTGCGTGATGTGTAACGGCGAAGGCTGTCGCGTATGCAGTCAAACAGGATGGCTGGAAGTTATGGGCTGTGGCATGATTCATCCCGAGGTTTTTAAAGCGGTTAATATCGATAGTGAACAATACAGCGGTTTTGCTTTTGGCATGGGTGTAGAGCGCCTTGCGATGTTGCGATATGGTATTAACGATTTAAGATTGTTTTTCGAAAATGATCTTAAATTTTTAGAGCAATTTAATTAAGTTGTCGTTACACAGGAAAACTTGAGTCATGCAAATTAGTGAAGCCTGGATAAGGTCGTATGTCAATCCGGAGATAAGTACAGAAGAACTGGTCGAACAATTAACGATGGCAGGCCTGGAAGTCGATTCTGTAGAACCCGCTGCTGCAAAATTTAGCGGCGTTGTCATTGGTGAAGTAGTGTCCATGCAGCAACATCCCGATGCGGATCGTCTGCGCGTTTGTCATGTCGCTGTTGGGGAAGTTGCGCCCCTACAAATTGTCTGCGGCGCTAGCAATGTACGTGTCGGCTTGAAAATCCCCGCGGCATTAATCGGCGCAGTATTGCCGGGTGATTTCAAAATAAAAAAATCCAAACTGCGTGGCGAAGAATCCTTTGGCATGTTATGTTCAGAAAAGGAATTGGGCCTGGCGGCGGATGCCAACGGTTTAATGGAATTAGCAACCGATGCACCCGTTGGCGCTGATATTCGCGAATATCTATTTCTTGATGACTCCATTATAGAGGTTGATTTAACGCCTAACAGGGCCGATTGTTTAAGCGTTGAAGGTTTAGCGCGCGAAGTAGCGGTACTGAACAAGATGGACTGGTCAACCACCCAAGTCGACAACGCACCTATTAGTCATCAAGACGCATTAACCGTAACGGTAGAAGCCACAGAGGCCTGTCCACGTTATCTGGGTCGCTTGATTAAAAGCGTAAATGCCAAAGCAGTGACTCCATTATGGATGCAGGAACGCCTGCGTCGTTCAGGTTTAAGAAGCCTGGGGCCTTTGGTTGATGTAACTAATTATGTACTTTTAGAGCTGGGACAGCCCTTACATGTATTTGATGCAAAAAAACTATCGGGTGGCATCACAGTCCGCCGGGCTAAAGCTGGTGAGGAATTGACCTTATTAAATAGTCAGGTCATTAAACTTGATAATGAGGCCCTGGTTATCGCCGATGATAAACAAGCACTAGCGCTTGCAGGTATCATGGGCGGCAATGATTCAGCCGTCAATGACGAAACCCAATCGGTATTTTTGGAATGTGCATTTTTTGCGCCACAAACTATAGCAGGCAAAGCTCGACGGTTTGGTTTGCATACCGATTCATCTCATCGTTTTGAACGCGGTGTTGACCCTACTCTGCAAGCAAGGGCTATTGAACGTGCGACACAATTGATTATTGGCATTGCCGGTGGCGATGCGGGTCCAATTACTGAAGTAACCACTAAAGCTGATCTACCGCAACGTCAGGCTGTTTTTTTAAGACGACAACGCATAGAAAAAACTCTGGGTATTGCTTTGGCCGATGAACAAGTCATAGATATTTTTCAACGCTTGGGGATGACTGTCCAATCACAAGCTGATGGCTGGCAAATTATACCGCCGGGTTTTCGTTTTGACATTGCTATTGAAGCAGACTTAATTGAAGAAATAGCGCGTGTCTACGGTTATAATAACTTGCCTAACAGCAGCTTGCTAATGCGTTCTGAATTAAGCCCGGCAACTGAAGCTGTTCTGGACATAGACCGTGTTAAAGATTTACTGGTTGACCGGGGTTATCAGGAAGCCATTACATACAGCTTTGTCGATGAAGATATCCAAAAGACTGTCGCCCCTGAAATAGAAGTTATCCGACTAAAAAATCCGATTTCTTCGGAATTAGCTGTGATGCGGACTACGCTTTGGTGTGGCCTATTGAAAGCTGCCCTTTATAACACCAACCGTCAGCAAAACAGAGTTCGACTATTTGAAACTGGCTTACGTTTTATCAAAAAAGACGGCGAGACTCACCAGCAAAAAATGCTGGCGGGCTTGATTTTAGGCGACGCTTATAGCGAACAATGGGGTGAAAAAGCCCGCAAAGTTGATTTTTTTGATATTAAAGCCGATATCCAAGCGATATTTGCATTGACTGGTTGTGAGGTACAATTTACATTTGCACAGCAATCCACCTTGCATCCAGGGCAGACGGCCGAAATTTTATCGCCAGACGGTAAAAAAATAGGGTGGCTGGGTATGCTGCATCCAAATTTGGAAAAACAATTAGGTTTTGATACTCAGGTTTTTTTATTTGAACTGGATCAAAACTTGTTGCTTAATAAACGTATTCCTGTATTTAAATCGCTGTCAAAATATCCATCGGTGAGGCGTGATTTAGCCTTGATCGTTAAGGAAAACGTCTTCGCCAGTGAAATAATCAGTTGCATTAAAGGCAGTGCAGAGCCGGCCTTGCAAGATGTAATCGTCTTTGACATCTACCGTGGCAAAGGTGTCGAAGAGGGCAGTAAAAGCGTTGCCTTAAGTTTAATCATGCAAAATGATACACAAACACTAACAGACTCTGAAGTAGACGCTATAGTTAGCAGGCTGTTAACTCTATTGACCAATGAAAAAAATGCAAAGCTGAGGGATTGATTTATGGCATTAACAAAAGCAGATTTTGCCGAAAGGCTGTTTGACGAGCTGGGATTGAACAAGCGCGAAGCGAAAGAAATGATAGAACTCTTTTTTGAAGAAATTAAAAGTTCTTTAGAGGAGGGTAAACAAGTAAAAATTTCCGGCTTTGGAAAATTCGAGCTTCGTGATAAAACCAGCCGTCCAGGTAGAAACCCAAAAACAGGCGAGGAAATACCCATTACTGCCAGACGTGTGGTAACATTCCGGTCCGGACAGAAACTTAAAGCCCGAGTAGAAGCCTATGTTGGAGCCGAGCAACAACAATGAATTACCGGTCATACCGGAAAAACGTTATTTCACCATAGGTGAAGTCAGTGAGCTGTGTGGTGTTAAACCTCATGTACTTCGCTATTGGGAGCAAGAATTTACCGAGTTGAGTCCGGTAAAAAGACGTGGCAATCGTCGCTATTATCAGCGTCACGAAGTGTTGATGATACGACAAATAAGATCGTTGTTATATGAGCAAGGCTACACAATTGGTGGTGCCAGAGCTCATTTAATGAGTGGCAACGCCAAAGAAGACTCAAGCCGCACAAAGCAATTAATACACCAAATGATTGTCGAGCTTGAAGATATTTTAGAATTACTCAAATAGATTCTTACAGTTAATCTTGTAGTATTGTATAATTAGAACATTAGTAGTTTTGGGGATTGTGTTCGCAACCCTTTCAGTTTTACACGATTATTCAATGTCGGGGCGTAGCGCAGCTTGGTAGCGCACTTGTCTGGGGGACAAGGGGTCGCAGGTTCAAATCCTGTCGTCCCGACCAATTGAAACAATGAGTTACAAATTTCTATTTTTTGTAATAAAGTGAAAATATCGGTTTCGGGTACTCAAATGGGTACACTTTGTAAAGTTATTGCTGATTATCACCACTTTAAAACAACCGCAATAGTTGCCCTGATTTCAGCTCAAAACCTACGATTTGTCGGTATTCAAATTTGAATAGCCATTACATCTGTTTCTTTTTACTGTTTACCGCCTTGTGTGTCGCTGGTTGTAGCGGCTAAAAACTGTTTCCTCTGCCACTCAAAATCTATTAAGCTATTGATCCTTATAGACTGCTAAAAATTTAACCGAACTATGCACATGCGGCCGTTAGAGAAGAACATACTGAGTTACGTTATGACCATTTTATGATTAAAATATTGAAAGTATTGGGAGAAAAAGACGCCCTTAATTTTCAGGGCGTCTATAAGGGAGGTAATGGACAAGAAAGACCTTGCTACTACCTGCCAAAACGACTACTTCACTCAAAGTATTGATTTTGTTAAATCAGCCATAATGGCGAGTGCAGATATTACACCAATGGCTCGCCGTTTTCATCGATGACCTTGGAAGATTTGACATTCCTTAAGTTTTCTATGACACTAAAGATGTCTCCGCAATGTGCGCCGTGTGGCTCGGCCTCTTCTTGAGTTGCGGCAGCGGTTTTGAACGCAGTCGTGGAGTCATTCAATACTACTTCATGCACATACCTTCTTTGAATATTTGCATCCCCATCTTCCCGCCCATACGCCGGGCAATCTCACCCTTCTTAAATTTAACCGCTTGTACGTTCATCAGTACAATATTATCGAGATAAGCCAGTTCACGCACTTTGTTGCTCATCACTTCTCTAAATCTGCTTACTTCTTGCTCACTTAATGAGTTAAGTCATTGATTTATTGTATTTTGTTTGATTACTAATTCCTTGATATTTTGCTCAATTCCTTTTGTGAGCTTTGCACAACCTGTAATTGCTTAGCATCTATCAACTTGTTTACCCGGCTTGGTAGCCAAGATTTAACGTCACTGGTTTTTGAACCTGTGCTTGATTGTGATGATTTGCAGAATATGCCTTTTAAACTACCCTTATTGCAATGTATGCAAATAAGAAAATACAGTCTGTTCCAAATGAAAGCAGTCACTGGCAATCATCAAAATTTACGTTTTATGGCCGTCGGTTAACGACCCAGACTGTGTAAAAACGTTATTTCTGGTAAAATATGCCTATCCAAGTTATCGGGGAGGACAGATGAAACGGTTCATTCAAGGCATAAATCGCAACCAGGGAACCTTATTCCCTGAGTATTTGGAGGACTTTGTTACAGAAGATAATCCCGTTCGTGTTGTTGACGTTTTTGTTGAACAACTCGACTTAAATCAACTGGGGTTCAAAAGTGTCAACCCATTAGCAACTGGACGCCCAGCTTATCATCCTGCAGTTCTTCTCAAGCTTTACATCTACGGTTACCTGAACCGCATTCAATCCAGCCGCCGGTTAGAACGAGAGAGTCAACGTAACCTGGAGCTTTTCTGGTTAACGGAACGGCTAAAGCCTGATTTTAAGACGATTGCCAACTTTCGTAAGGATAATGGCCCTGCTATCCGTAAAGTATGCAGCCAATTCGTCATGTTATGCCGACGACTCAATTTATTTGCTGAAGCAACCGTTGCGATTGATGGTAGTAAATTCAAAGCCGTTAACAACCGTGACAAAAACTACACCGCTAATAAGATTGATCGGCGCCGGGAACAGATTGAAGCCAGTATTGAACGTTATCTTTCTGCCCTTGAAACAGCTGATCGCCAAGAGCCTGCCGATTTTACAGAAGCCAAGGTTCGGCGCTTAAAGGAAAAAATCGTTAAGTTGAAAGAGCAAATGGCCAGACTCAACAGCATCGAAGCGGATTTGAAGGAAACGCCTGACCAACAAATATCCCTTACGGATCCCGATGCACGCTCTATGGCAACGAGTGGCAAGGGTACAGGAATAGTAGGTTACAACGTTCAAACGGCTGTTGATACTAAACATCATTTGATCGTAGCTCATGAAGTAACCCATGTTGGACATGATAGAGACCAGTTAGCCTACATGGCGGAGCAAGCCAAAAGTGCAATCGGTACGACTGAGCTCAATGTTGTCGCTGACCGAGGCTATTTCAGCAGTCAACAGATTCTTAAGTGCCACGAATCCGGTATCACTGCTTTTGTACCTAAACCAATGACCTCAGGTGCAAAAGCAGACGGTAGATTCGATAAAACGGATTTCATTTACGACGCCAAAACCAACGAATACCAGTGTCCTGCCGGACAACGTCTGATTTGGCGATTCGCCAGGGTCGAAAACGGATTAAATCTGCACCGGTATTGGAGTTCGCATTGCCAGCAGTGTGAAATTAAGTCGAAGTGTACGCCGAGCGAACAGCGACGTGTTAGCCGTTGGGAGCATGAAGATATTCTCGAGGCCATGCAAACACGTCTGGACCAGGCGCCTGATAGTATGCGTATACGACGTCAAACGGTGGAACACCCCTTTGGCACTCTAAAGGCATGGATGGGAGCAACCCATTTTCTCACCAAAAAACTAAAAAATGTCAGCACGGAAATGAGCCTGCATGTGCTGGCTTACAATCTCAAAAGGGTGATGAATATACTGGGAACTACAACCCTGATGGAAGCAATGGTGGCCTGATGGCCATTTGTTGATTTTTAGCCCTATTACCCTGGCTGACAGTGGACTTTGGGGTGTTATCAATCGGTAACCGGAAAAAATTCTGACGATCCCGAATCGTCCACCTGATGCGTGTGTTGCAGCAGAATTCTGTTTAAACGCCGACTATTTTGTTCTTTTCACGTTTTTACACGGCCTGGACCCATTGCGGCCACACAGGATGAGATAATTCCACCACATGAAGTGGCTAAATTGGAATTAAAATGTTCAAATTCTTGATCCCGTTTTTAGCTTCTGATTGCTTTGCCTATCTTATGGTTCTATTAACTACCCGCGTCTTATTTCTTTGGCAAAGGTATTGGAGTCCTTTCGTCAAAAATCGGCTGCTGGTACACATAACACTGTATTCCGTCAATGATACCCAGAGCAGCGTTGTCGGGCTGCTGAGTAACAAAATCTCGATCAAGAAATAGATAACCAGTCTCGATGATCGCAGCGGGTGTCTGAGTATTGATTTCAGAAAAGGTATGAAAGTCGGCCATGTCATACGTAACAGTCTCCGCGCGGTATGCCAGGTTGGTCGCGCGTCCATAGCGTTCTACTAAACAATCAACGAGTTGCTGTGAGCGTTGCGGAGTTCCTGTGCTTACCGCCCCCGCCACTTTATAGCCTGTCGCTTTCATGTCACCAGGGTCACAGTTATCAGTATGGATAGAAATTAATGCAACAGCACGATAGCCCATCAGTCGTTTATCGAACTCATCCATGAGGTCAACGCGGAAGCCTAGGTTTTCAAGCCCACTTGCAGCTACCCGCGCGATCGCCCGGTTGACTTTGACTTCGGTTAAGCCGTCCGGGCACCGAAAACCAGGATCGTGCATGCCCGTATCCGGGTCAATGCCCGCGTGTCCGACTACAAGCCCTAATCGGGGTTTCTCCGGTACCGTAATGGCGCTGTCCGAAGAGCTTCTCTGATTGGCAACAGCGACAACGTGGCTAGTTTCCTTTGCTTGGAGGTTAAGAGGTAGACATATACTGACAAGCACAACAAGGAATAAGGCGCAAAGATGTGAGAGCGTGCTATCGGGAATCACACCAGCCATGGCTATTGAATTGAATTCTGTAAGCTCACGTACGTTACCTCTTCTCGCGAGGGAGAAAATCAAGGCACCGCTCAGAGAGATTCGAGCGGTGCCTTCTTTCAGGTTAAAAAAATGCTATTCTGTGGAAGCGACGCATCTCACATCATCGGTTATGCGGCACAACAACGACGCTTGACTGACTTGATGATCCTCCCCCACTATCGGTTGCTTTGACGATCGTGGTGTAGGTACGCCCATTTCCTGTGCCGGAACGTTCCGCACGTAAGTTTAGCTGAATCGCGTTGATGATTTGCCAGTCAGGAGCAGTGTCACCATCACCCAATCCGTTGATTGGCTCATTACTGCTCGCGTCCAGAGACACGGTCGGTGTACCACAATTGTCCGTCACTGTGTAGCTCGCTGACACCGATGTCATCTTATGATTAGGCGGCCATAAAGAAGCCGGAGTCATAACAACTTGCGAGATGACGGGAGGCGGATTGGAGGCAACAACGGTCGCCGTCGAGCTATTGTTGCTGGTATCGCCGTCAGGCGTTGCGGAGCCTACGGTTGCCGTGTTAGGGATGGAAGTGCCATTTGGTACAGAGCAATTCATAGTTGCGTCGATCGTGATTATCTCGCTTGCGTATCCAGGAAGCTGTGAATAGGTAATGCTGCGATTATTGCCTGCTCCACCGCACACCCCACTGCCGGTTGCAGCGCAGGAAACAAACGCCGTAGACAATGGCAGGTTATCCGTGACGACCACGTTCGTGGCGGTCGTAGCCCGATTGTTGGTAAGCTGTATAGTGTAGGTCACATTCGATCCCGTAAGCACAGTGCTGGGCGATACCGTCAGTGAAACAGCGGGGTCAGGCTTCAAGGCGTTGACCAGTCCAGTCCGGATCTTCAGTGCATCCTCAAAAGTAAGTTCATGTTCACTCGGTGGAGGCGTAAACCCGACGCCAGCAGCCAAGACCGCCCGATACTTGATATTTCTCCAATCGTCGAAGCCGATTAGGTCTTCGTTAACAATGGCATTGGCATTCCCATTGCCGTCCTGTCCACACCCGACAATGTTGAAATTATTCAAGTCTACAGCAACAAACGGTGGATCGATGTTTGGCGGGTTGCCGGCGACGGTATTATTATTCCAATCGATCGGGCCATTGCCTGCTGCCGTGCGTATTGCGCCACCATTGGGGGTCCATGCTGTAATATCCGTACCATCACCAATCCCTTTGCTTTCGTCCAATGTTGGCTCTCGCAAAAGGCCAAGCGCAGAGCGCGAATAGTCCAACCGGAAACGACTGTCCGCTATGCCGTCATTATTGGTATCGACGTTATTGGCAGGCAAAGTGGGATCAGGTACGCCGGTTGTCTGTACAGCGTAGCTCATGACGCTCAGATAGTTGGGCTTGCAGTTGATGCCATCGCCGCCGCCGTGACCGAAGCCTAAAGCATGGCCAAGTTCGTGCATCAATGTCCCGGATTGCTCGCGCACGCTGCCAACTTGATTGGTAAACGACCCCAGCGTGACTAGCACATCCTTGCCGCTGTCGGAACAACATAGACCCGAGCTGCTATTGATCGGTCCCGGAGGGGGCGAACCGGGCGGAGGCGGGTTTATTCCCTGGTTATGCGCCCATAAGCTGTAGTGGAAATAAGGCCGTCGCGCAGCGATGAAGTTGGCATTCCTTATAGCTTCAGCATTTTGTCCAGTAGGTCCACCCCATGTCGCGAATTGTTGTTCCGTCAAAGCACCATTTCTGTCAATAATGAGGTTAACACCACCCAGTTGCTTTGGAAAGCCAGCATAGGGGCAAGGGGTGACTGGGGAAATAGGTGCGGCATTGAACGCGGCAATAATTTCGTTGACAGCAGCGTCAAGTGGGCGGTGGCTGTGGGTTGAATCCTGCATATAATCGATTTCGATCGCGATGGTTGGGCGGCAAGGGTCTGCACCGAGTGCCGGAAAATCCGCAACCATGATCCCGCCAGTATCACGCAATCCAAAAATCTCAAGATTATCGGGTATCCCGTCCTGGTCTTTATCGTTGTCTGCAGTAATGCCAAACCTGATCGACGCCGTACCGGCATCGTCGTTATAATCTAATCCCTCCGAAAAACCAACATTCTCTGCCACCTCACCGCCCCATTTGTGAGTGTTCAGATCGAAGGTGAGGTGCAGGGCATTATCACCTGCACTAATGTCAATATCGTCGTCGTCTCCGGGTGAGTCATCTCGATCCCAGAGTTCGACATCGATTGTTATAGTTCCAACATCGGAATCAACCACTCGGGTAAATGATGGGCCCGGTCTGATAGTATTGACGTTATCCCCAAAATCCCGCCGTTCGGCGTTATTTCCAGGCACATTGCTGGCGATATTCACTTTGACATACATGTCATTTGGACATACTTCAGGAAACCCTTCATCACAAGTTTTTTGAAGGATTTCATCTATACGAAACGTCACCGGAATAGAGATTCCTGCGGAAACTGGTATAAAGGGGAAGAGCAAACTTACCAACAAGATTATAGTTCTTGGCGTTTGTCTGGCTTTGAATTGATGTATAGCGCGTTTTTGACGTTGTTCTGCTGGCATAACCATACTCCCCATGATGAGTTCTGGGTCTGCCAATCCTTAGATAAGGTCTTGCCTTTATGCCCGCTTTGATAGCATAAAAAACAATCTCTACCATCTAAACAACCGACATACCTCACGACCTTGACGACGGTCACATCCGGCAGTCCGGCTTTCCATTTGGATCCGTGACTTTCTGTCCCTACCTTCCGGTAAGTTTAGTTTTGTAGACAGAGTGTTTCATAAAATGAAATAAATTGCACGTAAATTTTATAACCATAACGAAATAAACTCAACAAATTCAAC
The DNA here is from genome assembly GCA_963849195.1 of uncultured Gammaproteobacteria bacterium. Classification (GTDB taxonomy): domain Bacteria; phylum Pseudomonadota; class Gammaproteobacteria; order Methylococcales; family Methylomonadaceae; genus Methylobacter_C. The sequence continues at coordinate 49,802 of CAWKGQ010000014.1, forward strand.
TAAATAAATAATTTTGTCAAATATCCAAAAGCGCTATCCTTGATTTTAGAGGCTTCCAGAGCTTCAAAAATATCAAAAACATTAAATAACGGTATAACCAATCAAACTGTTGCCGCCCAGAAGCGTGGCAAGTGAAGCCAAATGCCAATGACTCCTTTTGGCCGAGGCTGTGTCAAAACGCATGAAAAAATCTTTATAGGTGATATTTACTCCACTTTGACGTCAAATAATGGTAGTTTTATAACTATAACATCCACTCATTAGCATAATTAAAGCAATAATTTGTTAATCATCTCCACTCTAAGCGAGAGCTTTACGTTTTGACACAGCCTGGGCCGTTACCTGATATTCGTCAGCCTGAAAAATCCCTTTCTCCATACCGGTCATTCAGATTTTTAAATCTCCAACGCTGTCATCGGCAACAGCCAACCCTTTGCGAAACTCAAAACTTACAACCGAAGTGGCAGGAATTGAACTCGGAGCAGCCCTTCAGACCACTGTCTTAATGCTTGATTGGAAAAACTGACTCCCTATATTGGACAGCCGCACATTGTAAACTTTATATTTTCCACGTCTCCCTAAATCTGGAGGGTAAAAAAGTAATTCATTATGACCGAGAAATATTGCCGGTTATCAAAGATTATCTGCGCGATTCAACTACAGAACTGTCCTTCGTATGCGCCAAACTTGGATTTGATTGAGCGTTACTGGAAATTTTTCAAGACAAAGCCCTGACTATCAAACCTTTGCTTTGTTCATAACTGCTTGCGAAGCTTGCATGAATCCGGCAAATCCTTATCAAACAAAACCATGTACCCCGTTATCCGATAATTTCCGGATCATCGGGAACAATTAATAGCCGAAATTTCATAACCAATGATTATAATCAGTACCCTGGTAAGCTGATAGCAAATCTATTTAACAGGCATAGGCATATGACTTCATCCAGTAAAATATTTCTCGCTCTGGGATTGGGAATTTTAACCGGGCTTTTTTTTGGTGAAATGATAAGTTTTCTGCAGATCCCGGCAGATATCTATGTGTTGCTGTTACAAATGACCGTGTTGCCCTATATCACACTTTCATTAATAGTCGGTTTTGGCAAATTAACTTACTCCGATGCGAAAATGCTCGCATTAAGAGGTGGCGGCGTTTTATTGCTGCTTTGGGCTGTGGCGTTTACCTTCCTGTTTATAATCCCGCTGGCTTATCCCGATTGGCAATCGGGCTCTTTTTTCAGCACTACCATGATAGAAAATCGAAAGGAGGTCGATTATTACGATATTTTTATTCCTTCCAATCCATTTAATTCGATGTCGCGTAACTATGTACCGGCAGTCGTCGTATTCAGTATTTGTATTGGTGTTGCCCTGATCGGCATTAAAGATAAGGATCACCTGATTAATACGTTTTCGATTCTGAAGGAAGCGTTAACTCGAGTCACTGACTTCATGGTTAGCTTGATGCCGGTTGGCGTTTTTCTGATTTCAGCCAGTGCTGCGGGAACCATGCATATTGAAGAACTGGAAAGGCTACAGGTGTATCTGATTTTGTTTATTCTGATCACTTTGCTTTTTACGTTCTGGATTTTACCGGGACTGGTCGCTGCGCTGACCACGATTAAATATCGTGACATTATCGGAATCAGCAAAGAGGCGATGGTGACTGCGTTTATGACGGCCACTTTATTAGTAGTGTTACCTTTACTCGCTGAAAACGGCAAAGCGTTGCTAAATCGGAATAAACTTGGATCGGAACGTTCTGATGCCGTGCTGGATGCTGCCATCCCCACATCATTCAACTTTCCTCAGACCGGCAAGCTTTTATCAATGAGCTTCATTCTCTTTACCGCGTGGTTTATCGGCAACCCTCTGCCATTTTCAGATTACCCACTGCTGATCATCTCCGGCCTGGCCAGTTTTTTTGGCAGTCTGAATGTAGCGGTCCCTTTTTTGCTGGATCTGTTTCACATTCCGGCGGACATGTTTCAATTGTTTCTGGTAGCCGGTATCCTGAACTCCAGATTTGGCACTTTAATCGCGGCAATGCATACGCTGGTTCTGGGGCTGTTGGTGACTTGTGCGGTAACCGGTCATTTACGCTTTAACCTTATCAAAATTTTCAGATTCATTATCATAACTATAGTGTTAACTCTAGCGACAATAGGTGGCGCAGCTAGCTACTTTCGTTACGGATTGACACCTCAATACACAAAAAATCAAGTGCTTGCCGGAATGCATCTGTTGCACAAATCTGTCAGTGCTGTTGTTTATAAAACTCCGCCGGAGCATATTCCTCAGGATACTCCCGGTTTATCAAAGCTTGCCGCCATGCGGCAGAGGGGGTACCTTCGGGTTGGCTACCTGGCCGATAATTTACCGTATGTTTTTTTTAATGGCCGGGATGAATTAGTTGGTTTTGATATGGAAATGGCGCACCTTTTTGCAAAAGAGCTTGGCTTAACTCTGGAATTTGTGCCGATAAAACGCGGCGAATTGGCAAAACAACTGGACTCCAACTACTGCGATATCATTATGTCGGGATTGGTAGAAACAATCCAACGTGTTGAATATATGGACTTTTCACGCTCGTATCTTAGCGATACTGTTGCGTTTATTGTAAAGGATTACAATCGTAATAATTTTACTAGCGCTGAAGCAAGAGCTAAATTCAAAATCATAAGAATTGCGGATTTCACAAACCGAAATCCAGACTATGTGCGGGTAGTGCAACAGTATTTTCCACAAGCCGAATTTGTACCCATCAAAGCTATAGAGGAATTTTTTACTGATAAGCAAGACAGATTTGATGCCATTCTTAGTTCGGCTGAGCGTGGCTCAGCATGGAGCCTTCTGTACCCTGAATATAGTGTCGCCCTGCCTCGCCCAAACCTATTGCAGATGCCTTTAGCTTATGCCGTTTCTTATAAATATCCGGAATTTGTCAAATTAATCAGTTCCTGGGTGGAACTGAAAAAAAATGATGGGACCATTGATGCTTTGTATGATTATTGGGTACTGGGTAAAAATGCCGTGCAGTCAAAACCCCGGTGGTCAATTATTCGCAATGTCCTAAATTTAAAAAAACGGGAATAGGTCTGGCAATTAAGTATCTTTGGCTAAACTGGAAGTAAAGTGGACCCTTCTGTCCAGACAAATATTCACCGAGTTTAAGATAGAGCCCTGTTTATAATACAGCTGAATGGCGCTGTCCCAATTCTTCCGCTCGGGAGACATTATCCCCCGATGAGCGTAGCGAAGCGGGGGATGATGTCTCCCGAGCACCGCCAAATTTATCGACAATCTTCGCACCGCCGCCAGCGGCCGTCTGATACACCTCATCCGGCGTGGTATAACCCAATGATTGATGCAACCTTTCCGCGTTGTAAAACAGGAAGTAGTGCGTCAGCCCCAGTAGCAAGTCGGGCATGTTTTCGTATCCCTTCAAATACACCTCTTCATATTTCACCGTTCGCCACAGCCGTTCGACAAAAATAGTGTCCAATGCCCGACCTCGTCCATCCATACTGATGGTGATGCCATGATTGATCAGCACACCGGTAAAACTATCGCTGGTAAATTGCGAACCCTGGTCAGTATTGAAGATTTCTGGTGCGCCGTAGTTCTTGATAGCTTCTTCCAGACAGTCCACACAGAACCCTGCATCCATGGTGTTCGATAACCGCCATGACAGTACCTTCCGGCTATACCAGTCGATGATCGCGACCAGGTAGACAAAGCCATGCACCAGACGAATATAGGTGATGTCGGTACTCCAAACCTGATTGGGGCTGATAATATCTACGCCCCGCAACAAGTACGGATAAAGCTTGTGCTGCGGATGTCGCTTGCTGGTATCGGGGCCGGGTGCCATGCCTGCTAAACCCAGCTTTTGCATCAAGCGCTGCACTCGCTTGCGATTGACTGCGTAGCCACAGCCGCATAAGTATTCCGTCATGCGCCGCGTGCCATAAAACGGGTGCCGCGTGTACTCTTCATCCAGTTCTTGCAACAAAATAGTCTCAAACTCATCCACCTCTTTCTGTGGGCGCTTTTTCTGGTCATACACGACTGAGCGTGTCACCGCGAGAAGCCTGCATTGCGTTGATACCGCAAGCCCCCCATCCAGATCCATCCATTTCTGTCGCTCTTCTACAGGCTGATCCCAGACTTTTTTTTAAGCCAGTCCAGTTCCATGTTGAGTTGCCCAATCTTGGCGTACAACCGGTCTGGGTCACTCTGCGCATTGACCGGTTTTGGACCACGCTTGCTTTCAAATAGACTGCCTGCATTGGTTAGCAATTCCTTTTTCCATTGCGCCACTTGGGTCGGATGGACCCCGAACTCCTGTGCGATCTCATTGATGGTTCTGATTCCTTTAGCCGCCTCCAATGCGACTTTGGCTTTTTGCGCACCTGTAAAAAGCTTCCGTTTGTTTTCGTTCATTGTCTGCCTCTTTTTTCATGACAGAGCATAGCTTAAACTATTGTCCGGATTTCGGGGTCCACTATAAAGGCAGGTATGCATATTCCACTGCTGTCACTCAGGGACAAGACTCTAAGGTCCGGAATTGGCCCAGACTGTGTCAAAACGCAGAAAAATAATTCCGCCATTTTGCCCCTTTCCAACATCCCGCTTTTATAAAGCGGATTCGTAATAATTTCTGATCGGTCTCCCCAAATTGGGTGAATTCCGAAATTGACTACCGTCAAACCAATTTTCTGCCGGCAATACCACTTTGTACGAGATATAAAGGGGGTTTATGCTTTTATTGCCTCCATCATGGCAGTGGTACCCATTATATTCATGACCCGTTTCATATTATAGGCCAGGACATGCAGACTCATTTCTGTACTGACATTTTTTAATTGTTTGGTAAGAAAATGGGTTGCTCCCATCCATGCCTTGAGGGTGCCAAATGGATGCTCCACCGTCTGACGTCGAATACGCATGCTGTCAGGTGCTTGGTCCAGACGTGTTTGCATGGCATCAATAATATCTTCATGCTCCCAACGGCTCACGCGTCTTTCGGTGCTCGGCGTACACTTTGCCTTGATGTCACACTGTTGGCAATGTAAACTCCAATATCGATGCAGATTTAATCCGTTTTCAAGCCTCGAGAATCGCCAAATCAAGCGTTGTCCGGCAGGACACTCATATTCGTTGGATTTAGCATGGTAAATAAAAGCGGCCTTATCAAATCTTCCAGCCGCCTTGGCGCCCGAGGTTTTGCATTTAGGAACAAAAGCGGTAATACCGGCTTCATGGCAGGCGAGAATTTCTTCACTCTTAAAATACCCTCGATCAGCAATAACATTGAGGTCTTGGACGCCCATTGCTGTACGCGCTTGTTTAGCCATTGCTGATAACTGGTCTCGGTCAGTACCCGTATTGGTTACTTCATGGGCGACAATCAGGTGATGCTTCGTGTCAACTGCCGTCTGAACATTGTAGCCAACAATACCAACACCTCTTGTTTTCATGGAGCGGGCATCGGGATCGGTCAGGGAAATTTGTTTGTCGGGGGTATCATTGAGCTTAACTTCGATTTCCTTGAGTGCTTTTATCTGCTCTTTTAGGGCAACAATCTTGTCTTGCAGTCGCTCAGATTTGGCCTTAGCTACCGTGGACTCTTGCCGGTCGGCCGTGTCGAGTTCGGTCAAATACCGGTTGATGCTCGACTCGATTTCTTCCATGCGCCGTTGCAACTTCGCGCTGGTGAAATTCCGATCTCGATTATTGACTGCTTTGAATTTACTGCCATCGATAGCGACTATTGATTCTGAGAATAAACCCAGTTGCTGGCATAACACGATAAACTGACGGCAGACGCTTCTTATTGCCTTGCCGTTTTCTTTCCGGAAGCGGGCAATGGTTTTAAAATCGGGGGTCAGACGTTCAGTAAGCCACATGAGCTCAACATTGCGTTGCGCCTCTTTCTCAAGTCGCCGACTGGATTGGATGCGGTTTAGGTAACCATAGATATAAATTTTCAGAAGAATCGAGGGATGATAGGCTGGCCTACCAGTGGCTGCGGGATCTACACCGTCAAAACCAAGCTTGCCTAAGTCGATTTCATCGACAAAAACATCAATAATTCTAACCGGGTTAGTATCAGCTACATAGTCGTCCACAGTTTCCGGGAATAAGATACTTTGGGTACGGTTTTCGCCTTGAATAAATCGCTTCATCAGCTCACTCCAATCAATAATATAGTTATATTATAACATATCAAGAGCTGCGTTTTGACACGGTCTGGGCCGACTGTTGCCCGTGGCGGTAATCAACTTTTTGCCATTACCCACAGTTCCAGTCACTTGCGCTAAGTAGTTTTTCACAGAAATAATCTGCTACGATACGATCTAGTTGGTTCATATATCGGTTAGGACTGGTATGTTTCTCAACGCACTTGTAGCCCACAATTAGTTTACTGCTTAAATGGCAGATAAGAGGCTGTATCCTGCTTATAATGCTGCACGGCTTTTTGCTCTCTGACTAAAAAATGTTCAATCGCTTTTGCGAACCGGACATCCTTGATCCAGTGCGCGGAATAAGTGGTGACGGGTTCAAAACCGCGAGCAATTTTATGCTCGCCTTGAGCGCCTGAATCAAAGCGCTTTAAGCCATGCTCAATACAATAGTCCAGTCCCTGGTAATAACAGGCTTCAAAATGCAAACTATTATAGTCTTCGTAACAGCCCCAATAGCGGCCATACAAAGTATCGCTGCCTACAAAACTTAATGCCGCTGCAATCGTTTTGTTGTCTTTGATCGCCAGCACCAGTAATAATTGCTCACCCATGGTTGCCGCTATTTGTTGAAAAAACGCCAGATTCAAATAAGGCTGCGACCCTCTTTTTAAATAGGTCATCGTGTAAAACTGAAAAAACACCTGCCATTGCAGTTCACTGACATCTTGCCCGGTAATACGCAACAAACGAACACCCTGCTCGCTGACTCGGCGGCGTTCACGTTTGAGCATTTTGCGTTTACTAGCATTCAGGGTAAACAGGAAATCATTGAAGTCACGGTAGCTCTGGTTAAACCAGTGAAACTGCACGCCCTCGCGTATACTTAAGCCCAATGACCGTAATTGTTCTACCTGTTGCAGATCAGGAAACAAACAATGCCATGAAGAAATCCCGTGCTGTTCCGAAAGCTGTTTTATAAAGTTAAGCAAAGTATGCATCACTTCCAGCGGGTCGATAGCCGCTTGTATAACAATACGGGTACCCTGGCAAGGCGTCAGCGGGATGGCGGTCAACCATTTTGGATAATAATCGAGTCCCTGTTGCTGATAAGCCTCGGCCCATTGCTGATCAAACACATATTCGCCCCAGGAGTGCTGCTTAAGATACAAGGGCATAAAAGCAACTAGTTGATCGTCATTCAACACCAGCAAATGCGAAGCTATCCAACCGCTTTGCTCGCAGACCGAACCGCTCTGCTCCAGCGCCCTTAAAAACTCATGACGCATAAAAGGGTAAGCCTCACCTGCAAGGCGATTCCAGTCCGCCACATCAACTTGCGCCATACTATGGATTTGTTTTACTTCCATTTTTAAAAACAGTACAGTTAAAACCACAGAATATCATCAATCCAGAAAACACATGACCCATAAAACTTTTTCTCAGGCCTGTGAAAATAATAAAGACCCCATTTTGCAGGTTATCAGTCGCGTTTTTTGTCATCCCACCACCGTTTGGGAAATCGGCAGCGGCACGGGTCAACATGCCTGTTATTTTGCCAGACACCTCCCGCATGTTGAATGGCAGCCTACCGATAGAGCTGAAAATATTCCTGGCATCGGTTTGTGGCAAAAAGAAGCGCAATTAGCCAACCTAAAACCACCATTAACGCTGGATGTTACCGACGCGGGGTGGCCATGCGGCACTATTGATGCATTATTTACCGCCAATACGCTGCATATCATGAGCGGGGATGAAGTAAAGATATGCTTTGATCACCTTGCTGGATACTTGAACTCCAAGGCACTTATGTGTATTTATGGCCCGTTTAACTATAACGGTACTTATACCAGTGACAGCAATGCCCGATTTGATCAATGGCTTAAAAGCCAAAATTCCTTAAGTGGCATTAAGGACTTTGAAGACATATTGTTTTTAGCGACAGCTAGGGGGCTTAGCTTAACGAGTGATATTGCCATGCCCGCGAACAATCGTTTGCTTGTTCTACAAAAAAGCTGAGGGCATCGTTAAAATGTTTATTTATTCGTTACCTTTATTTTTTACTCATATTGGTTTGGCAAGTCCGCTAGATTTGCTGATTATTTTTATAGCGTTGTTTGTTGTTTTGTTTATAAATTCTCTGTTTTACAGTGGAAATTTTCAACAACAATCCTCTGATAGCTATCTATTGGCTGGATGGAGTGGCGGTATAGCACTGAAGTGGGTGTTCTGGCCATTTTTTCTAATTTTGAACGTTTGTTTATATATGGCTGATACACTGGCAAAAGCTGGAATGTTTACGGTATCCAGTTGGGATGATGTGCATTTGATGTTATTGCTACCGATAGTCTGGTGGACAATAGCAGTTTGGCGGTGTTCACCCAACACTCATCTAAGCATTTGGGCAGCGTTTGCTAGATTGCTGACGATCAGTGTATATTTTGAATACGGCCTAAAGTTATTAATACGAATAGACTACCCGAGAATCTTTTTTGAGTGCGATGAATTGTTACTGGATTATGGCAGTTGCTTTTAAGTCGTATTTAATTCATAGCCCAAAAATCATTTACGATGGCTTTCACATCGATATTATAAATGTGGGTTGAAATTTATACTGGAAGCATTAATTCGTACAACACCTTCTGATGACGTCATAACAATTTACCTTAAATGACTATGTACAGTACAAAGATGAATAATTAATCAAGCCAAAAGTCCGCTAGATTTTAATTTTGAATAAAACTGACCGTCCAGTGTTGGCCATTATGCATAGCTCTGCATAACGGCCAATTTTTGCCGGTCACGACTGGCTGCTTTATGACGATGAATATGGCAGAATGAAGTTCGGCAATTACCAGCAAGAGGCAGACAGAGGTTTCCAGCGGACGGCAGGTTATCTTTGAAAAGCAGTCATTCAGAGGCCGGCAGTGATCTGTAACCACGCACCCTTATGTAGTCATTCAAGGTTGAGTTAGGTGTTAGCCGTAACCCAACACGTCTGCCTTTAGGATCGGAGAATGTCAAAGTACTTGTCGCCTATGATGAAAATTAATGAACACTATCGGTCGTACAATTTGCCGGCTGAGTGCTCGGTTTATCGGGATTTAATAAGACCTCTGCTTGCCATTCCCAGTTTCTAATCTCCTTGGTCCATCGTGCTGGATTCGCTTCTTTAGCGGCTCTATAAGTGGCTTTTCTTATCTTTAGAATGGCTTGATCTTGGCCATTATGGCGTTGTTCCGGGGTTACAAAATGGATACTGCTGTGCCGATGCTCAAGGTTGTACCAAGCCACAAAGTCCGTCACCCACTTTCTGGCTTCTGCTAGCGTAGAGAACGGTTGCAACGGATATTCAGGGCGATATTTCAAGGTTTTGAACAAGGCTTCTGAATAGGGATTGTCATTGCTGACCGACGGGCGACTCAAGGAGGGCATGACGCCCAGCTGCTGGAGTGTTGCCAGCATAGTTGCGCCTTTCATCGGACTACCATTGTCGGAGTGCAAGATCACTTGTCCTTCGATAATGCCTTCACGTCGACAAATATCGCGGATGACGTCGGCTGCATAGGTACTGTTTTCTTCCACATAGACCTGCCAACCGACTACTTTCCGGCTAAAAATATCCATAAAAAGGTACAGATAGAAGAATTGACCTTTGACGGCGGTCGCCAGATAGGTAATATCCCAACTATACAGTTGATTGGGCGCTGTTGCTGATAAGGCCTTGGGTTTTGAGACCGGCCGGGGTGCTTGACTGGCATGACGATGGACCAGTTGGTTCTCAGCTTTTAGAATACGATAAAAAGTGGATTCCGAGGCAATATATTCCCCTCGTTCAGCCAAGCGCGGTACGATCTGGTGCGGTGTTAACTTTTTAAACTCCTCGCAATTGGCGGTGGCGATGACCTGCGCGCGTTCGGCTGCGGACAGTGTGTTGGCCGGCGTGAAGGAGCGAGTAAGCCGGCCGTCTGCCTGGATTTCTTCGGGTTGTCGCCAGCGCTGGAGTGTGCGCGTACTTAAACCGATAATGCCGCAGGCCTTGTTAAGCGTTGCGCCTTCGCTCACTGCGAGGTCGATCCATTCAATCAGTAGTCTGCGTTCTGCGAGTGGAATCATGACGCCTTTTCCTCCCAGAACGCTTGGAACTTTTTTTGCAGTACCAGTAAAGCGGCCGCTTCCGCCAAGGCTTTCTCCTTGCGTTGTAAGTCTTTTTTCAGTTGCTTGTTTTCATCGCGCAAGCTTTTGTCAGACGACTCCTGCGCTGACTTATGAGTGCTGTTGATAAAATCCTGTCGCCAGGCCTCCAGGTGATGAGAGAATATGCCCTGCGCTCGGCAGAAAGCATTTACAGCCTCATCTTCCAAACCATGGCTGGCCATTAACGCCTGAAAGCGTTCTTCGGGCGTCCAATCGACAGGACGTTTTGTAGTTTTGTTAGTTGACATTGTTTGTGGACGATATTGTCTTAACCAGTGTTTTAACGTGAAGACGTTGATATTTAATTCCTCGGCAATACACTGTATCGTTTTATCGCCTCTTTGTAATAGTTTTTGAATCGCTTGCTCTCTAAACGCTTGGCTATATTTTGATTTCAAGTCTAACCTCTTTGTTAAAATTTAGAGGCGACAAGTATCCTGACACAGGGGGGGATAGAACAAATTCGATTGTTTAATCTGCTCCGGAACCATCCAGTAACTTTAATACAGTGACTAAAATGCCTACCAACATAAAGGCAGACTCTTCTTTTTGGTTTCGCATTAATCCGTTGTCCAAATAAGTGTGATGAGCAAAATAATTTCTAGCTAAAACGCAACATAAAAAAGCTTGTACCAGATGAGTATCTTGCTCGTGTTCGCATTCGATTTTCATTATCTTATCAATTGGATTTTCTGGTGTTTTGTGCAGTTTGGTAAGATTATTTATTTCGCTACTAAAACGAGTAAGGACAGTTTCAGGAATATTTTTTTGCTTAGAAAGTTCCGTGATATATCCTCCCAATCCTTGGTTTTTAACAGTTTCCAGTAAATCCTTGTTTTCCAAAGCATAGCGAAGACATGTTTCAGCGCGAATTGCTAATAAAGAATAATAATCAAGCGGTCGCAACACCCGAAAATCAAGGCTGCCTTTTTTGATCGGTATAGTGGACCCCGAAATCCGGACAATAGTTTAAGCTATGCTCTGTCATGAAAAAAGAGGCAGACAATGAACGAAAACAAACGGAAGATTTTTACAGGTGCGCAAAAAGCCAAAGTCGCATTGGAGGCGGCTAAAGGAATCAGAACCATCAATGAGATCGCACAGGAGTTCGGGGTCCATCCGACCCAAGTGGCGCAATGGAAAAAGGAATTGCTAGACCAATGCAGGCAGTCTATTTGAAGGCAAGCGTGGTCCAAAACCGGTCAATGCGCAGAGTGACCCAGACCGGTTGTACGCCAAGATTGGGCAACTCAACATGGAACTGGACTGGCTTAAAAAAAAGTCTGGGATCAGCCTGTAGAAGAGCGACAGAAATGGATAGATCTGGATGAGGGGCTTGCGGTATCAACGCAATGCAGGCTTCTCGCGGTGACACGTTCAGTCGTGTATGACCAGAAAAAGCGCCCACAGAAAGAGGTGAATGAGTTTGAGACTATTTTGTTGCAAGAGCTGGATGAAGAGTACACGCGGCACCCGTTTTATGGCACGCGGCGCATGACGGAATACTTATGTGGCTGTGGCTACGCAGTCAATCGCAAGCGAGTGCAGCGCTTGATGCAAAAGCTGGGTTTAGCAGGCATGGCACCCGGCCCCGATACCAGCAAGCGACATCCGCAGCACAAGCTTTATCCGTACTTGTTGCGGGGCGTAGATATTATCCGCCCCAATCAGGTGTGGAGTACCGACATCACCTATATTCGTCTGCTGCATGGCTTTGTCTACCTGGTCGCGATCATCGACTGGTATAGCCGGAAGGTACTGTCATGGCGGTTATCGAACACCATGGATGCAGGGTTCTGTGTGGACTGTCTGGAAGAAGCCATCAAGAACTACGGCGCACCAGAAATCTTCAATACTGACCAGGGTTCGCAATTTACCAGCGATAGCTTTACCGGTGTGCTGATCAAGAATGGCATCACCATCAGTATGGATGGACGAGGTCGGGCATTGGACACTATTTTTGTCGAACGGCTGTGGCGAACGGTGAAATATGAAGAGGTGTATTTGAAGGGATACGAAAACATGCCCGACTTGCTACTGGGGCTGACGCACTACTTCCTGTTTTACAACGCGGAAAGGCTGCATCAATCATTGGGTTATACCACGCCGGATGAGGTGTATCAGACGGCCGCTGGCGGCGGTGCGAAGATTGTCGATAAATTTGGCGGTGCGCGGGAACATCATAATCCCCGAGCAGAAGAATTGGGACAGCGCCATTCAGCTGTATTATAAACAGGGCTCTATCTTAAACTCGGTGAATATTTGTCTGGACAGAAGGGTCCACTTTAGTGAAAATTAATAGCTTGCCAAGTATTACCTGTTTTTTTCAGTAATGAGGCGTAGTTTTCCACTAAAGGTATATTTCTCCCATTTGGGTTTCTATCATTCCTTTTCCTTGGATTGTCACCAATTCTATCTGTCATTTCATCGGTTGAAATGGCAGTTGTAAATAAGCTCAACAAATGTTTTTCGTAAGGTAACAAGTCATCGCCTAAATCAAACATGGTCCGCATATTAACAATGAATAAATAGGCTGCATCTTGAGGAGTTAACTGTTCAAAAACTTTGCTATGCGCCAACCAGTTTCGAGTCATTTTCATTATCCACGAAAACGCATAGATTTCTTTCTGGCTATTAAGTGGTTTCGGTTCAGCTGCTTCCCATTCATGCGCTAAAGTTCGAATAAAAAGTTTATACAGCGGAGCTTTATCGTTGCTTTCTGGCCCACGCAACGGTAAGAAGTTTTCTAATACTTCTAAATAATCGTGTAAATCTTCAAGACTTACATTTTTATCAGGTCTTTAATAAAATCACTAAAACGCAATTTATCTTCACTCAACGTTTTTAAATGCCGACAACCTTCAACAATCCCCCGCCGCAACCGTGAATAAGGATTTTCATAACAGGCTTTTACCCATGCCTGCACTTCCGGAGCCGATTTTTCATAAATCGTCGGTAAAGCTATTTTTGCCGTTTTAAAAGCGTCTCGCGTAGAAAGCGAGTTTTCACCATGATTGGAACAAAACAAAATATGTTGTTTTGGAAAGCCCAGTTCTACCACTAATTCGGTATAAAGATAATAACCTGCCAGAGCTTTTAGTTTGGCGCATTCCTGCTCAAGCAGTTGCTCCTCTTCAGTTTCATCGACTGGTTTTTGGTAATCCTGAAAGGTTTCCAGTAATTTTAAAACGTCAGCATTAATCACATCGCCCTTAGAATAAGCCGCTAAATCAATATCGAGAATGATGTAATCAATTTTACTTAAGTTTTGCCGGATAAAACCTAATCCATCCTGAAAGCTCAGCTCAATATAAATGCCTTGTCCCTTTAAATTCTTTTTTAACTGTTGTTTGTTATCGGAAAATTGCTGTTCATCTCTATTGATACCGCCAAACACTTCAGTTGCCGTGACTTTGGCAGAGTTTTCAAAATCCTCTACCCACAAAAAATAACTCATTATTCACCTTCATTTAGAGATTAAAAGTTCATCAGGAATACCAAACTCAACGACAAAATCATCTTGCCGCATGGGTTTGGTGAATGCACTGCCTGTCTTACGCGCCAAGGTGGATAAAAAAACATGTCCTTTATTACTGCCTTTAATAATATCGCGTTCACTGCGAATGCTGGGATTGCGGCAAATCAAAACCTGATAACCCTCGCGTTCTGTCCATTCCAGCACAACCGGCTGTTTGCTTGCCGATGAATAATACTTGAAAGCATTCACCAGTATTTCATTAAGCAGAATGGTTAACAATGATTCGGTAACGCCGTATTCCTTAAATTGAATATCAGCGCGTTCAAAACCGATGAGTTCCAGTTTAAAAAAGTGCTGCTCCAGCCAGGCAAGGCGTTGTTCCAGTGTAGCCGATTGGTTCAGTAACAGCGCGAAACTTTGCTCCCATTCGGCTTGTAACACTTGTTCCAGTTCAAAATAGTCTTCACACCAGGTTTTATAACTCACCTGCGCATCGCACTGGCCGTGTGCCTTGGCATAAGCCATGTAATGTTGCTGGATTTTTTCCGCACCTGACATTGACAGCAAATGCAGCAAAATCATATCCAGCGTTTTGCTGAATACAGTCGCGAGTCTACCGCTGCCTTGCCGGTCTTGCTTGATTTTATCTTTAAGGATTTCCGCATCGGTGGAAATGATGCTAAAGATATTTAATAAACCGCGCATGGTTTGCGCGGCTTCGGTATAGAGTTTGACCTGATTTTCGTGGGTGGTGTTGTAGATAATCGCATCCAAGGGACTGCGGAATTTATGCGCGAACATGGACATCATGTCTTCGAGTTCTTTTTTTGCTTCCTGCAATTGTTTGTTTTTTTCTTCAAGTTGTTGATTTTTTTTGTCTAGCTCTTCTGCTTGATCAATAGCAGTAATACAAACGTATTTAAAATTTTGATCTAAATTAGGAGTGTTTTCGTAGATTTTATCAACGAATTTTCTTGCTAAATCGTATTCTTTACTATTTATGTAAACAGATAGCCTAAAAGGTAAGATTAATTCTGCACCTCGTGACTCAGGCGATAGTGACATTACGGCATCTAAATGTGTATGATCTGTTAGTTTAGAATTATTAGCTAACCAGTTTTCAGCATCTTTATTACCTAAGAAAGCAGCATCAGTAAACCACTTGAAGGCGAGTTCATAGTTTTGTTCGATACCCTTTCCGTCACGATAGCAGCAAGCCAACAAATATTGACCTTCTGAAAAACGTTCAGATGCTTTTTTATAGCAATCAAAGGCAACTTCATTGTTCTGTTCAACACCTCTGCCATGAGAATATAAATCGCCTAAAAGTAGATAGGCTTTTGTATATTCTTGATTAACCGCCTTTAAAGTCCACTCCCTAGCAAGTTCAAAATTTTGATCAATACCCATTCCTTCATAGTAACAACGTGCTAACTCATATTCAGCATAGTCAAGACCTTGTTCGGCGGCCTTTTTAAACCACTCAAATGCTAGTTCAACGTTTTTCCCAATACCTTTACCGTCATAATAACAATGTGCTAACCAGTACTGTGCATCGGCAAGGCCTTGTTCAGCGGCCTTTTTAAACCAATCAAACGCTAGTTTAGCAACAACAAAAGGCTCATCACTCTCATCCTCGTTAAGCATCTTCATCCTGTGGGCTAAATCCATTGGGTCAACTGCTAAACCGAGAGGGGGTCTTCTGTCCCGTAACAAATAGAAAAAATCATTATCTAATTTTTCTATACCACTGAAATAATAATAAAGCCCTAACGCTAATTGAGCATTAACAAGACCTTGTTCAGCCGATTTTTTTAGCCAGTTCAAAGCCGACTCAAGAGTTTTTTCGACTGTTATATAGCAATAAGCCAAATCAAATTGTGCTTGTGCATCGCCATCATTTGATTTTGATTGCAGTGCAGAAAATGAGAATATGTTTTGTTCGGTCATGTTATCGTCCTTTGAGTTTGTGCTTTTTTATTAGTGTGCTTTGGGCAATAGAAAACCATTGCCTTTTCCATATTGTTTTTGCTTGCCTAGCAAGCCAACGGTGCCTTTTGAATCACCGTTCAATAAACTCGACTTTAACCGGTATGGCCAGTTGTCTTGCCGATTTCTTCCAAGCACGGTTTTTGCAGTGTGCATATTGACGTGCGTGGTGATGAACCATCCGTCGCAGCGTCTTTGGTTTTGGTAACCGTTTACCGGCGTTTTGGCTAAAAGCGGTATTGAGGTGACCACTTTATTCAGTTTGGCTACTCGATCCAGGCCAAAAACTCTCAAGGTTTTTACAAAGGTTTCCTTGATGGTGGCTTCTTCAATGACTTTGTCAGCCACGGTTACTCTTAGCAGGCAGCCTTGTTTTCGGGTGCGATTGCTGTCCTTTTTGTGAAAACCCACTTTCTCCACCGAACGCGCATTATATCTTGCGTCGAAATTATTCACGGTGGCTTTGATTTCCGATTCTAACGCTTGCAGCTTGCGGCATGAATCATTGGTAACAGTCACCTGAGAAAAATCGCCGATTAAACAGGCTTCAGCGGCTGTCATTTTTAGATCATCCGTGGCGCTATGCAGCGCAGCGAACAATTCGGACAATTTTGTTGTAACAGCTTCCGGTAATCTTTTCATATCTGCATTCTCCATGCTTTACGTTTGATTCGTTGGGTTAAATGTCCTGTCGTAATCACTGTGCCAGTGATTATTACTTTATGTTCAACTATAAAATAGAAATAAAATTACCTGTTTTTGAAGCTGCTGGTATTTCGCCATGAATCCGCTTTCACAACATGGTGTGTAGTATCTTCTAAATTAGCGGCAATGTAATGGGAGAACTGTGGGAGTTTTTTGGTAGTATCGAAAACGAATTAACCTACTGACGTGTATCTGGATAATCTATTTTATGTAGAAGGTTTGGTGACTTAACCTAATTGATTTTTTGCCGGACTGTCATTTGGAACCTTACACCCAGCAACAAAATAGGTAAGGTCATCCTCATGCTTTGGTCGGTAGTGCCGGTTGGTTCTGTTATGGTCAATTAAAACCGGACACTTTCTTAAGCAGATTTCTTATAGAATTCCCGTTCAAATTCCAACGGGGATTGGTAACTTAATGTTGAATGTATTCGTTTACCACTATAAAACGCCAAATAATCAATAATGCTCAGCGTTGCCGCCTTTTTAGAACTGGATTTTCGTAGTTTAGTTGCTCATGTTTTAAACTTCGAAAAAACCGCTCTGTGGGCGCATTATCCCAACATTCACCTTTGCGGCTCATACTCTGTGGCATCTTCATTACCCCCAAATGACTTCGGTATTCATGACTGGCATATCGGCCACCTCGATCAGAATGATACACTAGGGCTGGCTTAGGCTTTCATCGCCAAAACGCCATTTCTAAACCAATATCTGCTCTTGCAACACCTTAATCTCATCCCTGATTCTTGCTGCCTGCTCAAATTCGAGATTTTTCGCATATTGATACATGGCATCTTCCAGCTGCTTCAGCTTTTTACCCAGTTGCTTGGGCGTCATTGCTTTATAGTCCGCTGAATATTCTGCAACTTTACTGATTTTTTTGTCCGTAGAAGGAAGGCCTGAGCCGGGTATCGATATCTGAAGAATATCGGTTACCGACTTATAGATGGTTGCAGGCTCAATATGATGATCAATATTAAACTGACGCTGTTTGTCGCGGCGACGGTCAGTTTCCTCTATCGCCTGTTGCATGGAACGGGTAATCCGGTCACCGTATAAA
Organism: uncultured Gammaproteobacteria bacterium; assembly: GCA_963849195.1. Taxonomy (GTDB): domain Bacteria; phylum Pseudomonadota; class Gammaproteobacteria; order Methylococcales; family Methylomonadaceae; genus Methylobacter_C. The sequence goes on from CAWKGQ010000014.1 coordinate 67,420, forward strand.
ATCGCTTTACCGTTAATATTTCTCGCCGCTCGTCCGATCGTCTGAACCAGAGACACGACCGAACGCAGAAAACCTTCTTTATCGGCATCCAGTATGGCAACCAAAGATACTTCGGGTATATCCAGACCTTCGCGTAACAGGTTGATACCGACCAGCACATCAAACTGCCCTAACCTCAAATCCCGGATAATCTCGACTCTTTCCACGGTATCAATATCAGAATGCAAATAACGCACGCGCACGCCATGTTCCGACAAATATTCCGTTAAATCTTCAGCCATTCTTTTGGTCAGCGTGGTGACCAGCACACGCTCTTTTACGCTGACACGCAGATTGATTTCCGATAATAAATCATCCACCTGCGTTGTTGCCGGGCGCACTTCCACAATAGGATCAAGCAAGCCCGTGGGCCTGACGACCTGCTCGGCAAAAACGCCTGAATGCGCCCTTTCGTAAGGGCCGGGAGTTGCTGATATATAAATCCGTTGCGGTGATTTTGCCTCAAATTCATCAAACGTTAAAGGGCGGTTGTCGAGGGCTGAAGGCAATCTGAAGCCATATTCAACCAAGGTTTCCTTGCGCGAGCGATCGCCTTTATACATTGCGCCAATCTGCGGCACAGTGACGTGACTTTCATCAACAATAACCAAAGCATCAGCCGGTAAATAATCAAACATGGTGGGCGGTGACTCCCCTGCCTCTCTGCCGGACAAAAATCGGGAATAGTTTTCAATGCCGGAGCAGTAACCCACCTCCAGTATCATTTCAATATCAAACAGCGTCCGTTGCTCCAGCCGTTGGGCTTCTACCAGCTTATTGAGTGATCGCAACTGCTTGAGACGTTCTTTAAGCTCGATCTTGATGGCTTCAACCGCTGACAACAACTGCTCGCGAGGCGTGACATAATGGCTCTTGGGATAAACGGTATAGCGCGCCAGCCGCCGGATTATTTCACCAGTTAACGGATCGAATAATGACAAACGCTCCACTTCATCATCAAATAATTCGACTCTTAAGGCTTCCTGTTCCGACTCCGCCGGAAAAATATCAATGACCTCGCCTCGCACGCGGTAGGTTGCCCTGCGCAATTCCATATCATTACGTGTATATTGCATTTCTGCCAAACGGCGCAAAATGGTACGCTGATCAATCAGGTCGCCTTTTACCAGGTGCAACACCATTTTGAAGTACGATTCCGGTTCGCCCAAGCCATAAATCGCCGAAACTGTTGCAACTACAATTGAATCCTCTCTTTCTATTAACGCCTTGGTCGCCGATAAGCGCATTTGTTCGATATGCTCGTTGATTGCAGCATCTTTATCAATGAACGTATCGGATGCCGGAACATAAGCTTCCGGCTGATAGTAGTCATAATAGGAGACAAAATACTCGACGCTGTTTTCCGGGAAAAACTCCTTCATTTCGCCGTATAACTGCGCGGCCAGGGTTTTATTAGGCGCCATAATCATCGCCGGACGCTGCACTTCATTAATGACATTGGCTATGGTAAACGTTTTTCCCGAACCGGTTACGCCCAGTAAAGTCTGATGCACTTCACCATCGTTCAAGCCCTCTACCAATGCTTTTATGGCTGTTGGCTGATCACCGGCGGGTTTAAACCGGCTGTGGATTTTAAATTGTTTTTTCACTTAAATTTCTCTGTGTTTTAACACTGTACTGTTAGCAAGCCACACTACATAGCGTATAATTTCATTATTTCACACATTGATTTTACACGGCGGAATATGAACATCACACTTTCTAACAGAGTCCAGGCAGTAAAACCTTCACCTACCTTGGCGATTACCGCCAGAGCCGCTCAAATGCGTGCAGCCGGCAAAGATATTATCGGCCTTGGCGCAGGCGAACCCGATTTTGATACCCCGGATCACATTAAAGCCGCCGCTGTGAAAGCGATGGATAGCGGTTTCACAAAATACACTGCCGTAGACGGTACTGCCAGCCTAAAAAAAGCCATTATCGCCAAATTTAAAAATGATAATGGTCTTGAATACCAGCCCAAACAGATTCTGGTCTCCTGCGGCGGCAAACAAAGCTCTTACAATTTAACCCAAGCGATGATTAACCCTGGCGATGAAGTGATCATTCCTGCGCCATTCTGGGTTTCTTATCCTGATATGGTGTTATTGGCCGATGGTGTGCCGGTTATTATTGAAACCACACAGGCACAACATTTTAAGATTTCACCTGCACAGCTACGCGCAGCGATTACCGATAAAACCCGGTTAATCTTTATTAACAGCCCATCCAATCCATCCGGTGTTGCGTACAGTCTGGAAGAGCTGAGAGCTCTGGGTGATGTGCTTGCCGATTTCCCCAACATTATCATTGCCACCGATGATATGTATGAACATATTCTTTGGAATCAAGGCTCGTTTGTTAATATTTTAAACGCGCATCCCGAATTTTATGACCGCACAGTAGTTATGAATGGTGTATCGAAAGCTTATTCAATGACAGGATGGCGTATCGGTTATGCCGCCGGGCCCGCTGATTTGATTGAAGCCATGTGTACGATTCAGTCACAAAGCACCTCCAATCCAACGTCTATTTCACAATATGCCGCCGAAGCTGCTTTAACAGGCGATCAAAGCTTTATAAACAACATGTGCGTTGAATTTAAAAAACGTCATGACTATGTGGTTGCTGAGCTTAATAGTATTGATGGGGTGGAATGTTTAGAAACAGACGGCACTTTTTATGTTTTTCCCAACATAGAAAAACTGATTGCCAGATTGGATGGCATCAACAATGACCTTGAATTTTCTGATTATTTAATCGAAAAAGCAGGGGTTGCCTTGGTACCCGGTTCTGCATTTGGTTCCGAAGGACATATCCGGATTTCGATTGCCACCAGCATGGCTAATCTGCAAAATGCTTTGGAGCGCATTAAGAAAGCGATTTAAGCTTTTGCGGGTTGGGATGAACTTGGCGTGCCCCAACGAAGCTTGGTGCGTATAAGCTTTTTATTGGGATTTGTACCTTACCCCAACGTACTGCTTTATGCTTGTTGCTGGAACAAAATCAAGTGGCTCAATAGAGTGGGTATAAACCTTTATCGAAGCTTTCGAAATATTCAATATCCATGCCCAAAGGACATGGATATTGAGTTATATGCTAATCCCGGGTAATGGGGTGCGGAATGTCGGCTATTTCACATAGAGTCCAGATATTGTCTACATAATGTGCAAAACAACCGACCTGGCTCGATAGAGCATCTACACTACCGATCGGTCTATACTGCGCCAATCCGGCCTGAATGAATTACTCAGCCGCTTTTGGTTTTGCCCGCCGGGATGTAGATCCCATTCTTTTTTTGCTTTTGTCCACTTTTTTAGCTCCATCATCCGGTTTTGATCTTTTAGCACTTTCATCCATTCTTGATATGTTCAGCTGTTGACCAGCCACCCTGATTTTTTTCAGTTCCTCAATCAACTCTTTGGGCATACCCGCAGGTAACTCAACCGTGCTATATTCGTCTTCAATTCTAATGCGGGCGATATGATCACCATCTATGCCTGTCTCATTGGCGATGGCGCCAACGATATTGCCCGGCTTTACGCCGTGATTGTGGCCGACTTCAATACGGAATATTTCCATTTCAACATTTCCGCCACTCCCAAACGCACGTTTCGGTTTGCGATCCCTTTGTGGACGATCTTCTCTATGCTGCCTGTCTTCTCTTTGCGGCCTATCTTCTCTGCTTTCATAAGATTTTTTAGGCAGATTTTGCATTAACAGCGGCGTGTCACCTTGCACCAATTTTGCCAGAGCGGCCGCTATTTCCAGTGCAGATACATTATGTTCTTGCTGGTATTGCTCTATCAGTTGAGTGAAAAAACTCAGCTCCTCTGCCGCCAAGGTATCGGTAATATTCTGTTTAAAGCGGGAAATACGTTTATTATTAATTACTTCAGTTGAAGGCAAGCCCATTTCTTCAACTTTTTGTTTGGTTGCTTTTTCGATATTACCCAGCAGTTTTCTTTCTCTGGGCGCAATAAATAAAATCGCGTCACCTGTGCGTCCCGCACGTCCGGTTCTACCAATACGATGAATATAAGATTCGGTATCGTAAGGAATGTCGTAGTTGACGACATGCGTAATACGGTCTACATCCAACCCGCGTGCAGCAACATCAGTGGCAATTAAAATATCCAATTTGCCGTTTTTCAGATGAGCAATAGTGCGCTCTCTAAGTGCCTGGGACATATCGCCGTTAATCGCCGCAGCTGAATACCCCCTTGCCTCCAGCTTTTCAGCCAGTTCAATGGTTGCGGTTTTGGTCCTGACAAAAATAATCATACCGTCAAACGTTTCAGCTTCAAGGATGCGGGTAAGCGCATCCAGCTTATGTACACCGCTGACCATCCAAAAGCGTTGGCGTATGTTTTCAGCAGACGCAGTGGTCACTTTAATGGTAATTTGTTCCGGCTCATGAAGATATTCTTGAGCAATTTTGCGGATAACCGATGGCATAGTCGCAGAAAACAAAGCGATTTGTATTTCATCGGGCGTTTGTTCAAGTATCCATTCCACATCGTCAATAAAACCCATGCGCAGCATTTCATCGGCCTCATCAAGAACAAGAACGCTAAGACCGTCCAGATTCAACGTGCCTTTGCGCATGTGATCCATGACCCTACCCGGCGTGCCGACAACCACATGAGCGCCGCGCTTTAACTGACGTAATTGGGTGCTATAGTCCTGCCCACCGTAAATAGGTAAAACATGGAAACCTTTTAAATGAGCGGCATAACGCTGAAACGCTTCTGCAACCTGTATGGCAAGTTCGCGGGTGGGTGCCAGAACCAGAACCTGCGGATCCTTTTGACGAAGATCTATACGCGATAAGATAGGCAGTGCAAACGCCGCTGTTTTACCGGTGCCTGTTTGTGCTTGTCCCAGAACGTCTTTGCCTTGCAGCATGTGAGGGATAACTTGTGCCTGAATGGGCGAAGGTGTTTCATAACCGACATCATCCAGAGCTTTTAGCAGGGGTTCAATCAGTGCTAAATCACGGAAAGAGGGTAATGGTGAAACATCATTAGACATGGATTTACCTGTTTGGAGTATTTGGAATGCGCGTAGGCGCTGGGAAATGTTTGTTTATAGAGCGATTATACCTCATCACGCTGAATTTTGCAGTAAATTGATGGGCATCTGGAAGTAGTGCTGGGCGTAACATTTAAAACCTCAGCAACTACAGCAACCATATTATCGACACGCCGTTGGATACTGCATTCCAGGCTGAGGCTTGGGAAGAGCGGTGCAATGCAGAAGTAAACAATGCGCTTGAACCAAAACAATTAAATCTGATAGGAGAAACACCATGCTACTCATACAAATCAAGGGTATTAGCGGCTATTTGTCGCTGCAACAAAAACAGGAGATCATCAGCAAGCCCTCGTGCCTGTAGAAGACGAAGGTTTACGCCCGGCCACCTGGCCGCTGATCGAAGAACCCGCGTCCGGCGAATGGGGCGTCGGCGGTCAAGACATCACTACCGATGCGATTCGCCAGATGAGTCGAAGTAGTCAGTAACAGCAAATCCTGATGCAGCTCGCTGTCCATACTGCCGCGTCGGGTATTTTGTAAACTTAATATCTAGTCCAATCCTCAACTTAACGACATCCCATTGTTGCACTAACTTACGTAACATTAATCTTGCGTGAAACGCGCGACGGCTATTTGCAGTTTGTCGGCCATATATCCGGCTTCGTTGATGATCGGAATGATGCTATTGAGTTGTGGGTTCATAGCCTCAATGGCTATCCCTTCTAATGATTGCGCCGCCAGGCATGATAACGTTCCACCCATGCCAGCAAAGCCTTGGGTGCATGATTGCGTTTCCAGACGCCCGCCGCATATTTATTGGCTTCGGCCAAGGTCGGATAGATGTGGATAGTGCCCAGGATTTTATTTAAGCCAATGCCATGTTTCATCGCCAGCACAAATTCGGCAATCAGATCGCCGGCATGTTCGCCGATGATAGTGACACCGAGAATCTTATCCTTGCCGGGCTGGGTCAGTACTTTGACAAAGCCACGGGCTTCGCTATCAGCGATTGCCCGATCCAGGTCGTCGATTCCATAAGTCGAGACTTCGTAAGCAATGCCTTGCGCGTTGGCGTCCTGCTCATTCAAACCGACGCGGGCGACTTCCGGGTCGGTAAAGGTCGACCAGGGGATCACCGAATAATCGGTGCGAAACTGCTTGAACTGACCGAACAAGGCATTCACCGCAGCATACCAGGCCTGATGTGCGGCGGTGTGGGTAAACTGATAGGGACCCGCCACGTCGCCGACGGCAAAAATATTGGGATAATTGGTTTGCTGAAAGGCGTTGGTATCCAGGGTTTTGCGCGGCGACAAAGTAATACCCAGTTCGTCGACGCCATAGCCCTGCACATTGGCGGCGCGGCCGATGGCTATCAGGACTTGGTCGAAAGCAATCCTGACCGTTTGGCCCTGAAACTCCGCCAGTAAAATATTTTCGCCATTTTCGAAGATGAATTGCCTGGCGATATGGTTGATGAGCACATTGATGCCTTCCTCTTGGAAACGAGCCATCACGGCCGCCGACACATCCGGGTCTTCGCGGCCCATGATGCGCGGCGCCATTTCCACCTGCGTCACCTGGCTACCGAGACGGGCAAAGGTCTGGGTCAGTTCGCAACCGATCGGGCCGCCACCCAGCACCAACAGGCGTTTCGGCAACACGCGCAGATTCCAGACCGTATCCGAGGTCAGATAGTCGATCTCTTCAATGCCGGGAATCGGCGGAATAAAAGGCCTGGCTCCGGCAGCGATAACGATCGAACGCGTGGTAATCGTCTTGATACCCTCTGATGTGGTCACATCAACTTCCCAGGGCGAAACGATTTTAGCGATGCCCTGAAGCACCTCGACACCCAGTTTGGCATAACGCTCTATAGAATCGTGCGGCTCGACAGTTTTGATGACTTGTTGCACCCGCTCCATGACGGTGGCGAAATCAAAATCGACATCTGCTTTCTCGATGCCGAACTCTTTGGCACGTTTGACATGCGACAGGAACTTGGCTGACCGAATCAGCGCCTTGGAAGGTACACAGCCGGTATTCAGGCAATCGCCGCCCATTTTGTGTTTTTCGATCAGAGTGACTTTGGCCTTCACTGCGGCAGCGATATAGGCTGACACCAGACCACCGGCACCGGCACCGATCACCACCAGGTTGTTATCGAAGCGGACCGGTTGAGTCCAGCGTGCGTAAACTTTGCGTTGTTTGATGAATTCGAGCATTTTTTTCGTCAATAATGGAAATACACCCAGCAAGACAAAAGAGCCTAACAAAGCCGGGGACAGAATACCGGATAAAGAATCGATTCTCGCCAACTGGGCACCGGCATTAACATAAACGATGGTACCCGCCAACATCCCGGCCTGACTGACCCAGTAAAACGTCCTCACCTTCATCGGCGTCAATCCCATGGCCAGATTGATCATGAAAAATGGAAGCACCGGCACCAGCCGCAGCGTGAACAAATAAAACGCACCGTCGCGGCTCACGCCTTCGTCGATACTCTGCAATCGAGCGCTGAACCGGATTTTAACCCAGTCGCGGAACAAAAACCGTGCGGCTAGAAATGCCAGCGTTGCGCCTATGCTCGAAGCAAACGAGACGATGAGTGTCCCCAACAATATCCCGAACACTGCGCCGCCGGCCAGCGTCAATACTGCCGCGCCCGGCAGAGACAGTCCGGTGACGGCGATATACAACGCGGCGTAGAGTGCAACTGCCAATAACGGATGAGTCTGGCGATAGTCGGCTATCGCCGTCTGCTGCGCTTTCAGACTTTCCAATGACAAATAGTCCTGCAAATCGAATGCGAAAAACACGGCGACCAACACCGCGATGAATACTAGCAAAACGATTTTGGAGGTTTTCATACCAGTTTCCCGTTAGTAGACAATTGCAACGTCAAGTTTGGCGTTATCGAGTGTATGAGTGTTGCTGTATAACTTAACATCTTAGTTCCTTAAACATTATTACTGTGAAAGTTTTGGATGATGGGGTGTATAGCTAGCGCTCTCGGCTTTGATGGCAAGTGGTATTAAGCTTTTGCGGCAGCCAACGCTCCGCCGCAACTGCTGCCTTGGCCTGCGGTACAGCCATAGCAATGGGCTGCGGTGGCAATCGGCGCGTCTTTTAATAAATCCGCATGCAAGTCGCTGATATGCACTCTGGGTTTGGCAATCGCCGCCAGCGGCATGTCCAGCATCTGGTTGAAATCGCAGTCGTAGACATAGCCTTGCCAATCGATGCTGACGGTGTCCAGGCACATCAGGTTATCGAGATTCCCGGCGCGGAAACTGTCTTTCAGCAAGCTAAGATAGCTATCAAACCGGCCCTGACTGATCAGCATGCTGCCGAAGCGCTGGATCGGCATGTTGGCAATGGCGTAGAGGCGGTTGAAGACGATGTCGTACTCTTCCTGGAGATGCTGTTTGTAAACTTGCTCCAGATTGTGCTGATCGGGCGGTAACACCGCATCTTGCGGGTTGAAAACCAAATTCAGCTGTAGCTCGCTGTCCGACCGGCCATAACCCAACTTATTGAGCCGTTGTAAAGCCGCCAGACTGTCCCGGAACACGCCTTTGCCACGCTGCTTATCGACATTTTCTTTCAGATAACAAGGCAATGAAGCGGTAATTTGCGCCTGTTGCGCGGCGAGAAATTCGGCCAAATCCTCATAACCGGGCGCTTCAAGGATGGTCAGATTGCAACGGTCAATGACCTCGATCCCCCGGTCGCGCGCAGCCCGCACCAAATAACGAAAGTCAGGATGCATTTCCGGTGCGCCACCGGTCAAATCCAGGGTGTGGATATTGGCGGCTTCGGCCAGCGTAAGCACTTGCTCGATAATTTCCCGGCTCATCGATTCTGTGCGTTTCGGCCCTGCATTGACGTGACAATGCACACAACTCAAATTGCACAGATAGCCGAGATTGACTTGTAAAACGGCCAGCGGCTTGCGGACTATGGCCGGAAAGTCGCTGTTGAGCAGGTGCGGTTTAGTGTCGTGCATAGTTAATCCTCGGATTCCCAACTTATCGTGATCATGCCCGGCAAAATGGCCATAAACAATCCGTTCACCCTTTAAGCCTTTTAATTAAAGGTGGCGGCATCGTAGTTGTGATTAAGACCATTGACGCAAATGTTGTTCACGTCCAAATGGAAAGGCAAGCGGCTTCTTCCAACACAGCGTTAATGAAAGCCAGTTCGTCCATTTCCGCTAACGGAGGTTTGACGTAGTCGCCAATGGTCGGCATTTTTGTGTTTAAGAACGCCAATTAAGTAAGTGCGCAGACCAGCTTTGCCTTCGAAATTCGAAGACGTTGCCAGGCCGCCAGCAAGGTTTCCTGTATCGCGTCGTCAGCCAATTCGTTATCCCGTAATTACAGCAGAGCGTAGCGGAAAAGCACGGGGCGGTGCTCGGCCAGCACCTGTTCGCTCAATCGCTCTTCGCTGGTCTCGCTTCCAGCATTCAGCAACATGCGGCATCGCCTTGCGGCTCTGGCTTACAATCGAACAAACCAAAGTGCCGGCTCTTGTCGCCTAGCAACTGAAAGTGTTCGGCATAGCGGCTGGTTCCGAGCATGTCGGTAGTATTGCCGCACACTCGTAGCGGTCGCCCGGTTTCGAAATGATGATGGTCGTCCAGATCAAAACTGTGCGGATGCTGATCGATTGTCCCCAAATATGTGGCGACTTGACCGAAGTCTTCACAACGGTCTTCCAGTGGCATCTTGAACGCGCGCACAGTCACTGACTGAAACTTGACCATGCCGATTTTGGCGATCACCTCCGGGTCGTCGAGACTGATCGGATTTTGCTTGACGACACGCACGTCCGGGCAACCCAAGTCATGCAAAATTCGCCGGAAGTCTTCCCAATACAAAGCGCCGCCCAGACATTCACCCAATAAAACCGGGTCTTGCCTCAATTCTTTCGGAATACGACGGTCGGCAAATACATCGGAAAAATACAGTTCGCCACCCGGTTTCAATACGCGAAAGATTTCCGCCAGCACTTTGGGCTTTTCTGGTGACAAATTGATCACGCAATTAGACACCACCACGTCGATGCTGTTATCAGCAATACCCACGGTAGCCAGATTTTCGATATGGCCGTGCAGAAACTCTACATTGGCATATCCAAAACGCTCGGCGTGCCAGTCTCTGTGACGCACTGCTATTTCCAGTTGTTCAGGCGTCATGTCGACACCTATGACTCGCCCGACCGGACCCACCAGTTTCGACAGCAGATAGCAGTCGCGACCGGTGCCACAGCCTAAATCGAGCACGGTCTTGCCGTGCAAAGCCGGCGGTAGTGGCGATCCGCAGCCATAAAAGCGCTCCAGCACTTCCGGGTGCAGGCCGGCCAATAAGGCTTTTAAATAGGCCGGCATGGCGTCGATACTGCAACAGGCGCTGGTTTTCAGATCATTGCTGGATTGCAGAACCTGTCCATAGTAATGGCGGACCGATTCGCTGATTTCGATACTGGTAGTCATGAAATGCCTCGTGTTTTTAGTTATTAAAGGGTGGTGCCAACGGCAGTGTAATAGATTGCAGCGGAACAAACAGCCGCGCAAGGCAGAGTCAACAGCCAGGATAACGCAATGGATGCAATTACGCCGGTATTGGCCTTGCCGCTGACCAGGCCGATACCGAACAAGGAACCGACCGACACATGGGTGGTCGACACCGGCATTCCGAATTTACTGGCAAAAATCACCAGCAGCGCCGTCACCAGATTAGCCGACAGGCCTTGGTCGTGAGTGATGGTTGTGATTTTATGACTCATGGTTTCCGCAACTTTTCGGGCGTTGAACACACCACCCAGTAACATGGCCAAGGCTACCGTAATGATGATCCATTGCATATCAAAGCCAGGAGCCAGCAACAATAAAGCAGCTATTTTCGGCGTATCATTGAGACCACGCGCGAAGCAGACCGCAGCAGCACTACAAACATGCAGACTGTCGCGCAGGCGTCCAAGGTCAAAACCCAAAATCATGCGAGCTTGCCGCTTGGCACAGTCAGCTTGCTGATCGATGCTCAGTGCCGGATTGATGGACATTGCCCTATTCGCTGTACCCACCAGAGCAAGAGTCTCGGCGGTTTCCACGCACAAACATTAGGGTGTCCTCAATTCGCCGATGACGAGACCACATGTTTAGTACCCGGTACAACAATGCAGCCGACAGCAGCGCCACAAACGGGCTCAATAGCAAGGGCAGTACAAAATTGTTCAGCAAAGGTGCCAGGTTAATGTTGCCGGATGTCGCCAACGAGGTACTACCGGCCATAGCCCCCAATAAAGCATGTGTCGTGGAAACCGGAAAGCCGTAACGTGTCGCGAGAATCACCGTCATCCCAGCACCACCCGCAACCGCGATCATGAACGGCAAGGTATGAATCAACTCGTCGGGTGCCAGGCCTTTGCCGGAAAATTTGACCAGCAAAGTCTGCGCTAAAAACAGCGCAGCAATCGAACCGGCTAATGTCGTCAGCGTCGCCCAAGCCAAAGCCATCCGATAAGTGAGGGTACCGCTGCCAAACAAACTCGCGACGCCTTTGAAATTATCATTGGCGCCGTTAGCATAAGCCAGAAAGAAAACGCTGATGAATAAAAAGCTTGTGAGCATGGAGGTTCTCCTTTGTCGAATTTTCAATATTACATTAAGTCGTCAGGAGAGCATGAAAGCTTACAAAAAATACTTGGTGACCTGGTACTTAACTTTGCCAGAATCTAACAAGCATTAGCGACTCTGTCCAAAATATCTTTTATAAAATCAGTTAATCTGAGATAAAAAAAGCGGATAAGTGCAAGAAATGGAGATTATGAAATCAAGAAACTTCAGTTATTGGTCACATACAAAGTGCTTAAAGGCACTCTTTTAATCTTGAACCTTGCGCCTTATACCTTTTTTATGTGTTTGCTTGTTATAATAACGGCAGTTTTGTAACCGTATCAATTCTGATCGAGAGATTTCATGATTCAAGGTAGTATCGTAGCGTTAGTAACACCGATGTATGAAAGCGGTGCAGTGGATAAGGAAAGCCTGAAAAAATTAGTCGAGTATCACATTGAACAAGGCACGGATGCCCTTGTTGCAGTAGGCACAACGGGAGAATCCGCAACTCTTAATGAAGATGAACACTGTGATGTCATTAAATCTGTTGTTGACTATGCCGGCGGCAGAATACCGGTTATTGCTGGAACAGGCGCAAACTCAACCACTGAAGCGATTACTCTGACGCACAAAGCCAAACAAGCAGGAGCTGATGCCTGCTTGATTGTGACGCCCTATTACAATAAACCGACTCAGGAAGGCTTGTATCTACATTACAAAGCCATTGCTGAAGCTGTTGACATACCCCAGATTTTATACAATGTACCGGGACGCACCGCCTGCGATATGTTGCCTGAAACCGTTGGGCGGTTGTCCCATATTGCCAATATTGTTGGTATTAAAGAAGCGACGGGGGACCTGTCCAGAGTCAAAAAAATACGCGATTTAGCAGGTGCCGATTTTGCAATTTATACCGGTGATGACGCTACAAGCCGCGAGTTTTGCCTGTTAGGTGGTAACGGTACCATTACCGTAACAGGTAACGTTGCTCCACGACTGGTACATGAAATGATTATGGCGGCAATAGCCGGCGATAAAGATACCGCATTAGCCATAGACACAAAACTGACCGCCTTACACAAAAGTCTGTTTATTCAGTCGAACCCGATCCCGGTTAAATGGGCCGGAGCAGAAATGGGCTTGATGGGAAAAGGGATTCGTTTGCCATTAACCTGGCTGACGGAAGATTGCTTTGATGCGGTACGCGACGCAATGCGTCAGGCTGAAGTTATTCGATGAAAGTTAAAATTGGCTCGCTCTTCATTACTGCAACTGTACTATTGAATCTATCAGCCTGTGGTTACATCAAAAGTCTATTTCCTGACAAGGAAAAAGACTATCAATACACAACTGAAATTCCACCCCTGACTTTGCCTGCTGATCTGAAGAAGGATCAAATCCCGGGCGTGCCTACACCAGCATCTCCCCCTCTTAACTCTGATACTGACGCCTCTGTGCCGCCGGTTGCTGTTAATGCACCGGTTGATGGGGCCGCATCAGCCGCTCCGGCTATAAACGAATCGACAGCACCTGCTGCCTCGCCTGAAAGCGAACCGGTAATACCAGACACGGCAATTACGATTGAACGGGTTAAATTTGATACGGGTGAAAACCGTTTACGAATGAACGTACCTTTTACCAAAGCCTGGCGTATAGTAAATAAGGCATTAAGCCGAAAATCTATTGAAGTAACCGAGCGTAATCAGGAAACAAGACTGGTTACTGTTCAATATGACCCTGAAGAGCAGAAAGTAGAGGACGAATCATACTGGGATGAGATTAAGTTTATGTTCAGTGGAATCCAAAGTAATGAAAAAACATACCTGCTCAAACTGGAAGAAACTAATCAGCAGACAGATATTGTTGTCGTTGATGTAGATCAGCAATTGCTATCTGATGCTGCCAGCGTAAAGTTACTGACCCTATTGGAAGAAACAATTAAAGCAGATTTGGCAAATAAATAGCTGGATCAGATTGGGTTAGCGCAGCGTAACCCAACAACCGTAGCCGCTTATGTTTAGTTTAGGTTACGCTGCGCTAACCTGAACTCACAACACTGTTTCACTCACATGTTAAAAATCCCTGGAACCTCTGCATTATCTGACTTTCGTTTAAAAAAACTACTGACTGAATTGCAAACTGTAGAGTCAAATATCACTGCCGTTTCAGCACGGTTTATTCACTTTGTAGATGTTGAAAATGACTTGAATGAGTGTCAAACGGCTATTCTAAGCCAGTTACTGTCTTATGGTTCCGTGCAATCAATAGCAGAGGCTCAAAATTTACAATCCTTACTGGTCGTGCCACGGTCAGGCACGATTTCACCCTGGTCCAGTAAAGCGACAGAGATTGCCCAACGATGCGGCTTGTCTAAAGTTAAGCGTATTGAGCGGGGCATTGAATATTCACTAATAACCAACAAGCCGTTATCCACATCGGTTAAAACACAACTCTCGGCGTTACTGCACGACCGCATGACTCAAGCGGTTTTATATGATAATACAGAGCCGGATTTATTTGCTCAACACTCTCCCAAGCCTTTAGTCTGCGTGGCAATAATCGAGCAAGGTCGAGACGCACTGGTTGAGGTAAATGCAGAATTGGGCATGGCATTGTCGAATGATGAAATAGATTATTTAACCGAAAGCTTTCAAAAGCTCGGCAGAAACCCGACGGATGTTGAGCTGATGATGTTTGCTCAAGCCAACTCCGAACATTGCCGGCATAAAATTTTCAATGCCGGCTGGACGATTGATGGTGTAGAGCAAGCCAAGTCTTTATTCAGCATGATACGCAACACTGCCGATAAAAACCCGGAAGGAATTTTGTCAGCCTACAGTGATAATGCTTCGGTCGCGGTAGGCTCTAAAGCGCAGGTTTTTATTCGCAATGCTTTAACCCACGAATATAGCTATGTCGAAGAAGACGCGCATTTGCTGATGAAAGTCGAAACCCACAATCATCCCACCGCTATATCGCCTTTCCCGGGAGCCGCTACCGGTTCGGGCGGTGAAATTCGTGATGAAGGCGCAACCGGGCGAGGCTCTGCAACCAAAGCAGGTTTAACCGGTTTTTCCGTATCGCACTTGCAAATCCCCGGATTTCCTCAACCATGGGAACAAGAAAACGGCAAACCCGAACGTATCGCCTCGGCTTTAGATATTATGCTGGAAGGCCCATTGGGTGGAGCAGCCTTTAATAATGAATTTGGCAGACCCAATCTGGCTGGCTATTTTCGCAGTTTTGAGCAACCCGCACCCGGCAGTAACGGTAATGAATTTAAGGGGTATCACAAACCAATCATGATCGCAGGTGGCATGGGTAACATCCGTCCAATGCTAATCGACAAACACCCTATTCCAACCGGTTCGTTGATCATTATATTAGGCGGTCCGGCCATGCTCATCGGTTTGGGTGGCGGAGCCGCTTCGTCACAGGCTTCCGGCGCCGGTTGTGAAAATCTGGATTTTGCCTCCGTACAACGGGAAAACCCCGAAATGGAACGCCGTTGCCAGGAAGTCATCAACCATTGCAATTCTCTGGGCAACGATACGCCGATTATTTCTATACATGATATTGGCGCGGGTGGACTGTCCAATGCCGTGCCGGAAATTATCCATGACTGCAAACGCGGCGGACGCTTTGAATTGCGGAATGTACACAATGCCGACATAGGCATGTCGCCCATGCAAATCTGGTGTAATGAAGCACAAGAACGTTATGTGGTTGCTATCAAGCCGGAATCACTGGCGCTGTTTAGCTCTTTTTGTGAGCGGGAACATTGTTTATATGCGGTCATAGGCGAAGCAATTGAAGCAGAGCATTTATTGCTCAATGATGCCTTGCTGGGCGATAAGCCGGTCGATATTCCCATGTCAGTATTGTTTGGCAAACCTCCAAAAATGCACCGGAATGCTAAGCATGTTAAGCCAAAAACACGGGCATTGAATTTTAGCGGCGTTGATATAAAAGAAGCCGTTAAGCGCGTATTGTCTTTTCCTGCGGTCGCCGATAAAAGTTTTCTTATTCATATCGGTGACCGTTCGATAACGGGACTGGTATCACGTGATCAAATGGTCGGCCCCTGGCAAGTGCCCGTAGCCGATGTCGCGGTAACCGCATCGGGCTTTTATGCCCTGACGGGCGAGGCCATGGCGATGGGTGAACGGTCACCGATCGCTGTTATTGATGCCCCGGCATCGGGCCGTATGGCGATTGGTGAAGCCTTAACCAATCTCGCTGCAGCCCGCGTGGAATCATTGAATAAAATTAAAATTTCCGCCAACTGGATGGCGGCGGCTGGCTTTCAAGGCGAAGATGCCGCGTTGTTTGATACTGTTAAAACGGTCGGCATGGACTTATGCCCGGCGCTGGGGATTGCCATACCCGTAGGTAAGGATTCGTTGTCGATGAAAACCGTATGGAAAGACAACGCGGGTGAAAAAATCATGACGGCGCCGTTGTCGTTGATTATTACAGCGTTTGCACCGGTAGTCGATGTCAGCAAAACCCTGACCCCTCAGTTGCGCGATGTTGAAAACAGCGTATTGATTTTAATTGATTTGAGCGCTGGTAAAAATCGTCTGGGCGGATCGGTGTTGGCACAAGTTTACAATCAGATGGGTGATGACTGCCCCGATTTAGACGACCCGGCTTTATTAAAAGCATTCTTCGATGCTGTTCAAACCCTTAATAGCCAAGGTACGCTGCTAAGCTATCATGACCGTTCTGACGGCGGCTTATTAGCCACCATTTCTGAAATGATGTTTGCCGGCAGATTGGGTGTTTCGTTAACACTTGATGGCTTGGGCGATGATCCCTTGTCTGCACTGTTTAATGAAGAACTGGGCGCTGTATTGCAAATTCGTTGCAGAGATTGCAATCATGTTATTGGTTTATTAGATGAATCGGGCTTGGGCGGTTGTACTTACATTGTAGGCAAAGTGCTGAAGGAACCGCGCCTGAATATTAGCTTTGAAGAAAATCTTGTTTACTCCGCCAGCCGCGCCGAATTGCAAACCCTCTGGTCCGAAGTCAGCTACAGAATGCAGGCTTTGCGTGATAACCCCGATTGCGCCAGACAACAGTTTGAGCGTATCACGGACGATAATGATCCGGGCTTAAATGTATCCTTAACTTTTGATATTAATGAGGATGTGACCGCGCCTTTTTCGTCCGTATCCAGACCCAAAGTTGCTATCTTGCGTGAGCAAGGCGTGAATGGTCATGTAGAAATGGCAGCGGCGTTTGATCGTGCCGGCTTTACCAGTATCGATGTGCACATGACCGATATTATTCACGGACGGGTGAGTTTGCGCGATTTTACCGGACTGGTTGCCTGCGGTGGTTTTTCTTATGGAGACGTACTCGGCGCGGGCGGCGGATGGGCCAAATCCATTCTTTTTAATCCACGCGCCAGGGATGAATTCGCGGCATTTTTTCAACGCCCGGATACTTTCGGTTTAGGTGTTTGTAACGGCTGTCAAATGATGTCGGGATTAAAAGAAATCATTCCGGGGGCCGAACATTGGCCACGTTTTATGCGCAATACGTCAGAACAATTTGAGGCACGGGTGGCAATGGTTGAAGTACAAAAGTCACCCTCCATTTTGTTTGCGGGCATGCAAGGCTCCAGAATACCCGTCGCTGTTGCCCATGGCGAAGGCCGTGCAGAATTCAATATCGATCCTCAAACTGCTTTTGACGCGCAAGCCGTAACCTTGTGTTATGTTGACAACCATGGCGCTTTAACCACAGATTTTCCTGCCAACCCCAATGGCTCTCCTTTGGGTATTACCGGCTTAACCACAAGTGATGGACGCTTTACTATTATGATGCCACATCCTGAACGCTGCTTTAGAACCTTGCAAAACTCATGGCACCCTGATGACTGGAGCGAATATGGCGCGTGGATGCGGATGTTTAGAAATGCCAAGGTTTGGACGCAAGGCTTACGATGAAAATTCACTAGGCGCAAGTAGCCTTTTTGGCCTTGCCCCTTTTCAAATCGCAGGCAGGATGACGAATGATTTCAACCACTTACCGAAAGATTCTCTATGGCTTGGTTCTGATCGGCATCGTTATCATTGTGACGATGCCCGATGTGGTTATAGGATTATTGTTTGAGTTAGTCCATTTCTTCTTTGAGTTATTATTTCATATAGCGGATATCTCGTTCGAGTGGATTGAGACCCTATTGGATAACATCGTCGAACACTTGCTTCACACTGAACTCCACCAAACACAAATCATTGTCTTCTATTTGATTGTGGGCATAGCTGCATTCCCGCTTTATTATCTATGCCGCTTATTGCTTCGCCTTTTTTTTCGATTAAAAGAAACCTTGCGTGCAGCACATGCTGCATGGACTTTATACAAAACCCGCGCAACCCTTTATTGGCAGGACTTGTTTTTAATCGACAAAATCAAATTAATTGTAATTACGTTAGGAGCAATTTATCTGGCTTCTTTTCTATTCATGTGATTTGTAGCCGGGTTAGCAAATCCATTGGTCTATCTTCGCTCAGGGATTTTTAACCCTCCTCATAATCCGTTACAGTCAGCCTTTTTGAAAACACCTTTAAGCGCTATTTTTAAAGGCAAAGATATTGCGTGGAACCGCAATCACCTCACCCAGAACTATCCATTTCTGTCGCTCTTCTACAGCTTACTGTCTGGTTTTTTGGACTTGCAGGATTTAGGTAATATTTTTACGTTTGTGTGCTTTTCCTCGGCAGAAGGCCTATATTAAGTCTATCTTCAAAGGAGCTTTTTACTTTTCAGGAAATTAATTTTCTGAAAATTTATTTGTTGTAAAATTATCGTAACCATTCGGTCTATAATTTAGGACGTGACCCGCAGGCTGGATAAGTGGTAGCGCACCCGGTGGATACGCGAAGCGAAGCTTTCCACCCACAGCTCACTACTATTTCAAGTTAAGGAGAACAAGCCTGGAGCTGACCCGCATCGCTCGCGGGCATGGCCCGCTCCTACAGGGCTTAACTAAATGGCAGCGCCCGCGGCAATAGCGTCAAACCATAGGCATAAGTAAGATTAAACGCTGAATAGCTACAAATTATCTATCATCAAGCTCTTCCTAATATGGGGCTTGTTTTTTATTAACAGGAAGTCTCTCTTATTATGCGTTTACCCCCCTCAGAACTCGCACTGGCGATTCACCACTGCCGGGATTCATTTCAGTCGGCGGCAATTTTCAGCTTGTTCATAAACCTGCTTATGCTTTTACCCTCTATTTATATGATGCAGGTTTATGATCGGGTACTGGGGAGTAACAGTACCTCTACACTGCTTATGTTGACACTATTGGCGGCGGTGTTGTTTGTGATGCTGGGCGCATTGGAATGGGTACGTTCGCAAATCCTGATACGGGTCAGCACCCGATTCGATGTGTTACTAAACGAGCGACTGTATCGAGTACTTTTCCGGCAAGCCTTGGTGAGCGGAGGTAAAACCAGTGCGCAGCCGTTGAGTGATTTGTTGGTTTTGCGGCAATTTTTAACCGGCAACGGTTTGTTTGCGTTCTTCGATGCGCCCTGGATGCCTGTTTATGTGGGTTTGCTGTTTTTGTTTCATCCTGCCTTCGGCGTTGTCGCTGTTATTTCCGCGATTTTATTAATTTTGTTGGCCATCTGGAACGAACGCGCTACTCACGATGATTTGGAACAAGCCAATCGTGTCTCTGTAGAAAGCTCCAATATTACCGCGCGTAATTTACGCAATGCCGAAGTGGTTCATGCCATGGGAATGTTGCCTGATTTAATGGCGCGCTGGAAAGATAAACAACAGCGTTTAATCATGTTACAAGCGGTGGCCAGTGAAAAAGCAGGGCTGATAGCGGCAACATCCAAAACTTACCGAATCACCGTGCAATCACTGATTCTGGGCCTGGGTGCCTGGCTGGCGATTGATAAACAAATTACCCCCGGCTTGATGATCGGCGGCTCCATTTTGCTGGGTCGTGCCTTGGCACCTATTGACTTGATGATTGGTAGTTGGAAACAGTTTTTAAGCGCCCGTACTGCCTATGATCGACTCAACGTGTTATTGGCACAGTTTCCAGCCGAGGCTGAACGTATGCCTCTGCCAGCGCCCAGGGGTGAGCTCCGTGCAGAGCAGGCTGTAGTGGCGCCGCCCGGTTCCAAAGTACCGGTGATTAAAGGACTCAATTTCAACATTGAAGCGGGCAGTTTTGTTGCCCTGATTGGCGCCAGCGCTTCAGGCAAATCAACACTCGCTCGTGCTCTTTTAGGTATCTGGCCGGTCGCCAATGGCACCATTCGTCTTGATGGCGCTGATATTGGGCAATTTGAGCGCAGTTTGATCGGAGCACACATTGGTTATCTGCCTCAAGACATCGAACTGTTCGACGGCACCATCGCCGATAATATCGCCCGCTTTGGAGCCCAGGATGCTGACAAGGTCGTTGCCGCTGCTCAAGCAGCCGGAGTACATGACATGATCTTGCATCTTCCGCAAGGTTACGATACCGAGATTGGCGGTAGCGGCGGTGTTTTATCAGCTGGACAAAGACAGCGAGTCGGCCTGGCGCGTGCGCTTTATGGCGAGCCGGTGCTGGTGGTGCTGGACGAACCCAATTCAAATTTGGATGATGTCGGTGAACAAGCATTAGCGCAAGCCTTGTCCAGGTTAAAACAACGCGGCTGCACGGTGGTGGTGATTACCCATCGCGTTGGTATTTTAAGCCTGACGGATCGGATTATGGTATTGAACGAGGGCTTATTGGTTTTGGATGGGCCGCGTGATGAGGTTCTGGCGAAGCTTAATCAACGCCCACAGCAACCGGTAAGCATCGCGCAAGGGAGGCAATCATGAGTTTATTTAACCCGCAAAAAGACGCCGCTCAAAATGACATGGCACGATTCGCCGATGACCGACCCATCCGGCGCCTGGGCTATCTGATTGTCATTCTGGTGTTTGTTTTTTTTGGCGGCTGGTCCTTACTGGCGCCACTGGGCAGTGCGGCGCTGGCCCCCGGTAGCGTTACCGTCGAAGGTTATCGCAAGACCGTGCAGCACCTGGAAGGCGGTATTGTTAAAGCGATCCACGTGCGTGATGGCGATACCATCAGCAAAGGGCAAGTGTTAATAGAACTGGAAGACACCTCTTCGCGAGCCCAATTGGAAACATTGCGTGGACAGTTGTTTTCTTCCTTGGCGCGTGAAGCGCGCCTCATCGCCGAACGGGACGGCAAGTCCACAGTAACCTATCCTGCAAGTTTAAAAAATGCCTCCGACCCTCGCGCTCAGGAGTCTATGCGCGTGCAAGATCAATCTTTCTCCGTGCGTAAACATTCTCGTGCCGGGGAAATCGGGATTTTAAAGGAGCAACGTCAACAATTACGGGACAAGATCGAAGGTGTTAAAGCGCAAAAAAACAGCCGCAGCAATCTTTCAAGCTCTTTAAACAAAGAACTACTGGATTTTCGCGCCATGCTTAAAGAAGGTTATGTTGAAAAACAAAAAGTCAACGAACTGGAACGGCGTCTAGCGGAATCTGAAGGTGATCGAGGCGATTTCATCGCCAATATCGCCACCGCGCAAACGCAAATCAGTGAAATCGAGCTTAAAATTCTGCAAATTGACAAGGAATTTCAGCGTGAAGTAATCGAAGAGCTCAGTAAAGTGCAATCTGAACTCTCGGAATTACATGAGAAAACCCAGTGGCTGGATGATACAGTCACTCGCACCGTTATCAAGGCGCCGGAATCAGGCATGGTGTTAGGGCTTACGGTGCATAATTTAGGCGCAGTTATCCCGCCTGGCGGACACTTACTGGACATTATTCCACAACAAGAAAAATTGATTATAGAGGCACAAGTTTCGCCTATTGATATTGACAAGGTACATAGTGGACAAAATTGTGAAATCCGCTTTAGCGCCTTTAAGAGTGCTAAAACGCCCAAGGTATCAGGCCGTTTAACGACTCTGTCAGCCGATCGCCTTACCGATGAGCAAAACAAGGTCAGTTATTATCTGGCCCGGGTAGAAGTCGATAAAGCCGGCTTGGACGAACTGCGCGAGCGTGGCTTGATACTCTTACCCGGCATGCCTGCCGAAGTTTTGATCAATACCGGTGATCGCACCTTTTTTCAATACCTGATGCAACCGCTCAGCAATATATTTGCCCGTTCGCTGATCGAGGATTAGATTGATGTATCAACTATGTTATCTGCTGTTATTCATAACGCTCAGTTTACCCGCGGGCGCTGATGATTTGCTGTCGCTTTATCAGCGTGCGGTGCTGTCTTCGCCTGAACTCAACGGTAGTGAATATGCGCTGGAAATAGCGCGTGCTCAGGAGGATCAGGCGTTTGGCAAGTTGTTACCCAGGGTTGAAGTCAATGGAAACTATTCCTTCAATCAACAGCATAGGCAAAGTTATGAAGTGAACGGGATTCCCCAAGGCGCCTCCACGACCAATTACCCGGGCCAACGAGCCAGTGTTAATGCCCGTCAACCTTTATTTGACCTGCAAGCCTATTTGCTGATGAAGAGTCAACAATCCCGTACTTCTCAGGGTGAAGAAGAATTGTTGGCCGCTCATCAAAAACTGATATCTGATCTCGTTCAACGTTACATCGATGCTTTGGAAGCCGCCGATAAAAGCCAAATTATCGCTGCTGAACTGAGCTCTACCGAAAAGCAGCTAGCTCGAGTTGAGGCCATGCAAGCCCGTCAGCTTGCCCTGATTACCGATCTGTACGAATTGCAGGCGCGCACCGAGACATTGCGCACCAACCTTATTGACAGCGATAACGATGCGCGTATTGCCCTGGAAAAATTACGCGAACTGACTGGTGATACCGTAACAAGCGTACAACCAGCACGATTGGATACTATTCAACCACAGCCGGAGGGCGGTATTGAAACCTGGATACAGCAAGCAGGTTCTCTTAACCCGGAACTGCAGGCACTTAAACACGCTGTTGAATCCGCGCGACGTAGTATCAGCGGCTATCAGGCCGGTCATCTTCCCCGTATCGAACTGCAGTTGAGTGGTACCTACAGTAATACCTTATACAGTAATCAACAAACCACACCATTTGATGTAGGCACAGTAGGAGTCGATGCCACTATTCCGATTTACGGGGGGGGTATCGTCAGTGCCCAGGTCAGGGAAGCTGAAGCGCGGAAAAGATTAAGCGAAGCCAAACTCGAACAAAAACTGCGTGAACTGGAACAAATGACCCGCGCTGCCTACCTCGACATGTCCACAGCGCCAGCCCGCAACAAAGCAACTGACCGGCAACTGGAAGCCAGTGAGAAATCCAGGGACGCCATGGAAAAAGGTTATGAGTTTGGCGTAGTCACTATCATCGATTTGCTTAATGCGGAGAAACAGCTTTCAGAAGCGCGCAAGGTGCAAAGAGAGGCACGCTACCGATACTTAAAAGCTCGCAGTACATTGTATTATCAGGCGGGACGTCTGATTGCCGATGAATTAGTACAATTAAATGGCTGGCTGGTAGCCCAAGCGCCGGTTTCCAATGTGTCAAAAGCTGGACGCTAGTTGTTGCGTTTGTTAAATCTGAGCTTGGGAGAGATTCCCAATATAGGATATCCCGTGCTGTGCAACTTTGTAAAATTGCAGAAGGGATTTTTGGGAATCACCACTTAGCACATTTGCTAACCAGCAGATTTCACCGCTCAGCTCACTCCTTCTTCAACTTCTTTCGGGCGATCAACTGACCATAATTTCTCAAGCTGATAATATTCGCGTGCTTGAGCTGTCATCGCGTGAACAATCACATCACCCAGATCCAGCAGTACCCAATCTGAACCCAAATCACCTTCAACCCCTAACGGTTTAAAGCCCTGTTCCTTGACTTTTTCTATGATGTAATCGCATAAAGCCCTGAGGTGACGATCAGACGTTCCCGTCACTATTACCATACAATCAGTAAAGCTGGTTTTGCCCCTGACATCCAATGTTGTTATATTTTGCCCTTTGCGTTCGTCCAAAACATCCTGGACAATTTTCAATAACTCTTCTACTTGCATTAATTTTCCTAGTGTAAATGATGAGATCAATGTCTCTGGTAAAGCTTGTGTTGCCAGATATAGGCGATGACAGCATCGGGTAGTAAAAACCCCGGATTTTGTTGTTTTGCAATCATGTTCCTGATAGCCGTTGCTGAAATATCAAGTTGCGTGACTTGCTGAAAGTATAACTTACCCGCTGCGTTGTGCGCCAATTCGGTTATCCCGGCCGCCAACCTGGCTTTAAAAAACTCATCGAGATTCTGTATTTTAAAGCCCGGCCGGGTCATGACGACAATATGCGCGGTGTCGAATAAGTGCTGCCATTGATGCCAGGTCTTTAGATGGTTAAAGGCATCACTGCCGATAAACAACAGCAGCGGCTCATCTTTGAATTCCTGTCGTAAAGACTTCAGCGTATCCACCATATAAGATGCACCGCGCCGATTTAATTCGCGGGTATCAATCATTAATCCCGGCTGGTTTTTTATCGCCAGCTCCAGCATGTGCAGGCGCATTAGCGCTGTTGCAGCGGGTTGTTCCCGATGGGGTGGTTGGGCGCTGGGGATTAACCGGACTTCTGTCAGTCCAAAGATTTCCTTAACTTCAAGCGCTGAGCGCAAATGCCCATAATGGATAGGGTCAAATGTTCCGCCAAAGAGTCCGATCATTTATTGTCTGATATGGCCATCACCCAAGACGATATATTTTAACGAAGTCAACCCTTTTAAACCGACGGGTCCGCGTGCGTGCAATTTATCGGTGCTAATACCGATTTCTGCACCCAAACCATATTCAAAACCATCGGCAAATCTCGTTGAGGCATTGACCATGACCGAACTGGAATCCACTTCGCGCAAAAAGCGTCTTGCCCGCGTGTAATCTTCGGTGACAATAGCTTCGGTATGGCTGGAACTGTATTTATTGATGTGCTCCATAGCTTCATCCAGACCACTAACAATTTTGATGGACAGGATGGGTGCCAAATATTCAGTGTGCCAGTCTTCCTCGATTGCTCTTATACACTTCAGAATCAAGGAACAGGTTTTAAGACAACCGCGCAGTTCAACGCCTTTTTCGAGATAAATTTCAGCCAAAACCGGTAGTACTTTAGCGGCAATGCTTTCGGCAACCAGCAAAGTCTCCATGGCATTACACACGCCATACCGATGGGTTTTGGCATTGACGGCAATCGTGACCGCTTTATCAAGATCGGCTTTATCATCGATATAAACATGGCAAATACCATCAAGATGTTTTATCACAGGAATCGTAGCGTCTTGGGAAATACGTTCGATCAGGCCCTTGCCGCCGCGTGGCACGATAACATCAATATATTGCTTCATGGTTATTAATTCGCCGACCGCAGCGCGATCTGCTGTTGCTACGATTTGCACCGTTTCCACAGGCAAACCGGCCGCCTCTAGCCCTTTAGCTATACACGATGCAATGGCCTGATTGGAATGAATGGCTTCCGAACCGCCTCTTAAAATACAGGCATTACCGGACTTAAGGCACAAGGCCGCCGCATCGACAGTGACATTGGGACGGGATTCATAAATAATGCCGATCACTCCCAACGGTACGCGCATTTGGCCAACTTGTATGCCGCTGGGTCTATAAACCAAATCGCTGATTTCACCGATTGGATCAGGTAAAGCGGCCACCTGTTTTAAGCCTTCAACCATCGCCTGAATGCCGCTTGGTGTTAATGCCAGTCTGTCCAGTAACGCCGCATCCAAACCATTTTGCTTGCCAGCATCCAAATCCTTCTGATTTTCGACTATTAACAGTT
Organism: uncultured Gammaproteobacteria bacterium; assembly: GCA_963849195.1. GTDB lineage: Bacteria > Pseudomonadota > Gammaproteobacteria > Methylococcales > Methylomonadaceae > Methylobacter_C. The sequence continues at coordinate 92,936 of CAWKGQ010000014.1, forward strand.
TATGGCTGCTCTCAATAACCTCTGCAATTTTCAACAAGGCTTGGTTTTTTTTACCCGACTCAGCCCGGCTGATTTCTCTTCCGGCTTTTCTGGCTTGCAGACCTAAGCCTTGCATGTATTCTTTAATATCCACTGCGTTCTCACTAACTGGATTGAGTCAATCGTTGATTATATCGGTTAAATACAGTCATTAACAGAGTTTAATCCTATCAACTACCGGATAATAAACAGGTTTCTGGAAATAGCGATATGGGCAACAACCAAAAACAGGCTATTGAAGATACGGTCTTAAGCGCTTTCTCAGCATTCTTCACGGGAGTCCACCGTCTTTAGACTATCAGGTGCGAAAACAGAAGGCGCATGGAAAGAAAAGCGTTATGCATGTTTCCATACACAGCGCCATCTTTTACTCAAGGAGCTGTGTCTTGGGAATATCCGCGTCAATCCGCTGTAGCATATAGGAGAAAAAGGGATTCGAAGAAACACGTAACAATGTATCCAAATCCACAATCAACACTGAACGTTCTCCTCGCACCGCCAGATCGCCTAGATTGATACCATACTGGGTCGGATTTTTTGGTTCACTGCCGTACAATGGATCAGTGACTGGAAAAGGCAACGCAACATGGGACAAAGAAAAAATTTCAGGTGGATAAACAAGCCCCAAAGGCTCTATAGTCTCACTGGTTTGCCCTGCATTAATGGAGCGGGCCGCCATCTCACTGACTCTAGGCGCGGCATTCGTAATCATCGTTGCTTGATAGAGACGCGGTGGCCTGGGTAATAGTTGATCAATGGCGGAAATCGTGGATGGCCTGAGTAACAATTCAACGTTAGTGGTTCGATTAATATCAAACAGTACCAATTCACTACCGTTGGCTGGCAACAGATTATATAGCGCCGTGATTATCGCTCGCGTACTGACAGTAAAATCCACCACCGACTGAAAGGTTAGGATTGGCGGTAACGCATCCAGTTTTTTATCTTTTGAATCTTTGTATATTTGTTCCTGTAGCGAATCGGTTAACAGATACGATTGGCGGGCGCCATTGACTGGGAATGAATTGTATTTAAATGGATTAAATTCAGGCAGTATCCCCAGCCAAGCAGCCTTGGCGAACGGTGGGAAGATTGCCGGCAAACCTGCCAAGCCTGCAAAACGGGCAAAACTGGTCACACCGATCATCGGTGATATCAGTATCACCTGCTGTGGTTTTGCCAGCTTAGGGTCATCAAGAGTATCCAGGGTGTATTTCATTGCCAGTGCGCCACCGTTGGAGAAACCAATCAAATGAAGCGGCGCTTCCGGGCTTGTAAGACGTTTAGCTTCCCGCACTGCTAACCGTGTTGCGGCTAACCAGTCCCGCCAATGGACATTGGTTAAAGCACTGGGCACCGTACCGTGGGCGGGTAAGCGGATGCCAGTTACAACAAAACCATGTTGGCGGTACAGATCGGCAACATGGCGCAGACTATAGGGAGTATCCGTCAAACCGTGCAGTAGTACCACGGCACCTTTTGGCTTACCCTCTGGCAGCATAATATAGGAACGATTCCAGTTATGCTCAAAACGATCAGGGTAGATCAAGCTACCTTCAAAATAGCGGTTAAGAGGATTTTGCTGAGCGCTTTCAAGGCGTTGGGTAACATTGCTCTTTACCTCATCAAACAGCTTATTTTCAGCTGCGAGATAACCCGCCCAATCCGTGGCATCAATCGCTTTATCATCCATGTCATGCGGAACAAAGGTATGCCAAAGCTCCAGGCGTGGTCCACTAAGGGAGTTGTAGATACGAATAGAAAAAAATGTGCCCATAATGAGCATAATCACTATGAATACCGTAACGATAATTTTCGAAGGTAGACCCCTAATCATTTTATAGCCTTAATTTTAAATATAAAAAAGTTAAAGTACATGAACTACTTGCAAAACCCACTTAAAGCGAGCAAACCCATAGCCTAAATGGCCAAAAAAATTAACCCGACCATGAATGATAAAAAATAGAAGCATCCAAAAAATCAAAAATCATCAATATAATGAGCGGATTACGAGCAACATTATCACAGACATAGCTTAATATATATACAAGGCTCCTTATTTCAGGGCGCGCTTTCGTGAGCCACAAATTTCCAGCAGGGTAGATATCAATTATCCGCATAGGGGAAACCACTCAGAATGATGTTTATACAACATTCAGCGCCCCCTGGAAAACAGGCATGTGGCAGGGACTTACGGTAATTATCACTACACCCTGTCAAGTGACTACAGTGCTAAGGATCGGGTAATTAAATTTGACAAGCGCAATATCATTTTTACTTTTTTTTCAATACCATCGAGCTTTCGAAATAAGTCTGTAAAGACAAGATTTATCGCGTCTCTGATTCAGAGCCCCCCTATAACCCTGTACTGCCTACCATATCCAAAGCCAATGCTTCGGCAACCTTGATACCATCCACAGCCGCTGAAAGAATCCCGCCGGCATAACCCGCGCCCTCCCCCGCCGGATACAGTCCCAGGGTATTTATGCTTTGGTAATGTGCATTGCGCTTGATACGAATCGGCGATGATGTGCGTGTTTCAACGCCCGTCAACACCGCATCATTCATGGCAAAACCTTTTATTTTCTTGTCGAAGGCAGGCAAGGCTTCGCGTATCGCATCTATAGCATAAGCCGGCAAAGCCATGCTTAGATCACCTAAATGCACACCGGGGGTATACGAGGGTAGTACTGAACCAAACGCTGAAGAAGGACGATTTGAGAGAAAATCTCCTACCAATTGCCCAGGTGCCTGGTAGGTTTCTCCGCCCAGTTTAAAGGCGTTAGCTTCCAACCGGCGCTGAAAATCGATACCTGCTAACGGATGACCCGGATAATCATCAGGGGTGATGCCAACAACAATACCGCTATTGGCGTTACGCTCATTGCGTGAGTATTGGCTCATGCCATTGGTAACCACATGCCCCGCCTCGGAAGTAGCGGCCACTACAGTGCCGCCCGGACACATGCAGAAACTGTAAACGGAACGGCCATTGCGGCAATGATGCACCAGTTTGTAATCGGCCGCGCCCAGCGACGGATTACCGGCACTATTTCCGAAACGGCAACTGTCGATGAGTGGCTGCGGATGCTCAATGCGAAAACCGATAGAAAAAGGCTTGGCTTCAATATAAACCCCACGCTCATAGAGCATTTTAAAAGTGTCACGTGCACTATGCCCGACAGCCAGCACCACATGATTACTACGAATAGTTTCACCGCCGGCAATTATTACACCTCGCATCTGACCATTTTCAATATCAATTGAATCGACACGACTTTGAAATCGAATCTCTCCACCCAATGACTCGATCTTGGCGCGTATTTGTTCCACCATGGTGACCAATTTAAACGTGCCGATATGGGGCTTACTGACACGCAGAATTTCAGCAGGCGCACCCGCTTTTACGAATTCAGTGAGTACTTTTCGGCCATAATGGTTGGGATCCTTGATCTGGGTATAAAGTTTGCCATCCGAAAACGTACCTGCGCCACCTTCACCAAACTGCACATTGGATTCCGGATTAAGAATGCCTTTGCGCCAGAGTCCGAAAGTATCTTTAGTGCGTTCACGAACTTCTTTGCCCCGTTCCAGAATAATCGGGCGAAAACCCATCTGCGCCAGAATCAACCCGGCAAATAACCCGCAAGGACCTGTGCCGATAACCACAGGACGCCCTGTCATATCACCTGGAGCCTGGGTTACAAAATGGTACGTGGTGTCGGGCGTTAAAGAGATATGTGGATCATCTTTAAAACGCGTCAAAATTGCTTGTTCATTTTTCGTTTCAACGTCCAGCGTATAAACAAGACTGATCTCATCCCGCTTACGGGCATCATGGCCTTGCCGGAATATTGTATAAGCGATGAACTCCTCTACACCGATGCCCAATCGATTGAGTATGGCTGTTTTTATAGCGCTTTGCGGGTGATCCAGCGGGAGTTTAAGTTCGGTAATTCTCAACATGCTTAATATTCCAAAAAAGCCTTCTGCGTAATAAGGCCCTATATTTTTCCAGCGTTAGTGTAGTAACTTAATAAAAATCTTTTAGCACTCACCCACCATTTAGTACGTAAAGTATCATGTATTTTTCGCTGTGTTAGTGCTGAGCGATCATTTTACATTAATGGGGGTTTTCTTGTTAGCTGCTCTATCATGGGACTTCTTACGCCAACCGTTACCTGTATCAGGACATTCGTTGCGGGAAGAAAAAATATTTCCGGCTAGTTCTATTGGTTTCTATGCCCGATACTAGCCGACAATTTGATTTTCTATAGTAATAGAACTGCCGTTTGTGAATATAATTAGCGTTTCTTTACAATAAAAATAATAACCACTCGGTATAACAACACCCTTGGCGCACCACATAACAAAAACAAGAAGGATAAACCCATGAAAAAACCAAGATTACTCGTCATATTTTTTATTATTTCTCTTTTTAATATTGGCGCCGCTAATGCTGCAGAGCATCATAGCGGACATGGGGGCGGTAGTGGAGGCGGTGGCGGCAGTAGTGCAAGTTCTTGCGGTAAGCCACAACTAGGTAAATTTTTGCCCCCACATTTGGCAACTATCAGACCTGAAGGCGAGTTTACTTTTTTGGTTTTCAATATCGACAAGCCGGAGCAAGTCGCTGTCACTGTTAAGAATATGCCTGTTGAAGTCACCGCCGAGTTTAAAGATCCTTATTATCTGTTTACAGGAAAAATACCCGTCTCTCTTGTCAACACGGCAGCTCGAATTAACATCAAGGTGAGTGCCAAATCCCCTCATTGTGAAGCTGAAGACGGCTGGTTGTTGAAAATATCCGGCAATTGATCTTTTGCTCAACCAGTTATCAACTGTGCCTCGGTAAATCCTGTCGCAGTTGATACCTGCCAGACTATTCTTCATCATTAATAATTACTTGAATATTTTCTAATGTCCAAAAATAATTCAATTAAGAAATGCGCGGTCTATTGTCTGGCGCAGCGTTTTGATATCAGTGTATTAGCAAAGTTACTATCAGATTCAACGTTGATAAGAATTATTAAAGGCGCATTACTGATTGAAGACAACCACTCCTGGTCTGTAGTCTTCGCTTATGGCGCAGTTGTGCATTGGAATGTCGGCACAGAACAGCAGGTTAAGCTCCATCAGTTATTATTAAACCATGCAGAAAATCCTCTAGCGATTATAGAAGAAGAACATTTCACTTTCGCTCTCGACTGTCCCATTACCCGCATTATCGAAGACCATATTGAAATAGAATCCTCGGATCCCATTTTAATATTTTCACTATCACAGGGCATGGCACAGTCGATTAAACTGGCCTCTTTTGAAACCAATGCCATAACAACCATCATCAATACCAGCTACATTCCAAAATCATTGGCTGAAAATGGCCGCATCAAGTTAAGCCGTCATAAGATAGCGAAAATCCGAGGGCAATTGTTTTTAACCAAAAGCGATATTATTTTAAATTATGACTTACTGGATACGCCTGATTTCTTTTGGGAATACCCGGAATATGAAGGATTTTACAGTATTACTGCAAAATATCTGGAAATAGCCCCGCGCACTGAGGTATTGTCAAAGAAGCTGGAAACTATCCATGAATTATTTGAAATGTTGGCGGATGAGCAAAAACACAGGCATTCATCGATATTGGAATGGATTATTATCTGGTTGATTGCTTTTGAAATCGCCATGACCATATTCGATAAAGTGTTCTGAAAAAAAATCAACATCCAACATTACACATCCGAACCTTTTTCCATGCTCAGTTATCGACACTCATTTCACGCAGGGAATTTTGCTGATGTTTTAAAACACATCGTTTTGATAAAAATTCTTGAACATCTTGGCAAAAAAGACAAGCCTTTCTGTTGCATTGACACTCACGCAGGCCCTGGAGACTATGCCCTGAATGAGGGCTACGCTTTAAAAAACCGGGAATTTGAAAGCGGCATTGCCAAACTATGGCACCGAGATAGCTTGCCTGATGGTGTTAGCAATTATGTCACTTTCATAAAAAAATTTAACAACACTGACGAATTAAGCCGCTACCCCGGCTCGCCTTCAATTATCAAACAATTTTTACGTAACAAGGATCGCTTATTTTTGTATGAACTGCATTCAGCAGAAATACTGTTATTAAGCACTGCCGTTAGCAGGGATCGGCGTATCAAAGTATTTCATGCGGATGGTTTAAAAAACGCCGTCAGTTTATTGCCGCCTATTGAACATCGGGGACTGGTGCTCATCGATCCCTCTTATGAAATAAAAAATGATTACAATCTGGTTACTGAAACCTTGATACAAATGCACAAACGTTTTGCCACCGGCACTTACGCTCTTTGGTATCCCGTCGTAGAGCGCCGTCGCAATCAGCAACTGGAACGAGCCATAAAAACCAGCGGACTAAAAAATGTGCAGTTATTCGAGCTAGGCATAAAGACTGATACCCACGAACACGGCATGACAGCCAGCGGTATGATTGTAGCCAATCCACCGTGGACTTTAGCCGCCGAAATGCAACAGATTTTGCCATGGTTGGCCGATGTATTGGGTATTGAGGCTGCTGGCCTTTACCGGATAGAAACGTTGGTTGGAGAATAAGCGCCTTCCTAATCAGGCGCGTATTACCCCCATCATTAATGCTACCATACCCGCTTTTTTACATTCGTTCCCGGATGGCAGTTCTCGAAAGGTTAACTCGATATGAAAAATATTATTGTGATGTCAGGCGATATTGGCAGTGGAAAATCATCGGTGGCGACTGCCCTGAAGCAAATAACTGGCTATGACATAATCGGCACTGGAACGATACAGCGCACCATAGCAAAAAGACGCGGCGTAACAACCCTGGAGCTGAACAAAATATCGCAAACAGACCGAAGCATTGATGATGAAATCGATTCCTATGTTGTTGAAATAGGCAAAACGCAAGATCACTTAATCCTGGACTCAAGGCTGGCCTGGCATTTTATTCCAACGGCATTTAAGGTTTTTTTGTCGGTTGATCCTGTTGTAGGTGCTGAACGTGTTTTTAACGCATCACGAAATGACGAGAATAATCCCTCTCTTGAAGCCACTCTTGAGAATAACCTGAAACGCCAGGCAATTGAAGACCAGCGATTTCACAAGCTATATAACGTGAATTTTAGAAAATATGGCAATTATGACTTAATAATTGATACCTCTTTTACCTCGCCTGAAGCGATTGCCAGAAAAATCAAGGACTGTTTTGATGCATGGTTAATCCATAGTTCGTATTCATCGCTATGGATAGCCCCCAGAAAGTTATTACCGACGCAAGCTATAAATGAGGTTACCGGCAATCTCACGAATAATGATATTCAAGAAAATCAACCTATAGCCGTTTTTGCGTGTAACGGATTTATCTATATCTGGGATGGACACAAGCGGGCAATTGCTTCGCACAAAGCTGGCTATGATTTGATTCCTGCAAAAATTTTAACCGAGGAGCCTTCTGGTGAGTTAAGCCCAAGGCTTAGTGCCGGTAAGGCTGCAAATGATGTTTCTTTATCAATGCTGCATGACTGGGAAGAAACACTGGGCTTTAAATATAAAATCTATCCCGAGAAAGTTCCGGCGCAGTAGGAGCGCTTTAGTCAAACGTAGGGGCACAATCCCTTGTGAGTCTTATTTAGAGGGATATTTTTAATAGGGCAACCATAAGGGTTTGCCCCTATATTGTATATCGAACTCTGGTTGATTAGCCTGCACCCGCTACATCTCGGCAAGAACATCAAGCGCTTCAGAAAGCGTGGACACAGCGTGAATTTCCAAGCCCTTAATAGGCGCTTTCGGCGCATTGGCCTTGGGAATCACGGCTTTTTTAAAGCCATGTTTTGCCGCATCATTGAGACGTGCATGACCATTTGCAACTGGCCTGATTTCACCACTTAGACCAATTTCTCCAAAAAAGAACACATCGTGCGAAATCACCTTATCCCTCAGACTGGAAACAATGCCGACAACAATCGCCAAATCCGAGCTGGTTTCCGTCACTTTAATACCACCCACGACATTGGCATAAATTTCATCCTGTGCGGTAAAAATACCGCCGTGGCGGTAGAGCACAGCCAGCAACATGGCCAAACGGTTTTGGTCAAAGCCTACAGCCAGCCGTCTTGGATTGCCATACTGACATTCAGTCACCAATGCCTGAATTTCCACCAGTAAAGGCCGCGTACCTTCCCATAACACGGTAACCACACTGCCAGACGAGGGTTTTTCCGCTCTGTTCAGAAACATGGCTGAAGGATTCTTGACTTCTTTAAGTCCTGAACTGTCCATGGCAAAAAAGCCCAATTCACCGACACTGCCAAAGCGATTTTTATCCGCCCTTAAAACCCGGAATCGGGCATCATCTGTCGAACCCAGCATGACCTGCGTATCGACAATATGACTCAAGGTCATAGGGCCTGCCAGTGATTGATCCTTGGTTACATGCCCGACCATAAAAATGGAAACATGATGCTTTTTGGCATATTGAGTTAGATAACTGGCCGACTCCCTGACTTGAGAAACCGATCCAGGAGCAGAATCCGCGTCTTGTGTATACATCACCTGAATCGAGTCAATCACCAGAATTTGCGGCTTGATTTCATCCAACATATCGCAAATACGCTGCACCGAAGTTTCCATCAGCATCATGATTTTGTCTGCTGGAAGCTTCAATCGGTGTGCCCGTTCAGCAATCTGCTGCAGCGATTCCTCCCCGGACACATACAACACGCTGATAGCTCTATCGGCAATATTGGCAATTGCCTGCAACAAAAGCGTGCTCTTCCCTGCCCCCGGCGCGCCACCAATCAGTACCACACTGCCTCTGACAATTCCACCGCCTAACACACGATCAAATTCTGAAATCCCGGTAGAAATGCGTTCAGCTTGAGACAAACTGACATCGGATAATAATTTAACCTCGGATCGGCTTCCGGCATAACCCGCCGCTCGGCTATTACGTTCTGTCGGTACTGAACCCAATCTTACTTCCTTTATCGTATTCCATTCGCCACAACTAGTGCATTGCCCACCCCAACGCGGAAAATCCGCTCCACATTGGTCGCAAACAAAAGCCGTTTTGTTTTTTTTACTCATTATTTGATTAACACTGCTAGATTTACTTTTTAATTGATGTCCAAGTTTAACAAAATAACCTCAATCTCTTCGGTAATTTCTTCCTGACGATAAATTTGGGATTTTCGACCATTTACGATATATAAAAGGTTTTCTGATTACATCAGACTTTCAGCCGAAGTGGCATTCCTCCAAGTAGCTCGTCACCCCGGCAATCCATGCCGGGGTGACGCCCTTGGGATTTCGTAGAATCGTCACCATTTCTATTTTGGCTAAAGCTTGTAAATAATCAAGAAAGGTTTTATATAGCACCGCGAACAGGTAATGATCTATACAAGTCAGAAAAAATCGGTCGGCTCCGGGTTAAGTTCCGGAGAGTTTCCATAACGAAGCGTCCTTTGTAGTTGCCGAGAGAAAGGAGAAAATATCTGCCGCCGGTTAATTTGACCGGGTACATCTTGAGGGCGAACAAATTCTGGAGCCAGTGGAATGACCTTGTCGCTGCCAAGCTGTTTAACCAGTACCGGTGACTACTGTGTGAATAGCTAACTTTGCCGTTGCCGTATATTTTACTGGAATAGCAGGGATCGTGGAGCTTTTGTGATAAAAAGTATTCGGTTCCCATCCAGTGTCAGCAGTAATCGATTGCCTGCCATGCGAAAGGGGGCCATTATGCCCGAGTGTTGAAAACCGTTAAATACAAAATCAAACAGCGGATGCGACGGCATCGAGCAAGCTGCGAATATGATTGTCGGTCGGAATTTGGAAAACTCCAAACAGTGTTTGTACGTTGTTTTTCCCTTGCGTCCGCGAGAATCCAAAAATAGGGCTGTACATAAAAAATACCAAAAAGGCACTCAGCCCTGTGTCAATCATCGTATAGCTGGTATTTTTTCCGATTCGCCAATCGGAAAACGTTTCGAAAGTGGTACACAATTGCTTGCCCATATCGCTAAAAGTCAAGGCGTTTATCCAAAGGAGAGTCACTCATAGACAGGTCTCAATGAGAATATCTGCCATATTAAGCGATTGGTGCCATGTGGTATGTACGGTTGAGAAAAACCGTGAACATTAATACCGGCTAACAGCCACTTCTGGATAAAGCGGTTCTTAGCCAAAACGATGGCCAAGCGACTGAACAACTGCAAAAAGAACGTTCTAATTTATTTAAAACCATTAATGAACGAGACTCTTAAAAAGCGGCTGATTTATGGGGATTTATTTTTCCCCTTTTCAGACTCATTTGTCTATTGGAAAATACTCGCAACAAGCTACGCCGAGGACACCATTTCTCTATCGCTACACTTCCTCCCGTACTTCTCGAAATTTAAAGGCTTTTTAACGAAAAAAAGCTATTCATTCCAAGTCGTTCAACAGTGCTTGAGCTATCTTTTTTTGTTCTGCCGTACCTTTGTCGAGTACTTCACAAGCCATATCCTTGGCTGCTTCCCTATCACTCATATCAATATATGCTTTTGCCAAGTCCAACTTGGTTTCCAACTCGTCCATATCAGTTAGATCAAAAACCTCAAATCCACCCTGCTGATAAAAATCTTCTCCATTTAGTTCTGAGACAGATCTGTCAAAATACAAATTTCTATTAAGAGAATCATTAGCAAAACTGCTGTTTAAACCAGACGATTTATCATTCAAACTATTTGTAAATTGGTGATTTTCAGAGGGCTCTTTTACAAAATTTGTATCATCTTGATCGACTCCATTTCCTTCAATTTCATCTAAACCAAAATCAAAATCGAACGATTCAAAGTCACCATCAGCCTTGAGATCTTGAGTTTTAGAAACAAATCTTTCAAGAGTTTTGTTTGATTTTTCAGTTTTTGGTGCAATTGTGCTTAAGTCAAAATCAATACTCTCATTATTTTTCTCCTCATTAATAATTCCATCCTCAAAGGAAATTAAATCAAAATCCAACAAACTATCCATTGTTTGAGATATTTCTTTAACAGCCTCGTTATTGAATGATTCTCCAAAAGAAGATAAGCAGTAATTATTTTCCTTAATTTCAGTCACTTCTTTTTTTTCAACATCGTTCAATTCGGCTATGTTTGCAGTCTCTTTTTCAAAGATTGTATTTTCTTTCGAATAGAATCCATCTGCTTCGAAGGAAAATAATATTGAATCTTGACAAATTTTACTGCCCATTTCAGTAACTTTTGCCCAAAACTCAATATCATCTTTTTTGCCTGCTTTGGCTAATTCGTTAGCATAGGCTTCAAAAGCATGCTTATTTTCATTTGAATAAAAAATTTCCAGCAACTTCAATTTACATTCATCACGGCCTGGCTGATCTTTAATGACATCGCGCATCAACTCTTCTGCTTGTTGATAACGCCCATATGCCAAATAAACATCAGCTTCGGAAACCGGATCGATTTCAACCTGATCTGTATCAAATGTATCAAAGTCACCGAATGTTAACTCACTGAAGAAAGAACTTTTGCCATTTGCATCCGTATTTTCAATATTATCTTTGTCAATAGACGCGGAAAAAAAACTCTTAGCTTCAGGCGATTTAGTCATATTTGAAGAAGTAAGCAAACTCTGTGTATTTGTTTGCTCGTCAAATTTACGTTTCCGTCGCCACAGCCATCCAAGTAAAGATAATGATCCCACACCAACACTACCGACCCACAGATAATAAGTAGATACTACGGGGTTTGATTGAATAGCCGACTTAATATCAGGTTGGACTGGTTTTTGTTGAGCCGCCGAATTGACAGTTTCGACTTGTCCTGAAATTGTTGCCTGAACGGCTTCCGATTGAACAACTGGCTTTGCCTGAAACTGATTCTGTAAAGTGGCAAGCTGCTGGTCTTTTAAAGCAAGTATTTGTTGCATTATAGCCAACTGCTTTTCAAGTTCTGCTACTTTATCTGTTAGCGCATCATTTACTGGAGAGAAAACGCTTACAACCTCTTTATCAATTGTTTTAGAGGCTGCATTTTTAGCTGTTATTTGCTCGCTTTCTGGAGCTACAATTGTATTTTCAGAGACATCTGCTTTTGTTGGAGCAACTAACGTTAACTGATTATCTGGTGTATCTTTTCTAGCTAACGCTGTTGCAATAGGGGCAGGCTCTAAACGATTTTTCCAGGCTTTTGTTTGCCGATTGTATTCGGCTAGCGCTTGTTTCCTTGAAAACTTTAGAACGACTTCTCTTTCCGGGATTTTCAGTGTTTTACCGGCCAGTAATGCATGAACATTTTCTTTATAAAAAGCATTAGGATTTTCTTCATACATCGCGATCATCATTTGCTCTACTGACCCCCCCTCCTGCCTACTAGCCCGTTCTGCTATCTTCCAGAGGCTATCATTTCTACGTATAGGGCCATATTCACTCGCACCGTTTAAACTTCGTTCAGCATTTATTTGCTGCCTCTGATTTGATTGGCGTTGCGTGATAACGGTCTGTTCGGTTTCATAGTTTTCAGAACTGGTTAAAACCGGAAGAGTTGCCTGCTTATAGACTGCTGGAGGATCTAAAAGTACGGTAAATTCACGATACAAACTACCTTTAGGCCAGCTCACTTCAAGCAAAAAATCAAGGAAAGGCTCTTTTACTGCTTCTCTTGAACTTAGTTTAATAATCACAGAACCATTAGCGCCGACAACTGTTGCAAATTTGATTTTCGACAGTAGAGATGTCCATGGGACTCCTGCTTCATCAAACTTATCTGGCGACGCTAAATTTACTTTTATGTCAGATGCCTTCTCACCCGAGGATACAACTAAGGAAATTTCAGCATCCAGATTCTGATTAAGTGCTGAGTGCAATTTAATATCACCAATTCCTAACGAATATCCACTGGATGGAACCAGTAGCGATACTACTGCTAAAGTTTTAGTTAAATTGCGCATACTGCTCCCCTTCAGCCTATTTGCCACAGTTTCTTGCTTAAAACAAATCGAATATAGAGTCAATCATAGTTTAGATATAATTTTTTACTAGTATTTCAGCTATTTGTACACTGTTTAATGCAGCACCTTTTCGAACATTATCACCCACTACCCACAAATCAATACCTTGGGGGTGCGATATATCTTCTCTTATACGCCCAACAAACACGTCATCATGGCCTGATGACTCCGTTACTGCAGTCGGGTAACCGCCATTTTTGCGCTCATCCATAACAGTTACACCTGGTGCTTTTTCTAACAAGATTCTAACAGCTTCGGCAGTTATTTTTGTATGTGTTTCAATATGAACGGCTTCGGAATGACCATAAAAAACAGGTACTCGAACGGCGGTTGCATTGACCATAACACTCATATCACCCAGGATTTTTTGGGTTTCCCAGACCATCTTCATTTCTTCTTTTGTATATCCGTTATCCATAAATACATCAATTTGCGGCAAAACATTAAAGGCGATTTGCTTGGGATAAACGCTGGATGTAATGGGTTGCATGTTAAGAATATTGGCAGTTTGTTTGCCAAGTTCTTCTATGGCATCTTTACCTGTACCGGAAACAGCTTGATAGGTACACACATTTATTCTGGCAATGCCTACTGCATCGTAAATGGGTTTTAACGCCACCAACATTTGGATAGTTGAGCAATTAGGATTGGCAATAATACCGCGATTTTTATAATCGGCAATTTTCTCCGGGTTCACTTCGGGAACAACCAAGGGTATGTCGTCGTCATAGCGAAACTGCGAGGTATTATCGATAACAATACAACCTGCTGCAGCGGCTTTGGGCGCATATATTTCTGAAATAGCCGCGCCCGGAGAAAATAACCCGATTTGCACTTTAGAAAAATCAAATGTTGCTAAATCTTCTACTTTTAACGAGCCGCTTTTAAAAGGAATTCGTTTGCCTGCTGAATTACCACTAGCTAAGGCATACACTTCTCCGACGGGGAACTGTCGTTCCTCCAAAATAGACAGCATGGCTTCGCCTACTGCTCCCGTCGCGCCAACAACCGCAACGTTATAAACTTTAGTCATTTATGTTTACCTTTAGTACTTAAATTTTATTGAAGTGATGGCTAAAATATCTTTTTATTTGCCGCATATATACAAGGGCACACAGTTTTATATTTTTTCTTGGAGTCCTTCGGTAAATAAGAAATAAATGTTTTTCACCGTTAACAATCTGACAATTAAAAACTTACTTCCGCTATATTTCAGCCCAGAATAGTAAAAACTTTGTCTGTGATTTCATCTACAGCACCCACACCTGCAATCGAACTGAATTTAACCTTCCGCTCTGCTGCTGAATAATAGCCGACTAAAGGTTTGGTTTGTTCATGATACACACTGAGTCTTTTGCGCACCGTTTCTTCTTTATCATCATCCCGCTGGATCAACTTTTCTCCAGTAACATTATCAATACCATCGACTTTGGGTGGATTAAACTCAACATGATAAGTACGCCCGGATTGTAAATGCACTCTTCTACCGGCCATACGCTTTACAATCTCCTCATCGGCGACAACAATTTCAATAACGGTATCAATCTTAATACCCATCGCGTCAAGTCCATCAGCCTGAGCAACCGTACGAGGAAAGCCGTCCAGTAAAAAACCGTTGGCACAATCAGGCTGAGCAATTCGTTCTTTAATCAAGCCCAAAATAACATCATCGGAAACCAGACCGCCCGCATCCATCACTTGTTTTGCTTCAATGCCCAGAGGCGTGCCATCACGAACTGCTGCACGCAGCATGTCACCCGTTGAAATTTGCGGAATAGCATATTTTTTGGTAATAAATTGAGCCTGAGTGCCTTTACCGGAACCGGGACTTCCTAACAGGATAATGCGCATAAAATGTCTCCATTGTGTCGCGACGAAAAAGATTTACCATATATAATAGATAGTTAAGTAGTGATAGAAACAAAACGACCATTAAACTTAATAACTATAATAAAAGCATGATGGCTTATTTTATAACACAACATATTTAATCTCTTGTAAAAATACGATTATTTCCCTATCCTAATGCGGTTTACTACGAACAGGAGAACAAATAATGCGTGTTGAAGATTTAATGAAATCAAAAGTATTTACAGTCGAGCAACACGACTTGATTGATCGGGTCTTTTTTTTAATCCACTACGAAAAAGTTCGTCACATACCAGTCGTTGAAAAAGGCAAAGTTATCGCGATCGTATCTGACAGAGATCTATACAAAGCTTTGGGACCGAAAAACAACTCTAACGCCATTGAGCCCGCAAGCGGAAAAAGCACTTCTGAACTGCATGTTATTCCACAAAAAGTACAACACATCATGCGCCGTGGTGTATTGACGGTAAATCCTGACACCTATGCTTCAGAAGCTGCGGCAATTATGGCAGAAAACAAAGTTGGCGCCTTACCGGTAGTCGACAAGGATAGCAAGTTAGTCGGAATAATATCAGCTACTGACATACTCCGGGTTTTTTCAAAAATCGAAAAATCCAGTGAAAAAAGAGAGCAAAGAATAGCTTCAGGAATCAGTCATACTTAAGGAAGCCCTTTTATTCGATTTACCACACAAAGTCCCGCAATGGGACTTTGTTGTTTTAGCCAGACAAATCGATACACTATTAAATTTTCCATATGAGTGGCTACTGTTACAACGCAAGCCGAGTAAAATTAATAATTCTTGAAATTAACATCTTCCCGTTCGCAAATTCATAAACATAATTCCGTGAACACTCATTTTCAGCATCAACTAAGACGCTCTAGTGAAATAATAAATTTCCTCAGTAGACCTTGGCAAGGTGGCACGTCAAGATTTAATATAAAGACAAACCCCGTGCCGAATATATTGGATGTCAATAATGAGTAACCTGCTTAAACTTTTTCAAGATTCTTCTTCCTTACAAGGCAGCAACGCCAGTTTTGTTGAAAACTTATATGAACGGTTTTTGGAAGACCCTGATTCTGTCGAGCCTAGTTGGCAAAAAGAATTCAATGCCATTCAACATGGAGCTGCCTATGAGACCCCTCACAGCCCTGTTGTAGAACGTTTTGCGCAACTTGCTGTTAAATCTCAAGGAAGGCTGGCTCAATTACAGGGCTTTACCGAAGAAAGTGTAAAAAAACAGGCTGCAGTTTCCCGGCTTATTAATCATTACCGGGTTCGTGGGCATCAAATTGCCAATAATAATCCGCTAGGTAAAACCAGCCCCCCTCCTCCCGATATGGATCCCGCCTATTACGGCCTTTCAGAGCCGGATATGGATACCCTGTTTGATACTGGTGCACTTTACGGTACTGTTGATCGATTGCCACTACGCGACATTATTGCCAACCTGAAAGAAATTTACTGCGGTAGTATTGGTTCTGAGTTCATGCATATTGTTGATACTCATATAAGACGTTGGTTAATAGGCCGCCTGGAAAGCTCTAAGACCGGTTTAATACTGGATGCTGCTAAAAAACACTGGATATTAAAACTTCTGACTGCGGCCGAAGGCATAGAAAATCATTTGCACCATAGATTTGTCGGCCAAAAACGGTTTTCTCTTGAAGGCGGTGAATCCCTGATTCCAATCCTGGATGAATTAATTCAAGGTTCCGGGGATAAAGGCGTTAAAGAAATTGTGATCGGCATGGCGCATCGAGGTCGCTTAAATGTACTGGTCAACATCCTGGGCAAAAGCCCTGCCAGTTTGTTTGATGAATTTGCGGGTACATCTACCCTATCGCCTGGAGTCAGTTCGGGTGACGTAAAATATCACATGGGTTTTTCCTCTGATATTGCTACACTTGGCGGCTCTGTACATTTAACGCTGTCATTTAACCCCTCGCATTTGGAGATTATAAATCCGGTTGTTGAAGGTTCAGTGAAAGCACGCCAGGACCGCGCCGGAAAAGACGGCATAAGTATGGTTATCCCGGTTTTAATTCATGGAGACGCTGCCTTTTCGGGACAAGGTATTGTCATGGAAACCCTGAATATGTCACAAACCCGTGCTTTTTCCACAGGCGGAACGATACATATCGTCATCAACAATCAAATTGGATTTACCACCAGCAACCCAATGGATGCTCGATCCACCTTGTATTGTACCGATGTTGCCAGCATGATCCAGGCGCCGGTTTTTCATGTTAACGGTGATGATCCGGAAGCGGTCATATTTGTAGCAAAACTCGCTCTCGATTACCGGATGACTTTCAACAAGGATGTCGTCATTGATCTTATTTGCTATCGCCGGCTTGGACACAACGAAGCCGACGAGCCTGCAACTACCCAGCCCATCATGTATAAAAATATCCGCAAGCACAAAACCACGCGGAAGCTTTATGCTCAAAAACTAATTAATGAAAGGGTTATTACTGCAGAACAATCTGCAACAATGGAGCAGGATTACCTAAAACTGCTTGAAGCGGGTCAGGTTGTCTCAAGACCCGTGCTGGAAAATTCCAGTTATTCGTACACCAATCAATGGAATCAGTACCACAATAAAAGCTGGGACACGCTCTGTAATACGGCTATATCCATGGATCAGCTACGTTTTTGTAATGACAGAATGCAGCGCCTACCCGCTGGTTTCGAATTGCATCCGAGAGTCGCCAAAGTCATGGATAACCGCCGCAAAATGGCAGCGGGCGCCATGCCTTTGGATTGGGGATTTGCTGAAAACCTAGCTTATGCCAGCCTCCTCTTGGAAAAATACCATATCCGTCTGACTGGTCAAGACGTGGGGCGCGGTACATTTGTTCATCGCCACGCGGTTTTACACAACCAAATCAACAGTAAGACTTACACACCGCTTAAACATCTGGACAAGGACCAAGGTCGTGCGCAGATTTTTGATTCCCTGTTGTCTGAGGCCGGCGTATTAGGTTTTGAATACGGATACAGCACCACGATACCTAATACCCTGGTTATTTGGGAGGCCCAATTTGGGGATTTTGCCAATGGTGCTCAAGTAGTTATTGATCAGTTTATCAGTTCCGGCGAAACCAAATGGGGACGATTGTGCGGTCTGGTCATGTTGCTTCCGCATGGTTTCGAAGGCCAAGGCCCGGAACACTCATCTGCCAGACTGGAACGCTATCTGCAACTCTGTGCTGAACACAATATCCAGGTTTGCTACCCGACCACGCCGGCACAAATATTCCATTTATTACGCCGCCAGTTAATACGCCCGTATCGAAAACCACTCATTATTATGAGTCCTAAAAGCCTGCTGCGACATAAACTCGCGATATCCACACTGGAAGATCTGACAAACGGACACTTCCAACCAGTCATCGGCGAGCAGGATGACATTAATCCAAAAAAAGTGACCCGCTTTATTTTATGTACCGGTAAAGTCTATTACGATCTTCTGGAAGCGCGTCGCCATGACAACATTAGGCATATCGCTATCGCCCGTATGGAACAACTTTACCCTTTCCCGGATGAACTATTTAAAGCGGAAGTTGCAAAATATCCTCTTTTGAAAGATTTCATCTGGTGTCAGGAAGAGCCAAAAAACCAGGGTGCCTGGTATCAATCCAAACATCACTTTACCGACAATCTCCCCGCCCATATCAGCGTAACTTATGCCGGACGGGAAGCATCCGCAGCACCTGCAGTCGGCAAATTCCACGTTCATATAGAACAACAAAAAGCTGTCGTTCAATCGGCCCTATGCGGCAATCCTTCAGGAAAATAACATGAGTATTGAAGTCCTAGTTCCCAATCTACCCGAATCTGTTTCTGACGCAACGTTGATTACCTGGCACAAACAAGCCGGTGATTTCATCAACAAGAACGAAAACCTCGTTGACCTTGAAACCGATAAAGTAGTGCTTGAAGTCACCGCGCCTGAATCGGGCGTACTCAGTCAAATACTCAAGGAAAACGGCGCTATCGTTACTGGCGGTGAGTTATTGGCGCTTTTGGAATCCGACACAGCGCAAGAGCACCCGGTTGGCGAAAATATATCATCTGCCCTTAGTACACCTGAGCACAACGGTGAAGATATCCCGTTAAGCCCTTCAGTTCGACGCCTGATCCATGAAAATACCCTGGATCCTTCGGCTATTACAGGTACCGGAAAAAGTGGCCGACTAACTAAAACTGATGTGCTGGATCATCTAACAAAACAAACACCGGCAACCGTAAAACCACAACAGAGTGCGCCTTCACAACCCCCGGTAACTGAAGTCAAGCCGGAAATAGGGAAACCAGTCGAACCAACAGCAGTCGCCTCAAGTCTGCGGCCTGAACAACGTGTTGCTATGACCCGTTTAAGAGCAAAAGTAGCCGAACGCCTTTTACAAGCTCAACAAAACGCAGCCATGTTGACAACCTTCAACGAAGTCAACATGCAAAGTGTTATTGATCTTCGGAATCAATATAAAAGCAGGTTCGAGCAAAAACACGCTGTCAAACTGGGCTTTATGTCGTTTTTTGTCAAAGCCTCAATTGAGGCTTTGAAACGTTTTCCCGCCATCAACGCCTCCATCGATGGCAACGATATTATCTATCATGGTTACTATGACATGGGCATTGCCGTCAGCACACCACGCGGCCTGATTGTGCCGGTATTGCATGACGCTGATCAACTCGATTTTGCCGGCATTGAAAAATGCATTGCCGATTTCGGAGAAAAGGCGCGAGCAGGCACATTAACTTATGACGACTTAAAAGGCGGTACGTTTACGATTACCAACGGCGGCGTGTTTGGTTCAATGCTCTCTACCCCCATTCTTAATCCGCCTCAGTGCGCTATTTTAGGTATGCATGCTATTAAGGAACGAGCTGTAGTTGAAAACGGTCAGATAGTTATTAGGCCAATAATGTACCTTGCTCTTTCCTACGATCACCGTCTGGTTGATGGTCGCGAAGCGGTGCAATTTTTAGTCACGATAAAAGAATGCCTGGAAGCTCCCGCTCACCTTCTTCTTAACATTTAATATTATGCCAAAAAAGCAAACACATTACGATGTCATCGTCATCGGTGCGGGACCGGCTGGTTTTGCCAGCGCTATTCGCTGTGCCCAACTCGGTTTAAGAACCGCCTGCATAGATAACTGGCGCAATAAAAAAGGCCAGAGTCGGTTGGGCGGTTCTCACCTTAATACCGGCGGAGTTGCCTCCATGACCTTATTGGAGTCCGCAAAAATATATCACCAGCTGGGACACGAGATAGCAAAACACGGTATTCATGCTGAAGCGATTGCAATCGATATACCGCTAATGATTCAGCGCAAAGACAAAATTATCGATGAAATCGGCCACAAAATGGCAGGTTTGTTCGCTCATCACAAGATAGACTGCATTCAAGCAAAGGCCCGATTACTGAATGCGCGACAAGTGGAAATCATCTCCATGGATACCCAGGCGCATTCAATACTTGATGCTGAGCATATTATTCTGGCCACGGGTTCAACCCCCATCAAACTACCCTGTGCCCCGATAGACAATGAATTTATTATTGATTCTATTGCCGCTTTAAATCTTGACGCAGTACCCAAAAAACTAGCCATTATCGGCGCCGGCGTGGTGGGTCTTGAATTGGCGAGCATCTGGAATAGACTCGGGGCTGAAACCATACTGCTGGAAGCACAAGAAAACTTTTTATCCTTACTCGACCAACAAATTTCAGGTGAAGCTTATCGCATATTCAGTCATCAAGGACTTGATTTACGTTTGGGCGCCCGCGTCATTTCTGCAAAGAAAGGCAACAAAAAAGTCACGGTAGATTATCAAGATCAGGATGGCACTCACACCCTGCGCGTTGATAAACTTATCGTTGCCTGTGGCCGAAAACCTAATACCGGAGAACTGGCAGCGCCTGAAGCCGATTTATTGCTGGATGAAAGCGGCTATGTTTATGTCGACGATAACTGCCGCACCAACCTACCCGGGGTTTATGCCATTGGTGATTTGACCCTGCTTGGACCCATGCTGGCACATAAAGGCATAGAGGAAGGCGTATTCGTTGCCGAACTCATTGCCGGATTGCACAACCCCATCAATTACGACAACCTTCCCAGTGTAATTTATACCGAACCTGAAATTGCTTGGGTAGGCCAAACAGAACAGGCACTTCGCGCCACAGGTGAAGCCATTAAAATCGGCATCTTTCCGTTAACCGCAACTGTTCGCGCACTCGCGATGGGCAAAACCGAAGGCATGGTTAAAATCATTGCTCACGCCGAGAACGACAAGATACTCGGCATTCATATCATCGGAACACAAGCCTCTGAACTGATAGCCGAAGCGGTGCTGGCAATGGAGTTTTCCGCTAGCAGCGAAGACCTGTCCAGAACGATACATGCACGCCCTACCCTATCGGAAGTCGTTCATGATGCTGCGCTCGCGCTTAAAGAGAGAGCTTTGCATTTGCCGCAGGGTAAGTGATTGTGACCCTATATTTGGAAATACAGTAGGTAAAATTCCTGATTACATATAGAGTCCGAAGCTGATTAATCGACACCCGCCGCATACTGGGTGTCCGGCAGATGGAAAAGAGAAATAATACGCCGGGTGTTTTGTTTCAACGAATCCAATGCGGAAGTGAGGCGGGGCTTCAAATCCTCCTTGTTTTTCACCGGCTGCTTTCCGATGCGGTTGTTCGTGACCTCGTTCCAAACCTGTTCGTCCGGGTTGTATTCGGGTGCTCACTTCGCCAAGAAGAACACCCGCAATGGGCTCCGGTGCGCCCGCACATAATCACGCACCGGCTTGGAATGGTGGAAGGTGGCGTGGTCGGCCAGCACGATCAGGGGGCGTTTCCTGCCCGCAATCAATCCGCCCAGAAACCCGATATACCGCTCCCCGTTGACCGTGCCGTCCTGGATTGAATAGTCCATTGCCCCTTCGGCGGTGACGGCGGACAGCACGTTGTACCCGCCCCTCAGCAGGCTGGCCTTGATGACGGGGGGTTCCCCGCTCACCCCCCCCTGTCCGCCCGTGGCGAGTCATGACCCCCAGGCCTGCCTCGTCCTCAAACGCGATGTCGGCCCCCTCTTTTCGGCAAGCCTTTGTATCCTTGGGAACTTGTCGTCAAGGAATCGCGCAATTTCCCCTTCGTCTCTTGCCACGTCCTGATATTCGGGTTTCTGGCAGGTCAGCCCCATCGCCTTCAGGTGCTGCCTCACCGCCGTGTCGCTCACCGTCACCCCGAACTTGTCACGCAATAGGGTGGCCAAAATCGGGCATGTCCATAAGTGCGTGTCGTAGCCGAAGTCGGCCGGGGTGCTGTCCAGCACCGCCTGTTTCATCCAGTCGTCGGTCGCTTTGGTGATGATGGGGTCGGAGCCGCCCGGCATATGGCTTTCCAGCGCCTCAAACCCGCCCCCGTCGTATTGTTTCAGCCAGTGGTAAATGCACGAACGGTCAAAATTATAGGCTTCGGCCACCTTTTCCGGGCTCTGGCCCAGCACACGGACGGCGTACACCGCCATCCTCCGTATGTAGTACATGACATCATCGGGTACTTTTCTTCCGTCTTCCAACCATTCTGGGGTCATAATGCGCTCCGCTACCGCAGGTTACTTTGTATGGGAAGCGGACAATTGCCCGGCATAATAGTTTTTTATGTCGCTTGATTAGCTTCTGTATCTATATAACTTTCAGCAACAAATAACTCGAAGAGTTGAGGAATCAAAGGAGTTAGGGACATGTGCAAAAACAAAGTGCAGTTTCAGGCAGGCTATAGCTTGGTTGAGTTATTCAAAACCTATGGCACCGAAAACCAATGTACCGAAGCGCTGTTTAAATGGCGATTGCCGAGTGGTTTCCGTTGTCCCAGTATGGCTCTACCGATATTGTGCCTTAAAAACAAGAAAGCTATACCAATGCGATAATTGCCACCATCAAACCTCATTGGTCAGCGGAACTATTTTTGAACAAACCAAGCTTCCGTTGACCACTTGGTTCATGGCGATCTATTTAATCACGCAATCCAAATCGTGGTTGTCAACCTTAGCACTCATGCGGCAAACCGGTGTGTCATACAATACCGCTTGGAGTATGAAACACAAAAATCATGCAGGCGATGAAGGAACGGGATGACAGTAAGCCCTAAGCATTTACCTCTTTACCTAGCCGAATTCTGCTACCGACATAACCGAAGGTTTCAACTGGACGACTTGCTACCCCCCTTTGCTTATGTTGCCGTGAGAACACCTCCCATGCCAGGCCGACTTCTGAAATTGGCTGAGGCTTATGGGGTAATCAGGAAAAAATTTACGAATTCAACACTGCTGGCAGGCTTATGGGTGTTCCTGTCCATGCTTGAAATCATGGAGGCATGCTCCCAAGAGGAGCTGGACAGTTTGAAAGCAACTGCCCTGCAATTATTAGGGGAAGTCGTGTAGATACTTAATGGTTGTAAGGGGAGGTTACATCAGCATCACATCTGGTGCATAACCCATTTTAACTTTCTCGAAAAATCTTGGCGCGCTTATTTTTTAAAAAATACCAGGTAGCTCTAGTTTATTTTTTTTTGTTCTTATATAATGGTCCTCTTACCAACGTTATCGATGCCTCGGTGGCGAAATTGGTAGACGCAAGGGACTTAAAATCCCTCGGCTGTAAGGCCGTGCCGGTTCGACTCCGGCCCGAGGCACCAACAAAATAAAGGACTTAGGCAATACTCCAAGCTCTTTTTTTGTGCCTTAATTTTCCAGGGCCACTTTTAAACGTAATCTAAAGGTAACTACTCGCCCCTCTAAGCATCAAATTTACCCGCCAAAGCTAATTGAACTGCAATGAGAGGATTATATCCCTTGTTTGCGATCGTTTGCAGATAGCTTGAAATCCGGCAATATGCCTTGGCATAATCCGCTGACCTGAAACAGCCAGATACCCATTGCTTGACCTTTGACATTCTGAGATCGCGTTCGGCTCTGTTATTGGTAAACGAAACATGCGGTTCTTTGGTAAAACGCAACACGGATGCCTGGTGCAGCTGTAATCGCTGCAGAAGATTATGTGCATCTGATTTAGCCAGTTTGCCGGGCTTTCCACTCGGTTTAGGGGGTATTACCGGTAATTCTTTTGCACCGCGAGTTAGCATGTTTCGGTAACGTTTTTGCAGATTGCGCAATGCGGTATCGCTCAATGTCTTTCCGGTACTTTTAGACCGACATTCCGCACCCCACTAGTACTCAGTCAATTTAATAATGTCGGGTAAAGTTTCTTCAATTTTACCCGAGCATCCTCGTTAGTAAATCTCCATTCCATGGGTCGTGCGATAGCATTTCTCTTTGTTTGCCAAGCTGCAACGTATCGCTCCGTCCCGTCCATCTAGCCCGCTTGGCCGGAAATTGGCATCCTCACAATTTTTAGTGAGGAATGATAATGAAAATAAATGCACCATGGCAGCGGCATGTGGAAGCTTGGCGCGAGAGTGGCTTGAGTCAGGCGGATTATAGTCACCAGCACGGGCTCAATCGCAAAACCTTTTCACTATGGACGCGGCGTGATCAGGGTGATCCATCCATGGATAGGGACACCTCGCTTGAATTGATTGCCGTCCAAGTGTCGCCATCGGTACCGGTAGCGACTGCCGAAGCCAGCGCACTATTGCTTCGCTTGCCACACGGTGCACAGCTTGAACTGTCCACGGCAGTGCCGCCTCGTTGGTTGGCGGAGTTGCTGCGATGCCTGGCTTGATCAGTACACCTGGGCAAATCTGGTTAAGCGTAGCGCCGGTTGACTTACGCAGGGGGATCGATGGTTTGTCAGCACTGGTTCAGCACACCTGTTGGGAGTAAATTAAATGTCCGGTTTAGTAGCACATAAACTGTCCGGTTTCAGAGCGCCAAAGGAGGTGCTGGATGAAACGGACAGAATGGCTACAGGAGACTCGGAAGATGAGATTCGAAGAAGCGTATGGTGGGTGGCAGCAAGGGCGTTTGACGCAAGAAGAAGCGGCTCGGCTGTTGGGGGTGTGCGAAAGGACGTTCCGGCGGCATATTGACCGCTATGAGGACGAAGGCCTGGAAGGGCTGATCGACAAGCGGCTTGACCAAGTTTCGCACCGACGGGCTCCCGTGGACGAGGTGGTGCGGTTGGTTGACAGTTACCGCACACGCCATGAGGGCTGGAACGCCAAGCATTTTTACGCCTGGTACAAGCGCGACGGTGGCGAACGCAGTTACACTTGGGTAAAAAACCGTCTCCAGGACGCGCAACTGGTGCCCAAGGCGACCAAGCGCGGGGCACACCGCAAGCAGCGGGAGCGCAGCCCGTTGCCGGGCATGATGCTGCACCAGGATGCGTCCACGCACGAGTGGGCGCCAGGGCAGCACTGGGATTTGGTGGTCACGATGGACGATGCGACAAACGAGCATTATTCGATGTTCTTCGTCGACGAAGAAGGCACTCAAAGCAGCTTTCGCGGAGTACAGGACGTTATCGAAGCCCAAGGCCTGTTCAGCTCCTTCTACAGTGACCGGGGCAGCCATTACTGGACGACACCCGAAGCTGGCGGCAAGGTCGATAAAGTCAACCTCACCCAATTCGGGCGCGCCATGAAACACTTGGGCATACACATGATTGCGGCTTACTCCCCACAGGCGCGGGGGCGTTCAGAACGGGCTTTTTCGACGCATCAGGGCCGGCTGCCCAAAGAGCTGGCCTTGGCAGGCATAACGGATATGGCAGCGGCGAATGCCTACTTGCGGGACATTTACCGCCCCGCATTCAATGCCGAATTCGCCCAACCGCCCTTGGAAGCAGGCACGGCCTTCGTGCCGTTCCTAGGCGGAAGCCTGGACGACATCCTGTGCGAACACTTTGAACGGACGGTAGGCAATGACAACTGTGTGCGTTTCGATGGGCTTACGCTACAGATCCCCAGCGACCGGCACCGGTGTCACTATGTTAAGGCCAAAGTCAGTGTTCATCGCTACCAGGATGGCAGGGTGGCCATTTTTCACGGCCCACGCAAGTTGGCAGCGTATGATGCCCAAGGGACGTGTCAAAAACCAGACATCAAGGCCGCAGCGTGACTCCGCTTCGCATCGGCCGCGCCTGGGAACGGCTTCGGGCTACCGCCCTTCGCCGTTTCCAGGCGCAACAAAAAGCGGACAATTCATTTGCTACAGAACCGGACATTTCTATTTACTCTTAACACACTGGTTCAGCACACCTTGGGGCAGCAACCCTGCGCCGGGTCGGCCTTTGTATTTCGCAATGCGTCCGGTAATCGCATCAAAGTTCGGCTGTGGGATGGCAACGGCGTGTGGTTGTGTCAACGCCGCTTGCATCAGGGGCATTTTATTTGGCCTAAGCCGGGGGAGTGCAGTTTTTCCATCACGCAAGCGGAGTGGGAGTGGCTGATTGCCGGGGTGGATTGGCGACGTTTATCGGCGCTGCCGCCTGCTCATTTACAGGCCTGATTAAAGGCATTTTTAAAGGCTGAAAACCGCTTGAAACCCAGTATTTATGCTAGTTAGAGAGGCTTTTTGTGGTAAAATAATGCCATGAAAATACTGGCCCAACTGGATGAATTGAACCTTGATTCTGCCGCCAAAACACAGGTAGCGGCATGGGTTCAAGCGCTGCTGGATCAGGCAAAAAAGGAGGCGGAGAAGTACGAAACGGATATTCAAGCCAAAGACCTCAAAATCCAGGCTCTCATCCTGGAATTGGCGCATCTGCGGCGGCTTCGCTATGGCGTCAAGGGCGAAGCCCTGTCCGGTTTACAGCGGGATTTGTTCGAGGAATCCTGCAACGAAGACATCGCGGCCCTTGAAGCAGAAGTCGAGCAGGCCGACGACCAAGCCGGTGCCACCGTTACCAAACCCAAACGTCCCCGTGCGGGTCGTCAGCCCTTACCCCCTCATTTGCCGCGTATTGAACACCGCCACGAGCCGGAGTCCTGCCACTGTGGTCAGTGCGGCAAGGACTTGGTGAAAATCGGCGAAGACATCACTGAACAACTCGATGTCGAGCCCGCCAAGTTCTTTGTCCATCGTCACATCCGTCCGCAATATGCTTGCCGTCACTGCGAAACCATCACCGCCGCGCCGGTTCCTCCCGCTATCATCGACGGCGGCATGGCCGCAGTGGGCTTGCTGACGTGGATACTGATCAGTAAATATCTGGATCATCTCCCGCTCTACCGCCTGGAACAAATCGCCGCCCGTGACCGCGTCATTCTGGCCCGTTCGACCCTGGCGGAATGGGTAGGGCGTACCGGGGTGGCGTTGCAGCCCTTGGTGGATCGGCTGATCGAACTGCTGCTGAAACGCGGCACGCTCCATCTCGATGAGACGCCCGTGCCCCAACTCGATCCCGGCAGCGGGAAAACCAAGCGCGCCTATCTGTGGGCCTACCGCAGCAATGACTTGGAGGCCGGTCCGCGAATCATCGTCTTCGATTACCGGGGCGGGCGTAGCGGCGAGCATGCGCGTCAATTCCTGGGTAGTTGGCAAGGGCACTTAATGGTCGATGATTATGGGGGTTACAAGGCTTTATTTATTGCGGCACGGCAAGCAGCACCGCCCTGCATTGAATTAGGCTGCTGGGCGCACGCGCGCAGGAAGTTCTTCGATCTGCACCAGGCCAATGAGAGTCCCATGGCGCTGGAAGCATTGACGCGTATCGGCCAGCTATACTATATCGAGCAGCAAGGCATGGAGCTGAGTATCGAAGCTCGCCTCCAGCTACGCACAGAGCAAAGCCAACCCACACTCAATGCCTTGCATGAATGGCTCATCCAAACCCGTATCAAAACTGCTAACGGCGGTGGCTCCGCCAAAGCCCTGGACTATACCTTGAAACGTTGGCCGTCGCTGATCCGCTATGCGGAAACCGGTCATTTGCCCATCGATAATAACCCCGTGGAAAATGTCATCCGTCTCATTGCGCTGGGCAAAAAGAACTGGTTATTCACTGGTTCCGAGCGGGCGGGTCAACGCGCAGCGGCTATCCAAACGTTGCTGGGCACCGCAAAACTGAATGGACTCGATCCTGCCGGATGGCTTAGAGCTACCTTGGAAAAATTGCCTACCTGGCCTAACAGTCGCATCGACGAGCTACTGCCGTTTGCGCGTCCGGTCGAGGACATTAAAGGTCGACAAGACGATAATGATTAATAGCGGCTATCGATGATACCTAACCTTCCCGTCGTAGCAATAATTTTTGCCGACTTGGGTTCGATCAGAAAAAAATGTATTGGCCAGCCCTTGGGTATGTGTCCGGGTTGAACGCTTACGCTGCAACTTCTATTTTTAATGTTTTTTGGTCTGGCATACGCCGATCCAAACATTGCCTGGATAAAATACTTAGTTGGATTTCTGCCATGTTTAGCCAGCTACCGTGCTTTGGCGTGTAATGGATTTCCAGTTTATCTACTATTCTCCGAGCCTCATCAGGGGGAATGGCCTTATAAAGTGATGCCCCGGTATGCGTATTTAGGTTGTCCATCACCAATGAAATGCGCTCTGCACGAGGATGGATGACGTCGACCAAGTAACGTATTTGATGCGCCCAGTCTACAGCAGTCCGCGGGTCCATCACCACAACATGCCGTTTTCCTTCTAACGGCTCAAAAAACATAAACAGGTTACTGACGCCATTGCGCTCATATTCCGTATCGTATTTTTCAACTGATCCTGGTTTTGCGGGTATCGGTTGACGTGTTTCTTTGATGTGTTGCTTGCTACTTTCATCCATACAGATCAAGGGATGCCTTTCGTCGTACGAACATGTGTAAACAGCCAAAACATCTTCCATTGCACAAACAAATTCGGCATTTTGTTTGGCGGGAATACACCATATCTTTATTCTGCCAAGGCTTTAACTCATTTTTTTTAGCGTTTGCCGAATCGTTTCGTGGGATATGTTTTCCACATAACCCAGTTCTACCATGCTTTGTCCAAGTAGGCGTAATGTCCAGCGACTACGACCCTCAGGCGCATTACCACACATTAAGGCGACGAGATGGGCTTCGTTTTCACCATCAATCTTGCGCTCTCTAACCCGCGTAGAGCTCGCCCGATTAAGCGCTGACTCTAAACCCTCCTGAACCAATCGTTGCCTGATACGCTCAACTGTGCGTGTCGTAATTCCAAAGGCTTCACCGATTTGTTTATCTAGCCATTTTTCACCCAATTCACTTATATCCGCCTTGAGCAATATTTCTGCATGAAGTCTTTTATGGGCCGCAACTTTACCTGTGTGAATTAAACTCTCTAAATAGGTGCGTTCATCTTCCGTGAGGCGCACTATGTATTTCTTTGCCAACTGCCGGTCTCATTAATCTATAAACTTGCTATATGAGGGCTTCTACCCGACAAAATAAGGTTGACTGAGTACTAGTGGGGTGCGAAATGTCGGGTTGATCTGCTCGCCGCCGCACGCGGACTTGGACCCGCCGGAGACTTGCGCGCCGCTACCTACGAAACGCTATTCGGGTTGATTGCCGCAACCGGTCTGCGGTTGTCCGAGGCGGTTCATCTTCTCGATGCGGACGTGGACTTAATGCTCGGCCTGCTGACTGTTCGGCAAACCAAGTTCAACAAGTCCCGCCAGTTGCCGTTGCATCCAAGTACGACAGCCGCCTTGCTGCGCTACCGGCAGCTCCGTCATCAGCATGTCCAGGAACGTCCAGAAGCGCCGTTTTTCGTAGGCACGCGCGGCAAACATCTGGGGGGGGAACTGAGTTTGCGCCAAGTCGATCGCGTTTTCAACGGGCTACGTAGTAAGCGCTCAACCCCACCATCTAAAAATTTTTAACACACACGGGTATCCTTAAGCTTTTTTGGAGGATAACCGATGACATTACAAGAGCGCCACATAGAACACATAAAAGCCTGGCAAGCGAGCGGATTGACCCAGGGGGGTTATTGCCAGCAACAGGGACTTAATGTAAAAACATTTTCGCGTTGGTTTAGAGCTTACCGATTATCGAACCAGCCCACAAAACCCTTATTGATACCGGTTGAAATCAAACCCGCCGCCGTCACTTCGTCAGCAACAGGCTCCCTGTGGCTACGGTTACCCAAAGGACATGCGATGGAACTGCCTGGTAACACCTCCCCGCGCTGGTTGGCCGAGCTCTTACAATGCCTGGATTAATAACGAATCCTGATGCTATTTGGTTAGCGGTTTCGCCTGTGGACATGCGCCGTGGCATTGATGGTTTATCGATGGTTGTCCAGCAAGCCTTGGGACACGCCCCTTGCTCAGGATCAGCGTTTGTTTTTCGTAACCGTTCCGGCAATCGCATCAAGGTGGTGCTCTGGGATGGCACCGGGGTATGGTTGTGTCAGCGCCGTTTAAATAAAGGCCGCTTCATTTGGCCCAAGGTCAGCGATGCGTGTTTTTCGGTGACCTTTGAGCAGTGGCAGTGGTTGATTACCGGGGTGGATTGGCAACGCTTATCGGCAGTTCCTTGTGCTAATTGGCAGGTGTAAAAATAACTGTTTTTAAGGTCGTTTATTTTTATTAAAACCTTGTATTTATAAGGCTTACAGCGGTTTTCATGGTACAATTCCACCGTGAAATCCCTCCTCGAACTTGAGCAATTTGACCTCGAATCCGCCTCCACGCAACAGGTGGCGGAAGTGCTTCAGGCGTTGCTCGAGCAGGTGAAAAAAGATGCTGTGCTGCTGCAATCCAAACAAGCCGAAATCGACAGCAAAGATGACAAAATCCAGGCACTGACTTACGAGCTTGCCTACCTGCGCAGAATTCGTTACGGCGTCAAAAGCGAAACCTTTAGCCAACTGCAAGCGGATTTGTTTGCCGAGACCTGGAACGAGGATGTGGCCGCTGTGGAAGCTGAGCTCGAACAACTGGCCGAGCAACAGCCGGTGGTTACCGCCGACAAACCCAAACGCCCCCGCGCTGGCCGCCAGCCGTTACCGGCGCATTTGCCACGCATCGAATTCCGACATGAACCTGACTCGTGTCAATGCGGCCAATGCGGTCGTGAGTTAATCAAAATCCGTGAAGATGTGACTGAACAACTCGATGTCGTACCGGCGGTATTTACCGTACATCGTCACATCCGCCCCCAATACGCCTGCAAAAACTGCGAAACCATTACCGCAGCACCGACTCCAGCGGCAGTGATTAATGGTGGCATGGCGGCGGTGGGCTTGCTGGTCTGGGTACTCATTAGTAAATATGTTGATCATTTACCGCTGTATCGCCTTGAACAAATCGCAGCACGGCAGCAGGTCGTCCTGTCGCGTTCAACGCTGGCCGACTGGGTCGGACGACTGGGCGTGGCCCTTCAGCCGCTGGTTGATCGCTTGGCTTGGCATCTCTTGCAAGGCAACACCTTGCATGCCGATGAGACCCCGGTCGCACAACTGGATCCGGGGCGGGGTAAAACCAAAAAGGCCTATCTCTGGGCGTATCGTAGCAATGATCTACAACCCGTGCCGCGTATTATTGTCTTCGACTACCGTGATGGCAGAGGTGGTGCGCATTGCCGCCAGTTCCTTGGCGCCTGGCAAGGCCATCTGATGGTTGATGACTACAGTGGCTATAAGGCTTCATTCAATGCCAAGAAAACCGAAGAACCTTGTCTTGAATTGGGCTGCTGGGCACATGCACGCCGGAAGTTTTTTGACTTGCACAAAGCCAATCAAAGTCCTATGGCGAAAACAGCATTGCAACGCATCGGGCAGTTGTATGCCGTTGAAGAGGAAGGCAAGGACTTGAGCTGCGCCACACGGAAACAGTTACGGGCAGAAAAAAGCCAACCCATCTTGAACGACTTGCATGACTGGTTGACCAAAGTCCGTGCCCGCACTGCCAATGGCGGTGCTTCGGCCAAAGCGATGGACTACACCTTAAGGCGCTGGGCAAGTTTCATTCGCTATGCTGAAACCGGGCATCTGCCAATAGACAATAATCCCGTGGAAAATTGTATCCGGCCGATTGCCCTGGGCAAAAAGAACTGGCTATTTGCAGGCTCTGAACGTGCCGGACAAAGAGCTGCCGCTATTCAGACCTTGCTGGGCACCGCCAAGCTGAATGGTTTAAATCCGGAAGAGTGGTTAAAGGACACCCTGGAAAAATTGCCGACTTGGCCAAATAGCCGAATTGATGAATTACTGCCTTTGGCACCAGCAATGATTGAAATACTCAAGTGAGATCAGTTCGAGAGGATTGGTAGGGCTGGACGCTTACGCTACGTAAGCAACTGGGCTGGATCAACCGCGGTGCGCACGATGCCCCGCGCATCCACGATCTTCGGCATACCTTCGCGGTACGACGGGTGATGCTTTGGCACGAACAGGGCACTGACATTGATCAGGCGATGCTAGCGCTGTCCACCTACATGGGGCATGCGAAGATATCGCATACCTACTGGTATTTGACCGCAGTTCCGGAACTGATGGTGGTAGCGGCAGGGAAATTCGAGCTTGCGCAGGCCAAGGAGGTGGACTATGTCCAGTAAACCACCCGGCGCAGAACCCTCAATCTCGTTTCCAGCGCTGGTTCAGGAATTTTTTACCCATTACCTCGTCCATCAACGTGCGCTGAGTCCCCGAACCGTGGCCGGATATCGGGATGCTTCATACTATTCTTGACGTTTGCCCACCAACATCTGGGCACATGGCCGACGGCGATGAAACTGGCCGACATCACGCCGGCGCTGATTCTGGCTTTCCTGGATCATTTGGAGCAGGAGCGACACAACAGCGTATGTAGCCGTAACGCCCGGCTCGCGGTATTACGGGCGTTTCTAAAGTTCGCCTCACACCGCGACCCATCAGCCTTACAAATCATTGAGCAAGCTTTGGCCGTGCCCATGAAACGTTTCGAGCACCCTAAACTGGAATTTCTTTGTAAGCGTCCAGCCCTACCAATCCTCTCGAACTGATCTCACTTGAGTATTTCAATCATTGCTGGTGCCAAAGGCAGTAATTCATCAATTCGGCTATTTGGCCAAGTCGGCAATTTTTCCAGGGTGTCCTTTAACCACTCTTCCGGATTTAAACCATTCAGCTTGGCGGTGCCCAGCAAGGTCTGAATAGCGGCAGCTCTTTGTCCGGCACGTTCAGAGCCTGCAAATAGCCAGTTCTTTTTGCCCAGGGCAATCGGCCGGATACAATTTTCCACGGGATTATTGTCTATTGGCAGATGCCCGGTTTCAGCATAGCGAATGAAACTTGCCCAGCGCCTTAAGGTGTAGTCCATCGCTTTGGCCGAAGCACCGCCATTGGCAGTGCGGGCACGGACTTTGGTCAACCAGTCATGCAAGTCGTTCAAGATGGGTTGGCTTTTTTCTGCCCGTAACTGTTTCCGTGTGGCGCAGCTCAAGTCCTTGCCTTCCTCTTCAACGGCATACAACTGCCCGATGCGTTGCAATGCTGTTTTCGCCATAGGACTTTGATTGGCTTTGTGCAAGTCAAAAAACTTCCGGCGTGCATGTGCCCAGCAGCCCAATTCAAGACAAGGTTCTTCGGTTTTCTTGGCATTGAATGAAGCCTTATAGCCACTGTAGTCATCAACCATCAGATGGCCTTGCCAGGCGCCAAGGAACTGGCGGCAATGCGCACCACCTCTGCCATCACGGTAGTCGAAGACAATAATACGCGGCACGGGTTGTAGATCATTGCTACGATACGCCCAGAGATAGGCCTTTTTGGTTTTACCCCGCCCCGGATCCAGTTGTGCGACCGGGGTCTCATCGGCATGCAAGGTGTTGCCTTGCAAGAGATGCCAAGCCAAGCGATCAACCAGCGGCTGAAGGGCCACGCCCAGTCGTCCGACCCAGTCGGCCAGCGTTGAACGCGACAGGACGACCTGCTGCCGTGCTGCGATTTGTTCAAGGCGATACAGCGGTAAATGATCAACATATTTACTAATGAGTACCCAGACCAGCAAGCCCACCGCCGCCATGCCACCATTAATCACTGCCGCTGGAGTCGGTGCTGCGGTAATGGTTTCGCAGTTTTTGCAGGCGTATTGGGGGCGGATGTGACGATGTACGGTAAATACCGCCGGTACGACATCGAGTTGTTCAGTCACATCTTCACGGATTTTGATTAACTCACGACCGCATTGGCCGCATTGACACGAGTCAGGTTCATGTCGGAATTCGATGCGTGGCAAATGCGCCGGTAACGGCTGGCGGCCAGCGCGGGGGCGTTTGGGTTTGTCGGCGGTAACCACCGGCTGTTGCTCGGCCAGTTGTTCGAGCTCAGCTTCCACAGCGGCCACATCCTCGTTCCAGGTCTCGGCAAACAAATCCGCTTGCAGTTGGCTAAAGGTTTCGCTTTTGACGCCGTAACGAATTCTGCGCAGGTAGGCAAGCTCGTAAGTCAGTGCCTGGATTTTGTCATCTTTGCTGTCGATTTCGGCTTGTTTGGATTGCAGCAGCACAGCATCTTTTTTCACCTGCTCGAGCAACGCCTGAAGCACTTCCGCCACCTGTTGCGTGGAGGCGGATTCGAGGTCAAATTGCTCAAGTTCGAGGAGGGATTTCACGGTGGAATTGTACCATGAAAACCGCTGTAAGCCTTATAAATACAAGGTTTTAATAAAAATAAACGACCTTAAAAACAGTTATTTTTACACCTGCCAATTAGCACAAGGAACTGCCGATAAGCGTTGCCAATCCACCCCGGTAATCAACCACTGCCACTGCTCAAAGGTCACCGAAAAACACGCATCGCTGACCTTGGGCCAAATGAAGCGGCCTTTATTTAAACGGCGCTGACACAACCATACCCCGGTGCCATCCCAGAGCACCACCTTGATGCGATTGCCGGAACGGTTACGAAAAACAAACGCTGATCCTGAGCAAGGGGCGTGTCCCAAGGCTTGCTGGACAACCATCGATAAACCATCAATGCCACGGCGCATGTCCACAGGCGAAACCGCTAACCAAATAGCCTCAGGATTCGTTATTAATCCAGGCATTGTAAGAGCTCGGCCAACCAGCGCGGGGAGGTGTTACCAGGCAGTTCCATCGCATGTCCTTTGGGTAACCGTAGCCACAGGGAGCCTGTTGCTGACGAAGTGACGGCGGCGGGTTTGATTTCAACCGGTATCAATAAGGGTTTTGTGGGCTGGTTCGATAATCGGTAAGCTCTAAACCAACGCGAAAATGTTTTTACATTAAGTCCCTGTTGCTGGCAATAACCCCCCTGGGTCAATCCGCTCGCTTGCCAGGCTTTTATGTGTTCTATGTGGCGCTCTTGTAATGTCATCGGTTATCCTCCAAAAAAGCTTAAGGATACCCGTGTGTGTTAAAAATTTTTAGATGGTGGGGTTGAGCGCTTACATTTCTTTCACGGGAAGAGATGCTCGCAATAATCGGATCACCCGGAACGAGTTGGATTAGTCGGCGCGATCATTTATTACTGGGGTTACTTTACAATACGGGGGCGCGGGTATCGGAAATTATCAATGTGAAAGTGGCGGACATCGTGTTTGACGGCGTGGCCTGCGTCCATTTGCATGGCAAAGGGCGAAAGCACCGTGCGGTGCCATTATGGAAATCGACGATACAGGAACTCCGGTCGTGGCTGCGATTGAATCCACAGATGGGAGACGATTCGGCCTTGTTGCCCAACCGCGACGGGCAAGCGATGACGCGAAATAATGTCGCTCAGCGCCTGAGTCTGGCGGCAACAGCAGCCTCCCAAACGAACACCAGTTTGTCCGGACGTCACATTTCTCCGCACTGCATTCGACACACATCCGCGATGCACCTGCTGCAGTCCGGAGTCGATATCAGCGTGATCGCTTTGTGGCTGGGACACGAAAGCCCGAAAACCACGAACCTGTATGTCGAAGCCGATTTGGCGATGAAAGAACGGGCACTGGCCAGACTTCAGGAGCCCGGTATGAAGGCACTCCGGTATCGCGCTCCGGATTCCCTGCTCCAGTCCTTAAAATCGCTGTAATTATGCAAAGCGCGCGAGCGGGATTGATGATTCTAACCCAGGCTGCATCTCGCTCGCGGCAACGCACTGTGCATAAAAAGACACTTGTCATAATGGCCGTTTGAAGGCATTCGTTGTCGAAATTGGTTCTAATGTGTTTCAATGTAGCCAGATCAAATCTGAACATTTACATTTTATATGTTCTTATATTTGCACACCGTGTTCTACATAAAACACACTATTTATATTGATCATATTCACCTTATCGGTGCAATCCCATGGAACTGGTCCGTCTTAACTTGATAATTATCAATCTTTGCACAACTCAAGCGCATAAGCATCCAAAGCGTTAATAATATCCGCATTAACATTATTTTTACTTCGTAACTCCTGCAATCGGGCAAAATAGGCATCGAGTGTAATACTGGCCCCCGCCTGACGACCCGTTAACCGACTCTTACAAAATTCATTCCATCTCGACTGCTCGTCAGCACTTAGCGTTTCCGGATAATTGCGCGCCCGGTATCTAAACAGCATTTCAGGCAATCGGGGATCGGTAAAACTAAATGCAGATTTTGCCAATTGCTCTGGAGATGAGGCTCTGATTTTTGCCATTTTCTGCTTGTCACCATCGAAAAAAAATCCGCCGCTATAAATGGCCAAATCCGGATCAACATCCTGTTCGGAATAAGCATGACTACTAAATACCGATGCCAACTTCTCAGCCAGTCCCTTCGCCGCTTGGATCTTGCCTATGTTATCCTGACACAAGGCCAAATCAATAGCCAACCTTTGTGCATCACTCGGTCTGATAACGGACACGGGGGCCAATACGGGGCATTTGTTTATATGCACGGTCTTTAACGGTATCCTCGTAACGCCTACGGGCAAGTCATCCGTGGCGGTAAAAAGCCTTTGCTGTATGTCTTCTACTGATAAGGACAGCATAGGCTCAGGATCAATAGACAGATCATAAACGATTATGCCATTAGTATTGGTCGGATGTTTACAAACGGGTAATACAATAGCCAAGCAATTTTTAACTGCGGCGTATTTGCCGGAAATATGCACAACGGGTTTAAAACTGCCCAGCTGAAGTAATTCCAGGACTTTGGCTTTGACGCGATGTTGTAACAGAAATTGAAAGAGTTTTGGCTGTGCTTGCTTGACTAACCGGGCCATGCCGATCGTGGCATAAACATCTGACAGCGCGTCGTGCGCTGCTTCATGAGCGATGCCGTTGGCGATCGTTAATTGATCCAGTCTTAAACTGGGTCTACCTTCTTCATTGACAGGCCATTGTATGCCTGCAGGACGCAGAGCTCTTGCGGCTCTAACGACATCAATAATGTCCCAACGGGAATTACCGTTTTGCCACTCGCGCGCGTAGGGATCATAAAAATTACGATACAAACAGTTCCGGGTGACTTCATCATCAAAACGAAGATTGTTATAACCCAGGGTACACGTATTTGGTTGAGCGAGTTGCTGGTGTATCCGGCCAATAAATTGGGCTTCGCAAACACCTTTTTGTTCAGCCAACTGGGGAGTAATACCTGTAATTAAACAGGAATCTGGATTAGGAAGGCAATCTGGCGCTGGTTTGCAGTAAATAACCAGCGGATCATCAATTACATTAAAATCGTCATCCGTTCGCAGTCCGGCAAATTGTACCGGCCGGTCCCGTTGGGGATCAATGCCGAAGGTTTCGTAGTCATGCCAATAATAGGTTTGCATGTCATGACTACGTTCCGGCATGTTATTAAATGGCAACTAAAGCTCTTAAGACATCTACACGGCTAATGACACCGACGAATTCGCCCTCTTGATAGACCGGAAAACTTCTGACAGAAGACGTCTCAAATTTTTCAGCAAGATCGACGATACTGGACTTGGCATCGACACTGATAGCGTCTGCACTCATGTAGTCGCCCACTTTCCCGCTCATACCCTGATTGTAGACGCTTTCTAAAAAAACCTTGATGCCGTCCTTTTCAGAAAACATACCGACCAACTGGCCTTTTGAATCTATAACCGGAGCACTAGTGATTTTATGATCCAGTAATTTCTTGATGGCATCGATCACATTGGTGTCCTTAGTCAGTGTAACCAACCTTTTAGACATGTAATCTGCGACAGTAATTTTTGCCAGCATGATGATCTCCTCGTAGTTGTTTATTTTTATAATGGGTCTGCTGTATTACCAATCATCCCTGAGATAAATGAGCTTCTGCTTCCAATTTTTTTCTTTTGTCGCATTTCTCAACGCAAACGCATTCCGCTTTGCTCATTCCTCCACCACACGAGCCTTTAATGGCGCGTCTGCCAAAAATAACACCTATTGCCATAATTGCAATAACAATCAGCATAACCGTGAAAGTTATTAAAAAATAAGTCATGATAACACCTCGTAAAGTCAGCAAAGGTCGACGTAATTTTTACATCAATACCTATAGCGGTTTTAATAATCAAAATCAGCATAAATTGCAGAAGGCAGTTTTTTAAATAGCGAATAAGTCGACTTAATACGTTAGATAATTATAACCAATTTGGTTCAGTCTATATTAATATCGACATAGATCAGTGGTCTCCTCGCCCCAGAGTTTTAATTTCCACTAGCACATCATTTTCAAAACGAAGATATTGCTTAAACCGCAAGGAACCAAAATTATAAATCCAGGTTTCAACCTTAACTTCTTCGTATTCTTCAATATCGATTGTTCTATGTGGAAAATGAAATGTGTTACCGATTATTTTTGTGCGTTTGTCTATTGACTCGGGAGCGCCACATTTTTCGTAGACATCAGTTTTATAATCACCGATATCGACTAAAGAATTGCCGCAACGTAAGGCAAAAACAATGTTTGAGAAAAACAGACTTAAACAGAAAATCAGTAATTTAGCCCGTTTCATAGCGTAAATGCAAGTAACGACTGTATACTTTCTGATGTCATGAGAGCGATTGAGAATATTAAGTGCGGGACTTAACCAATTGGCTGATTGAGCGATCATTAAATGCCCTATCTCGAACGCAAGCCAATTCGAGATAGGGACACAACAACATTACTTAACCGCCAAAGTCATCCAACATGATGTTTTCAGGCTCTACACCATTTTCCAGTAACATGTTGATCACCGAAGTATTCATGATTGGAGGTCCACACATGTAGAATTCACAATCTTCTGGCGCAGGATGTTTTTTAATGAATTCTTCAAAAAGAACATTATGGATAAATCCGGTATAACCGTCCCAGTTGTCATCCGGCAATGGATCAGATAACGCAACATGCCATTCAAAATTGTCATTTTCCTTGGCCAGCATATCAAAATCTTCTACATAGAACATTTCGCGTTTGCTGCGTGCGCCATACCAGAAAGTCATTTTACGTTTGGACTTCAGTCTGCGTAACTGATCAAAGATATGTGAACGCATGGGCGCCATACCTGCACCACCACCAACAAAGACCATTTCCGCATCAGTCTCTTTAGCGTAAAACTCGCCATAAGGGCCGGAAATAATACATTTATCGCCGGGCTTCAAGTTAAAGATGTAAGAAGACATGATACCTGGCGGTACGCTATCGGGCGCACCGGGAGGCGGTGTCGCGATACGTACGTTCAGCATAATTTCTTTTTCTTCAGGATAACTTGCCATCGAATAGGCACGTAATGCCGGCTCTTTTACTTCAGAAACATAGCGCCATAAATTGAATTTGTTCCAATCATCACGGAATCTTTCTTCGACATCGAAATCGCTGTATCTGGCAACGTGCGGAGGACATTCAATTTGAATGTAACCACCTGCACGATAATTAATTTCTTCGCCAGCAGGCAATTCAAGTACCAGTTCTTTAATGAAGGTTGCTACGTTATGGTTTGATTTAACAGTACATTCCCATTTTTTTACACCGAAGACATCATCTTCGACCTCAATGCTCATGTTATGTTTTACCGAGACCTGACAAGAAAGACGCTCGCCGTGAGCGGCTTCACGTTTAGTAATTTGGGTCAGTTCAGTGGGTAAAATTTCGCCCCCACCTGAATGTACAACGACTTTGCACTGGCCGCAAGTACCGCCGCCGCCACAGGCTGATGAAACAAACAAACCATTATCAGCTAAAGCTGTTAACAGTTTTGACCCCACAGGCACATGAATTTTCTTTTCATCATTGATCAGGATCTCAACATTCCCTTCAGCGACCAATTTGCTTTTAGCACCGATAATAACGAATACCAATGCTATAACAAAAGCCGTGAAAATAATGATCCCTAATAGAATTTCCAGCATTACGCTACCTTCTTAAAGTTGGATTCCAGAGAAAGCCATGAAGCCAAGCGACATC
The DNA here is from genome assembly GCA_963849195.1 of uncultured Gammaproteobacteria bacterium. Lineage (GTDB taxonomy): Bacteria > Pseudomonadota > Gammaproteobacteria > Methylococcales > Methylomonadaceae > Methylobacter_C. The sequence continues at coordinate 133,174 of CAWKGQ010000014.1, forward strand.
AGACCCGCAGTAATAAATGTAATGCCCAGGCCTTGCAATCCGGCAGGGATATCACTGTATTTAAGTTTTTCGCGTACACCAGCCATAACTGTAATAGCCAATGCCCAGCCCAGACCACTGCCTACACCGTAAGTAACGCTTTCCCCAAAATTATAGTCTCGTTCAATCATAAATAAGCTGCCACCCAAAATCGCGCAATTTACCGTGATCAAAGGAAGAAAAACACCCAGAGCGTGATACAACGCCGGAAAGAATTTATCCAAAATCATTTCAAGAATTTGTACCAATGCTGCAATCATACCGATACAGCTTAACAACGCCAAAAAGCTTAGGTCTACGCCTTTTATGCCTATCCAGGACAATGCATCTTCTTTTAACAAGGCATGATAAACAATATTGTTGGCCGGTACAGTAATAGCTTGCACTACCATAACCGCAACACCCAATCCCATAGCAGTGGCAATTTTCTTCGACACCGCAATAAAGGTACACATTCCCAAAAAAAAGGAAAGTGCGAGGTTTTCAATAAAGACAGCCTTAACAAATAAACTAATATAAGCTTCCATTAGTGATGCCCTCCTTCACCGTGAGCAATCGACATAATCTTGAATTCTACCTTTTCAACTTGATTGGGTTTCCATTGACGTACACCCCAGATAATCAAACCGATGATAAAGAATGCGCTGGGCGGCAGTAACATCAAGCCATTAGGATCATACCAGCCGCCATCTTTAGTCAGCTTGAAGACTTCGATGCCCAATAATTTACCAGAGCCCAAAGTCTCTCTGAAAAATGCCACGATGATTAATATCAAACTATAACCCAAACCATTACCGATACCGTCGATGAAACTTTCCAAAGGCGGATTTTTCATCGCATAACCTTCAGCACGACCCATAACGATACAGTTGGTAATAATCAATCCAACGAATACGGATAATTGTTTACTGATTTCATAAGCAAAGGCTTTCAATATTTGATCAACCACGATGACTAATGAAGCGATAATGGTCATTTGCACAATAATCCGGATACTGCTTGGAATATGGTTTCTGATCGCGCTAATTGCCGCACTCGAAAACGCAGTTACCAATGTCAACGCAAGCGCCATAATCAGCGAAGTTGACATTTGTGAAGTAACCGCCAAGGCCGAACAAATCCCCAAAACCTGCAGAGTAATGGGATTATCATTGACCAGCGGAGTAATCAATACTTTTTTTGTTTCATCATTTAAAACTGCACTCATGACTTAACCCCTTTAACCGTTCTTACTTTTTTAATATATGGAGCAAAACCTTCATTGCTCATCCAATATCTGACCAGATTAGTCACACCGGTACTGGTCAAGGTCGCGCCAGCAAGACCATCTACCTGATATTGAGAGCCTGGTTTGGTGTTATCTACCACACCTTTGATTAAACTCAACGCAGGTTCGCCGACATCAGCTTCAGTAATTAAACCTTTCTCCAAGGAAGGTTGATCAGTTTCAGCATAGACTTTCTTGCCTTTCCACAGTGCACGCCAGTTAGGATTAACAACTTCACCACCTAATCCGGGAGTTTCTGCCTGATCGTAGAAGTTGATACTCTGTACGGTTTGTCCATCAGGGTCTATAGAAAGAAAACCATACAAGGTAGACCACAAACCATAACCATGCATGGGCAGAATAATAGACTTGATAGCACCACCCTCTTTCACTAAGAAGACTTTGGCATATTTGGCTTTTACTCTGATATGGGCAATATCTTTTTCTTTGGGAATTGCAACACTTTGAGCAGGATCTTTGGCGGCTTTACGTTGATCATATTCATTTGCATTGATATTTTCAACATAGTCGCCTGTTTCCAGATCAACGATTTTCGCCTCAATTTTTTCTGCAAATGCCGAATTTATATCCGCGCCTTCTTCCAGTAAGCCAGCAACATCAAGAATATTCTTCTTCATGTCCGCTTCTTTATTGCCTATTTGTAAAGGTTTTAAAGCAACCGCCGCAAATGAAACCAGAACAGCGCAAACAAGGCAGAGCGAAACTGCAATGGCGATAGTCTTTTCCAGACTATCGTTCCCTAAAGCAAGAACTTTATCCGCGTAAGCTTTAAATTTTTTATATTGCTCGTTCTTATCGAGCGCCGCAAAAATGCCTTCGAGATGTTTACAGGACACTTTTTTATCAAGCATGACGTTTCATCCTTCTTCTGATATTGGCCTGAATGACGAAATAATCTATCGTCGGCGCAAACATGTTTGAAAACAAAATAGCAAGCATAATACCTTCTGGAAACGCCGGATTAACCACTCTGATCAAAACGGTCATAAGCCCTACCAAACCGCCAAATACCCAACGACCGGTATCGGTCATTGCCGCACTCACAGGGTCGGTAGCCATATAAACCATACCAAAGGCAAAGCCGCCCATGGTCAAATGCCAATACCAGGGCAAGGCAAACATGGGATTGGTGTCACTGCCAATAATATTAAACAACAAGGAGGTTAGCACCATGCCAATAAACACACCGGCCATAATGCGATATGATGCAACGCGTGTATACAACAGGAATGCCGCGCCAATTAAGATGGCTAAAGTCGATGTTTCACCAAGACAACCTGGTTCAAAACCGAAGAACGATTGCATCCAGCTGTAATTAGCCGCATAAACAGCGTCAAGACCGCCATTTGCCGCCAAACCCAAAGGCGTTGCCCTTGTAAAGCCATCTACCGCCACCCATACAGAATCACCCGTCATCGACGCAGGGTAAGCAAAGTATAAAAACGCCCGTCCGGTCAGAGCAGGATTCAGGAAGTTTTTACCTGTGCCGCCAAAGACTTCTTTACCGATAACGATGCCGAATGAAATACCCAGCGCAACCTGCCATAAAGGCATATCAGGCGGCATAATCAAGGTATATAACATCGACGAAACCAAAAAGCCTTCATTGACTTCATGACCACGCACCGTGGCAAACAATACTTCCCAAATACCACCAACAGCCAATGTAGTGATGTAAATGGGCAAAAAGTACAAGGCACCATGAACCAGGTTGGAAAACGGGTTCATCGTGTTATACCCGAAAAGCATCATCGGGACACTGCGCCAGTTGTCTATTTTCTCCAGCCCCATGGATGCCATTGCCAAATTGGCCTGATAACCGGTGTTATACATCGCCATCAGCACACAAAACAGCGTTGCTATAACCACAAAAGTCATCGTTCGTTTCAGGTCATTACCATCACGAACATGTGTAGAACCGCGTGTTACATCAGCCGGTGTATAAATAAAAGTATCCACCATCTCATAGAGACCATAATACTTTTCCAATCGACCGCCTTTAGTAAAATGCGGCTCAATGCTATCTAAAATTTCTCTAGCCGACATTATCCTTCCTTCTCGATTTTAGTTAAATTCGCTCTCAGTACAGGACCGAAGTCATGTTTACCTGGATCCACAAACGTAAATAAGGAGACATCTTCTTCATCAAGTTCCAAACAACCTAATAATTGAGCCTGATCAGAATCACCGACAACCAAAGATTTTAGTAACGGGGTTGGCAAAATATCCATAGGCATAACGGTTTCATAAATGCCAACAGGAACAATCGCTCTGTTACTGCCGTTTTTATCCGTTGTTAATGGAAAAAGACGATTATTTTTACGTTCAACACTGGATGTATAAACATTAAGTGCTGAATATTTGTCTTTACCGGGCAAAATCCAGCCAAACAATTCCCGGGCACGACCTTCTTGCAGCACGGAAATCTGGTTGCTGTAACAGCCTAAATAAGATGCCCAATCAGCCGCTGAATGTCCGTACAACACAGAACCTGAAATCACTCGGCTTTCAACGTCATCTGCCAACTCACCTGCAACCAGATCATTGGTATTAGCGCCGACACGAGTGCGGATTAATCTTGGGTTTTTTACGGTGGGGCCTGCCAAAGAGACCACTCTTTCGACATTCAATTTTCCGGTGGTAAATAATGCACCAATTGCTATTACTGCCTGATAATCCAGGTGCCAGACACATTTATTAATATTAACCGAATTAATAAAATGAATATGCGTACTCGGTAAGCCGGCAGGATGCGGCCCTGAAAAATCGGCCAATGTAGCTACATTACTAACAGCAATATCTGCGCCTGACGCTTTACAAACGTAAGTTTTACCCTCAGTTAGCTTGGCAATAACCGCCAAACCATTATTAAAATCGTTGGAGCGCGTTCTAATAACCACAGCAGGGTCTGCCGCCAAAGGCCGAGTATCAATAGCCGTAACAAAAATAGAACTCGGTTTACTGTCTACAGTAGGCGTTTTGCCATAAGGACGAGTCCGTATCGTCGTCCACAAACCCGATGCCAACAGATTTTCTTTAACCTGTTCCGCTGTCAGGCCGTTAAGTTCGGACTCATTGTATTTGTGAAATGATACCTGTGCAGCACCCTTGAGTTCAATAACAACGGATTGTAATGCCCGTTTAGCACCACGATTGATTGATTTAACGACACCCGCACCAGGTGAAGTAAACAAAACACCAGGATTTTTCTTGTCAGAAAAGATTATCTGGCCCAGCTTGACCGTGTCCCCCTCACTAACCATCATGGTAGGCTTCATGCCTACATAATCCATTCCCAGAATAGCAACGGAATTAACCTTATTGCCATCCTCAATAATTTGTTTAGGCCCGCCCGTTATAGGTAGATCTAAACCTTTTTTAATAATAAATTGCATAGTTGAAGCCTACTCTCCAAAACAAGTTGCGGCGAAACCATCCCCTTATATCAAACACACGAAAACAAGAGGCGCATTAAGACGTAAAACATTGGCATTACACCACAAAAATGTTGTTTTCTCAATGCTGTATTTAGTAGTCAATCAATATTCTAAAGGGTACTTCACAAACTCTGAACCAAGTAAATCAGGCAACAAGTTTATTAGTTTTGAAATCAGTTAACACGTGTTCCAGAACTAATTTATAAATACATAACGGTCAAATATCGTATAGGCTTATTGATGTTCAACGCCAATGGCTAGTGATAAATACTTTATCAATACCCATGCCGCCTCCTGCATGTTTCGGCCAAAAGAAACAACACCATCTTCATGCCCCAGCATAGTAAATAAAAAAGTCTGTCTTAAGTTGCCGGATTGAAATAACCGCTCAACCGCTATTGCCATTTCAACCGTGCCGTAGGGAATATCAGCGGAAATATGGGGTAGATTAAGTAATGTGGTATTGTTCCAGATCTCAGGACTGTGTGCATGAATGACCGCTTGTATATTACTGTCCTGAGCATAAATGCTAGCGTGTGTCATGGATTCAGAAGAGGGCTTGTATAGTCCGTATGATTGAATCCGGTTTTTTCGGGGATCTGCCTCGACAACAAGGCAGTAATGCTCCGGACTTAAATGTTTAATATGCCCGGTTTGAGTACCACTGATAATAAATTGACTGCTTTGAGAATTAAGCCTTTGACTGATATTACCAAAGCCAAGACTGTCATATCTTTCAAGATTTTGACCAATAAGACCAAGACGAAAAATAATGCTGCGCCAAGCGTTGATTTCGCTTAATGATAACTTCATGCCGATCGGCTTTTGCGTATGCTTTAACTGATACTTTATTACACCTTCTTGCTCTTTCATCTTGAATGATGGGTTTATGCTGTAGTGCAGCTCACTGTATAAATTATAATTGGCCCATGGAATACTGTAATAGTCAACAAAACCAGACGCTTCCTAAAGGCAACCGCGTTTAAACTCACTTAAAAATAGAATTCGGAGAGGTTTTAAGCCTATCATTTTGATTGTCAATGACAGCAAAATCAATACCTTCTATTATTCACTACTTTTCAAGCATTGAAGTCCGCCGTTAAGTAATCCAAAATCCCGCTCGTATTAATGAATGGAAGCATGAATAACCTGCCAACTGTTCCAACTACTAATTAAATTAATTGACCGAGCAGCATCAACTTCATCACTTAGTCTTATACGTCTTGAATTTAATAGCGCCTTGCTTGCTACCCATTCGCTGATAGACTAGTATTCGCTATTAGTTACCCCTTCGTCATTTTTTCTCGAAAATCATCAAGTCAGAATCAAAGGCAATGGTGTAAACCACAGTATTTAGCAATCTACGTCAAGGAAATATACTAATGTTAAAAAAACCCGCAATCCTTATTCCTGCACTCTTAATAGCTACGTTGAGCGGCTGCAGTTCGACTCTTCGTTTCTTTAAAACTCAATCCTACCTCAATACTGACCTGATCGAAGCCAGCTATGATGCGACCGGCGAGCTTAAAGACGAACTTTGCCGAAAGATACCGAAAAATTCTCTGATTGTGGTTAGTACGCTGCTCAATGTTAAAAATTATAATGAAACGTCTTCGTTCGGTCGTATAATTTCGGATCAAATCGCTACTGCCTTACATAATTCAGGCTATCAAATTATCGGAATGGATCTCCCTATCGATCTTTTTATGATGAAAGAAGATGGCGAGTTACAACTTTCCGAAGAAGACAAAGCCTTACTCAGACGTTATAACGCAGTTGTCCTGGTTGGCGGGGTATACGCGCCAGGAAAGCAAAACGCCTATGTTTCTCTTCGTGCAGTCAATAGATTTACCAAGCATGTAATTGCATCAACGGATTTTTCTGTAGCTCTTGGACCTGATGTAAAAGCGCTACTAAAAACTAAAGATGCTGGATCAATCACTATACCCAGTGGGTCAGCAGGCGCTCTTCCTGAACCCATTCTGGAAGAACCGGCCTCAAACCCGACAGATACAACTCCAGCTCCAGCCATAGAAAACGCTCCCTCTAAGCTGGAAAAAATGCCGGCGGAAAACTTCCCGCCCCAGATGGAATAAATGCCAGCCAGTCGCCTTAAACTGTTAAGTTAAAGCGGATAAATACTCTGTCCTTAACGCACTCTAACCAACCGAAACCCCTGATTAGCCTGGCGCGACCAGGCTACGCCCCAATTACGATGGGCTGCTCGTACTCGGGGCGCATCAGCGTTCCAGCCGCCTCCGCGGATTGAAATCAATACATTACTACCCGGCTTTATATCGGTGCATACTTCTTCAGCACCGGCATACTTTTCCTCGTATTTTGAGCAAGTCCATTCCCATACATTGCCCAACATATCATGCAAACCAAACTTGTTAGCTCGAAATGCACTGACTGTCGCCGTAAAAAAATAACCATCTTCACAATTATGAGTTTGAGGCCATTTTGCAGAGCCTGATGGTGTATTGTCTGCGACATTGGCATAACTACAGGCTATATCGGCATTATTGCCCCAATAGCGTGCAGTTGTTGCTCCTGCTCTGGCCGCATATTCCCATTCGGCTTCTGTAGGCAGTCTATATTCCTGGCCTGTTTCTTTATTAAGCCATTGAATATAAGCCATGACATCATCCAGACTAACACAAGTTACCGGCGTACTTGCTATTAAGGCAGCACCCCTAACAGGCAACTTCCAATTTGCCCATTGCCACCAATTCCAGTGCTTTTCAGACTCTTTTTGATAGCTCCAGCAACCGGATTCCGCAGTATTTCGTTCGGCATCGGTAATGAAATGGGTAGCTCCTATAAACTTTCTGAACTCTTCTACAGCAATCTCATTTTTAGCCAACTTAAATCCTTTGACACAAACTCTGTGCAGAACTTCATCAGTGCCACGCCCTTCTTCTGTTTCCGGACTACCCATTTGAAAACACCCTGAGGGAATATTAACCATCTGAGGGATTATAACGACGCCATTTTGTTGCTGCGGTATTCTTAACGGCTGCAATAGCCTTCTACTTCGCTCTTGATTGACATAAGTTTTGACTGAATCAGCCTTTACGATGCCGGCAAAAGTTCCCAGCAACAAGATTAACAACAGACAATCAGATTTAGTGATACGCATTATAAAAATCACGAAGTTACAAATGCAGGAATTATCGCATTTTTTCAAAATACGACACAGTTGATCAATCATTCTGGATTTTTGTTATGTACAGACTAAAACAATGTTTTCAGACGGAACAACATAAATTTTCCCAGAAACAACCATTGCTATGTAAACACATTAGCTATACAATCGTTTCAAACACCCGTTTAAGGCTAGCGTTAGAATGATCGAATCCACTGCCAACGAACCCGCTTTCGACCGTCTGCTCCAGGTTGCTGTGGAAGTTTTTGCCGAATGCGGCTTTCGTGACGCTACCGTGCGAGATATTTGCTCCAGAGCTAATGTCAACGTGGCTTCGGTAAATTACTATTTCCGCAGCAAAGAGGCCCTTTATGCCCAAGCGTTAACTTTTGCCTTTCAAGAAGCCAATCGACTGCATCCACAAGATGCTGCTCTCGATAAAGGCTTGCCTCTGGAGCAACGCCTCGCGTTGTTTATCAAAAACTTTTTGCATAAATTGCTGGATGACAGTCATTTAGGGCTACACAGCAAACTGATTGCCCGTGAAATTGCCGACCCCACTAAAGCATTGGATGAAATTATCGAAACAGCTATTGTTCCGCAATTCAACTTGTTGCAAGACATCATCCAACAAATTCTTGGAGCTCCCGTTGATAGAGTGATCGTGCAGCGTTGCCTGCTCAGTATTTTTGGTCAGTGCTTAATGTTTAAACACTCTCGCTCGATTATTGATCGTTTGTATCCTGAGTTAATTGAGGATGAATCGGCTATACAAGCCAGTGCTGAACATATTGCGCAATTTTCAATAGCCGCCCTGACCCGGTTCGCCCAACAAAAAAAGAGACTCAATCAATGAATCACATAGCCTTAAAAATGCTGATGGGTGACAAAGGTAAATATCTCGGTATTGTTATGGGGCTGACGTTTGCTTCATTGATTATGACCCAGCAACCCGCTATTTTTTTGGGAATCATGTCACGCACTTACAGTTTTATATCGGATGTCGGCTTACCTGATATATGGGTAATGGATCCAAAAGTGCAATTCGTCGATGACATCAAACCCATGCAGGATACGGAACTTTATCGGGTACGGGGTATTTCCGGTGTAGAATGGGCAATGCCAATGTACAAGGGACTGCTGAAAGCACGTCTTTTCGATGGTAGATTTCAAACCTGCAATGTTGTGGGTTTGGACGATGCAACTTTAATCGGTGGCCCTCCTGTTATGCTGGAAGGAAAGATTGATGATTTACGCCGTAGCGATGGTGTGATCGTCGATATTGACGGTGCCAGAGATAAACTGGGAAAACCTTCGCCGACACCTGGCGGCAAACCTATTCCACTCAAAATTGGCGACAGTCTGGAGTTAAATGACCGCCGCGCGATCGTTGTTGGTATTGCTAAAGTCACACGTACCTTTCAATCTCAGCCTGTAGTCTACACGACTTATTCCCGTGCCAAGAGTTACGCACCTCGGGAGCGCAAGCTTTTGTCTTTTGTATTGGTTAAAGCAAAAAAAGGCCAGGATCTTGCCGAATTAACTCGCCGCATCCGTGAAACGACTGGCTTGGCGGCTTATACACAAGCGGAGTTTAAGACTCTCACATTCGAATATTTTATACACAACACAGGTATTCCGATTAATTTCGGTACTTCGGTACTGTTGGGCTTTATTGTCGGTGCAGCCATTGCGGGCCAGACTTTTTACAATTTCACATTGGGAAATCTGATGCAATTCGGCGTACTAAAAGCAATGGGAACCAGCAACTTGATCTTGCTACGCATGATTTTATTACAGGCGATCCTGGTCGGCAGCATCGGTTATGGTTTAGGCGTAGGTTTGACTGCATTATTCGGCTTCGCCATGCGTCACACCATTCTGGCATTCAAGTTTCCCTGGCAACTGCTGCTGTTCAGCGGTGCTGGTGTCAGTCTGATCTGCGTCTTTGCCGCGGTCATCAGCATAGTCAAAGTGATTCGTTTGGAACCCGCTATTGTTTTTAAAGGCTAACCCATGAATCTAGCAGTACACTGCCAAAACGTGGTCAAGGTTTATGATACCGGTGGCCAAAAAGTAACCGCTCTTAATGGTATCAATCTGGAAATTGCTGCGGGTGAACTGATGATGCTGGTTGGGCCATCCGGCTGCGGCAAAACTACCCTTATTTCAGTGATCGCCGGCATTCTCGATCAGGATGATGGGAGTTGTGAAGTGTTTGGCGAGAATTTACTCAACATGCGTAGCAAGGACAAGTTAAATTTCAGGGCACATAACATCGGATTCGTATTTCAGGCGTTTAACCTGTTGCCCTCGTTGAATGCCGCGGAAAATGTGTCCGTTCCGCTGATCATCAATGGTATGAAGCGCGTCGAAGCGGAGCGTAAGGCAATAACTGTACTTGAACATGTCGGCCTAGGGGAGCGATGGACGTCCTTACCTTCACAACTTTCCGGTGGTCAGCAGCAACGCGTTGCAATTGCCCGTGCCTTGGTGCATAGCCCACGGCTTATCGTATGCGACGAACCCACCAGCGCACTGGACCATGAAACCGGACGCAATGTGATGACACTGCTTAAAGACGTAGCCATGCACAAAGACCGCACCTTGGTGATTGTCACCCATGACGCGCGTATTTTTGACTTCGCCGACCGCATTGCAGAAATGGACGACGGACATATTATAAAAGTGCAAGGCGCAAAATGAACGGAACAAGCAGCGTACCCCCCCCAACTTTTGCCTTGCACCTTGGGCCTAATACATAGAATCGATATGCAAATCAAATACACACTCCCCCTACTGGCGGTCGCAGGATTCCTGTTTGCCGCTTACACGGTAATCAACAGCAACCAGCCTACACCCATTGCAAAAGCCGTTACAGAACCCGCTTTCGCGCCATTTAAAGCGTTTATTGCCGGCGCAGGGATTGTTGAAGCGCAAAGCCAAAATATCGCTATCGGCACTCCGTTGCCCGGCATTGTCAAGACAGTAGCGGTCAAGGTTGGCGATCAAGTCAAGGCCGGTGCTCCGCTTTTTTATCTGGATGACCGCGATACGCGTGCGGTATTGGCTATAAAACTTGCAGACCGTGCAAAAGCTAAGGCCGATGTGAGTGTCGCGAAAGCCACATTAAGCGATGCCAAATCACTGAGCGATTTGGCTGAGGCGGTTACGGACCGGCGCGCCATCAGTGCCGAAGAACTTCTTAGACGACGCAACATCATGTTAATCGCAAAAGCCAAACTGGAAAGTGCGCTAGCTTTGGTACAACAAGCAGAAGCCAGCCTGGCCGATACTGAAACCACATTAAGCCGGCTTGTCGTTCGCGCTCCAGTAAAAGGTGAAGTGTTACAAGTCAATATTCGACCCGGTGAATTCGCCCAGGCGGGATTTTTGAATACCCCGTTGCTGGTGCTGGGCAACTTGGATCAACTGCATGTTCGGGTTGACATAGACGAGAATGATGCCTGGCGATTCGACAAAAACAGCAAAGCTGTTGCCTATTTGCGCGGCAATCGAAGCTTCAAAGTCGACTTGAGCCTGGCCTATGTCGAACCTTATGTGGTACCCAAAAAATCCCTGACGGGCGATAGCAATGAACGGGTTGATACCCGTGTATTGCAAGCCCTCTACAGTTTTGACCGCAAGCAACTGCCTATTTATGTGGGTCAGCAGATGGACGTATTCATTGAAGCCCAGAATTACTCCATCAATAAGGATTCAGAAAATCAGCAGAATGTTAAAGGTCCATCCTCATGATACGCTGTTCTTTCCTGCTATTCTTAACCCTTCTGGTTTCCGGCTGTACCGTTGGCCCTGATTACAAGCCCCCCATTGTTCCTGTTCCCAAACAATGGGGGGAAGCACCAAAGAGCAAACACAAGGGATTGCCCCAACCTGCACAACCCGATCAATGGTGGAAAACTTTCAATGATCCGGTACTCGACCGGCTTATCAACGATGCTATCGTTGCCAATCTGGATTTGAAACAAGCATTAGTCCGGGTTAAAGAAGCCCGCGCCCAACGCTGGGCAACCATTGCCGCCGGCTTGCCCAGCATAACCAGTAAAAGCAATGTCAGCCGACGTTTCAATAACACCTCCTCAACTTCTCAAACTGGCGGTACATCCACTGCAGGCAGCGGTTTTGGTATCGGCAATCAGATTATCAATATTTTTCAATTGGGCTTTGACGCGCAATGGGAAGTGGATTTCTTTGGCGGCGAACGGCGTGCAATCGAAGCCGCTGATGCGAATGTCGACAGTGAAATAGAAAGCAGCCGGAATGTTCTGGTTACCCTATTGGGCGAAGTCGCAAGCAACTACATCGAACTACGCGCCAATCAACAACTGATCACAATAACGCGTGAAAACTTGAACTCTCAACAGGAAACAGTCAGACTGACTCAAATCCGCCAACAAGCGGGTTTCGCAAGTTGGTTGGAAGTGGCGCAAGCACAATCCCAAGCCGCCACAACAGAAGCATTTATGCCGGTGTATGAAACCGTTGTTAAACAATCGATACACGCTATTAGCGTATTACTGGGTCGAGAACCCGAGGCACTTGCCCTTCGGCTCGGTAATCCGGGCACGATTCCAGCAATGTCCACAGTCGCAATATCTGAACTCCCCTCCGAGCTGTTGTTGCGCAGACCCGATATTCGCCAAGCCGAACGTCAAATAGCAAAAGCAAACGCCGATGTGGGTGTTGCGACTGCCGAGCTCTATCCAAGAGTCAACCTGGCAGCATTCCTGGGCTTGCAAAATATGCGCATTACAGACTTTACCCCCATCGGTAAATCCTGGTCTGCCGCGTCCTCATTAACCTTGCCCATTTTAAATTGGGGGAGAATTAACGCCAACATCAAAGGCAAGGAAGCGCAATTTGACCAGGCGTTCCTGACTTATCAGTCCACCGTTTTGACCGCTTTTAAAGAAGTCGAAGATGCACTCGTTGCCTATAGCAAAGAACAGCAACGACACAAGTCACTTGCAGAAGCCGTTGCAGCAAGCCAGTTGGCGGTTCAAATGGCCGACGAACGCTATCACAGGGGTTTAACGATGTTTCTCGATGTGCTCCAAACCCAGCAGACGCTTTATCAAACTCAACGCAATCTGGTCGACAGTGAAGCCCAACTTTCAACCGATCTGGTTGCGCTATACAAAGCCTTGGGCGGCGGCTGGCAGACCGAAGCGATGGTGAGCGATACCGAGTTGCAAAAATAGCAGGGGTTTTGTATTCAAGTTGATACAAAGCCTTTATCATATACCCAATAGTCTCTTCGCTGGGCGCGGGGAGAGCAACAAACATTAACAATAAACAGTCTTTACAACTTGCCAAAAAAATCCCGCCACTCACAAACCAGTCAAACTCAGTCATTATCAATACGTGTAATACTGCGAAATAGCCTGCTTTTCTTTATCGCAACATCTGTAATATCGGTTTACTTACTGCGCTGGCTACCTGTGCCAACCACGGCTTTTATGATCTATCGTCATTATGAAGATTTAATCGACGACTTTTCATTCAAGCCCATTCAATATAAATGGGTCAGTGTAAAAAAAATCTCCCCTAATGCTTCGGCTGCGGTTGTTGCCTCGGAAGATCAGCAGTTTTACCAGCACTTCGGCTTTGATTTACAATCCATACGCTCAGCCATTAATGCTTACATAGATGGCGGACGACGACTAAGAGGAGCCAGCACAATTTCCCAACAAGTCGCCAAAAATCTATTTCTAACGCCCTCGAAGAGTTTTATCCGTAAAGGATTGGAAGTCTGGTTTACACTACTGATTGAAATATTGTGGAGTAAGGAACGGATATTGGTGGTTTACCTGAATATTGCCGAATTCGGCGACCATTTATTTGGCATAGAAGCCGCCAGCCAACACTATTTTGGCATTCCCGCAAAAAACCTTAGCCGCTCTCAAGCGGCCGTGCTTGCAGCCACCTTACCCAATCCTCTAAAACTGCGAGCAGCGCGGCCCTCGAATTATGTCATGAGAAGGCAGAGCTGGATACTCAGGCAAATGCGGAATTTGGGTGGTTCGCGTGATTAGGTAAATGATTAAAGATCGTAGAGTGGTTTTCCTCCAGAAAACCGTCAAACTAGAAAACCACAAAAACTTTCACTGATTGGGGTTAGGCGAAAACCATAACCCAACAAATCGAAGCGGTTTCTCGCATGGGAAGTCCGCAATTTGCTCGTAGAGCCCTCCGGCCTATCCTTTTGAAATCAAACTCCGATTCAACGACACATTTACCTGGATTTGTGATCCAAATTGTATAAGCTGGCAACAGTATTTTGAACTGCCTTGAATTGAAGAATGTGTTAGCCTAGAGATCGAATATTCTCGTCATTGGCTCATTTTAGACTTTGAGTTCACACTTTTTTTTATTATATTATCAACATTTTGGGAGGAATTATGTGTTTTAGTGCTGATATGTCGCTTGGGCTGGGCGTTATAGGTTTAGCTGCATCAGGCGTCACTTTTCTTGATAAAACCGAAACTTTTTGGGTGAGGTTCGCAAGAGCCTATGCAATTTTCCATTTTTCACTTATGGAATTCATTCAATATTTCGCCTATCCGGTTGCTGATCAATGTGGATATGGTACTAACCTCTATTTAAGTGAATTATCAACTTATCATATTGCTTTTCAGGCGTTGGCCATTATGCCGGCACTGGCAACTTACTCATCCGACAAATCCGCACTTAAGCATGCAACCATATTTGGAGCGTCACTCAGCTTTTTATTCCTGATTTGTTCTTTTCTGCCAAATACTTGGCAAATTTTTGATGCTACGCCTAATTTTATTGGCAATATGGTTTCCTGTTTGTTTATGGGAACCTACCATATCGGTTATCGCATATCGAGCGCGTTCGGAACCTTTGTTACCCACGGCTCACTATTTGCACTTGCATTAAGTGGGTTTCTCTGGAAAGACAACTGGAAAATTTCCAGCTACCATTCATTTATGGCGCTAATGACTTTATTTATGCCGCAATGGGTACTAGGCGTTTCAACAGGAGAAGCTGCCGCCATTTATTGCTTCTATTCGATTCCTATCACCATAAGTTTTATGCCGTATTTTAAAAATTTCTTCACGATCCAAAACTACGCAAACAATCGCGACTTCTCTCTTAAAAGCTAAATATTGTCCAGTTTGCATAAATTCACAATTGTATTTCGTAAGTGAGAGCCTTTAACCTCCCGTTTTCGCCAAACAAAAGGAGTAGCATTTTCGTTGCGGGTCATTGATGGCCCGTGTCAACTGCTCTGTGCTGTTGAAACTGGCTCCACGAAAGCTCTTATGCATCATAATGCCAGTCAAAATCTCCACTTGATTCAACCCGTTGTGGTTGAAGTGGGATAAAGACCATCACGGGTAGTCACAAGCCCGTATCAAGCAACGCGGCATATGGGGAAGAGTAAATATCACGATCCCCCGTTATTCCTACTTACTTATGGGTAAACCGGCTTTACGCCAAGTTGTCATGTGTCCTTCCAAATAGCGAATGTTTTGGAAACCTTGCATCGACAAACCTAATTTGGCAATGCCTGCTCGTGGACCATGTTCGCAATACAGTATCAAGGGCTGATCGTTGGAATAGCTGCGGAGTTGTTCGGTGGTAAATGCTGACCAAAAAGGAATATGCAGGGCATTTGGAATATGACCTGCCTGATATTCAGGGGTGGAGCGCACATCGATAACGATCGGCGAGTCATTGGCAAGCTGCTGTAGTAAATCGTTTTGTGAAATGTGCGTTTTGGAATCGTGACCGCACCCTTGCATAAGCAGAGTTAAAAGGATGAAAAGCAATTTATGCATAGGTTCTTTTGAGGATAAAAGTGGCCGTTATCTTCAGGAATATCTGAACAAGTTGTTTACGTTCATGGCTATTTAGGGGCACCACTTAGTTTTGCATTACGCATATCTGGCTTACGGGTTATTACGCCCCACGGATTGCGCCCTTAAACGTTACTTGCTTTTTTGATATAGAAATTCAGGGTCTAAATCCAAATGGTTTCAGAGGATCAATGTTAAAGGGTAATTCACCATTTGACGTAACACAACTAAAAATGCACGTTAGTTACTGTTGTGCGTTATATATTACATTTCGTATGGTATCCGGCTGGGTAGTATTGCTATTCATTCATGGTCGTCAGCTATGGCTGTGTCAAAACGTAAAGCTCTCGCTTGAGTGGAGATGATTAACAAATTATTGCTTTAATTATGCTAATGAGTGGATGTTATAGTTATAAAACTACCATTATTTGACGTCAAAGTGGAGAAATATCACCTATAAAGATTTTTCATGCGTTTTGACACAGCCTCGGCTGGTTAAAGTCATTCGTAGTCAGGATAAGTTCTGACACGTTTTTATATTATCAAATCAAATCTGAACTTTTCACTGCAACAAGCAATACAATGCGCAGCGCAAGAACGCTTAGCCCAACCGCTCAAACAAATGATATCCAACTTCTCCGGCCACTTTACCTTTCAACTGCCGCCATTTTTCAGGCATTCCATCAAGCTTTAGAGTGCTTTCCGCTTCAACATAGATTTTTGCATGTTTGCTCAGCCAGCCTTTTTCTTCCAGCCATTGGCAGGTCTGGACAGCCAACCCCATAGCAAAAGGCGGATCAATAAACACCAAGTCAAAAGGTTCGGCATCACCAGCCAAGTAACGAAACACATCCGATTGAACGGTTTTTATCTGATCGGCGGCCAACTTGATTGCATTTTCTTTTAAAGCTCGACAGACCAGTGGATTATTTTCTACCTGAATGACAAACTTGGCTCCCCTGGAAGCCGCTTCAAAGCCTAAAGCGCCACTGCCGGCATATAAATCCAGACAACGTCTGCCGATGATGTCATTTTGCAGCCAATTGAATAGGGTTTCGCGCACTCTTGCGGGTGTCGGTCTCAATCCTGGCGCATCGACAAAGCTTACACATCGACTGCGCCAGGTTCCTCCGATTATCTTAAGTTTATTTTGCACTTTTTTCCGCTGACTTGCCGACGGTTATAGTTTGCAGCAATTGCGGATTAACACGGCGTTTAAAGGCATCCGTTATTGATGCAACCGTTACTTGCTCAACTTTTTGTTGAAAGGTATCCAGGTAATCGAGGGGCATATCATAAAAACCGATCATGGCAGCATAGCCTGCGAGTTTTTTATTGGTATCAAAACGCATGGCAAAACCGCCGGTAATATTTTTCTTTGCCGCAACAAGCTCGGCTTCTGTCGGACCTTTGGCTATAAAATCGGACAAGGTTTGATTGAGTACTTGCAAGGCTTGGGTTGTTTGATCGTTGCGGGTTTGTAAACTAACCAGAAACGGGCCAGGCTTCAACAGCGGGATGAAAGCACTGGATGCACTGTAAGCCAATCCCCTTTTTTCTCGTACTTCATTAAAGAGTTTGGAAACCAGGCCACTGCCGCCCAATATGTGATTGCCAACATACAAATTAAAATAATCGGGATCTTTACGATAAGTGCCGGGTAACCCGACCAAAACATGCGTTTGTGATGACGGAAACTCGATGTGTTGCTCTGTCGACTTAACCGGCATAGCTACATCCGGCAAAGCCTCCGGTTTTTTTCCGATAGGCAATCCGGCTACCAGTTTTTCCGCCGTTTGTTCCGCTTGCTGTTTGGTTAAATCCCCGACAATGACGACTATCGCATTAGCGGCAACGTAATGTTTCTGATAAAAATGCCGTAGATCGGAGCCCTTAAGAGCGGCTACCGTTTTTATTACACCTGATTCAGGATGTGCATAAGGGTGCTTTCCATAAAGGACATTATAAAAGGCTATACTGGCTAACTCAGCGGGTGATTCCTCCTGTTGCTTTAGACCTGCCAAGGTTCGGTTTTTTTCCCGCTTCAAATCAGCCTCGTTAAAAGTCGGCTTGGTCAAGATGACTTGCATCGTTTCAAGGGCTTTATCAAATAAGGGTTTATCGGTCAATGTGCGTAACGATACGTTAGCCATATCAATTGAACTACCCGCACCAAATTGCGCGCCAATACTTTCAAAGCGTTGCGCAATTTCATCAGCATTCCACTTCCCTGCTCCTGTATCAAGTAAATTAGCCGTTAATGCCGCTAACCCAAACTGCTGTCCATCGCGAGCACTCCCCGCATCAAAAACAACCTGTATATCCACCATGGGCAAATCTTCGGTATGCACATAATAAACACGACTGCCTTGCGGTGTTTGCCAATGTTCAATTTTTGCGGCGGAGTAAGCGAACTGGCTAAATGCCAATAAGATAAGACCTAACAAATAAAAAGGTTTAGGGGATTGCGCTTTTTGTGGGCCAGCTTTGATGAATTGGGTTAAAAGACGAATACGCATTACTTGGCTCCCTTTTTTTCAGTACTTGTATTGATAGTTTGTGGTTCCAGATAAGCAATACTCAGATGATCTTCAATCAAGTATTTGCGCGCAACATCACGCACTTGTTCCGCTGTCACCTGGTTGATTTTGGCGACATATTCATCGGCTTTTTGCCAGCCCAAACCGGCTGTTTCCAGTGTTCCCAACTGCATAGCCTGATAAAAATTGGAATCCTTCTCGTAAATATCGCTAGCTAAAACCTGCGCTTTAATACGTTGTAATTCTTCACTGCTGATCAAGTTTTCCTGAAGTTTCTTGATCTCCTCTTTTAAAGCAGTTTCCAACTCCGATATTGTTTTTCCTTCGGCGGGCGTCGCTTCCAGCTCAAACAAATCGGACATTCTTGAAGTCAGTCCATAGCCGGCACCGGCGGAGACGGCTATCTGTTTACCGCGTACTAATCCTGAGGATAATCTTGCACTGCTACCGCCATCCAATACGCCCGCTAATACTTCCAGCGCATAGGCTTCCCATTCATTTTCAGCCGTTTTCAGTACCGGCACTTTATAACCCATTAGAATAGATGGCAGTTTTGCAGGCACTTTCACTGTCATTTTACGCACACCCAGCTGATCGATTTCGGTTTGCGGCTTTAACGGTTTAATATCACTAGGCTTAAGTGCGCCAAAATATTTTTCCGCCAGTTCAAAAACAGCTTTTGCCTGAACATCACCCACTACCACTATCGTTGCATTATTCGGTGCATACCAGCGTTGATACCAGGCTTGCAGATCTTCAACGGTGTAATTTGCAATATCCGCCGGCCAACCGATAACAGGATGCTTATAAGGGCTGTTGGAATACGCCATGGTCATAAATTGTTCCTGCATTTTTGCTTGCGGATTATCATCCGTCCGCATTCTGCGTTCTTCAGTCACTACTTGCAGTTCTTTTTTTAATTCTTCGGGCAGCAGATGCAGATTACGCATTCTATCGGCTTCCAGTTCAAAACTGACTGCCAATCTGGATGCTTCCATGGTTTGAAAATAGGCCGTATAATCCTGGCCGGTAAAAGCATTTTCATCGCCGCCATTTTCGGCAATGATGCGAGA
The DNA here is from genome assembly GCA_963849195.1 of uncultured Gammaproteobacteria bacterium. Lineage (GTDB taxonomy): Bacteria > Pseudomonadota > Gammaproteobacteria > Methylococcales > Methylomonadaceae > Methylobacter_C. The sequence goes on from CAWKGQ010000014.1 coordinate 152,549, forward strand.
AAATTCACCTGCGGGATGTTTATCTGTACCCTTGAACATCATGTGCTCCAGCATGTGCGAGATACCCGTAATGCCTCCAGGCTCGTAACTGGACCCCACCTTGTACCAGACTTGAGACACTACAACCGGTGATCGATGATCTTCTTTGACCAGAACTTTTAGACCATTCGCCAATGTATGTTCAAATACTTTTGTTTCTGCGCTACTGGTAAACACGGGCAGACACAGTAATACCGTACATAGTAATCGTTTATTCATAACTCCCTCATTCATGATTGTAAGCGCGTCGGACTATTTCAATAATCAATAGTTCACGGTATTCTATACAATAATATAAAAGTTGGAACTTATTAAACAATGCCTAGCAAATCCTCTGTGCTTTCCTGGAAAAACTACTACACACTCTGTAAACCCAACGTAGTTGCGGAAATGCTTTTTACCGCAGTTGTTGGTATGTTGTTAGCCGTACCTGGAATGCCTCCTGCAGGACCTTTGATTTACGGCACTATAGGCATTGCTCTGGCTGCATCCTCAGCTGCGGCGGTTAATCATTATATTGACCGAAAAGCGGATGCACAAATGGCCCGCACCGAAAAACGACCCTTACCCACAGGTGAGTTAAACACAACCAATGTCATTACTTTTGCGCTTGTGTTAGGTGTTAGCTCAATGCTCATTTTGATTTTATTAGTCAATACCTTAACGGCTATTCTGACTTTCCTGTCATTATTTGGTTACGCTATTATTTATACGCTCTACCTTAAAAGAGCGACTCCACAAAATATTGTCATCGGTGGTATTTTCGGCGCTACGCCGCCGCTATTGGGCTGGTGTGCAATGACGAATGAAGTGCATCCCTACGCCCTGTTACTGGCATTAATTATTTTCGTTTGGACACCGCCGCATTTCTGGGCATTGGCCATCGCCAGACGTGAAGAATACGCTAAAGTGAACATCCCCATGTTACCGGTCACACACGGCCCTGAATTTACCCGTTTGCAAATATTGCTCTATACCATCCTGTTGATGATTGTGACGCTATTGCCTTATTTAACCGGCATGAGCGGTTTGATTTACCTGGTGTCGGCTGTGCTTTTAGGCCTTGGTTTTATTTATTACGCATTGTTGATGATGCGTAATAAAGACAACAAAACCGCCATGAAAACGTTTGTTTATTCTATCGTCTACATAACACTTCTCTTTGCAGCTTTGTTAATCGATCATTATCTAAAATTTACTTTATGACTTTCACTCATCACGAGCAAACACCCCGTCCGGAACATCCATTCGCAGAATACATTCGCATTCTTGGCAAAGGAAAAAAAGGCTCAAGACCACTCACGCAAGATGAAGCCTATCAAGCCATGAAAATGATTCTGGCGGACGAAGTGCTGCCAATTCAGTTGGGCGCCTTTTTAATGTTAATGCGCGTTAAGGAAGAAACACCTGAAGAATTGGCCGGTTTTGTTTTGGCTGCCAGAAAATCATGCAATCTCGCCAGTGATAAGGCGATTGTCGACCTGGATTGGTCATCTTATGCCGGAAAACGTCGTCATTTGCCCTGGTTTCTATTGTCGGCCCTGTTATTGGCAGAAAATGGCATTAGCGTTTTTATGCACGGTGCGGGCGGCCATAGCGCCGACAGACTCTATACTCAGGACATGTTGAAATACCTGGGCATGGAATACGCAATCTCTATTGAACAAGCAAAACAGCAACTTGAACAACAGCACTTCAGTTATTTGTCACTGGAGCATTTTTGCCCGAAACTGCATGAGATTATTGAGCTGCGTCCGTTATTGGGCTTACGCTCCCCTGTTCATACACTGGTACGTCTGTTAAACCCTTTTAATGCAGAATATAGCATTCAGGGTATATTCCATCCGGGTTATCGCCCTGTGCATCAACAAGCTGCCGCTATATTGCAGCAACCCCATGCGGCAGTATTAAAAGGTGAAGGCGGTGAAACCGAGCGCAATCCCGACATGGAATGCCTGGTTCAAAGCGTACACAACGGTGAATTATTTGACGAAAACTGGCCGGCTTTATTCTCTCGCCGTCATGTCAAATCCGAAGAACTTGATCCGAAGCAACTGGCTTTAATTTGGCAGGAAAGGATTGAGGATGAGTTTGCTAAAAGCTCTATCATCGGCACGGCAGCGATTGCTCTTAAATTACTGGGCAAAGCAAATACTCAGCAACAAGCTCATCAATTGGCGACTAATTATTGGTTAAGCAGGGATAAGCAAAAGTACGCAGGTTTCTGATTTAGGCATCTATCGATAGTGATTAAGCGAGTGCTTTCGAATGGCATTGAAATCCTGAAACAAAAATTAAACGATTTTGGTGACCCTGTTTTTCTTTGAGGAAAATCACAAAGAAGTTATGCAGTTTGTTGCAGGGCAAAGCGGGGTATTCCTTTAATTGCGTTATTTTCCATTTGTACATACTGCAAACCGATCAATGTTCGGTCATCGGAGATAATATCAACCCATATCACTTTTATTTCACCCTCTAACTCCAGTCGCTTAAATTCGAAACGAGTTATTGTGCCTTCTTCAACAGATATTGCTTCAGAAAGACAGATCATTAAACCCTCCACCGAAACATTGACCGTATTAAAATCACGATATTCCCCATTTAATAAAATCCTTCCGGGATCAGGTATGTTTTTTCTATAGGCTTTTCTCTTGTTCAAATCTTTATCTATGTCAAAGGCAATATTTTTAAATTCCAGGGCAAGTAAAATATGACCATCTTCTATTTCAGCCCTTACCACCTCAACTTCGCCCGCCAATCGCATTTCAGGAAGATACAAATCAATTATTGTTGAAACCAATAATTGATTAAAAATATATTTAATATCAATATCTTCCCTATTACTGTTTAATTTGGCAAATACGCCGTTTATAGAAATGTTTTTAATAGTTATTCCATGCTCCTCGTCACCCATATAAATCAAACCGTCTGACACTAAATTCTTACGACAAGGCCGAGCTAACTTTGCATACATCACTATCTCCGGATTGATTAATCAGAATACATTTTAACTCACACTGAACAAATTTATCGAGTGCAATTGTAGCGGGACTTATAATTAACAGTTTTTGCTTAACTCTAATCTCACTCCTAAACTTAAAAAATAGACTTATTTGTTATCAATAACTTGGATACAACCACACAATCCAGAACGGGCAAGAATAACCAACATTGGGTTTTACTGATGAATATTAGCTGCGGCTTTTAATGCCGTTCTTTAATGGTAATATATAAGGACTGGTTTTTGAGTGTATTAACACATCGAGGCAGCGGCCAATATATATCCCATCTGACCTTGGAATTACTCAAGAAACGCGGCCTCAGCGTGATTAGTGCAAGAGAATTTCATGAAATTTATTCAAGTTGGTGCCGGGCAAAAACGGGGTATGTCCTTAATATTGTCAGCATTGATATTTACATACCGTAAACCCATCAAAGTTTCAGCATCGGAGGTAAAGTCACTCCATATCACTTCTACCTTTCCCTTTAATTCCAGCCGTTTAAATTCGAAGCTCGTTATCGTGCCCACTTCAACGGATATTGTTTCAGCAAGGCGAATCATTAAACCCTCTACCGAAACATTTACGGTATTAAACTCATGATATTCACCATTTAACAAAATCTGCCCGGGATCAGGCATATTTTTTCGATAGGCTTTTCTCTTATTCAGATTTTTATCTATATCATAGGCAATATTTTTAAATTCAAGAGCAAGCAAGAGATAATCATTGTTTACGTCAACCCTTACCACTTCAGCTTCACCGGCCAAGCGCATTTCAGGAAGATACAAATCAATTATTGTCGAAGCCAATAACATATCAAAAATATCCTTAACATCAATCTCTTTGTTATTGCTATTTAATTCAGCAAGGACTCCTGTTATCGAGATATCTATAACAGTTATTTTATGCTCTTCTTCTCCCATGTAAATCAGGCCATGTGACCTTAAGTTCTTGCGACAAGACCGATCCAAATCTGAATACATCACTATCTCCTGATTGATTATCAGCTTATATTCCAGCTCACACTGTACAAGTCTATCAAGTACAATTATAGTATTTTAGTATTGTCTTAACTTATTTTCCGTTTAATTCCAACTATTTAATTGTATAGCCATCAATATTTCCCCACACCACATCGCGCCATCATGAAAAAACCATTAATACTGTCCTTCTTATTCTCTTTAGCTGCCTGTACGACTGCCCCACCTAGAAACAGTGACAATATATGCGCTACTTTCAGGGAGAATGAAGAATGGTATGCTGATGCTAAACAATCGTTTGAAAAATGGGGCATACCAATTCCTGTGCAAATGGCGATTATGCACCAGGAGTCGCATTTCGTCGCGGATGCGCAACCACCCCGTACCTGGCTGCTAGGCATTATTCCCTGGTTCAGGCCCACCAGTGCTTATGGCTATGCGCAAGCCATCGATGAAACCTGGGATGACTATCTTGATAATGCAGGAAGCTGGAGTGCTGATCGCGATGAATTTGCCGATGCAGCCGACTTTATCGGTTGGTACGGCAATATTAGTCACTCCAGACTGGGTATATCGAAAGGGGACGCAAAAAATTTATATCTCGCCTACCATGAAGGGCACGGCGGTTATCAGCGCAAAAGTTATTTGAATAAAGTATGGTTAAAACGAGTAGCGGATAAAGTCGCTTACCGAGCCAGACTATTTCAAAGACAATTGGGCGCTTGCAAAATGAATTAAAAAACAAAAACAGTTTTTTGATAAACTATTTTCTTTTTACGTTAACTAAAAGGCGAAACCGTGAGAAAAATTCAAACTCAAATTATTTCAATTGTCACCGTTATTATTATAGGGATTACTATGTTTTCAATGGCCAATGCCACCACACCTGAAGAAAATAAGACCGCAGGCGCGGCTTTCCTGGCGGAAAATGCTAAAAAAGCCAATATCGTAACAACCGCAAGCGGCTTGCAATACGAAATTCTAACACCTGGAACAGGCACGGCCTCACCTAAAGCAACTGATAACGTAACAGTGCATTACAAAGGGACAACCATTGACGGCAAAGAATTTGACAGTTCCTACAGCCGAGGCGAACCCACTTCATTCCCTTTAAACAGAGTTATCCCTGGCTGGACTGAAGGCGTGCAATTAATGAAAGAGGGCGCTAAATACCGCTTTTACATTCCCTCGGAACTCGCTTATGGCGAACAAGGTGCAGGCCCGATTGCCCCGAACTCAACCCTGATATTTGATGTTGAACTGATCAAAATTCAATAGAACATCAAAAGGCTCAGGGTACAAGATTAATCACTTGCACCCTGAGCCTTTGGTCCCCCACGCCAAAAGCGATAGAAATCATCCTCACTGAATAACTCCAAGCTCTCGGCAAACACAATATCAAGCCACTTTGCCTTGAACCCTGAGCTTATGTCCACTTACCAACTGTTTGCCACCACGCCCAAGGCGATGGAAACCATTCTTACCGAAGAACTTCAAACTCTCGGCATCAACAATATCAAGGCCACAATGGCAGGCGTTGCTTTTCAGGGTGACCTGGAAACCGCCTATCGGGCTTGCTTATGGTCCAGAACAGCAAACCGGATTTTACTGGTATTAAGTTCTTTTGAAGTAAAAACCCAGGAAGATCTTTATAACGGCGTACAAAAAATCAACTGGTTTGAACACATTAATCCTGAAGACAGTTTTGCGGTCTCGTTCAGCGCGAAAAACTCACAGGCGATTAACAACACCCACTTTGGCGCATTAAAAGTTAAAGATGCTATTGTCGATCAGATGCGGGAAAAATTCCAAAAACGACCCAGTATCAATACAGAACAGCCTCATATTCGTATCAATGTTTATTTGCATGGCGAAACCGCCCAGCTCAGTCTGGATCTTTCAGGTGAAAGTCTGCATCGCCGCGGATATCGGGATATCAATATTAAAGCGCCGATCAAGGAAAATCTTGCGGCCGCGATGCTGCTGCGTAGCGGTTGGCCGGAAATCGCTAAACAACACGGCTCATTAATAGATCCTATGTGCGGTTCGGGAACGCTGCTATTGGAAGGCGCAATGATCGCCGCAGATTACGCACCTGGCCTGTTACGCGATTATTACGGCTTTATCGGCTGGAAAAAACACGATGCCGACTGCTGGAAAAGATTACGCATTGAAGCACAGCAACGAAAAAAAGCAGGACTGGAAAAGCTTCCTGTTATAGTCGGTTTCGATCAAAATCGCCACACCATCAACGCAGCTCTAACGCATATAGCCAATGCCGGCTTGCAAAATAAAATTCATGTTGAGCGTCGTGATATTGAAGACGCAGAACCAGCTGAAAGCTGGAAACCAGGTCTATTAATCTGTAATCCTCCCTACGGTGAACGTCTGGGTGATGAACAGGAAACCGCGGAACTGTACAAAAAATTTGGTGAATCACTAAAAGCCCATTTTATCGGCTGGAAAGCAGCGATGATCATCAGCAACCCGGAACTGGGTTTTCGCTTGGGCATACGCTCACAAAAACCGATTACCCTGTTTAACGGTGCGCTTGAATGTAAATTATTGCGTCTGAACATTGAAGAAAGCAATTTCTTCATCCCCAAAGCAAAAACACAGGAAGAGCGCATATCTCAGGTAACAGAGACCAGCACAACCCGGCAACCGGATGCGGGCGCCGAAATGTTTGCCAATCGACTGCAAAAAAACCTGAAAAAACTGTCCAAATGGGCCAGGCAAAACCATATTACCTGCTATCGTGTTTACGATGCCGATTTACCCGAATATGCGGCCGCCGTTGATATTTATCAGGGCGAAGCTTACCGCTCGCAGCTCACGCCCCTCGCCAACATCCCTGTAGGCGAACAAACCTGGGTCAATGTCCAGGAATACGAGCCGCCTAAAAGCATCGACCAACACAAAGCAGATCAGAGATTGGCCGGATTACTAGCCGAAATACCTCATGTGCTTGGTGTTAATCGTGAGCAGGTTTTCCTAAAAATACGCCGGAAACAAAGAAGCACTGACCAATACGAAAAACAAGGCGACCAGGGAAGATTCCATATCATAGAAGAAGGCGGCTGCAAATTATTGGTTAATTTTGAAGATTATCTGGATACGGGCTTATTTCTGGATCACCGTCCTATCCGGTTGCTAATTCAGCAACAGGCCAAAGAATAAACGCTTTTTAAACCTGTTCGCCTATACCGGCACTGCCACAGTCCATGCCGCTATAGGTGGTGCAAAATCAACCACCACAGTCGATATGTCCAACACCTATATCAATTGGGCAAAAAACAACATGGCTCTGAATAAGACCACGGGTGAGCATGAATTTATTCAGGCGGACTGTCTGGAATGGCTGGATCATGAAGCCAAGCAACCCTATCCAAGACAATACGATTTAATATTCCTCGATCCGCCTACTTTTTCCAATTCAAAGCGGATGGATGACGTGTTTGACATACAAAATGATCACGTCCAGCTCATTAAAAACACAGTTACACTATTGGCGCCTGATGGCGTTTTATATTTCTCCACCAATTTCAGACGTTTTAAAATTGATAAGCCGGCCTTGTCTGAATTAAATTTGGAGGATATTACGGCAACGACTATTCCGGAAGATTTTTCCCGTAATCCAAGAATTCATTATTGCTGGAGAATAAAGAAATGATGCGTAGAGTTAAGATTCTGGTGATCCGGTCGCGTGCAAGGCGTTTACTTTCGCATGTTTACTCAAAACAAGGCTAAACAATTCGGCATAAAAGGGTGTGCCAGAAATCTCCCGGATGGTCGAGTCGAAATAATTGCTGAAGCTGACCATGGCAGTCTTGAGAGCTTTATCAAATGGTGCCACAAAGGCCCTGTCACTGCACGAGTCGATAATGTTGAAATTATTGAGCTGGAATCGGATGAGCTATTAACGTCCTTTGAAATAAAATAACAGATCGCTTGATTAGAAATGTTGTTGGTTAATAACCTGTATCTTAAAAGTTGCCTGCCTTACAAAATCGCAAAACCCCTTATCAACAATATTTTGTTTTGCGAGTTGCTGTAGACGGAGGTTCGCATCAATATTGGCAGACTTCACCAGGATAAGCTCCGTGGCTGAAAGCGCCTTTGCCAACCATGCCGCCAGACTGTCTGATGTGATATCCCAGGATGCTTGAATAGCTGCACACTCAAGTTCAACAATATCCGGTGACCAGATGACAATTTTTTGCCGGTGTAGCTGTCTTCGAATGTCAGTTACTGAACGGGCAATAGAAAAATCACTCTTAAGTCCTTTTATTAGCAAGGCCATCTGCTGCATCGCTAAAATCGCCATACTGTGCGCAGTCTTGTCGTCAAACTGCCAGCGTTGTTGCGCTAATCTGACTTGGTCCGCAAACCCGCCACCACCCGGAACAATAACCACCGCCCTACCCTGATAATTTTGCTCCAAGCTGTTCAGGCATTTAATAAGGGCATCTGATTGGGACAAGCTACCTCCAAGTTTGACGATGATCATTTCACCGTCAATTGCTTCAATAAATCAAGCATGGCCGCCGCCTTATCAAAACTCTCCTGATATTCCTCTTCCACCACCGAGTCATTGACGATACCACCACCTGCCCAGAAACGAATGGTGTTTTTGGAATGCACCAGGGTTCTAATGGCAATATTGCTATCCATATTGCCATCAAAACCAATATAACCAATAGCTCCGCAATAGACGCCGCGCCGGTTAGGTTCCAATTCTTCAATAATTTCCATGGCACGAATCTTGGGCGCTCCGGTAATTGACCCGCCTGGAAAACAGCTTTTTAACAAATCCAATGCGTGCTGACCATCTGCCAGTATGCCGGTTACGGTACTCACTAAATGATGTACAGTGGCATAACTTTCCACATTAAATATGACCGGTACCTTTACCGAACCCTTTTTGCAGGTTTTACTCATGTCATTGCGCAGCAAATCAACAATCATCAGGTTTTCCGCCCTATCCTTATTGCTGCTTTCAAGTGACTTTATTTGCTGTTGATCTTCAGCATCATCCTGTTTTCTGGGGCGCGTGCCTTTAATCGGTTTAGTTTCAACAACGCCCTTGGTGAGCTTCAAAAAACGTTCGGGAGATGAACTTAGAATTTGAACTTCAGGTAAGTTAAGATAGCAACTGAACGGTGCAGAATTTAATTCACGCAGTGTTAGATAGGCCATCCAGGGATCACCCTCGCAGCGAGCGGCAAACCGTTGGGCCAGATTGACCTGATAACAATCACCTTCCTTCAGGTACTGTTTAATTCGGTTAAAGGCCTGTGTATAAAAAGCCTTGTCCATATTCGAGTTAATTGTGCTGACAACTTTAAAAACATCATGCTCTTGCTCGTCGGGTAATTGGCTGAACTGGGCTATTAAAGCATGCCATTTTTGCTCATCGCATTCATGCCCGACCAAATAACTTTTCTTTTCCCGGTGGTCGACAATAACCGCCCAGTTGTAAATACCTACCGCCATTTCGGCAATATGTTCCGCATCCTCGGCAATAACAGGAAGAGACTCCAGGCGGCGGGCTAAATCATAAGAAAAATAACCGATAGCCCCGCCATTAAAAGGTAAATCATCAAAACCGGTGAACTCTGATACAAGCTGTTGCTTAACCAGATCAAATGGGTCTGCGCTGGATTTCATGGTTGAACCGTTACGAGTAATCTCCGTAATGTCACCATGCGTCACCAAGGTACACAGCGGATCGGCAGCGATAATATCGTATCGCCCTTGATTGCTGTATGGGTAACCGCTATCCAAAAAAACGGACCAGGGTTGGCCTGCGATTGAGGAAAAGAGAGCTGCACTATCAACAAAATAAGGTAGTACAACAGTAAGTTGTTTTTGTGGCGACATTTAAGAAGCAGTCTGGTTGATAAACGAATTAACCCGAGAGCTGACAATAGCAGCTACGAGAAAAAAATTTGCTCAATGAGTGTTATTAATTTGGAAATCCGGCTCGTTTTGTCCCACTTTTTGACTACATGCCGCATATGACCATAACCAAGTTATGATAATGTGTAGGCTGGATTGGCAATAGTGTAACCCAACACAACTAGCAGTTCTTGGATTACGTCGCACTAACCCTACATTAATTTTCCCTTGCCTGACCGTTCAAGGTGTTTCCATCGACTTAATTGATCCAGCCCCAGCCAACAAACATCAGTAACAATCCGCCTGCGAACAGTCCCGCCAGGACATCATCGAGCATGATGCCCAAGCCTCCGTGTACTTGCTGATCCAGCCATTTAATCGGCCATGGTTTGAGAATATCAAAGAACCTGAACAAGATAAACCCCGCTATTATAGTTTGCCAGGTAAGAGGAACCAGCCACATGGTTATCAAGAAGCCCGCAATTTCATCCCAAACGATGCCGCCAAAATCATGCTCGTCTAACTTTTCTGCCGCTATTCCACATATCCACACGCCGGCAACCGTCACGATCAGTGTCAACAGGCTATAAACCAGCATATCAGCTTGCGCAAACAAGCAATAAACAGGAATTGCCGACAATGTACCAAAGGTACCCGGCGCTTTTTTTGCCAAACCCGAGCCAAAACCGAAAGCCAGAAACAATGCCGGATCAGACAGAATCTGACTGGGTGTCAGTTTATTTTTACCATACTGTGTATTAAGAAAAATGCTCATAACCTTTACTATTTAATGGCTGAATAGTACCCGACTTATGCAGGCGCAAACCCGGCGTTGATTCGATGACGCCAATTTTTCTGCAATTGATAGTTAGCTGAGCCGCTTTATCCGGGCTTACAGTAAAGCACAGCTCATAGTCATCGCCGGCAGTAAGCGGCATAGACCAGTCTCCGGTTTCGTTAATATAGGCGAGTACTGCATCAGACAGCGGCAATCCATCCCAATAAAGACAAGCACCTACATTGCTTTGTTCCAGAATATGACCTAAGTCACCCGCCAATCCGTCTGACACATCAATGCAGGCATTGGCTATCCCTATCAAGGCCAGTCCTGCATCAATTTGCGGATCTGGCTGATGAAAGCGTTTGTAAGCCGCCTGGGAATTTGTGCAGTGATAACCCTGTATAATTTTCAATCCTAGTCCGGCCTCACCTAACGACCCGGTAAGATAAATAAAATCTCCTGGTAAGGCGCTTGAACGCATGAGCGCTTTACCTCGCGGCACTAAACCCATAGCTTGAACAGTCAGAGCTAGCGGGCCGGACGTGGTATCACCGCCAATCAAATCCACTGAATGCCGCTCTGCCAAGCCTAAAAATCCTTTAGCAAAAGCCGCCAACCAGTTTTCGTCAACATTTGGTAAGGTTAATGCCAACATCACGGACACGGGCTTTGCGCCCATACTGGCCAGATCACTCAAATTAACGGCTAATAATTTATGCCCCAATTGCTCAGGATCAGTTCCTGCAAAAAAATGCACATTTTCCACCATGGTATCGGTGGTCACCGCCAGTTCGTAGCCGTCCGGCAGTGACAATAACGCGCAGTCATCACCAATACTTAAGCGTGTTGATGTATTTTTTACCGTCTGGTGGGTGAAGAAACGCTGAATAAGGGAAAATTCAGAAAGAGGCATGAAAAATAAGCAAAAGGTAAAAAATGAAAGACGAAAAGAGCATCAATTTTTGCCTTGTGTCTTGCGCCTTTCGCCTGAGTTAATTTCCACAGTTCGTTTTTGCTGAGCCACTTTATCCAAAATACCATTTACATATTTATGACTGCCATCGGCACCAAAGTACTTAGCAAGATTAATGCCTTCATTCAAAACCACGCGATAAGGCATATCCAATCGATTTACCAACTCATAGACACCAATTCTTAAAATAGCCCTTTCAACAGGATCAATCATATCGACTGGACGGTCTACAAATTCGCTCAAAGCCTGATCTATAGCTTCCAAATTTTGGGGTACGCCGTGAAACAGCTCGGTAAAATAGCTCTTCTGAGCATCTTTCAGGCGCTCTTCCTCTAAAAATTGTCGCTCAATTTCAATGAGACTCTGTCCTGTCATCTGCCATTGATACAATGCCTGCACAGCAGCTTTACGGGCATTGGTACGCGCTTGGCTCATCAGGCTTCCAGATTATTAAATAAACTCACCATTTCTATGGCGGACAGTGCGGCTTCAGCACCCTTATTACCCGCTTTTGTCCCGGCACGCTCTATCGCTTGCTCAATCGTATCAACGGTTAATACGCCAAAACTGACAGGTACATCATATTGAAGAGACACGCTGGCCAAGCCTTTCACACATTCACCCGCAACATATTCAAAATGGGGTGTACCACCGCGAATAACTGCACCTAAGGCAATAATGGCATCATATTTTTTGGTTGCCGCTATGCGTTGTACCACCATCGGCAATTCAAACGCGCCGGGGGCTTTGACGAGATGGATATCCGCTTTATCTGCACCGTGACGTACCAGAGCATCAACAGCACCTCCTTCTAACTGCTCAACTATAAAACTGTTAAAACGGGACGCTACAATACAAAACTTACCGCCCTGAGCTAATAAATTTCCTTCAAACGTTTTTATTGTTGACATTATGCTTCTCTACTTAAATTACAAAATTCTATTTTCTGAAACAACACCATAAACCAGTGTTGCCGGCTGGGCCGGCGTAGCGTAACCCAGCAATCATTGCGGCTTGTGTTAGGTCAGGCTAACCCCATATTACAAAACCCTGGTTTCTGAAATGACATTAACACTCAGCCTTTCAGCCAACATGCTCGGACACCTCCAAATCAAATCCGGATAACCCAACATACTTTTTCTGAGTACCCAACACTTTCAATTTATGCACGCCCAGGTCGGCCAGTATTCTCGCACCTGCTCCAGTCATGCGCCAATCCGCTGCATCCGGAGCGCTAGTGGCGCCAAGAACACCGTTATCTTCCAGTTGATAACGATGAATCAATTCCACCAGAGATTTATTATCTTCGCTCTGTCTGATAACAACCAAAACCCCGCGACCTTCCTCAGCAATTTTTTTCATGGCTGTTCGAATTGAAACACTGCAATCATTTCGTTTTGATGAAAACACATCATCCAGCAAATTCCGCGCATGAACACGCACTAAAATCGGCTCATCACCCGATACCTCGCCCATGACTAAAGCCAGATGCAGGTTATTGTCATTTTTGTCCTGATAAGCAAAGAGACGAAAATCACCAAATTCCGTGGGGAAAGCACACTCACTAATGCGCTCCAGGGTATTTTCATGTTGAATACGATAATGGATCAAATCAGCGATAGTACCCATTTTAAGGTTGTGTTGCTGCGCAAACACTTCCAAGTCGGGCCGTCTTGCCATTGAACCGTCTTCATTGAGAATTTCAACGATAACAGCGGAGGGATCGACACCCGCCAATTTGGCAAGATCGCAGCCCGCCTCGGTATGCCCTGCCCGGCTTAATACACCCCCAGACTTGGCCATTAATGGGAATATATGGCCTGGCTGCACCAAATCATCAGCTTTAGCGTCCGCAGCCACCGCACATTGAACAGTACGTGCCCGATCGGCTGCGGAAATACCTGTAGTCACACCCGTTGCCGCTTCGATGGATACGGTAAAATTGGTCGAATGCGAAGTTTTGTTTTCATTAACCATCAACGGCAGGCGCAACTGTTGACAACGTTCGCTGGTCAAGGTTAAACAGATCAGGCCGCGTCCATAACGCGCCATAAAATTAATATCTTCCGGGCGCGTAAAAGCAGCTGCCATCAGTAGATCGCCTTCATTTTCTCGGTCTTCATCATCCATAATGATAACCATTTTGCCTTGCCGCAAATCGTCTATGATCTCTTCAATTGTGTTCATTAGCCAAAAAATCCACTCTTTTGCAATAATTCTTCTGTGATGCCGCCATGGTCTTTAGCCGCTGCTTCGCCCTGCATTAATCGCTCCATATAACGCGCCAGTAAATCCACTTCCAGATTAACCTGCGTACCGACTATAGCATCGCCCAGCGTGGTTTCCTTGAGTGTATGCGGCACGATATTAACACTAAATTCGGCGCCGTTAACTTCATTGACCGTCAGACTGATGCCGTTAATACAAATAGAGCCTTTTTCAGCAATATATTTGGCCAGATTATCAGGTGCTTTAAATTTGAATCGGAACGAGCGTCCATCCGCTTTTTTTTCTATCACCTTACCAATACCATCAACATGCCCGCTAACAATATGCCCGCCCATTCGGGTTGACGGCGTTAAAGCCAGTTCCAGATTAACCGGGGTACCGACAGTTGCGATATTTAAGAGTGTTCTGGACAAAGTTTCATTGGAAACATCAGCACAAAAATAATGTGAGTCCAATTCTACAGCCGTTAGACAAACACCATTAACAGCAATGCTGTCACCGAGCGCGACATCCGTTAGAGATAATTTACCCGTGTCTATCTTCAAACGGCAATCCCCTGCCCTATGCTCGATTGCCGCTATTTTACCTATGGCTAGAATTATACCCGTGAACATGAATGTCCTGTATTACTGTGAGTGGAAGAGGCTTAGCCGCGATAATCGCGGCTAAGCCTCTCTTACCGAGGTGTAAGCGTTAATTTTAAATCTGGCCCAATTTGCCTGACATCACGCACTGTTAAATTTTTTTTATCAGCCATACTCTGCAAATCCGGCAAGGTAAATAATCCGCGTCCCTGGTCACCCAGTATGCAGGGCGCCATGTAAACCACCCATTCATCTACCAATCCTTCAGCCAGTAACGCGCCATTGAGTATAGAGCCAGCTTCAATCAGCACTTCATTGACTTGCTGCTGAGCTAAAAAATTCATCACTGCATGAAGATCAAGCCGACTGTTTTTATCAGCCAGCCTGTAAACTTCAAAACCGGCTTCTCGCAAAGCCAGCTGCTTGTAATCATCCTGTGAGCACGTCAAAATCAGGCTGCGTCCAGGCAGTTTTGCCATATGGGCAGTAACCGGCATGTTCAATTTAGAATCGAGCACTATTCTAACCGGCTGCACAACATCCCCTGCAACCCGCGCATTCAAAGCGGGATCATCGGCTATGACAGTATTGATACCCGTCAAAATAACCGAGCTCTCCGCTCTTAAGCGGTGCACATCAACTCTGGCTTCCACTGAAGTTATCCATTTACTTTCTCCCGATGCCATCGCAGTTCGTCCATCCAGACTCATCGCCAGTTTACTGCGTACAAAGGGACGATTTTCTGTCATCCTTTTAATAAAACCGCGATTTAACGTTTTTGCATCTTCCTGCAATACGCCACAAATTACTTCAATTCCGGCCGCCTTAAGCTTTTCCAATCCACGGCCCGACACCTGCGGATTGGGATCTTGCATAGCGGCCACTACACGGCTAACTCCTGCTGTTATCAGCGCATCGCAACAAGGCGGTGTTTTGCCATGATGACTACAGGGCTCCAAAGTCACATAAACCGTTGCACCTTGAGCGTCCCGGACATTTTTTAACGCTTCAACTTCTGCATGTCCAAGACCTGCTTTAACATGCCATCCTTCACCAATAACCACGTCATTTTTGACTAAAACACAGCCTACACGCGGATTTGGGTCAGTTGTATAGCGTCCCCTTCTAGCCAACTGAATGGCTCTGGCCATATAAAAGGCATCTTTCCTGGCTGACATTATTTTTTTTGTAAACCTTCAATCATGTCAGTAAATTCGCTGACATCCTGAAAGCTACGATATACCGAGGCAAACCGCACATAAGCAACGTGATCCAGTGAACTCAACTCTTTCATAACTTTTTCACCCAACTCCTGTGTCGTTATTTCACGCTCGCCCTTCTCCATCAACTCTTTTTTTATTCGATTGATTGCAGCTTCAATAGCATCACTGTCAACAGGTCTTTTTTCCAACGCTTTGAGCATCCCTGAACGCAGTTTGCTTTCTTCGAAAGGCACACGAATGCCATCACGCTTAACAACTCGCGGCATCGTTAATTCAGCCATTTCAAAGGTAGTGAATCGTTCTTTACAGACATTACATTCACGTCGACGACGGACCTGATCCCCTTCATTTACCAATCTGGAATCAAGCACCCGGGTATCTTGTGCCGCACAAAACGGACATCGCATAACTTAAGCCACTGTTTTTTATATACCGAGAACTCGGTCTTTCAATTCAAAACCGATAATTTTATAACATTTCATTAGGTAATCCGCATTTTATTTTTCCTGATGGCAATTCTCATTCATTTTTGAATTTTTTAATGTTAGCCAACTTGTGTTACTTGACTTTATTTTCCAACCACGGGGGTGAAATAGAGCGTTTAACAAGTGAAAGATAGTGAGACTGAACATGCTTCACAGCTTTAATCAACAGAAAATCAAAAGATGCCTAATTTAAAACATCCACGCATTAATATAGTTATAGAAGTTACGCATTGACAGGCAATGTAAACTATGACGATTAAAATAACCATAGCCACCGGAAGGCCACGCCTTGATAAGAGAAATCACCCGCCCATCAACAGCCCATTGCACCTTGCCGATGTATATAGGATTTCTATTAAGCGAACCCAAACAGGCGAGCTGTCGGCGATTAGGAGAAGTCATGTCCATTTCACACGATAGCGTCAACCGATTTCTTAATCGGGAATCCTATAGCGGACGGGATTTATACAACGAAGCCAGCCCCACCTTGAATTTAAAGGGCGGCACCTTGAGCGTGGACGATAGCGTACTCGACAAGCCCTATAGCCAGTATATGGCGCTGGTCAGTCATTTTTGGTCAGGCAAACATCATCGGGCCGTTAAAGGCATCAACCTCCTCACCCTGTACTACACCGATAGTCAAGGGAAGCACCAGCCCGTTAACTTTCGGGTGGTCGATAAAGCCGAAGGCAAGACAAAAAATGACTATTTCCAGGACATGCTGGACGAAGTGTTGGCTTGGGGACTTGAACCTGCTTTTGTGACAGGCGACAGTTGGTACAGCTGCGTGAGCAATCTGAAACGGATTAAAAACCATCAGATGGGATTGCTCTTTGCCCTGGAAAGCAACCGCTTAGTCTCCGTGGAAAAAGGTTCATGGGTACAGGTTCAACAGCTAGAAATTCCAGCGGACGGCTTAGTGGTCTGGCTCAAAAATTTCGGACAGGTGAAATTATTTCGGACGCAGTTAAAAGACCAACTTCGCCATTATATAAGCGCCCTACCCAGCGATGAGCAGACCACCTCTTTTGATCATAAAGCCTTCACCGAACAACATGACCGGCATTGGCAAATTGAGCAATATCACCGTGCAATTAAGCAGGTATGTAACATTGAGCGTTTTCAAGTCCGCAGTAAAGGCGCCATCAAAAATCATCTTTTTGCTGCGATTTGTGGTTTTGTCCAACTACAGAAACTCAGCTTCGCGGCGGTCATTAACAATTGCTATAGCTTGCAGCGGAATTTATTCAAAGACGTGATCGCTTCGTTTATCGGGACTTTTATGCCGAACATGACTCATTTGAGCCCAGAATTTCAGCCTGTCGTCAATGCGTAACTTCTAAGTTAGTACCCAATGCACACTAAGCAAAATCAATCAGTCCAGCCACTATTTCAGCTTGTTACATTTTCTTGTGACATCAGAATCGCTCAGATGCCTGACTTCAATCAGCTAGCATCTTGTTAATCAACAAAATTATTGTATGAAATTGTTGAGATAATTTAATAACTGATGTTACGCTGTAAATCAGTAATCCTGGTTTCCAGTTTCAACTTAACCGTCATTAAAAAACTGTCACAACAGCCTATATCAAATATGAATAACGTTTTACCCGGCAACCGCAAGCTTTGGCTACTCCCAGTCCTGTCCGGCATACTGATCGGCACCAGTTATATACCCTTCCCTCCCTGGGCTTCCTTGTTCTGCTTTGTGCCGTTATGGATTTTCTGGAGCAGGCAAATGCGCTTTAGAGAGGTGTTTCTTGGCGGCTTAACCACCTCTTTTATATTTACATTGATAGGTTTTAACTGGGTCACCTACATGCTGCATGAGTTCGCGCATCTGGACTGGCCCGTTGCAGTGCTGGGTATGATCTTTTACGGGTTGATAGCGCATTTGTATGTGCCTTTGGCCGGGATACTCTGGTTTATGGGACAGCGAAAGTTCAAATGGTCCGAACGGCTTTCGCTGTGGTTGATGGCTATCATCACGATATTATGTGAAGCCTATTCATTTACCCTGTTTGACTGGAACTTCGGTTATTCCTGGTATGGAGCCAATATACCCGTTTACCACTGGGCTGAAGTTGTCGGTTTTAGCGGACTGAGTGCAGCCACATTGCTTTGTAATCTGCCGCTTTACATCGCCTGGCAAAAACGCAAAGAGAACTCTGGGAAAATTATACTAGCAGCGGTTATCACAGGTTTTATGCTGTTAAATGTCGGCGGCCTGTGGCTTAAAGCAAGACTGCCGCAACCTGATGCGTCGTTTAACACACTGCTGGTTCAGGCGAGTACGGAAAATTCAGAAAAAATGGCTGCTGAATTGGGCAAGGGCTATAGCAATGAAATACTCAATCGCTATATTACACTGACCGATAATGCTCTCAAAACCCATCAAGATAAAAAAATCGACTTTGCCATGTGGCCTGAAACGGCTTTTCCAGCTTTACTGGGCGATCAATTCAAGCTCAATGAACTGCCCATGGCGCTGGCTGAATTTCTCCATGAGAGGCAACTGCCCCTTATTACCGGAGCATACAGTGTTGACGAATCATCCCGATTGATTACCAACTCCCTGTTTGTATTGAACAAGGACGGGGAAATTGTGCCTCCTCATTACAGCAAGACTATTTTGCTGGCCTTCGGAGAATACATACCCGGCGAACAAATTTTTCCTGAAATCCGGGACTGGCTGCCGCCAACGGGCCATTTTGCAAGAGGTCCAGGCCCTACTAAACTGTTAAACTGGAATGGCTACAAGATGGGAGCGCAAATATGTTATGAAAGTCTGTTCCCAGGATTTTCACGCTCGCTGGCTGAATTGGGAGCGCAGTTTATCGTCAATGTAACCAATGATTCCTGGTACGGCTCATGGCAAGAACCTTATCAACACATGTACATGACACTGGCGAGAGGTGTGGAATTTCGCAGACCTGTATTGCGTGTTACCAATACCGGTATATCCACGGTATCGCTGGCCTCGGGAGAAATTCTGGAGCGATCCCCGATACATCAGCCATGGACTGGCTTATACGAAGTCCCTTATCTTATAAATCCGCCTGTTACTTTTTACCAAAGCTGGTTTTGGTTAGTGCCTTGTTTGCTTTGGGGGGCTTTGTTTGTGTTACTCATCATGGGCTTAAAAAGGCCTGATAGTAAGTAAACTTGGAGTGCAACGGGAGCGAGGACATGAAATGGTTTTGTATTTTCAGGCTTTTCTGGGCCGGGCATGGTTAGCTTTTCGTTAAATGCCTGTGCTCAGCGTGGCACAAACTACAGGGCTAATTTATCACCTAAAAAACTCGGATGAGTAGATAGTCGGGCAACAATTTTTCGTTGCCCGACATTTCGGAATTCAATAAAAGAACGGCGATGGGTAAACCTGTTGTCGTTTCCACATTTAACCATCGAGACGTCGGGCATAAACGGCATGCCCGACTTACGGGGCTGCCGAGACAATGGCGAAGCAGCGCTTTGTCGCCGCCACGCCATCTCTACAGACTAGGCAAGTGCCTTGGCCTTGAGCCGTGCAAACTCCTCGGCATTGATCGTGCCGGCGTCGAGCAGCGTCTTTGCGTCAGCGATCTGCTCTGCCGGTGACTTTCCGGCCACCTGCCGAATGTAGGTGTCGGTATCAGACTTGGCGCGCTCGACAGCCTCGCGCTGACGTCTGGCCATATCCCCGCCGT
The DNA here is from genome assembly GCA_963849195.1 of uncultured Gammaproteobacteria bacterium. Classification (GTDB taxonomy): domain Bacteria; phylum Pseudomonadota; class Gammaproteobacteria; order Methylococcales; family Methylomonadaceae; genus Methylobacter_C. The sequence goes on from CAWKGQ010000014.1 coordinate 172,435, forward strand.
TGGCAATAATGTAGACCACTGCTGTCAACATCGGGACAAATATAAGTCCGATTATCCACAGGGCCTTTGCCAGCCCCGCCATTTCTGTATTGCGAAATAAGTCGGCAATGATCTGGAACAGCACCAGAAGGTAAGCGACAAAAACGAAGGTTGACAGTATCAGCCAGATGAAATCCCAAAAATTGCTCATGATCAACAAACTCTCTAAAAGTAACTAAATGAATGAAACGAACCCGATGAAAAAAATGACCCGCCGCGACGAGAAAGTATCAAGGTAAGTAAGTGGCCAAATGTCATAGTTATAACATTCGAACGTATCTTATATTATGTGCCATGGTGAATGTCAATCCGCTATTACCCGAAGAAATTCAAACCATAGAAGCAAGTGGTTTCGCGAGAGCGAATCGCCAATTAACTCCCAACATCAAAAATAATCTGACATAAAAAACCACTCGAAAAAGTCCGAGCAAGGGTACAGGTTCAATGCTCCGTTTATGGCGGATTGCCTAATGGCGAATTCCCCTACAGCCCTACGCTCAAGACAGGCCATGACGCTAGATACCCGCATCCGTGTTAGCTTTTCATTAAATGCCTGTAATCAGAAAGTCGATCGCTGAAATAATTTCGGTCCTGATATGAGCCAGTGAACCTTCGCAACGACTTAAGGTTCGCGTTGATACGCTTGCCATTTGATGGGTAAGTAATAATCAAACTGAGCCATCAGAATACTCGGTGCTTATCAGCAAAAAGGCCGTGTGACTCTGCAAGTTTATTGCAGGCATCTATTGACTCTTTGTTTTCGGATAACCAAAGGTCTCGGCGAGCGGCTTTCACTTCATTAAGCAAAGCGGACTCAAGGGTGGCCGATAAATTTATCTTTATCGCTTTTGCTTCGTTAAGCAAGTAAGCTGCTGTTAACGCTTAAGTTTGCAGGCTTTTTGAGGGTATTTGTATCATAAATTTGTCGCATCGGGGCTTCTCTGGAGTGCTATTATGCGCACTACCCGTGCCTGTCAAACCACATTTAGTCTTACCGATCCGAAAAAAATCACATGAAACTTTTTTCCAATAATATTTTTGCTGACATCCCGAAACAATTACCGGAAGAACTCTTTGAATGCATTATCAAAAAAGAAAACATCGTTATTGAGCGCATTGTTTCCAATGGTCATGTTACGCCTTCTGGGCAATGGTATGATCAGATCGGGGATGAATGGGTAATACTGCTTGAAGGAGAGGCAACACTGCTTTTTGAAAAAGATCAGCAAATAGTCAGACTGACCCCTGGAGATTATTTACTGATTCCTGCACATACCCGACACAGGGTTGAATGGACGCTGCCTGATTTTAATACCATCTGGTTGGCTATTCATTTATAACGACCTGGAGCAATAATTTCAATCGACATTCCGCGTGCGACAAGCGAAGCCTGTGCAGCACAAAGCCCATCAATCGCGAATAATACGCCTCCTTACGTCGGCACATCCTACTCTTGAGTAGAATGTCGGATGAGTAAATGTAGATACCGACTTGCTGCGTTACACAGATGATTCACCGTATTCATCCTGCGGTTCGGCGAAGTCCCCAGCCCAATCCGATGGTAATAAACCAAGCCGGACATACCGATGGAACGAAGAGTGAGGCCAATCCGCCAAACATTGCACCAAGCCATGTTTGATAGGATTCCAATGACGACAATAAGCAACATGGTAAGCATAATCGCGTTCATCGCGTATCGTATGCTCCCAGAACCGTCGTTGCCACAGCTGATATTCACCACGATATCGCGAATTAATGATACCCCAGTTGCACGTAATGCGTGCGTGAAGCGAGATTTGATTGCTCGCCAGCGCCCCGAATAATCCACAAAGTCCAAATAGAATGCAAATGTTCGGACAGTATTACAATGGCATCAATGGTGAAAGGCCGTTCCGTCCGCACCGAACGAAACGCGTCGCGTAACAAATCAACATGCTGTACCAAAACATCAGAGGGTTTCGCAATGTCACCGTGAAAAAATATGTCCCGCCCGCAACGCGATTGCGCCGATATAACACCATGTCATTTCAATCAAAAAATTTATAAATTCATAGCCCGTATGTAGCAACGCGGAATACGGGACATCGGAGCCTCGAAAGCCCGGATTCCGCAAGCTCCATCCAGGCTACTTGTTATTGCACCCTACAAATTGCGCCTTGCGCATTGAAATATTATTTTTTGTTACGTTTTCTTAAGGCTTCAACATCATCCAAGAACCTGGCCGTTTCTTTAACTTTTTCGCGGTATGCTTGTTCAGCTTGATACTTTGCTTTATTTCTGGCCTGCCGCCTTTCTTCATCTGTTAATGATTTGATAATTCTTACATAGCCGTTTTTTGGCTCTGGCGAATAATAAACACGTCCACCGTTGTCGACATATTTGTATATATCAGCCAAGGCCGCCAAAGGCAAAAATACAATTAATATAAAAATACAATTCTTGAACACTTTAGGGGACCTCTAATAATTCAATTTTGAAAATTTGGTTCTTATAATTTTCAACGACTTATATACGTCAATTTTATGAAAAAAACTTTTTTAGAGGTCCCCTTTATTTATACTGCAATATGCTAAAAAGAAACGGATCAAAAAAGCTGCCTAACGTTACGATAAGGGGCGCGCGCCGCTCACTGAGCTTAGGCGAAGCCAGCGAACCTTGATAAAAAACTTAACTTCAAAACCGCCAACGGGCGGCGCGTCCTTAACTGACTTGTTAGCCCGAGTAATAACCGCCAGAGTGCCATGCTACCGGGTTTGCCTTGTTAGCGAGTGGGCATAGGAAACCAACCTGTCCATGCTTGTAGTTGCCCCGAAATGTCCTCATTTTTAACCCCACCTAACTTTAATATCTCGCCAATAAAGTTCTCTGCTATTACTAGAGCACGATGTGCTGAATGCTCATTTAAAGAATTGTATACCGATGTGTCTGCCAAACCTTGAATGACATATCCTGGTGCCTGAAAAGTTTCATGCGTACTTGAGAAATGAACCAAACCATTTCTGATATTTTTTAGTTCAATAAACTGTTGAGCTACGCCTGATCCATAATTTAGATTTTTATTAAATACAGCTTTTGGCCATTTCTTCAGCTTTTTATCGAGGGATATTTGCCTTTCTAAATCGTTGATTATTTTTGTTTTTGCGTGCTTATAGGGTTCTTCTGTAATTAGTATTCGGAAATAAACGTTTATAAATACTTCTACTCCTGTTACAGCAGTTATTACACAAAGAGCTGAATCTTCTCTCTTATCACTGTCGAAATCATGTTCTTTAATCCTATCGCACATTCGACGAAGGGAACTGAAATATGACCAAACCATACGATTCGGGCTAGATAATACTTTATTGTTGTTCGAGTTTTTCATATAAGGCTAACGTTTCGGCAAGGGGCGCACCGCCTCTGCGTGCTTGAGCGAAGCCGCCGAACCTTGAAAAAACCAGAACTTCAAAACCGTCAACGGGCGGCGCGTCCCTTTGACTGACTTGTTAGCCCTACCAGCTAACTCATTTTTCAAAGTTTTTTGCATTATCCAATTTTCTATGAACAAATGACACCATAGAAAATATATCTAAAGCATCTTGCTCCGTCATTGGCCAAACCAATTTTGGGGCATGTGCAGTTGGATTACGAATTGCCCCGAATAAGCCAACCAATATTAAACCCTTTTTGTTCACTTAACGCGGAAGGTGCAATCTGTAGGGCGCATTAGCGTTAGTAATGCGCCCTATGAGTCGGGAGGACATCCATTCGGCGGAATACGCTACGCTATTCCGCCCTACGCGTTGAAGATTGGGAATCAGCAGCACTCGAATTGCCCCTATTCCCCCGCCCTAACATCAAACTCAATATTCCAGCGGCCGCTATCCTTTTGCGAAACGGCTTGCAATTCCAGTGTACCGACTTCGGTTATCGCTGCGCACAGATGCACGGGTACGACTTCGCCCGGTCTGCGGCCTTCTTCCGGCAAGGTGATTTCAATTTCATCCAACTCGGACAGACTTCAGATATTTTCCTATCATTTCGGTGCCGTAGAATGGGCTGACGAAAGGAAACCCATCGTTCGCGATTAACATTGCTCCGAACCTCAACCCATCCTATCTTACTGTTACTCGATTACCCAGTTCTCAAGTTTTAAATCGGGAACCCTCTCAAACTCGCGTAGATTATTTGTCACCAGTGTTGCGTTTAAACTTAACGCATGGGCAGCAATCAGCATATCCATATTGCCTATCGGCGTTCCTTTGGCTTTTAAATCCGCTCTGATGTCGGCATAAACAACCGCCGCTTTTTCATCCCAGCTATGTAATGTGGTAAGGGCGACAAATTCTTGTAATTGAATTTGTCTTGCTGTTTGTAAATGTTCAGGGCTCAGGGTAACGCCAGAACAAAGTTCAGCATAGACAATCGAAGAAATATGGATTTCTTCGATTTGATTAAATTTTTCCAGCAAGTAAAGCGGGTGCATTTTTAAAATATAAACGCAAATGTTGGTGTCCAGCATGACCATTAATAAAAGTCCCGCTCTTGCGGTATTTCATTATCTCTTTCAGCGAGAAAGTCATCATCAAAGACGCTTTTGGAGGCAAAAAATTGATCCCACTTGTTAGCCAATCGTTTTGTATTGTCTTTTAAGCTATTTTCATACATGACAATGACTTTTGCATGGCTTGCTTTTACGTCATCGGGCAATTTCAAATGAATTTCATGATTTTGTGTAATGACCGCATTTAGTTCTATAGCTTGCATGGTTAAACCTCTTTTTATGTGGTTAGTTCTGTTGAACGGAATAAGCCTGTACGAGCGACAGCTAAAACTGGCGTTTTTGGCACACGCCGCTCGTAGCACCGAAAACGCCGCCACTCGCTGTGCCCTTCGACATGCTCAACGCGTAAGGTATAATTTGTAGGGCGCATTAGCGTTAGCGTAATGCGCCGTATGAGTCGGGAGGACATCCATTCGGCGGAATACGCTACGCTATTCCGCCCTACGCGTTGAAGATTGGGAATCAGCAGCACTCGAATTGCCCCTATTCCCCAGCCCTGACATCAAACTCAATCTTCCAGCGGCCGCTGTCTTTTTGCGAAACCGCTTGCAGTTCCAGTGTGCCGACTTCGGTTACCGCTGCACATAGATGGACTGGGACAACTTCGCCCGGTTTACGGCCTTCTTCCGGCAAGGTAATTTCAATTTCATCCAGCTCGGACAGTTCTTCATCGGTCCAGTATTCCAGACGGGTACCGACTTTATCTTCACGGCGGATATTGGAGGCAAAGAAACGGAAACGGACCGGCTCGCCAATCACTAGACCGAATTCATCGTCAGGCAATTCTTCTTTTGTGCCTTCTTCCATGCCAAACGGCGCGATGCACAGGGCCTCAATCTCCGGAGCTAGGCCGGGCACGGCGGGCATCGCGCTTTCAATGCCGACATAATAAGCTGCGGCAGTGCCGCCTTTAATACGAACGCCTTTGCCTTTGCGTACAAAGCCATAATATGCGGCGCCTCTTGCAACTGCCAAATCAAGATCGGCGCCAGCCAGCAAGCGTGCTTCAGGCGCTTGTTCACCTATCAGCCATAAATTTAACACTTCCATTAGACGATCAGCCAGTGCATTCGCTTTTAACACGCCGCCATTAAACAAAACTGCTGTAGGATGCAGGAAAGTCGCATGTGCTGGCAGGTTAATATCTTTAAGATCGTCAGTGGCATTTTGCTGTTTGGCCAGAAAAGCCGCCAAATGGCGAGTGATGGCCGCATCCTGGGCATAAGGCAAACCGGCGGTTCTTAAACCGGTACGGGTACGGCTTACCGGTCTGTCACTGACCGCCACTTTAGGCAGGAAGCCTTCAACCAGTACTCTGTTGACTTCTTCACGGGTTAATTCGGTGCGAAGATTACCGGACATTAAAGACGAGCCCCGGTTAGCGACCACCAGGGGAATATTATCAATAGTCGAAGTAGTGAAGATTTTTTCTTTTGCATCCCGGCAGCTATGCGTCAACGCCTGTACCTGCCAAGGCTCCAGCCGTTTGCCATCTTTTTCCAGCTTGGCTTTAACGGTGTAGGCCAAAGCCAAATCCATATTGTCGCCACCGAGTAATATATGCTCACCGACAGCAACACGCGTCAGTTCGAGATTACCGTCTCTTTCAGTGACTGCTATCAATGATAAGTCCGTGGTTCCACCGCCGACATCGATAACCAGGATGATATCGCCGCAAGTCGCTTGTTTACGCCAGTCGCCCTGGCTTTTTTCAATCCAGCTGTATAAAGCCGCTTGTGGTTCTTCCAATAGAATAGCTTGATCAAGACCGACGGCGCGTGCTGATTCCACTGTCAGTTCGCGTGCGGCCGGGTCAAATGATGCCGGCACGGTAATCACCAAATCCTGTTTTTCCAGCGGCGCATCAGGATGCAGGTTTTGCCACGCATCACGGATATGTTGCAGATAAGCAGTAGTTGCCTGAAACGGTGAAACGCGCTCGACTTCTTCGGGCGCATCCGCCGGCAGAATCGGTGATTTGCAATCCACCCCCGCATGACATAACCAGCTTTTAGCGCTGGATACCAGGCGAATCGGGGTTTTGCTGCCCAAATTGCGGGCTATTTCACCGACCAGGTAATCCGGTTTTATATTCCAGGGTAATGTGGTAGAACCATCGGCAAGCTCTGCTTCATGCGCTTGATATAGGAATGACGGCAACTGAAAGCTGTCTTCAACCACGCCGGGCGATGTCAACTGAGGTATTGCCATGACTTGCTGGGAAAATTCCCCGTCGTCACTATCAGTAATATCTGCGTAGGATAAAACACAATGGGTCGTGCCTAAATCGATACCGACTGAAAATCGCTTGGCTGCCAAAGGAGCTGCATCTTGACTGGTTTCCTTTACATTTGTTTCAAAGGAAGATGCCGGCTCTGAGGTATTTTCATCGGCCATATTGGAAAACTGTTGAGCTTCAGGTTCTGCGCTAAACACTTGGTTATCTGAACTAAAAGTATCTGTACTGTCAGATTCTTGAATTTCAACAATATTTACATCAGGTTTATTTTTATCAGGTTCTTCTTTAGCATCCGGCTTCTTTTTTATATGATCAAATAAGCTCATAATTCAACCTCTGCTGCTGCAAGAATGTTGGCGTTATGCCCTTGAGTCAATTTTGGCAGCCTGATATTAGTTACCTGCCAGCCCTTATGTATCAGAGTTCCGGTAAAAGGCGCCGAACCGACGATATTGCCGGTCAATCGCACTGTAGAAGCATCAAAACCTTGCTGCAAAGTGACTTTTCCGCCTTCCTGCTCGCTACGAATGGGAGCTAAAGTAAAGTGTTCATTAAGCGCTTTGTTACAACCTTCATGAACAACGCGCGCGGCAACACCAATATCAGCGTCACTGTAGGCAGTGATGTCTTCTCTAATAAAGTCGATAAAACGTGCCTCTTTTTGCAACAGCCCCAGTAACTGCAATGCCGCATCAGGTGTGGATTCTTTTAATATCACAGGTTCCGGTGCAGGGGCATGAACAAGCTTTTCAACTTCGACAATCTTCTCGACGATTTTCACGACGGGTTCGGGAGCCTGTGCGGCTTGTTGAATGGCTTGTTCAGCGGGTTTGTTCCTGCCGCGCACCAGACTGAAGACCATAGCCAGCAGTAATAGAATAAGAATCAGGGATAATAGAACAACTGTACCCGCCAGACAGACATGCCATAGATCGAATGTGGTAGGTTTCAGAGATAAATCAATTGCATATGTAGGATTCATTGAAAGAGGCCCTATGGGTGGTTATTGTGGTTGACTGCCTGATTTACGCGCAGCTTCAAAAAACATCATACCCTGCAATGCTTCGCGTGTGGTTTGCAGTCGCATTTGCTTTAAATGACGATCAGCTATGGCTCCCGGCACTTTTTCATCGGTATAAATTTCACGCATCTTGGCCAAAACGGGCTCACATTGCTTAATAATTGTATCGGTCGCCTTGCGACTGTCCTGTTTCTGATAAGCCGATTTTTGCATTTCATCACCAACACACTTTTTGTACTCATATTTGGCGGCTTGAATTTTTTCAATCGTGGCATCAGACAGTGTTGTGTTATGCCATTCATTTTTCGCATCATCAGAGTAGGCTGTTGCGACAGACAACAAGAGACTTAAGAAAAGAATCTTTTTCATGGTATTCCTTGAGATGATTATTGGAGTTTTAAACGCTTGATTTTACGCGAACTGTTTAAAAATGAATAATTTAAAGCGCGGGTATTCAAAACCAGATACTGTAGGTGTATTGCTTGAGCAGGTTACCGAGCCTTTATTAATCACGAAGAGCACGAAGTTTTGTTTTTTCTTCGTGTTCTTCGTGGCTAGTAAAATATGGCCTAGTGAGATGAGATAAATTAACGGCTGTTTTGTAACGCTGCAATGCGCTCTTCTAATGGAGGATGGCTCATAAATAATCTGCTCACGCCACCGCCGTTAATACCAAAAGCGGCTAATTGTCCGGGCAGGTCTTGCGCATCATGTCCACGCTGTAATGCACGCAACGCTCCAATCATTTTTTCGCGTCCGGCTAATTTTGCACCACCCGCATCGGCCTTGAATTCTCTGTAACGAGAAAACCACATAACCAACATAGAGGCCAGAAAGCCCAAGGCAATTTGTGCGACCATTTGGGTGATAAAATAAGCCGGGCCACGGCCGCGTTCGGTTTGAAAAACAACGCGGTCAACAACATGACCAATAATACTTGCAAAAAAGAATACAAAGGTATTAACCACGCCCTGCATTAATGCCATCGTTACCATATCGCCGTTGGATACATGAGTCATTTCATGACCGATCACCGCCTCTACTTCATCGGCATTCATGTTTTGCAGCAAACCGGTACTGACTGCTACAAGCGCACTGTTCCTGTTCATGCCGGTAGCAAAGGCATTGGCTTCAGGGGTTTGGAAAATACCTACTTCAGGCATACCGATCCCTGCCAAACGCGCCTGTTTAGCCACAATATCGACTAACCAGCGCTCCGTCTGATTTTGTGGTTGATCGATAACCTGGACCCCCATTGCCTGTTTTGCTGACCATTTGGACATGGCTAGCGAAATAAATGAACCGGTCATGCCAATTACTGCTGACATGACTAACAAGGCATTAAGATCAAGGCCTATGCCTTGAGCATCCAATGTGCCGCTTAAGCCTAATAGATTAAAGACAATACTGATAACGACCATTATTGCAACGTTGGTCGCTAGAAAAAGAAAAATACGCATCATGGCAATATCCTCGAGTCAATTGATGTTCGATTTATATGGGGATTGAATAAATTAATTCAATCCTTTTTCAGAGTGATAATATAACGCAAAGTTTATTTATAAAGGTCATTATCATGTATTTTTTTAAAGCAACTCTACTTCCCGTGCTTTTACTTAACGCCTGTTTAGCTTTTGCAGAATCCAGGGCTCATCAGGATGTGTTAAAACAACTGCATTTACCCGAGGGCTTCACACTTTCTGTTTATGCCGACAACGTACCAAATGCACGCAGTTTAGCCTTGGGCGATAATGGCATTGTCTATGTCGGCACCGGAAGCGCCGGCAAGGTTTATGCTGTACAGGACAGTAACAATGACGGCGTAGCTGATAAACAATATGTCATTGCCAGCGAATTAACCATGCCCAATGGCGTTGCCTATAAAGACGGTTCGCTCTTCGTGGCGGACGTTAACCGTATTATCCGGTTTGACCACATCAGCCAACAGTTGGCCAATTTGCCCAAATCTGTTACGGTTTATGATCAGTTCCCATCAGACAAGCATCACGGCTGGAAATATCTGCGTTTTGGCCCCGATAACAAGCTGTACACAGCGGTCGGCGCACCTTGTAATATATGTAATCCTGAAAAAGAAATTTATGCCTCACTGGTCCGATTAAATCCGGACGGCAGCGACCTTGAAATTATTGCCCGAGGCATCAGAAATACCGTAGGTTTTGATTGGCAACCCCGGACGAATGCCTTGTTATTTACCGATAATGGCCGCGACTATTTAGGTGATGACGAGCCGCCTGACGAACTTAACCAATGGTCTGTGAAAGGTGAACATTTTGGCTATCCTTATTGTCACGGCGGCGAAATTCCGGATCCCGAGTTTGCCGCCGATAAAAAATGCAAGCAATTTACCGCACCGGTATGGAAATTTAAAGCGCATATCGCAGCTTTAGGCATTCGCTTTTATCAAGGCAAACAATTTCCTGTTGAATACACAAACCAGCTATTTGTCGCGCAGCACGGCTCCTGGAATCGCACCGAACCGCAAGGCTATCGCGTTTCCCTGATCAAATTTGATCAGGGAAAACCGGTTTCAGAGCAGGATTTTATTAGCGGATGGTTAACCAAGGACGGCAATGTATTGGGGCGGCCTGTGGATATTTTAACCTTGGCGGATGGCAGTCTGTTGATCAGTGATGATAAGCTCGGCGTTATTTATAAAGTTTCATACCAAGGAAAACCATGAAAAAAGAATTTGAAATTCTCGACAAGGAAATCGTTTATCCTGGCTTTTTCCGCATGGAAAAATACCGCTTGAAACATACTCTGTATGCAGGCGGATGGAGCGCTGAAATAAGCCGTGAATTGTTCGTGCGGGGCAGTTGTGTTGCCGTGCTGTTATATGATCCTCATACAGACAAAGTGGTATTGATCGAACAATTCCGGGCTGGCGCCATTTTACAGCCGGATAGAGCCTGGCTGGTGGAAATTGTGGCGGGCGCAATTGAAGAAGGAGAAACCGCCGAGGAAGTTGCTTACCGGGAGTCACTGGAAGAGGCAGGCTGTGAAATTCAGGAATTGATGGTCATTAATGAGTTTTTCACAACACCTGGCGGATCGTCTGAACGAATCACTCTATTTTGCGGCAAAATCGATAGCTCTCAAGTCGGTGGTATTCATGGACTTGATCACGAAGACGAGGATATATTGGTGCGCGCCGTTGATTTTGATGAAGCCTATCTTATGGTGGAGAACAACGAAATAGAATCCGGGATTCCGATTATCGCCATTCAGTGGCTGGCGCTGAACAGAAAAAAACTTAAGCAGAAATGGTTATTGTAGGAGTATCAAAAACCAGTTTATGTACACATCAGCCCATAAAAACAATAGCTGTTTTTTTATCCGATTGCTTTTACCGGTAGCCATTGTTTTATTTTCCGGTTGCGCCAGCGTTCCCGAAACAAAACCAGCCGCGAGCCAGTCGCAGGTCATCACTTACGCATTGAGCTTGCAAGGCGTTCCCTATCGTTATGGTAAAGATTCGCCCGAGGAAGGTTTTGATTGCAGCGGCTTTGTTAAACATGTCTACCAAAAACAGGGGATAGATTTGCCTCGCACAGTAAAAGACATGGCGCTGTCTTTACCACAAATCCCGAAAAATGATGTACTTTCCGGCGATCTGGTTTTTTTCAATACCAATGGCAATTCGTTCTCTCATGTCGGCATTTATGTCAATAATAACAACTTTGTTCACGCACCTAGTCAACGTACAGGAAGAGTCCTGGTTTCCAGTCTTAAAAACCGCTATTGGCAAAAGCACTACATCGGCGCGCGCCGCCCCCGAAGGTTTTGATCGTTGCTGATCATTCCAACTGCTTGTGATGTCGGCAAAAACTCATACTATAACCATTATTCATAAAACCATCACCATGCCCCAGTTTTCCTTGATAACAACCTGGTTAATCCCCGCACATGTTGAAGCAGTCTGGTCATGCCTGATTGATACCGAGGCATGGCCATCCTGGTGGAAATACGTCGTTGCAGTTGAAGAAATGGCTACCGGGGATTCATCGGGAATCAACAATATCAGACGGTATTTCTGGCGTACTTGTTTACCGTATAACCTGATGCTAAATTTACGTATTACTCAAATACAAGCACCTGATCTTATTGTTGTTGAGGTAAAAGGCGATTTACAAGGAAATGGCCGCTGTCGATTATCTCCCCTACCCGCTGCAAGCCACACCCGGGTTGAATTCACCTGGGATGTACAAACCTGCAAACCCTGGATGAATTGGTTTACCAAACTAACCCGTCCGGTTTTTATCTGGAACCATGCGCGGGTAATGAGTTTTGGTGAACAAGGTTTGATTCGATACTTTAACTCAAAGGTTGCAAATAATATGGAATAATTCGCTATGCAGTGCGACTTTAGTAACCACAATTAAAGTCAGATACTTCACAACCTTTAGAATATGCTGAAATATAACGCAATCTCAAAGTAAAGCTAGCGAGTTTATTTTATAGCACTCATATCGAGTATCTTTTTGCTGTTATTGATTAGCCTTTTGTTAAAAAAATAGAGGCTTCACGCGCAACCGGATTTCACTTGCCCCCTTTATCGCTAACAGGGGAACGTAAATACAATAATCGTAACCGTGTCTCAAGAACCCTTATTCTTTTTTTAAGGATTGACTCCTTTTCTTCCAACTTTTTAACCATTTTTGTTGCGATAAGTCTTTGTTTTTCACTTATGCTTTTTTCTTGAGTGGTCGTTTTCAATTTATTTTCCAATCTCTTTTTTGCCCGGATTTCCAAACCTAGTTGGCTTTCCAACTTCCTGACTTGATTGGCCGCTTGCCGTTCAGCGTTTTTTGTATTTGCGAGTTCTAAATTGCGGTCTGATAGGATCGCATTGAGTTGCACAACCTGTTCATCAAGTTCTTTAATTTTGTTAAATTGTTTTATGAGATCGCTCTCTATTTGAGTGATTGTTTTTCGAAAGCTTGCGGCATTTTCTTCGGCGGCGTTTTTAGCTAGCATGTATGTTAAGAGACTTGCTCCTCCCGCAAAAATGGCGATAAGAATAGCCAAAAAAATTGATTTCAATTTGCCGTTAGAATCACCATGACGTACTTCAGATTTTTTTCCGTATCTGACAAATTGAACGGTGATGTTATCTTCGCCACCGTTTTTTAGTGCCAGATTGATCAATCGATTAACAGCTTCCTGTGGCGTTGATGAATCATTCATGGCGGCCTCTATTTCCTGATCATCCGCATACCCGGATAGTCCATCAGAGCAAAGGAGAATGCCATCCCCCCCTTTAAGAATCAGATCAGAACCTATACCCATTGATACTGTAGGTCGATGTCCGATTGCCCGTTCCAGTAGGCTGACTGAGGGATGGTTGCGGGCTTTTTCCGGCTTCATCATGCCTGCGTCAATGAATCTTTGAACTTGAGTGTGGTCTTTCGTCAACAAGCGAAGTTTTCCATCACGATATAAATATGCCCGACTGTTTCCTACATGGGCAATTTTCGCTTTTTGTCCAGAAATCAATAAAATGACAGCTGTTGAACCCATCCCCTCGGTCGCAGGATCTCCAGAGTGAGCTTTTTCGTAGACATCTTTATTTGTTTTGTCGAAGGCATCCCTGATTGCATCTTCGATCCGTATATCCTCGGCGGCCTTGGCAAGATACCGTTCGAGTCCCTGGATAGTTAATTCGGCAGCCTGGGCGCCGCCTTTATGACCGCTCATGCCATCCGCGACAATATAGAGCTGTCCCCAGGGCACCGTCGCCCAACTCATGCGATCATGGTTTTCTTTGCGGACATATCCGGTTTCGGTACCCGCTCCTGCTTCCCAATTCAGTTTGTTAAGTTTCATATTTCCACCAGAATATCATTTCTTTATCGTTCCTCATAAGACGCGACGATGATATCGAGATATTTTTGATTGTACTTAAACAATTGCAAATTTCGATATGCGTGCTCCTCAACACTGTGCGCTGATTATACACGTCTATTGAGTTCCCGGCGTACGGCCGGTAAATTGATCAGGCGGGGAAACCGGATTGCGCACGCTACCTCCCCCCACACCATCGACAATACGGTTTTGCGTAACGGCGGTTGGATCGATGCCAACCACGGCTGATCGGAGGCTTAGGGAAAAACAAACTGACTGGCGAACTAGGCGTAGACAAGTTTAAGTTTAACGCTGTAGCTGAAACCGGCATCACGGCAACCACCCGCGACATCATCGTTGATTTTAGCCACAGTCATTTTATGTTGTAAGGAGCAAATCGTTTTTTGGTCTCATGAGCATCAACTTAGGTAATTACCAAAAAGGCACGCGATGCGTACCCGGTACCCTGCTACCCGACAGGGCTACCCGGCTTCATTTCTTGCCTCATCTGAGCGGCCATGATATAAAATCAATACGGGGCATGTTTTATATTTAAAGTACCAACGCACCCAGAAACCTAAACCTGACAACAACGATAGAGACTCAATGTGGATTTTCTAAAGTCGCTAATACTCTACCGGAGTAGTCTCTTTTTGTACCAAAATAATGGGAGAAACAAATGAAATCGACTTTTTTATGGGGCGTCTGTGCGTCGTCAATCTTTTTAGCCGGCGTTGCGCAAGCGAAGCAAGCGAATGGCTCCTGGGAGAAAATTAACGTAGCGCCAGTCCAATATAAAGTGACAGTCGGGGGTGAGGAAAAGCTGATCAATCCAAGATGCGCATTGGGACAACCCTATTCGTTCCATTTCAAACCCGGGAATCGAGATAAATTGGTCGTGTATTACAATGGCGGCGGAGCATGTTGGAATAGCAATACTTGCGTTGGGTCGCTATCCTCCAGTAATCCCGTCTATGTTCCTTCAGCCGAAACTACCAATGATCCGGCACTAATGGACGGCATTCTCTCTGTAAATAATCCCAAAAATCCCTACGCGGACTGGAGTATGCTTTTTATCTCCTATTGCACAGGCGACGTACATGTCGGCTCCACGAATACAGTCTATCAAAACCCCTTACCGCCGAATAACATGGTTACCATCCATCACCGCGGTTTCGATAATTTTCTTTATGCCATGAACTGGTTAAAGCACAAACATAATGAAATGATGTCTATTAATTGATAGCAACTGACCTTTTGTTTCACTAACTCGCCATCCAAAGGGCATTAACATGACGACAACAAAAAATCCACTTGATGGTCTACTTGCAATAAGAGATGGTTATATCTCGGCGCGATGGAATTTTCACGATGCCGTTGGCACGCCGGTTTCATCGCCTGGAGGTATTGGTCATGCCGCAGCGGTGACTTTCAGTTTTTTGACAAGCATTCCTAGCTATTATTCTTCCACCCCATCACTGGATTTGCGCAGTTTTCCGAACTGCAAAAGCTAGCCACTCGCGATGTGTTAACTTCCATTGCCAATGTCGTTCATCTAAGTTTTAATGAAGTATCAGGTGTTGGAGACATGACGTTCGGTATGAATGCCCAGTCTGGTACATCGGGGTACGCCTATTTTCCGACGTTCGGCTATTCCTACATAGGCGAAAAAATTATAAGCGTTAATACGCTGGATTTGGCTGGTGATGTCTGGCTCAATAGCAACACAACCTGGACGGCGGATGATTTTGCGGTGGGCGGCTCGGGTTACGGCGCTCTTGTTCACGAACTAGGTCATGCTTTAGGGCTAAAGCATCCATTTGAGGCCACGTCTGGCGGCTATACTCTGGATGCCAGCCTGGATAATACCAAATATACGGTAATGTCCTACACGCCGCATCCCTACAGCCTTTACCGGACCGTTAACGAAACAAGCCCCGGCAGTTATTCATGGCAATACGAATACATTCAGCCTGAAACGCTAATGCCATTGGATATCAAGGCCTTGCAATATCTCTATGGCGCCAACACAAGCTTTCATTCCGGTGATGACCCCTACATATTCGACCCGAGTCGCCCATTTATCCAAACAATTTGGGACGGCGGAGGCAATGACACCATTTCCGTTTCCAATTTCTCCCTTGGTTGTGTGATTGACCTCAGAGACGGCTATTTTTCTTCCATTAGAATTCCGTCAGATCCGCTTCCACCGGGACAAATCGAGCACAATTCAGGGATCTACAACGGAACAGACAACCTGGGCATTGCCTATGGTTCAATCATAGAAAATGCAATCGGCGGCAACGGTAACGATCAATTGTCCGGTAACGCCGTCGCCAACACCCTCAGCGGCAACGCCGGCGCTGACAAAATGGATGGCCGTGGCGGCGCCGACACGATGATTGGCGGTAACGGCTCTGATACTTACTACGTCCGGGACAGCGGCGACGTAGTAACTGAAAGCAACGCCACGGCCAGCACCGGGGGGACCGATCTGGTCAACAGTTACCTTGGCAGCTACACCTTGGGCGCCAACGTTGAAAATGGCCACATCATGTCCACAGGTGTGGCCAACCTCACCGGCAACAGCCTCAACAACATACTCTACGCCGGTGTTGGGAACAATACGCTCAACGGCAGTACCGGTAACGACACTGTTTCCTATCTATATACCAGTGCCGCTGTTGTGATCAGTCTTGACTCACCCGACTGCCCAACCTACTGGCGGTTCAGGTTCGGACACCCTGCTCAACATCGAAAACCTGACTGGCTCCCGCTACAAGGACATCCTCACCGGCAGCAACGGCAACAATATACTAAATGGTGGTCTTGGTAATGACACCCTCGCAGGTGGCCCGGGAAATGACACTTATGTTATCAATGTAGCGACTGACATCGTTACTGAATTGGCAGGACAAGGCACCGACCTCATCCAATCGGCGATTAGCTATATTTGGTGGATACCGACGGTGCCGGAACCAACGGCAGCAACGTCGAAAATCTTACCCTAACAGGTAACGCGGCAATCAACGGCACCGGCAACAACCTCAATAATACCCTGACTGGAAACAGCGCGGCCAATATCCTTAAAGGCAACGCCGGTACCGACAAACTGATCGGCGGCGAAGGCGACGATCAGCTCACCGGCGGCCTTGGTGCCGACACCCTGACGGGCGGAACAAACACCGACCGTTTCATCTTTTTAAACGCCAATGAAAGCGGCATCGGCATCACCACCCGCGACACCATCGCCGACTTCAAAGCCATGGAAAGCGATAAAATCGACCTCAGCGCGATCGACGCCAACACCAGTACTGCCAGTAACGACGCGTTTATCAATCTGCAACAGGGCGCCAGCTTCACCAACAGTTTTGTCAACACCGCCAGTCTGTACTTCGACCAAACCGCGAAAATTCTCTATGCCAACAACGACATCGATGCCCAGGCGGATTTTTCTATCCTGCTAACCGGCTTGACGTCAACTTCTCAAGAGTATTTTGTTTTGTAAGCAGATCTTGTACATTTGCAGCAGCGACGTTAACTTCGGCTAACACCGTTGCCACTGCGGAAAATATTGCTTTTTGTCAAAAATCTCAATCTTTGTATTATCCGTGCAATTTATTGTTTCCGGGATAACCCGTTTTCCAGTTAATGAATTTTCAACTAATAAAAGACAACATTTCTTCCTCGCCCGCATTTGTTCTGGATGCAGAGGAGATGATTAACACCTTAAAAATTTTAAACACATTACGCCACCAATGTGGTTGCAAGGTGTTATATTCAATCAAGGCATTACCTTTTTCCTCAGTCCTGGAAATGGCAAAACCCTTTGTTGATGGCTTTTCGGTCAGTTCTTTATTTGAAGCGCGACTGGCCGATGAGATTTTAGCTCGGCAAGGCGGCATTCATTTAACAACGCCGGGCATAAGCCCGGATGAATGGGACGACATGGCGTGTTTGATTACGCACATCAGTTTCAATTCGATAACACAATATCAGCGCTTTGCGGCGGCCGCCCAGGTACAAACATCCATTGGTTTACGCGTTAATCCCAAGCTGTCTTTTCTTAATGATGATCGATTTGATCCCTGCCGGCAGTTTTCAAAGCTGGGTGTCGGGATTGACGACTTGTGGCAATCATCTTGCCTGGATGAAATTAAAGGACTGCATATTCACAATGTTTTTTCAGCAACCGACTTTACGCCGTTGATTAAAACCATTGAGAAACTTCGCAGTTATTTTGGCAAGGACCTAGTTCAACTCGACTGGTTAAATCTGGGCGGCGGTTATTTGTTTAATCAAATTAACGACCATCGCCCATTTATTAACCTGGTAAACAAGTTAAAAAACGCTTTTGATCTTGAAGTTTATATCGAGCCGGGCAAGGCGGTAGTGGGTCGT
Source organism: uncultured Gammaproteobacteria bacterium (assembly GCA_963849195.1). Lineage (GTDB taxonomy): Bacteria > Pseudomonadota > Gammaproteobacteria > Methylococcales > Methylomonadaceae > Methylobacter_C. Next base: position 190,543 of record CAWKGQ010000014.1, read on the forward strand.
GCCGGACATTTGGTGTCCACTGTTATTGATAGTTTCATCAGTGACGGCAAAACCATTGCCATACTCGATACGTCAGTTAATCATAATCCTGAAGTGTTTGAATATCAGCGCCAGCCTGAATTACATGAACATGACCCAAAGGGACACCATTCCTCTATTTTAGCGGGCTGTACTTGTCTTGCGGGCGATGTATTTGGCGAGTATCGTTTTAGCAACCCTCTGACAGTTGGCGATAAGGTGGTTTTTAAAAATATCGGCGCATACAGTCTAATTAAAGCCAACCGGTTTAATGGCTTCAATCTGCCGGATATTTATATGGCTCAAGACCTGCAGGTGAAAAAACTGAAACAATACCCTTATCAGGATTATCGCCGGCAATGGCTGGCGGACTGATTCTGCTTTAGGAGTTATTATGAAAAATATAACGGCCTACAACACTTTGAAGCCTGTTTTATAGGTTGAATAGCACGGTCAAATCTGCTGGCTACTTATAATCGAACGCGGTAAGGCATAATCCGTTAAACGTTTCATTTTGTTCTGGCGCAATACGCTACCGATTTTTCAAACAATTGTTGGCTGAGAAAAAGCTAAAAATTGCATTGAAAATTAAAATAGAACTGATACAGTCAGGTTCGCTTTACGATATGTAGGGTTGGTTTTTATTTGTTAACAATAGAGGAGTAATAATGTCCGATTACAGAAAATACCAGTGTGGCATTTGCGGCCATATTTATGATGAAGCGGAAGGTGATGAGGATGGAGGCATTGCACCGGGCACACGCTGGGAAGATATTCCGGATGATTGGCGTTGCCCTGAATGCGGCGTGGAAAAAAGCGAATATGAGTTGATAGTTTAATCTATTCCTCACGGGAGAGCAGTATGCACATCATTATAATAGGCTCGGGCATAGCGGGTGTCAGCTTTGCGGAGAAATTCCGGTCACACTCCGCGGATGACGAAATTACGCTGATAACCAGGGAAAATGATGGCTATTATTCGCGGCCTCTGCTTTCCCGCGGCTTTAGCAAAAACGATATTGAACAGTCCATTATTCTGAAGACGTTCGATAAAATGCGAGCCAACGGCATCAATATTATAAGCGGCGCCGAGATAACGGCCATCAATCGAAGTGATAAAACGGTCGCCATCACGGGTTCATGCCAGGAAAAATCACTGGATTACGACAAGTTGATAATTGCGACAGGCTCTTCCGCTTTTATCCCGCCACCGTTTAGACCCTATAATGAGCTGTTTTTCTGCTTGAACAGTCTGGTTGATTTAAAAACTCTGCGCAAGTTTCGTCTAGGGCTTACCAATCAAAACCGGAAGCCTGATTGGGCGATTATCGGAGGCGGCTTAATCGGTTGTGAAGTCGCATCCGATTTAGCTGTTTCCGGTGATAATGTGACTTTGTTCCATGCGATGGATCGATTAATGGAGCGTCAGTTGGTTGCCGAAGATTCTGCTTTGTTGCTTGAAGTGTTACAAAAATCGGGCGTGAAAGTGTTGTTAAATCAGGACGTAAAGGGATTTTCCAAACAGGATGATAAAGTTTGCGTAAAAACCGGTGTGACTACGGAATTTGATGCATTGATTGTGTGCTTGCGGCTTTAAACCCCGTATCGAATTAGCTGAACTTGCAGGTCTGGAAGTAGGCCGAGGCATCAAAGTCAATCAGTGTATGCAGACCTCCGATGAAGCCATTTATGCCTTGGGCGATGTAGCAGAATTACCTAACGGTAAGCTTTACGCCTTCATTTTACCGATTCGCAGCCAGGCATACTGGCTGGCTGGCTTTATTGCGGGACAGGGACAGGAACAGCAATGCTGGTCACCACCCGTTTTCACTACCAAAGCCAAAGTACATGGTTTTGAGGCGATTCATCCGTATAATCTATAGGATGCGCCATGCCTATACCTGTGAATGGATCACGTTCTGAGCAGTTTGCTGAATACCCTTAATACAATGACCCAAAATCGTTACTCTGACGCAGACTGTGCCGCCGTCTACCGTGTCATTTATGAACGTCGGGATATGCGCCATTTTTTATCCGATCCCATCGATCCCGAAACTTTAACCCGCTTGCTTGATGCCGCTCATCATGCGCCCAGTGTTGGTTTTATGCAGCCGTGGCGGTTTGTTCGTATTAGCTGTCCGGACTTGCGCAGAGCTATTCATGGTTTTGTTGAACAGGAACGAATCCTGACTGCAAAGACATTAAACAGAGCGTGAGGACGAGTTTATGAAGCTGAAAGTGGAAGGCATATTGGAATGTGGAGTCTTGTTGGTCGCGGCTTTGTGTGAACAACGGGAACAGTATGTTTTTGGCCGCCGCACCATGCCGGAAATGGATCTGGCGTCTCTGGCCTGCGCCATACAAAATATGTGGCTGGCAGCACGCGCTGAAGGCTTAGGTTTGGGCTGGGTATCCATGTTTGAGCCGGAAACCTTGAAAAATCTGTTAAATATGCCCGAAGACAGTCAGCCCGTAGCTATTCTTTGCTTGGGTCATATCGATAAATTTTACGCTAAACCGATGCTGGAACAGGAACAATGGGAAAATCGTAAGGACCTTAATACCTTGTTATTTGAAAATGCCTGGGATACGCCGTGCCGCTAGATTTTGTTATTTGTCCGCGTTCTGAAACACTTGCTCCTACGTTACAAGCTAAAATAGACCAGAAAACCAAGCCTTTGGGGGCATTAGGTCAACTGGAATCCCTAGCCTTACAAATCGGATTGTGTCAAAACACCCTGACACCCAGTTTAAACAACCCCTGCATCATCGTTTTTGCCGGTGATCATGGCATTGTTGCGTCTGGAGTGAGTGCATATCCGCAAACCGTTACCGCGCAAATGGTCGCCAATTTTTTGTCAGAAGGCGCGGCGATCAGCGTTTTTGCCCGGCAACACAAGCTGGAATTACTGATTGTTGATGCCGGTGTAAATGCTGATTTGTCCAGTCACCCCAGACTGATTGATGCAAAAATCGGCAAAGGGACTCTTAACTTTTTAAAGCATTCGGCAATGACCACCGAAGACTGTACTAAAGCGCTACAAGCCGGAGCAGAACTGGTATTACAGCAGCACAATAACGGCTGTAACTGCATAGGTTTTGGTGAAATGGGTATCGGCAATACCTCATCCGCTGCGTTGTTGATGCACTGTTTGACCGCTGTGCCATTAGCGCAATGCGTCGGCCGTGGCACGGGACTAAACGATGATCAGTTACAGAATAAACTAGCCGTATTGCAGCAGGCGTTAAACCAACATAAAAACATCACCGAGCCTTTGGATGTATTAGCCACCTTTGGCGGTTTTGAAATCGCCATGATGGCAGGTGCGTATCTTAAAGCCGCCGAATTAGGAATGCTGATTATGGTCGATGGCTTTATTGCCGGCACTGCTTTGTTAGTCGCCAGCAAACTGTATCCGCAAGCGCTCGATTATTGCGTGTTTAGCCATGTTTCCAGCGAACAGGGGCATCAAGCTTTATTGGATCAATTTAACGCCAGACCATTGTTAAATCTGGACTTACGCTTGGGTGAAGGCTCAGGTATTGCCCTGGCTTATCCGCTGCTGCAATCGGCGGTCGTATTTTTGAATGAAATGGCCACGTTTGATGAAGCTGGGGTTGATCATTAAAATCATATAAGAAGCAGAATTGCATACAGAAAAGTGCAAACAAACAGCCATGTTTGTTCGCCAGAATGGCTTTGTACCAAACCTGTTAAAGAACTGTGGACAAATAAATACAAATAGTTAGAATCCACTTCCGTTGATCCTGATTTTAAATTCCACTAATCAGTGTCAATACATGGCCAGGCATTGCGAACCGAGATAAACAAATGCAAAGGTAGCTTTATTTTTCTTGTGAACGACGCATTGAAAATGTAGAAAACCGGACTACTAAGTTTAGGTTCTGCATAGGGCTTAAACTTAACTTCAAACATCAGAGAAACTAAAAAATGAAAAAAAAAATTGTTATTTTGGCACTTACCGCTTCTTTCGCAGTTACCTCTAACATAGCATTAGCTGCTTGCAAAGACTTGCCCAAACATGAAGAACTCAAAACTGCCTTGATTGCGGCACAAGCTCAATCTAATGGTGGTTTCGGTTTACATATGTGGGGCACCATTGTCGATAGAGATGGCATTGTTTGTGCCGTGGCATTTACTGGCAACAATCGGGGGGATCAGTGGCCCGGCAGTCGTGTCATATCAGCCCAAAAAGCCAATACGGCCAATGCGTTCAGTCTTCCCGGCCTGGCACTTTCCACAGCCAACCTCTACACAGCCACCCAGCCCGGTGGCAGCCTATATGGCCTACAACATAGCAATCCTGTTGACACCACTGCTGCTTATAAGGGCCCATCGATATTTTATGGCACTCGTTTTGACTCTTTAACCAATAAAAAAATAGGTGGGGTTAACGTGTTTGGTGGAGGTCTCGCACTATATGATGGTTCCGGAAAATTAGTTGGCGCCATCGGCGTCAGCGGCGATTCATCTTGCGCGGATCACAATGTTGCCTGGCGTACACGCAATGGGCTTAACTTGGACCATGTTACTGCCGGTGTCAATACCGATACTTCACGCCCTGACAACATCGTGTACGACATCACTCCGCAGGCAGGGCAGATGCCCGGAGTTAGCGTGGGTGGATGGGGACACCCAGCCTGCAACGGTAAGGTTGCAGCGATTGCCGCAGCTTTACCAGCGGTAAATTAGTCTAGCTGAATGATCAAGCCGCTGATTTAATTCAGCGGCTTTTTTACCACAAAGTAAAAGACTGAATAAACTTGAACCGCCCTGATAAAGAAATAACGCTATGAAACTCATCCTTCAAATCACCATTGGCGTGTTTCTGGGCACACTGGCATCACAGCTTACCATCGATGGCTGGCGCACCCGACAGGAAGACATAGCCAAAGAAGCGGTAGAGAAACTTCGAGCCGAACAGGAAAAAGCTCGCATTGAGCAAGGCGAGCGCATCCGCGCCCTACTGTTGCAAGGCCGCCAAGGCAATACCTCTGAGGCAAATAATCCGCCTGCTGGTTTTGTGCCCGATGATGCAGGGCCCATCGGACCACCTGGAAAATGACATTCAATAAATACGAAGCGGAAAAACGATTTCCAATTTACATGATTTAGCAGGCGATACAGCCACGTTATTTTCCGTGATCCAGCCAAAACCCAAGGATTTTCCGAAAACAGTTAAAAAAAACGGGGTAATATGCAGAAAAACCTGTTTTATGAAGTAACGAGCGCGCAAAAAAGCTATACCGACAACCCCTGCGCCCTTCACCACCGCATCCGCACGACCAACAAACGAATCCCGTTCACCCCGCCGGTGCCGACGAGGTTTCGGCCCCCTGCTCTCAAGCCCCGAACAGGTAGTCTCCTACCGCAGTGCTCGCAGCTCCGTTCAACGTCCCCAGCAACGTCAGCTCGCCGGCCGTGACTTGGGCGTTAGCGTCAGCGGCGGTGAATAGGTATAGCTGGCTGTTCGTGCCGTTGTCTACTGCGAATAGCGCCTGGGCGTTGATGCTGTAGGCCGCGGTCGCACTACCAATGGCGGCTGCCGAGGTGGTGGCGTTGAGGCTGGACAGATTGGTGGTGAATACCACCAGCTCAGCGCCAGTACTGAAACCTCCCTGTGCCGCACGCGTGAGCGCTCCTTCAACAAGCAGGTCGCCATCGCCAATCTTGATAGCACTCTGGCTGATGCGCAGGTCGTCGGTGCCGGAAACGAAATCGGTGATTGTGTCGCTGCCGACCGTGCTATTGAACACGAATACGTCGCCTCCGGTACCGCCGGTCAGCCGATCGCTGCCTGCACTGCCGATGAGCACATCGTTACCGCCGCCGCCGTTGAGCGTGTCGTTGCCAGCATAGCCGTTCAGAGTGTTGACGGCCACATTGCCGGTAATCGTGTTGCCCAGCGTGTTGCCGCCGCCAGTAATCAAGCCCGTGCCAATCAGCGTTAGGTTCTCGAGCCTAGCGCCGAGGATCCAGTTTACGCTGGAGTTCACACTGTCAATCTCGGTGGCGGCTGTACCCGGTTCAACGATCACATCGCCCGTCGAATCGACCACGTAGGTGTCGTTGCCCGTGCCGCCGTTTAGCGTGTCGTTGCCGGCACCGCCGTTTAAAGTGTCATTGCCTGCGTTGCCGGACAGCGTGTTGACGGCCACATTGCCGATCAGTACGTTACCCGCCGAATTGCCACTACCGTTGATCACTGCGGCGCCATTCAGCGTCAGATTCTCGAGGGTGGACTGGAGCGTCCAGGTGATAGTGCTGATCACACTGTCGGTGCCGGCTCCGGCGGCCTCGGTAACGACGTCGCCGCTAGCGTCGACGACGTAGGTATCGTTGCCAAATCCGCCGGTCAGCCTGTCGTTGCCCAAGCCGCCATCGATGCGGTTGTTGCCGGTGTTGCCGGTAAGAAAGTCGTCAAAGGCCGAGCCGGTGAGATTCTCAAAATTGGCAATCGTATCGCTGCCGGCTCCGCCGGTGTTCTGCGGGATGGTGGGCACAAGGCCTACCGTTACCGCCGCTGTCGCCGCCGCATACGAGACGGTGTCGATGCCGGTGCCGCCGTTCATCACGTTGTTGCCGGCATTGCCGGTGATCACGTTGTTCAGTGCGTTGCCGGTACCGTTCAGATTCGCCGTACCGGTGAGCGTGAGGTTCTCGACGTTGCCGCCCAACATGCCGCTACCATCGGTGTCGACGAGGCTGTAGCTAATCGAGCTTTGGATCGTGTCTGTGCCGCCGTTAACCTGCTCCTGGACGATGTCGGCACGCGCCAGCACGTAGGTGTCGTTGCCGGCGCCGCCGATAAGCCTGTCCTTCAACAGAGGATTGGAGACACGGAACACATCGGTGAGCGTAGCGTTGCCATCGGTGCTGGCTAGATTCGTGGCGCTGCTTTCGAACACGATCCACTCGCCACCAAGCGAGATCTGCGCGTGGGAGCTCGGCCCATTGCCCCCCTCCGCGCCGGCAGACGCCTTGGACACCAGCGCGATAGCTCCGGTATGAAGGTCCTTGACGAACACATCTGCGACACCACCATTGCTGTCGTTCGCAACCAGCGTACCTGCAGTGCTCGTGAAGACTACAAAGCGCCCGTCGCCCGAGACAGACGCAAACTCGCTCGATCCCCCCGCGCTGCTGCCATTGGCCTTGGACGACACGAACTGGAGCGTGTCATCGATCAGATTGTAGGCGTAGATGTCGGTGCCGTTCGACGTGTCCTCAGCCACAAGGTTTTTCCCCGTCTCGAAAACAACCACGCCCCCGTAGCCGCCGTCGAAGGCCACGTCAGGGTTGTAGTTGCCATTGTTGGGGTTGGAGTCGACCGGCATATCCTTGGTGATGTTGGTCACGCTGCTGTCGCTGCGGTCCCAGACGAAAATGTCCGGGTAGCTGTTGGTGTCACCGGTAGTCAGGTTGCTGGCGAAGCTTTGGAACACGACGAGGCGGCCATCGGCCGAAACCTTCGCGTACTGGCTGTCGCCGTTCCCGTCTCCGCCGCTCGTACTGGTCGAAATGCGGGTCACAGCACCGGAAACCAAGTCCTTCAAGAAAACATCTTCGTTGGCGCTGGTGCTGCCCGTAGCCAGGTTGGTCGCGGTGCTGGAGAACACGACGTAGCGCCCATCACCCGAAATATCGGGATTGCTGGCGGCACGGTCGGCGTAGGCCAGCCCGCCGTTGGTCGTTGAGACGGCTTCGATTTCGTTGGTGCCGACACTGGACACATAGAGCGTACCGCTCGGCGGCGAGCCAGGAACCAGGCCGGAACTGCTTTGGAACACCAGAAACCGCCCGTCGGCCGAGATAACGGGCGACCCCGAACCGGAACCACCGTTGACACCCACGGCACTTCGGTGCTCGTCGCTCACCGCACCGGAAACCATGTTCTTCACGAATACATCAGTGCCATTGTCGTTAGTGCTCCCAAATCCGGTCCACCCGCCCGCAAAGGCCACGTACTTGCCATCGGCGGAAATAGTCACGCTACTGCTGTTGTTAGGCGACCCGGTGTTGCCGACACGGGACACATGGTTCAGCGTAGTCAGCGCGACGTTGCCGACCAACCAGTCTGCGCCACTGCCGGTCTGCACGATGTCCGCGCCACCCAAACCCCAGACCTGGTTGCCCACCGTCGAGGTGGAAAGAAGATCTATATAGTCCTGACCGTAGTAGTCAGCCAGCGTATAGGAAGATCCGTCACCGATCGCCAGCACGCTGCCGTTGGCAAAGGTCACGTTGGCGCTGGGATCGACCGACAGCTCGCCGATGACGGTGGCTTCCAGCCAGACTGTTTTACCGCCGTAAGTGAAACCTAGATTGGCACCGCTTTGAACCAGTCGCACGGCGCTGGCCGTAATACTGGCTGAATCGAAACTCAGGATATCAACGTCCGGATTAAAAAATAACAGATGCTGATTATTAGTAAGAGAGCTAAATTTGTAAATCGACATACCCATCTCCATTGTATAAAAAAATCCATTGTTAAAAGCATTTCAACAATGGATGTACATTTAGTTAATTGTTTAATTCCGCTTCGTCAGATTGCTCAATGCTGCTTCTACTCTCAGCAATTTAATGATTGAACGCATAGCTTCACTATAGTTGTTAACTTTGCTTCAAGCAAATGCACACTTGGCTATTTTTTGTCGCATAAAGATAATCGCAGACATTGAATGGTAGTCATACTGTTGAACCCTCATTTGGACTTTTCAAAGTGGGAATTTTGTATGTCTATAGACGAAGCACGTTATTTTATGTTGTCGTTGCGGTTTACTGACGCGAAAATGCCTGACGTTATGCTTTGCTTGGTGATTTTTTTCATGATGATGTGGGGTGAACATGCACAACTATTGGCGTAACTTTAATTACATGTGATAGTTATTTTTCATCGTCACAAGCTGAAATGACAACGCACATAAGGCGCCATATGGAGCGCATGCAATGCGGCGGATTAATCCATCGGTAACCCGCTCTTTGAATCCATCCGGCCTTATTGCAATCTGGATGATTTCATACACTGATGATCCATCCGTGTACCGCTGGAAACTTCCTTCCAAATCATTTCTCTTGCTTCAACCCCAACCGAATGCCGATCCCTGCCTGAGCTTTTAATCACAGGCATAAAACAAACACGCGCTTCAATTTTATCCAGACTCAACATCTTAATTAAATGTGGAATAAAATCATCGTCACCAATAAAAGGCGCGTGTTGCTTGGCCACACCTTGATATTGAAGTGCTACCGGTTGAATGGCCGATTTGGTTAATAGCGCGGGTTGAAATAAAGAGGCATGAAAGCTTAGAACCTGATCGCCCTGAGTCGTTGTGCCTTCAGGAAAGGCAATAATATTGCTGTTTTGTTTTAATACCCAGATCATCTTTTCAGTAGTCGCCTTAATATGCTTTTTGTCGCCCCTACGGATAAAAATAGTGCCACCCTGTCTGGATAAATAACCGATGACCGGCCAGCTTAAAATGTCGCTCTTGGCAACAAAATAAGCGGGTAAATACTGACCGATAACAATAATATCCAGCCAGGAAATGTGATTACTCACCAGCAGAGTCCCCGATTCAGGCAGTTCGCCTTCTTGAGTGACATGCAGATTCACAATAGCGCTGAATCTTTTTAACCAATGGACTTTTAGCGCATCGCGTTTACTTCTGCCCTTGTTTGCCGGACACAACCAATGGAGTGCTGGAAAAACACCGCCGGCAATGATTAAACCATAGCTAAATAGCAGAATGATGAGGGAAAGTTTATAAAGCAGCCGCAGTTTCAATTTCATTAGCCGCCTGCGCCGCGCGTTGCTCCCGGCACGCTTACGGCATACACACCATCCTTGGCGATATAGCCTCTCATGTAGTGTTTGCTGTAACGATCTTTCAACTGATCCAGCGGCAATAACACAAATAAATCCATGCAGTTAAAATCCTCATCCCAATAGGGTTCGCCACAAACCAGCGCCCCGAAACGTAAATAGGCCTTGAGTAAAGGCGGAATGCCCGATTCATCGCGTTGGCATCTTAATGAGCCGGGCACTGGAATGCTGGGTTTGACTTGGAGACTAGCGGGTGCAATATTTTTAGCCTCAATATTTCGATAAACTGCATCCACGGCAAAGCCGCTAGGGCCCGGGGTGATACTGGCACAGCCCAGTAAATAATTAAACTCGCCTTCCAAAGCGTACTGCACCAGTGCCGACCACAGCGTCGTCAGCACCACGCCGCCGCGATAATCGGGATCCACGCACGTCCGGCCTATTTCCAGAAAGCGGCCGGGTAATGCCAGGACCTGATCCAGATCGAACTCATCCTGCGAATAAAACCGGCCCAGTCGCTTCGCCTGATATTGATTAAGCAAACGCGTGTAGCCGACTATTTTCTTATTCACAGTGTCATACACAATCAAATGTTCGCAATAGCTATCGATTTCATCATAATCCAGGCCTTCGGATTCGGTTTTGAGTTTTGCGCCCATTTCCATGGCAAAAACACGGTAACGTAATGCCTGCGCTTCTTTTATTAACGCCTCTGAGTCGGCAAAAAAACAATCCAGTTTTTTAGCCGGTTTGATGGATATTTCTGCATCTGTTTTCTTCATTAGGTAGCCACATAATTCAATAAAAGATGTGGATACAGTAATCATCAAAAGTGTCAGTTTCGTGTCGAATTCATGATCATCAAATGACAGCAAGATTAAATTTTTATGACACGTCAAGCCCAGTTAATGTTTAGGCTACAATGGCTTGATCCATACAAAAAATGAACGATTATGAAAAAATTTATGGCTTATTGCCTCATCAGCGTTTCGTTGTTGAGTTGCTCAACCCTCGATAAAACCCAGCCAACAAAGGCCAAGGTTAAAAATGTCATCATGATTATTGGTGATGGCATGGGACCTCAACAGGTCGGGTTATTACTGTCTTATGCCAGACAGGCGCCGCATAGCGTTATCGTCAATCGCACGACGGCATTAGATCGTATGATGGAACAGGGACGGCTGGGCATTTCCATGACCTATACGGCCGATGCCCTGGTAACAGATTCCGCGGCATCCGCCACGCAATTGGCAACCGGCAAGTTTGCGGGCGCGGAAATGCTGGGCTTGGATAAAGAAGGTAACGTCCAGGAAAACATTATCGAAAAAGCCAGGCATTTAGGAAAAGCGACCGGCCTGGTATCTGATACGCGTATTACTCACGCGACCCCCGCCGCTTTTGCCGCACACCAGACTCACCGCAGCCAGGAAAATAATATTCCGGAAGATTTACTGGCAACAGAAGCAGATGTCATGTTGTCGGGCGGTTTAAGTTATTGGCTCCCCGAACAAGCCAATGACAAAAAATCTTTGATTCATCAACAATTGGCATACACAATCGGCAATAGCATTGAGATTAAATCGTCCCGCAAGGACGGCAAAAATCTATTAACCACCGCCCAACAAAAAGGCTATTCCTTAGTTTTTAATAACGAGCAACTGCAACAGGCTAGCGGTAAAACGCTGGGGCTGTTTGCAGACTCCGGGATGCAAAATGGTATTATTGAAACGCAATTTAAAAATGATAAAAAACGTGTGCAACCAACTTTAAAAGATATGTCGGCACAAGCTCTGAAAATCCTTGACCGCAATGAGCGGGGATTCTTTCTGATGATTGAGGCGGGGCAAATTGATTGGGCCTCTCATCGAAATGATACCGGTTTGTTGTTACATGAAATGCTGAGATTCGATGATACCCTGAACACCGTGCTGGATTGGGCCGCCAATCGGCAGGATACGCTTGTTATAGTCACGGCGGATCATGAAACAGGCGGCTTTGGCTTTAGTTATTCCGGTGAAAATATCCCAAAACCTCATAAATTGCCGGGAGGAGAATTTGCTAATGGGACTTTATTTCAGCCCAATTTTAACTTCGGCAATCCTGAAGTATTGGACAAGCTGTATGCCCAACAACTGAGTTATCACGATATTTTTGCCCGATTTGATGTACTGCCCAAAGACCGCCAAACGCCTTTAAAACTAACTGAACTGGTTAGTCGCTATACAGTGTTCAAGATTACCGAAGCACAAGCCGTAAAAATACTGACCACTGAAAACAATCCCTTTTACAAGGCTGGTCATATTTCACTCGGTGAAAAAACAGTGCCAAAAATGGAGGTTAATGGCGCCTTTTTTGTTTATCAGAAGGAAAATCGTGAGAATTTATTGGCGCAGGCTGTGGCTTCCAGCCAACAAGTCGTTTGGGCGACGGGGACGCACACCAGTACGCCAGTGTATGTTTTTGTAAGCGGACCGGAACAAACCATGCGACCCTTTGCAAAAATCCTGCATCATACCCAACTGGGGCAATTGGCTATTGATGCTTTGTATTAAAGCGAAATGAGTAGGATGTGTGCCGAATTAGGGCTCTGCGCCCTACCCTTTGCTGTTTAATTCATTATTTTAAGTACTCACTGTAGCTGTTTAGCGAAGATATTGGTTGTATAATTCAATATTAACAGCTCATCTTGGTGTGGCACTCATTCTGCCCGATCACGACAAGCTTTTTTATTCAGCAAATATTATGAGTTAAGTTATGGATTATGCTATAGAAACCGCGCCATTAGAAACATTGCAATGTGATTGTCTTATTGTTGGTGTTTACCAGGATCAGCAACTCAGTGCGTCTGCAAGCTTGATCAACCATAGTACTCAGGGACTTATTAATAAAATCCTTGACCGTGGTGACATTAGCGGAAAAAATGGCGAAACTGTGCTAATAAACGCCATTCCTGACAGTTCTATTGAACGCATCTTATTAGTCGGTCTGGGCGAAAATAAGCCTTTGTCGGGCAAAAATTACAGAAAAGCGCTCTTTGCCGCCATTAACAGTCTGAAAAAAACTCAAATAAAATCGGTCGTCTGTAGCATGGCGGAGTGTGACGTTATCGGGGGTGACCGGCAATGGAAAACTCGGCAAATCGTCGAAGTTTTTAACGATGCTGTATATCAATTCACAGCTTGCAAATCCAATAAAGAAACCGACAGCAAGGTTGAAAAAATCAGCATTACCGCACCCGAAGCTGAATTTGAACTTGCACAAACAGGGCTAATCCAAGGCAAGGCTATTGCCGACGGGATAAACCTGACCAAACTGTTAGCCGATTTGCCCGGCAATATCTGTACACCGGCTTACCTTGCCGCGCAAGCGCTGGAACTAGGCAAAAAATATCCCAGTCTCGACATTAGCATCCTTGAAGAATCCGACATGGAAAAACTGGGCATGGGGGCTTTGTTATCGGTTTCACGCGGCAGCCGGCAACCCGCCAAATTGATCACGCTGGACTATCGAGGCGGCGAAAAAAACGGCAAACCCATCGTATTAATCGGCAAAGGCCTCACCTTTGATGCCGGTGGTATTTCATTAAAACAGGCGCCCGGCATGGATGAGATGAAATACGATATGTGCGGCGGCGCAACAGTTCTGGGTACCTTGCTGGCCGTTGCACAAATGCAGTTGCCATTGAATATTATCGGTTTGATTCCCTCATCAGAAAACATGCCTGATGGTGATGCCAATAAACCGGGCGATATTTTAACCAGCATGTCCGGCAAAACCATCGAAGTTTTAAACACTGACGCTGAAGGCCGCTTGCTGCTTTGCGACACGTTAACTTATGCGGAAAGATATAACCCCGATGTCGTAATAGACATGGCAACCCTGACCGGCGCTTGCCTGGTGGCATTAGGCCGCGTACCCAGCGGTTTACTCGGCAATAATGACGCTTTATGTAATGACTTACTGGCTGCCAGTGAAACTGCCAATGATAGCCTGTGGCGTTTGCCTTTGTGGGAAGAATATCAGGAACAACTGAAGTCCAATTTTGCCGACCTGGCAAATGTCGGTGGAAAAGATGCGGGTACAATTACTGCTGCCTGTTTTCTCTCACAGTTTGCCGAAAACTTTCACTGGGCGCATCTCGATATTGCCGGTACGGCGTGGCGGACTGGCCCAACCAAGGGCGCTACAGGTCGCCCGGTCCCCTTATTAAGCCAATATCTCATTAACCGGGCGCATGGCTGAAGTCAGCTTTTATATCCTGCCGTCAGAATCACTGCAGGATAGATATCTGTTTGCCTGCAAACTCATAGAGAAAGCGTATCGTAGCGGTAGTGTTTGCTATGTACTCACTGACTCTATAGAACAAAGCAGGCATCTGGACGACCTGCTCTGGACTTTTAGAGCAGGCAGTTTTATTCCGCACCAGATATACACTGGCGAGCTGCCCGACATTGAACATGTCACCTTGATTAGCTCACTTAATGCGCCTGGGAATTGGCAAAAAGCAGTCATCAATCTGTCTTCGCATTGCCCCGAAAAATTCGACAAAATCGAGCGTATCCTTGAAATATTGGATAATAACGAAGCCACCAAGGAACTCGGCAGAAATCGCTACAGGCAATATCAACAGTCAGGTATAAATATATCTACTCATAAGATAGGGCAATAAAATGAAGGTTTTAATAATCTTTAAACTTGCACCTTTTATAACTTTTCACAAATATATAACGCCTATTCATGGAAAAAACATACGCCCCACATTCAATTGAACAACGCTGGTATCAAACCTGGGAGGAAAAAGGTTACTTTGCGGCCAAACAGGAAGGTGAATCCTACTGCATCATGATCCCACCACCCAACGTCACGGGCAGTTTGCACATGGGTCATGCGTTTCAGGATACCATCATGGATGCCCTCACCCGCTATCACCGGATGAAAGGCTATAGCACTTTATGGCAAGCCGGCACTGACCATGCCGGTATTGCCACGCAAATGGTGGTAGAGCGGCTATGTAATGCTGAAGGGAAGACCCGTCACGATTATGGGCGGGAAAAATTCCTTGAAAAAGTTTGGCAATGGAAAGAAGAATCGGGCGGTACGATTACCCGCCAGCTGCGGCGCATGGGCTCTTCTCTGGACTGGAACAGAGAACGGTTCACAATGGATGAGGGCATGTCCGATGCTGTTCAGGAAGTGTTTATCCGGCTTTATGAAGAAGGCTTGATTTATCGGGGCAAGCGTTTGGTTAACTGGGATCCTGTTCTGCATACCGCCGTATCGGACCTGGAAGTACTTTCAGAAGAAGAAAACGGCTCAATGTGGCATTTGCGTTATCCTTTATCGAATGGACAAGGAAATTTGATTGTTGCGACAACCCGCCCGGAAACCATGCTGGGCGACGCTGCTGTAGCGATACATCCCAATGACGACCGCTATAAACATCTGCTGGGCGAATTAGTGGAACTGCCGTTAACCGGGCGCCGGATTCCGATTATTGCCGATGAATATGTCGATCCTGAGTTTGGCACGGGCTGCGTCAAAATTACTCCCGCTCATGATTTTAATGATTATGAAGTATGGACGCGTCACCGCAATACTTCTGTTATGCAGGATTTACCTCATGGCGGCTTGGTTAACATTTTTACTGTTGATGCGACTATACGCAGCAATGATGCTGATGAAAATAACCTGATCCCAACAAAATACAGTGGCCTTGATCGTTTTGATGCTCGTAAGCAGATAATCGCCGATCTCGAAGCAGCCGGTTTACTGGAAAAAATCGTCGACCATAAATTGATGGTCCCACGCGGCGATCGCACTCACAGCGTCATTGAACCGTTACTGACTGATCAGTGGTACGTCAAAGTTGCGCCGCTGGCTGAACCTGCGATTGCCGCCGTCGAAAACGGCGATATTAAATTTGTCCCCGACAACTGGAAAAATACATATTTTGACTGGATGCGTAATATTCAGGACTGGTGCATTTCCCGGCAAATCTGGTGGGGTCATCGCATCCCGGCATGGTATGACGACAAAGGCAATATTTATGTGGCACGTTCCGAGCAGGCCGTCCGCAACCAACACAATTTACCCGCCAACTATCCGCTTAAACAGGATGAAGATGTCCTGGATACCTGGTTTTCATCAGCATTATGGCCTTTTTCTACGCTGGGCTGGCCGGAAAACACCGAGGAACTGGCTAAACATTACCCAACCAGCGTGCTGGTAACGGGCTTTGACATTATTTTCTTCTGGGTGGCCCGGATGATCATGATGGGGCTGAAATTTCAGGGCGAGGTACCGTTTAAAGAGGTGTATATCCACGGTTTGGTACGTGACGCTGAAGGCCAGAAAATGTCCAAATCCAAAGGTAATGTACTTGATCCGATTGATATAATTGATGGTATTGAGCTGGATGCGCTGGTAGAAAAACGGACAGCCGGCATGATGCAGCCGCATTTAGCCAAAAAAATCGAGCAAGCCACGCGCAAGGATTTTCCGGACGGCATTCAATCTTACGGCACGGATGCCTTGAGGTTCACCTTTGCCTCTTTGGCATCGACGGGCCGGGATATTCGCTTTGACCTTGCTCGCACGGAAGGTTATCGCAACTTCTGTAACAAGCTCTGGAATGCCGCGCGTTATGTGCTGATGAATACCGAAGAACAGGATAACGGTTTATCCGATGCGCCTTGTGCGTATACGCAAGTTGATCGCTGGATTATTTCCAGACTCCATCAGGTAACAGCTACGACCAGCAACGCTATTGATAATTACCGTTTTGATCTAGCGGCGCAAGCGATTTATGAATTTACCTGGAATGAATACTGCGACTGGTATCTGGAACTTGCGAAAATATCGCTACAATCTGATGATGCCGCCCTTCAACGTGGTACACGCAAAACGCTGTTGACGGTTTTGGAGGCCATCCTGCGTCTGGCACATCCTATTATGCCATTTATTACCGAAGAAATCTGGCAACGTGTTGCGCCGTTGGCGGGTATTCATGCCGGCACCATCATGCTACAGCCTTATCCTATAACGGATGAAACCGGGATTGATAACAATGCTGTCGCCCAAACCAACTGGGTAATGAACTTTATCCTAGGTGTACGCCGTATTCGTGGTGAAATGAATATTGCTCCAGGTAAGCTCTTGCCTGTTTTACTACAAAATGGTTCCGCGACTGACCAAAATTATTTAACTACCAACACGGTTTATATACAAAAGCTGGGACGCCTGGAGTCAATAACCTGGTTAAATA
This sequence comes from uncultured Gammaproteobacteria bacterium, assembly GCA_963849195.1. Taxonomy (GTDB): domain Bacteria; phylum Pseudomonadota; class Gammaproteobacteria; order Methylococcales; family Methylomonadaceae; genus Methylobacter_C. The sequence continues at coordinate 207,673 of CAWKGQ010000014.1, forward strand.
GTGAAGACACAACACCTGAATCAGCGATTGCATTGGTCGGCGAGATGAAAATCCTGATTCCAATGGCTGGCCTGATAGACAAAGAATCTGAATTGGCGCGATTGGAAAAAGAAATACAAAAAATCAAAAACGATCTGCCAAGAGTTGAAGGCAAATTAAGCAATCCCACCTTTATTGATAAAGCTCCACCAGAGGTTATTGATAAAGAAAAAGCCAAACTGGTTGATTTACGCTCAACGCTTAACAACCTTGAACAGCAACAAGCCAAAATTCAGGCTCTATGAATTAACCTAAAAACGTAATTAACTAACCACAGAGGAAAATCATCAGCTCCTCGGATAAGCTATCCCAATGCATTGATTCACCATGCCCCCCTCCTTTGTGGTAAGTAACTGCTACTATTTCAAGGATGAAGTAGTATGTATAAAATACAGCATTATATTTCGACAGGACAAGTTTTGCTGGAGATAGTCATTTACCAGGATGAGACAAGTAGATCTTCCCAAATTATGCTAAGCTCCATACGGGCTGTATTTTATATTTTGGTTATCCGCAAATATGGCTGTTCAAAGTATAATGAACTGTTTTAATCTTGTACCTTGCGCCTTATTTTTATACAACTAACCAAGTAATTATCACATGGCTACCGCACCAACAGATATTCAATTTAGTGGTTTTACAAAGTACTTGATCCAGGATGGTCTGCTAACTGAAAACGACGCCAAAATTCATAGCCAGGAAGCACAAAAAAAGAAAACCCCGTTATTAAGTTACCTTGTTGCCAACAATCTTGTTGACAGTAAAGCTGTCGCCGCAAAAGCTTCAATTGAATATGGTGTGCCTTTTTTTGATCTGGATGCCATTGATTTCCGTAGCCTCCCAATAAATTTGATCAACGAAAAACTGATACGTAAACACCGGGCACTGCCCCTTTTTAGCCGGGGCAAAACGCTATTTATTGCCCTGTCTGATCCAACCAACCTTCTGGCGTTGGATGAAATCAAGTTTCAAAGCCGGCTTCATCCGGAAACCATTCTGGTTGAAGAAAACAAGCTGACCAAGGCCATTGAAGCTTCCCTGGAAGCCGTTGATACGTCAATGAGCGATCTTCTTGATGAAGATCTTGAGAATCTTGACATTAGCGGAGGTGATGAAGACATCGGTAAAACCGATATCAACATAGAAATTGATGACGCGCCGATTGTCCGCTTTGTCAATAAAATCCTGCTGGATTCCATCAAAAAAGGGGCTTCGGATATACACATGGAGCCTTATGAAAAAAACTTTCGCATTCGTTTCAGAGCGGACGGCATACTTTATCAGGTGGCTAGTCCACCGGCCAATATCGCAAACAGAATCATATCCAGAATCAAAGTAATGGCTAAAATGGATATTGCGGAACGCCGGGTACCGCAGGATGGTCGTATAAAAATGATCCTATCCAGGCACCGCGCCATTGATTTTCGTGTGAATACTTGTCCAACGCTGTTTGGTGAAAAAGTCGTTCTACGTATTTTAGACCCAACCAGCGCTCAAATTGGCATCGAAAAACTGGGCTTTGAACCGGAGCAAGAAAAGCTTTTCCTCCAGGCTATTAACAAGCCCTATGGCATGGTTTTGGTGACAGGTCCTACAGGTAGCGGTAAAACGGTTACTCTATATACCGGCCTAAACATACTTAATAGTGTCGAACGCAATATTTCCACTGCTGAGGATCCTGTTGAAATCACCGTGGAAGGTATCAATCAGGTCAATATGAATGTTAAAGCAGGATTGACGTTTGCTAACGCCTTACGGGCTTTCTTGCGCCAGGATCCTGACATTATTATGGTGGGTGAGATTCGTGATTTGGAAACTGCGGAAATCGCCGTTAAAGCCGCTCAAACAGGTCACTTGGTGTTATCAACATTACACACCAATGATGCCCCGCAAACATTAAACCGGCTCATGCAAATGGGTATTGAACCCTTCAACATTGTCTCTGCCGTTAATTTGATTATGGCTCAGCGCTTGGCGCGGCGTTTATGTGAACATTGCAAAACCCCGGCTAATTTTCCTGATAACATCCTTATATCCGCAGGTTTTAAAGAAGACGAGTTGAAAACACTTAACATATTTAAACCGGCGGACTGTGAGCATTGCACCAATGGCTATAAAGGCCGGGTCGGCATTTATCAAGTAATGACGCTGAGTGAAAGAATGCGTGCACTGATACTGGAAGGCGGTAATGCCATGCAACTGGCTGACCTAGCCAAGTCTGAGGGCATTAACGACTTACGTGCATCAGGATTAAACAAAGTTCGCCTAGGCATTACCAGCCTGGAAGAGATTGACCGGATAACCAAGGAATAAAAATGGCAGACCAAACTGAACAACTTGATTTTATATGGGAAGGTGTAGACAAAAACAGAAAAAAAATCAACGGGGTTATCCCCGCTAAAAGTGAAATGATAGCGCGAACTGAATTAAGACGACAGGGTTATCGTGTCACTAAAATTAGAAAAAAATCCAAACCGTTGTTCAGCCCAAGGGTCAAAGCTATCACGCCCGGTGATATAGCGATTTTCTCCAGGCAATTAGCCACCATGCTTAGCGCAGGCGTACCCTTGGTACAAGCATTCGATATTATCGGCAAAGGCCATGAAAATCCAAGTATGCAGATTATGCTGCTGAGCATAAAGGCGGATATTGAAGGCGGTGACACTTTGGCCGAGGCGCTGAAGAAAAAACCACTGTATTTTGATGAATTATTCTGTAATCTGGTTGAAGCGGGCGAACACGCAGGGGTATTGGAAACACTGCTGGATAAGATCGCGACTTACAAAGAAAAAACCGAGTCCATGAAGAAGAAAATCAAAAAGGCTCTAACCTACCCTATCGCGGTAATTGTTGTAGCTTTTATTGTCACCGCCATTCTTCTGTTGTTTGTAGTACCTGTATTTGAAGACATGTTCAAGAGTTTTGGCGCGGATTTACCGGCTTTCACTCGAATGGTTGTCAATATGTCTGAATGGCTCAAAGAATGGTGGTGGATTGTTCTTGGCATCATTACTCTTGCTATTTATGTATTTGGCTATTTCAAAAAACGTTCGCGACCATTTAATCACTTTCTGGATAAAACTTTACTAAAAGTACCTGTGGTCGGTCTGATTTTAAACAAGTCCGCGATTGCCCGTTTTGCCAGAACTTTATCAACGATGTCCGCTGCCGGCGTTCCTCTGGTAGATGCGTTGCAATCAGTTGCCGGGGCTTGTGGCAATATTATCTACGCCGAAGCTGTTTTGAAAATGCGAGAAGAAGTAGCAACTGGCCAAAGACTGCAAGCTGCCATGCAGCAGACTAAACTTTTTCCACACATGGTGCAACAGATGGTCGCTATAGGCGAAGAATCCGGCTCCATGGATGCAATGCTGGCTAAAGTAGCTGATTTTTACGAAGAAGAAGTTGACAATCTCGTCGATAATTTAAGTAGCTTGATGGAACCGATTATTATGGTTATTTTAGGTATTCTGATTGGCGGCTTAATCGTCGCCATGTATTTACCCATTTTCAAAATGGGCGCGGCTATTAGCTAAACCTGGGAAAAGCCGTTACGCATCAGGGATGCTTGTCCTGAGCCCAGTCGAAGAGACAGGCTTCGTGGTTGATTAATCTATCTTGCTTACCCTTCTTGATTGATTGAATCTATTGCACGCATCGGCTCACAAACCAGGTATTACACAGGCCAACCAACTTTTTCAAAAATATAATGATTCAACAGCTAGGCATTCTATTAAATTTGCCCTATTTGCTTACCGCTTTGGCGTGCCTTATTGGTTTACTGGTAGGCAGCTTTCTCAATGTTGTTATTTATCGACTACCGATAATGATGCAACGAAACTGGCGCCGGGAATGCACCGAGTATCTGCAAATCGACTCAACGGAAACAGCATCCCCGGAAGAGCCCTTCAATCTGGTTTTGCCCTTATCCCGCTGCCCCAGTTGCAAGACGCCCATCAAACCCTACCAAAATATACCGGTCATTAGCTACCTTTTTTTAAAAGGTCAGTGTGCAATATGCAACAACCCAATTTCATCGCGTTATCCGATTATAGAAGCATTCACTGCAATAGCCTCCGCCATTGTAGCGTGGCATTTTGGCTACACGCCGCAAACCGTTTTTGCTCTGATACTGACCTGGTCACTGATTGCGCTAAGCTTTATTGATATCGACCACCAGTTATTACCCGACAGCATAACCCTTCCCGTACTTTGGCTGGGCTTGTTTTTAAGCCTGTTTAGATTCTTTACAGATACGCACGCCAGCATTATCGGAGCGATTGCCGGCTACTTAATTCTTTGGACTGTTTATCATTTGTTTAAATTGACAACCGGCAAGGAAGGCATGGGCTATGGTGATTTTAAATTGCTGGCTTTATTCGGCGCCTGGCTGGGTTGGCAGTACTTGCCTGTTATTATTTTATTATCATCGCTGGTCGGCGCAATCATAGGACTATCCATGATTATTATTGTTAAGCGCGATCACAATGTTCCCATTCCTTTTGGCCCCTATTTGGCAGCCGCAGGATGGATAGCCCTACTCTGGGGCAATGATCTCAATCAGTTTTATTTATCTACAGCAGGTTTGTAAATCCGTGTTGAAAATTGGCCTCACCGGTGGCATAGGCTGTGGCAAGACCACGGTTGCCAAGGTTTTCGAACAATTAAAAATACCGGTTATTGATGCTGATAGAATAGCCCATCAACTGGTTGCTATCGGACAACCGGCACTCGTAAGAATACGGCAGGAATTTGGCTCGGACGCATTTAACCCTGACGGCTCGTTAAATAGACAAATGCTCAGGGAACTCATTTTTTCCGATCCCAAACAAAAGCAAAGACTGGAATCCATTCTCCATCCTTTGGTATATCAATCCATACAAGAAAAACTTAAGCAGTTGAACAGCCCCTACTGCATTATTTGTATCCCTTTGTTATTTGAAACAAATATGACCCGTTTTGTAGATCGAATACTTGTTGTCGACTGCCCTGTCGAGACACAGATTGAACGCGTGCGTAAGAGAGATAATATGACTATGGAAAGAATACAATCCATTATCGACAGTCAGGTATCACGCGCCTTCAGAAAAGAACATGCCGATGATCTCATTGATAACTCTGAAACCAACGACAGACTTGCAGAAGAGGTCAAAAAACTGCACAATTTGTATCTTTCATTAAGCACTTGCCAGGATAAACTCGTCTGTGAATAACACTATTACTTATGAATTCCCACTCAATGAACGAATCCGTGTTTTCATAAGACTCGAACAACTATTCCAACAATTTATCCATTTTTCAGCCGGAGAAACCGTTGCCGACAAACGCGCTGCAATTACCGTTCTGCTTGATATCATGTCAATTTTCAGACGCAACGATCTAAAATCGGAAATTCTGAAAGAACTTGATCGTCAAGCATCAGTGCTGAGCAAAATCGCTAACAGCGAAGGTGTTGATAGTGAAAAACTGCAAAACATCCTGGATGAACTCGCCCAAATCAGTAAAAAGCTTTATGCTGTCACCGGAAAAATTGGTATCAATATTATGGAGAGCGACTTATTTCAAAGCATTGCCCAGCGCAGTTCTATCCCCGGAGGCACTTGCTCTTTTGATTTACCTGAATATCATTATTGGCTGGAACAGGATGAATCCATCCGATTAAAAGACTTGCAACACTGGAGCAGTCCGTTTATCGACATCCATACAGCAATCGATTTTATTCTTAATTTTATACGCAACAGTCGATCAGCCAGTCAAGAAGTAGCTGTTGCGGGCTTTTTCCAGATTTCTCTGGATCGAAGCCAGCCTTTCCAACTTATCAAGGTAAGCCTGGATAAGTCGCTGCCCTGCTTTGCCGAAATCAGTGGCGGTAAACACCGTTGCACCATCCGGTTTATGGAGCCATCTGCTGATGACAAACGCCAGGCACAGAGCACCGATGATATTCCTTTTGCTTTAACCTGCTGCTTATTCTAATGTCATCCCCCGGCAAACCACTCCTTGTAAAATGTCCTACTTGTCAACGTCCTGTTCCCTGGACACCTGAACAGGAATTTAAACCTTTTTGCTGTGAACGTTGTAAATTAATAGACTTGGGTGAATGGGTAATGGAGGAAAAAAGGATTCCCGGGGAATCCCTAGAGTTGGAAAACGATAGCGACGAGGATTCTTTTTTTCAATGAAGTTGTGGACGCAGCAACAAACTCCACTCAGCTGGATGCTGGTCAGTTCTAGGAGCGTGTTTTAAAAGTTTGTCTGAGCTGTGTAATTCCTAACTTTTAGCAGAACTTTTAAAACACGTTCTAAAATCAGAAAAACTTTTCTACAGGACATTCAGCGAAAGATGTATAGTTTAGGCATTATTTATGGGGATGATTTTATGACTACGATTACTTTTAATACCCTTAAACTTGTTGATAAGCTTAAGGCCGTCGGCATTCATCAGGAACAAGCCGAAGCATTGTGGTACGGGTTATTACTGAAGCGCAAGATGAGCTGGTTACTAAAACCTATCTTGATATTAAGCTGCCTCCTATCCTTACCGATCTTGCCGTGCTCAAGTGGATGATGGGCGTTCTACTAGCAGGCGTCTTGTCGCTGGTCCTTAAGGCATTTTTTTAATCTAAAACATCTTGCTCCTATGGAGCTGTATGATTTCAACATAGCCTCGTAGGCGATATGTTTGTAGCCCTCAAACGCTAACATCATCACACCAACCCAACTCTAAACAATGACAAACCACTATCCTATCGGCCCAGTTATGCTCGATGTCGAAGGTTTAACCCTGACGCAGCACGAACAGGAAAAGATAAACCATCCCAACACCGGAGCGATTATCCTTTTTTCACGCAATTATCAAAATCCTGAACAAGTCACCGAACTGATTAACAGCATTCGTGCGGCGCGTGATGGCGATATTCTGATTGCCGTGGATCAGGAAGGCGGCAGAGTGCAGCGCTTTCAAAACGGTTTTACCCGTTTGCCTCCTGCGTCCAGCTATACTCAAGCCCCGGAACTGGCCGAATCCGCTGGTTGGTTAATGGCGGTGGAATTATTGGCGGTCGGCGTTGATTTCAGTTTTGCGCCAGTCCTGGATATTGATTGCGGTATTAGTCAGATTATCGGTAATCGCTCATTTTCTACCGATCCCGAACTGGCAACACACCTTGCAAGTTTATTTAGAAAAGGTATGAATACAGCGGGTATGGCGGCGACTGGCAAACACTTTCCCGGACATGGTGCGGTAGCGCTGGATTCACACCTGACGTTGCCCATAGACGAACGAGATCTGGATAGTATTCGGGCAAAAGACCTGTTGCCCTTTAAGCGGCTTATAGCAGAGGGACTGGAAGGCATTATGCCGGCGCATGTTGTTTATCCAAACATTGATGCTAATCCGGCCGGTTTTTCATCTTTCTGGATACAACAGATTTTACGCCGGGAATTAAACTTTAACGGCACCGTTTTCAGTGACGATTTGAGCATGAATGGTGCAGCATCGGTGGGTGATTTTCCTGAACGCGCCAGAATGGCGCAACAAGCCGGGTGTGATATGTTACTGGTCTGTAATAATCCGGTTGCGGCCGAACAAGTTCTTGAAGCATTGCCCATCACGCAAGATCCCACTCAGAGAACAACGGCTTCTAGCGGATGCAAGGCAAACCGTTTATGAACCGGGAACAATTATTGAATACTGGAAAATGGCAACAAACTTCCAATCTTATCAATCAATTCACTCAAAACTATGCTTAAAGAAATCAAGCACATTCAGGCAACTGCCGATTTGCTCTACAACGAAAAGGAAGTAGAGGCCGCTCTGGACAAAATGGCCGAACAAATTAACGTCTTGTTGGCTGATCGTAACCCGTTATTACTCTGTGTCATGAATGGCGGCATAGTTGTTGCTGGTAAATTGATAACGCGCTTAAGCATCCCGCTGACCATAGATGCCATTAACGCAAGCCGCTATCAAAACCAGACCTCGGGAGGCAGCATCGAATGGGTGCTTAAGCCCGGAGAGCCCCTTAAAAACCGGACCGTGCTAATCATTGACGACATACTGGATGAAGGCTTGACCCTGGCGGCGATCCATCAATATTGCCTGGAACAGGGCGCGACATCCGTTTACAGCGCCGTATTGGTGGATAAAATCCTGGACCATGAAAAACCTATAACCGCTGATTTTATTGGGCTGGAAGTAGAAAACCGTTATTTGTTCGGTTACGGCATGGATTACAAAGGTTATTTACGCAACGCATCCGGCATTTATGCCTGCAAAGAATACGACAAAGAGACAACATAATGACCAAGCTAGCAATTATTGGCGGCACAGGCCTCACCCAGCTTAGTGATTTAACCATTATCAAACATGACAAACTCACTACACCTTATGGCTCGCCTTCAGCTGACTTCATTACCGGTGAACTTAACCAAAAAGAAGTCATATTTCTGGCCAGACATGGCAATCCCCACACTATTGCGCCACACAAAATAAATTATCGCGCCAATATCTGGGGGCTTAAACAACTGGGTGTTGAACAGATCATTGCGGTTGCCGCTGTGGGCGGTATTACCGAGGAAATGGTTCCTGCGCATATTGCCATTCCCGATCAGATTATTGATTACAGCTATGGCCGCAACCATACTTTTTTTGAAGATGAAAACACTCCCGTCACGCATATAGATTTTACTTATCCCTACAGTCAAAAACTGCGTTCCGCTTTAATTAGCGCCGCCGCCAAAGCCAATATTAACATCAGCCCAATAGGCACTTATGGCTGCGCTCAGGGTCCTCGCCTGGAAACTGCCGCAGAAATCAAACGTATGGAAAGAGACGGTTGCGATGTCGTAGGCATGACAGGTATGCCGGAAGCCGCACTGGCCAAAGAACTCGGTATGGATTATGCCGCCCTTTCTGTAATTGCCAACTGGGCGGCGGGCAAAACAGACGGTGAAATCACCATGGCAGAAATTGAACAACATCTCCATGTAGGCATGGCAAATATAGAGCAATTACTCAAGATCATTATTGCGCTGATATAGAAAGTGTTTTTACTATTAATGACGAAGGCTTGGGTGAGTAATCCTTTATAATTGCATCAGCAAGTATTCATAAAGATCAGGTTAAGGAATTACAATGAAACAATTTATTCAGGATCTCGCGGAAACACATCGCTATCAGGCAACGCATTTGTTGCACATTCTAAGAGGGGTTCAATCACGCTATCATTACATTCCTGAACAAGCGATAGAACAGATAGCCGAGTTATTAAACATATCCCGCACACATATTATTAATGTTGTTGAATTCTACAGCTTTTTTCACCTGACGCCCCGTGGACAATACGAACTTTATATCAGTGATTCCATCACCGATCACATGCTGGGCAAGCAAAGTATCATCAATTATTTGTCTGAAAAATTGAATGTGGCGGTTGGCGAAGTCCGGCAAGATGGTGTAGTCAGTCTGGATAATACCTCCTGTACCGGCATGTGTGATCAGGGTCCGGCCGGCCTGGTTAATGGTTATGCCTTAACACGCCTGGATCGCCCTCGAATCGACCGGATTACCGATTTGATTAATCAACAAAAACCGCTGGACGAATGGCCTCACGAATTTTTTCAGGTAGACGACAATGTTATCAAACCGGGTTTATTGTTAAGTGAGCCGATAAAGCATGGTTCTGCACTACAAGCAGCGTATCAACGAGGCCTTCAAGAAACCTTGGCAGAAATTGATATATCAGGCTTGCGCGGACGTGGTGGCGCCGGCTACAACACCGCATGGAAATGGCAACTTTGTTGTGAAGGGCCGGATGAGGAAGCATTTTGTGATATTGCTACGCACAATCGTCGGCCACGATTTGTCGTTTGTAATGCCGATGAAGGTGAGCCCGGCACCTTTAAAGACAGGGTGCTGTTAAATTCCAACGCGCATCAGGTTTTTGAAGGTATGACTCTGTGTGCGGCGATTATCGGTGCAAAGCAAGGCTTTTTGTATTTGCGTGGAGAATACTTGTATCTTTACGAGCAACTGCAAAATATATTGGCTGAGCGCCGGCAGGCTGGCTTACTGGGAAAAAATATCCTCAATGAAGGCTTAGATTTTGATATTGAAATCTGTCTGGGCGCGGGCGCTTATATCTGCGGCGAAAGTTCGGCCTTGTTGGAATCGCTGGAAGGAAAGATTGGTATTCCGCGTAATCGTCCGCCCAGCGCTGTCATCAGAGGCTATTTGGGCAATCCCACCGTTGTCAACAACGTCGAATCTTATCTGGCGGCGGCGGCTATTGCTGTAAATGGAGGCGAATGGTTTGCCAGCCTCGGCACTGAAAAATCAAAAGGCACCAAAATTCTCAGTATTTGCGGTGACTGTTCGCGTCCCGGCATTTATGAATATCCGTTTGGCACCTCCATTCAGACTGTTTTGGATGATTGCGGAGCAAGCAATGTGTTGGGCATTCAGGTAGGCGGGGCATCAGGCACGTTTATTTCCAACCTGGAATTTGATCGTACATTGGCTTTTGAGGATTTATCCACGGGCGGTGCATTTGTCGTGTTCAATAACGATCGAAATGTTCTCGATATTGTTAATAATTACACCCATTTTTTTGCTCACGAAAGTTGCGGATTCTGTACACCCTGCCGTGTCGGTACAGCATTATTAAAAAAACAGCTTGATAAAATTGTAGAAGGTCATGGCTCGGAGGGCGATGTCGTAGCTCTTGAGGAAATTTGTAAGCTATTGACAAAATATAGCCACTGCGGCTTGGGCAAGTCGGCTGCAAATCCCGTATTAACCACTTTGGGCCGTTATCCCGTTTTGTATCAAAGCCAGTTGAAGAAAATCAGTTTTGAACCGGGGTTTAATTTGGATGACGCTTTGGAAATGGCCCGTTTAATGTCTAATCGTACCGATGCCTTAGCGCATTTAGACCAAGTGGAGGAAGAATCATGAAGAATACCATCAACATTGATGGCAAGATCATCCCTTTTGAAGAGGGACAAACCATCATGGAAGCCGCAACCGCGGCCGGTGTTTATATTCCGCATTTATGTCACCATCCGGACTATACCCCGCATGGCAGTTGCAAACTGTGTACGGTAAGAGTCAATGGACGCATCTGTTCTTCCTGTACTTTCCCGGCAAAAGAAGGCCAGGAAGTACTTAGCAACACCCAGGAATTGAACGACGACCGGCAAAAAATCACGCAAATGATGTTTGTGGAAGGAAATCATTTTTGCCCGTCCTGCGAAAAAACCGGCAACTGTCAATTACAGGCCGTTGCTTATCATTTGAATATGCTCGACAACCATTTCCCGCTTTTTTATCCCAACCGGGAAGTAGACGCGTCTCACCCGGATGTCATGATTGACCATAACCGCTGCATTTTTTGTACGTTGTGCGTCAGGGCAAGTCAACAAAAGGACGGTAAGGATGTGTTTGCCATGAGTGGCGGGCGCAGCATTCATAAACACCTGATTGTTAACGCCCAAAGCGGGCTGTTAAAAGATACCGATTTGGAAGCCACAGATCACGCCGCGCACATTTGTCCAACCGGAGCGATCCTGATTAAACGCACCGCTTATCAAGTGCCGATTGGTGAACGTATTTACGATCATGAACAAATCGATCAAGTCAGTTTAGAAACGGAGCAGCATCAACATGGCGAATAAAATTAGAGTTGCAACCACGTCGTTGGCGGGTTGCTTTGGTTGTCACATGTCGTTTCTCGATATGGATGAGCGCATATTGCAGCTGGCGGAAGTCGTTGAATTTGATCGTTCACCCTTGACCGACATCGAACACTGCACAAATTGCGATATCGGTTTAATCGAAGGCGGCGTATGTAATTCCGAAAATGTGCATGTGTTGCGCGAGTTTCGAAAAAACTGCAAGATTCTGGTTGCCGTAGGCGCTTGCGCAATTAACGGCGGTTTACCGGCCATGCGTAATTTTATCCCTCTGGAAGAATGCCTGAGTGAGTCTTACCTGGATGGTATTGGTATTGAAAACGGGCAAATTCCCAGCGATCCGGAACTGCCGTTATTGCTGGACAAAGTCCGCCCGATTCATGAAATCGTCAAAATAGATTATTTCTTGCCCGGCTGTCCGCCTTCAGCGGATGTGTTCTGGAAATTCCTGACCGATTTGATTGATGGACGTCAGGCTTCATTGCCTTATGAGTTGGTACATTATGATTAACAAAAGCGAGGCGAATATACACCGTTCAATTAATACTAATGCACTGCCCGAATATACGTTAATATCAACTTATCTGGCAAATTTGCCTGATAACCAATAGCTAGGACAATCTCATGTCGAAACTTCTACAAGGTGAAGACTTGGAAAAGCGTTGTATTGAACTTGGTATCAACATCGAAGGCCTGCCGAGAACGCAAAGCTCTTCTGGAAATCCTCCTCGAGCTTCAGACTTTGAACTTCAGCGGCGTCTTCTCGAATCTGAGCGCTCAATTCGTGAATCTCGACTTTGGTTAGTCGCTTTTGTGTCCGCTGTAGCTTCGGTTCTCAGTGCAGCGGTTGCATTAGTCGCCTTGTTTTATGCGAAGTAACTTAACCTGCACTTTTGAATTGATGGGGAAAACATGAAAACAAAAGAACTGATTGCTGAAGCTGTTTCCTTGCCCGTCGAAGAACGGGCTTTGCTTGTGGACTCTCTACTTAGAAGTTTAAACACGCCTGAACCCGATATTGACAAGAAATGGATCGCAGTTGCGAAAAATCGCCTTCAACAATTAAGAGCTGGTGAGATAACTGCAATTCCCAGTGAAGAAGTGTTTAAAAAAGTTGCGGCTAGATTTCAGCAATGAATGTTTTGTTTCATCCTGATGCGGAATTGGAATTCAATGAAGCCATCGATTATTACGAAGCAATAGAAGATGGATTGGGTTACGATTTTTCGCTAGAGATTGCCTCTACCATCGCTAGGATTATTGATCTTCCAAAAGCATGGCTTGATCATTGAAGGCGAATTTAGAAGAGCTTTGGTAAGGCGATTTCCGTATGGTGTTTTGTATGCTGAAGATCAAGACAATATCTATATGTAGTTGCAGTTATGCACCTTCATCGGGATCCCGAATACTGGAAGCATAGAACGTAGGTTTATGAATGGAATTAATCCTAGAATCAGTAATCAAATGTCCTGAATGCGGCTTTGAAAAACAAGAGATCATGCCAACCGATGCCTGTATTTATTTTTACCAATGCACCCAATGCCAGACTTTATTAAAGCCTAAACAGGGTGATTGTTGTGTTTTTTGTTCCTATGGAACCGTTGCTTGCCCTCCGATACAAGCTGGACATCCTTGTTGTTCCAACTCACTATAGAGAATTATCATGTACGAACATTTAGAAACTGCCGAAAACAGAGAAAACCTGAAACGCGTCGTCGTTGATCCTGTCTCTCGCGTCGAGGGGCACGGCAAAGTCACTTTATTGCTGGATGCGGATAATAAAGTCCAGCAAGCCAGACTGCATATTGTTGAGTTTCGCGGCTTTGAGCGCTTTATTCAAGGCCGACCGTATTGGGAGTTACCGGTTTTGGTGCAACGTTTATGCGGCATTTGCCCAGTCAGCCATCATTTAGCCGCAGCAAAAGCCATAGACCAACTAGTCGGTATTGATCCAGAAAACCTACCTGTTTCAGCGGAAAAATTAAGACGTCTGCTCCATTTTGGGCAAGTTCTCCAATCCCACTCCCTGCATTTCTTTCATTTATCCAGTCCTGATTTATTGTTCGGTTTTGAAAGCGACATCAGCAAACGTTCAATTATTGCCGTACTGGATGAATTTCCTGACCTCGGCTTGCAGGGCGTCAAAATGCGTAAATACGGGCAGGAAGTGATACGCATGGTGTCGGGCAAACGTATTCACGGTACGGGTGCGATTCCGGGAGGCATGAATAAATCATTAACCAAAGCCGAACGTGACTATTTGCTGGAAGATATAGAACAGATTATCAAATGGTCATCCGCTTCAGTTGAACTCATTAAAAAAGTGCATTGCTCCAACCTGCCCTATTACGATGATTTCGCCACCATACGCTCCAATTACCTGAGTTTAACCAAGCCCGATGGCGCATTGGAACTTTATCATGGCGGCATACGCGCCAAGAATGATAAAGGCGAGACGATTATGGATCATGTCGATTATTGCAAATATAACGATTATATCCATGAAGAAGTTCGCTCATGGACCTATATGAAATTCCCCTATCTGTTATCCATGGGCAAGGAAAACGGCTGGTATCGTGTAGGCCCACTGGCCAGGGTAAATAACTGTGACTACATTAACACGCCGCTTGCGGAAGCCGCTCGCGTGGAATTTAAAGCACACAGCGGGGAAGCGATGAACCATAGTACTCTGGCGTTTCACTGGACGCGCATGATTGAACTTCTGCATTGTGCCGAAAGCATCAAGGAACTGCTTCATGATCCCGACATCATGGGCCATGATTTAGTCGCACAAGGCGAAAGGCGTTATGAAGGCGTGGGCGTCATTGAAGCACCGCGCGGCACGTTATTCCATCATTATCAAGTCGATGAGAATGACATTGTCACCAAAGCCAATTTAATCGTCTCGACCACCAGCAATAACATGGGCATGAATGAATCAGTCCGGCAAGTGGCGGCAGAATATTTGTCAGGCCGGGAATTGACCGAGCCTTTATTAAATAATCTGGAAGTGGCGATTCGTGCTTATGATCCCTGTTTGTCCTGCGCCACCCATGCAATGGGCAAAATGCCGTTGCAACTCGAGTTGATTGATGCCGAAGGCACCTTAATTGATAAACTGGTTAAACACAGCAGCGGTCAAATCGAACGGCATAATAATGGTTAAACCGGTATTACTTTTTGGCTATGGCAACCTCAGTCGCGGCGATGATGCACTGGGGCCGTTATTGCTGGAATACGTCGAAGCCCACTGTGATTTGGATAAAATCGAAATACTGAGTGACTTTCAGTTGCAAATCGAACATGCGCTGGATTTGGAAAACAGGTCATTAGTATTGTTTGTTGATGCCTCGGTTTCCTGTGCCGGCGCGTTTGACTTTGCCTCGCTAGAACCTGACCGGGACAAAAGCTATACCACTCACGCGATGAGTCCTTCAGCGGTTTTGGATGTCTATCAATCAATAAAAAAACAAACGCCGCCTCCCTGCTTTTTATTGAGCATCAAAGCCGAAAAGCTTGAGCTTGGCGAGGGTTTGAGTACACAAGCAGAACACAATCTGGAGCAGGCTTGCCTGTTTGCAGCAGGATTATTGCAAAACACAGATTTTAAATCCTGGCGACAACAAGCAAGCAATGACACTGTTAAATAACACTAAAAAACCTTTAATCGCCCATGTGCTCTTCCGTTTGGGAACCGGCGGCCTGGAAAACGGGGTGGTTAATTTAATTAACACGATGCCGGATGAAAAATACCGGCATGCTGTCATTTGCATGACAGACTATACCGATTTTCGAAATCGAATTAAAAAGGACGACGTTCAGGTCTATTGCCTGAACAAAAAACCGGGAAAAGATTTAGCTGTCTATTTCCGCTTATGGAAACTGTTGCGAAAAATAAAGCCGGATATACTGCACACGCGTAATTTATCAGCACTGGAAGCCCAACTTTCTGGGCTTCTGGCGGGTATTAAACACAGAGTTCACGGCGAACATGGCAGGGATATTGATGACGTGGATGGAACAAATCCTCGCTATGTCCTGTTACGCCGTTTATTTCGAGTTGTCGTTCAGCGTTATATCCCGATGTCTAAAGACCTAGAAACATGGCTAATTAACCAGATCAAAGTTCCGCCAAAAAAAATTACCCAGATTTACAACGGGGTCGATTTAGGCCGCTTTAAAATACTCAAGGATATGCTCGTCGATTTATTGCCGGCCGATTTCCGTTCACCAGACCTGATGTTGATCGGAACCGTCGGCAGACTCGATCCGGTAAAGGATCAAATAACCCTGGTGCAAGCATTTATCCACCTGGTCAAAACTTACCCTGCTGTAAAAAATAAAGTAAGGCTGGTGGTGGTTGGCGCAGGTGTATTGCACCCGAAACTTCAAGAATTAAGCCTGGAAGCAGGCATTGATGACCTGATTTGGTATGCCGGTGAAAGAAATGATGTGGCCAGTCTCATGCAGACCCTGGATTTGTTTGTGTTGCCTTCTATTAACGAAGGTATATCCAATACCATCCTTGAAGCCATGGCAACGGAATTACCGGTAATAGCTACCGATGTCGGTGGAAATCCTGAATTGGTTATCAACAACCAAACCGGCTATCTGGTTCCAAAACAAAATCCCATAGCGATGGCAGAAGCATTTAAACACTATCTGGATAACCCCGATCTTTTGGCAAGCCATGGCAAGGCAGGCAGAGTCAGGTGTGAATCAACATTCAGCCTGGACAGAATGATTGTGGATTATATGAATGTCTATGATAGGTTGTTGGATTTAGACCTGTAACTAAGTAAAACCAAGACAACAACATAGAGGCTCAACGATGAAATCATACAAATCCTTGTGGATACTGATGTTAACAATTACTACCAGTAGTGTCTGGGCTTATGGCAGTAGCAGCAGTAGCAAAAAAGCATGTAATAAACCAAAATTTAGCGAGTTTACTCCAGTCAATAATGCCCAGGTTGCGGCAAAGTCAGCTTTTTCTTTTGTAGCATCCACTAACACCAACCCTGAAAGCATTATCGTTGCGGTAAAAGATCAGCCGGTAGAGGTCGCCATCACACCTAAAAACCAGGGTTTTCAGGTGACCGGAATACTACCCGAGACTTTGAAAGGTAACTTTGCCAGAATTAGCATTACCGCAGACGGCCCAAACCAATGTAAAGGTAGTGGCGGCTGGCTAGTTAAAATTATTGAATAATATAAAGTAAAACGGGTTGTGTGGGCTTTGTAATTTGTAACCACCAACAACCCATGTTTGTAGATAAAGGTAGTTATATGACTCTAAAAAAGACACAACCCGATAAAGATAAATTAAACAAGATTGTTACCGATGCTCGACGCAATCAAGAACTTAGAGAGCAATCTTATCGTGGCCAGGCGCTTAAGCTCTATCCATGGATATGCGGTCGTTGTGCGCGTGAATTTACGCATACAAATCTGACTGAATTGACTGTTCATCATAAAAACCATAACCACGATGACAACCCTTCTGATGGGAGTAACTGGGAATTATTATGTCTTTATTGTCACGATAATGAACATTCACGATACGAAGAAACCCGCTTTGGCAATCCGCAATCAAGCAGGGCCGGCGCATCGGTTGCTACTCACAATCCATTTGCAGACCTAAAAAACTTACTGGGCAGTAAAAAATAAATCCCAAGGCGCAAGGATATTCAATTCTCCTTGCGCCTGATTAATTCAATGAATCGATACCAAGATTAGCCAGCGCATCGGCTCTGTCGTTACCTGTATCGCCAGAATGTCCTTTTACCCACTTCCATTCGACCTTGTGTTTCACAATAGCCGAATCCAACCTGCGCCACAAATCCTCATTTTTGACTGGCGTTTTAGCAGCCGTTTTCCAGCCTCTTTTTTTCCAGTTGGGCATCCAGTCGTTAATACCTTTCAATACATAGCTTGAATCGCTATTAAGTTGAACTGAACATGGCCTATTTAAAGATTCCAGCGCTTGTATGGCGGCCATCAGTTCCATGCGATTATTGGTAGTGTGCTTTTCCGCACCATAAAGCTCCTTGATTTTGCCTTTGTAATTGAGTATCACTCCCCAGCCACCTGGTCCGGGATTACCACGACAAGCTCCATCGGTATAAATAATTACAGCATCAGTCATGTTTTTTTATCCGTGCTGATGGATTGAGGGAATTGATCAAGGCCAAACGCGGACTCTCGTTTTTCACAGGCGTTAAGGGGATTATATTGTAACGGCGTTTTATCGCTTTAATTGCATAAGCCGTAGAAAAAAATGACTGTCTATGGACAATAAACTTCCCGTGTTTAGAACTGACTGAATCCAAATTAAACTCAGATGAAACAGTAACTTCAAAATTCAATAATTTCAGCCAGTCTAGGATTCTGGACCGAGAAATAAAGTGACCTCCCCATGAATCAGCCATTTTTTTATCCCACAAATATTGATACCTAACCCATAAGCTCCAAGGATTAAAATTTAACACTACTAACAACCCTTCTGGCTTTAAAACACGCTCTACTTCTCTCATAGTCTGAAACCGATGGGTATCAAACTCCAATAAGTGCGGCACTATAATCATATCTATACTGTCGCTTTGCAAAGGTAAACAATACGCTTTGGCCTGAACTTTTCTTGTCTCATCACATCCCAGACCTTTGGCATCAAGTACAGTATAATTTTTGTATAAAGTGCAATCAATAAATTCATTCTCCCAACCTAAACCACCAATTTGCAAAATGATTTGCTGACAACTGACTGTGATAGATCGTTGCAAATAGCCTGCTTCAAGCTCTTTTAACAGCTTCCCTCTTGGAGTTTGATACCAGGCAAACAAAAAATTTCGTTTCATTAATTGCACTCAATGCGACATTACGTTGATGATTTTAATTAAAAAAATGCTATAATTTTTCAATAATAATAACTATTTCCTTAGGCTTAAAGATGATACGTGTTAATTTTAACAGGTCGGTTAATTTTTTATTAATTTCAATATCTTTAATTGTTACCGGTTGCTCGGATACACCAAAAGAGCCTCTGAGTATTAACGATCAAGCGCCTGTCAGATCGACTCAGAATAACGGCTATGTGTACCATCCTTACCGCACTCTTCGCAAACATAAATTCAACAAAACAGCATCAACACACAAAAATACCGTTTGGGAGCGGTTATTGTCGCTATATTCATTACCCGACATTAAAAATCCACGCATAGACCGTGAATTATACTGGTACTTGGAGCACCCCACTTCTCTTGCGATACTTCAGCAACGTGCAGAACCTTACCTGAACCATATCCTCGATGAAATCGAAGCCAAAAACATGCCGGGCGAACTGGCTTTATTGCCCGTTGTTGAAAGTGCCTTTGTACCCGATGCCTATTCAAAAGCTGACGCGTCAGGACTTTGGCAGTTTGTACCCGCGACCGGAAAAGAGTATGGTCTTGAACAAAATGACTGGTATGACGGTCGTCGTGATATTTATGCCTCAACAAAAGCCGCAACTACTTATCTAAAAGAATTAAGTGAAACTTTTAATGGCGATTGGTTGCTTGCACTTGCCTCCTATAATTGCGGGAAGGGCCGGGTTAAAAAATCCATTGAAAAAAATGAGTATCGCAATCTGCCAACTGATTATTGGTCATTAGATCTCCCGGAAGAAACTGAAGACTATGTACCCCGGTTACTGGCTATAGCCAAGTTATTTGCCAACGCTGACGAATACAACATTCATTTACAACACATCCCCAATAGACCTTACTTTGAAGTCGTTGACATTAAATCTCCGATAGATTTGCACAAAGCTGCAAAACTGGCCAACACACCCTTATATTCATTTTTAAAACTAAATCCCGGCTTTAACCGCTCCAGCACAGCTCCTCAAGGCCCGCATCGCTTGTTAGTTCCTGTTGCCCAAGCGCAAACATTCAAAAGAAACTTGGCTATGCTTCCATACTCAGAAAGAGTAACCATAAAACAATACGATGAAGAGCGAGTTGCTGAACTTCGTCATCAGGAAAAGCATGAAGAAAAAGTAGCACCGATTCCCCAGGAAGTAGCGCAGTCAACAACCTTCACTCAATACAAAGTTAAATCAGGCGAAAATCTGACCTCAATCGCCAACAAAAATCATACAACGCTTAAATCGCTCCGCTTGGCAAACCATTTAGTCAGCAATTCGGTGCGCTCAGGCATGCGTTTACATATTCCTTCAGAAGCAAAATCCAACAATACGCTGTTAATTGCCCGATCTTCTAAAATTAAATCCGCGAACGCTCAAGTCTATGCGGTCAAAAAAGGCGATACTTTCTTCAATATTTCTCAACGTTTTTCTGTTACCCCAAAAGACATCGCCAATTGGAATAATGTTTCGTTAAAAACAGCATTAATTCCAGGCCGAAAATTAACAATCAAAAGTATCAATCCTCAACTTGCCAGTGCATCATCTTCAATCCGCCTAATAAGTTACACAGTTGGCAAAGGCGACTCGCTAACACAAATTTCCAGAAAGTTTAATGTTTCTGTTGCTGACTTGCGTAAATCCAACGCTGCCATACTTGTTAATGGACTTCGTCCCGGCCAAAAACTGAAGGTGCTTGTTGATAACAATCAGTCTTCAAGCTAAATCTTTAGCTATCCCCTGCACGGTCAGGTTTGCGGAATTCTTATCACCACGAAGAACACAAAATTTTATATTTTCTCTTCGTGTCCTATGTTGAAAATAAGCGGTTTCACGAAATTATTTACACCCTCCTTTTATCTACCAAAGATGAAAGCAAAGACGGTGTTTATATCTGATAAACCAAGTGTATCAATCGCCGTTAATTTGTACGCGCACGATGAGCCTGCATTCATCTTTTGACGACGACTGGTTTGTTGGAAAGCTCGTTGGGATTATCCGCACCGGGTGGAAAATGGGTAGCCAGCATTATCGTTATTCGTTCAATTCCTTCAAGCGACCCACGCCGGAAATCATCTTGTCGAAACGCGCGCTGAATAGCCTGTGCTACCGCATCCCACTCAGCCTTTGGCACTTGCCTGGCTATGCCGCGATCAGCAACGATATGAACTTCCCTATCGGCCAACAATATATAAATTAACACACCGCTGTTTTCTTCGGTGTCCCACACCCGTAAATTTGAAAACACTTCTGTCGCGCGCTGTCGCGCTGACAGGCCACGCCATACCCAAGTGGGCGCAAGCGCATTTTCAATGGCAAAACGAAGTTCACCACGATGCTGACGCTCGGACTGCTTTATCGCCATTTCAATATCCTTGAGCGTCGCTTCGGGAAACGCCATTCGCCAACGCCATGGTGGCATGAAAGTATGTAAAATCCAGCGTTTAATATTTACCATGATCCTGAAGCGCCTCCCCCGCCAAAACTGCCACCGCCGCCACCCCATGAGCCGCCACTACCGCCACCGAAACCACCGTTTCCGCTAGACCAACCACCACCGCCACGATGTTGAACGCCGACGATAAAAAAAACCATGAGCCCGATCAAGACTACCGCAAAACTTAATCCAAAAAATAATGCAGCCACCACGCCGGAGCCTAAACCAGCGAGTATCCCGCCCATTGCTCGACCCATTATGGCGGACAACACAAAACCTGCCATCAAGCCACCAAACAGGATGAACATAAAAGCCCCTTCATTCACCTGAGCGCTCGGCTCCTTATCTGGCACGGGTAAAGTCTCGCCTTCGATCAGTTGCATAAGTTGAGTAACCCCTGCATCAATGCCGCCAACGTAATCGCCTCTCTTGAAAAATGGCGTGATAGTCTCGAAAATAACGCGCTTGGCAATCGCATCCGGAATAACACCCTCCAAACCATAGCCCACTTCCAGGCGTAATTTCCTGTCTTCTTTAGCGACAATCAATATTACGCCGTCGTCGACATTTTTACGGCCAATTTTCCACGCTTCCGCAACCCGAATACCAAACTGTGCTATGTCTTCGGGTTGGGTAGTGGGAACAATCAGAATGGCAATCTGGCTGCCTTTTTTGGCCTCGAATGCCGCCAACCGGTTTTCAAGTGCCGCGGCTTCTTGGTCACTGAGTGTAGCGGTGAGATCGCTGACCCGGTGCGATAACTCAGGAATTTCGACGTCCGCCCGGACTGTTATAAAAAACAGTAGCAGGAAAATGCCGAACCCGTAACGGATAAATGGATGCATTATCGACTAAAACTTAGCGGCCAGAGCGTCCAGGAGTGACTGCCGGTGCAGGCGTACCAAAATCCACTTTGGGTGGCTCTGAAATAGCTTTTTCATTCTCTACTGTAAAGCTCGGCTTGGTTTTGTGGCCAAACAGCATTGCCGTAAGGTTGGTTGGAAACGACCTTACTATAATGTTGTATTCCTTGACAGCGGCGATATAGCGGTTACGCGCTACTGTAATACGGTTTTCCGTGCCTTCCAGTTGCGCCTGTAAATCCCGGAATAAACCATCGGCTTTAAGTTGAGGATAATTCTCCGCAACTACTAACAGGCGTGAAATCGCGCTGGTCATTTGTCCCTGCGCGGCAATGAATTTCTTGAACGTCTCTTCGTCATTAAGCAGTTCTGGTGTGGCCTGTATCGCTCCGACTCTGGCACGCGCCTCGGTAACCTGGGTCAGCACATCTTTTTCGTGAGCTGCATAGCCCTTAACTACATTTACCAGATTGGGTACAAGATCAGCCCTGCGTTGGTATTGGTTCAACACTTCCGCCCATGAAGCGGTGATGTTTTCATCGGTAGATTGTAGGGTGTTATAGCCGCAGCCGGACAAGGCTGTGATCATAAATAAAGTAATCAGCCGTTTAAACATATCAATCTCTCTGTTATCAATTTGAGAAACCCATATCCCAGCCTAAACTCTGAGGGAATAGGAGTACTTTTCTTTAGTTTACATCATTAGGACAATTAGCCCACTTTAAAAGGAAGAAGCTAAGCCATCTTTCCACACTAAGTT
The DNA here is from genome assembly GCA_963849195.1 of uncultured Gammaproteobacteria bacterium. Lineage (GTDB taxonomy): Bacteria > Pseudomonadota > Gammaproteobacteria > Methylococcales > Methylomonadaceae > Methylobacter_C. The sequence continues at coordinate 230,370 of CAWKGQ010000014.1, forward strand.
ATATCTCATACCCTTTGGGGGATGGCCCATATTCATTTCTTTCCGGGTTGCTATCAAGCACCATAAAATAAAAGAATATGATAGCGCCAATCACAGGCACAAAATTAACCAGCAACCACCAACCACTTCGGTCTGTGTCGTGTAACCGTCTTACAGATACCGCCATTGCGGGAATCATAACTCCCAATGCATAAATGCCACTTAAGATACCCAAAAAACCTACATAATTGCCGCCACTTAAAATGCCCAAATCAGTTTCGGGAACAACATTACCCGTCCATTGGTCAACAAATCCCAGTGCCATGCTGATAAGGACATTGAATAGTATGAAAAACCAATATTCTTTTCGCCTTGCTCGACCTTCAAAGACCGCATATTTTTTTAATACCTCAAGATACCAGTTCATAAAACTATAACACTCCTGCCATCACATTAAGGAGTGTGGCTATCTATAATGTTGAAGAAAAAGCCGCCATCCTTTGCAACTAAACGATGTGGCGTATGAATTGATCAAAAATATGAACGTTAGAAATGTAACGTCGTGCCTAATACTACAGAAAAATACATAAAATCCCAATAGCCAGTAACGTAGGCATCAGGAAATATCAATCTGTCTTTGTCTTGTCTACTGTAATAGAAGTTACGCATTGACGACAGGCTGAAATTCTGGGCTCAAATGAGTCATGTTCGGCATAAAAGTCCCGATAAACGAAGCGATCACGTCTTTGAATAAATTCCGCTGCAAGCTATAGCAATTGTTAATGACCGCCGCGAAGCTGAGTTTCTGTAGTTGGACAAAACCACAAATCGCAGCAAAAAGATGATTTTTGATGGCGCCTTTACTGCGGACTTGAAAACGCTCAATGTTACATACCTGCTTAATTGCACGGTGATATTGCTCAATTTGCCAATGCCGGTCATGTTGTTCGGTGAAGGCTTTATGATCAAAAGAGGTGGTCTGCTCATCGCTGGGTAGGGCGCTTATATAATGGCGAAGTTGGTCTTTTAACTGCGTCCGAAATAATTTCACCTGTCCGAAATTTTTGAGCCAGACCACTAAGCCGTCCGCTGGAATTTCTAGCTGTTGAACCTGTACCCATGAACCTTTTTCCACGGAGACTAAGCGGTTGCTTTCCAGGGCAAAGAGCAATCCCATCTGATGGTTTTTAATCCGTTTCAGATTGCTCACGCAGCTGTACCAACTGTCGCCTGTCACAAAAGCAGGTTCAAGTCCCCAAGCCAACACTTCGTCCAGCATGTCCTGGAAATAGTCATTTTTTGTCTTGCCTTCGGCTTTATCGACCACCCGAAAGTTAACGGGCTGGTGCTTCCCTTGACTATCGGTGTAGTACAGGGTGAGGAGGTTGATGCCTTTAACGGCCCGATGATGTTTGCCTGACCAAAAATGACTGACCAGCGCCATATACTGGCTATAGGGCTTGTCGAGTACGCTATCGTCCACGCTCAAGGTGCCGCCCTTTAAATTCAAGGTGGGGCTGGCTTCGTTGTATAAATCCCGTCCGCTATAGGATTCCCGATTAAGAAATCGGTTGACGCTATCGTGTGAAATGGACATGACTTCTCCTAATCGCCGACAGCTCGCCTGTTTGGGTTCGCTTAATAGAAATCCTATATACATCGGCAAGGTGCAATGGGCTGTTGATGGGCGGGTGATTTCTCTTATCAAGGCGTGGCCTTCCGGTGGCTATGGTTATTTTAATCGTCATAGTTTACATTGCCTGTCAATGCGTAACTTCTATGTAAGGTAAAATATATAGAGATAATGCAACGCAAAGATTGCGCACTCCAGGATAATCTGGACAAAATAGCATGGACAAATTTATTCTTGACCCTAAATTACACAATTGATGACGCTGTCAGGCTTTTCGTGCTGATATATAAATAACCCATTAGGTTGACCAAACCCATAACAAGAGGTACATGGAAATCAAATTGACAGCATCATTAGAGACATGACAAAGAAAACATTGTAGGAACGCCACCTCGGCGCGACTAAATTAATCGCGCCGAGGTGGCGTTCCTACGCTTATCGTTAAATTTACTGTAGTAAATACCCATTGGAGTTACTAATGCCACGCGTCGTTACCCTATATCGTTATCCTGTAAAGAGCTTCACGCCAGAGGCGTGCGAGGTTTTAACCGTCCTCGATGAAGGACGAATTGCCGGGGACCGGGTTCTCGGCATCCGATTTGCCAATTCAGGCGTGCTGGATGATGCCTGGAGTAAAAAGCATGAGTTCGTCGCACTGGTAAACACGCCCGGCCTGGCACGACTTAAGCTTCGGTTTGATCATGAAGCGCATCGGTTGCGCATTAGCTTGGAAGGCTCGGTTTTGGTTGATGAGGCGTTGGATGATAATGGTCGCAAGCGAATAGCAGCGGCGATTGAAAATTACGTACTCCAGCTGGACGAGAATCCACTTTCCTCGCACTCGGATCGGCTCCCGCTACGAATCGTGGGGGACGGGATTACGTCCAGATATCAGGACAACGAAGCAGGCCAGATAACGTTGCATAGCCGCGAAAGTCTTGCAGCTGTTGGCGCTGCTATCGGTGATGCAGATCTCAGTGAGCTTCGTTTTCGCTCAAACATTGCTATTGAAGGTCTGGAGGCTTGGGAAGAGCAAAGTTGGGTGGGTCGAAAAATCCGTATCGGTCAGATTATTTTCGATGTGGTGAAACCAGAGCACCGATGCCTCGCTACACAGGCGAACCCCCGCTCTGGCGAACGAGACTTACCGATCCTCAAAACGCTGATCAGTGCCTTCAATCAGGAAAAGCCGACTTTCGCAATTGGAATGGTTACGAGTGGTGAGGGAGGGCGGATTCACGTCGGCGATAAAGTCAGCCTTCTTGATTGAAGACGGCTGGTCCGGGGAATTGGGATAAAGTGATAATAGTTTATTAACTTGGACATTATGAGAAGGGGAAGGTGGACATAAGCCTCGCACCTATTGAAATCCAACTTTTTTAGCGGATGTGCTACGCTTATTCTCTTACGAGCCGTATTGTTCGAGTTATTTGGTAAGGTCACTTTGCCAAAGCATTCGGCATCGACAATGCGAGTCAGTTTTCTTGATTCTTAAATCTGTAGAAATAGACTTAAGCCACAAAACATCAAAGTCTAAACTAAAAGTAGCTGATTTTTGGCGTAATCGTGGCTTTCGTTATACAGTGCGACAATCAAATTAGCCTGATATACCATGCCCACCAGACGATTTTCGTTATTTACAATCGGAATTTGTCGGTATCCCTGATTTGACATCAATGGAATAAGATCGGCGATATGGGTGTTTTCCGGCAGGACACTAACAGAGCTTGTCATAATATGACCGACTGACTCAGGTTTATCAGCCGAGACATCAGGCGTATGGCGTATAAAAGCCCGAAACTTTTCCTGAAAAGTTTCATTAGTGCCCACGTTGATGAATTTAAAGAAGTCATTCCAGGTAATAATGCCAATAACACGCCTGGACTTGTCAATAACCGGCATGGCTTTGAGCTTTTGGCTATGCATGATTTTCCAGGCCTCTTCAACGTCTGTTCCGTATTCAACTGTCAGTATATTCTTAACCATAATGTCCGCACAGGTGATGTTGCCTCTGTAGCGTTTAAAACTTTGCACCTGAGCATCGGTAAGCAATTTGCTTAAATCTCCCGTAGAGACGTCCATAAACATATCCATATTTTCCAGCGCTTGCTCCAGATCCTGCTCTGAAATGCCGGTGCGCTGAGAAGGTTGTATGATGGCGCTGTGTTCATGCTTTTTATTGTCAGCCGGATGAGGAGCTGTAGGGTACTCGTAACGCAGTACCCAGCGGTTAATGGCAATCGCCATAACCAGCATGATTGCTACATTAACCCCTACCGGCATCAGAACAAAACTGTAATTCATAAAACTAACAGAGTCGCTTGCAATGACGGGCGTCAATGCAGTCGCTGCGCCCGGAGGATGCAGGCAACGTAGTAATAACATGGCAAGAACACTTCCTCCTGATGCGCAAGCTGCTGCGAAAATCGTGTCAGCAAACAGTTGAGCGCAAGTAATGCCGATAATAGCTGATACTAAATGACCTCCCACCAAAGGCCATGGCTGCGCAAGTGGGCTATTAGGCATAATAAATAGAATAACGGCGGAAGCGCCCATCGAGGCGACTATAATCGGGTAAGCAGCACTAACGCCGAATTTCTTGGTTACCCACGCCACAATCAAAATAGCAATGAAACTCGAAATAACTGAAAGAAGTTTGCCTTTGATGCTTAAAGTTATCGGATCAACGGTAATAAAACGAAAAAATTGATGGATGTTCATAAGCGAATTAATATCATCGTTAGTTTAGGTATCGGTCCGACTCATGTCGATTGGAAATGCTTTTACTATATCGAATCGATACTATAGCCTATAAGAAGATGATTAGTTGATTTTATTTGAAATTTTCTACCGGGGTAACATGAAAAGCATCAGCGTAAATATCCTTCATGGAAGCGCCCTTGAGAAAGGTCATTTTTTTCGTTTGATTGACCATTTCAGGATGACCGCAGAGAAATACACGCCAACCTTTTAAATCAGCAAGCATAGCCAACGCAACTTCGTTGGCGCGTCCATGGGTAAAACCTTCGGGAACATGTTTACCCGATATGCAAGGTATATAATGAAAATTTTGATGCTGCCTAGCAAGTTGGCGCATCTCATCAATCCGGTAAAGATCTTCAGCTTCACGACTGCCATGAAACAGATAAATAGGGCCGGAATGACCCTGTGCAAGTGCATCAGTCAGAATACCCGCCAGTGGCGCCAGGCCTGTTCCCGTTCCTACCAGAAGGATGCCTTGCTCACTTCTTTCCGGCAGGTAAAAACAATGCCCACGCGATTCGGATACAGCGATGGTATCCCCTACCTTGATTTCATCATGTAGCCATTCACTAAACTTGCCGCCCGGTAAGCGACGAATATGAAATTCCAGGGTATTGGATTCTTGCGGGGTATTTGCAATCGAATAGCTGCGCGTTAATCCGTCGGCTCTTTGTAGGTTAACAAATTGTCCGGCGTTAAATTCGAACGCATCCTTAAAAGCTATGGTCAGTAACAGTGTATTTCTATTGAGCATTTCATTAACAACAACCGTGCCTTCCGTATAGAATTCCGATTGATCGGGCAGTTTAATGACCATGTCTTGTTCCGGATGACACAGACAGGCAAGAAAATGATTGCGTTTTTTCAGGGTATTCTTCAATCCGGCCTGAGCGGCTTCCGGCGGAAGGATATCGGGACTGCGCACCATACAACTATGACAGGTGCCTTTTTTACAGGCGTAGGAAATACTCACATTTTCGCGCAATAACGCATCGAGAACTGTTTCATCAGGTTGGCAAGAATAAGTCTTATCTTCAATCGTTAATTTGTACATGATTCTACCGTTAAAACTGACTCACTAAGATTGGTTAATGTCAAAGTAAACCATTATGAAGTAGGGTTAAAATTGTTAGCTGCCTAATACATAGCTGCATGTAGTTTCACAAGTCGCCACCACTTACCTCGGTGTTAAGCAAACTTGCCTGAACGTAAGTTTATAACAACAAACTAGCTTATACAACTTAAAAGCATCATAAGTTATATATTTTTGTGCCTCAATATAACCTGAGTTTGGGATAAGAATAAATTTATACAGAACCTGTTGAAAATCTGGTAAACGCATGAAACAGTTTGTTTGCCCGGCTCAAGATAAACAGTGGGTTATGGTGCTCAGCATCGAGAAAGGGGATAACATATTTTAATTAGGACTTGGTTTACGGAGCTCTCAGGAATCGTGAATTCTAAAGCTTTAATGTGAGTTGAAAAGGGACATTATCCCTTGGGGACTGAACCGCCAGCTTTAATCCTCCAGCGCCGCATCCAGGATTTCTATCCAATGCCGGACCGGAATAGAGGTCATACTTTGAATCTGCGTCAGACAGCCTATATTAGCGGTGGCAATAACATCGGGCCTCGCACTTTCCAGTGCATTGACTTTATTCTGCAATAATCGCTTCGATAATTGCGGCTGCAACAGCGAATAAGTCCCGGCTGAACCACAGCACAAATGCGAATTGGCCACCGCGCTTAAATTAAAACCCAGGTCGCGCAACAATGTTTCAACTGCTCCTCCCAATTGCTGTCCGTGCTGTAGAGTGCAAGGCGATTGAAACGTTACAGCGCCGGTAACATTGGGTTTTAACAAGGTTAAATCCTCGGCTGCCAGAACCTCAACCAAATCCCGTGTCGCAGCAGAAATACGTTGCGCTTTATCCGCGTAAAAAGGATCATGCTTAAAGATGTCACCGTATTCCTTCACCATCAAGCCACAGCCACTCGCCGTCATTACAATCGCTTCCACGCCCTGCTCCAGATAAGGCAACCACGCATCGATATTGCGGCGCATGAAATCCACACCATCCACCTGTGCCGACAGATGATAACTTAATGCACCGCAGCAACCCACCGCCGGCGCGGCTAGCAAGCTAATTCCCAATCTGTTCAAAACTCGCGCCGCCGCTGTGTTAATCGCAGGCGCGAGTATAGGTTGCACACAGCCTGCCAAAACCAGCATTTTTCTCCTGTGGGACTTTTGTGGCGCTGTTAAACCGGTCTGACGCACAGCAGAAATTTGGCCACGCAAACGGGCGGGTATCAGAGGCTTAAAGAGTTGCACGCACCGGAACAACAAGGCAAAACGTTGCGGATACGGCAACACGGTACATAGCACGTAACGTTTAACCCGTTCCAGCCACGGACGACGCACTTGTTGCTCAACAACAGCGCGCCCTATTTCCAGCAAACGCCCATAACTTACCCCTGACGGACAGGTAGTTTCGCAGGCACGGCAAGTCAGGCAACGATCCAAATGTTGCTGGGTTTCTTCACTGGCAGCAGTCCCTTCCAGTACCTGCTTGATCAGGTAAATACGTCCGCGCGGACCGTCGCGTTCATCGCCCAATATTTGATAAGTCGGACAAGTGGCATTGCAGAAACCGCAGTGTACACAGGCACGCAGAATGGTTTCGGCTTCCTGAGCATGGGTAGTATTTTCTAATGGAATCAGCGGACGGGTTTGCATTACCAGCCCGCATATAAACGCCCGACATTAAAAATGCCGTGCGGATCGAATGCCCGTTTAATATGGCGGTGCAGCTTTTCTAAACCTGCAGACAAGGGCTGAAATTCAGCGCCTAAGGGCGAGCGAAACCGACAGGCGTGACCGCCTAACGCGTGTGCCGTTTGAAAAATCGTCTCGGCCGGTTGATCGGTTTTCAACCAGCGCAAGGCACCGCCCCAATCGATAATCCATGCACCCGGTAAATTGGGTTGCATTGTCGCTGAAGCCAGCGACAAACGCCACAGCGGTGTCTCACCCTGAAAGAAATCCAGTCTTTGCTCGCGCACATCCGCCCAAAACGAGGTAGCCTCGTTATTAGGCAGCGCATCGCCACCAAGCTTTTGCCGTGCGGCTGCAATGGCTGTCTTTGCACCTGACAGCCGGATTCGCACAGCTTTGCCATCATAACTGGCCGCCGACAACGGCCAGTTCTGTCCTGTCCAGCGGTTCATTTGCACCAGCGCGGCATCGGAATTCATGGCAAATATTAACGTAGTTTCCGCTTCCGGTCTCGGCAACACTTTCATCGAAATATCCAGTACCACGCCCAGCGTACCGAGTGCGCCCACCATCAAACGCGACACATCGAAACCGGCGACATTCTTCATCACCTCGCCGCCAAATTTGAGGATTTCTCCGTGACCGTTCAACAGCTTTACCCCTAGCACAACATCGCGCACGGCGCCTGCGTAAGGTCTACGAGGGCCGGACAAGCCAGTCGCCACGGCACCGCCCAAAGTCGCATCCGGTCCAAAATACGGCGGTTCGAATGCCAGCATTTGGCCGTTATGCAGAGCTCTGCATAACGGCCATTATGTAGATTGCTCAGTTATGAATACTATGTAGGCAAGTTTGGCTGATGGGCCGCTTATACACTGGCTTTGCGACATGCGTTACGTCGAATTAGTAGACATAATTTTCGCTAAAATTTCCACATGCGGCCCCACAACATAAGGCCACCATGAAATCCATTGTTATACTTCATGCCCCGTCCAAGGCGTGGCTATTCAACAGTGCGCTTGGCCGCATGGCCTGGACTCTTTGCTAGAGTTCCCGAAGACCCTTTAATTATGTAGAGCTTGAGCATGGCTTCGGCGACTCAACACCGCGGCTGCCATGCTCGCTGTAATACCGCTATTCATAACTAGGCAATCTACATAATGCCCGCGTTCCGCCAAAGCTGACTCGATGTCAGCCAGACGCGTACCACAACGAGCAGTTATAACCAGTTCGGTCGGCTCATAACTAATGATGCCACGGTGCAACGCAACTGGCAGCGGTTCACCTTGCAGGGGCCTGCCATAAAACGCTTTGCTACCGCTACCGATGATATTCACAGAGGTTTTGTCGGCAATCGCGGCTAAAACCCGCTCGCATAACGATGTACTTACATCACAGACTGATTCAATCATCGCTTAAAACCTGTCGAGTTCGGGATGTGGCGTGCGACCATGATGAACATGCAACGCACCAAATTCGGCGCAGCGCGGGAGACTCGGAATTGCTTTGCCTGGATTGAACAAGCCGCGTGGATCGAATGCCGCTTTCAGCGCATGAAACTGGCGCAATTCGGCGCCGGAAAACTGCACGCACATCTGGTCGATTTTCTCCATGCCCACGCCGTGTTCACCCGTAATCGTACCGCCGGCCGCTACGCACAGCTGCAAAATTTTACTGCCAAATTCTTCAGCACGCGCCAAATCACCCGGCTGATTGGCATCATACAAAATCAAAGGATGTAAATTGCCGTCGCCGGCATGAAATACATTAGCCACGGCAAGACCAAATTCTTGCGATAACGCCGCTATACCGCGTAGCACTTCAGCCAGACGCCTTCTGGGTATCGTGCCATCCATACAATAATAATCCGGCGAAATGCGTCCGACTGCCGGAAATGCCGCCTTGCGTCCCGCCCAAAACTTTTTACGCTCGGCTTCGTTCTGTGCCAAACGCACTTCAGTCGCACCGTTAGTTAATAAAATGGCTTGCGCCCGCGCCAAATCAGCAGCTACTTGCTCAGCCATGCCATCTATTTCGCAGAGCACCAGGGCAGCGGCTTCAACCGGATAACCCGCATGAACAAACGCTTCGGCGGCACGAATCGCCAGGTTATCCATCATTTCCAGGCCCGCCGGGATTAATCCTGCGCCTATAATTGCCGCAACCGCTTCACCCGCTTGCTCAATATCAGCAAATACCGCCAGCAATGTCGAAGCCGTTTCCGGCAACGGTAATAATTTGAGTGTGACTTCAACAATCACACCCAATAAACCCTCCGAACCCGTCAATACCGCCAGCAAATCATAACCCGCACTGTCCAGACCCGCCCCACCCAGCGTAATCAATTCGCCTTCGACCGTCAGCAATTTGAGCGCAAGCAGGTTATGCACAGTCAATCCGTATTTTAAACAATGCACCCCGCCGGAATTTTCCGCCACATTGCCGCCTATGGTGCAAGCAATTTGTGAAGACGGATCAGGCGCGTAATACAGGCCGAAGGGTGCCGCCATTTCTGATACCGCCAGATTGCGCACGCCCGGTTGCACACAGGCGCTACGATTACCGGGGTCAATGGCCAAAATACGCGTGAATTTAGCCAGACTTAACAACAGCCCGTTAGCCACTGGCAATGCGCCGCCGGAAAGCCCCGTACCCGCGCCACGCGCTACTACCGGTACACCGTATTGATAACACAGGCGTAACACCGCTTGCGCCTGTTCGACAGTTTCCGGCAATACTACAAGCCATGGCAACACCTGATAAGCGGACAAACCATCACAATCATAAGGGCGCATTGCTTCAGGCGCGGATAGTATATTTTCGACTTTAAGAAACGGACTCAACTGGTGCAGAAATGCGGCTTTATCGACCGTGTGGACAATGTGTTCGGCAGGATATTCAGGATGATTCATTAGCGTTACTTCAAAGTGTTACAACAAAATCAGAGTGTAAGGTACATGTTCTCATCAAACAACAAACTGGAAAAAGATCTTTGTGGTCCAGCAACAAATATGAAAATCGCGCCGCTCAGAGTGTAGGTTAACGGTATGAGGGACAAAACCCAAAAAAAAAGCCGCTCTTTGGATTTTCTATTAAAGCAGATGTGTGAAATTGAATAGATAAATACACGAGAGCTTGCTATTTTTGTCCTGAGCTAGACGAAAATCAAGGTAAGACAGCAAGTTATAGATCCCTGCATGCAAAATTATCGTACCGGATTTTTCAAAAATGCCCGTTTTGCACGCGGCGTTCCTTTGATTCCTGGAAAAAAATGAAGAGAGTATCTGAAACTATTGACAACCAGTTGTTGTCAATGCCGTTAAAGTTGTGGATCCTAAGCGATTTCAAATTAGGAAATTCACCCATATTGGCGTATATTTCGCGATTTTCTAGTATCTCGTATTAACAACTTTAGAAACCATCCCTATTCCTTACACAATAAAAGAGACACCCGCCATGAGCCAAGCAACATTGAAGACCTCCGCTGATATTCTTGCAAGCAACACCGCACCTGTCCTCACGACGCCAACAGCAATTAACTACATTGACACTGTTTTCGATGACACCTTTGCTCCCGTCAATAGCTTATTAGTTGCTAGTGATATCGATGGTAATACTTTAACGTATAGTATTACTGGTGGCACAGACAATGGCAATGGCACAATCAGTAAGAGTAACGCTTATGGCAAGTTAACGGTGACCAAGGCTACCGGGGCTTATAGCTTTGTGCCAAACGATGCCGCTATTGAAGCCTTGACAGCTGCTGCAAGTGCTAGCTTTACGGTTACCGTATCGGATGGTTTGCTGAGTAACAGTAAAACCTTGACTATTAACATTGGACAAAGTGGCACTACCGAATCCATTGGTAATAATACTTTGACTGGGACATCAGGTAATGACAAATTTAATGGCTTGGCCGGTAATGACATCATTAACGGCTTGGCTGGAAATGACATTCTTAACGGCGGCACAGGCAACGACACCCTTAATGGAGGTGAAGGAGCTGACACGCTTATTGGCGGATCAGGCAATGATGTTTATGTTGTCAATAATGCTCTCGATGTGGTGAAAGAAACCTCAACCCTAGCGACTGAAGTGGACAGAGTTAATAGCTCGATCGGTTACACATTAAAAGCCAATGTAGAAAACCTTACTCTAACCGGAACAGCGGCAATTAACGGCACAGGTAATGCGCTTAATAATATCCTAACCGGCAATACAGGTGCTAACACGTTGAACGGTGGCACAGGCAATGACATCCTTAACGGCGGTAGAGGAGCTGACAAACTCATTGGCGGCTTAGGCAATGATGTTTATGTGGTCGATAATGTCGGCGATGTGGTGACTGAAACCTCAACCTTGTCGACTGAAATTGACAAGGTTAATAGCTCGATCAATTACACATTGGGAGCTAACGTGGAAGACCTTACCCTAACCGGCACTGCGACTTAATGGTACCGGTAATGCACTCAATAATGTCTTAACGGGCAATGCTGGCGCTAATATCCTGAACGGTGGTATAGGGGCTGACACGCTTATTGGCGGTTTAGGCAATGATAATTATGTGGTCGATAATGCCGGCGATGTGGTGATCGAAACCTCAAGCTCTGGCGACTGAAATTGACAGCGTTACTAGCTCAATCAGTTACACCTTGGGAGACAACGTAGAAAATCTTACCCTGACAGGCAGTCCTGCTACTATCGCCAAAGCGGTTACTATCGACTTTAATACAGGAATGAATTTTTCGGCTTATGCCGGTCATGCAAATGTTGCCCCGGTTGCAGGTGGCAATACTCCAGGCACGGGTTCCACCGGTGGTTATTACGAAGATGGTATGGTGGTTGGTATTGTCGAGGACGCCTCAAACCCGATCGCCCATCTTCACCGTGGTGGCTCTGTCGCTGACAGGAATATGATGTATCATTCCGATTCTAGCGGTCTTTACATTAGAGCTCAGGACAGCACGGCGTTTAGCCTAACTTCAATGGATTTTAAGGCGCCGTTTGACGCCGCAGAAAATCCTGATGTAACGGGTTCCAATAATTACTGGGAAATTCTGGGCTTTAATACAGCGCTCAATCCAGCGCTGGATAGCGGTGATGGCTTCAACTACGCTACTCGCGTGGCGTATCAACAGGTCGTCAACGGTTTTGACGGAAATTTGGTCCTCAATAGCGGTTTCAACAACATCAGTGCTTTTTGGATCCACTACCACGGTTATCCGCAAACGCCAGTAGACGGTAAACAGTTTGCCATGGACCTGGATAATATCAAGGTTAGTCCTAAGGCGGGTATTAATGGTACAGGTAATGAGCTCGATAATGTATTAACCGGCGATGTCGGTGTTAATACCCTGGATGGCGGTACAGGGGCGGACACACTAAACGGCGGATTAGGCAGTGATGTTTTGACCGGTGGAGCTGGACAAGATGTTTTCCAATTAACAAACCTTTCTATGGACAAGATCACCGATTTTTCAGTGGTCAATGATACGATTCAACTTGAAAACAGCGTATTTACCCAACTAACCTCAATCGGAACTTTAAGCGCCGCTAACTTTAAAATAGGTGCAGCCGGAGCCGATGCGAATGATTATGTAATTTACAACAGCATTACCGGTGGGTTGTTTTATGATGCAGACGGCAGCGGTACTGCTGGTGCGTCCACACAAATTGCATTATTAGGTACAAATTTAACCCTAACCAATTCGGATTTTGTAGTTATTTAGCCTTTTCAGCTTTAAAAAACACACGTTTAAGTGTCAGGCACTTTGGAAGTGTCTGACATTCTTTAATTTAACAGCTTGATCTTTACCTGATTTCATAAACACATTGCTAAGAGCCCATTTTGTCTTCAAAATCTTCTGGGCTGAAATAGCCTGATTTTGAGTGGCGCCTTTTGCGATTGTAATACACGTCAATATATTCGAATACCTGTTGTTTTGCCTTTGCGCGGATCAAAAATTTCTCGCCCTGTATGGCTTCGACTTTAAGACTGTGATTCCAGCTTTCCATCGCCGCATTGTCGTAGCAATCGCCTTTCTTGCTCATGCTACAGACCAGCTGGTATTTGTCTAAAAGCTTTTGATAGACTGCCGAGCAATATTGGCTGCCACGATCAGAATGGATGATGACGTCTTTCGGCAATTTTCGCCGCCGTAAAGCCATTATAAGGGCATCGCATACCAGCGCCGCTGTCATGCGTTCAGCCATTGCCCAGCCCACCACCCGACACGAGTAGCGTTCAAGCGAGACGGCCAAATACAACCAGCCTTCTTCTGTCCAAATAGTGGTGATATCGGATACCCTCTTTTGATCAGGAACATCGGCTTCAAAATTCTGCCCCAATAGATTTTGTAGTATTTTGTGCTGTGCCGATCATCGAATTCGATATCATCCACTACATTAAAATCCTAAATTGTCTGCAGTATTTTTTAAATAACTGTATTATTTTACGAGGTGCATATGAGAAGAGTTAGAAGTATTCCAATGAATACCTTGGTATCAGGACAGATCAAACTCACTTTCTGATGCGGATGCCCATGCAATACCCAAAATATGCAGGATTAATCGAGAAACTTCATATACTGGGAAAAAGAGCAGATTTAGCCTCTGCATCACGCACAGTACCCTTAATTTATTAATTAATATTTCAAGCTTACACAGGAGATCATTATGAAAAGTAGATTGGCAACTTTACTGGCGTTGTCGGCAAGTATGCTAGCTTATATTCCTACAGCAGGTGCGCATAGCATGGGGGCAGAAGGCGCTGGTTTTATAACTGGCCTAGCCCATCCGTTTATGGGTCTGGATCATATGCTGGCAATGATTGCAGTAGGCATTTGGGCAGCACAAACAGGCGGAAGTGCTGTCTGGCGATTGCCATTGAGTTTTATAGTGATGATGACCGTCGCCGCCTTAATCAGTGCCAGCGGCCTTAGTCTGCCGACACTGGAACCGTTGATTACCGGTAGTGTTGTCTTATTGGGGCTTATGGTTGTTTTCGCTATCGGTTTGCCAATTAATTTGAGTATGCTGCTGGTTGGCCTATTCGCCGTATTTCATGGCTATGCGCATGGACTGGAAATGCCTCAAGCGAATTCGGCAACCCTATACGGTAGTGGTTTTATTTTGGCGACCACATTATTACATTTAATCGGCATTATTCTTGGCAAGGTTACCTACCGCAAACATTTGTTGTCGCGCCTAAGTGGTTCAATTATCACTATAGCCGGTTTATATTTGGTTACTGTAGTTTAAATGGCCAACACCACTTCGGAGAACGTTTAATGTGTCTTGCCGTCCCCATGCAGATTACGAAAACTGATGGCATTAATTCACATTGTGTTGCTAAAGGTGTAGAGCGGAACGTAAACCTGTTCTTACTACAAAATGAAGATATCACGGTAGGTGATTACCTGTTAAATCAGGTCGCTTACATCATTCAAAAGATAAGTGAAGTAGAAGCGCTTTCAACATGGGAACTACTCGACCCAATGTTGGCTGAGAACGAATTAAGTGCATAAACTGTCCTTGTATGACGACCTGCTGAGCCAGGTCGTTGCGTAATGGTCAACTAAAACCGGACACAATCTTAAGCCACTTTCCTATAAAATTCCCGCTCAAAATCCAACGGTGTTTGATAACCTAATTTTGAGTGCGTGCGTTTACCGTTATAAAAAGCCAAATAATCAATAAGACTGGAGTTTTGCCGCCTCTTTAGTTCTGAATTTCTCGTAATTGAGTTGTTCATGCTTTAGGCTGCGGAAAAAACGTTCTGTCGGCGCATTATCCCAGCAATTACCTTTACGACTCATGCTTTGCTCCATCCCCATGATAGCCAAGTGTTTACGGTAATCATAACGGGCATATTGACTACCCCGATCGGCATGATGGAGCAATCCACGCTCAGGTTTTCTTCTCCAAAAAGCCATTTGCAAGGCGCGTATGCAAAGTGAGGTTTGCATAGGATCATCAATAGCCCAGCCGACGATTTGCCGCGAAAATAAATCCAGCACAATGGCTACATAGAGCCAGCCTTCCAGTGTCCAGACGTAGGTAATATAGGTCGTCCAGACTTTATTAGGGGCTAAACATCAAAGTTGCGGTCAAGGGTATTAGGAGAAATCGCTTCGTTATGATTACTATCTGTAGTTACTTTAAATCGTTTAGGGTAGCGTGGTTTCAATCCCAATTTCTTCATTAATGCAGGTACTTTATAACGTCCGACTTTGAAGCCCGCTTTATGTAATTCGCCTACCAAACGACGAGAACCATAAGTCTGTTTAAAGTCATCCAAAATTTGACGAATTTTAGTTTCAAGCTTTTTATTTTCGTTGGTTTTTTCTGTCGTTTCAGGCTGTTTAGACCCGGCGTAATAAGCACTGGTACTCACTTGCATGACACGGCATAATACCGCGACAGGATAAGTCTTCTGTTGCTCTCGAATAAAGCCATATTTTATTCGACTTCTTTCGCAAAGAAGACCGCCGCCTTTTTTAATATTTCTCGCTCCATGCCTGCGCAACTGTTCGTTTTCCTTACGTAATTTCTGCAATTCGGCATGACTATCTAAATTCATGCTTGCAGGTTTTCCTGTTGATCCTTTGGTAGGGAATCGTTCAGCGCGAACCCAACGACTAAGCGCGCTTTTTGATATGCCCAGATTATTAGATGCCTGTTCCTGTGCATAGCCTTTTTCAATAACTAATTTTGCCGCATCCTTTTTAAATTCAAGGGGTGTGACCTCAATTTGAAGCAGACGAGGAAAATAGCAAAATACAACTCCAAATGGAAGCATTTAGATCGTATTTCCGACTGTTGTTACATTCTGACTAGAGTATGTCATTTCCTGATGGTGATCGACTTACTAAGTGCTTGATTTTTAAATACGCCAGAATTGAGGTCGCACCCTATTATAAAAATCATCGGCACCCAATGAACTACATCAGTTACACCGGGCAAAATTTTCCGATTGGCTCAGGCGTAACAGAAGCAGCTTGTAAAACGCTTATAAAACAGCGATTTTGTCTTGCCGGTATGCGCTGGAAACAACCCGGTGCGACTGGCATTTTAAATTTACGGGCATTAGTTTTAACGGCTCAACGATGGACTCAGTTTTGGCAAAAAATAAATCTCTTTGGCGTTCCTTCTGTTGCCGCTGCTTTAAATTGAGGCTGCACCCAGTTTGTCTTGCAGATGGTGCGGTAATTTTTGGGTGCATTTTCGCGCTTGTAGCGCCACCATTTCATTATAAAGTGCCTCGGCAGCCCCCGCGGTGTGTTTCAGTTGATGGCAGCGATCTTCCAACCAGGCTTGGTGCGCATTTTTATCCTTAGGATATTTTGCATTAGCGACGGCGCCGAGATAACTGCTCGCATGGTAAAAATCGAGAATCTGCGTCTGGGTATGCGGCGTTAAGAACTGCCAGTTGCATTCAGCGCCATCGGCTAGCCCGACCTTTTTGGCATTCGGACAGTACGCTTTTACGCGCTCAATCTCTGCGGTAAAACGGCGCAAGAACCCGACTTTGCCGTATTCAGGCGTAGCACCCAGATAAATAGTATGTTGCCGGTCGCCTTTCGCGTCATAGAAACTGATCGTGCCCGCCATGGCTTCCGGCCAACCTTCTTGGCTCAGGTGCATACAAGTGCCGTCCAAGCTGATGGCGATTGATGCAATAGGCTGCTGGAAATTGGGCAGATCGTAATGCCACTGGGTGTCTTGTTGCCCGGCTATACCCGCTACTTTTTGGGATAAATTTTGCAAGAACGATACGGATATTTTCCGTCCTTGGCATTCCAGGAAATCCTGTTGGACTTCGAGTGCAGCGTTGCATGCCATTTTAATCCCAACCTGCTTGGCAAACCGCGGCGTTGAACTACCAATGATGCGCGCGCTTTGCTCCAACGGGCAGAAGGTCTTGCCGCGCCCGTGGTGGTGATAAACATGCCTTGCACACTGAATTTCTCCATAAGGTGTTTGGTAGGACTTTTGTTCTTGTCCCTTGCTTCGCCATTGTTTTTCCTCTGTTTCAATCGATTCCCCCTGGCTGGGTGTCGAATTGCTTCAAGGCGTCTTCTGTAGCGAGGCTGCCTGCCTCATTGATGACCGCCTGAATCGCTTCCTCATTGTCCAACATCGAATCTTCGAGATCAACTGTTATCTCTATTATTAACTTTTTCCCTTCTTTTCTTATAATTTTTGCAGCCATGTCTGTTCTTTAAGTGTTAATGATTTAACCCGATTAGGCTTCTATCTCAAAATATAGGAATAATGTCCATCTGTTTCTTTAAGCTGTCATAAAATTGAGGTTGCACCCTATTTAACGCCCTCCTGCCTAGCGGATAAGGTGGTGACACCCGATATCCGGCAGGTCGATAAAACCAGTCTGATTTCCTGGCAATCGAATAAATATTCGGTGCCCATGGCCTATCAATCGGCCAAGGTGGCCGTAGCGGCTAAGGCAGGACAACTGCTGATCCATGATATCGCCAGCGGCGACCGGATTGCAGAACACACGATCAGCTTCGAAAAAGGCCAGATCATTAAAAACACCCATCATTACCGGGACATGACACAGCGTGTCGAGGCGTTAGAAACCGTGCTTGAACAACAACTGGGAGACAGCGTCAGTCAGCGCTTATGCGCGCTATTGAAGGCAAGCTCGCCGAAAATCTACAAGGATCAGTTACTGGGCGCCAAGCAGATCATCCAGGCGCATATGCTGCAATATGGCGGTATCAATGCTGAATTACTGGAACGCATCCTGACCGCGCCACGCTTAACGGCAACTCAGTTACGCGATACCCTGGACGCTTATCCGTTGCTAAGCCTGATCACCCGACCCCCGCGCGTGCAACCAGCGCCTTGGCGCATTATGCCAACCTTAATGGCCAATCAACCAGCCAGGGAGAGAGTCATGTCGTCCATTGATAGCGTTGCCCAAAAATATCGCAGTCTCTGCCTGTCCGGTATTGCCGAACACCTTGAACAGCTCTTGGGTCAGGCCGAAGCCAACGAAAGCTCCTATCTGCATTTTGCCGAGGGCTTAGTTGAGCGAGAGATGCAACAACGCAACGGCAACCGTATCGAGCAGAACAAGCGCCGGGCTGGCTTTTCATTGCACAAAAGTCTGGAAGAATTTGACTACCGCTTCCAAACTACCATCAGCAAACGGGAGATCAACGGGGCGCTGGACTTCGGTTTTATCGAACAATGAATACCGGTCAATTATCCTGACCACTAACAAAGACTTTACTAAATGGGGTGCGTTTTTCTTTGATGATAATGTCGCCGTCCCGATCGTTGACAGAATCATCCATCATTCACCTATTTTTATGTTGGGAGGGGAAAGCTATCGGCTGAAATCAAAACGGAATAATTAATTTTTCTCTGGAAAAGTGGCTCAAAATTAATGACCGAAAATGGCTCAATTCTGGTGGCCATTGACAGATGGCAACTGTTTTGGGATAAGATTGATCAATATGGGTCCCATGTGTACGTATAATTCACATTATTTAAAATCAACACTCCAATAAACAAGCGCGGAGCCCAGGCAACCAGATTAACACCGCAACCTTCTTCCCAATTTATCGTGATAGGATCTGCTTTGTGTAGCAAGAATCTTCGCTGCTTTCATTTTCAAGGCCCCAAGGCAAAAAAAAACCCAGGCTGCAAGGCCTGGGTTTCGCTATAAGAGCTTGGCAATTCCCTACTTTCGCATGGCAAACTGCCACACTATCATCGGCGCTAAGCGGTTTCACTTCCGAGTTCGGGATGGGGTCGGGTGGTTCACGCTCGCTATGGTCACCAAGCAAACTGGTGTCGTTGTTAGTATTATTTTTTACTAGCAACGGTCTTCGGTGTGGGTTTTCCACACCGCTGGAAATCTGTAACTATTTATTTTGCACTTCCTTGTTTTTTAGTCTGTTCTCTTGCAGTCGCTAGCGATAGCGCTTTCTGGCCAGGTTTTATCCTAGCATATACAACACTCGCTCAAACTGATTGGGTGTTATATGGTCAAGCCTCACGGGCAATTAGTACACGTTAGCTACACACATTACTGCGCTTCCACACCGTGCCTATCAACGTCGTAGTCTTCGACGGCCCTTCAGGGGACTCATGGTCCCAGTGAGATCTCATCTTGGGAGGGGCTTCCCGCTTAGATGCTTTCAGCGGTTATCCTGTCCGAACATAGCTACCCGGCAATGCCATTGGCATGACAACCGGAACACCAGAGGTTCGTCCACTCCGGTCCTCTCGTACTAGGAGCAGCTTCCCTCAAATCTCAAACGCCCACGGCAGATAGGGACCGAACTGTCTCACGACGTTCTGAACCCAGCTCGCGTACCACTTTAAATGGCGAACAGCCATACCCTTGGGACCTGCTTCAGCCCCAGGATGTGATGAGCCGACATCGAGGTGCCAAACACCGCCGTCGATATGAACTCTTGGGCGGTATCAGCCTGTTATCCCCGGAGTACCTTTTATCCGTTGAGCGATGGCCCTTCCATACAGAACCACCGGATCACTATGACCTACTTTCGTACCTGCTCGATGTGTCTATCTCGCAGTCAAGCACCCTTATGCCATTGCACTCATTGGCTGATTTCCGACCAGCCTGAGGGTACCTTCGTGCTCCTCCGTTACTCTTTAGGAGGAGACCGCCCCAGTCAAACTACCCACCAGACACTGTCCCCAATCCAGATAATGGATCTAGGTTAGAACTTCAAATAAACCAGGGTGGTATTTCAAGGTCGACTCCACAAGAACTGGCGTTCCTGCTTCTATGTCTCCCACCTATCCTACACAAATCGATTCAAAGTCCAGTGTCAAGCTATAGTAAAGGTTCACGGGGTCTTTCCGTCTAGCCGCGGGTATACGGCATCTTCACCGCAATTTCAATTTCACTGAGTCTCGGCTGGAGACAGTGTGGCCATCGTTACGCCATTCGTGCAGGTCGGAACTTACCCGACAAGGAATTTCGCTACCTTAGGACCGTTATAGTTACGGCCGCCGTTTACTGGGGCTTCGATCAAGAGCTTCTCCGAAGATAACCCCATCAATTAACCTTCCAGCACCGGGCAGGCGTCACACCCTATACTTCCTCTTTCGAGTTTGCAGAGTGCTATGTTTTTGCTAAACAGTCGCAGCCACCATTTTATTGCAACCCTCTTGGGCTCCAGTCGCGAGGACTTTCACCTACCAAGGGCATACCTTCTCCCGAAGTTACGGTATCATTTTGCCTAGTTCCTTCAGCCGAGTTCTCTCAAGCGCCTTAGAATTCTCATCCCACCCACCTGTGTCGGTTTGGGGTACGGCCACTGATAACCTGAAGCTTAGAGGTTTTTCTTGGAAGCATGGCATTAATCACTTCGTCGTTCCGAGGAACAACTCGTCATCACGTCTCAGAATTATGAACCCGGATTTGCCTAAGTCCACTCCCTACACGCTTAAACTGACACTTCCAACCGTCAGCTGATCTAGCCTTCTCCGTCACCCCATCGCAGTTACCACTGGTACAGGAATATTAACCTGTTTGCCATCGACTACGCCTTTCGGCCTCGCCTTAGGTACCGACTAACCCTGCGTCGATTAGCGTTGCGCAGGAAACCTTGGGTTTTCGGCGTGGGGGTTTTTCACCCCCATTATCGTTACTCATGTCAGCATTCGCACTTCTGATACCTCCAGCAAACTTCTCAGTTCACCTTCGCAGGCGTACAGAACGCTCCTCTACCACCACACCTAAGTGTGATCCGTAGCTTCGGTACTATGCTTAGCCCCGGTAAATCTTCCGCGCAGACCGACTCGACCAGTGAGCTATTACGCTTTCTTTAAAGGATGGCTGCTTCTAAGCCAACCTCCTGGCTGTCTGTGCCTTTCCACATCGTTTCCCACTGAGCATAGATTTTGGGACCTTAGCTGACGGTCTGGGCTGTTTCCCTTTTCACGACGGACCTTATCACCCGCCGTGTGTCTCCCGTGCTCGAACTTGTTGGTATTCGGAGTTTGCATCGGGTTGGTAAGTCGAGATGACCCCCTAGCCGAAACAGTGCTCTACCCCCAACAGTTATACACGAGGCGCTACCTAAATAGCTTTCGAGGAGAACCAGCTATCTCCGAGCTTGATTAGCCTTTCACTCCGATCCACAACTCATCCCCGGATTTTTCAACATACGTGGGTTCGGCCCTCCAGTAAGTATTACCTCACCTTCAGCCTGGTCATGGATAGATCGCCCGGTTTCGGGTCTAATCCCAGCGACTAAACGCCCTATTAAGACTCGCTTTCGCTACGCCTCCCCTATGCGGTTAAGCTTGCCACTGAGATTAAGTCGCTGACCCATTATACAAAAGGTACGCAGTCACACCACGAGGGTGCTCCCACTGCTTGTACGCATACGGTTTCAGGATCTATTTCACTCCCCTCTCCGGGGTTCTTTTCGCCTTTCCCTCACGGTACTGGTTCACTATCGGTCAGTAAGGAGTATTTAGCCTTGGAGGATGGTCCCCCCATGTTCAGTCAAAGTTTCACGTGCTCCGACCTACTCGTTTTCACTGCACAGCGTTTTCGTGTACGGGGCTATCACCCTGTATCGCCAGACTTTCCAGACTGTTCCACTAACAACTGTACAACTTAAGGGCTAATCCCCGTTCGCTCGCCGCTACTAAGGGAATCTCGGTTGATTTCTTTTCCTCCGGGTACTTAGATGTTTCAGTTCTCCGGGTTCGCTTCATGCAGCTATGTATTCACTGCAAGATGACTTGCTGATGCAAGCCGGGTTTCCCCATTCGGAAATTCTCGGATCAAAGTTAGTTTGCAAACTCCCCGAGACTTATCGCATGCTACAACGTCCTTCATCGCCTCTTACTGCCTAGGCATCCACCGTATGCGCTTATTCACTTGACCATATAACCCCAATAAGTCTGCTCTGTTACTCGCCTTTACGCTTGGATGATTTATTATCTAAGCGTGCGGACTGGCTAGGAGTGTCGTTAGCGTGCTATACGCATCAGCGACTTTATCGCTATTTTTCTGCTTGAGTACTTGTTCTTGTGTCCGTCAGTTTTAGCAGCTTTGCTCACTCGGTTTGCCGGCATTAATTACTTAACGCGGTTAACTTTGCTTAGCAACTGTCTCAACGTCAGTTCACTTGAACTCGTTGCGCAATCTTAATACCTTTACGTTATAAGATTACGTTGTTACAGATTTCCAGATTGTTAAAGAGCTATTAATGCAGTTATTGCACCAATTCTATAAGGTCTCGGTTGATTCTTTATACAATTGACAGTAAACCGACGACCCCCTTCGCGCAACGTTGTTGTGCTTTTGGGTTTTAGTTTTTTTGACTCTTGGCTTAGAATCGAGACGTTATAGAATTGGTGGAGCTAAGCGGGATCGAACCGCTGACCCCCTGCGTGCAAGGCAGGTGCTCTCCCAGCTGAGCTATAGCCCCAGTGTTTACTGAGCCCCATGGCCCGACTGCTTTATTTTTGTGCTAATCAAGGCAAATGATGACGACGTGTGCTTATGCACATGAGTCATTATTTAACGCCGAGTAGCGCAAAAATTGGTGGGCCTGGGTGGACTCGAACCACCGACCTCACCCTTATCAGGGGTGCGCTCTAACCAACTGAGCTACAGGCCCTAGGCTCATACTGCTACTGATCAAAATAATTTGTTGTGGATACTCATGCTGACGCGTGAATGTCTTTGTAAGGAGGTGATCCAGCCCCAGGTTCCCCTAGGGCTACCTTGTTACGACTTCACCCCAGTCATGAATCACAAAGTGGTGAGCGCCCTCCCGAAGGTTAGACTACCCACTTCTTTTGCAACCCACTCCCATGGTGTGACGGGCGGTGTGTACAAGGCCCGGGAACGTATTCACCGCGACATTCTGATTCGCGATTACTAGCGATTCCGACTTCATGGAGTCGAGTTGCAGACTCCAATCCGGACTAAGACCGGCTTTCTGGGATTTGCTTACTTTCGCAAGTTCGCAGCCCTCTGTACCGGCCATTGTAGCACGTGTGTAGCCCTACCCATAAGGGCCATGATGACTTGACGTCGTCCCCACCTTCCTCCGGTTTATCACCGGCAGTCTCCCTAGAGTTCCCGGCATCACCCGCTGGCAACTAAGGATAAGGGTTGCGCTCGTTACGGGACTTAACCCAACATCTCACGACACGAGCTGACGACAGCCATGCAGCACCTGTCTCAGAGCTCCCGAAGGCACTCCACTATCTCTAACAGATTCTCTGGATGTCAAGGGTAGGTAAGGTTCTTCGCGTTGCATCGAATTAAACCACATGCTCCACCGCTTGTGCGGGCCCCCGTCAATTCATTTGAGTTTTAACCTTGCGGCCGTACTCCCCAGGCGGTCAACTTAATGCGTTAGCTGCGCCACTAATCCTGTAAATAGGACCAACGGCTAGTTGACATCGTTTACAGCGTGGACTACCAGGGTATCTAATCCTGTTTGCTACCCACGCTTTCGTACCTCAGCGTCAGTTTGAGTCCAGGGAGTCGCCTTCGCCACTGGTGTTCCTTCAGATATCTACGCATTTCACCGCTACACCTGAAATTCCACTCCCCTCTACTCAACTCTAGTTCGCCAGTTTCAAATGCAGTTCCCAGGTTAAGCCCGGGGCTTTCACATCTGACTTAACGAACCGCCTACGCACGCTTTACGCCCAGTAATTCCGATTAACGCTTGCACCCTCCGTATTACCGCGGCTGCTGGCACGGAGTTAGCCGGTGCTTCTTCTAAAGGTAATGTCAAGCTACCGGGTATTGACCGGCAGGTTTTCCTCCCAATTGAAAGTGCTTTACAACCCTAGGGCCTTCTTCACACACGCGGTATTGCTGGATCAGGCTTGCGCCCATTGTCCAATATTCCCCACTGCTGCCTCCCGTAGGAGTCTGGGCCGTGTCTCAGTCCCAGTGTGGCTGATCGTCCTCTCAGACCAGCTATAGATCGTCGCCTTGGTAGGCCTTTACCCTACCAACTAGCTAATCTAACGCAGGCTCATCTCATAGCGCGAGGTCCGAAGAGCCCCCGCTTTCCCCCGTAGGGCGTATGCGGTATTAGCGTGGGTTTCCCCACGTTGTCCCCCACTATAAGGCAGATTCCTACGCGTTACTCACCCGTCCGCCACTCGTCAGCGCCCGAAGGCCTGCTACCGTTCGACTTGCATGTGTTAAGCATACCGCCAGCGTTCAATCTGAGCCATGATCAAACTCTTCAGTTTAAATCAGCTTTGCGTCTCAATTAAGATGAGGCGCCAATCTTGGCTCGACTATAGAACACAACGTTTAAAATTACTTTCTTACGTGTGGTTCTTGTGTCGATTATTTGTTAACATCACTAACAATCACCACAAGCACCCACACAAATTATTTTGATCAAGTTGTTAAAGAGCGTGGAACCGAAGCCCCGTTCAGTCGGCCTATTATACAGAGCCGAGTCGACTTGTCAACACCCTGCTCGACATTTTGTTTTGCTGTCACCTCAAGGAGCAAATCTGCCTGACCCCGAGGAAGCCAGCCATTATAACCTGCCTGATCAACTTGTCAATAATCCGTATCAATTTTAGCAAATCTTCCCGACCTTCCGGAACACCCTGCCCCGAAAGAACTGCGTATTATACAGTCCTGATTAACACCGTCAAGCAGTTATTTTTACACGCGCAAACTTTCTTTTTCCTACTTGATAAACATTTTCACTATTTACTGATATTTCCAGCTTTGGATCGGAAACTTTTTCTCCATCAATCTTTACTGCGCCTTGATTTATCAACCTAATGGCTTCAGACGTACTGACTGTTAACCCGGCATCTTTTAATACATTAGCAATACAATAACTGCCACCCTCGATTTTTAACGCCAACTCATCCATTTCATCAGGCATTGCACCTCGTTGAAATCTGGCTTCAAAATTTTCCAGCGCCTTGCGAGCAGCAGCCGCATCATGAAATCTTTCAATAATTTCTTGCGCCAGTTTTACTTTATAATTGCGCGGATTTGCTCCTTGCTCACATTCCTGCATCCACAACTTGATTTCCGCCATTGGTCGGAAACTCAACAATTCAAAATACCGCCACATTAATTCATCAGATATAGACATTAATTTGCCAAACATATCATCAGCAACATCTGCTATACCAATATAATTGTTAAGTGACTTGGACATTTTCTGCACACCATCCAAACCCTCAAGAATTGGCATCGTTATAACAACTTGTGGCTTCTGTCCAAAAACTTCCTGTAGCTGTCGCCCAACCAATAAATTAAACTTTTGATCTGTACCGCCCAATTCCACATCTGCTTTCATTGCTACAGAATCATAGCCTTGTATTAATGGGTACAGAAATTCGTGAATTGCAATGGGCTGCCCTCCCTTAAACCTCTTACTAAAATCATCCCGTTCCAGCATCCTGGCCACCGTATGCTTTGCAGCCAACTGAATCAAATCTGCCGGCGACATTGCATTCATCCAACTTGAATTAAACATGACTAAAGTTTTAGTCGGATCCAGAATCTTGAAAATTTGCTCCTCATAGGTTTTCGCATTATCTATGACCTCATCCCGAGTTAATGGCTTGCGGGTCACATTTTTTCCTGTTGGATCGCCTATCATCCCTGTAAAGTCGCCAACCAGAAACAGAACTTCATGTCCAAAATCTTGAAATTGCTTTAATTTGTTAATGAGTACAGTATGTCCTAAATGCAAATCAGGAGCTGTCGGATCAAAGCCTGCCTTAATCCGCAGAGGCCGCCCCTCTTCCAGTTTTTTAATTAACTCTTGTTCGATTAAAACCTCATCCGTCCCTCTTAGAAGGGTTGCCAATAAATCCTCTTGCAATTTCTTTCTCCAAACTCAATCTTTAATGAATAATATCATTATAGAATTAATGGTCACCTCGGCAGAATAAATATTTTTATAGTGCCTCTAATATTGGTAAAACCTTCAAAAATCCCTTAAAATGAATTTTAATAAAAACTTCAGAGTTCCGTTTTGAATAAATTCCAGCCACTTAGCTAACGTCTCGTGAAAAATAAATTTTATACATCCTTATTAATATGGGTAGGTTTAGCTTTTGCCACCACGACTACTTACGCTAAACCGGTCCACTTTAAACATGCCAGCCATTCAACCAAAGGCGTAAAAATGACTTCACGGCACGCCGCCGCTGGCCGTAAAAAACACGCATTGGACAAGCATTTCTCTAACATTTTCAATAAGCGAAAAAAAACAAAATTACGCTCTATTTTTAGTGCACGGAATATAGACAGAAGATCTCCATCCATTTCAATCAGAAATGCTTTCCTAGCTCAAAGAATCCATACTGACTCATTTGAACCGACTGAAAACAATGATCGTATTCACACCTTTATAGCTGCCCACAATAAAAATGACCTTATTGATAGCTCTACCAACTATGGCGATGAAGCTCCCCATCATATAACCAGCGCTCATGGTACTATTAACTCCTCTTTATCGTTAGCAGCCCAAAAAGCAGGGCTATCAAATGATTTGATTTTGCAACTCACGAATATTTTTGCTTGGGACATCGATTTTGCTACCAATTTACATCACGGAGATCAATTCACTGTTGTATATGAAGAATCAAGAATTGGCAATAACTCATCCGATAGCCAGATTATTGCCGCTGAATTTGTTAATCAAGGCAGAATATTAACTGCCATCAGGTACAAAGATAACGAAGGTAACGTCAATTATTACAGCCCTGAAGGCAAACCGATGCGCAAAGCTTTTTTAAGCACTCCGGTTGATTTTGCGCGCATCAGCTCCGGCTTTGATACGCATCGTAAACACCCAATACTCAACAGGATTCGAGCACACAAAGGAGTTGATTATGCTGCAAGGACGGGCACTCCGGTTAAGTCAGCGGGAGATGGTGAAGTTATTTTCCGTGGCCGCAAAGGTGGATATGGACAAGTAATGATAGTAAAGCATGGAGAACACTATGAAACGCTTTACGCACATCTTTCTGATTTCAGAAGAAATCTTGAGAGTGGTGACTTGGTAAGACAAGGCGAAGTTATTGGTTATGTTGGCCAAACCGGCCTAGCAACCGGCCCTCATTTACATTATGAATTCCGTGTTGATGGTGTTCACCGTAACCCGGAAAAACTTAATCTGGCACAGTCATTGCCGCTACATGCAGAGGTACTAGCCGACTTCAAAGCACAAATCCAGCCCATGTTAGCGCAACTTAACAAAACTAAAGCAAAATCGTTATTTGCTAAAAATCAGTACGACTATAATTGACTATCAATGTACTGAAACCTCAATAAAGTTTTTATATCTAAGATTGCGCCTATTCTTGGTCCACAGTGCCAAATGAATTGGTAATAACTACGATTTAGTGCTCAGCATTAAGTTGTAAGCGATGAAATCAATTAAATGAAGTAGCGGTGAAAATTAAAAATCCCCGCTATTTTATTACTGACATGAAACAAGGGCGCCTGTATCATCCCTTACAAGTGTAGGTTTTTAAAAAAAGTGTGACGAGACATGGAGTTGCGGTAAATTGATGAGTGTCATCAACATCTACTTACCGGAGGTACCGCCCTGTCTCGCCACCCAGAACTATACCAATGGGTCGACACCGTTGTCATGCGATTTCCCTCGCTCAGCAAGCCGCAGGCTTTGGGTCTGGCGTTATGGAGTTTCGGCATGGTCCTTGCCCGCTCGTGCAGTTTAACCGCTGTGGCCGATATGTTGGCACCGCTCATGGGGCAGTCATACAACACGTTGCGTGAAAGGTTGCGCGATACTTACCGGGAAGCGGGCGCGAAAGCTGGAAAAAAACGCGTCGAACTCGATGTCACCGAGTGTTGGGCACCGTGGCTGGCGTGGCTATTGGATGGCTGGTCAGTTCAACGGCTAGCGATTGCTATGGATGCGACGAGTTTAGGGGATCGTTTTGTGGTACTGGCTATTAGTGCTGTCTATCGCGGTTGTGCCGTCCCGGTTGCCTGGAAAGTTTTAAAAGCTGAGGAGAAACACGCAGGGAAGCCTGAGTGGCAGGCGTTGTTAAAACGGTTTCAAGGCCTTGTACCCAAAGGCTGGACAGTCATTGTGTTGGCGGATCGTGGCGGGTGTAGACCTGGTTGTGACAGCCAACATCATAATTTGATTATTTTTTCCTAAATAGAATTACATTCTCTGGCAATGTAATTTTTTCAATATACGTTTTTGATAGAACATCCCAGCCTTTATCAAATTGTTCACTTTGTATTAAACTGCGCGCTGTTAAAACACCTTGCCCCCCATTGATATTCCAACGCATTCCTGCACATTTCATTCGTTGCGTCACTAATGTTTTGCAGGTGGCTTCAGTAACACCTGAACCGATAGGATAATTGGATTTCAACGCCAGAGCATACTGCATTCTATGACGGTTATTTCTAAAATAGTGTAATTCCGTTTCCCGCTTGTTATTGTTCGGGTTTTTTTGACGGTGATATTTCAAAGTATTAATGACTTTTTCAATGCCCCCGATTTCATTTTTTAACAGACTTTTGTATTCCTGATATTTGGCAATGGCTGTGTGACACTGCCTTTGCCATAGGCTGCTTCCATGGCATCATTCAGATGGTCACAGGCGTGGAAGTAGTCCAGTAGCTCAAGCCCTTGTCCCGGGAATAATGTGTCACTCAAAAATCGCCAATTATCCGCGGCGCCATCGGCTATTTTAATGAGATTGATTTCGGGTTGTTGAGACAGGATCGTGTTGATGCTTTGTTGAATCTGGTTTTTGAGCGTTTTTTTGCCTGCTTCTGGCATCCGTCCAAACCGAACCGAACTGTTTTTAATCGTTCTCCCTCTTCGTCGTAAAAATTAATCGCTGCGCAGCTTGCTTGTCGATAAAAGGCTTTTGCTTTCTGTTCCTGATAGTCTTTCTTCTCCTGTTGCGATGGATTGTCCCCTAATTCAGGCGCCTGATAACCGTTCGCGGCGGCTTTGTTCAGAGGTATCATGATTCCATCTAATGAAGCACTTACTGTCACCGCCTTCTCTGGAAGGGTGATGTTCGCACAAAATAGTTGTTCAAGTTGAGTCTGTTCTGACTCCCAGGTTTCTCCTAACTGAGTCGATAATCGGCTCAGAGCACTTTTTGAAGGCTGCAGCTGCCCAAAGTCTTTGAATAGTTTCTCACCCTGATAGGGCGAAAGTTGAGCCGTCACATAACAACCTAAGCGAGCGGCCGAGGGCGTCCAGTAGTCCTCAATAATACCGGCTTGTAATTCCAGTGGGCAAATGCATTGCCCTTCTGCACGATATAGAGAGCGCTCGACTTTAACAGGGCCGGCTGCGCTGATATACGTTTTATTCTGGCGTAAAACCTGACGATAGACTTTGCCATCCCGTATCACAATGGGTGTGTTGAAATCATATTGTGACAAGGTTTCTTGAACCAGGGATTTCTCTAGTTCTACAACCAGTTCTCTTATGGCTTGCTCTGCTTTTTCAAAGGAACCGTATTTTTGTGGGACAGCGTTTATCGTATCTAAAAACTGAAAATTGGATTGAGAGAAGTGTTTTGTTTGTCGGTTTTTTTGGACTGAATGAGATAATGACATTTGAGTAGGCTCACTTGATAATTGTTTTTGAAGCTCTATTTTGATTTTGAGTCCTACTCTTTTCAATAGCCAGAGGGTAATTTATCAGGAAAGTAACATAACATGCGTGTAAGGCGTTGTTTTATATCTCACAAATAGATCTACACCCCTTGGCTGGTGCTGACTGATTTGGCGCCTGAATGCGCCGATGCCTGCTGGTACGGTTTGAGAGCCTGGATAGAACAGCACGGCTTTCTCATAAAAAACAGCAAAGAACTGTAGCACAATCCTCGCCCCCAAAATTATGGCAAAAATCCCCAACAAATGAGTAATGAAGAACCTTACAGCAGCGAGCAAGTCACTTGCTTTGTCGACCTATTGAAAAATGAGCTGCCAGAGCATCGCGACAATCGGGGTAAACGTCACCCATTGGCGTTCGTGATTGCTGCCTTTGTGTTGGCCCCATTGGTAGGTCGCCAAAAGCTTTCCAGCATTCATCGATTTATGCGCAATCGCGCAGATTGGCTGCACGAACTGATCCAAACCCCCAAAGTAAAACCTATTTCCCGTGCGCATCTGCCGCGTTTGTTGGATGGTCTGAATGGGTCAGTGCTGAATGAAGTCATTGAGCGCTGTTTTGGTATGCGAATACCGTCCCATGAAACCCTAAAATGGGTAGCGATCGATGGCAAAGCATTGCGCGGCACGCTGGATGCCGGTGACAAGCAAAATCTGATTTTGGCAGTTGAGCGCGTATCCCGTGAAGTCGTAGTGCAAGCCCGACAATGTGGAGACAAATCCAGTGAGATTCCGGTGGTTCGTGAGCTATTAAAAGACAGCGGCTTGGACCAACAAAAAGTGTCTCTGGATGCGCATCACTTTAATCCGACTACGACGGCTCAAATTCATCAGGCTGGCGGTCTTTATTTAACACAGGTCAAAGAAAATCAAGCGCTATTCCGGCAGCAATGCAAAATAGTCCACAAACAGTTCCGGCCACTTGCAGAAACGATTGGCCATGAAAAAAAAGCATGGTCGTGTCACCACACGTAATGCCCACGTGTTCTCCTTGACATCGTTGACCCTGGATTCCCGATGGAAAAACAGCGGGGTGTCGACGCTGATCGTTGTAGCGCGTGAAACCTTCGAGATTGCCAAACAAAAAACCAGTTTTGAAACCTCCTATTATGTCTGCAATTCCCTGCTTGAATCCGACGTTATCAAGCCTCTTGCTGAGGAGTTGACCCAAGCTATTCGGTGCCACTGGGGCGTGGAATCCAATAACTGGATTCGCGATGTCACCTTTAATGAGGATCGCATCAAAACCAAAGCCGGCAATCAATCGCAAATCATGGCTTTGTTGCGAGGTCTTGCTATCGAACTGATCAGAAAAACATCACCGAAAAACTCTCAGGCCGCCATAGAGAATTTCAACGATTCTGTTTCTACCCTGGAATCAATGCTCAAGCAAGTCAAGTTTTTATGAGAAAACCGTGGATAGAACAGGGCTTCAAACACAGTAAACGGAGTGGCTGGCAGTGGCAACACACGCGCATGGATGACCCGGCGCGGGCAGA
Organism: uncultured Gammaproteobacteria bacterium; assembly: GCA_963849195.1. Taxonomy (GTDB): domain Bacteria; phylum Pseudomonadota; class Gammaproteobacteria; order Methylococcales; family Methylomonadaceae; genus Methylobacter_C. The sequence continues at coordinate 261,692 of CAWKGQ010000014.1, forward strand.
GCGACTATGGATGGCGATTGCTATTGCCACGTGGTGGTTGCTAATCTGTTGGTGGCGAAGCGGAGGCTCAAGCCGACACGTCGTTAGACATCAAAGAACCTTCAGTTCCTGGTGCTATTCGGCGGCGCGGAAAACGCTGGCGGATATTGGGTATTTTCCTGCACGGTTGGTCTTTGATTATTGCAGCGTTGCTCAATCCGACATTCCGCACCCCCATCGCTTTTACCCGGAATTAGCATACAAGTGAGCATAACGCTCGCCGAGGAAATTAAGCAGTTGATGGTGGTATTCGTTGCAATTCAGTATAACTTCTCGACAACTGTCGATTAATAACACATGAATGCCCGCGAAAAATTGAAACACTCAGCATGCACTGGGCTTTGCAGTAGTGGTTCCAAGTTGGGTTGGAAACGTTTGTTGGTGCTGTTGGAGCGTTTGCCGGATGCGGTGCTCCAGAGCTCCGTAGACTAACAGACAGAGAGTCATGATCATCATGAGCGCCATAATGCGTTTCGGCGACTTGAGAAATAAGGTATTCGCCATGAACCAGGGATCCTTCAAAAAACGAAAGCCGCGTTCGACTTTTTGTTGGCCCGGCGTATAGTGATCAAGTAGCTCTTCGTGACTGAGTTGCGCGTCTTCCAGTTGATTGCTGGCGAGAATAAAACAGCTTTTCTGTTGAATCTTACGGTACCGTGTTTCGAGAACAGAGGCGACGCCAGCTTCAATGCGATAGCTGACTGTGTCGGGTTTACGGCCTTTTGAGGGGCGCCCCTTGCCTTTGAAACCTTCAACTTCGACGATACATGAATCGTGCAAGGCGACCACTTTCAGTTTTTTTTGCAAATGGGCCAAGGCTGCCTCGGCATCCGCAGCACAAGCAAAAGAGCGATTGGCTAAGGCGTTGAAAGCGTTGTATTCAGCCTGGCTTTGGTTCAGGTGTTGTTTGTTGACCGTTTGTTCAGCACGCCCGTGTGCGGCTTGGGTATAAACGACCAGCCAACGCTGTTTAACGCCGCCATAACTTGAACCCAACACGGTGTAAGCTCGTTCCGGCCGGGTCTTCAGCCACTCGCCAGAGGCCGCCAGGATTAATTCACGGGTGCCGCCAAGCGTTTCGGGAACGCACGTGAGCCAGGGAAAATCTCCCAGGTCTCGGAGTGTTTTCGCCGTATACAACGCACTATCAGCAACAATCAGTGAGAGACCAACGCCGTCGTGCAACTGCTTCAGATGTGCGTTCAGCATCTGCCGAAAACTTGCTTTATCGCTGCTGTTGCCGCTTAATGCGTCCAGCCATAGCGGTATGCCCGCCTGATGTTCGCTAATCAACTGGAGTATCACTTGATTCAAGTCCGGCCGATGGTCACGACTATAGCCCTGAGTGATATGAATAACGCCTTCCGATACGTCCTCCTGGTCGCTGTTGTAGACACCATCAACATGGAAGCTACGGGTATCTATGTGCTCGACTTTGCAGGATAACCCCAAGCGTTTGACTGCTTGGGCGGCTAGTTGGCCGTACAGTGCTTCCGGGCCATAAGCGTAGATCGCATCCAGCGCTCTTCCCAAGGCATCATCGTTGAGATGCTCCGCTGCTACGCCTTCACCCAGTAAACGTTCTACCGGTTTATCCTTAAAAAAGTGGGGCATCAGGTACAGCGCTCGATTAACGAAACCAAGACCGCTTAAAATCATGGCCTTGACGCATGTTCCCATCGAAACTTGTCGTTGCTCATGATCCTGTTTGATCACCGTATCGATCAGTTCAGACAAACCCAATTCATCAAACATACCCGCTATGAGGCCTCGATGATCCAAGTTGTAACTATTGTAAAGTGAGCCTTCGTTCAATACCTGTTTCCACAGTGCGTTATGATGCACGTAGTTTAAGGCATTAGTTACCTAGTGGGGTGCGGAATGTCGCCTTAATCATCAGCTTCTTCCTGTCAAATCAGGCCGACCGGAAGCATGGCCCAGGATGCCCGATAGCTATAAGAAATCCTTGGTTGCCTGCAGGGTAGGAAGCGGCGAGTGAAAAAACCTACACTTGTAAGCTGTATCATCCCCCCTAGATACTCAAGCCGAAAAAGAAGAACCACAACCACAAGTCGTGGTCGCATTAGGGTTACGGATAACGAACTGCGCGCCTGACAAATCTTCTTTGTAGTCAACTTCAGCGCCCGCCAAATACTGAATACTCATCGAATCAATCAGTACCGTGACGCCGCCGTTTTCAACGCTGGTATCATCCTCATTGACTTCTTCGTCAAAAGTAAACCCGTATTGAAAGCCTGAACACCCGCCGCCGGAAACGTAGACTCGCAGTTTGAGATTATCGTTACCTTCCTCGGCAATTAGTTCGCTCACTTTAGAAGCTGCACTGTCAGTAAAAATAATTGGATTAGCCATAAAAATAACACACTATAAAAAATAAAAGTTGATTTGATTATGACTATACCCAGCGTTATAGTCAAGATTTATGGATACAGGGCTACTATCTTCAAACCGGTGTCTTCTTGCAAACCGAACATCAAATTCATATTTTGAACAGCTTGGCCCGCTGCGCCCTTAACCAGGTTATCAATCACCGATAAAACCACAATTGTTTGCTTGCCTTGCGGTTGATGAATTGAAATCTGGCAGTTATTACTGCCGCGCACATTGCGCGTGTCGGGATGCGATTCTTGCGGCAGGACATCAACAAATGCTTCATCACGATAGCGTTCTTCATATAAGGCTTGGACATCATCCAACTTAGCGTCTAAAAGTTGTCCATACAAGGTGGCATGAATTCCGCGTATCATCGGTGTTAAATGCGGCACAAAGGTTAACTCCACCGGTTGTCCGGCAGAAAGCGTAAGTCCCTGAACAATTTCCGGCAGATGCCGATGCCCACTCGCGGCGTAGGCTTTAAAGCTTTCGCCCGTTTCACTCATTAAGGTAGTTAGTTCGGCTTTTCGCCCAGCCCCGCTAACACCGGATTTAACGTCGGCAATCAAATGATTAACATCTATCAAGCCGTTTTCAATCAACGGTAAAAAACCCAGCTGCACCGCAGTAGGATAACAACCCGGACAGGCGATTAATTTGGCTTGTTTGATCGCCTCGCGGTTCACTTCCGGCAAGCCATAAACCGCCTCAGCAATCAAATAGGGGCATGTGTGTTCCATGCCATACCAGAGATTCCATTCTTTCGCGTCTTTCAGTCTAAAGTCCGCCGACAGGTCAATAGCCCTAATACCTCTCGCCAACAACTCCTCAGCAAACAGCATAGCAGCCCCATTGGGCGTGGCAAAAAACACCACATCGCATTGAGCCAAGTTTTCAATGTCTGGCGCACTAAAGTCCACGTCAATGTAGCCTCGCAAGCTGGGATATATTGCATCCACCCTTACACCCGCATCTGCGCGTGAAGTTACCACAGCCACTTCAACCTCAGTATGCAAGGCTAAAATCCGTAACAATTCAACACCCGTATAACCCGTTCCGCCCACAATACCTGCACGAATCATCTGCTTTATCCTACTAACACATTGTTTATGAAAATAATCGAAGCATATAATAACCCCATACCATATTTTTCAGAACTCCACTTATGCCGCTTTCCAACACAATGCAAGCTATTGAAATAGAAGCCGGGACTTTAAAACCAGCTGAACGTTCTATTCCCATACCGGCGGATTTTCAAGTATTGATTAAAACAGTTGCTGCCGGCGTTAATCGCCCCGATGTCATGCAGCGAAAAGGTTTATATCCTGCGCCTTCAGGTGCGTCTGATATACCGGGGTTAGAAATTGCGGGAACTGTCATGGCAACAGGCGCAGCTGTCAGTCATCTCAAATCAGGCGAGACCGTTTGTGCTTTGGTTACGGGCGGCGGTTATGCTGGATATTGTGTAGCTTCCGCAGCCTTATGCTTGCCCATCCCCGAAGGCTTTTCTTTTGTACAAGCTGCCGCGTTACCTGAAACCTTTTTCACCGTCTGGAGTAACGTATTTGACCGGGCTCATCTGCTGCCAAACGAAACTCTGCTGGTACATGGTGGTAGCAGTGGTATAGGCACAACTGCAATACAACTAGCCAAGGCCTTTCACGCCAGAGTCATCGTCACCGCCGGATCGGAAGCAAAATGTCAATTCTGCATCGCACTCGGCGCGGATGTCGCCATCAACTACAAAGAACAGGATTTTGTTGAAGAAATCAACCTGCTTACTGATAGTAAAGGTGTGGATGTTATTCTGGACATGATAGGCGGCGACTATTTTCCGCGCAACCTGAAATGTATGGCAGCCGATGCTCGACTGGTGCAAATCGCTATCCAAAACGGCGCGAAAGCTGAAATCAACTTGTTGCCTATTATGCTGAAACGACTAACCATAACCGGATCGACATTAAGAGCCCGAGACGATGACTTTAAAGCCGACATTGCCCAAAAACTGCATAAAAACGTCTGGCCTTTACTGGCAACCGGAAAAATCAAACCCATTATACATTCCACCTTCGCACTCAACGATGCTGCCCTTGCCCATGAACTCATGGAAAGCAGCCGACACATCGGCAAAATAATATTAGAGATATAAACACATGACTTACACCACACTTGTTTCCGCAACAACACTACACCAAAATCTTAATAACCCCCAATGGATCGTTGTGGATTGCCGCTTTTCACTGGCCAATAGCGATGCGGGCAGCTACGCTTATCGCCACGGCCATATACCCCATGCCCGCTACGCCCATTTGAATAATGACCTGTCATCAGCCGTCACCAGCTTTACAGGCCGACACCCTCTTCCCGACTTTGCATTTTTGGCAAAAAAACTGGGCACTTGGGGCATAGCCAATAACAGCCAGGTAGTCGTTTATGACGATGTCGGCGGCGCATTTGCAGGGCGTTTGTGGTGGTTATTACGTTGTTTGGGACATGATAAAGTTGCTGTATTGGATGGCGGTATTCAACACTGGCAAAAACAAGGCTTTTCCCTAACTACCAATTTGCCTTCAATAAAAGCCACTACCTTCAGACCCTATACAACCACGGGTCTTTGGCTCAATGCCTCACAAGTCCAAAACAATCTCGCTAAAAAAACAATATGCCTGATTGATGCCCGAACACCCGAGCGTTATCGCGGCGAACAGGAACCCATCGACCCGGTTGCAGGGCATATTCCCCAGGCACTAAACCGCGCCTTTCAATTAAATCTTGATAACCAGGGGTTATTTTTATCAGCCGACCGGTTAGGTAATCAATTTAAACAGCTCATCGGCACGACCCCACCCGAACAGGTTGTTCATTATTGCGGATCAGGCGTTACCGCCTGCCATAACTTACTGGCTATGGAACACGCCGACTTAACTGATTCTAAATTGTATGCCGGATCATGGAGTGAGTGGACCAGGGATAAGAATCGGGCGGTTGCGATGGGCAACACAATATGAATTGACAACGTGGACGGAGCAAGGAAACATGTTTGCGCCCGCCTCCACTCCAACATTACCGAACGGGGGGGTTATATATTCGATAATTAAATTCATCGGCCTAAGCTGTCGAAAGTTTGGATGAAGCATAACATTACCCAGCAAGCTCCACTTAATTTAGAGTAGAGCTTTCAATACTTAAAGTTAAGACAAGCAAATAAGACATAACCGCTTACTCATCGCAACCCGCTCTGCACGAACAATTAAGCGGTTAAAGCATTCATGATTCGACAAGGCTCACCACGAGCGTCTTCACCCTAAACTGTCCCGGCTTAATTTGAAAGCCCCTATGGCTTATCATCTTCCAGCCATTCCATTGCCAAGATAAGATCCTGCCGCTGCACCAAGTCCAGCAGCAACAGGGTCACCGTTACCAATTTCATAGCCAAAAACACTACCTATAACACCTCCAGCCAACCCCTGATGGGAACGTTGATCATAGCCTGAATATCGTGGTTGTTGAGGGTAATAATTGACTTGCGGTTGTGGATAGTAGTTGATTTGTGGCTGGGGATAATAATTTACTTGCGGTGGTGGATAGTAGTTTATTTGCGGTTGAGGATAATAGTTTATTTGTGGTTGAGGGTAATAGTGTTCACGGTGATGACCATGATGTTGCCAGCCATGATGACCATGACCACGGCCGTGACCTCTCCATCCATGATCATCATCTGCATAAGATATGGATGAATAAAGGATTACAACCGCAGTTAATTGGATTAATAAAAGTAACTTTTTCATAAGATTCCTCTAGATAAGTAGTTAATTCAGTGTTGATATCAGTTAAGCAAAACCGAATCGTTCAGTTATAAGCTTTGGTAAATATTATGGTTTATTAGACATGAATGAATACTTAATAAAGACAAAGATTTGATAAATTCATCATAAGCTCTGTAACATTTAGCCCCTCCTATGGTAGGCCGTATCTTAAACAGGTTGAATTATCGTCCTCCAGCGATGCCATTACCAAGGTACGAGCCGGCTGCAGCGCCAAGACCAGTAGCTATGGGATCGCCTTTGCCGATTTCGTACCCCAAAACGCTGCCTACGACACCGCCAGCCAAGCCTTGGTGTGAACGCGGGTCTTGAGGCTGTTGAGGGTAATAACGGGTTTCCGGTTGCGGATAATATCTAGGCTCTTCAGACTGGTACTGATGATGTTTATTTTTATGATGTCCTTTGCCATGGCCACCTCCAGAAGCATAAGATGAAGACGAGTACACGGCTACAAGTGCCGTTAATTGAATTAAAACAAAAATGTTTTTCATAGGGTCTATTAAGGTTAAGAAAGAGTGGGAAAACAAAGGTTATCAGTTAATAATCGTTGGCAAACAATAGACTCTTTAACCTTAATGTCAGCTTAACGAACTCTGACGCAACTGGAAATAAATAAGGCTACTAGCCACCCGAGAAAACATTAAGTCGTCCGGCTTGCAAACCTGACAAGTCGCTTGATTTACGTCGATAAAACCCGAAACAATTCTTCTGTAACGCTTATAATAGCGATTTTTTTGATGTGTAATGGCAGTTCAATCAATGGTAGATTTCATCCCCGGCCAACGCTGGATCAGTAATACCGAGTCAGAACTTGGTTTAGGTCTTATTCTTGAGGTAAGTTTCAAACGCATCACCGTGCTTTTTTTAGCCAGTGACGAACGGCGTATCTATGCAAGCGATAACGCGCCCTTAACGCGTGTCAGCTTTGCGGTCGGCGACGTTATTGAATCGATTGACGAAGAAAAGCTGACAATTATTCGCTTGATCGAGAAAGATGGCTTAATTACTTATGTAGGAAAAAACAAATCCGGGCAAGAAGTTCAGCTGGAGGAAATTGAACTCAATCATCACATTCAGTTTAACAAGCCCCAGGATCGACTTTTTACCGGTCAAATCGATCCCAGTTCATGGTTTCTGCTGCGTTATGAAACGTGGCTCAGACTACAACAGCATCAACAGTCACCGGTTAAAGGCTTGCTGGGCGGCCGAACTTCATTAATTCCACATCAGCTATATATTGCTCACGATTCAGCAAACCGGTCCGCTCCAAGAATCATGCTGGCGGATGAAGTAGGACTAGGTAAGACCATCGAAGCCGGTTTGATTTTACACCATCGGCTTATCAATGGTCTAACTCATCGTGTATTGATTATCGTACCGGAAAGCCTTCTGCATCAATGGCTGGTGGAAATGCTCAGGCGCTTTAATCTGCGTTTCAGTGTTTTCGATGAAGCTCGCTGCCTTGAAGAGCTTAATGATGACGGACTGGATGAAGAAGATAGCGCAGAAGACAATAATAATCCTTTTTTAACTGAACAATTGATTCTATGTAGTCAACGGTTTTTTTCTGATTACCCGCGCCGTCAACAACAAGCCTTGGAAGCAGGTTGGGATATGGTCATTGTTGATGAAGCGCACCATCTTGAATGGAGTGAGCAGACTGTCAGCCCTGAATACCGGTTTGTTGAGCAACTGAGCCTACTTTCTCCCAGCCTTATTTTATTGACCGCCACACCTGAACAGTTAGGCAAAGAAAGCCATTTTGCACGGCTAAGATTGCTGGATCCTGACCGGTTTTACAGTTTTGCCGCTTTCGTCGAAGAAGAGCGGCTTTTTGAACCCGTTGCCAATGCAGCCAAATTGTTGCTGGCTGAGCAAACATTGAATGAACAGGACCAGCAAAACCTAACCAAACTGCTTAAAGATGACAATGTCGGCGGGTTGCTGAAAAATCTTAACGACCCTTTAAAATCGACGGCCTCGCGTGATGCACTGATTAAAATATTGCTCGATCATCATGGCACGGGACGGATCTTGTTTAGAAACTCCCGGCAAACAGTACAAGGTTTCCCAGAGCGCGAACGTTATGGCTATGCTTTAACAGGCCAACAAAATGATGCCGACTTCCAGCAAGACTCCCGATTTATCTGGCTGGTTGATCAATTAACCGCTTCGGAAAAAACACAATCAAGCGCATCTCTGCGAGGCCAAAAAGCCCTGTTAATCTGCAAGCACGCACAAACCGCTATTAACCTGGAACAAACATTAAAAAATCGTTCGGGTATTGCCTCGGCGGTTTTTCATGAAGGCATGACCATCATTGAGCGCGATCGGGCAGCAGCATACTTTGCCGACCAGGAAAGTTCCGCGCGACTATTGATCTGTTCCGAGATCGGTAGCGAAGGCAGAAACTTTCAATTTGTCCATCACTTGATTCTGTGGGACTTACCAACCAACCCCGATTTATTACAGCAACGCATAGGCAGACTGGATCGTATCGGTCAAAAACATATTATTCAGATACACATCCCGTACCTGGAAAATACTGAACAGCAATGCTTGTATCGATGGTATGACGAAGGGTTGAATGCGTTTCGCGGCAATAATTCAGCCGCCCAGCCAGTTGCCGATAAGCTGCACGATGAACTGGCAGCAGTGCTGCGCAACAATAATCAGGCTGATATTGATGCGTTTATCGCCAAAACCCATGTTCTTAGTGCAGAAATTGAAACAGAATTACACAATGGCCGTGACCAATTGCTGGAATTGAACTCGTGTCGTAAGGAATTGGCCGGCGAACTGATAACCCAACTGAATACCTATGAACATGAAGGCGTACTTTGGCCTTACATGGAAGATGTATTTGAGTGCTATGGAGTTGATACCGAGTTTCATTCGCCGGATTGTTTTATTATTCGCCCAAGTGATCATTTGCGAGTTTCGCACTTTCCCGGCTTATCTGAAGATGGCATGACTGTTACTGTTAACCGGCAGATTGCCTTGGCGCGTGAAGAATTGCAGTTTCTGACCTGGGAACACCCGATAGTAACAGCGGCAATGGATCTGGTGCTGTCCAGTGAAACCGGCAATGCAGCCATCAGTGTAGTTAGACACAGTGATTTAAAAGCAGGACAATTTTTGCTGGAGTGTTTGTTTATTGTCGAATGCAGTGCGCCTGCCGAATTACAAATTGGCAGATTTTTGCCGCACACGCCAATTCGGGTATTGATCAATCAATATCAAAAAGACTTAACGGAAACCATAGAACATAGTAGTTTACTGGAAACCGGCAAAACCTTTGATAAGCAACAAATCGTAATCTTCCTTAATAATCAGCGACTCCCCATCACCAAGCTTTTGGCTGCGGCAGAACAAAAAGCCAAAACCGATATGCAACAACTCATTGATGACGCAACCAAAGCCATGCTCGACTCACTAGCGGCCGAGATAAAACGCCTGGTCAGGCTGAAAAAAATCAATCCGACCATTAAAAAAGAAGAAATTGAGCATCTTAAGGATATGACCATGCTGGCCCATGAAAATATTCAGGCCGCACATTTAAGACTGGACGCTGTGCGTTTCGTGATTACCAGTTGAGTAATTCTATGTTAAATATCGGTAAGATCAATAAATTGAACGTCGTTAAAAAACAGGGTGCTGACGTCTATCTCGATAACGGTACATCAGGGAAAGTGCTGCTGGCGGACAAAAAGTCATCTATTAACTACCAAGTAGGCGATACCCTGGAAGTATTTATCTACGTCGATTCAGAAGGCCATCTGGCGGCCACCACCAAAACGCCATTGGCACAGGCGAATGATATTGCCTGGTTACAAGTGGTATCGCTCAATTACGTGGGTGCTTTTTTGGATTGGGGTTTGCCCAAAGATTTGCTGGTCCCCTTTAGCGAACAACACCACGAGATGGAAGTCGGCAAATCCTATCTGGTCAAAATATTTCTCGATGACAAAAACCGCATTGCCGCCACCACCAAGATTGATCGTTTTATCACTGATGAATCGGTCGATTTTGAAGTCGGTCAGAAAGTCTCGTTGATCATCGCCGATAAAACCGAACTCGGTTTTAAAGCCATTGTGAATAATACCCACTGGGGTTTGCTGTATCAAAATGAACTGTTTCAGCCCCTCAGAAAAGGCCAAAAGCTGGACGGCTATATAAAAAAAATAAGAGACGATCAAAAAATTGATCTCAGTCTTCATCATCCGGGCTACGGCAAAGTGGTATCGCTGACCGACAACATTATAATCAAGCTGAAAGAAAACGATGGCATATTGATGTTAAGTGATAAAAGCCCGCCCGAAGCCATTTATGCAGCATTCGGGGTGAGTAAAAAAGTGTTTAAACAGGCAATTGGGGCATTGTATAAGAAAAAATTAATTACCATTGATAGAAATGGGATTAAGTTGGTTTAATGAAATCATCAATAAAACAACTAATTTAACCGGAGTTCGGGATAAGGATTACTCAAAGCAAGAGAAGAAGAATATCTGCCCTAATGTTAAGGGAACCTCTATTAATTGCAATTTAAACCACCATGCCGTGAAGGTGCTAAAATTATTTTGAAATTTTCCCCAAATCCGGGCATTTTGAAGCCAACCCCTGTTGCAAAGCCCTCTTTGCAGAGGTATTTCCTCCTTTTTACGCCCCGATAGGCGCACTTTCCCTGTGATTGTCCATCAACACTCGGTTAACGGCCTTTACGTCGCGCTTAATCAGTTGTACCAGGCGCATCATGTTGTAGACTAAATTCATCAGGCCAATCTTCACCTTGGCAAGTCGAATCCTTTGATCGTCATGCCACGTCTTTCTCGGAAGTCGAAGCCGCCGCAGAGGCAAGCTTGGTCTGATTGCTTATCAAGCGTTTCGGCCCGGAACGTTTGTTGGCGAAGGTCACAAAGCTCGATCCTTCAATCGAGTGGGAAAACCGGTATGCCCACCAATGCCAAGCTTGCTCGAATGTATTTGGAAATCCCCAGGTCCTGAAAGTTATTGACCAAAACGAGGATCAATTCTTGGCAGAACTAGCGGTGACATTGGGTACGGACTCACTGCTTGAGGGAAGCCTGAACTGAACTCGGTCGCCTCCGCTACAGGAGTTGCCAACCACAACCGACCGCCTCTAAACCCGCGCCAGCAAAGGAAGTGGCCTCAAGAACGCTCGCGTGACCACCTGAGAAAATAGCGAGGAGAGAGGCAGCCAACTTGCCGGAATTGGCGTAGTAGTGGGTGTGTCGCGCGCGAGGCAATGGCCCGGAACCGCGCCAACACTGGCGCTCCGGGCAAAAAAAATCCCAACCGATAGGGGTTGGGATTTCAAATATTGGTGGCGTGTGGCTGACCAAGCGTTTTGTGGACTCCCAAGATTGCGAGGAACGGTGCGGGTTTCGCGTCAATTTGCATCCGTTTCTTCCGCCATTCGGTAGCCCATCGCCCGGTAACCACGCTGGCGTTTTTCCCACATCCGCAGCAGCGCCGGGTGACCGGTATCGACTAAGTCGATGATGCGCACGTCGGTCTTGGTGGCGTGCTCGCGGTGCAGGCGGTATTTTTCGAACTCGGCTTCGGCGTGGGCTTTGGCGATTTCCGCCGTCACCTTGCCTGCGTCCTGCAGCACATCCCGGTCCCAGAGTTTCAAGAAGCCGCCCAGGCGTTCTTCCCAGTCCGCCATGGTCATGGGGATACGGCGCGTGACTTGAAGTTCTGCCATATCGAGATAGGCGGATACAATCCGCTGCATCTGTGCCAGTTCGAACTCTGATAAGTAGTTCTTGGCAATGGCGACGTCGTATTTGTGGGCCTTCCCTTGGGGCGCGCCCTCCCAACTGGTCAGGCCCATGTTTTCTTGTCTGTGATCAGCCCGATCCACAATGACTTCTGCCGCGGTTTGGCCGTGAATGGCGTAATGCAGTTTCTGATTGCCCGCCAGCGGCGACGAAGGTCAGATATTCGGCCGCTGATGAGCGGACAGGTGCGACCTCATTTTTCTTGGGAGCTTGCGGTTGTTTGCTTTTGCTCATTTCCGCCTCCCTCTTGCAACTGCGGACAGGACGGTTTGGTCTTCGTGGCGCGCTTCGATGCTCTGCTCACCGGCCTGACCGGTAAAGATCAGGAACTCGGCCGTACTGTTGCGGATCAGTTTTGGGCCGTCGCTCATGACCTAGGCCCTCTGCGCCAGGCCGGCCGCCACATCTCTAAACGACGCCAAGGCAGCTTCAAGATGATCAATGATCTCCTGCTGCAACACATCGGGGGGCGGCAGGTCATCGAGGTTTTCCAGGCTGTCATCCTTCAGCCAGAAAATGTCCAAACTGGCTTTGTCCCGTGCCATCAGCTCGTCGTAACTGAAATACTTAAAGCGTTCAGCCTCAACCCGCTCATGGCGATTGTCCGGGTTGTAACTGGCAATGAATTCCTGCAAGTCATCAAGTTTCAGCGTCCGCGTCTTTAGCGTGAAGTGCTTGTTGGTGCGCAGGTCGTAGAACCAAACCCCCTTGGTGTGAATCTGACCGTCCTTGGGTTTTGCGTCAAAGAACACCACGTTCGCCTTTACGCCTTGCGCGTAAAAAATGCCTGTCGGTAGGCGCAGTACGGTGTGTACATCACAGTTCTCAAGCAGCTTCTTACGAATTTTTTCGCCCGCACCGCCCTCGAACAACACATTGTCCGGCAACACCACAGCGGCTTTGCCGTCTGCCTTCAGCATGCTGACGATGTGCTGCAAGAAGTTGAGTTGTTTGTTGGATGTGGTTTCCCAGAAGTCCTGCCGCTCGTAGGTCAGTGCTTCCTTGTCCTCTTCGCCTTCCTCGTTGGTGAAGGTCATACTGCTTTTCTTGCCGAAGGGCGGATTGGCCAGCACGTAATCCACCTTGCGCCTGGGCTCGGTGATCAGCGCATCCGAGCGCTCCACCAAGGGTTCGCCATCCAGTTCGCCTACGTTGTGCAAGAACAGGTTCATCAAGCACATGCGGCGCGTGTTCGGCACGATCTCGTTGCCGTGAAAGGTCTTGTCGCGCAGAAACTCCTTTTCCGACTTATTCAGTCTGGCGCCTGGACGTGTCAGCCAGTTATAGGCGCCCAAGAAAGAATCCACCGGTGCCACAGGCTGGGTCGGCAATGGACTTCATGGGTTCCGGCCTCACGCAGGCCACCATCGCCTCGATTAGCGCACGCGGAGTGAAATACTGTCCGGCACCGCTCTTGGTGTCTTCCGCGTTCTTTTGCAGCAGGCCTTCATATAAGTCACCCTTGGTGTCGGCATCAAGGCTGATCCAGTTTTCGGCGTCGATCAATTGCACCAGGCGCGAAAGCTTGGCCGGGTCTTGAATCTTGTTCTGGGCCTTGAAGAAGATGGCGCCCAACATGCCCGGCTCCTGCCCCAGTTTGTGCAATACCGCCAGATAGTGCGATTCCAGCGGCTCGCCTACTTTCGGCGTCAGGCTAGCCCAGTCATAACCCTTGGGGATATGGGTGTCGCGGTTATAAGGTTCTTGCGCGTACTCATGCGCCAGCTTCAGGAACAGCAGGTAAGTGAGCTGCTCCAAATAGTCGCCATAGCCCACGCCGTCGTCGCGCAGGGTGTGGCAGAAGTTCCAGACTTTCTGGACGAGGGAGGAGGTGTTCATCAAGTACCCATCAAGTAAATTGAATTCAGTTACCCATTTGATACATAAAGGTAATTTTTGTTTTTGACTGGCCATTACCAGTCAACCATCCGGCATTCATCAAGCAAATTAGAGTCCGATGCACCATACACAACGCCATTTAAGTCCGAAATTCTCTGTTTTTACATACACAAAACACCTTGTGTATGGCCGGTCGGACTCAAAGAATCTCCCGACCTTCGGCGCAGTTGAGTAGTGCACGGAAGGCCAGCACCGCCGAACGGCGGCCGCTGCTCTCACGCAATACCTGCAAAATGCCCGCCTCCCGCAAGCTGCGCAGAAAAGGCAAGGCCGATTGCTTCGGTATTCCGGAGCGCTGCACAAAATCGCCGGACTGGAAAATCGGCCGGTCGAACAAGGTGTCGAGCACCGCAATGGCATGTTGCGAGCGCGAAGGCGGTACAAAGCTGGCCTGTTCCATGGTACAACCGGCACTGCCTATCCAGTTTTGCTCACGGCGAAACTCGCCGGGCGTCTTGTTGGCACCCCGCACGCTGTCCATCAGCACGCCATGCATCTGCCGCAACAAGCCTAAGCTAATGGGCCTATGGGCGACTTCTTCAGTGGCCAGTGTCAGCGTCTTGCGGTAGTTAACGATCTCCTGAATGTCTTTGGTTTTTTCGGGGTCGAAGTCCATGCCCGCTTCAAACTCCAGCACCTCATCCACCGTCGCTTGCGTGCCTTCGATCTTTGACGACAGCACCGCTTCGCGCTGGGTCAGCGGCGACAACATCACCGCCGGATTAACCACCGATTGCAGCAGGCCGTCGTAACGTGCCAGTGCGGCATTGGCTGGGCCGATCTTCGGCAACAGCCGAGCCAGATCGAGATTCGCCAGCGGCAGGGCATCCGGCACATAGGGTTTCATCAGCACTTCTCCTTGATCTTTCGCCCGCGCGGTTTTTTCACCGCCTCACGTTCAGCCCGCTCGGCGCGGATACGGTCCAGCAGCACGCTGGCCGGTTCGTCGTTGGGATCTTGCGGCACCAGTTGGCCGGAGAAGGCGGCTTTGAGAATGTTTTTGCGTTGGGCGGCGGATTGTTTGATGCCACGCTCAATAGCGCGGTTTTGGTCGGAAGCGGCCATATGCGCTTCATCAAGCCGTTCCACCATTTGAAGCTGCTCATCTATCGGCGGAATTGGAATGACTACTTTTTCCAGGATTTCGAGATTGATATTTTTCTGAGCTGTTGCCGGAGCTTCGTCCTCAAGTTTCTGTTGAATACTTCGCATGAAATACTCGACATAGCGAATGAATACATCATCTGCGCCAGCCAGAAATCGCAACTACGCTATCGGGAAAACATGCCTCCATAGAGAGGATTGCCGTCTTTCCTATATTCGCTGCAATCGTGATGCACATCGTTCCAACCGGCCAGAGGCGGCTTTGGTCGAGTCCAGCCTCGCTGTAAGTGGCGTCAACACTTGCGATGAATGTATCGTGAATGCCGAATGTCGCCAGTCTGCACGAATGGATATGGCCCGCCATAAAGGTGCGGTGCATTTCGTGGGCGATGCTTCGACTTTCCCCGATGCTAACCATCCTACTTGTGACAATGTCGCCCACACCCACCCCTCCGGCAGTTCCGGCAAATCGCTGGTATCGGGCTGCACCGGCTCGGGGTATTTCTTCTGCCAGTCTTTAGGCGGGGACTTGCCTTGCTCCGCAAACTTGGCGAGTTGTTTGGCTTCCCAGCGGGCGCGGCGTTCGGTGAGGATGCGTTCCAGCAACTGCGCGCCGGTTTCCGGCGCCGTATCGCCAGCGCCGACTTTTCGGGCTGCACGCCACTCGGCAGTCAGCGCACCTTCGACGGCGGCTTTCAGCAGCGATTGCCGGTATTGCCCCAGCTTTTTCTGCGCGGCCTTGAGTTCGGCCACCCCGGCGTCGAGGTCGGAGAGCAATTCTTCGAGTTTTTCGACGATGCGGGTTTGTTCGGCTTGGTGATTGAAGAACGAACTTGAAAGCCGCGATGTCTTTTGGTCTGACAGCCGGGTAAAGAGCGCCCTGTACCACGTCACACATTGAATCAATAAAGCCATCGGTCTGCACGAGGCCAAACAGGAATTCTGGCTTTATCCATCTTGATCGAAGCACATGGAAGCCGGTTGAACCAATGGCACCATCCAAGTGATTCGGAACTAATGCAACTGCATTCAAGTTGGGCCGCGTCATTGAAATCACAACGTCGCCAGTTCTCAACACTTGCTTTGCCCGACTCGAGGCTTCCGACGCAACGATTGTTTTGCGCTGTCGATCCGTCTTGGCTTCGCGGTCAATACCAGTCTGAGCTCATCCGACAGTATACGAAGATCGCTCGCTGGGGCCAGTCTGCTCGACAGGTTCGGCTGCAACCTCAGCCGAAGTCGATACCAACTAGTTCGGGAGACACATCACTCACGCCACCAACTCCTCATTCATCTCATCCATCAGCCCATCGAGCTGATTGCCAAACAGCCGCCCAGACTTTCTGCAAGCCACCTTTGCCCGCCAGTTCCGCATAATCAAAATCGTCGCGGCTGATGCTGCAACTGCTGGCGATGTGGTCTTTCATCAGCCGCAGCCATTCGGTTTGCTCGGGCGTAAAGGCCGTGGCGCGTTGGGCATTGTGGCGGAAGATCCATTCCTGAAAGCGCTTATCCACTTGCTCGCTGAAGGGTTTGAGTTCGCTTTCCAGCCCCAGCGCAAAACGCACCAGTGACACCAGATCGGTGAGCTGGCGTTTGCTGTCGGTACCTTTCACCTGACCGGCTTGCACGCGGGCATAGGCGCTCCACAGGCGCTCGGTGGTCAGCATCAGCGGCGGGCGGCTGAGGGCTTCATGCAGTTCTTCGATCATGTCGAAGGTGAGCTGGCGGCGCTGGTAGGGCTGCTGGTAGAAGAAGCTCAGCGCGGCGATTTCGTCCTTGTGCTGGGCGATGTAGCTTGCGAAGCTGTCGATCACCTTTTTGGCCTGCGCTTCGGCTTGCTCGCTGAAGCCCGAGAAGGTGACTTGATCGAGGTTGATATGGTCGATGAGCTGCTCGCGTTCGCGGCGGGCGGCTTCGATTTCGTCACGCAGGGCCGGTTGGTCGAAGGGGGCGCAGGCGGCGGCGACGCGCTCGGCGCGGGCGGCTTCGATTTCTTCGGGCAACAAGGTTTCTTCGCTGCGAGTGATGCCCTTTGCCTGAGCGGTCGCCAGCGCGGCGGCGACGATGGCGTCGGGGTTCAGGGCGGCAATCAGGCCTTTGCCCAGTTCCGCCACCGGGATGCCGCCCGAGGCTTTTTCAATGCGGGCCTGGGCTTTATCGTCCAGTTGCTTACCGAGCCGGATCAGGCGGTTGGCGAGCGAGAGCACGGTGTCGTCGTCACGGTGGCCGATGGCTACGCCTTGCAGCAGGTCTTTGAGCGCCACGCCGGGCTTTTTCTCCAGCGGGCGGCTTTCTGTTTTCAGCGACTTTTCCACGCCCACGGCGTCGATCAGTACAAAGCGGGTTTTCGCACCGTCGGCACTGTTGCTGACCCGCTTCAGGCTATCGCCATCGAGCGAACGCACGCCACGGCCTTTCATTTGCTCGTAGTAGCCCTTGCTGCGCACATCGCGCATGAACAGCAGCACTTCCAGCGGCTTGACGTCGGTGCCGGTGGCGATCATGTCGACGGTGACGGCGATGCGCGGGTTGTAGTCGTTGCGGAAGCTGCTGAGGATGCTGTCGGTGTCTTCCTCGGCACGGTAGGTGACCTTTTTGCAGAAGGCATTGCCCTGACCGTAAACCTCGCGCAGGATGTTGATGATGTCGTCGGCGTGGCTATCGGTTTTTGCGAAGATGAGTGTCTTGGGCACTTCTTTGCGCGCCGGGAAAATCTGCGTTTCCACGGCGGTTTTCATGGCCTGAATCACCTGGCGGATTTGGCTGACGTTGACCACGGAGCGGTCGAGTTCTTTGCCGGTGTAGGCGGTGTCCTCTTCGGTTTCGCTCCAGCGTTTTTTGCGGGTTTGCCGGTCGCGGTGATCGATCCATTCTTTGGCTTTGAGCTCAGCGCCCTTCTGGGTGATTTCGGTTTCGATCTCGTACACGTCGTAACCGACGTTGACGCCATCGGCCACCGATTGCTCGTAGGTGTATTCGGCGACGATGTTCTCGTTGAAAAATCCGAAGGTGCGCTTGTCGGGCGTGGCGGTGAGGCCGATCAGGCTGGCATCGAAGTAGTCGAGCACCTGCTTCCACAGGTTGTAGATGCTGCGGTGGCATTCATCGATGATGATGAAGTCGAAGGTTTCCACCGGCACGGCCGGGTTGTAGCGCACGAACTTTTCTTGGCTTGCGGTCTGCTGGAGTTCGTTGAGCGACAGGTCTTCGGCGGAATCGTCGATGGGCTCGCCGGAGAGGATCGAGTACATACGCTGAATAGTGCTGATGCACACCTGCGAATGCGGGTCGATGCTGGGCGATGCCAGACGTTGCACGTTGTAAAGCTCGGTGAACTTGCGGGCATCGTCGGGCGGCGTGTAGGCCATGAATTCCTGATGCGCCTGCTTGCCGAGGTTGCGGGTATCGACCAGAAACAAAATGCGCTTGGCGCCGCCGAACTTGAGCAGACGGTACACCGAGGTGATGGCGGTGAAGGTTTTGCCCGCGCCGGTGGCCATGTGCACCAAGGCGCGTGGCTTGTTCAGCCCCAGCGATTTTTCCAGCCCGGTGACGGCGCTGATCTGGCAGTCGCGAAGATTTTTGATGGGCAGGGCCGGCATCTGCTCGGCCAGACGGCGGCGCAGGGTGTCGGGTTGCGACTGCCAAGAGCTAAGCGTTTCGGGTTTGAAGAAGTGGAAGATTTCGCGCGAGCGCGGTGCCGGGTCGGCATTGTCGGTAAAGCGGATGATCTGGCCGGTGGCTTCGAACAGGAAGCGCAGCGGGGTGTTGTCCTTACGCCATTTGAGATTGGCTGTGGCATAGCGCTCGGTTTGATTCTCGGTAACGGTGAGATTTTCACCCGCACTGTCTTTTTTGGCTTCGATGACGCCTACCGCATTGCGATTGACGAACAGCACGTAATCGGCCGGGCCGCTGTCGGTGGGGTATTCGCGTACCGCCACGCCCACGCCTGCCGCCAGATTGAGCTGCTTCATATCCTGAATGACCCAGCCAGCTTGTTCAAGCTTCTGGTCAATCTGTTGGCGTGCTTTGGTTTCTGGCATCATGTGCGGCGATCCTCCCGTTCAGCGCGTTTGTTTTCCGTTTCCTCATCCACGCCACCCACGCGCACCCACTCATCGACCTCAGACAACTGGAATTTCCACAACCGGCCGATCTTGTGCGCGGGGAGCCCCTTGCGCTCGCGCCAGCGATAGACGGTGTCTTTCACCACGCCCAAGTGCTGGGCAACTTGTTCGGCTGTGACCCACGGTTCGGTGTTCATGGCATTGGCGCTCAAGCGTTGACCTTTATAGTCGTCTTAAATCGTTGAAAGTCTAACAGAGTGACGGCTTTGTGGCTATGGAAACCACTTGACGTGCGCATTGTTTTCTTGCTTGGACTTGGCTTTCTGATCAATCAGCGCGTTCATGGGGGTGTCGTTAATCAAGCACGGAGCCCACGATGAACACCAAGCAAACTGCCCTTGACGCCTACCTTGTCCGCGCCGCAGCCATCCATGCCAAACTGGCACACCTGCAGCAATTGGCCGACGACCACTTCGGCCACGACCACGAGACGCTATCAACTGGGTCCACGTTGGCGACCTCGGGCGGGTGGACACCGCGCTCGACGACCTGCTGGCGATCTTCGGCGGCGAACAGGAGTGAGACGATGACAATGATCACTCTGCAAAAACTCACCACAACCCAGTCGACGATCATCCGTTCCGCTGCCCGGCACCCCGAAGGCTGGATCGTCGAGGCTGGCGACAGCCATCTGCTGACGGATGCCGGATACGCCACCATTGGCAAGCAGCGACCGTCCCCGCCGCCAACAATCGACGATTCTCCGGCACGCGATAGTGTTCAGCCCTGTCGCCTCGGCACCAAGCTGGCGAAGGTGGTGGCAGCCTTGCAGAAGCTGGATTGGGCCCTGCAACGCCAAGTGATCGAGGGGTTCGATGCCTGATCAGCTTGACGCAACAAGGCAACCGGTCGGGTTGGTTGACAATGAACTGGCAGGGCCAAACCCGCACAAAACCGGGGCTCTCGGCGGCGACTACCCGCAGGGCAAACAGAGAAAAGAGACTGGGGTGGCGCGGAAAACACCGATTTCGGCAGCTTCTGCCAAGGCGTCACCCGCACAGCAGCGCCGGCCAAACCCCCGCACGGTGTGGGGATTTCAGGCAAGAAAAAGGGCTCGGAGATTATCCGAGCCCTTCAATTTGGTGGAGGCGGCGGGAATTGAACCCGCGTCCGCAAGTACTCCGCCATAAGGTCTACATGCTTATCTCGCTCTTTAATTTAGCTAATGACTACCCGTCGAGCCAAGAAAATCATCAGCGATTCCGTAAGGTTTTAACGCATCCATACCGGACGGATTTCAGCGCGATCTTATGTAGATGACCTCTGAGCGTTCAGCGAACTGAACTCCACCCGCATAAGCACAGATGGTCAAAGGAATGGTGCTGTGTTTAAGCAGCTAAAGCCATTGAGTAGTTTTCGTCATTTGCGAATACTTTAGTTTCTGTAGATTTTACGAGGTGTACAGTCCTCGGCATGCACTTAAGGTTTCGCTACCCACGTCGAAGCCATGTCGCCCCCGTGACTGTATATTGTATATGGATACAGGATTTGTTACCAAAATAATTCCATTTTTTAAAATTTTTTTACCGGTATCTGTTTTGCATTCAGAACGGCAACTTAAATTAATTCATCAGCATCCGTGTTAAAGGACTATCGCTTTCTACGGATAGACTCTGATCAGAAGCCTTTACATCACACTGTTCCACGATACCTGAAAGCTGTTTTACCTGCTCTTTATGTTGTTGAGCAAGGCTTTCAACTACGCTTGAAACTTCATACTCTATCATGTTAAAAGCATTAATCAGGCCTTTATTGAGTCCTTTCAAAGCCGTCTTTTTCAAAGAAGGTTGCGATTTTTTCAAAATAAAATACGGGACCAGCCAAGTCATTGCGATTAACAAGCTGCTATGTATGGCAAAATCCATACCTAGATAGTGGTCGTCAGTCATGTTACTGGTGTAATAGCCCATGAAGACTTTATAACCTACCCAAGCCATTGCAATTAACGGCAGAACTATTTCACATATACGCATACATTTTAAAAACACACGCTGTAACACGTTGCCGGGATTAGCCAAAGCGACACGAGCGGCCAATTCAGTTTGTGTCTGCATGATCTTTGGCGCTTTTTCTCGTATCACGGATGTGCGTTGCTTAAACGGAATGGTAGGCAGTCCCAGTTGGTCGATATTAATAATGAGTTCATCCAAGGCATCATCAAAACGGGCTTGCGCCCAGGCATCCCATAGTGCGTGATTGGTGATAGTCGGATTTGTTATTAAATCGGCGGCATGTTCCGCATAATAAGCAGCCGTATGTTGCATAGGCCATGCAAACCCCTGCAGCAACAACTTGACTGTACGCAGCCATTGATTCTGCCACAGCTCGGGCGTTTGTTGGAAAGCCTGCTCTGAACCTAAAAATCCGGCGACATTTTGCAATTTTTTCTTTAATTCGTCTTTGCGTACCTGCAAACCTCTTTGTTCCAGTTGCTCGACAATATGCGCTGTAGCCAAAGACACAATAGTTGCTTCTAATGAGACAAATTCGTCTGATTGCAACCCTTCCGCGCAAGCTGTTTTAAATATAATGGGCGCCACAAAACCGGCTTTATGCAATTGCCGGTTAAAATCTTCATATTGCTCCGATTGTCCTCTGTCCCACTGATTAAAAACAAACAGCCAGGCATGCCGAGCGCCTTCTGATAGCAGCAAACGCCACGCTTTTTCATCCCTGTAACGCTCGGGACTGACCACATAAATCAGTACATCAATGTACGGCAACCATTGCAAAACGAGTTGCTTGTTGCTTTGTTCGGTACTGTCAAAATCCGGCATATCAATCCAGACGATATTTTTTTTCGCTTCATCGTCATGTTGCGAAATATTGATTTTTGCGAGAGGCAATTGTTCCGGCAAATACTGCATGGCAACACTGTGATGATGATATAAAGTAACTTCGCGTGAAGTTGGCCGCACTATGCCCGCCTTGGCAATTGCCTTCCCCGCCAGGCGATTGAGTAATGAGCTTTTACCGACACCGGTGCCCCCCATAAAAGCAACAATAAGTGGCCTGGTTTCCACATTGGCCCCCTCGCCGAAGCTGGGGAACAAGGCTTCGGGTGTTCTGGTATCAAAATGACTCAGCTGCGAAGCTGTATCTGTATCAATCCAACCTGATGCGTACGCTTGTTCAGCCCAGCGCCGGGTTTTTTCTACTAAATCAGAGTAATCGTAAGCCATGTCGCCTTTCTGTGAGTTGGTGCTCAGCTGCCTGTAGCTGATCAGGAGAAATATTGAAATGAGTCATAGTCGATAATTGCTCCGTCAGCGCCATAAGCTTTTGGCCAATACTTCCTGCAAAGAGCACTTGTTTTACCGTGTTTAATTGATGTTGCTTTAATTCATGCTCTACTTTGTGCATATAACTGCCTAGTGCGCTTTCGGCTAGTAGTGAAGTGACAGTCAACATTGCAGGGGCAAAAATCAAATCATGCACGCCAATACCTCCCATTTGTAGCGTCAGCGCAATAGCGGCCGCATCGGTAGTTACCCGGGCGGCACGTAAGCTATTTAACACCATGGGCTGCTCTTGTAGTTTGTAATACAAATGCTGTGCGGTTTTTTCCACGTCTTGCTGAAAAGAGACATGATAATTTTTTGCTGCCGTACTAAAGTCCTGCAAAATAGCCTGCCGCTGACGGCGTAATAAACTGCTGAATTCCTTCCACCATAGTCTCTGATTGCCTTGCTCGGCGTTATCCAGCAGTCTGTCCGCCAGTTGAATCAACAAATGTTCAGCTATTTGATTTAAAAAAACCAGTTCTTGACTACTATCGGCAATATGCAGCCTTTTACGCCCCAACTTCATCATTTGTCTTACCGGCCAGGTTAGGACTTTTCGCGCACCGGTCAAAATACCCGCTAAGCCAGGTATCTCCAACAAAGTCAGCAATTCCGCCAACGCCTGTTGAAAGGTCTCATAATGACGAGGATGATTCAAGTAATCACGCTGATAATTGCCCAATGCTTGCTTGATCGCCTCATCAACCAGATTCTGCCAATCAGTTAAAGCCTGATGCTCGGCAATAACCGGCTCTAGCCAGGTTTGCCAATGCTTTTGCAACAAGTCTTGTTCATAACGTACATGTTTTTTATGGTTGACCTTGCCTGCCAATTGCATAAGCAAGGTCTGTTTGTCTTCTGGCCAGAATGGCAATCCCATCTGTTTTTGGTAATACAAAGGCACCACTTCAGGAAAGCCATCTTTTCTGGCAAGTTGCCATTTTTCTTTTAATGACTGTATCAGTAACGTTTCCGAACCTTCACTTAACTTGTTTAAACAGATAACTGTCGGCTGATGCAGGGCTTCAAGCGCGGACATAATGTCCCAGACAGCTTGATCCGCATATTTTTCCTTGCTGACCACAAGAATAATAATATCAGCCAAGGCAATTGCTCTTATCACACCTTCCCTGTAAGTTGCCGAATCTATCGAATCAAAATCCGGAGTGTCCCATAATACACCGTGCGGCAAATACGGAGAATCCGCAACCATTTCAGTCAAGGAGTAACAGTCATGACGATCTCTTGCGAGTTGAATCTGTTCCAACTGTTGGAAACGACCAAAATAACGCTGTAAGCCACTGCAATCAATAAGGCTTACACCATGACAGAAACCCTGCGGATGGATGGTATAACCCGCTAAAGGACTAACTCCCGCAACACTACCGTTTAATAATACATTGACTAATGAACTCTTGCCGGCTTGCGTCGGACCTACAATAGTCATCTGTAGCGGTTGTTCGGGTGACGAATTAATAAGCTGGCCTTTGCGCATAAAGGCTTCAGTTAAAATCAACTGATCTATTCGTTGTTGATAGCCGATTTTGCTAGCCTCATTGCCCGGTTGACTCAAAACCGTCTGGTAACGCTGATTTAATAATTGAATAAATTCCAGCATATAAGCTTAGCTCAGGGTTATAATAATCAACCATTTTACTTTGTTTGGTGATCTGGTGTTATAAATACCATAACATGAACCCGTACCTGACTTCGAGGTTATCTTTATGAAGAAACTACCTACTCTGCTGATTATTCTCAGCTGCGTAACTTTAATAGCCTGCAGTAAGGGGCAAGAAATAAACGGTCACAATACAGCTACTGCGTATCGTTCAGTAAAGGCACTCAAAAATCGCTTGCCTCCCGATAATCGCATTGAATTTGAAGTCTCTTTCTGGACGATCAGGGATGCAAAAAAAGATGACAAAGAATTCCTTGATGTAGTTGATGGTAAAAAACCCGAGGAAATTATTGCAATAGGCAAGGAAATCTATCAAGAACGCAAAGCGGCCGGCTTTAAAGGTTATGAGCAGTATTCAAGCTGGGAAGAAATGATTGCTAAATTTGGCAAGGAAAGAATTGATCAGGAAAACCGCAAGGGTAAATCCAAAGAAGCTCAAGATAAAGATAAAGCCAATGACGTGTTATACAAGCTCTAAATTAAAACGAGATTTTGCAAAAGTTATCTAGCATGAAAAAAGTAAAACCATAGAGAACATCGAATATCTAGTAATTCGGAATATTAATTAAAAAATCCTTATCCAAAGTTACCGATAGGCTTTTCATTATCTCAACGGCCCGGCAGGGCTTTTTGATCTACTAAAGCCGAAACAAACAGATTTGCCTCTGCAATTGTTTGTTCCATTGCCTGAATAAGTTGAGAAATATCGATACTTATTTCAATAAACTCATGTTGCAATGCCGCGATAGCACGTGCATTGAGATTGTGTTTAAGGTATAAAACCTGATCTTTAAATGCTGCCAGTACGGGCTGAATTTTGCTTTCAGCCCGTTGCATCGCCTTAATCAGCCGGGCATAATTTTGCCTGGCTGCTTTTAACTGTAGCTTACTGCTATTACGTAAAGCGCGATTAGTATATTCATTCAATTCGCTTTCCCATTCCGCAAATAACACCTCGCTAACTTCTTCTATCGCCTTGATTTTATTGCTTACAGTATCCGATTTTGAGCGACAGAACTGATATTGTCTGTTGAGCAAGTTATATTTATGTTCCAACCCTGATTCATTGATACACACCAGATTTTTAAAGCGTTCCAATGCGTCTTCAAACTCATCTCTGGTTTCTTGCAGGCTAACACACGCTTGTTCAACCTGATAAACAACAATTTCCCGCTTATGTTCGCCTATTGATTCCCGGGCACTGTAATAAACCGTTCTGATTTTTTTTGAAAAAAAACGTGTAATTAAATTTAACCAGTTTGATGATTTGCTAGATTCGGCCATTAGAAATTTTCTGCATTGATAGCGACCATTAGAGTTGCGGTTTATTTTTTTGTACGTTTATTATAAGTGTTTGCCGGTTTGTAACCAATGATAAGTGCATGCTCAATAACCGATTAGCTTATCCAATTCGATTCAGTATGAACCTGAAAATCTCGATTAATAACCGTCAACTGCGAAATTTAGGATTAATTAGTAATCAAACACATGGCAAAAATGGTGCAACTTGGACAAATATTTATTTCTCTCTCCACGGCATAATGGGAACTGTAGATATACTGTTGGCAGGCGCACCTTCAATCAACTTGCGACTGATGGCGACATAAACCAGGGTATTGCGTTTAGCGTCAAACAAACGGCTAACTTTAGTTTCTTTAAAAAAAAGGGATGTGTCTTCGCTAAATGCTGTTTCTTCCTTCGGTAACTTTCCATCAATGATAATCGGGCCGACCTGACGACAGGCAATGGAAAATTGCGAAGGATCCTCAGCGACGCCAAATGTTCCGGCAATGCCACCGGTGCGGGCTTGGCTAATGTGACAGGCGACACCTTTTACCCTAGGGTCATCAAATGCCTGCACGCAGACTTTGTGATTTGAACCAATTAGTTTCCAGGTTGTGGTAATACAGTCAATTTCTTCAGATTGAGCTGAGGGTGTAAAGAAAACAAGAAATAATGCGCAGTATGCAAGTGTTTTTTTCATACAATCTCGATGGTTAGCTTATTATTGTGAACTGCCCATTCGGCGCTGCTAGCAGCAGTGCAAAAGTTAAAGACATTAACAGGCAGTTCAGGTCGATTCTCCGGCTTATTTACCCAGGGGGCCTTGTTCAATCGTAAACGTAAACCGCTTCCTTTCTACTTGTTCGACAAGCCCACAGCGGACGGTTAAGACTTATTGTTTATCTCAAATATAATGAGAAGCCGGTTTTTTTAAGTCAATGCCTGTGCGGCAAATACTTTTCGTTTCCATCAATTCGGCCGCTTCTGGGTAACTTGCTTAACGATGGATCGATTAGCGTAAAAACCTCCCGCCACTAATATCAATCAGAGCCCCATTAATATGCGATGACATATCACTGGCGAGAAAAAGTACGGAACTTGCAACTTCTTCGGCAAAAGTATTACGTCCTAGCGGGGTCTGTTTGCGATAATTCTCCATCATCTCTGCTGTAGAATGAATCTCATGATGTTGTGTTTCTACCGTTCCGGGCATAACTGAATTGGTACGCACTTCTGGGGCTAATTCTTTAGCCAGTGTATGCGTAAACACCATGAGTCCGCCTTTTGCAGCAGCATAGGAACCGCCACCATTAGCGCCACCCGTTTGTACCGAGAGTGAAAGAATATTGACTATACGGCCGCTGCCCGTCGCCCGCAAGTAAGGAATAGCCCGTTTGGTCAACAAAAAAGCGCTGGTGAGATTAATATCCAGCGATTTGTTCCAATTCTCCAGTGTGCAGTCCTCAATTTTGGCGCGTTTAACAAGGCCGCCACTGTTATTGACCAAAATATCCAGGCGGCCTGCCTCGGCCACAAGCTTATCAACAACAGCGTTGGCTTCATCCTCGTTAGTCAAATCGGCAGGCAATAATATGGCATTAATATTCAGTGCCGATAATTCATTCAGAAGTCTTTCGGCCCCTTCTTTACTGGAATGGTAGTGTATACCAACAAGTGCCCCTGCCTGCCCTAATGCCAAGGCCACGGCCCGTCCAATGCCAACTCCCGCACCGCTTACCAGGGCTACCTTGCCCGTTAGATTTAATGTTTGCTCTGGTATCATGTTGGTATTCCTCTGTGATATTAGCTAACTTTTTAACTGCAAAATAGCGAACTTATGCTTTAAATTAAAGGCTTTTTACTTTTTCCAATACCTCCTGAGCATGACCCTCATGATTAACACCATAAGCCACATCAGCAAGTGTACCTTGTTTATCGATGATGAATGTAGATCGCAGGATGGCCATACTCTTTACACCATTTTTTTCTCTTTCCCGCCATACCCCATAGCTCTCGCAAAGTTCGCCCGTCGTGTCAGCGAGCAAATCCACTTTTAAGCCGTATTTGTTAATAAAATCGACGTGACTTTCACAAGAGTCCTTGCTCACACCGATAACAACCGTATCGTATTTGCTAAACTCTTCAGCAAGCCGGGTAAAATCATTTGCTTCTATCGTGCAGCCAGGCGTGTCATCTTTGGGATAAAAATATAGGACGACATTCTTTTTACCCGTGAAATCAGATAGATTAACCAACTGATTTAGTTGGTTTTTAGAGCTAAACAGGGGGGCTTTTTGTTGTTTTTCTAGCATGGGAATCTCCTCATGAAGCTTACAAATTATTGAAATATAAGGCTGTAAGTACAGACGCCTTACCCGGCATGATAGCCAGCAAAAAGATTAAAGTCCAGACCTCGTGCATTCCATTAAAAATGGGTATTCGGAATTTAGTGTTGAAAAGTTAAAATTTAGCTAAGCCCAAAAAATGTTGATTGGCGAATTCAACGAAAAAACGAATTCTTCTCCAAACCTTTCAAATGTTGAAAATCCAGATACCTGACGTTCGTGCTTGCAAGATTTTGAGAAAATCGCTGGCAGCACCCGACTCACAAGAGTCACTCGACCCAGATTTCCGAATGGCAACATACACACGGAAAGCGAACAGTCGATTCTAACAATTCAACTAGCACCACCTGCCAAAACCAGTCACTCAATATAACATAATTGCTTTAAGGCTTGACCTATAGTAAAAGGCTGTATTTTAATACTTGCTCGACCTTTGGAAAACTTTCGATACGGTATAGGGCCGGTCTTGGATTGTGATGATCAAAGTTAACTTTGTAATTTGAATTTAATTAACCTCAACACGGAGATGTCTTAATGTCCACTAACTCTTGGCATCCTTATCATCCTATCATTTATGTGCGCGGCTTCGCGGCTACACAGGGCGAGATCGAGGAAACAGTCGCCGATCCTTATATGGGTTTTAACATCGGTTCTACGAAGTCGCGAATGGCCTGGACGGGTGACATGAAGCGCTTCTATTTCGAGTCGCCGCTGGTGCGTCTGATGAGTGATCATAACTATAACGACGTGTTCGTTGACGGTGAAGATCTCGTGGCAGCAGAAAGAAGCCACCCCGATTATATAATTCCGTACCGCAGCGTCATTATTTACCGCTATTACGATGAAGCCAGCAAGGACTTCGGAAAAGGCGAAACGCCACCCATCGAAATTTTCGCCAAGGGACTGAGTGCGCTTATTATTCAATTACGCGACAAAATCTGTGCAAATCCGAAAAACGCGGTAGCCCCACAAGACTTTCGCGTATATCTGGTAGCACACTCCATGGGCGGACTTGTTTGCCGCGCTTTCCTACAAAACACAAAACTCGGTTCGCAGGAAGCGCGCACTGCAGTGGACAAACTCTTCACCTATGCCACTCCGCACAACGGCATTGATATGCGCATCGTACGCAATGTCCCGGGCTGGCTCAGCTTCGGCGACGTCAACAACTTCAACCGCGATCGGATGGCCAAATATTTTGGTCTGCCTAATGGCGACGACGTGTCGATCGTAAAAAATTTTCCGCCCGATCGTATCTTCAATTTGATAGGTACGAACCCGCGCGACTACAAAGTGGCTGGAGGACTTTCGTCCTGGGCAGTGGGCGATGCGAGCGACGGTCTGGTACGCATCGATAATGCCACTACGCACGGGCCTGGTTCGGACGGCAATGATGTGAGTTCGCCACGCGCCTTTGTGCATCGCAGCCACTCGGGCCATTACGGCATCGTAAATTCGGAGGAAGGTTACCAGAACCTTACACGCTTCTTGTTCGGCACGTTGCGCGTGGACGGCATCCTGGATATCGACGATATCAGCTTGCCCGTTGAAGTAGAAAAGGAACGCAAGGCAGGTAAAAAAGTGCACGCCTCCTACCAGTTCGAAACCGCAGTCAGCGTGCGAGGCTGTCAATGGCAATTGTCACGAAGGGAAGTGCGTGAGAACTCTGCAATATTTCGTAC
Source organism: uncultured Gammaproteobacteria bacterium (assembly GCA_963849195.1). Taxonomy (GTDB): domain Bacteria; phylum Pseudomonadota; class Gammaproteobacteria; order Methylococcales; family Methylomonadaceae; genus Methylobacter_C. The sequence goes on from CAWKGQ010000014.1 coordinate 291,162, forward strand.
TTACGACGAGCTTTTTCCGAGTGTTGATGGAGCCGTACGTGCGCCCGATCGAACCAAGAGCCCCTATCTCTTCTCTGTGTTCCTCGATCCTAATAAGAGCGTCAAGACCTCAGGCGCGGTTAGTTTTGCGTTCAACCTCAAGGTACTCGTTCCGGATTACGAAGTGGATGGCGTGCTATTTATGAAACGTCATTATGAAGGTGGCTACATCTTGCGCGAGTTCATAATTATTGAGGCGATTCCCGATACGACTGCTCCCAAAGGCTGGCGGATCAAATACGGTTATCAGGAGGATAATCCCGGAAAAGCGGGAATTAATGTGGTCATTCGGCAGTTAGCTGACCAGAGTGGAATCGCTTTTGATATCCCGATTGCACAGAAAGCATGTCCTGGAGTGAAAGGTACGCTGCGTATTGAGGCGCGGCCATGGAATTAAGTCTGGATATAAATTGAGAATAAGCAAAGCCGATTATCCATAGATCACAGGTATAAGCACTAATGACTTACGAACCAATATGTAAAGACGAATTAATCAAAAATTTAAACGCATCAGACTCCTCGATCCCCGAAATTAAGTGCAGAAATATCGAAAGCGAACTGAATGTTACAGGACATACTTTTTCCAATTCTGTCAGCTTTAAAAATTGTCATTTTTCCAACGCGGTTGATCTTTCCAATTGCCACTTCGAGAAAGGCCTCGAATTCGTTGGTTGTGTCTTCGAATCGCGCTTCACGCTCGTAGGTGCATGCTAAAAGGGGACTGTCAATTCAGAGCTTGCCTATTCGAAGATGATGCCAACTTTGATCGTCTTCAAGTTATGGGAATACTCGAAGTAAGGGCTCCGAAAGAACGTGCGGTATTAAATGTCAACAAAGAACTAACCAATAGTGATGATTCAAATTCCCCTAGCATTTTCATGCTACAGCCTTGGGTTATCTTCAAGAAAGAAGCTAGATTCTCTCAAATCCATGTCAAGGGCGAAGCCAATTTTGGCAGCGCAAAATTCGAAGGATGGGCTGATTTCTATAACGCCAAAATCGAAGGACCGGCATTTTTTCGTATAGATCGAAGTAAAAATCAAAAGAAAGGCTTTGATAACAAAATTTTTATTGAGAATCCAGTCAGATTTCACAGAGGTGTTCGTTTTCGGTTCGCTTATTTCGGCGATGAACTTAACTTTCATGGTGCCGATTTCTCGGTTAGAGAATTTCGGTCTCCCAAAAGCGGCAATCCAGCCGATGATCCCTGGAATAAAGATAAAGCGAAAAAAACATTGACGGAAGATCGCCGCGTTGATAAAGCGGTCATAGATTTTACCTATGTTCACTGTACCCGCGTTGTGTTTTTTTGTGATCCTGATCAACCTAAAAATGGAAAGAAATGCACTTTTAGTTCTATCTATAAAGATTTTAATGACATACCGCAACTCGAAAATCTATTGGACTTCGAGGGGGCCTGTTTTAATCAGTCGGTATATTTTTCAGCGAATTTTCCAACAAGTGGCCCTGTTTCCCGGCCATATAATGTCGTGAGTTTCCGCGACTGCCGCATTGATGGGGAATTGTCATTTTATGGGATTTCCCCGGAAAAAACTCCGGAAACAGAAACAGCATTGACGAAATATCTCCGTCTGACTGGATGCGCCTATAAGCGTATTGAAGCTGACAGCGTTGCTATCTCCGAAAGAATAAAAATACTAGAACAGCCGTCAACAGACAAGAGCACACAAATATATGACCGGAGGAGTTGGACCCAACTTGAGTCTTCCCTTCGGGCGGAAGGTTTAGTGCAAGAAGCAGATGAGGTTTATGTTCAACGGAGAGAATCTCGACACAAAAGCCTTAAGAATGGTCTCTTGAAAAAAATGGATAGGATATTTGGATGGTTAACAAGCTATGGGACCAACAACCGTAAAATGGTCGAAATATCTTTCGTTACAATATTTGGGGGTGCGGTTTTATTTGGTTTCTGGGGTAACTTTAGGCAGGATATAGACGACAAAAAAATACACGGCTTGCAATTACCAACTATCTAGCTTGATGTTTAATTGTGAAGTCAAGTCACCCGCCCAACCTTCTAATACTGAGGCATCCCGCTCGGAAGTTATTAGCACGCCATTTTCTATTATGACTAGCATCAACTATTGAAGATCAGTGCCGAACAATTTTTACCGTTTAAGCTTCCGGGCTTGAGTGAATATAAACCGAATGATTGGCCAACTAAAGGATTTTCCTTGTTGGAAAAGGCCATTGGATGGATACTGGTTCCTCTGTTGGTAGCCAATATGGCAGGCTTCTTACATAACAAAGCCAAACCCCAAACTAAGCCCGGAAGTGACGAGTGAAAACCCGACTGATACTTTTCGACTTCGATTTCACTTTAGTTGATGCTTCGAACTGCTTATTCAACGCTTTGCGGGAAGGGCTAAGTTCCATCGGTATCGAAGCACCGCCAGACCACACGCTTAAACAGTTGATCGGTATACCTCTTGAAGAACAGTTTCGTATTTTGTATTTTGTCCAAGTTAAATCCTAACGACGAGGCAAGATTTTCAGTCTTTACCAAGGCTTATGTTGCGGCTCGTAACAAAGGGGAAATATTGGGCTCTACACTTCTCCTCGGAGTTATCGAATCGTTTCGGGAGTTGACCGAAAAAGGTTTCATCTTCGGCATAGTGTCAACCGGGGCAGAAGGACGCATTCGTCGAACCCTTACCCATCTGGGGGTGATCTCCTTCTTCGGAGATCGCATTTTTGGCGGTGCATCCGATAAGTCTACAGTCAATGCAAACGCAACCAGCCAGTTGGGTGTACAACTTGACCGGTCGATATACGCAGGAGATCGACCGGATGACAGTTTAGCGGCCCAGCGTTCCGAGGTGGGTTTTATCGGTGTAACGACAGAGGCATTCGGCGCGAATGCGTTTCCGCCCCAGTCACGGGTCATTCGTTCCTTGTGCGAACTACCAGCTTTGCTTGCGGATTGAAATCGGCATCATTGCTTGATAGACAAGTCAGAATTGTCATTCTACTCTATTTCTACTTTGTCATATTACATGATCACTACTTTCAAAGAGCGTCATTCCGGCATGGATTGCCGGAATCCAGGCTCCATGGATGGATTTGAGCTTGCCATCCATGGCACTGGATACCCGCTTCCCGGCGGGTATGACGGACTTGCACATAATCTGACAAAGTAGAACTATGCGATTCGAGTTATCTTCACACACAACGGCCCCCCTTCATCCTTTCCGAGAACGCGATTGTTGCCATACATAGAACAAAGATCGTTAGCGAAAAGAAATAACTCCTGTACACCTTCGCTATCGTCATCACGGCGGTTTTGAATTTGAACTGTCCGTTTCAACCCGATAGGGAAGTTAGTGGATTCCCGTCTTGCAAGATTGCCACAGAGTAAGAAATACCGGTGAAACCTCAGCCTATTGAATGTGATGCCTGCTGCCAGATGCCATTTTAACCATCCATCGGCATCGCAATCGTTGGACGCATCGGCCCATTTTCCTAATGCCGAAAATTCGTATACTTCACCATGAAAAACCAGTAGATTCGTCGGACTGTAATGAAGAGTTGGATCAACATCTACTGTTAAATTTTCGTCCACTGATAACAGCCGTGCCGATTTTATGGAAACCCGTAGTAAAAAGGGCCTGACCCTGTTCAATGACATGACAAGAAACACAGCGGCCTTGACCTACAAAAAGATTGAGTCCCCGAATTTAAGCATCCGTCATCGCATCAGCTTGGCCCTTGATGTAGTAACGATCGAACGGCGAGTTTCCCGAAACGAGTGTGCGTTCAAAACTGGCAATCGCTTTTGCGATATGATCAATGGTTATTTTCTCGCTGCTTAGCCCGAATACGGATTGGAATGCCGCCGGTTTGATTGTAACCTCTCGATATGTTTTCTTTCAATCAATAGAAACTGATAAGCCCGTGGCCCATATAATCACTCGAAATTTAGAATACCAGCTCACTGTATTAAATCAAGCGGGTAAGACAAAGAGTGGCTACTGGCATAAGAATCTTTTCATTAGGAGTGGCTTTAGCCACGACAATCATAGCTAAAGCCACTCCTACAGCTTAAATTTTTTGCCAAGGTTTAAATATTTGGTAAAAACCATATTTCTAACCCGGCCAAATAATCACTGCCGTCCGCAATCTGTTTTTACCAAAACAGGACATCCGGTCAAAATCCTCGCGAGCAACAGGAATAAACTGGCAGTCTATTTCGCTTTGCCGCCCATCGTCTGGATCGGAATCGTGCATATACAGGCAATCGTCATCAAAGCCGCTCATGACCACCCAATGCGGCGCTTTTTTCCTATCCATAAGGAATGTACTAATCAGTATTATCGGTATCGCTCCCGCTTTGAATGCAGCAATCAGTTCATTTTGGGTAATATTGGCAAAATGTAGTTTGATTTCCTGTTCTGCTGCTTGACGCTTAAAGCAATTATCGACCAACTCAACCACCTGCTTTTTTTCTTCATTACGCACGCCATCAATAAATAACGTGCCTGTTTGGTTTATCCAGACTTCAACAGAAAATTGACGGCGCTTTGCCGCTAATGCCAAGCCAATCGGATGACAACCGCCGTGACCGGAGGTCATAAAAATAGTGGTTGCTTCACGCCATAGGTTGATCTCTTCTTCCCGTGACGGCTGATAGGCCCGGTTAATGCCGTGCATAGCCATCATCAGCGCAGCCGGACCACAGGTAAAGGGTGTGGTTTGTCTTAACCAATGTACTGAGCGGTGCTGTAGAGTATCGCGGTAATGACGGATACGTTTTTGATAACGCAATGCGTCTTTGTGATCCTGATAATAATCACGGTATATCCCGAATTTCTGATATCCCAGCGTTTCGTAAAGTTTGATTGCAGGGATATTATCCACACTCACTTCAAGGCGCAGGTATAACCTGCCACTATCATTAGCGGCTTGCTCGCCAGCCGACATCAGTAGTTTGGCTAACCCTAAGCCTCTCTGCTGATGAGATACAGCAATCGAATAAATTCTGGCCAGTCTTGTACCCGGATGATAAATAATAAGGATATAACCAGCGACGGCTTTTGCCACTTCGGCAACCAGTAAAGCCCGATGGTCTGTTGTTATCCAGTGTTTGAAGCTGCGCCGGCTTAGTCTATCGGTTTCAAAGCTCGATTTTTCAAGCGCCACCAGCTCATCAAGGTCTGTTAGTTGAGCGTTACGTATTAAAACAGTCAAGCGGATAATCCTCGCAATGCTTGTCTAATCACTTGTCTGGCGCGAAACAAGACCATTTCCTTCCAGGCTTTATCATTGGGACAAAAGTGCTGACGCATAAGCTGACTATGCTCCCGGCGCGCCTGGTCATTACCGGATTGAGCCCAGAGTTGATGATCGCGTAGCAATACTTCAAACAATTGATCAGTTCTGTAAGTACCAAATTCAAGAGTGATGTAGCAACTGCGTTCATTCATAATGGCGTGCCAGGCATAATCCAGCAGGCCCAGTTTAGGCACCGAACTGGATGTGCCCAGCAAAGGCAAGGTCACTGAATCTCCGTACCAAAGATGTGCGACTTTTGTTGCCGGACTATCGGGTTGATGGTCGCAAATAATTTCACCGTATCCGAAAGATCCCAGTCCGGTATGTATATCAATTACAGCCAAATCCCGCTGTTGCAGGCAATATTTATGCACAAGATCTTCGACGACAAGCCGGCCATGCGCAGGAGCCATACCACCATAGAAAGGGCCGGCTGGATCGCTGTATTGTCCGGCACTGAGAGCTTTTTCCAGCGCCTCACGACCGTGCAACTGTTCAAACTCTGCAAATGCTAGCTTTCGTTGCTGCAAATCAGTTAAAAACAACGTCGACTTAAGTGCTTCATAACCCATATTTTCAGGTAATGGCCTGGAAAAATCGACCACATTGCGATTAAGATCAACCCCATCGGCATCACAGCGGCGCAGCCAGGCATAACCCCAGGGCGTTAATGCATGTATCATTAATATCGCTGTTTTAGCTGGTAAAACGATATGTCCGCCAGCAATCAGACGCAGAACATCGATTTCTATCGCACTGCCTGCAAAGCCTTCAATGCCATGCGTACCGGCGATCAAAACCACAACACTTGCGGCATCTTCCGTGCCGATCCATGCGGTATCAGTAAACAGCCCGTCGCCGTCAGGACTGGCACCCGAACAGGGATAGGAAAAACAGCGTACTTCGCTGCCCAACTCAGCCAACCAACGCTGCCTGCCTGATGAGTAATTTGCAGGAAACAGTTCTGTATCAATAGCAGTAAAAGGAAAATGAGACGACATAAGGGATTATCCGAGGTTTTTCGTTAGCATAGCCCCAGTTAAGTAAAATCTGCAATATTATTCCATGCACCCAGAAACTCCTTGTATAAAAACCTGACTGGTTTCAAAATTATACTTCACTTAATTACAGGATTACTTTTGCCATGGCACGCACCCTTCTGGTTGTTGACAATCTTTCCGACTGGAACCCTTATTATCCTAGCGATCAGGTCATTACCTTTGAAACCTATCTTGCAACTGAACAAGGTGAATCCGAGCAACGTGTCCGCGTTATAAACCTATGCAGTAGCTACAGTTATCTTTCCGATGGATATTATTGTTCCTTGCTGGCGGAAGCGCGAGGTCATCACGTTATTCCTTCGGTTAAAGTACTCAATGACTTGGGCAAACAGGCACTCTACCAACTACAGCTTGAAGACCTCTCACCGACTCTGGCTCGCGCATTTAAAAGCCGTGATTACAAGGATAATGAAATAACTCTATTGAGTTATTTTGGCAACACCTCTGACCCATCTTTTCAGGAACTGGCAAGATTACTGTTTGATCGCTTTTCCTGTCCGGTTCTGGAAATTACGTTGAGCTTCCATAAACATTGGGAGATAAATGGCTTGAAGCCAATCTCGCATCGTGACCTGGATGATTCCCAGCAAACCGTTTTTGCCGACGCGCTGGATAAATTCAGCAAGAAAGTCTGGCGTAAAGGCCGTGCACGCAAGGCGGCGCGTTATGATCTTGCCATGCTGATCAATCCGGAAGAAAAGTTACCGCCGAGTAATCGGGGCGCTCTTAAAAAGTTTATTAAAATTGGCAGGGAGTTGGGTATTGAAGTCGAATTAATATCCCAGCAGCATTATGCGAGATTACCCGAATTTGATGGCTTGTTTATCCGGGAAACAACCGGTATTGATAATCACACCTACAGCTTTGCAAAAAAAGCAGAGGCTGAAGGTTTGATTGTTATTGATGACCCCACCTCCATGCTGCGTTGCGCCAATAAAGTGTATCTCGCTGATTTATTTCGTACTCATCGCGTGCCCAGTCCTAAAACATGGCTGCTACACAAAGGTAATGGCTTTCACCTGGATCAGATTGGAAATGGAAGCAGGCTTTCCGGTGGTTATTAAAATTCCGGATGGATCATTTTCCCGTGGCATAGTTAAGGTTAATAACCGGCAAGAGCTTGATCTGAAAGTAGAGGAATTATTTCAAAAATCGGCACTGCTTTTGGCCCAGGAATTTCTTTATACTGATTTTGACTGGCGAATCGGCATTTTTAACAACCGAGCTTTATACGCGTGCCGTTATTACATGGTTAAAAATCACTGGCAGATCTACCGCCATCACGAAAGCCGAACCGATAGCGGCAATTTTGAAACCTTGCCCACCTTTGAAGTGCCTAAAGCCGTATTGGAAGCCGCGCTAAAAGCGACACAACCCATAGGCAACGGCTTATACGGCGTCGATGTCAAAGAAAAGAACGGCAAAGGCTATGTGATAGAAGTCAATGATAACCCGAATATAGACAGCGGTATTGAAGACAAGTATCTGGGTAATGAACTTTATCGTTTGGTTATGGCTGAATTTTTACGGCGCATGGAAAATCGCAGCAAAGGGCTGTGAGACTCTTAATTTGTGTGTGAACTGGTAAAAATCGACCCCGAAAGTGGTAAATATTGGACACTGTTTTACACCTGGTAACCAAAAAGAAAAGCAACCACTGTTTTTTATCACAAACCAAAAAACTGTTTTGAATACCCAAATTTATCTTGATTACGCGGCAACAACACCCATGGCACCCGAAGCTGGTGCGGCTATGGCGCAATGTTTAACAATGGATGGCGAATTCGCTAATCCGGCGTCCATGCAGCATGGATTTGGTGAACGTGCCAATGCCTTAGTAGAAGGGGCTCGATCTGAAATAGCGCACTTATTAAATTGCAAATTCAGCGATCTTATTTTTACATCGGGTGCAACCGAATCAAATAACCAGGCTATCAAAGGGATTGCCCTTAGGTATCAAAACAAAGGTAAGCATATCATAACCTCAGCCAGTGAACACAAAGCGGTATTGGATACCTGCAAATACCTTGAGAGCATTGGCTTTAAAGTCACATATCTTCGACCCGATCTTAATGGCAATTTAAGTATTGATTGCATTTTGGATGTCCTAACTGACGAGACCATTCTGGTTTCCCTGATGCACGTCAACAATGAGACCGGGGTTATTCAAGATATTGATTTAATCGCCCAAGCTCTCAAAGATAAAGACATATTCTTTCATGTTGATGCCGCACAAAGCTCAGGCAAGGTGAAAATCGACCTGACTAAAACCCCAATAGATTTGCTATCCATTTCAGCACATAAACTTTATGGGCCCAAGGGTATAGGTTGTCTATTTGTCCGTAATAGAAAACAAACAAATCTAACGCCATTATTGCATGGCGGCGGGCAAGAATACGGTCTTCGCCCTGGTACATTACCTACTCATCAAATAATAGGTATGGCTACTGCTTTTAGAATCGCACATGACTTAATGTTGAGTGACTATCAACACAGCATACGCCTGGAACAGATTTTAGTTGACCAACTCACTCAACTTGAAGGCGTCCATATCAACGGTGATCAAAAACATAAGCTACCCAATATAATCAACGTCAGTTTTGATCAAGTGGGCTCTGATTCTTTAATTATCGCGTTAAGGGATGATATAGCTATTGCATCAGGATCAGCTTGTAATAGCGGTGCTATTGAGGCGTCACATGTGCTCAGAGCTATGGGAATTGAGGGCGACAGACTCTATGGTGCAGTGAGAATCAGTTTTGGCCGGTACACGACTGAAATAGACATTCAACAAGCAGGGCAACGTATTTGTGAAGAGGTTATCCGCTTAAGGCGGCTTGCATTGGAGTAGGATGGCAGTATGCTCGGAAAAAAAGTCCTCAACAATTTTTATTGGCACAGCAGTTTAACGACTGTGCAAAATGACGATGTGCAGCAGCATATCGCCGAAGCGGAAAATTTGGCTGGCTTGCAAGCGGGTACTGATTACAATATTGTGAAATATGATATTAATGGTCATGCGCTGTCATTATTGTGGTATCCGGGCTTTTTTAACGATCCTTTTCCAGCGTTAGAAAAAAGTTATCGTATTGACCTAAAGTCCAAGCGTATCGAAAAACGCAGTTATCAAGCCTCATTAAATCCCCCCATTCTGCACCGTAAAGAATTATTTCTTAGTCCGGATGATCCGCATAGTCGGCAATTTCGCGAACTGACAGCGACCGCCGAACAACTCGGCCTATTCGAAAATCCCATTCATATTGGCTTTAAACAAGCTTGGGAAAACCTGATTACCGAAAAAGGCTTTCAACTGGTTGATCATCAATTTGTACCAATTGGTAATTTGGAAACTATTGATGAAGAAGCCTTCGAACCGATTCAAAGCACAGCCATTGCCAGGCATTTAACCGCTCTTTCTCGCAGCAACTTGTCTGCGCCGATGCAATGCCTGGCTCGACATGGCTTTTTAGATGGGATATTTTCTGTATTCGACTATGGTTGCGGTAAAGGTGACGATATTCGCAATTTAACCGCCAACGCAATTCCAGTTTCAGGTTGGGATCCTCACTATGCAGCCGATCAACCCAAACAACCGGCCGATATTGTTAATCTGGGCTTCGTTATCAATGTAATCGAAAGTTATCAAGAGCGTCTTGAGGCATTACGTGGGGCTTATAACTTAACTCAGCAGGTCTTAGTCATATCGGCGATGCTGGTTAATCAAAATGCTTTTAGAGGCCAGGCGTTTAATGATGGCGTAATCACACAGCGCAATACCTTTCAAAAATACTTTACGCAAACGGAGTTAAAAGAATTTTTAAGCGACATCTTAGAAACGGATGCCATTCCGGTCGCACCAGGCATTTTTTTTATCTTTAAAGACAAAGATGCCGAACAACGCTTTTTGCTCAATCGACAACGCAGTCACCGGAATGTTCTTCGCTTATCGCACCGCTCATCAAATCCCGCATTACCCAAACTTTCGCGTAACGAGAAAAAATATCTTAACTATAGGCATCTGATTGATCCTTTGTGGCAACAAACCTTGGAGTTGGGACGTTTACCCGAAAAAACCGAGATAGCCCAACTGATAGAGCTGACTCAAAACTTTGGAACCGTCAATAAAGCCTTGGGCTTTATGCTCGATCAGGTTGATGAAGCGATTTTAGAACAAGCACGTCAAAGCCGCATCGACGACTTGCTGACTTATTTTGCTTTGCAAACTTTTTCTAAAAGAAGACCCTATAAACACTTAGAAACAATATTGCAAAAAGACATCAAAGCATTTTTTGGCGATTATAAAAATGCCATGGCAACGGCTCAATCGGTTTTATTTCAAATAAGCAAAGCTGAACTCATCGCATCGGCCTGTCAGCAAGCTACCGAGCAAGGCTTAGGCTGCCTAGACGAAGACGATGCTTTGCATCTACACACCAGCATGGTTGAACGCTTACCTGCACTATTGCGAATTTATATCGGTTGCGCAACGATGCTCTATGGCGACATAGAACAGACCGATTTAATCAAAATTCATAGCCAATCTGGCAAACTCAGTTTAATGCGATACGATGATTTTCAAAATCAACCATTACCTCGTTTACTCGAACGCGTCAAAATTAATTTGCGTGAACAAACCTTCGATCTCTATCAATATGGCGAAGAGTACGAGCCCACGTATTTATATTTGAAATCCCGCTATATCAATGAAGAATTCCCTCATTATGCCGATCAACTAAATTTTGACGAACAATTGCAAACTTTGAATTTGTTCGACTTATCCGGGTACGGGCCTAAACCAGATGGGTTTCGAAAAACATTAGCCGATGCCCGTTGGGAGATTGACGATTTCAAGTTGGTACGCAGTCGAAATGTTCCAGAGCTTGATAATCACTGTGGCCGCTATCTGACTTATCGACAACTGATTGAATGTGGCGAAACGCAACAGACCACCGGCTTATCAAATTGTCCTAAACAGCCGGATAGTTATACAGCACTCTATGATTTAGCTACTTACATTCTTGATCCTGAGATTGACTATTTCGGCATGATTCGATTGACTTATGGTTTTTGCTCCTTTGAATTAGGCAAACAAATTGAGAAAGGGTTGCGCCAAAATTGGATCAGTATGCTCCGCACGAACTGAATACGAAAAAGGCTCCGATCTGCCCCCGCTTCGGGGCAGCGGTTGATTTTATCGTCGAAGATGAAAATATGCGCGAAGTCTCCGACTGGGTTACCGAGAACACGCCGTTTGATAGGCTGTATTTTTATGGGGAAAATCGACCTATTCACGTCAGTTAAGGACCTGAACAGAAGGGCGAAACAATTGATTTAGTGCTGACAGATAAGGGACGGCAAGTGCCGAGAAAAAAGCAATTACTATCCTATTTACACAGTCAATATCGATGAATTCTTAAAAGAACAAATAAGACATGGATAAAGAAACAATCGACACTTATAACCGTGAAGCCGAAAGCATTGCGCAATTGCATTCAACCTTAACACCACACCGAATTTATGAATTAATCGATCAATACTTTATTAAAGGTGGAATTACTGCCGATATTGGTTGCGGCATTGGTCGGGATACGCATTGGTTGAATCAAAAGGGATTTCCAACCATCGGTGTTGACGCCTCGGAAGAAATGCTAAAACAAGCCCAATCTTTATATCCAACTGATAACTTTATTCAAGATTACTTGCCAACCCTGGCGAGCTTGGTAAGTCACGGTTTCAAAATATCCTTTGCTCTGCTGTGTTGATGCATTTGATCAAGATTGATTTAAAACCGCCTGTTTGCGGCTTTTGCAATTATTGAAACCGAACGGACGTTTGATTATTTCAATACGCAGAACTCATGAAGAAAACAAACGGGAAAATGGAAAACTGTACGAAGTAATTGATATTGATTTATTCAGCCAATTTTTTGAACAAAATAACTGTGATATTTTGCTTTATGAAAGCGAGCTTGAACCAAAACGCCAACTAACTTGGCATAATTTTGTGATTAAAAAATAATTTATCCTAATTCGATACTGAAATTAATGAACAATCAACTAACTCATTTGCCCACTTCAAGTACGCTAAACATTACCGCACTTTCTTGCTTGTTCAACAATACAACAAACTCATACAAGTTTCTTTTTTTTCTGTCCATACTAGATATTTTGGCTAGAAGGAATTTTGAGACTAAAGCCCCAATATCTTTTTTTGACTTGACTGTAGAAATGCTTGCAAATGCTTGGTTTCCACATACTTTTTTCAAATTGTCGTTTGGCATCCAAGACACAATAGCGAAAAAATTAGATTCGTTGGTTTTAGACATTGCTGAACCTGTTTTTAAGTTTCGTGACACAGATAAGAAGTTATTAAGAAAGACAATTTCAACTGCCGAGCTGGGAGATGCTAGCCGTTTAATGGAATTTGTTCCATACCGACTATTGATACCGTTTTTAGAGGAGGAGCTTAAAAGTGTTGATAAGGGCAAATGGATGATTTTTGAATTAGCAATGCCTCATATAACAAATCGCTTTTTTGATATTAAAAATCCTTTGTATAAGTTCGATTCTGATAACTACAACGAATGCAAAAACATTTATTTCAATCCCAAATGGGCTGAATACATAAAACAGCATTTTTCTATTATTTACGGTTGGGCTTCATGGCATTGGTTGCGCTATATGCAAAAGCGAAACCCGTCCACTCCTGGCATATCCAATAAGATTTTTATGCCTGTCAAAAGAGATTCGCTGGCAAAACAAACCGCGTATTGGAAAAAAATTCTTGATGGCCCACAAGGGGAAGAAATTAGTTGTATTTATTCAGGTACACCATTGCAAGTTGGTAATTTTTCTTTAGATCATTTCCTACCTTGGTCATTTGTTGCCCACGATCAACTTTGGAATTTAATACCAACTACGGCTTCTGTTAATTCGTCTAAATCAAACAACATCCCCGATGAACGGTATATCAATGTGTTTATTCAAGCGCAGTATGACGGCTTAATGATTGCAAAACGATATTTTCACAGCGTGAGTTTGACAAGCAAACAGAACATTTTATTGCTGATTTGACTTTAAAGAGTGCGGATTTGTTAGATTTTGAAAAACTTCAGAACGCTTATCAAAAAACTTTAAGTCCATTGAGCGCATTAGCAATTAATCAAGGGTTTTCAAGTGGCTGGCATTATGATTAAACCGTGCTTGCCCAAATAATTCTGCATCAAGTCCACAAACTCTAAGGTTTCCGGTAATTCTGCAGCCGGTATCTGCAAAAAAATAGTCCATTTCCAGGCACTTTGATTGCGCATGTAAATAGCTAATGCGGCGCTGTCTTTTCCGCCAGAGATACCTAATAAGTGTCTAATTGGTTTGTTAATGCTCATGGCTACCTCTAGTATCCCGTTAGGTAAATGCATTGTATTTAAAAATGGAAGGCATTATTCTTTTTTGTAACTACTCAGCGTAATTTTTTTCAAAAAATAAAAAATAATGCTTGACACGTTTTTTCGCAAAAAACCGTAATTTTACGCGATTCATCGAAAGGCTTTAGGCTTGCCATTTATAGCCTCTAGCTCGTTCAAGAAAAGCCGGATAGCTTTACAAGCACCCCAGACTGCTTACCCATGCCTTTCGTGGCGCTTAGGTCATCCTCGAAGGCAAAATTCGAGTTTTGAAACCGGCCTTATAATATCGTCATTCCAAACGGTTTACGGTATTTATTTTGACAGTCAATGACATTGACGTGGAATCCACGATCAAAACTGCTCAGCAATTGCTTGCCGAGGAATCGCAATTGTCACCGGCTTTGCGTACGATACTGGGTGTACTGATTATGCTGGTGCAGATCATGGCGGGCCGTTTGAACTTGAACAGCCGTAATAGTAGCAAGCCACCCTCATCAAATCGGTTTGGCAATGGCGGAAAAGGCGATAAAGGGGGCTCCGGCAAAAAAACCGGAGGTCAACCGGGGCGCATCGGCACTACGCTGGAAAAGATTGATAATCCCGATGTGATTAAACCCCTGACGGTTGACCGGAGTCTTTTGCCGCCCGGCGACTATACGGTGGTCGGTTTCGACTCTCGCCAAGTGTTTGATATTGACATCCGACGCGTCGTGATCGAATACCAAGCCGAAATCTTGGAAAATCAGCAGGGGCAACGCTTTACAGCGCCCTTTCCAGCGGGTGTGACTAAAGCCGTTCAGTACGGCAACGGCGTCAAAGCCCAGTCGGTGTATTTGTCGCAGTATCAATTGATTCCCTATAACCGGGTTCAAGAGCATTTTCAGGAGCAACTGGACTTGCCCATCAGCGAAGGGTCGATTTTTACCTATAATCAACAGGCCTATGAACTGCTTGAGCAGTTTGAGCAAAAGCTGATCGTCAAACTACTCCATACGCGGGTAATTCATGCCGATGAGACTGGCATCAATATCAATGGCAAAAACCGCTGGTTACACTGCGTGTCCAGTCCGCTGTGGACGCTGTATTATGCGCATGAAAAACGCGGACTGGAGGCCATGGCAAGCTTACCCCTGTTAACACTGTTTTCCGGTATCCTGGTTCACGACCATTGGAAACCGTATTTCAAACTCATTTGTCAGCATGCCTTATGCAATGCCCATCACTTACGGGAATTGGCTTTTGCCCATGAAGAAGAGGGGCAGGCCTGGGCAAAATTGATGATCGATCTATTAGAAGGCATTCTGGATGATGTTTATTCACAGGGCGGGAGGTTACCTGAAGATCAAGCCGTTCAGTACCGCGAACAATACCGGGCGATATTGAAGCAGGCGGAGTTGGAATGCCCGCCACCGCCAGAGCCGGAAGGAAAAGACCGCAAAAAGAGGGGACGCATCAAACGGAGCAAATCCCGAAATTTACTGGAACGATTGCGCGATTTTGAGCAAGAAACGCTACGCTTCATGACCGACGAGGAGGTATCCTTTACCAATAATCAGGGGGAAAATGATATTCGCATGACCAAGTTGCATCAGAAAATTTCCGGTTGCTTCCGATCTATGGAAGGGGCGAAAATCTTTTGCCGTGTGCGTAGTTATTTATCGACTTGCCGTAAAAACGATGTCTCCGCCACCGATGCACTGACTATGCTTTTTGAAGGCAGATTGCCGGACTTTATTCTTTAACTGCATGAGCGCGTGTATCATGCCAACCAATATCATAATTTGGGATGGTTGTTAATTACGCTGAGTAATTACCTTTTTTGAAAAATAAGGCGCTATAAAGGTTATTAGCCACAATACCGCAAATCGTAATCTGAAAGCTATCATGATTTAATGAATACCCAACAGTTGAGTTTTTATTTGATATAGAAGCTGTGGTGCTAAATACATGCTGTGTCGATCAGTGAGTTGCCGAATCTTTTACCAGGTTTGTTCAGCGGTCACTACGCTTCGCTGCTCCAGAAAAAGTAATAAACCTACCGTACCTATGACTTCAAGCGCTAAGCGTTGCGCCTTGCGCCGCGCTAATAAATCATCCAGAACGACATAATCGGCGGCTATTTCGTGTGCTAAAACGATCGCTTCGAGTTCGCCTTGATGCAGCCGCCCTAAAGCACCCTGCACATAAGCCGTTCCTATTGCTGAAACTGTACGAACCTTTATAAACGCGGGCAGCGTATATTCATGCAATTCGTTGATAACTGTCTTGGGCGCATAAATGTCATCGATACAGTCTGCCAACAGCTTAAGGCTATCTATTTTGCTTAAAATGGTATTAAGGACGATTTTCACAGATTTTTATAATTTTTCTACAGTATGCATATCTTCTAAAACACATTCATCGTCCATGATATAGCCTTGATTGAAATGTTCTGTTAAACGCGTTTTAAAACTGTCAAAATTCAAACCCGCCATGTGTGCGGCAGCGGAAAAGCTTATTTTTCTGGCGTGATACAGACTTGCTGCTAAAAAAAATTCCGCAGCATGACTACCCAGCGGTTGTAATATGTCATCAAATTCTGGTTGAAGTTGTATGTGCATTGTTTTTCCTTATGTAAAGCTCAAGGCTTAAATCGTTTGGTGTATCGCATAGCTATGCTTCTTGCGCATTAGGTTCAATATACAGATCAATGTCGCAGCCCTTAGCATTGTAAAACCTTGAGCCAAATAACCAGATATGCGTGTCTTCACCAAAGTTTTTTGGGTGCTCTCGCTAATGGTTTGTAATTGAAAGTGTGTTAAACGCATGTATTAGCTAACTTCATTGATGAGTTCTGCAATGATGGCTAACTTCAATTGTTTGTTGGCATTTTTAAAATCGAGCTGAATACCATCAACAACAGCTCGCGCCTGATTTCTTAGTTGTACATTCAGATACGCTATTTGATCCTTTGCCCCTTGCTCATTGACAACGCGGAATACTGTGACCTGGGTGTCGGCATCTGCCTTCAATTGATGCGAATGAACCAATGCCAATTGGTCCAGACGGTCACTCAAATCAATAAGGCGGTATTCGGCATCGACTCTATTAGTTTGTAGCCATTTATTAGGCGGCGCTTTGCCAAGAAAAGCCGCCACTGATTCCAACCAAGCCTTGTCAATTTCTTGTGTTTTTTGCAGTCTTAAAATAAAGGCTTTAAGCCCTTGCGAATCTGCGGTGTATTTTTCTAATCCTGCGTATTTCTTGTTGAGTACAGCCCTCAATTCGGCCAGGTTTAAATCAGCTGGTTCTTTAAGTGCGGTTGCTAGCTGGTGTTGAAAATCTTTAAGCAGGTTTTCATAGGCTTTATTTAGTATATTTAAGTGCCTGGCCAGTTCATTTAAAAATTCGTTTGGATTGCCATCATTAAAGTCAGTTCCAATATACGACGAATAACCACAAGCCGCTGGCAGTATTTCAAACAGAAGCTTCATTGGGCTTTGTGTTTGTTGAAAAGCATCACGAATCTTGATTGTTTGAGGGTCTAGGGTTTTGGTTGACAGCGTGTATTGAGGCAAGTTGCTAATAAACTTCGCCAATGGCTTGACGATGTCCAGCAAGGTATTGTCTTCTGGCACCTTGCCTATCAGCTTTTCCAGATAGCCGTTAAACAGATCGGCTCTTATGCCGGTGAGGTCGAAAGACTCAACAGTAAACAGTTCAGGACGTTTAGCGAGTATTTCAAAAACTTCCTGAGTCACCGTTGGGCAAAAAACACCGTTTTCGTAAAGTCCCAAAAATTTTTGATTAACCAGATAATAAGCCACAAAAATGAGTGATGACGCGCCTTTCTGCACACCAAAAGGCGGCTTTTCGATGAACGTGTAGATGTCAGTCAATTTTTGCGGACAAGAGCTGTTTTTTAAAAAATCATCAATGCTCTGCCAAACCTTGGCAAATTGGTATTTATTTTCAGCAGGCGGATTAACCAATTGCCAGATACCGTTTTTTTCAACATGAATACCTGTTTCTTTAAACACAGCACGGTAAATGGTTTTTTCGGCTGGATATTTGCTGCGATCAAAACCTAAATCTTCTAAACGTGAGTTCATTAATAAGGCAGCTATGAGTTTATTTTTTGCGGCATTAGCTTGACCTGATGTTTTATCACGATTGATTAGTTCATTTTTGACTAAAGGTGCTTGGTTATAAACCTTTTCTAATACTGTGGATAATTGATTTTGTAGTTCTTTTCTACTGGGTAGTGCTAATGGCACGCCTTGCCAAACCCATTGGTTGTTTTCTGGATATTCTAAATAGTGATTTAGTAATTCTGATTCTTCGTGTTTGGTAGCGAGTAAACGGGCTTTTAATTCTCTTTGTGCTACTGGATCGGATTTTATTTCTGCACACTCGAATTGAATGTTTTCTAAGGCAATCACTTCTGAAATTATTTCTTTGATTTGGAGTGCGTTTTCGCACAAAACGTAAATGTTTAATGGATAGCAGAATTTTTTGACAACATTCTCAAAAGCCGCGCTATCGTCTTGATTTTCTGATAAGAAAAAAATAATTTTAGGATGCTCGTCATTTTCAAAAAAATCGTTTTTGGTCGTAGCATCTACATAGTACGGCTGAAAATAGCGCAGCGTTGCATTTTTAATGGAGTATTTTCTGGCAACCACGGGCGATAATTTGTTGCGCCGCGTGAGTGTTTCAGCTAGGTTGAATCGCCCTAGCTGTTGCACTGTTTCTTGCAGTTTCACTTCCAAATCAAAATCGCTAACCTCCCAAATTCGATATTCTGAGCTGAATTTGCGGTAGTTGATAATGGATTTTTTTTGTAAGCTGTTAAGCTCGACATTAATGGACTTTGGAAAGCATAAATTTAATAGTTCGCCACTGGCTTTAAAACCTGCTTGACTGCCGATAATGTTAAATAGTCCGATGGTTTTTAATAACTGGATCTCTAGCTCTTCGGCATCGCCTAAGCGATCTATTGCGGTAATGACTTCTGTCCAACGCCTATGGGTGATGTGATCGGTGGTTGCTAACGGTTGATTTTCGATAAAATATTGAAAAATTTCCCAAGGTAAAACCCATTCGCCAACTTGTAAGCGGTTAATGCTATCGTTAAAACCAAAGGCTTCTTGACTGCCTAGGTAGCTGAATAGCGTTCTTTCGTTTTGGGCGACTTTTTGACAGAGTGTCGGCAAGATCAACGCTGCCATCGGATGTAACGGGTAGCACTTAGCTAAAATTTCACTGACTGGTTCGGCATTAAGCCCTGAAAAAAGTGCGTTTTGTTTGACTAAAACGCCAACAACTTCGGTGGTTTGTTGTTTTATTTGTTGCTGCTCTTTTGTTGTCAAGCTGTTGCGAAGAAATGCAGCAGCCATGACACGCAAGGTTTGTTCAGCGGATTCAAGGAACGGAATGGTCTCAAAACGACCTTGTACTTTTGACCATTCATTTTTCAGCGTTTCGCCTAGTCCTTTTGCATATTGCTCAAAGGCCTGGTGCATCAATACCACTAAAAGAATGTTGGTTTCGCCGCCCTGATAAGCAAGTTCGGCAATAGCTTGTAGTAAAAAAATATCGCTCGTGTCTTGGTGTCGGGCTTCATACTCAAGAAATTTGCCTAATTCATCGATAACGATGAGGATGCCATTACCTGATTGTCTATATACCGCCTGTTTTAATTTTGTCAGTAACTCAATAATTTCAGTTGTCGTAAGTTGTTGATGTTTTGCTTGACCTATCTCGTGAACGATTGTGGGTGTTCGTTCTCCTTTCCAGTAACGCAGTGCCGATTGATGCAGTGCTTCAATAAAGCGTTTGCTTAACGACTCAGGACTGCCTGTTAATAGCACGATGCAATAGGCATTGGTTTCGTTGGTATGGACGGTGATTTTGTTTGCAAGCTGGGCGTTATGTCGCTGCAATATCTTTTCAGCTATCACACTTGTTTCAAGATTCTGATCTTCTAATAGGTGTGACAGAAAGGCTGCAAATGATGATTTTCCTGAACCATAAGGGCCTACCAGTGACCATGCTCTGGGGATGGATTTTTGGTTGAATGTTTCGGCAATTTTGTCCAGCGTTTGCATGGCACGCATCGTTGGAATATACGCACTGAGAATGTCTTTGGAATCTGCGTCTCTTTCCAGATTTATGGAGCGTGTATAGTGTGTGTCTAATTCGATGTTGTCCATGTTGCCACCGTTTATGATTGATAATGGTGACGTAGAAAGTCTAACGATGATTTGCTGTTATCTTGTCGATATAGCTGATGGATTCCTGCTGTTTCATCGATTCGAAGTACGGCAGGGTATTTTTTCACTAGATTTTCCAACTTGGCTATCAAAGCACTTTCGGTAAGCCTAAACACACTGCCTAGAGCAACACCATGTTTTTGACCATACATTAGTTCGCTAATAGGTAGCATATTGGCTTTACGCTGATTAAAAATTTCATTGGTTGCGTAACCAATCACACCAATCGGTAGATTAGGCTGTTGGCTTGCAAAGGACCGATAAAGATTTGAGCCTTCAACAGCCATGACCAACTTTAATGAGGTTAAAGGCGCATCCAAACTATCTTCAATCTGAGATTTTGCATTTACTCTTGGTGGGCTGTACATCCTTAAAATCATTGCAATTTCTTGTTTAACGGTTTTTTCTGAGTGCTTACCCGATAAGTTGCTCCTAACAAAGTCAGCCAAGGCTTCGGAGGCTTCCTCATTAGTAAATTCTGATTTATGAAAACAGTTAAAAAACCAATACCAAGCGCTGGCTAATTCAAAATCGGTAGCCAATAGCCAATGAATAAGACAAATAGTCGCTTCGTCTTCAAGATACGGATCCCAGCCGCCCTCTGAAAAAATGGCCTTGCCAATCGGTGTTGCAACCAAACTCTCTGCTGAATCTTCAAGCATTGTTGTTGCTCGCAACCAATATTTGATTGCGTTTACCATATTTTTTCCAACGCCTAACTCAATAGTGGATTCATCTGATGAAAAAATAGCGTGATTGCTATCGAAGGCCTGAAATCCCTTGGTCAACCAAGAGTAGCGAAGCGCAAAAGTCTCATGGCGACCGAATGAGGCTTTTTGAGGGTTAAAAGGTTTGAGCAGACTTTCCATGTTTCGAATTGTAATGATGAAGTTATTCTGTAATTGCCGAGTTACAATTAAAATTTGCGAACCAAGCTCAGAATTTTAACATCAACCCCCATAAACCTGCCTTTAAATCTGTATTAGGAAAAGAATGGATGCCTTTATAAGAATTATTACTTCCTGGCTTGTATTATAAAATC
Organism: uncultured Gammaproteobacteria bacterium; assembly: GCA_963849195.1. Classification (GTDB taxonomy): domain Bacteria; phylum Pseudomonadota; class Gammaproteobacteria; order Methylococcales; family Methylomonadaceae; genus Methylobacter_C. The sequence goes on from CAWKGQ010000014.1 coordinate 312,255, forward strand.
TTTTCAACGATAATAGCAGCCTTTTAGCCAATATGGCTGAAGCATAATGGTGATCGTGCCGGTCCTCTCGCAACGATACGCTGTAAACCCCGCCAGGTCCGGAAGGGAGCAACGGTAGCAGCAGATTCGTGTGCCGGGATGTGGCTGGTACGATTACCGCCCAAATTCAGACACTACCTTTCGAGCCTGCAATGAATTACCAGGTTCTCGCCAGAAAATGGCGTCCTCATAATTTCACAGAAGTCGTCGGACAAGAACATGTCGTCAAATCGTTAATCAACGCTTTGCAACATAATCGACTTCATCATGCCTATTTATTTACCGGTACGCGCGGAGTAGGCAAAACCACCATCGCCAGAATTCTGGCCAAAGCCATCAATTGTGAAGATCTCCAGGACTTTAATCCTTGCGGCGTGTGTAGCGTTTGCCGGGAGCTTGATGAAGGGCGATTTTTGGACTTAATCGAAGTTGATGCGGCATCCCGCACCAAAGTGGAAGATACCCGCGATTTGCTGGACAACGTACAATATGCGCCCAATCAGGGCCGCTATAAAGTCTATTTAATTGATGAAGTTCATATGTTGTCCGGCCATAGCTTCAATGCTTTATTAAAAACGCTGGAAGAACCCCCGCCGCATGTAAAATTTCTGTTAGCCACAACAGATCCGCACAAAATTCCTGTTACCGTGCTATCTCGTTGCCTGCAATTTAATTTGAAGCGATTGCTGCCCGCCCAGATTTTCACCCAGATGGAATTTATACTCCAACAGGAAAATATTGAATTTGAAGCCGCAGCATTAAAATTATTGTCCCGCGCGGCTGACGGCAGTATGCGTGATGGTTTAAGCCTGCTGGATCAAGCCATTGTTTATGGCAATGGCAAAGTGCTGACAGAAGATGTCAGAGCCATGCTGGGTACTGTAGCTCAGCAACCGGTTGACGACATATTAACCGCTTTAGCTCAGGGTGATGCGGCGGCAATTCTGGATAAAATCAATGAAATCGCTAATTTGACCCCTGATTTCAGCGATGTATTACAACAGATACTGCAAGTCCTGCATCGTGTCGCATTGGCTCAACAAATACCCACGGCAATTGATCATGATTTTGATGGTGAAATGATTACGGCATTATCATCCCGGCTTACCCCCGAAGATGTTCAACTTTTTTATCAAATTGGCCTAGTGGGGCAAAGAGATCTGGATTTAGCGCCCGATCCGCAAAGTGGTTTTGAAATGGTCATGTTACGTATGCTGTCGTTTAGACCCTTAACTCTGGAAAAAACCACCGTCAAACCGGTTCAAATCCAGCAGACTACAGCCAAAACCCAAATGAAAACGTCACAACCTGATGCAGGGACAGTGCAACGCAACGAACCGCCTGTTGATGCCGGCGAGTGTGATTGGCTGTCAATGATTGTAGCAATGAAGCTTACTGGCCCGACCAGAGAGTTCGCCAATAATTGTGTATTGGAAAATATTGATGATAAAGTCTGCACCTTGATAGTAGACCCGGACTATATAAGAGGCGCCCGAGCAGAAGAAACTTTACAAAAAGCATTACAAATCTATCGGAGCACACCGCTTAAGCTGGTCATAAAGGCTAAAAAAACCACACAGGATACACCAGCCATCCAACTAACCAAGGAACGCGAAGATAAACAGCAAGCTGCTGTTGAGGCCATTAATTCAGATCATAACATTCAGGCTTTAAAAGATCATTTTGATGCGCGGGTTATGCCCGGCACCATAGAGCCTGTATAGGAATGGTAATTTTATAGCATGAACACGTTATTTCATTCCCATTCCATAACACCAGAGAGGAGAAAAAAATGAAAAATGCATTAGGCAATATTATGCAGCAAGCCCAAAAAATGCAGGAAGACCTGAAGAAAGCACAGGAAGAACTGGCTATGATGCAAGTACAGGGTGAGTCGGGCGGCGGTTTAGTGACTATCGTAATGACCGGTAAACGCGAAGCCAGAAAAGTAACTATTGATGATTCGTTACTGGGTGAAGATAAAGACATGCTCGAAGACTTGGTTGCTGCGGCCATCAATGACGCCGTTAATAAAGTAGCCAAAATGAAAAAAGAAAAAATGTCTGATATAACCTCCGGAATTCCTTTGCCTCCTGGATTCCAACTGCCTTTTTAATATGCAAAAAAAAGGTTTGTTAGGGCAGTTGATACAAAATTTATGCTGCCTGCCAGGCGTTGGCCCTAAATCGGCGCAACGCATGGCATTTTACCTGCTCCAACGCGATCGCAATGGTGCAAAAACACTGGCCGAAACACTGCTACATGCAATCGATAACATTGGCCATTGTCAGCAGTGCCGCACACTCACCGAACACGCTCTTTGTGAAATCTGTGCCGACAGCTCAAGAGACAATTCCCTGATTTGCATAGTAGAAAGTCCCGCCGATGTCTGGATAGTCGATCAGGCAACAGTGTTCAAAGGGCGCTATTTTGTGTTGCATGGGCGCTTATCCCCGCTTGACGGCATAGGTCCTGATGAACTCGGCCTGGATTTACTGGAACAACACTTGGCAACCGGTAGTGTTAAAGAACTGATTCTGGCCACCAATTCAACAGTGGAAGGTGAAGCAACTGCTTATTTTATTGGCGAGATAGCCAGAAAGCATCAGGTACAGGCTAGCAGAATAGCGCATGGCGTACCTATGGGAGGTGAGCTTGAATTTATTGATAGCGGCACACTATCACATGCGTTTAAAGGGCGAAAAGAGATTTAAAAGGTAAATGGTGAAAAAATGACTCAATGTTTGTTTTGCAAAATGGTTGCAGGTGAAATTAAACCGAATGTGGTTTTTGAAGATGATACAACTCTGGCGTTTAGAGACATTAATCCTCAAGCCCCCGTACATATTCTTATTATCCCCAAAGATCATATAGCGACATTGAATGATCTAAATGATACATTGCTGGCAGGGCAATTATTACAAACAGCAGTAAAACTGGCTAAACAGGAAGGATTGTCTGAAGATGGCTATAGAACTGTGTTTAACTGCAACAAGAAAGGCGGACAGGAAGTTTATCATCTGCATTTGCATTTGCTGGGTGGTCGACAAATGATTTGGCCCCCGGGTTAGGTTTGATTTTTCGGTTTAAGGTGGCCAGCTTTTGCGCATAATCAAATTCTGGAATTAAATTAATATGTCATATCCATGTAACAAGTTCATTTTCTCTGCGACTAAACCAAGTTCACAATGTGTTTAAGGAACGGTAACTAAATAACCGGGACATAGGGAGCTATCGTGGGAGCGGCTTTTGCCGCGAAGAGCTCGGCTAAAAACGCTCCCACAAAAATACAAATGCTCAAGTGTGTTATTTTTATTCCTTAAGCCCCACATATAGATATAGAGGGAAACACAATGATTAAACTCTATAAATTTGGACCAATCGGCGATGTTTGTGATGCCAGCCTGTTTTGTGTCAAGGTCGAGGCTCATCTGAGGCTCGCGGATTTACCTTATGAAACTCTCAACGGGCCGCAATATTTGCGCAAAGCCCCGAAAGGCAAACTGCCCTTTATAGAAGATAAAGGCAACATCATCGCGGATTCAAGCTTTATCCTGAAATATCTAAAGGAAACCTACGGCGACATCCTTGATAGCAATCTGAGCGATGCCGACCAAGCCATTGCTCACGCATTTACTAAAATGATCGACGAAAATCTTTATTGGGTTTTGATCCATGCGCGTTGGCAATTGGACAGTAACTGGGCGATTCTGAGCCAAGTTTTTTTTGGCGACATCCTTTTCCACTTAACAAGATTATCGCTTTTATAGCGCGAAAAACGTGTTGAATGCTTCCTGCAAACATGGAATGGGGCGCCATTCTGATGAAGAAATTACTGAAATCGGCAATCGTGATCTGAAAGCCCTCTCGGATTTTCTGGGCAACAAAACTTATTTCTTTGGGGATAAGCCGACAACCCTTGATGCGGTAGCTTATGGTATTCTTGTTGAACTGATCCGGGTGCCACTATTCACAGCACCTATTTTCGATAAGGCAAAATCTTACGGAAACCTAGTCAGATTCACTGAACGCCTTCACGGAAATTATTTTCGTGACTAAGGCTACGCACTACTTCACCTGGATATTTTCTGCGAACGAAGCGCGGCGGGATACAAGCAGCACTCAACCTGAATGAACGCAAACCAGAGACAGCTGTTGCTTTAAAAATTCTACAATACGTTGTTCTAACCAATAGTCTGGTTTAAACGGTATTTTTCCAGCAATAAACCCTACATGCCCTCCCCCTTGCGTAATTTCCAGATGAATGCTCGATGATAGTTCATCTACATCAGGCAGCACTGCTTTGGTCATAAAAGGATCATCGCTGGCTTGAATCAATAAAGTATTCACCTCTATAGCTTTAAGAAATTGCCGGGAACTCGAACGCTGATAATAGTCTTGTACATTTTTAAATCCATGCAGCCTTGCCACTACCCGGTCATCATATTGCCAAAATGATTTAATGCCGGATAAATCACCCAGCTGTGCCATTCTGTCAGCTTCTTGAAATTTGCCCAACTGCTCCAAATAAGCTTGTTTTGCCTGGATATACTGTTTTAATTCGCGCAGCAAGTTTTCACGATAAATTTTAGAAAAACCATTATCCAGTTTAGTCGCACAAGCACTTAATACCAATGGCACAGAAACCGCTACGGCGGCAAATAGCGATAGCTTATTGCCTTGCTCACCCAACCATTTTAAAAGCACATTGCCACCCAAGGAAAAACCGACCGCTGCAAAAGGTGTATCGGGTTCGCGCTGGCGTAAGGTTTGATAAAGAAAATGAATATCTTCAGTTTCGCCGGAATGATAACACCGCGCTGAATGGTTATATTCACCGCTGCAGCCGCGAAAATTTAACGCGGCACTGCGAAACCCTTGAGTTAATAGAGCAAGCTGTAAGCCTTTGATGTAGCCTGACTGAGAACTGCCTGTTAAGCCATGTAATAAAATAATTAACGGTTGATTACCATCGCCGCACCAATCTATATCAATAAAATCATTATCGGATGTTATTAACCGTTCCCGTCGCAACCCAGGAGGCAGTGGCGTTTTTCGCATTAAAGCCGGGTATAACGTTTGTAAATGGGCGTTACTTAACCACCAGGCTGGTTTAAATGTCGTTTTGACCAACATATAAGATGTAATTATTCAGTGTAAAAACTACCATTTTAACCCAGTCTATCAAGCTATCTTTCACCCCAAAAATCAATTTTTCAAAGCACAATTGCCGCTATTGGCAATAATACTATGGCAATGCGTCTGTTTTTCAGGATAATTGCTTCAACCTTACAATTGAAATGTAAAAAAACCTGCGAAGTTAAATCATGAATAACCTACTAAGAAACGTCACCTGGGCACTCATCGCCGTTCTCGGTGCCTCAGCCGTCGGCGGTATTGCCCTATATCGCGGCGAAAATATCAACGCGCTTTGGTTTATAACTGCCGCGCTTTGTGTTTACGCAATTGCCTATCGCTTTTATGCGGCATGGATTGCCGCAACCGTGTTGGTAGTCGATGACACCCGCGCAACGCCGGCAGAGCGGCTGGATAACGGCCGTGATTTTGTGCCTACCAATAGATGGGTCGTGTTCGGACACCATTTCGCAGCGATTGCGGGGCCGGGGCCTTTGGTGGGGCCGACGCTGGCTGCACAGTTTGGTTTTCTGCCGGGTACGCTGTGGATATTGTTTGGTGCGGTGTTGGGCGGTTGTGTGCAGGATATGACAACGTTGTTTCTATCTACCCGGCGTGATGCCAAAAGCCTGGGGCAAATGGCGCGTGATGAGTTGGGACCTCTGGGTGGAACGGCGGCACTCATCGGCACGTTTGCGATTATGATTATCCTGATTGCCGTGCTGGGTTTGGTGGTTGTTAACGCGATGAAACACAGTCCATGGGCGACTTTCACGGTGTCGGCGACCATTCCGATTGCCATGATTGTGGGCGTTTACATGCGCTATTTTCGTCCTGGGCAAGTGCTGGAAGCTTCCGCTTTAGGCGTGATTTTATTATTGTTGTCGGTAGTGGGCGGTCGCTTCATAGATGAACATGAAAGCTTGCGCCTAGTGTTCGATCACGAAGGCCTGACACTGGCCTGGTGGGTGATGGCTTACGGGTTTGCCGCAGCTATCTTGCCTGTCTGGTTATTGTTGGCACCGCGCGATTACTTGTCTACATATATAAAGCTGGGTACTATCACGCTGTTGGCGGTAGCCATTATCATACTGCAACCGGGCGTAAAAATGCCCGCAATAACACAATTTATCGACGGCACGGGGCCTATTTTCGGCGGCAAATTATTCCCGTTTGTCTTTATTACGATTGCTTGCGGAGCGATTTCCGGTTTTCACGCTCTGATTGCATCAGGCACTACGCCCAAACTACTGAGTAATGAACGCGATATCCGCATGATCGGTTATGGCGGTATGTTGCTGGAATCGTTTGTCGCCATCATGGCGATGATAGCGGCTACCGTGCTGGATCCCGGCGTGTTCTTTGCCATCAACAGCCCGGCGGGCGTAGTCGGTGCGGATGCTGCTGATGCCGTCGCCAAAATCTCTTCCTGGGGTTACCCCGTTACCGTCGAACAAATGCAAACCCTGGCCCATCAAATGGGTGAAGCGACGTTATTTGCGCGTACTGGTGGCGCACCTTCCACTGGCGGTAGGCATGGCGAGTATTTTCGGCAGCGCCTTTGGAGAGGGTATGCTGGCCTTGTGGTATCACTTTGCCATTATGTTTGAAGCTATTTTTATTCTCACTACACTGGATGCGGGAACTCGCGTGGGCCGTTTTATGTTACAGGATATGCTCGGTAATATTTGGCCCGAAATGGGGGAAACTTCGTGGACACCTTCAGTTATTCTCACCAGCGCTCTGGTGGTGTCGGGTTGGGGCTATTTCCTTTATATCGGCGTGATAGATCCTAACGGCGGAGTTAATATCCTGTGGCCGCTGTTCGGGATTGCCAATCAAATGCTCGCAGCTATCGCGTTGTGCGTGGCAACAGGTATTTTGGTTAAGTCCGGCAAACTGAAATATGCCTGGGTGACCGGCTTACCGTTAACCTGGCTTGTAACTATCACTTCCACCGCCGCTTGGCAAAAAATTGCCAGCAACGATATCCGCATAGGATTCTTTGCCGCCGCCAACGATTTAACAGACAAGCTGACGGCTGACGTTTTACCGCCGGCAAAAGCTGCTATTGCCCCGCAATTAATATTCAATCTGCATCTGGACGCGTGGCTGACACTGTTTTTTGTAAGCTTATTGTGGTTGATTGTTTTTGATATGCTGCGTGTGTGTATCCGTTATCTAACAGGAAGAGCGGTATTGCCGCTAACAGAATCGCCGCATATTCCCAGCCGTCTTGTTGAAGATTGGGTGAGAGATTAATGTCGGGCAAGATCAAAGCGTTCTGGCGACTCGTGCGCCGTCTTTCGGGTGATGACGCTTACGAACAATACCTAAAATATTATACCCGGCATCATCAAGCCGATCCTCCCGGACATGAATGTCATCCTCCATTGAGCAAGGCTGATTTTTTTAAGCAGTGGCAAGATGAAAAATGGAACGGGATTAAACGCTGTTGTTAGCAGTAATTTGTTAATCTTGATGTGCAAGTTTTTCGTGTTCGCCATAGTAAGCTAGAATTAAAAGCACTCAAAAGGTGATGGCGTTGAGAAATTGCCTGAATCAATGCCACAATCTCAACAATGAGAAGATTATGCGAAAAAATATCATAAAGTTGTTGTCGGTAACGGCCTTAACCACGTTAAGTCTGAACGCGTGGGGCGATACGATTTACAAATGTAAAAACCAGCAAGGCGACCTGCTTTATCAAAAGTCACCTTGTAAAGAAAACGTGCAAACCATTTCTTCGTGGACTGCGGTCGCTAAGGTGCAACCGCCACAGGAGCCTGAGAACTAAATAAAAGCGAGTTCGTTATTAAGCGAGAGCAATAACGGGAATTATTTTTTGGATGGTGCGATTAACGACAAAGAGCTCATCTTCATGATTGATACCGGTGCATCTTTCGTCGCATTACCAAGTTCTGTTGCGCATGAAGCGCAGATTTATTGCAAGGATAAATTTGACATGCAGTCTGCAAATGGTTCAACTAACGTGTGCAGCACCACCATTCAGAAACTCAATTTTGGACCCTTCTTTGCTAAAGATGTCATGGCTGTGATTGCACCAAACTTAAGACAACCCTTGCTAGGGATGAATGTTTTACAGCAACTCAAGATTGCGCAAGAGAAAGGCGAAATGCGTCTATCAACGCGTCAATAGTACACGCACTGGAACAGCATTTACTTTTGATTGCTCAGCAACATCATTCTTCCGTAATGACAATCGATTTCTTAATCATCGGCCAAGGGCTAGCCGGTAGCTTGGCCTGGCCTGGGAACTCATACAACGGGATTACAAAGTCGTCATCGTAGATAATGGCAAAGAAAATGCCTCCAAAGTTGCAGCGGGGCTAATCAATCCCATCACAGGAATGCGTTTTGTAAAATCCACCGATGTAGACACGTTATTGCCCACAGCAAAACAGTGTTACTTGAAATTAGCAGATGTTTTTCAGCAAACTTTTTATATAGAAAAGCCGATGCTGCGGCTTTTTCGCAGTGATACGGAATTGACACACTGTATTAAACAACTTGATAACCCCAATTATCAAGATTATTTGAGCGCGGTAATGCCGCCAGACCGGCCTATCAACAATCTTGCATCGCCCTTCGGCTTTGTGCAACAAAAACAAACCGGCTATTTGTTAACCAGATCGTTATTAACTTGTTTAAAAGATTTCTTTATTGCCAGACAGTGTTACCGGCAGGTAGTTGTTGATTACCAAGACATTCAGCTCCAACCGTTTTTGCGCTGGCAGGATATTTTTCCTAAGCAAATTATTTTCTGCGAAGGCCATCATGCTACAAAAAATCCCTGGTTTTCCTGGCTGCCTTTTCAACCGGTAAAAGGAGAAATTTTAACCTTGAAACACCAAAGCCAATTACCCGATAAAATCCTGAATTTTGGTGACTGGTTAATCCCTTTAAACAGTCATCACATCCGTATCGGTGCAACGTTCGACCGGGAAAACCTGAATACCCTACCCACCGAACACGGCAAGGATGTATTGTTAAACGTACTCATACCCATTTCAGCCGATTTGGCGCAAGCAACCCTGGTCAATCATCAAGCCAATATTCGGCCTTGCACATTGGATAAACAACCCTTTATCGGTCATCATCCACAACACCCGCAACTCGCTATTTTTAACGGTTTTGGCGCTAAAGGGAGTTTACAAATACCCTGGTATAGCCAGTATTTCGTTGATGCCTTATTAAATAACTCGCCTCTACGCTCTAACATTAAACGCTATTATGCAACGCATTTCACTGGTTAACGTCGCTCATAATCTCATCAAAGACGTTCTTTATCCTGGCGATATCGCCATTGATGCGACAGTAGGCAATGGTCACGATACGTTATTTCTTGTCGACCAAGTAAGCCCATCTGGCAAGGTTTTTGGTTTTGATATACAACAGGCGGCTATCGATTCAACGTGGGCCAAAGTTGATTCATGTTGCAGGGCTGCTGAAAATACGTTTGGCAATGCGCGCCTACAACCGGAATGCCTGACGTTAATACAAGCCAGTCATGCGGATATGGCCGAAAAAATCCCTATGCATATCATGGCAACATCCGTGCAAGCATGTTTAATCTGGGCTTATCTGCCGGGTAGCGAATAAAAGCATTATCACTCACACAGATTCAACAATAAGGGCTTTAAACATTGCCAGTCGAATATTATCAAGCAACGGCATCTATAACTGTTATGGCTTATCCAGGCCATAAAGGCGGCGGCCTGGAAACAGACCAGGTCAAAAACTGGTGTAATCATCTGGATGAGGATCGGTTCGAAATCAACATTGTTTACAGTTCAGAAAATAAAGACTCTGCACCCTAGGCTTTTTGTAATTCACAAAACACACTAAAACAAACCAACAACAAAACTATCTGCTATCATTGCGCCCCTGTTTTATTCATTCCCTACCATTTAAGGACAACACATGTCAGAATTCAATAACGTATCCGTCATTAAAAAAGCCAACGTCTATTTCGGTGGCAATGTCAGCAGCCGCACTATTCGTTTCGCGGACGGTTCTTCAAAAACACTGGGCTTTATGTTAACCAGGTGAATACACATTCAACACAGCTGATAAAGAATTGATGGAAATCATTGACGGTAACCTTGATGTCTTATTACCAGGAACAGACCAGTGGCAAAAGGTAACAGGCGGTGAATCGTTTAATGTACCTGCTAATGCAGCATTCACAGTAAAAATTAAAACACCTACCGATTATTGCTGCTCTTTTATTAAATAACAGCATGGAAAAAGCCGCCATCTTTGTTGATGTGCAGAACATTTATTACACCACCAGGCAAAGCTATCAACGGCACTTTAACTACAGCGCATTCTGGACGCGGGCGACTGCCAACAGGGATGTTGTAACAGCCATTGCTTATGCCATTGACAAAGGTGACAGCAAACAGTTAGGCTTTCAACAAAAACTTCGAAATATCGGTTTTGAAGTCAAGCTTAAGCCTTACATCCAGCGTAGTGACGGCTCTGCGAAAGGCGATTGGGATGTGGGCATTACTCTGGATGTAATCGAGTATGCGGTCAAGTCTGATGTTGTCATTCTTTTATCCGGAGATGGCGACTTTGATCTGCTACTGAATAAGGTCCGTAACTCTTACCATGTAACAACCGAAGTATATGGCGTACCCGCGCTAACCGCGCCGTCTCTGATTAACTCGGCCAACCGCTTTATAGCCATTGACGATAAATTGCTGCTATAGAACACCTTATGCGATTTCCTACGAAGAATAACCCTTTTTATCCACTTTCTACGTTTTAAAAATCGTTACATGGCTCGCTAGCCGCTTCGGCAGCCGCTCTGCCTTGCAGTCGTTG
>CAWKGQ010000015.1:0-68244 GCA_963849195.1 uncultured Gammaproteobacteria bacterium
CAACCATCGATAAACCATCAATGCCACGGCGCATGTCCACAGGCGAAACCGCTAACCAAATAGCATCAGGATTCGTTATTAATCCAGGCATTGTAAGAGCTCGGCCAACCAGCGCGGGGAGGTGTTACCAGGCAGTTCCATCGCATGTCCTTTGGGTAACCGTAGCCACAGGGAGCCTGTTGCTGACGAAGTGACGGCGGCGGGTTTGATTTCAACCGGTATCAATAAGGGTTTTGTGGGCTGGTTCGATAATCGGTAAGCTCTAAACCAACGCGAAAATGTTTTTACATTAAGTCCCTGTTGCTGGCAATAACCCCCCTGGGTCAATCCGCTCGCTTGCCAGGCTTTTATGTGTTCTATGTGGCGCTCTTGTAATGTCATCGGTTATCCTCCAAAAAAGCTTAAGGATACCCGTGTGTGTTAAAAATTTTTAGATGGTGGGGTTGAGCGCTTACGATTGAGCTATTTGAAGAAAACAAGAACGTCTATGGTTCCCGGCGTTTATCGGAAGCCTTTATAAAAGAAGATATTCAGGTCAGGCGTTATAAAGCGAGGCAATTGATGAAAAAATTGGGCTTGAAGCCACGCTACCCAAAACGCTTCAAAGTTACTACAGACAGCGATCATAATGAGGCGATTTCTCCCAATCTGTTGAATAGGCAGTTTGATGTTGCTGCGCCCAATAAGGTTTGGACAACCGATATTACTTACGTATGGGCCCTTGAAGGCTGGCTCTACGTCGCGATCGTTATTGATTTATTTTCCAGGCAAGTGGTGAGCTGGTCCATTGCTGATCACATGCGGACCTCACTGTGTTAATGCCTTACAAATGGCGTTTTGGCGGCGAAAACCTGAGCCAGGCCTGATGCATCATTCGGATCGGGGCAGCCAATATGCCAGCCATGAATACCGAAGTCATTTGGGGATAATGAGGATGCAACAGAGTATGAGCCGTAAAGGTGATTGTTGGGATAATGCGCCGACAGAGCGATTTTTTCGAAGCTTAAAACATGAGCAACTTAACTACGAAAAATTCAGAACTAAAGAGTCGGCAATGCTGAGTATTATTGATTATCTGGCGTTTTATAATGGCAAACAAATGCATTCAACATTAAGCTACCAATCCCCGCTGGAATTTGAGCGGGAATTCTACAAGAAGACTGCTTAAGAAAGTGTCCTGTTTTAGTTGGCCATTTCACGACCAACTGGCTCATACGCGTAGCCAGACTTATTGATTCCAGGCTTTGAGCCGCATGCACCAGAGCAACAAAATCAGCTTGTTGCATTTACATTTTACCTATCCTGAATGTTTTTTATCATGCCAGAGTAGTAATCAACCATTTGTCCTAAAAAAACAACCAGTTGTTTCAATAAAAGGATAACTGCATCAATTTCATTTTTTATGTCATGAATAAAATTATGATGTTCGAAATTTTCGGCAATATAAAATGACATGCCCATATAAATAGTATTGAAGCCCATTACAATCATAATGAACGCGGCGAATTTCAACATGAGTCCTCTGAAATTAGCGCTCATCTTGCCAAACGCTACGCTAATAAACAGCATTGTAGGTAATGTGCCAGATCCAAAAGTCAGCATTAACAAGCCTCCTTCCAGAATAGAAGATGCTGACGTTGCCTTAACCGCCATGGCAAAGGTCAATGGACAGGGCATCAAACCATTTAACAATCCGGCAATCGTTGCTCCAAGTATTGGCCCTCTGGTTCTTGATGCCGCATAACCTTTGCGCAATACCTTCATCGGTATTAGCCTTACTGATCCTTGAAAAGGAATCCAGCCTAAAATGCCCAAGGCGAGAATGATAACGACAAAACCAATAAACATTTGCAAAATGCTTTGCATTTTACCGAACATTCCGCTGGAAACCAGGACGACTCCGAGTGCAGCCGCGGCAAATCCGACCATGGTGTAAACGAATATTCTGGCAATCTGATAAACAAAATAAGGCAAATAACTTTTTGTAGGGCCAGCGTTCATAAAGTAGCCGGAAACCAATGCACCACACATGCCCAGACAATGGCTGCTACCCAGCACGCCAGCAATAAAGGCAAGCCCGTAATCAAATCCACCGGTGGCAGCAACGACATGCTGCATGCCATGATCCATTGTTGAATGATCCATTTGTAATCCTATTTTTTACTTAGCCGTAATGAATTAACAATAACCGAAACCGAACTTAAGGCCATTGCGGCTGAAGCTATCATTGGGTTAAGTTTACCCATCGCTGCAACCGGAATTGCGATAACGTTATAACCAAAGGCCCAGAATAGATTTTGCTTAATGATCCTGATGGTATCGGTACTTAACTGAATAGCTTCTGTCACTTTGGTAATGTCCCCATGCACCAGCGTCATATCTGCCGACTCAATCGCTATATCAGTACCTGTGCCTATTGCAAAGCCCACGTCGGCGGCTGCCAATGCCGGCGCATCATTAATACCGTCACCAATCATGCCGACGTTTTTGCCTTCCTGTTGAAACTGATGAATGATGGCTAATTTTTGTTCAGGCTTGGCATTGGCGACAACCGTTTCAATGCCTACAATGGCAGCAATATAATGCGCTGTCTTTTCAGTATCGCCGGTTACCATCAGTGTCTGTATGCCCAATTTGTTCAGATGTTGAATGGCTTGCACGGCCTGTGGACGGGGCTTGTCGGCAATGCCAAATACAGCCACTGCTTGTCCATTGATTGCCATAAATACCGGTGTTTTACCCTGCCCGGAAAAATCACTGGCGGCTGCCAACAAGCCATCAACATCAATGCCTTTATCTGACAGCCAGGCATTATTGCCCAGCAACATTTTTTCACCCTCTACTTCAGCTTCGATTCCCCGTCCGGTTTCACTATAAAAGTGCGTACTTTCCTGCAACTCGATAGCCTGTTCTTTAGCGAAAGCCACTATCGCCCTGCCCAAAAAATGTTCTGAATTATTTTCTGCAGAGGCTGCCAACCTTATTATTTTTTCTTCGCTCAGTTCCGACAGTTTAAGTAAATCAGTGACTTTAGGTTTGCCTTCCGTAATTGTACCGGTTTTGTCGAACACGACGACATTGAGCTTAGCCGCTGTTTCCAGGCTTTCTCCGTTGCGAATATAAATCCCTTCACGTGCGGCTTGGCCTGCGCCCACCATAATCGCCGCGGGTGTCGCCAAACCCAGAGCACAAGGACAGGCAATCAATAACACCGTGATGGCATTACCAAAAGCGAAGCTGAATGGAGCGCCCACCAGCAACCAACCGGTCATGGTTAACCCCGATAGCACCATCACTGAAGGCACAAACACGGCGGAAATTTTATCCACCTGTTTTTGAATCGGTAACTTGGTTGCCTGAGCCTGATCAACCATGTGTACTATGCCAGCCAGCACGGTATCCATACCCACCGCCGTTACCCGGATACGCAAAGCGCCGCTGCCATTAACACAACCACCAATCACCTTATGACCCGCATCTTTAACAACAGGCAAACTTTCCCCCGTCACCATGGCCTCATCAACCGTGGATACGCCCTGAATAACTATGCCATCGGTTGGAATTTTCTCGCCAGGACGAACCAGCAGTACATCGTCTATTACACAGTCATCAACGGAGATGATTATTTCTTGTCCATTACGGATAAGTGTCGCAGTTTGTGGCTGCAAATCGACCAGTTTGCGAATGGCTTCACCTGCTTTACCTTTGGCTCGCTCTTCTAAAAAGCGCCCCAGTAATACAAAGGTGATAATAGCAGCGCCTGCTTCAAAGTAGATATGCCCTCTGCGTCTGAATAATGCAGGTAAACTATAGCCATAAGCTGAACCTACCCCCAGCGCAATCAAGGTATCCATGTTAGCCGTCCGTTGTTTTGCCAAGCGCCAGGCTTTTGCAAAAAAAGTTCCGCCCGACCAGAAAACTACGGGGGTTGTAAGCGCAAACTGCAGCCAATGCAACCAGCGTGATGTCGGCATACTCATGCCAACAACGACAACGGGAAAACTCAAAATTCCAGACCAGATGAAACGGCGTCTAGCCATAACAATCCGCTGCTGTTCCTTTTCAATCAGGTTTTTGCGTTGCGATAAGGTATCCATCGCGTAGGTTTTATAACCCAGGGTCGCTACCTTGGCGCTGACATCATCCTTGGCTAGCTGGCCATGAACAGTGAGGGTTGATGTACCGAAATTGACGCTGGCCTGCTTGATTCTTGGGTCACGCTTTAACACCATTTCGATCAGCAAGGCGCAAGATGCGCAGGTCATACCCTCAACAGCAAGATCAACTTCCTGTACCGGACCGTCAAACACTTTCTTTTGTTCTTTTTGCTGATCAGATTTTTTCCGGGCAATATTACCCAGCACCGCATCCAGTAAAATAAGTAAATTATGTTTTGGCAAGTTGGCCGGATCAAACTCAATAATAACCGAGCCCAAAGCAAAAACAGAACGAATCTTTTTTATTTCAGGCCGTTTTTTTAAAAGAATTTCAAAAATATAGCCACGCTCTTGATCATTTTTCAAAACTGGCGACATAATTCTGATACGTCTGGTTAACTGATGGACCAGTTTGAAATTTTTCGGAGTAGAAGTTTGTGTATCCATTAGCGAAAGTTCTCAGAAATAGGCCGGGGGTAAAATGTGAGAGCCGGTTGTGGTCCGATCAGAAAACCGTGTTTCAATAAATGGTTTTCTTAATATCAGACTTAAGTAGTGGTATGTGTGTACCTATGAAATGCACCGACTGATGAACGGTTCTATTGTTAGTAAATACTCAACTGGTGTTTTGTTGCCACAGATTTACAGGCTATAAAATGACTCTTTTTATTTCATAAGTTTAATCTGTGAATCCGTGGTGTTTTATTTTTGCTGCGGAGTAGTTACTATTTTTGTTTACGCGAACGAACCAGCAAAAAGAACATATAAAACAGGGCCATCCATTCATAACGATGCTTGAAAGGCTTTACAAGCCAATGTTGAGTAATATCGTTCCAGTGTAGCCTTATAAGAAATAGCACCAGAATATCATTTAAAAAATCAATAATGGCTTTTTCCGGGTCTTTCATGAAAGCCTTGGGCTTTTTCATACCCAACCTGGTAATGACTTTGGCAGCTTGAACTGTATCTTTTGCATCGCCAAATTTTTCTTTGGCCCACCGCGTTGCTTTAAAATTTTCTAGTTTGGATTTGGCTCTTTCCTTCCACAGTGCTGATTTTGAAACGGGCTTTATTTTCAAAGCGCCTTTATTTTCCAGATCAGCCAGCAAATGAAACAATTGCCTGGCCAGTGACGTGAACTCACAAACAGATTCCGCGAAACGAATGGATAATTTCTGTTGACGGCGATAGAGATTGACGCGGTAGACACCATCTATTCCAGAAATGCCATCCGTTACCGCTTTGGCTACATCAGCATTACAAATCCGGGCAGGGATTTGAAACCTTACATGCCCGTCCACTCGATAGCGCAGCACAAATTCTTTTTGGATAGACATAACTAAGCAAGCCCCTAGAAAAACAAAACGGGCGCTCTGTATTCATGCGAACAGGAAAAACACCCGTTAATGAAGTCACTCATCCTGTAAAGAATGAAATAACTTTTAGTGAACAATCTGTAAATTTATTCTTTGCTTTCCGCGACAATATCTTCCAGATTTTCTTTTTGCTGTAACACAAAATCCTTACCGGCATCTATTGCCCTGGTTGTGCTGGAAATTATTTCTTTTCTGTATTTATAGACCAGATAGCCAGCTACCAAGCCCAAACCAAAAACCAGAACAGGATGTTTAGCAACATTACTCATCAATTTACTTCCCGTATGCACCGTAGATGAAACAATTGACCCTTTAACGACTTCTTTGGCCACGGAATTGGCTGAATTACCATGTGTGTGCTTCATATTGATTTTTCCTTAATTTAAGTTGAAAATTGACGGATAATTAATCTTGATCTGACTCAGACAAAATCTGATCTTCATTTAACAATTGATAAATACCCTTGCACCCTTCGCAACAAAACGATTTATTGCCTTCTTTAGTTTTTAATGTAAAACCAGGCGTTTCGACGGGTAACCCGCAAAGGTCACACACTTTTTTAGTATCAGACATTATAATTAACTATATTAATTAGGCGGCTCGCTATATTAGCAAAATAAAAATTTGACTACAACAGACAGGGATTTGCCCTTGTCCGTCAACATTGATGATTCTTAAGCCAGGCAAGTGGAAAAGGCAATACTCCACCCTATCAGGATGGAGTTTTAATTAATGTAAAAAGGGGCAGGACATGCGTGCTAGGAAGCGCATAAATTCCCATCGGGCCCGCAGCACCTCAATACCCTTGGCTGGATATGAATGATTCAAGTTAATAACCTCTCATTCCCGAAGCGGATAGGCCGGTAAAATCTATACAGTCATAATCTCGCTTTCATGCCGGAATAACGGATATTCTTGTAGGTTCCTTAAAGGATGAAAGCTTGTCGAAGAGGGACCGGTTCAACCATTCGACAAGCCCATAGTGTCACCAGCAAACTGCTTAACGTAAGATTGACGCAACTCAAGCGAGCAACCCAAAAGCTTAAGCTCTATTGTCCGAGAATATTGAACAACAGTATTAAACAGCGCTTAATGGTCGACATATTTGATGATTAAGCTGCTTTAGACGCGTCAGTCGCACCACATACTGCACGACTTGATGCCTTCATCAGGGCAATTCGCAACGCCCCTGTCAAACTGGCCCCCAAGCCAAGTCTAACTGCCAAAGCCGGCACTAAAATCATAGATGCAACAACTAAACCAGTCCCTAATAACAAAGAGCCATTATTGGTTTTTTTAACTTCTGCGTGCGTCAATTGCTGATTCATTATTCACCTCTGCTATATAATTAATTAACAAAATATGCACAATTAAAAGCATGATTGATGCCAAAATATTAACTAATTGATTTAATTAATTTCTATTAAACAATCGTCCATATTATCTTATTAAACTATGTTATATAACATAGTTTAATAAGATAATGCGCCATCTCACCTAATATTTAAAAACATCTCTTTTGCGCCTCATTTGACATGTCAAAATAAGTAATGGGTATAAGCTGTAGTTTGTTTTATTATTAATCGGCTTAATGTCATCAATAAATCACAGACTTGACCCACTATTTAAACCCGAATTCAGCCAAGATATTTATTATCAACAAATGAAATTTAAATGACCCGCTCTTCTAATTCAGATCCATCACAAACGGCCACCAGTCTCCAATGCGAGCAAAGGGCCGAACAGCTCAATAGCCATTGCCGCTGCGTATCGCTCAATCGGGAAGCAATGCGTGCAGAATTATGGCAGCAGCAAGACGATATTAATCTGTACCGGATGATCGTTGAAGAACGCCCTCACCTTTTTGCCGAATCTGCCGTGTTTGTCACTGATACATGCATACAGAGACAGCGCGAGATCATTGCTGCAGTAGAAAGCGTTATAGATTTGCCGGCTTATCAGGAACGTGTCCTTGCGTATGCTCCTGACGCGGCGAAATTCAGACCCAAGGCACTTGGCGTTTTTTTTGGTTATGACTTTCATCTGAGCGCCGAAGGACCACAATTGATTGAAATAAACACAAATGCTGGTGGTGCTTTACTCAATGCCATCGTGGCGCGTACACAAAAAGCCTGTTGTGAACTGGCAGAGGAAGAATTCCCGGCACACACAACAGGCGTAACGATCACAAATAATCCGGAACAGGCGTTTATTGAGATGTTTCTTGAAGAGTGGCGAGCCGAAAGAGGTCAACAGCCTTTACGTACGATCGCTATCGTCGATGAAAATCCGCAAACTCAATATATGCTGCCGGAGTTTATTTTGTTCAAAAAGCTGTTTGAACAAAACAATATCAACGCCGTTATTTGCGATCCCTCTGAACTTGTTTATCAAGACCAGACACTTTGGCACGAAAATCAGCTTATCGATCTTGTCTACAATCGGTTGACGGATTTCGGATTGGAAGCGACGGCGCACAAGTCTTTGCTCGAAGCCTACCTGGCAAATGCGGTAGTAGTTACTCCTCATCCTCGGGCTCACGCACTTTACGCAGATAAAAGAAACCTGACACTACTGACTGACGAAGCAGCACTGATGGACATCGGAGTTGACTCGAAAACCAAAGCCATTCTTCTTACCGGCATCGCCCATACAGTTTCGGTAGATCCTGGCGATGCCGAAACCCTGTGGGTTGCCCGCAAGCATTTGTTTTTCAAACCCGCCAAAGGTTACGGCAGCAAAGCCGCATACCGTGGCGACAAACTAACCCGGCGGGTGTTCGGTGAAATCCTGCAAAGTGACTATGTTGCGCAGACGCTGGTACAACCCAGTGAGCGGCAATTGGAAATAGAAAACAAAATTGTCGATTTCAAACTTGATCTGCGTCATTACGTTTATAAAGGTCAGACTCAATTGATAAGTGCCCGTTTATACCAAGGACAAACCACCAATTTCCGTACTCCCGGCGGCGGCTTTGCGCAGGTTATGGTCGTTCCGTGCCGGGATAATGAAATAAGTTAAAGCTTTTCGGTTTAGGCAACCAACAAGTATTGTGTAATGCCGCGTTGGTTGTAGCATGATGGCTTCATTACATTCAGGGCAGATTACCATGACTATAGCAACTGATATACAGCAACTACACGCAGACATGCGCCAATGGCGGCAGCATCTGCACCAGTTTCCTGAAACCGCTTTTGAAGAAACGGAAACGGCACAATTTATCGCCGATAAACTGACCAGTTTCGGACTGGATGTTCATCAGGGGCTAGGCAAGACCGGTGTTGTTGCCACGCTTTCAGCGGGAAACAGTGACCATAAAATTGCCTTGCGTGCCGATATGGATGCTTTGTTCATCCAGGAACAGAACTCTTTTGCTCACAGGTCACGCCACGATGGCAAAATGCACGCCTGCGGTCATGACGGCCATTCGGCGATGTTGCTGGGCGCTGCCAAGTATTTATCAGAAAAACGCAATTTCAACGGTACGGTATGTTTTATTTTTCAGCCTGCCGAGGAAGGCCGTGCCGGCGCCAGGCAGATGATAGATGACGGGTTATTTGAACAATTTCCGGCGGATTGTGTTTTTGGCATGCACAATTTTCCCGATATTCCGTTAGGCCATTTTGCCGTTAAACCAGGAGCAATGATGGCCTCATTCGATTGTTTTGAAATCACCATTTCCGGGCAGGCGACCCATGCGGCGATGCCTCATTTGGGGTGTGATGCCATTGTTGCTTCTGCTCTGCTGATTAATGCCTTACAAACCATCGTCAGTAGAACCATTAATCCGGCTGATCCTGCAGTAGTCAGTATTACTCAAATTCATGCAGGAAATACCTGGAATGCAATACCGGAATCAGTGGTGTTAAGAGGAACTTTCAGATGTTTCAGCAGTGAGGTCAAAACAACAATTGCCAATAAAATCACTCAATTGGTAAATAACATTTGTGTGGGTTTTGATGTAAGCGCAGACATCCGGTTCAACCCGGAAAATGTGGGTTATCCAGTTACCTTTAATTCCGAAGCTGAAACTGCTATCGCCCTGAAAGCAGCACAAGCGGTAGCTGGAGAGGACTGTGTCAATCAAAAGCCGACACCCAGCATGGGTTCAGAAGACTTTGCCTTCATGTTGCAAGAAAAACCGGGCTGCTATCTCTGGATAGGCAACGGCTCTTCTGAAAACAGCTGTTTACTGCATAATCCGCATTATGATTTTAACGATGAGATATTACCGGTTGGCGCGGCTTACTGGGTCAAGCTGGTTGAAATGAAGCTTGTATAAGGCAACTACAAGGGACTGCCCCTACTATTTTTTTGGCTCGAACAGCATGTGAGCCATTTTTTTTGCTTTAGTTTTTAAATAATCGACATTGTCATCATGAGCCACCACCTCCACCGGAATTCGACCTACGACATTAATACCCAGTTTTTTCAACTCGTCTATTTTTTTCGGGTTATTGGTCATCAGCTCTATTGATTTTACTTTAAGATTTTCCAGCATTAACGCGGCAATACTGTATTCTCTCTCATCGGCAAGATGCCCCAGGTGAATGTTGGCATCAACAGTATCCATTCCCTTGTCCTGTAAATTATAAGCTTGAAGTTTTTTCAACAAGCCTATACCGCGTCCTTCCTGGCGTAGATAAATCAATACGCCGTAACCCGCTTCATTAATAAGCTGCATGGCCATTGACAGCTGTTCTCCGCAATCGCAACGCCTGGAACCCAGAACATCGCCGGTAAAACACTCAGAATGAATACGCACAGGCACATTTTCCCGGTTTGCAACGTCACCTTTAACTAGAGCTATATGCTCCTTTTTATCAATAGTATTGCTATAGTAATGCAGAATAAACTCGCCGTGCTCTGTTGGGAGTGGTGTCTGTACCAAATCTTTTAGTTGTGCTTTCACGTCTATAACTAATCCAAAAATACTTCATTTCTTGTTCTCAAATGCCCGCTTGAGAAGACAATCGGCTCCCAGCGGTTGCGCCGGAAGGGGCCTATTTTACATGACAGAAAAGAATAGTGTTGATGAAGCTTAAGTTCGCGCTGTAATATTCGACAACCTAATTTATTCGTTAAAATTATTATGAAATCAGACAGCGCTGCAATCAAAAAGCGGTATGATCGAATTGCTCCCTATTTTGAGGGTTTGGAAGCAGTAATGGAAGGCTTGTTTTTTAAAAACTGGCGTAAGAAACTATGGGCGAAAGTTGATGGTTATCATATTCTTGAAGTTGGCGTTGGCACCGGGAAAAACTTTGATTATTATCCTGCCGAGGCGCGAATTACCGCGATTGATTTTAGTCAGGAAATGCTCAAGCAGGCTGCTCATAAAAAGGACAGGAAAAATAGCTCTGTTGAGCTTCAACTGATGGATATTCAGTCTTTATGTTTTGCCGATAACAGTTTTGATACCGTCATCGGTTCTTTTATTTTTTGTTCGGTGCCATTGCCTCTGAAAGGTTTAAAAGAGCTATACCGTGTTTGCAAACCGGGTGGGCAGGTTTTATTACTGGAACATGTCTTGAGCTCAAGACCTATTATTGCCAGAGTCATGAACTTTATTAACCCTGCAATTCTTGCGCTGGTCGGAGCTAATATTAACAGGGACACAGTTAAAAATATTAAGGCCTGTGGTTTTTCCTCGGTGCGTGTTGACGAGCGCAGCGGTGATATTATTAAATTGATTGAGGCGAGAAAATAACAATTCTATAGATTTAGTTTTTAGATAATTGATTTATTGTACATTCCATAATGAGAATTGCTGGTAACTACCCGTAATGATGTTAATCGCCTGATTTATGATAATATTTCTGGAGGGGGCTTCGCTCCCAATAGAAACCAAACAAACCGTTAAGGAATCATTATGAGTAGCATATTAGTAGTCGTCGGTTACAAAGAGCCCTATGAAGCAGAGGAAGTTCGTCTCCGCTTGTGGCAGCTGCAACGTGATTATTTATTGGACCTGGAAGATGCAGTCGTCGTAGTCAAAAACGACAAGGGTAAGGTTACACTGCATCAGCCCGTTAATCTAACGGCTGCGGGAGCGGTAAGCGGCGGTTTTTGGGGAGCGCTCCTTGGTCTTATTTTTCTTAATCCACTACTGGGCTTGGCGATTGGAGCTTCGGCAGGTGCTGCTTCGGGCGCGCTCACCGATATAGGTATCGACGACAAGTTTATGAAAGAACTTGGGGCTACAATGACTCCCAACAGTTCATCGCTGTTTGTTCTGTTGCGAAATGCAACGTCCGCGCCCGACAAGGTTCTTGAGGAGCTAAAAGGAACAGGTGGAACAATTCTTAAAACCTCGCTTTCCCACGAAGATGAAGCCAAACTCCAAGCCGCTTTAAACGGGTAAGCTGGATTTATAGCGTCAACCAGCATTGGGAGCTTTGATATTTGCTTTTTCTGTGTCTTTGCGGTGAAGAATTTTCTTTTTAGAAAGCTTTCAAAGTCTCGTTAAAAATCCGCTCTATCTATAGTCGCAGCCATTAGCGGAATATTGCTTTAATCAGCATGATTTTAACTGCCGTTAAATCTCTAAACGACCGCCATTAATTTTCAACCACGCGCCACAATCCCGGTAATCAGGACAATACTTTTCAACTGCTTTCCAGAATGCGGGTGAATGGTTATGATGAAGAATATGACATAGCTCATGGACGACCACATAATTAACAATCCAGTCAGGTGCAATAATAATCTTCCAGTTATATTGAATGCCTCCCGTAATACTACAGCTTCCCCATCTTGATTTAAACGATTTAATAGTAACAGATGATGGATTAACCCCGATAATTCCGGAGTAGCTCTCGGTCTTGTTTCTCAACTCGGAGTCAGCCTGTTGTTTATACCATTTAATCAGTAACTGCTTGATTACCTGAGCATTGTCTGCTGCTTTATCTCTAACTGAAACCACCAATTCATCCTGATGCAGCTTAATAACGGGGTAGAGTCCTGATTCAATTTTTAATGGGTGATGTCTACCCAGATAAGAAAAGGCTTCACCCGAAATAAACTCTTTGGGCTTAATGGCAATGATTTCATTCTGCATCGCCAGTTTTTCTTTAATCCAGCGACTCTTTTTAACAACTAAAGATTCAATTGCGACCATAGACAAACATTCAGGAACAATAACAAATACCTTACCTTTTTGTATTTTAATAGCAGCGGTTTTTCTTTTGGAAGATCGGATTATATCGGCAACAAAGCCATTTCCTTGTATGACATTCATGCTATACCTTAAAAATCAAAGTTGTGTATTATTTAATTTGTCGTTTCAAAATGTTAATTACTGTCATTTCCAAGCCACAAGGATTAAGCTTTAACTATCACTAAAAAGTGATTTTATGTCAATATTCCATTTTTTTCGTGTCAGTATTAAAAATCAGGAAGTGTATTGTGTCCATTAGAAAATTTAACGATAAACAGCCCATCATTGGCAACTCGGTTTATATAGATGAAAGCGCTGTGGTCATTGGCGATGTGACTCTGGGCGATGACGTATCCATATGGCCTGCAACTGTGATTAGAGGCGATGTCGAAAGCATAAAAATTGGTGATGGCACCAATGTTCAGGATGGTTCCGTACTGCATGTGTCACATGCGGGCAGGTTTTCGACTCAAGGCCATCCTTTAAACATAGGCAAATGTGTAACTATTGGACATAAAGCGGTGGTGCATGCCTGCACTGTAGGCGATTATTGTCTGATTGGCATAGGCGCAATCATTCTGGATGATGCAGTTCTTGAAGATTATGTGATGTTAGGCGCCGGCGCCTTGGTGCCGGCCGGCAAAAAGCTGGAAAGCGGTTATTTATATGTTGGCTCGCCCGCCAGACAAGCAAGACCTTTAAAAGAATCGGAAAAAGAATTCCTGGAATATTCTGCACAACATTATGTTTATCTGAAAAATGAGCATCTAAAGCAAGCTACAGGGTAAAAGGCTTTTGTACCTCTTGTGCCTTAAATCTTCCGCTCTGCATTCAGCAGCTCAATAACCGGCCGGGTTTTTGGGCGAATGCCGCGCCAGATAAAAAAAGCTTCCGCCGCCTGTTCGACCAGCATCCCCAGACCATCCAGACTTTTCAGTGCATGATTTTCCAGCCCCCAACGCACAAAAACAGTGGGTTCATTGCTGTAGGCGAGATCATAACAGACACCCTTTTCAGCGAGTAAAGCTTCGGGCAATGGCGGTAATTGACCACTCAAACTGGTTGATGTTGCGTTTATAATTAAATCGAATTGCCGATTTTTTAAATCGTTAAAACCGCAACCTGTGATGGAGCCTTTATGGTGGAATTCTTCAGTCAGATTGATTGCTTTATCAATAGTCCGGTTAGCAATAACGATGGAATGCACCGATTGTTCAAGAATGGGGGCAATGATGCCTCTGCTTGCGCCCCCCGCGCCAAGAATCAGGATTCTGCTTCCAGCCAAAGTAATGGCATGATTGATCATTAAATCCGTTATTAACCCTATACCATCCGTGTTATCGCCAAAAATGGAACCATCCGCCCGTAGCTCCAGGGTATTAACGGCTTTGCTTAATTGGGCGCGTTCTGTTTTGACATCGGCATAAGCCCAGGCGAGTTCTTTCAGCGGAATGGTGCAATTTAAACCCTTGCCTCCATTAGCGAAAAATACCGCCACTGCTGCCAAAAATTGTTCAGCGCGGACTTCTTGCGCGCTGTATTCAAGCGATTGTCCCGTTTGTTCGGCAAAAATCTTATGAATGCGAGGGGATTTGCTGTGTTTAATGGGGTAGCCAAAGACGGCATAGTGGTCTATTAGGGTCATTCTTGTAACCACTGAACGACAGACTTGGCGTAATAGGTCAAAATTGCATCGCTACCCGCACGTTTGAAGGCTAACAAGGACTCCAAAACAACCTGTTTTTCATCCAGCCAACCGTTCATGGCAGCGGCTTTAATCATGGCGTATTCGCCGCTAACCTGATAGGCAAAAGTGGGGACACCGTATTGTTCTTTCACACGGCGAATAATATCCAGATAAGGCATTCCGGGTTTAACCATGACCATATCCGCACCTTCCTGCAAATCCAGCTGTATTTCGCGCATGGCTTCATCAGAATTAGCCGGATCCATTTGATAGCTGTATTTATTGCTTTTACCCAGGTTTCCGGCAGAGCCGACAGCATCTCTGAACGGGCCATAGAAGCTGGACGCATATTTAGCGGAATACGCGAGTATTAGCGTATTGATATGGTTTTGCGCTTCCAGAGCTTGTCTTATCGCGCCAATACGGCCGTCCATCATGTCCGAAGGTGCAACAATATCGGCTCCCGCTTCAGCATGAGATAAGGCTTGTTTGACTAGAACGTCGATAGTCTCATCGTTAATGACGTAGCCATCCTGATTAATTAGTCCATCCTGTCCGTGCGACGTAAAAGGGTCCAGGGCGACATCGGTAATAATACCCAATTCAGGAAAAGCTTTTTTTAGCGCTCTCACACTCCGCTGAGCCAATCCCTCAGGGTTATAGGCTTCGGCGGCATCGTCTGATTTTTTATCTACTGGCGTAACAGGAAACAGTGCGATAGCAGGAATACCCAGATTATAGATTTCATCGGCTTCTGCAAGCAGCAAGTCCAGAGAAAACCGTTCAATGCCCGGCATGGATGAAATAGGTTCTCTTTGATTGCTGCCTTCAGTAACAAACATCGGGTAAATCAGGTCATCAACAGACAAGCGATTTTCACGCATCAAGCGCCGGGAAAAATCGTTATAGCGCATTCTTCTCATGCGTGTGCTAGGAAAATTGATGTTATTATATGTCATCTTATCCATACTCATGGGTTTAGAAATAATCAGAATCTCAGGTCTGAGTTGGCGGGCTTTGTGATCAACTGATCCAGAGGTTTATTGTATCAGGTAATGTACACACTGATATTTGAAAAATAGGGTCTATATACTGGCTTGAATTTAGAGGGTTTTATGAACGTTAAACGCTACACATTATTTGGTTTTTTTGCAGTATTGATGGCTTTAATGCCCTTTACTCACATAATGGCGGCTGATTTGTTGCCCCCACAACAAGCCATAGAAGTTGCTTCGTCAAAATTACAGCAAAAAATGCAGGACAAATCCTTTATCAAGGATTTTGCAAAAGTTACCCGGTTTGTTAATGAAACCATTTTACCGCATACTGATTTTGACAAAATTTCCGCATTAGTCCTGGGAAAACTTTGGAAAGCCGCAACACCTGACGAACGGGAGCGTTTTAAGCAGGAGTTTCAAACGCTACTGGTAAGAACCTATTCCCGCGCATTTGTCGAGTTTAAAGATTGGTCGATTCGTTATTTGCCTCTTGAAATGGAAAATGGCGCGACAAAAGTCATCGTAAAAACAGAAGTTTTACAGCCAGGCCTTCAGCCGGTCGCCGTAAATTACCGTATGTTGCTGAGTAATGGCGAATGGAAAGCCTACGATATTATGATTGAAGGCGTGAGTCTGGTAACTAACTACCGCACAACCTTTACCAATGAAGTTCAAGCTAAAGGTTCATTAAACGCTGTTATTGATGGCCTGGCAAAACGTAATACCGAAGCACTGGCGGCAAAAAATTCGTAAGTTATAGTGTCAGCAGCTAACCCTGTCATCAGGCGACAGGGTTAGTTTGTAACTTTTAGTCCTCTGTTCCCCATGCGCATTCGCACCCTCAGTTAAGCAGTAAATACCCTCAATGTCAGACCTGTGTACAAAATCAGGTGCATTAACTTTGCCAGTCATAACATCTAAATGATTGATTATCAACAATTATACAATAATTTACTTGATGCTAAAGCCGATGCCTGGGTCAAGCTATTACCGCAGCAGCTTGCCAATGCGTTTGATTCAACCAGGCATGGCAATTTAAAGCAATGGCAAACCGTGGTTGAGTGCCTACCGAAAATAACCACAATGCACCGTTTATTGAATGCTGATACCTTACAGATAGGCCGATCGGATGACTTATCTAAAGCAAAAAGAATGGAACTTGAACATCAGCTCAAGGCATTGCACCCGTGGCGCAAAGGACCCTACAACTTATTCGGCATTAAAATTGATACCGAATGGCGATCAGACTGGAAGTGGAATCGTCTAAAAAACCATATTACGCCTCTTAACCATCGCCTGGTATTGGATGTAGGTTGTGGAAATGGCTATCATTGCTGGCGTATGCTGGGAGCCGGGGCAAAAATAGTGATAGGCATAGATCCCTTGCTCCTCAACGTAATGCAATTTCAGCTGGTTAAAAAACTGCATGGTGAAGCACCGGTCTATGTCTTGCCATTAGGTATGGAAGATTTGCCTTATGGTTTAAACGCATTCGATACGGTATTTTCCATGGGCGTGCTTTATCATCGCCGTTCACCCATCGATCATCTTCTGGAATTAAGAGACTGTCTGCAACCCGGCGGCGAGCTGGTATTGGAAACTTTAGTCATTGACGGCAAATTAGGCGAAGTTTTATTGCCTGAGGGACGTTATGCCAAAATGCGTAATGTCTGGTTTTTGCCCAGTTCCGAGACATTAATGAGTTGGCTGAAACGGTGCGGCTTTAAAAATATTCGACTAATTGATGTCACCCCAACCAGCCTTGAAGAACAGCGTAGTACCGAATGGATGCATTTTCATTCACTCAAGGATTTTCTTAGTGCAGAAAATCCCCAATTAACCTGCGAAGGACTACCAGCCCCAAAACGGGCTATCATTATTGCTAATAGCGCTTAATGGAGAAATTTCGCAAGAAGCATGAGTAAAGAAGAGGAGAGCTGACAGACTAGATGACCAAACGCTAAACAATGGGGGCCTTGATTAAATCAATGTATGCAAAAAGAAATTATCGCAGCGAATTAGACTATTGCCCGGCTAATTCGCAAATAAACATGTGGCTTTCATTGTATTTTTCTAATAAACCACTAGGCTTTATTGTGAATAGGTCATGTTATTTGGTTTGTGATAACAAGAATATTCTTTGTAATTTAATTCTTTCTCAGAGGAAAAAATATGAAAAAACTAATATTGTTGTTATCTTTATGTGCCCCCAATGCTTTTGCCACACCTGTTAATGTTAATACCGCCGATGCAAAAACCATCTCTGAAGCCTTGTCAGGCATTGGCCTGAAAAAAGCTGAAGCTATCGTAAAATACAGGGCGGAAAAAGGCTTGTTCAAAACAGCCGAAGACTTGACCAATGTTGCAGGTATAGGTGAAAAAACTGTCGAGAAAAACAAAAACGACATCTTGCTTAGTGATGCCGCAGCAGCCGTCGAACCGAAGAAAGAGAGCAAATCAAAGTAGATAGCGACAACCCACTCAACCCCCCCGGACTCCCCTCTCGATTGAGTGCTGGATTTGTATGTTTGCAGCAGAGCTGCTCTGAGTCAATCAGTCAGCTCTGCGTTCTGCGTGTTCTTGTAATTTAACTATAGGTACCGAATAATTCCACAGCTACCGTTGTTCTACCTATTGCTCCCCAGTCTGGGCATATGCCCTACAAGCCCCATGGCATGGCGCGTAAGCAGGGTTTTTGCAGCAGGAATATGGTCCAGCAAAGCCAGTCCGATGTTTCTGACGGCCGCCAGCGCCAACCATTCATTGGAAAAAATCTTTACCACCGCATCAGTAAAACCAATCGTCCGGTCATGATCCTTCTTCCTGGACACGGCATACTCTTTTAAAAAGTCGGCAGCACCAATATCTTTATTTTGTTCATATTGCTTGATGAGCATTTCGGCCAATCGTACAACATCCCGCAACCCTAAGTTAAATCCCTGACCAGCAACGGGATGCAACTGATGTACCGCATTGCCTATGATTACCGCTCGACCTGCAACCATTTTTTCTGCACGAATGAGCGACAAAGGGAAAGCTCGTCTTGGCGCAGTTAAGCTAAGTTCCCCCAGCTTAAAACCGAAACACTGTTGCAACTCGGCCAAAAAATCCGCCTCACTGCCTAACATCAGTGCGTTAGCATCTTCATTCACGCGCGTCCAGACGACTGCACAATGGTTTTTGTCTACAGGTAATAAGGCCAGTGGCCCTGAAACCGTAAAACGTTCAAAAGCGGTATTTTTATTGGGGATTGTTGATTTTACTGTGGTGACTAAGGCTGTTTGACCATACTCTGTCATGTACTGAGCTATGTCCAGCAACTTGCGGACTGATGACAAACCGCCATCCGCACCAACCAATAACGAAGCCGATACGTTTAACGATTCATTACCCTGTTTTAAACTGATGCAGACCTCTTTATCGCCAGACATCAAACCAACAACGCGGGCGGGAGCAATCAGTTCTATTCCGGCTTCAGCAACCAGATTGGCGACATGCGTTTCAATGTCTCGCGCAGTAATCACATAACCCAACGCCTCAACGTGTTCTTTTTGAGCCGATAAGCGCGTTTTGCCAAAATGACCACGATCAGAAATATGAATATGTTTTATAGCTGTAGCCGCGTAACTAATTCCTTGCCAGATACCCAACGCCTCCAGCATCATTACTGTACCTGCCGCCAAAGCCAGGGCTCTGTCACCCGCGGGAGATGCATGCAACTGTTCACGTGTATTGGCTTCAACGATAGCAATCCGCAGTCCGGTGTCTTTTAGTGCCAACGCCAGACAGTTACCTGCCAAGCCGCCACCCGCAATTAATAAATCAAAATCATGTTGCATCAGGCCGCCTGCATTAATGCTTCAATATCTGTTATGGTTTTAGGTGCGCCGCTGGTTAATACTTCATGACCTTGAGTGGTGACCAAAATGTCATCCTCAATGCGTATGCCGATACCGCGCCATTTCTCATCCACCGTTTTACAGTCAGCCGGTATATACAAACCGGGTTCCACAGTCAATACCATGCCAGCTTCCAACAATCGCCATTCCTGATTAATTTTATAATCGCCCACATCATGTACATCCATTCCCAGCCAATGACCAATCCGGTGCATATAAAACTGTTTATATTTTTCATCTTTAATCAGTTTTTTTACCCTGCCTTTGAGCAAACCTAAAGCAACGAGTCCTTTGGTGAGCACTTCAACTGAAGCTTCATGTGCAAGATTCCAGGGGAGTCCGGGTTTGACTTGTTCAAGTGCCGCAGCCTGGGCATCTAAAACCAGCTGGTAAAGTTGCTTTTGCGGCTCGCTGAAACGCCCGGAAACGGGAAAAGTACGAGTAATATCGGCGGCATAATGGTCGCACTCAGCCCCTGCATCAATGAGCAGCAAATCGCCGCTTTCTAATTTGGAGGCATTTTCAGTGTAGTGCAAAGTACACGCATTTTTTCCACCGGCAACAATCGAGGGATAAGCCACTGCACGTAGACCATTTTGTATAAAATGATAAATCAGCTCTGATTCTATCTGATACTCATACAGCCCAGGTTTGCAGGCTTGCATGGCTTTAACATGGGCGTTTGCTGAAACCTCTGCGGCGCGGCGCATTAGTTTAAGTTCAGCAGCGCTTTTAAATAAACGCATTTCATGCAAAATAAGCTCCAGAGAAACCAACCCGCCGGGTGCAACAACACCGGTTCTTGATTGGCTGCGAATATGCTTTATCCATTCCAGCAAGCTGTGATCCAACTCTGAATCGCGACCCATCGGATAAAAAACCTTGGTTTTGTTTTCCAACATGCCCGGCAAAATGTCATCCAAATCATCAATCGGAAAAGAATCATCCGCTTCATAATGCATTGTAGCGCCTTCCAGACCTGAATGCGCGCCTTCCCATAAGGCTTTTTTCTCATCAAATTCGCGGCAAAATAGAATGTATTCTCCCTGTTCACGTCCGGGGATAAACGCAGCCAAGGCATCCGGTTCATTAAAGCCGGTTAAATAATAAAAATCGCTATCCTGCCGAAATGGATAATCCACATCACGGTTACGCGTGCGGACTGAAGCACTGCCTATCAGCGCAATATTGCCTTTACCAACGTGCTGCATTAATTGCTTGCGTCGTTTTTTAAATTCAGTTTGTTTCATTATTTTGTTCACCACCGTGCATCAATCTCGCCGCTGCTTTCACCCAACTCATCGCGCAACAATAATACAGCGGATCTCAGATATTCAGTAATTTCCACAAAAGCACGCTCATCTTCCTCGCCTTCTGCATTGACATCAAGCTGAGTAAACTCGGTAATATCTTTCATTATTTCGCGAACATCTTTCGACCAATTTGAAGCTGAGGACACTGAACCTACACCAAATAGAAACCCCCTGCACCAGCTTTTCAAAGCTTCAACCTGCTCAACCAACGAAGCATCATCTTCCGGTAAAAACAGATCAAATTCAAACTCATCACTGTCCAGTAAGCGCCGTGTCTCCTCGAATAGCCTCGCCAGCATGTTTTTGTCTTTATCAATTAAAGGACTGGCATTTTGCAACAGCTCGTCCAACCAAGCTGCACTCTCTGTCTGTTCGTTGGCACACAACATACCGGTTGCCATGCCGTGAGCTTCAGCCGCCGAAAGCTCCGGATCACTTTGTGCAACTATTTCGTTACATATTTTGTAAGCCATAAAAATTTCACTATCACTAAAAGAAAAATATGGCTTATGCTACCATTGATGATCAAATTGGATAATATTTGTTCACTTTGGATCCACTACGACTGACTCCATGTTGTGAAAGTCTATCGTTACTATCAAAAACACTCTTGAAAGCACGTGATTACTTGCAATAACTTTAGTTACCGCCATGACAGAAACACACCTACCCATAGAATTAAAAGTCTTCGAAGACAAGCTGGATCGGCTCATCGATATCTACCACACCATGAAAAATGAAAACAGTTCTTTGAAGATTAAACAAGAAACACTGGTTCAGGAAAAAGCTCAATTGCTGGAAAAAACCACTTTAGCCCGAACCCGCGTAGAAGCAATGATTACCCGACTAAAAGCAATGGAGCACGGATCATGAATAAGAAACCCCAACCCGTATCTCTTATCATTATGGGCAAAGAATACAGAATTGCCTGCGATCCTGAAGAACAGGACGATCTTATTCATTCAGCTCAACAGCTCGATGTGCAAATGCGCAAAATGAGAGACTCCGGCAAAATAACCGGTCCGGACAGAATTGCGGTCATGGCAGCACTTAATTTGGCCCATGAACTACAGATGATGAAAAATCAAAATGCCGTACTGAACCAAAGATTGAGTGAATGTCTTACGAAAATGAGCCACAAAATAGAAAACGTTTTAGAAAATCCCTAAACACGCTAAAATAGACATTGCATCTCCTGCAGCGTTCGAGTGTGTGCTGGGTGTTTCCTGAACCTGTATTTACCCCGGGGACGAATTCCGCTACTGGTGTGCATGCCCGTTTCATACGGGAAGCCTGATGAAACGGTTACCGTTCCCACTTGAACCGCCGGTTCAAGGACGAAAGCTCATAACGGCGCAGGTGGGAGATGCAGTTTTCACCTAAAAATACCTACCATTTTTTGCAAGTGTTGCATCAGATCCATCGATTTTTCATTATCTTTACTCATCGTCATATTTCAGACTGAACGCCAGCTGCGCTAATTTGCGTCGATGACTTCGGCTCCTGCTCGTCAAAATGCTAACCGCTAACGGTGATGTGTCAACACTTTTCCGGACACAAATTTAAGCGGCTTTTTGCTGCCTTTCGTAGTCCACTGGCGATAAATAATTATTGGCAGGATGGAAACGTTCACGGTTGTAGAATACCTCGATATATTCGAATATGTCCTGTTTAGCCTCAGCTCTGGTTTGATAACGTTGATGATGAACCAATTCAGCTTTCAAGGTATGAAAGAAGCTTTCTGCAACAGCATCATTTCTCACTGACTCCCTGCATAAAAGTGGGAGAACAGTCCTTTCCCGCCAGCCAAACCAAGCATGATGCTTATTTCGGCAATGTGGAAATTTTTCGGGATTACCTTGAGTTAGAAATCATTCTTCAGCGTCAGGATCCAAAGCTTAATACGTTAACTTTAGAAGTGACTTTCCAGGGCTGTGCTGGTGTGGGTATTTGTTATATGCTTATCCAAAAAACTATTTCTCTCGATTTGTTAGATGAAAGTTTCAACTGGTGGAGAATTACTTCCAGGCTAGTCCAATACACACCTTTTATCTACGAAAAGAATTGTATCGTCGCCTCATTAAACAGCATAGGGATAAAAAATTATGGCACATAAGCGTATTTTAATTATAGGTGGCGTTGCCGGCGGAGCGACCTGTGCGGCTCGAATCCGGCGCTTATGCGAAGAATGCGAAATCATTATTTTTGAGATGGGTCCGTTTGTTTCTTTTGCTAATTGCGGATTGCCTTACTTTATAGGGGATGTGATTGTCGATGAAGAAAAGTTGCTGGTGGCAACACCAGAACTGTTCAAAAATCGTTTTAATATCCAGGTTTGCACCGACACTGAAGTACTTTCAATTAACAGAGTCGACAAAACGCTTGATGTGCGTGACTTGGCAACTGGTCAGAATCGTGTCGAACGTTACGATTCTTTGGTTTTATCGACGGGAGCTTCCGCGGTTTGGCCTGATATCGACGGCATTTATCTCCCCGGCATTTATGTCTTGAGAACCATCCCGGATAGCCTGGAGATTCGTGCGGCTCTGGAAAATATGACGCGTGCTGTAGTGATGGGCGCGGGTTATCTGGGTTTGGAACTGGCAGAAAATTTGAGTAAACGTGGAGTAAAGGTGACAGTGTTGCAGTCGTCTAAACAGGTCATGCCGACATTGGATCAGGAAATGGCTGCTTTTATTGCAGAGCATCTGGAGCAACACGGAATTGACTGCCGCCTAAACAGCCACGTTTCTTCTTTCCAACAAAACCCAGATCAAACCCTGACCGTTAATTTGGCTTCAGGGGAACAAATAATAACTGAAGCGGTGATGATCTCTATCGGCGTGAGGCCACGAGCACAATTGGCAGCTCTTGCAGGTTTGGAGTTGGGGCGGCATGGAGGGATTCGGGTTAATGAAACCATGCAAACCAGTGATCCTCATATTTGGGCTGTTGGTGATGTCATAGAAGTCCGTAATTTTATTACCAACGAATGGCAATTGTGTCCCCTGGCGGGACCTGCTAATCGTCAAGGTCGACTTGCCGCTGCCCATATTGTGGGTAAAGATAGGGCGGGAGCAACTCCTTTAATGCCTTATCGGGGAGTTCAGGGAACCTCGGTTTGCGGTATTTTCGGATTAACGGTGGCAACCACAGGCGTTAATGAAAAGGCGCTGAAAGCTGCCGACTTTACACACTACGAAAAAGTCTATCTGCATCCTGGAAATCATGTCGGTTATTATCCCGGAGCAAAACCCATCCATATAAAATTGCTCTATGATACTCGCAATGGCAAGGTTCTGGGGGCGCAGGCATTAGGCGAATCAGGCGTAGCCCGGCGAATTGATGTTATTTCCGCATTCATACAAATGGGCGCTACCGTCTATGACCTGGAAGAAGCGGAACTCTGTTATGCACCGCAGTTTGGCGCTACCAAGGATCCGGTTAATTTGGCCGGGATGATAGCAGCCAACCATTTACGCGGTGATCATCCGCTGGCAAGATGGGAAGAATTGCTGGACACACATGTACAAGTTGTCGAAAATCAGGATGAAGCCGGCCAATTGCTCGCGCTGATTCTGGACGATCCGTTTGCACAGGCGCAAATTGTCGATGTACGGACGGCCGCCGAGTATCAACAAAAGCATATCCCCCATGCGGTAAATATTCCTTTGGACTCCTTGCGTGATCGCTTGCAAGAATTATCACAGGAACGAGAAATCTGGGTAGTTTGTGGGGTTGGGCAACGGGCATATAATGCAACCCGAATTCTGCAGCAGAACGGTTTCCGGGTAAGAAATCTGTCTGGCGGCATGCAAACTTTTAATGCTTACGAAGGCTTGCAGGAACACGCTGGGAAGACATCTTTTGAAGGTTAACTACTGATCTCAGTGCCTACACATCAACGTGGGTTGATGTACTTACCAAACAGTATTGCAAAATCCGGATGACCTAAGTTGGGTCTAATTGAAAAACACCAACACTATTATCACTATGTATCAAGCTGTTGAATCCAAACATTTCACCCTCGTGCATCACACAAAGCGTCGCGTTCGTATTATCGCACCGAGTTTACGCAAGGATCAGGAGCGTGCTTACGTACTGGAAATAGTGTTATGCAAACGGCAGGGCATTGAAGCGGTAAAAATTGTTCCGGCGATAGCCTCGGTAACCATTCATTTCGATCCGGAATATCTGCCCGTTGCAAATCTGTTGCAGCTTTTGGAAGCGGTCATAGCAAACATTGGCCTGAAGCCCCGTAACACGATTAACGCCATAAAACAAAAAAACACTTATACCAACGAGGTGTTACATGATTTTGTTATCGGGATTGGCGGAATGAGCTGTGCGTCCTGTGCCTTGTTTCTAGAAATGGTGTTGCAACGTGAACCCGATATCACTAAAGCAACTGTCAATTATGTGTCGGAAACGGCTCGAATCAAAGGTTATCTCCCTAAAGAGAGACTTTTCAGCATTATTTCGGCAAATGGTTACGAGGCTTTTTCAATCGATTCGCTAACTGAACGAAAATTGCTGTTCGAAGTGGAACGCAAACATTTGATTACGGCAAAAAGGCAACTGATGACTTTAGGCTTGTTGAGCTTGCCGGTGACTCTCCTGAGCCTCCTCCGATCAAGATCGCGACCCTTGTTGCTGTTGCAGGCAGTATTTGCTACGCCCGTTGTTTTTTGGGAAGGCCGGGATATTTTTAAAAAAGCGCTCAATCAGGCTAAACATGGTTCTGCCAACATGGATAGCTTGATTGCGCTGGGGGTAGGCGCGGCCTACAGTTACAGTCTCGCAGCCATATTTCGCAGCACCCGCCATGTTTACTTTAATGCGGCAACCGGCATCATTGACTTTGTTCTGTTAGGCAGGTATCTGGAGGAATTGGCAAAAAGAAAAGTAGTTAACGACATTCGTAAGTTGGTGAACCTGCAACCCCGGGAAGCGACGCTATTACGTAATGACGAAGAAATTAGAATTAGCGCCGATAAAATCACGGCAGATGATATTTTGCTGATTCGTCCCGGTGAAAAAATTCCTGCTGACGGTGTAGTGATCAAAGGGCTTTCCAGCGTTGATGAGTCCATGGTAACCGGCTCCAGTACACCCAGCATAAAGGAGTCCGGGCATAAGGTCTATGATGGTTGTATCAATGGCAGTGGCGTTTTGCATGTCCGTGCTACAGCGACGGGCAAGGATACCGTTCTATCCGGGTTGATACACATGGTCGACGAGGCGCAGTCTTCCAAATTGCAGATTCAAAAAACGGTTGATGCCTTGTCGTCGGTGTTTGTGCCATCGGTAATAGCGCTATCGGGTCTGACCTTTGGCGGCTGGCTGCTAGCGGGAGTACGCGTCGGGCATGCGTTAGCCAATGCTATTTCCGTGCTGCTGATCTCCTGCCCATGTGCATTGGGCTTGGCCACACCAGCAGCAACCATGGTGGGTACAGGTCAGGCAGCACGGCGCGGTATTTATATTCGTAATGGCGAAGCGCTGGAAACGGCGGCAACCATCGACATCGTTATCTTTGATAAAACCGGCACCCTTACCGAGGGCAATGCCAACGTTACCGACTTACTCAACATCTCTCATTTGGATGATGAAAGCATTATTCAATTAGCGGCATCTGCTGAATTCAATTCAGAACACTTTCTAGGTCAAGCGCTGGTTCAGTATGCCAAAGTACGGGCTATTAGCTGGTTGGAGTCTGCCCATTTTCATAGCATTCCCGATCAGGGTATTCGTGCCAAAGTCGGTCAATATGAATTATTGCTGGGTAATGAATCCTGGCTACAGGGGCAACAAATCGATTTGACTCCATTAAAAGCAACAGCAAAAAATCTGGCAAAGCAGGGAAAAACATTGATCTATCTGGCCATTGATCATCATGCGGCGGCATTATTTGCAGTTTCTGACCAAGTTAGACCCAATGCTCGGCTGGTTATCAAACAATTACATGATAGTCACATCGAAACGATGATGGTAACCGGGGATACCGAGGAAGCGGCTAGGCCAATTGCCGAACAAGTTGGCATAAAAACGGTTATAGCACATGCAAATCCGGCGAAAAAACTGGAGATTATTCGAAGCTTGCAAAAACAAGGACGCCAGGTTGCCATGATAGGCGATGGCATTAATGATGCCCCCGCGTTGGCAGCAGCGAACCTTAGCCTGGCGATAGACAAGGGTACCGGTATTGCCATTCATGCGGCAGATTTGATCCTGCTCAATGGGGATATTGGCAAAGTCACCGAAGCGATCGCAATAAGTAACCAAACTTTGAGCATTATTAAGCAAAATCTGTTTTGGGCTTTCGGCTATAACGCCGTTGCTATTCCCTTTGCCGTGGCCGGGAAACTGAATCCGACGATTGCATCAGCAGCGATGGCGCTCAGTTCCGTCTCGGTCATTATTAATTCATTACGTTTAAACCGATCATCCGGCGCTCAAAGGAAAACTGTGTCGAAAAATTTTAATAACAATCAATAGATCACTTACTGTATTAAAGACAGCCTATTCAATTACCCTAAACCAAGAGCTATTCGTTCTGAAGAAGAGATACATTCGCCGCAGATACGGCCCTTAACCAAGCGCCGCTTTCGAAATGCTTAACAAAGAGCCTACCAATGGCATAAGTGATTCCGACTGCAACGACCGGCCGGGCAATTGTATTGCCGATTGCGGCCATGTCTGGCAAAATCTTCTCGATATTGTTTCCCAGATAAGCTGTAATCCACTCGGAATGCGCGCCTCCGAGAACAGCGGCAATAATGGCTTTATTCTTTTGCTTAGTCAGACTTGTTCCATACAGCTCGCTTAAATCGTAAAGCATTTTTCCTAACAACCCGCCTACAGCGACCTGATAAAAGGGATTTGGAATTAATCCCATACCACCCGATAACAACGTGTAGTTGTTGACGATCTTCAGTGCTCGCTTCCTTAGCTGTTTGCGTTGTTGGATAGTTTTCGATCGAGAAACGAATCGTTGGCTATTGTCTGCTTGGAGTTCCGTGCGGGATTCGGACGTGTTGGATTGATCATTAGTGACCATGTTGAAAGACCCTCTTAGAATGCTGTTATCTATTATACACACAGGGCCTACCCAGATTTACTTTTGCAATCACCGCATGTAAGTGGCAAAAAGAATGCCTTGTCGCCGTTTCGGCTCGACATGTTGTGCAGTTTTTAATTTTTATGTCTCTTAATCGTCGTTATCGAGTTGGTGTTTGTGATTTCTTATTGTTTACTAAAAGGAAAAATGGAGCCAAGTCTTATAATCAGGCAATGCTAAAAACAAGGTTTGGCCTCTATCATGCTCCTTTTCCCTGATGAACAGCGATAGTTCTTTCATCTAGCACCGCAATCGCTTCTTCGCAGCTAATGGTATTTTTCGTGTTGGTTAGTATGTAGCCGGCCAAACGTTCAATAGCTTTCCAAGAATCAGGCGAATCTATAAATTGAAACGCTTTATTAAAAAGCTCGGCAATTTTTTCTTCATGCAGATTATTATCCGAAATGAAATTTTCCAGATATTCATAAACCTTTTCAAGGTCAGATGTGCCTCCATAATTATGCAGGGCATTGACGTTAATAAGATTTTTATTAAAACACTCATTATCGCGGAGAGCGACATACTTTGCTTCAGCGAGAGGCCCGACCAGCAAATTGATCATGTCTGCTTCAAAAGCAGTCCGATAAGTATCTTGTTCATCGAGTGAGAAATAATTTGCGCTTTCTATCAACGTAATTGGCAGGCTGTGAATCAAGCATCCACCCTCAACCATCGCGACAAAGTGATCATGCGCGATTGCTCTGCTTGCGAAAGGATTAGCTAGTGAATAGTCTGTTTTTTTAATGGTGATTTGAAAATGCACCGGGGGCAGTTGTTTTTGTCTATTGTAAAGATAAATAGCTGCTGCGTGGCCTGCTTCATGGAAGACAATTTGCTTGATCAAATCTTGATCAAGAACCGAGCTAAACGCGTCAATTGGGTAGTTTCGTTTCATGGTTTCTCCCAGAAACTAAAAAAGGCGGCCAAGCTGCTGACCGCATTACGAGGAAGGATACCTAAACTCTTAATCCCTTATAGGAGAGGAGACGTACACAAGAGTTGCATATAGTCTAGCGACCAATAACAATCTTGAAAATGTGGCAAATTGACGCGTGACAATATGTCGCGACAAGTGGTATGGAAAATGCTAAAGATTTAGATTTTATTTATGAAAAGCGCGTCAAAGTGTCATAGTGCTTAGGTTTAAACAAGCAATTAGACGAATTAATGGGGCATTTCACACACAAAAATAGGGCATATGACTCACAGGTTGTTTTGACAGAATAAGCACATACTCAATAACCACAGGACCCAACATGATCAAATCAGAACTTATTAACGCCTTGGCTAAAAAACAACCGCATTTAGCACTAAAGAATGTTGATTTGGCGGTTAACTGTATTATCGAACACATGTGTCAGGCGTTAATCGCTAACGATAGAATAGAAGTCAGAGGTTTTGGGGCTTTCTCGTTGCATTATCACCCTGCTCGTGTAGGACGAAACCCAAAATCCGGAGCGCCCTTAAATTTATCGGCTAAATATTTACTCCATTTCAAACCGGGAAAAGAGCTGAGAGACCGCGTCAATGAATCAAGGCTTGCGTGCCAGATTAGAAAAGAGGTTTAACATTGGTCAGGTTTTAACTAGACATTGTCAATCTTTGTCCTCGACCGAATTGAGTGATATGACGCATTGGTATTGGGGATATGCCGCATAATTACATGGAAAATTTACTTGTCAGCCCAAGGATTCCTTGAATTAACAACCTTTGTGCCAAGCAAATCTGTTTTA
Organism: uncultured Gammaproteobacteria bacterium; assembly: GCA_963849195.1. Classification (GTDB taxonomy): domain Bacteria; phylum Pseudomonadota; class Gammaproteobacteria; order Methylococcales; family Methylomonadaceae; genus Methylobacter_C. The sequence goes on from CAWKGQ010000015.1 coordinate 29,443, forward strand.
TTAAGCAATTACCTTGCCAAATATGGCGGCATTTTGTCGCGCGGCAATATGACACATTTTCAAGGGCCAGAAAAGCCTTTAGACTTTACCCAACTTTTGTTGATGCGCCAAACAGCAGAGTTATCCTTCCTTCCTCTCGATATGCGGGCATTCAGTTTCGGCCCGCATTTTTTTACCTATTCATCACCCGCTTTAGCCAAAAAGCCTCATAATGATCTCGGCCCTATAGTCGGGCAATCATTTATCCCTCATATCTCAACGGATAAACCCACCGCATCTCCTTAATCGATTGCCGAAATGCCGGGCAACGATAAAACTGTTGTTTTTACCAAGAGTAGGTATTTATACGAATGGTCGCTTTAGCTTTTTATTTATAGAATGTATTTCGCGAAGAGCGTTTCTTTGAGGTTTGCTTTTTAGGGAATCAATTTTCTGAAAGTCTATAGCCTTAAATATAGATGATCATAATTATCAGGAGCTTTACATAAAAATAATAGACGCACCTGTGCTTAGATGTTTGAATAATAAATTGCCACTGGGGTAGCGCTCTTGGCACCGAAAAGGAAACATTGACATGTCAATTACCCCGCCACCCTTTCAGTCAGAACGCCGTGACCAGCCGCGCCGATCAGCGGACCGTGCTGTCGACGATCTGCAAAAAACCTTTTCAACTCCTCGCTGCCATTCTTGTCTCGAGCGTATGGCCGGTAGCGTGCTGCTGCTGGACAACGAAATTCGAGTTATTTACGCTACGCCGGAAGTGGGTCAAGACTTGAAAAGGCACGAGTTGACATTGGCGTTATCGCCGAAATTTGCCCTGCACAACCCCCGACATGCTTCCCGCTTTGCCGTTTTCGTTGAAGGGAGAAATCAGGAGACCGGGCCGCTCAGCTTGTTTCTGGAAGGCGAAAACGGGCACGATCTCTTGCTGCTTAACTGTTTTCAATTGCCCAAACCTGCCGAACCGGATTTACAAGCCGCCCGTTACATGATCACCCTGCGCGATCCTAATCATTATCCTTCCCGGCAATGGCTGCTTTTCACCCAACAATTCAATCTAACTCCGGCCGAAGCGCGTCTGTGCCGCGCGTTTGCTGACGGTTTAACCCTCAACGATTACTGCGAAAAATGGACGGTCGCGATCAGCACTGCTCGTAGCCAGCTCCACAGCGTGTTCGAAAAGACCGCCACGCACCGGCAGTGCGATTTGCTGCGGCTGATTTTTTTGTTCTCCCGAATTTAAAGCGTGAATTTATCCATCATTTGATGGATGCACTTTCAGATTATTTCCTATACAGTCGAAACCGCAATGACGAGGATAATTCACTCTTAGCAACACAAAGTCAGGCATTGATAATGTTGGCGGCGTTAAGTTCCAGGTTATTGCTTGTGTATATAGTTACAAAAAAATCTGGGATTTATGATGAACACAGAAAAATGCCATCTACTTCTAGTTAGGCATTCTTATGGAACGTTGTAACAGGGTATCTGGTAATAATAACAACGATAAGTTTCAATTCGGAAAGGAGATTACAATGAAAAAGTATTTTTTAATTCTCATAGTGGCACTGGTAACTATGCCAGCCTATGCAGACCAAAAAGAGCAAAAAACCTATGGCAAAACATACGGAGAGTGGTCCGTGAAATGGGGTCAATGGGCGTTTTCTGGCCCAAAGGGCGAGAACGCTATAGAGGATCTAACAGGTGAGTTTTGCGCCGAGAATCAGCCCAGGCGAGATATATGGTTTCTCGCGGGCAGCTTCGGGAAAACGGGGGTGAATAGAAGTTGCACCATCCCTCCCAACCGAGCTTTGTTTTATCCCCTTATTGAAGGGGGGTGGATCGACTGCCCGGGCACCGCAGATGAAGATGTAACCGACTCAGATGTCCGAAAAATCGTAGCTAGTGGCACAGATGGTGCTTCATTGCTCACGAGTACTCTAGACGGAGTCGCGATCTCCAGCTTGCAGATACTTACCGTGCGGACCCAGTCGCCGAAATTTACCGCCATCCTGCCGATGAATCATGTTATGGGAGATCCAGGTTGCGGGTTCATTTTGCCTGCGGGAAAGACCGGTCGCCAGATCATTGAGGGATATTGGGTCATGCTTCCGCCGCTGACCCCTGGGGTACACGTACTCACACTACGTGGCACCAAAGCCAAATGGAGTTTGGACGATAAAGGCGTCAACCATGGCGTCAGCACCGGATGGAGTTTCGATAACGAGGTTACTTACAACCTTACTGTGCTTGGGGAGAAGCATGAGGGGCACCACCATAAGTGATGATAACTAGGACGGCATAGTTGGCCGTACAACGGATAAATTGCAGTCCTGACGGGCATGCTGTTTATACCCGACATTTCGATGGTTAAATATAAAAACGTCTGTCTGTTTACCACCCGCCACCGTTCCTTCATCAAGTGTTGAAAATGTTGGGCAACGATAAAATCGTAGCCCAACATTCTTTATTTACGCTGAAGCCGCAGAGAATTGAGGACTACTGAAATGGAGCTTAAGGCCATGGCAGCTGATGCAATCATGGGGTTGAGTTTACCCAGCGCCGCTACTGGAATTGCAATCGTGTTGTAACCCAGCGCCCAGAACAGGTTTTGCTTGATGATGCTTAAAGTCGCGCCGCTCAATTCCATGACGTCAGCAATTTTACTGATATCGCCGCTGACCAGGGTGAGATCAGCCGTTTCGATGGCCACATCGGTGCCGGTCCCGATGGCAAAACTGACATCTGCTGCTGCCAGGGCAGGGGCATCATTAATACCGTCACCAATCATGCCTACTTTATTACCTTGTTCTTGCAACTCGCGGACAATCTCGAGTTTCCTTTCCGGCCTGGCATGTGCGATAACGGCATCAATGCCCACCTGACCGGCTACGTAACGTGCTGTTTGTTCGGTATCACCGGTAACTATCATGGGTTTGATCCCAAGCCTGCGCAGCCTTTCGATAGCTTTTCCGGCATTTGCTCTTGCCTGGTCGGCGATGCCAAACAGGGCGGACATCTTGCCATCCACGCCAACATAAACCGGGGTCTTGCCTTGTTCTGCCAGGGTTAAGGCGCGTTGCACGAAGGCATTTACATCAACGCCTGACTGTTCCAGCCAGACGCGATTACCAACGAGAACTTCGCAACCATCCACGCGAGCGGTAATACCGTGACCTGGAATATTGTTGAATTCATCGGCCTCGACGGGGCTAATATTACGATCCAGGGCATAAGCGACAATAGATTTCGCGAGGAAATGCTCGGAACCCACTTCTGCGGCGGCGGCCAATGCCAATATCCTCTCCTCGCTTGCTTCGGAAACATTAATAAAATCCGTGACCCGAGGTTTGCCCTCGGTAATGGTTCCCGTTTTATCGAATACAATGGTCGTTAATTTCGAAGCCATCTCCAGGCTTGCTCCATTGCGGATGTAAACACCGCGCCGGGCCGACTGTCCGGTGCCGACCATAATGGCCATCGGCGTTGCCAACCCAAGCGAACAGGGGCAGGCGATCAACAACACGGCTATGGCATTACTGAAAGCGATTCGAAAACCCACGCCAACTGACATCCAGGCCAGGAATGTAACGGCTGATACCACCATTACGGAAGGTACAAAAACAGAAGAAATGCGATCAACAGTTTTTTGAATGGGTAATTTGGAAGATTGGGCCTGATCCACCATGTGAATGATGTTCGCCAGGAAAGTATCCGCACCAATGGCGGTAACTCGCATCTTCAAAGCGCCATTGGCATTGATACATCCACCGACCAGGCGATGCCCCGGTTCCTTCACAACCGGTATGCTTTCACCCGTGACCATCGATTCGTCTACAGTCGAAATCCCTTCAATAACGATGCCGTCTGTCGGAATCTTTTCACCCGGACGTACCAGCAATATATCGCCAATCAGAACCTCCTCTACGTTGACGGTGATTTCTTTGCTGCCATGCAATACTGTCGCGTTTTGCGGTTGCAAATTAACCAGTGTGCGGATAGCTTCATGAGCTTTGCCTTTGGCTTTTTCCTCCAGGTAGCGACCGATCAGGACAAAAGTAATGATCCCGGTCGCTGAATCGAAGTACAGACCCCGTTTACCTGCCAGGAGGGAAGCCACACTATAACCATAAGACGAACCCACTCCTAAAGCAATCAGGCTGTCCATATTGGTTGCGCGCTGCTTGGCCAGTTTTATGGCCTTATCAAAGAACGGCCATCCCGCCCAGATCACAATAGGCGTGGCGAGTAGATGCTGTGCCCAATGCCAATATCTGGACGCAGGCGCAGCCATGCCAATCATCATGACAGGCAAGCTCAGTACTGCGGATAAAACGGCACGCCGCCGGGCGTCAATCAGGCGCTTCTTTTCGCGAACAATCAGAATTTGACGCTGCGCCAAATTATCCAGACTCTGCGCCTTGTAACCCATATTGTCGATTAGCGTACACAAGGTTTCTTTGTTGACCCGGCCGGTAACAGAGGCCGTTTCCGAAGCGTAATTGACGTTCGCCGAGGAAATACGTGGATCCCTCTTCAATATCATCTCGATTAAAAGCGCGCAAGATACGCAACTCATGCCATCGACAAAGAGATTGAATTCCTGTTCGGCGAGGCTGAAATCAACATCAGTAGGCACTAATTGGGAAGTCTTATTGAGAGTCGCTACGGGTTTTCTTTGGCCCAGATTCGCCAGTAACGCATCCAAAAGGGTGAACAGCTTTACTTTCGGCAGCTTGTTGGGATCAAAATGGATAACTATGGAAGCAATATCAGGAACTGTTTTAACCTTTTCGATGCCATCCCGTTTTTGCAGCATAATCTCCAGAACACATGCCCGCTCCGGATCCTTGAGCAAAACCGGTGAAATAATACGAACTCGCCGGCTCAGGGTATGAACTACTTTGCCATGAGTCAGGCTGCCGGTATGAGAAGACTTCATTTCAGTGTCCATGATAGTGATATTTCAGAAATTCCAAACCGGCCATGCCTTTAGGCAAAACAAAAGCTTAGAACACTTTCCTTGATACAAAGCAAAAACCTTATTCTTCTTGCTCTTCGTCATAAGTTGAAATGATAGACTTTCGATACTTATGTAGGTAAAAGCCCACCGCGACGCCGAGACCGAAAAGTACCAGGGGATGTGTGATGATTTTTTTTATAACACTTTTCCCTGCGCTGGAACCGGCAGAAGCAACAGCGCCCGTAGCGACGCCTTTGGTGACTCCAGTCGTTTTAGAATGCTTCATGACCTGAGCCATTCCCTCACCCATTTTCATCATCGAACCCGTGCCCTCGCTCATCATCGGTCCCATACCTTCCTTCATCATTGAGCCCATGCCCATTTTCCCCATTGAGGAGTCCGTCATTTTTGCAGTTCCAGCATTGACAGCTGACTTCATCTGGGTTGCAGCTTTTTCTCCGTGTACATGTGCCATAAGTAATTTTCCTTTGAATTTTAGTTAACACAAAGTTCGAAAACTGGATACTGATTCAGAATTGAACGATGATCTCTTTAAACAGTAAGAGCAGGATGTATTTTCAAACATCCTTCTTTTCCGAACCTTCCATTGCCTCTGCAATCATATCTCCAAGATTTTCTTTTTGACGCAATACAAAATCCTTGCTTTGCTCTGCCGTTTTGCTGGTGATTGAAATGATTTCTTTACGGTATTTATGCGCAAAATAACCAGCAGCAATACCCAGGCTAAACATGACAAGTGGATGTCTGGCAAGTGTAGTTATGACTCCTTTGCCAGTTTGTACGATTGTTGTTGCCGCTACAGCTGTAGCGACGCCGGTAGCGACGCCCTTGAACATCACTTCACCTTTAGAGGAGTTACGGCCTTCCATTATTACTTGCCCCTTATCCGGTTCTATGGGGGTAGATTGTGTTTCTTCAGACATGTGATTCATCGAATACCCTATGGTTTGAATGTAATTTATTTAAGTGAATTTTCATAGCTAAGTCAATTAGTATTGAACCTGCCCAGTCATTGCGGTTCGGTTCATAATTAACAATCAAAAAAATAAAATCAATATACGCCTGGATTAACTCAACTGAAACTAATTTTGAACCAATATTGCCTCGGTCTAATGTAAGGACAGTCAATCGACACTTGACCCGAATATTAGTATTCCATAATCTATGTCTGACTTGCTCCACCAAACCTGTTACTAACGCTAAACTTCACTGCCTTCCAGGCCAATACGGAGAGTTTCAGCCATGCTCAAAACGCAATCATGAACACCACCAACGAAAGTTTACAACCCAACCCGGTACATCCGCATACTAACGCCTTGTTCATTGCATTAAAAAAGATTGCAGCGGTAACGCTTGCGCTTATGGGGATTGGTTTTATTCTTTGGCTCGATAGCTGGTTCATGAACCACACTGATATGCCCAAGATTAGTCGGGACATGAGTTATGGACTGCTGGTCCTGATTGGTTTCCTGACCAGTTTTCACTGCGTGGGTATGTGCGGGCCTTTGATCCTGGGTTACACCGCGAAAAGTGCTACCAATGGACAGAAATCCTATGCCACGCATTTCCTTTACGGCATCGGTAAAACGCTGTCTTATACTGTTATCGGTGCATTATTCGGCGCATTTGGCTCAGTCGTCGCCTTTACACCCTACGCGCAAGGCGCAGTCGGTGTCGCTGCCGGGGTTTTTCTGATCCTGTTCGGTCTGCACATGCTGGATGTATTCCCTGCACTGAGTCATTTCCACCTCAAGACGCCAAAGTTTGTCATGCGCTTCGTTGGCAAGGAATACCGCAAACGCAGCAACCCCTTCGTCATTGGCCTCCTGAATGGGCTGATGATTATTTGCGGTCCTTTGCAAGCCATGTACGTAATGGCTGCCGGAACGGGCAGCTGGACTCAGGGCGCGGCCATTTTGTTCTTTTTCGGCATCGGCACTTTACCTTTACTGTTGGGCTTCGGATTTCTCACCAGTCTGCTTTCTGCTAACCTGACCCCCAAATTACTGAAAGCCTCTGGCTTTATCGTTATGATTCTGGGTGCAATCATGCTTAATCGGGGGCTCGCGGTTACGGGCACAGGCGTGGATTTCAATACACTGGTCGCACGTGTGTCGCAAACGCTGTCCCCGACCGTGGCGGAAACCCCGACGTGCGACACTGAACAAACTATTAACATGGAAGTGCTGAAAAGCCGTTTCTCACCCAACCAGTTCACTCTGCGCAAAGGCGTTCCGGTAAAGTGGGTGATTAACGGCAAGGAAATGAACGAGTGCAATAAGACCATCGTGATTCCTCAATATAAGTTGAAAATCGAGCTGAAAGAGGGGACGCAAATTATCGAATTTACACCGCCAGAAATTGGCGTAGTTCCCTGGAGTTGCTGGATGGGGATGATACCAGGGACATTCATAGTCGTAGACAACGTGCCTTCTCCCAAGCAGGATGAAGCGCCGGCTACGCAGTCCGCCGAGCAGAGATTTCCTATTATCGAAGCCTATCGACAGCGCTTTATTCATGAAGCTAAAAAACTGGGACAGCGTCTGGAGTCTTTTTATCAGGATATTTTGGCTGGAAAGTAAATTCTCATTGTAACTACCCCCCTATCGAATCTAATTCGCCAGCCAAAGCCATTTAATGAAAGTCAGCTCACGCAACAAATGCGAACCGCAAAGTCCGTGATCGCAGTGATGATAGGACAAACAGGATGCCCAACAGTCATGAATAATCTTCCCCCGCATAGCGGGGAATAATATTAATCGCTTCTATCGCGGCCTTACCCCGCTTTCGATGCAATAACTTGAGTGTAATCGGCCCTGATGAGTAAACGTGTATCCCGTGGTTATTCTTATCAACCCGAAGCGAGGTTTCGTCCACGTTAATAGTCGGGGCTTTAAGGAGTTGCTCTCTGGCTTGAAGCTCCCAGACTTCCAAAGCTTGATAGAGCCGGAATACAAATAAATTAGAAATGCGTTTCTTTTGCTTATAAGGCAAAGTCTACTTAAAATAGTCTATCGGGTATCAATAAGGCTGGATAGGCTTTATTAATAATGTGGAAGTTTCATATTGTTGATTTATGGATACGAATCCGAAAAGCATAACAACAACCAACCTAGGCATAGACAAAAATAATGACTGATCTATTTAATCAATGGGGAAACTTTCTTTTCCATACCCGTAATGTTCTTTTTCCGATACTTATTGCGACAGTGCTGTTTTTATGGCCTCCCGTTGCGATAAATAATGTTCCAGGCATTTATTTGATGGTCATTGGCTTGACCATGCTCATGATAGGTCAAGGATTAAGGATACTGGCGATTGGGCTGTCGTACATAGTACGCGGTGGCCGAATGAGACGAATATATGCCGAAAATTTAGTCACGGACGGTCTTTTTTCACATTGCAGAAATCCTTTATACGTCGGTAATATACTAATTGTGATGGGTTTTGTATTTGTTTCTGGTAACTTGACAGGGCTTATCGTTGGCTCATTGGTTTTTATAACCATTTATCGACTTATTGTTCACAGTGAAGAGAGTTTTTTAAGCGCAAAGTTTGGAGAAGCTTATACAGCTTTCTGTACTGATGTCCCTCGCTGGATACCCAGGTTCAAAGGCTTACGTGAGACCATTAAAAACTATGAATTTGATTGGCCTAAAGTTGCCGTTAAAGAGTACGGCACTATAATGACTTCACTAATGGTTCCACTAGGGCTGATAGCTTATAAGTTACATTTGGCAAATAGGCTGGGGGAATATCAGTCAATATTAATCGGCTTGGCAATATTAATTTTATCCGCTTATGGGTTAGTCCGTTTTTTAAAGAAAACTGAGCGCCTTAAACCAATGCGGTAATTACAATAATAGAGCGGTTAGATAGTACGAAATACAAAGATTATAATAGTTTTATATTACGTCTAACCTGAAACAAACAGAACACGTTAACTAAACGGCATATTATATGACAGAACAAGATAGAGTATTTCAACAGACGGGACGAGCAGAAGATTTTGCTTTTGACGAACGTGTTGCTAAAGTTTTTGATAATATGGTTTCAAGGAGTGTGCCTTTTTATAATGAAGTCCAGCGTATTCAGTCAGATCTTGTTATGGATTTTTTACCTGAAGAATCCGGTGTAGTCTGCGATTTAGGATGCTCGACAGGGACTACCATAGAGTACCTTACAAAACATCAAAAATGTCCTGAGAGCACGCGATTTATAGGGTATGACAATTCTGACTCTATGTTGGATAAGGCGCGTGACAAGTTGTCTGAACAAATAGCCGCAGGAAAAGTGTCATTAATTACCGCTGATCTGAGCCGTCTTCCTAAATTGCCCCCTTGTAATGTTGTCATCCTTAATTGGACTTTGCAATTTGTCCGGCCCATTGATAGAGAGCAGTTACTAACAAATATTTATGAGGCGCTCAGACCTGGTGGAATAGTCTTGTTGTCCGAGAAAATTCTCGTTAACGATCCGGTATTAAATCGCTTATACATCGACCATTACCTGCAATTTAAAATATCTCAAAGCGGTTACACGGATGTTGAAAATCAGCGTAAACGTGAAGCCTTGGAAAATGTTTTGATTCCTTATCGCCTGGATGAGAACTATGAATTATTGGAGCGAGCTGGATTTGATCGCATTGGTACCTATTTTCAGTGGTTTAATTTCGCTTGCATGATTGCGGTTAAGGTTTAATTGCCGCAGTTTCAGGAGGCCTGTGAGCAGCAGGTCAACAAACAAAAGCTTAAAGCGGTTGTCGCCATGGATGAAACGTTTTTAGGCGACTTTTTGATTTTGGTATTAATGGACCTAAGCCCCGGCTACTTACTATCTAAGTGCTTGATTTTTGAATGCGCCAGAATTGAGGGCGCACCCTTTGAAGCTTACAAGCAAGAGGCGAATTTCAGCGTTTAATGTCATGTAATTGAGAATAATTCATATCGAATTTTGCTGGGGGTATTAAGAGTATTGCAATCATGAGAAATTCCTCATTATTTTTTATCTATATTACCAGCGGGGCTGTTTTATTGAGCCTGTTGCTGGTGCATGCCTCATTTAGCGAAAGCGCTCGGCAAGCCAACCTCGAGGAAAAGGCGATGTTGGTTAAAACTCTGAAATTGACTGACCTGTGCCTGTTCACCGAAGCCCGCTATACCCGGCACTTGTCGCAGGCCGATTTGAATACGGCATTCCAGGATCATCCATTGTCGCTGGAACATTTCCCGTCCGGTTCGTTTACCCAGCCACCTGAAAGAATCAGCGAACACCCATGAGACACTGGATTGAAAAGCAACGTTACATTATTGACTTCACCATTTCTTCGCTGCTGCGCAGAAAAGTGAAAAATTTTGGCTTGCTGGCCTTATATACACTCATCGTCTTCATACTGGCCTCGACGATGTTCTTCACTTACTCCATCAAAAAAGAAGCCTCGCTTATCCTGAAGGACGCTCCAGAAATCGTCGTGCAAAAAATAGTGGCCGGGCGGCATGATCTGTTTCCGGTCAGTTATATCGAAACCATTAAAAACATTCGCGGTGTGGCTACCGTCGAAAGCCGGTTGTGGGGCTATTATTACGACAGCCTGGTCAGCGCCAACTACACGCTGCTGGTTCCGCCTGCCAATGGCAGCTCTGCGGACAACGCCAAGTCCTCCGCCAAAACCACGTCAGTTGAAAGTGAATCCGGCGTCGATAATTCAAAACCCCTGTTTGAACTGGGCGGCGCAGTGCTTGAACCTGGAACGCTCATTATCGGCAACGGCATCGCCCGTCTTCGCAATATCGGCAAGGGCGATTTCATGCCGTTTCTTGCTTTTGACGGCAACGTGATGAACTTGAGGATTGCCGGCACCCTGTCCTCCCAATCCGAACTGGTCTCCTCGGATCTGATGTTGATTACCGGGGAAGACTTTAGAAAACTTTTCGGTATCGACAAAAACTTTGTCACCGATCTTACCGTCGTAGTCAACAATCCCAGCGAAATTGCTACGGTGGCCTCGAAAATAAAGAAACGCCTGCCCCAAGCCCGGCCGATTATCCGGGACGAGATTTTGAGAACTTACGATTCCATCTTTAACTGGCGCGGGGGCATGATGATTGTCATTTTCTCCGCTGCCGTACTCGCCTTCGTTATTTTCGCATGGGACAAAGCTTCGGGCCTGAGCGCAGGGGAAAGACGGGAGATCGGCATTCTCAAGGCCGTGGGCTGGGAAACTTCGGACGTGATTCAAATGAAGTTCTGGGAAGGCGCCATGATTTCGCTAACGGCTTTTTTTACCGGCGTGATTTTGGCTTATGTGCATGTTTTTTTTACCGGTTCCCTGGTATTCGAACCGGCGCTCAAGGGCTGGTCGAATCTCTATCCCAATTTCGAACTGACGCCTTTTGTCAATCTCGAACAACTGACAACATTGTTTTTTCTGACCGTGGTGCCCTACACCGTAGCGACCATTGTGCCCATCTGGCGCGCGGCGACCATCGACCCGGATTCGGCGATGCGCTTTACTGGAGATTAAGTCATGATCGATCTGGTTAATGTAAAAAAAGTGTTTAACGCCGGTAATCCCAGCGAGTTTTCGGCGCTGAACAGTATCAATCTGCATATTGGCGAGAACAAGGTTACTGTACTGAAAGGACCCAGCGGTTCGGGAAAAACCACGCTGTTAAGCATCATCGGTTGCATGAGCCGGCCTTCGGCAGGGCGCGTGAAGTTGCAGGGACGTGAAATTACCAGTCTGCCGGAACGGTTTTTGACCGATATTCGCCGCAACACGTTCGGTTTCATTTTTCAACAACCCAATCTCATCAAGGGCATTTCGGTATTAGATAACGTGATGTTGCCGGCCTACCCGCTGGGGGAAAAGCGTTCGCATCTGAAAATCAAGGCGATGAAAGGCCTGGCCGAGCTTAATATAGGCAACAAGGCGGCTTCGAAGGTGGAATGGCTGTCCGGTGGAGAAGCCCAGCGCGCCTCTATCGTGCGCGCCTTGATCAACGACCCGCACATCATCATTGCCGACGAACCGACCGCCCATCTCGATACCAAACTGTCGTACCGGTTCATGGAAATTATCGAGAAATTCAAAGCGGAAGGCAAAACCGTCATTATCACCAGCCATGACCCACTGGTTTATGAATCCTCAATGGTGGACAGGGTAGTCAACCTTCGCGACGGCCAAATAGAGGACTAGCCGGCGTGATTCTGCATCCCACCGTCATCGCCAATTTGCTGGCCTCCTACATATCCAGCTTTATGGTTCTGTATGCCGTGTTTTATGGCGTGCAAATACTAAGACATTGGGATATACAGAACGGCCACGAATTGCAGTTGGTACTGGAGCGCAAAACCTATCTGATTTCGACCCTGCTCGCGTATGTTTTCGGTCTGCAACTGCTTTCCCTCTTTTTGTTCATTTTTACCGCCGATAGCCTGACCCCGCTTTTTGTCGGCGCCATGTGCGCCGCCGGGACATTAAACGTCGATGCTTTCGGCTATCCCACGCTGGTGCTGAAAATTTTTAATTTTATTCTGGCCGGTCTCTGGCTGGTTTTGAATTATGCCGACAACCAGGGTTACGATTACCCGCTCATCAAAAAGAAGTACCTGCTGCTGGCATTCGTCGCTCCCCTTATCATCCTGGAAACGATTCTGGAGAGCGCCTACTTTCTGAATATGGAGGCGGATGTTATTACCTCCTGCTGCGGCAGTTTGTTCAGCAGTGAGCGGGTAACCGGCATAGGTTCTGAAATTGCATCAATGCCTGCACTACCGATGATGTGGGTTTTTTATAGCACCATGTTTTGTACACTGGCCAGTGGGATTTTTTTCTATCTCAAGAATACCGGTGGCTATCTCTATGCCGCGCTGAGCTTGCTGATGTTCATTATCTCGCTCGTATCCATCGTATCCTTCATATCACTCTACATCTATGAATTGCCGACCCATCACTGTCCGTTCTGCATCATTATGGAAGAATATCACTATCTCGGTTACCTCCTATATATGCTCCTGTTCGGGGCTGTGGTGTCGGGAATCGGAGTTGGCGCGCTGATTCCTTTTCGCCAGGTGGAAAGCCTGCAATCCATGCTGAGTGGGTTCATCCGCAAACTGGCTCTAGCCTCAGTTATTTTATACGCAGCGTTTACTGCGCTGGTCACTTATGAAATCGTCACCTCAAGTTTGGTTATTGCCTATGAAGTCGTCTATTAAATCTTATCATGTGGCCCAGCCATACGTAGGGCGTGCTATGCGCGCCCAAATTCTCAAGGCGCGCATAGCACGCCCTACAAAGGCTAAAATAATGGTTGCCCTGTCCTTGCTCATTTTGCTTTTCAGTATGAACATTAGCTTTGCCGATGAACCCACGGTTACTATCAAAAAAACTGACCGATGCCCCGTATGTGGCATGTTTGTTTACAAATACCCGAAATGGGTAGCCCAAATCATGTTCAAGGATGGTTCTTACTATTTCTACGACGGCGCCAAGGATATGTTTAAACATATTTTCGACACTGCGAAATATACGCCCGGAAAATCGGCTGAAAATATCAAGGATATTTATGTCACGGACTATTATGAAGTAGAGCTGGTTAATGCCAGGTCGGCCTTTTTTGTGATCGGTTCTGACGTATTAGGCCCGATGGGTCATGAATTATTGCCTTTCAAGGACCAGGAATCGGCGCAGGAATTCATGGAAGATCATAAAGGTAAATCCATTATTCGCTTTCAGGATGTGACACCGGCCATCATCGAATCGCTGGATCACAGGACATGAAAACGAGCAAGTATTTGAAGCTACTGCTACTGGGCTTGGTGGTCGCTACAGCGCTCAGCGCTTGCAATAAATATTCGGGATTGCAGATTGGAGATCCTGCGCCCATTGTCACGCTCACCGATTTCAGTGGAAAATCTGTGCTGCTGCCTGAAGCCTTTAAAGGCAAAGTTATACTCGTACGTTTTTGGTCGCTGGATTGCGGATTTTGTGACAAGGAAATGCTTTTAGCTCTGGAGACCTTTTATCAAAAATACAAAGTCCGGGGATTTGTTCCCGTGGCGATTAATGAAAGCCGGGTCGAGAAATCCGATGAGCGGCTCAAAAAGTTCGCACATCTCACCTATCCCATGCTGGTTGATGAATACAGTCTGGTGGCCAAACGCTTTGGTGTTATCGGTATGCCGACCACCTTTGTTATCGATGAGGAAGGTATCGTTCAAGACAAGATTACCGGGGAAGCCGGGATTGAAGAATATGAAAAACGTTTTACAACAATCTTATACAAAGGAATTTTTTATGAAAACGGTCATTAAAGTATCGTTTATGCTGGTGTTATTCCAGTTAACATTGATGTCGGCCTGGGTATCGGCCGAAGAGACACACAAACGTGCAAGCTGCCGTGTGTGCGGCATGTATATCGACCAGTACCAAAAGAGCGCCGCCGAATTGGTCTTCAAAGATGGCAAAAAGGAATACACCTGTGGCGTCGCCTGCATGTTGCGCGAAGTTACCGATGCCGGCGGTATCTCCGCATTTAAGTCAGTAAAAGTGCATGATTGGGTCTCAGGCGAGTTGGTGGATGCGGAAACGGCTACTTATGTCCTCGGCAGTAATGTGATTCCGGACATGGTTCCCAACTATATCGCTTTTGCCAAGCGCGAGGAAGCCGAAGCTTTCGTTGCCAAAGAGGGCGGTGAGGTGATCGACTTCAACATTGCCTACGATGACATTTCGCCCGTGGGCACGACTGCACCTTTTCGGATTCGCACCGCAGTGACACCGGGCAAGGGTAACTTCAGCGCGGGTATGGTCTATGGTTATAGTCAAAAAGACCAGATCAAGATCGGCTCAAACGGTGAGGATCCGAATAATTTTATCCATAGCAACCCGGCTCAGCCTAGAGCTCCGAAAGAAATACAGGTACAGCAACAATCCCTGACGTTCAATTATTCGCCGACTGATGATCTTGCGCTGTTTATGAATGTGCCCTGGTTTGAGAGAAGGCTGACTACCCTGACGCAAACCCAACCCCCAAGGGTACCAGGACAACCAGTTAAGGCAGGAACATTTGGAGAAACAGTCGATAACGAGAATGGACTCGGTGACATCACCATTGAAGGGCGTTATAACTTGTGGCGCAGCACACGTTGGGACAAGTTTGCCACCATTCTGCTCGGCACTACCTTGCCCACCGGCCATTTCGATGGCAATCTTGTTAGTGGAGCCATTGGTCAGGCGGCGGGACTTCAACTCGGCAAGGGTACCGCGACTTTCACGGGCGGAATGCTTTATTCCCAGCGCTGGAAGGATTTTTGGTTACATGCCTCAGCCCTTTACACTGTCAATCCTGAAAATGATGACGATTATGCCTACGGTGACGTTGTTAATGGTGGCGTGGCTTTGCACTATACACCGAACTATGACTGGATGATCGGTATCGAAATGGATGCCAGTTATGCAGCGGAAAATCAGTATCGGGGTTTCGATATTGGCAACACCGGCGGCACCACCACCAATCTGGCGTTCGTTTCCGACTACCGGTTTCTCAATGCCCTGGGCGGTAATTTCAAATTGCGGGGATCGATCGGCTTGCCGATTTACGAGGATCTGAATTCGGCAAAGCTGAGAAGCGGCAGGGGAGCGTTCGAGCAGGTTCAACTCGGCGACGGGTTCTTCGCTAATGCTCTCCGTTGTTTGGACCTTCCGAAGTGCTCCAGACTATTGATCTTAAACTCTTAAGAAAAAACGGTTCACCTGCTTTGCAGGCAGGCGAACCGGATTGATACGGTTTTTTTAGGATAGTGCCAGTTGCCTTGCACCGGTTTTTTGTTAAAAGACTTGTGGCTACCAACCTGAAACTCCTTGGAGGGTTTGCTTATGAGTAAACGGTCAATCTTAAAATTCCTGTTTTGCCTGGTGTTTTGGTTCACAGGTCAAGTATTTGCTGTCGATTCAGCGGAACTTTTGCCGCCGGATCAAGCTTTTGAATTCACATCCAAAGTAAAGAAAGTAGATAAGCTGTTGCTCAACTGGGATATTGCCGACGGCTATTACCTGTATCGTAACAAATTCAAATTTGTCTCGGTGACTCCCGGTATAAAAGTGGGAGAGCAGTCCTTTCCAGCCAATCAAACAAAAGAAGACGCTACTTTCGGCAAAGTGGAAATTTTCCGGGATCACCTGGAAGTAGAAATCCTTATTCAGCGTCTGGATTCAAAGCTGAAAAAGCTGATCTTAGAAGTGACTTTCCAGGGCTGTGCTGATGTAGGCGTTTGTTATATGCCTATCAAAAAAACTGTTTCTTTCGATTTGTCGGATGAAAGCTTCAACTGGTGGGGCACTACTTCCCTATCAGACAAAGCCGCACCTTTTATCTCCGAGCAGAATCGTATCGCCGACTCATTAAAAACCGGTTCTGTATGGCTCATTGCATTGAGCTTTCTTGGATTTGGGTTATTACTGGCATTTACGCCATGTATCTTCCCGATGTTGCCCATTCTTTCCGGTATTGTTGTTGGTCAGGGCTCAAGCCTAAGCACGCGTAGGGCCTTTTGGTTATCTCTGAGTTATGTACTCGCTTCTGCACTGACTTATACGGTTTTCGGAGTTCTCGCGGGACTTTTCGGCAGCAACCTTCAGGTTTTATTTCAGGAGCCCTGGGTGATCATTGCTTTCAGCGGAATTTTTGTGCTATTGGCGCTATCGATGTTCGGTGGTTTCCAGGTTCAAATTCCCTCAGTCATACAAACCAAAGTCATGGCGATCAGTTCTAAACAACAAGGTGGAAATTTGTTGGGGGCTGTGATGATGGGCATATTTTCAGCTCTGGCGATCGGGCCTTGCGTCACTGCCCCATTGGCCGGCGCATTGATTTATATTGGCCAAACAGGTGATGCCTATTTGGGGGGAATGGCACTGTTTGCTTTAGGCGTCGGCATGGGAATACCGCTGCTTATAATCGGTACCTATGCCGGTAAATTGCTGCCCAAGGCTGGTGGCTGGATGAATATCATCAAAGTTATTTTTGGTATTGGACTTCTGGCAGTTGCTGTGTGGTTATTAAGTCGCATCATATCGCCGACGGCTACCCTGGTTTTATGGTCGCTGCTTGCTGTCTTTCCAGTAATGCTTTTATTATGGAAAAAACGCTGGAAGGGCGCGGGACTGCTTGCAGCGGCTTACGGTATTCTTTTGTGGATGGGGATTTCCACTAACCAACCTGACGCTATGCAGTCTCTTCTATGTAGTGCGGCCGTCGCTTGCAAAGAACAACTATCGCTTACGCTTAAGTTTAAAAAGATCGGAACCGTAGAGGAATTACAGCAACATCTGGCAGAAGCGCAAGCAAGAAATCAATGGGTCATGCTTGATTTTTATGCTGACTGGTGTCCATCGTGCCAGGAAATGGCGCTTTACACCTTTGCTGATCCCAAGGTTAGGGGGGCTCTATCACAAGTTGTGCTGGTACAAGCTGATGTGACACAAAATTCTCCAACAGATCAGGCCTTGTTAAGACAATTTAATCTAATCGGTCCCCCTGCGATTCTTTTCTTCGGCCCGGATCGGCAGGAGCGAAATGTCTACCGCGTTGTCGGTTATCTCAAGGCTGATAAATTTCTGGACATCATTAACCAGGTTTTTAATGCCCCATTTTCCTAACAAAAATGCTGTGTAGGATGAACTGTTTTACTGTAAGTACCCTCTTAAATGATTTGTTTGTATTTATTATTAGAAGACAGTAACCAGGCAGAAACATTCGTATCCAATGTAACGGAAGACAACATCGCCCAATTGCAAAGAGCAGCACAAGAAGGGGGCCTGAAACGCAATATAACCTCGCTTATTGTATGAAAATGGGCCAAGTGTACCAAAGAAAGAAACCAAGGCTATTTAGTTATATCAGCGAGCCGCGGATCATGAGCATCCTGCGGCATAAAACAACCTACAGTGAAACTACATTTAAGTAAATAGTTGTTAACTATTTTGATGAAAACGGAATCCTTTAAAAATGCTTAACCAGATCAAACTTTTTTTTGAACAACATCTCGCCCTTTCAGGGCCGGAAGATTCTTTGGAAGAAAAGCTACAAATTGCGACTGTCGTCTTGTTCCTGGAAATGATGTATATGGACGATAAAGCTGAGCTCAAGGAACAAGAAATTATTCTATCCCTGATCCAGCAGAATTTTTCTTTAACTGATGAACAAACAACTTCTCTAATAGAGTTAGCCGAACAAAAAAGGAAACAGGCGACTGATTATTTTCAATTTACTTCCTTGATAAATAAAGGATACAGTCTGGAGCAAAAAGTTCTATTAATTGAATCGCTATGGAAAATTGCTTTTATTGATGGCGTATTGGATATGAACGAAGAATATCTGGTGCGAAAAATTGCAGATCTTTTACATGTGCCTCATACCTCTTTTATTATGGCAAAGATCCGTGTAGGTCCGGACAGAAACCAGCCTTGTGCTTAACAGGTGCCCGATTTGACCCATGCAATTTCTTGTTGTGATTATAAATACAGTGCATCCTATTGAGGAGCCTCATTGATGCAAAAACGCTTGATGAAAAATCATAATTCCAATTCCAATGATCTCTCCCATCACATTTTACCTAATTCCGCGACGATGGTTGGTGTCTGTATCATGGTCATCAGTATCGTTAAAAGTATGGGTCCTGGGCTTGCGAATTACCTGATCGATAAAGCATTAGCTATTGATAGCTTATTGTTCATGATTAGCGCTCTACTTTCATTTTCATCGATTCGGTTAAAGCAGTCCTCTGAACGGTTAGAGCGTTGGGCGGAAATGATCTTCTTGCTAGGATTGGTCTCAATGACACTGATTACGGTGATTTTCTCTTTTGAAATTATTTAAATTAGACTTTACACCCTCTCCTTTCGCATGCCAATCGTAAATAAATCGAAGTCGGTCAGGGTTTGTAAATTCACCCCGGAAGCTTGAAGGCCAAACCGATTTGCAATCCAGTAACACTTTGGGCCTGTAACCTCCAGGAATATGCGGCTTCGGCAGGGTAATGGTCACCGAACAGGTGTCGGAAATTTAATTAAACTGTGTTATTCAACACAGTAAAGTATGTCATATCACGAAGAATCTCAAAAAGGTGGGCTTTTGTTTTTGGCTTAGGCTTGGGTATATCGTTTAACTTATTGTAATTAATAATAATCTAATATTCAAAACAGTAGTGGCATGATACCTGCTCAATAAATTGCAGGTAGACAAACAGACTGTGCTCATTGCAGCGTGTTTGGCCTCAGGGAAGAGGATGCTGTCAGGGATTATCCGGGAGCTTCATGCTCTCAAGCCACCCCCGTTGTGAGGCGGGCTCGGAAAGCCACGGATCTTGGGTTTGCCCAAGATGGCCGGGTTGCCTTCTTCGTGATTTAACGATGGAGGGCCCCAGTGTTTTGCAAAATGACGAAAGTCGTAAGCAGACATCACTGGATATATAACAATATAAAAACGAGAAAGAACGATGACTATGATCAAAAACCAAATTGGCTAAAGCCGTTACTATGGTACTAGCGGGAACTGCGCTTTCTGCAGGCGCTGTTTCTACCGCGTCAGCGCATGTAATGTACAACACATTTACTACTACTGCAGCAAGTGCTACAGATGGTTGGAATTATACCTTCGATGGTGCCGATGCAGATACAGTGGCTACAGGACCAGAGAGTGGAGGATATCAAGGCACCCAAGTGCCTTGGCTGGGTACATCTGGCGGCGCGCTACCTTTCGGTTATACAGGCCGAGCTCATTTGAACTGGGCTGCTGCTATCCATAATAACGGAGCTTTGGTAGTTTCTTCAGCTGATTCGTTGGCTGACTATGGCGTTGCTGCTGAAATTGATACCGGTGCAGGTGCCTGGAAAGACAATGGTCTTGATGCAAATGGAATCCCCACAGCAACAGGTCCTACTGGATGGAAACATCAAACCGATATAGGCTTGATTAAATCTGAAATAAATACCACTGTCAGACTCAATCTTACAACTCTAGGAGCTACTCCTCCAGATCTGAGTAATGATAACTTCGGTGTGACAATATTTACAGGTATGGATACCACCAACTCTGTTAGCTACAGCCATCACGGCGGCTGGAATAACCTTGGCAAACCCGAAAACACCAGCAATCCATTTTATAATCCTGGCGTTGGTTCAGGCATGACTTATTTGAAGCATGATGATACCGTAGATGCAACCAACTATATCGAGTTTGATGCTGTAGCTGGCCAGGTTTATACCATTGCTCTGGGTGGTAATGGTGTTGGCAGGTGGAATTCAAACGTTGCTGGTTATGAATTAAACATCAGTGCGGTTCCAGTACCTGGTGCAGTCTGGTTGTTCGGTAGCGCCCTGATGGGTTTCTTAGGTCTGCAAAAGCGTAAAATGGCCGCATAAGCTAACTTAACTGATCTGTTCAACAAAAAACCTGCGCATCAACAACTGATGCGCAGGTTTTTTTGTTTTGTGGAATGATAAAACAATCAGTTTGCAGTTAAGCCCGCTGATAATTGAAGTCATTAATCGTCTTTCAACCAGTCCAAATCATATCATAATCAATCTTTGGCAACCGCCTACCGGAGTGAACTCTACTACGGTAGGATGGATTAGACGCCACTTTTCAAGCTTTGTAGCATCCTAAAAAAGCAGTTGGGCCTTCCCCCCCCTTTGCCCTGAGCTTGTCGAGGGTGAACGGGATTTTGGAAGCCACTCAATCGGTGAGTATGCCGTGAACCGTTCATACTTCGACAGGCTCACGGCACGTCGCAACTGATTTTTTAGAATTATAAAGATTTTCCGCGCGGTGTAACTCGTTGTATGGATGAGCACTGCATCTTTTCAGCGGATGTTGAAATCCGGTAATAAGCAAGTAAAAATGGGGGGGGTGCCGACTACTATCTATGGCGAATCAATCCCCATGTGGTTTCCAAAGGTCGGCAGGTTTATAATGGAACTTACATTCAACTAGCTGAATGTCGGGCATAAAAAGTACCCGACAACAAGGCTATGACTCGTTGAATACCTTATTTATAAAGCATTCTGCGGCTATGCAATGAGCCCAATAAACCCATCAAGCCGGTTCCGAACAACCAGGCCGCGGCCGGGATCGGGACTGGGGCTACCTGAACCTGGCTGTTGACATAGTTCACATTGATCGGCACTGCTCCAGGTGAGATAAAACCGACATCATAGGGATCGTTACTTAAGGCTAGTGACGATACAGTTCCTGCATTACCCACTACATTAAAAGTAAAAGAGGCTAATGCAAAGTTGGCACCGGCATCGCCAGGAGTTGTTTTGCTCAGAAACACAAAATCAATGACACCGGAGGCCGCGTTAGTATCACTAACAGATGGCGCATCCCAAGGCGGATTAGCAACTGCTGTACTCACATAGCTGAGTACAGAAGGATTCCAGGCTAATGAAAATGCTGCGCCATCAGGGCCTAGGGTAAAGTTGGTTCCGACCAAATCCACCGTCAAACTATCGCCATTGCTGGCATTAAATGTCGGTTGGGTAAAGCTGACCGTATTGGCCGGCACAACAGACGCTTGCGCGGCGGCAGCGGCCAAGCAGAATAGTGTCAAACCGCCAACAACGGAAATGGTCTTTTTAAGCGTTTTATTCATGTGTTTCTCCAAGGTTAAAAATTATAATGTTTGATTTAGGTTGATTGCCGAACAAGTCGCGGATGGACTTGTTCGGCGTTTGTTGCTTTGAAACGCCAACCCATCAAATATCCGCTATTGCGGCAATCCTGAAGGGCCAGGCGCTTTGCCCAAATAGGTTTTCAAGATACTCATATCAGCCGGATCGACGATGCCGTTACCATTCAAATCGTGATTCGCCGACACTTGCCCCAGCTTTGCTTTAAGGCTGGAGACATCGGCTGGATCGACGATGTTATTCTGGTTGAAATCCGGATCGCAGATATTGCCGAAACTATCACCGTCGGTATTACGCTGATTGGCATTGGCAACCAACTTGCAGTTGTCCAGATTATCAGCCACGCCGTCTCCATCAGTGTCGGGTACGGGTACGATCACCGTGCCGGCAAATTCGGCGCTGGCAATCACGGTCGATTTTTGAGTTGAAGCATCGAACATGGTTTTAAAATCCACCACTTCCGGTGTCACTGTGTCGGTAAACAAATCCTGGGCAAAGGCATGCGACAGGGTTTGATAAACCAGCTCGGCTTTGACCGTGTAGTTGCCGGCCGGCAAGCCGCTAATCCGGTAACTGATCTGATCACTGCCGCCGATAAAGTTGCTATCGGCCAAAGCTTCTCCGACTACCCGCACATCCGAAGGAGCAGTCGCTTTATTAAAACCAAGCGGCAAAATGCGGTTGTCCTTCAGATACTCCTTGCCGCGCAGCAAGGTGTAAGTCACATCCCCAAGGTTATTACCCATGATCGCTTCATAAACCTGCACCTGATCCGCTGAGGTAATCAAATCGTAATGCGGTTCGAAACATCGCTTTGCTCATCAGCATCCACACCAACGACGCTGCCATCGGCATTGATCTTACCGGATTCGAACACAACCTGATTCAGACCATTGGTGACCGTGACATGCAAAATAGCGCGGCGTGACGGATAACTGGTCGGCAGTTTGTGACCGGTCGAGCTGGCAATTTGCAAAGTAAAATCCAGGGCATTCGGTGTAGCAGGCTGTTCAACCACTGTTACTGCTGCTGCGCTTTTTAGCATCGCGTCGGTTTTGCTCAAGGTTTCTGCAAAGTTATTGGACAAAACACCCAGTTGCGTTTTGTTGTTGCTCAAAATATCCAGCATCAACTTGTTGGCGCCGACCAGGTCGTGAAGCGCAAAATTATTGCGTTGAACCGAATACCACGGCGGTCTGGTAGTCATAATCACGCCATCGGTACGGCTCATGTGGCAACCCTGGCAACTCTTTTGATTCACAAAGCTACTGTGTTCCCACTCCATATAAGGCGTTTGTTCCGGAAATTCGCTTTCCGGTGTAGTGCTCAATATCGTACCGTTTTCATCCACATAAGGCGTTTTCAGGTTATGGCAGGAAGCACACAATTTCGATTCCTTAACATGGGCGCTGTAGGTTGGCGTGTATCCGACGTGCATGATCATGGGATTCGGGAAAATAGCAGTTTCGCCAGGCCCGCCAAACGGGCCATAGATGGTTTTAGTATCGTTGATGGCATAGTTACCCGACATTGCAGGGAGCGTTCCCAGCGCGGGAGAATCGGGAATTTGATGGCATAACGTACAGCTGACGCCATCCAACGCCGCGTTATGATTGATATGGCCAGCTGCCAAAATGCCGCCTTCAAAAACTGTCTGTGTAGAAAGCGACCCGTCTTTTTTCGCTTCGGTATGCGCCATTGGTGCATGACATTTGGTACATTTGTCATTTATCACCGATTCCAGCTCAGGGTGACGCGCGGTTTCACTACGAACTTTGGCCCGCCAGAATGGATCGCGCGAAGCATTCGCCATCATGCTGGAAGACCAGTCGGTGATAATCGACACATCGGCATCGTTTTTGTCGACAATGCCGTTATGACAAAATGCACAGTTTTCCGACCCGGAAAAATGCGTTGTGGTAAACGCTGGATCGCCACTTGAAGCCGGATTGCCGATAAACGGATTGGGCGGAACCACCGGGCCGTTACCTTCCTCCACCACCACCGCATCCAAATCATAGGTCTTATAATCGGGTGTTGGTGAGGTATTCATAAACATCAAAACAGCCGCTGCATCCGTTACAGTAGCCATAAAGGTATAAGTGAACTGCTGAAAAGCACCCGTGATGCTGGGAAAGCTTGCCGTGAATCCGGCCACGGAAACTTCCAGCGGCGTATAACCTGCGGTTGTTCCTTTGCGTGATTGAAACGACAAAGTGTAAGTAACGCCGGCGGTGACCGGAAATGTGGTGGTAATACCGGAACCCTGGTTAATTGCAACCGCATATAGCCCCTCGATAACCCGATTAGTGTAACTACCACCGGAACGATTTTTGTACATCAGATAGGGCTTTTCGCCTACGGCATCGTCTATCGCCGTCCAATTGGTAACGCTAGTAGAGTCGTTATTGCTCAAAAATTGGTAGGTGGTAACCGTCCCCGGGCTTTCAAAACCGCCATTGCTGAGCAGATTGGCGGCAATGGCAGAAGGGAGCGGAAGCACCACTGCCAGTATCAGCATTATTATTTTTATAATTTTCATGAAGTTTCTCGAATGAGGCAGGGTTGATTGGCTATTCAACCCTGCAAATTGCAAAATCAGACTTAAGCGATGTTTTGCTTGCGCCGTCCCAAAGCCAGCAGGCCCATAAAGCCAGCCAGAAACGTCCAAACAGCAGCGGGTAAGGGGACCGCTGAAACGTTGATATTGTCTATACCGACGGCCGAATTGGTAGTTGGGCTGCCGTTATTTTCCAAAAGGCCGAAAACCAGATAGTAATAACCGTTACTATCGGCAGAGCCCAAGTTGCTGAGGGCGGTGGTGACATTGGCCGGGCCTTGCAGCGCACCTTGTGAAGTGATTGATTGATCGACGAGGTTATAGCCAAGATTCATCGGATTACTGATGTCAAAACCATTACCGGCGACTCCGGCGACGAATCGATCGGTATCTCCAGTACCGAAAGCCTTAAATACCCAATCAAAACTGAAACTGACGTCCGTTGTGCCGGCGGCTACACTAAAAGGCATCGCAAAACCGAAGGTGCCTTTATCCGGCGAACCGGCTAGCTGCCCGCTATCGTCGCCCAAAACCAGGAATTTGTTTGCTGCTGTATTAGGATTAAAAAATGTTGTGCCCGCTGCAAAACTAAAGCGTTGATAAGGATTGCCAGCGTTGTAGGTGTTGATAGTATCGGTGCCTAAACGTAGATTGACCGCATTGGCATTGGAGGTTGAAAACCAGGTTGTCCCAGTTGGCAGACTGGTCGGATTCGATGACAGCAGGGATTCGATTGTGGCGTTGGTGCCGTCATCGAAATTTTCGTCCAGCACTGTTGTTGCAGCATGCGCCGACGCTGTAGCGAAGCAAAATGCGGTAGCCATCAGGCAGGTGAACATTGGTTTGTTTGTGAAGATTGTTTTCATGTTTTTCTCCTTCAAGAATGACAACAAAACTGCGGCAAATGCAAATGTCACAGTTTTGTTGGTAAGCCAATCGGCGGCGATTAAGCTGCCTGTTTACGCCGACCCATGCCAATCAAGCCCATCACGGCGCTGCCGAATAGCCATACAGCACCGGGTACAGGAACCGGGGCCACGTTACCCACTAGGTTCAAAGTCAGTTGATGGTTGCTGCGTGTATTGCTCGCGCCTACGTCTGCATCGGACAGATTGAGTAGGTATTGAGCATTGAACAGACCTAACGTGGATGTATTCAGAAAAGCGTTGAAGCTATTGCCGCCACCCTGAGCCAGATTTGTGAAGGGTGCCAAATCGGTGGTCAATGTTGAGCTCGCTCCCGAGGCCGAGAACGAATCCAAGTCCAGCCCGACGCGATTGAGATCAGCCAGGTTGTACAGGCTGAAAGCCAGGGGCGAGACGCTGGAACCTTGCAGCACGGTACCGAAATCCAGAGTCAGGCTGGGCTGAGCGGAACCGCCATCGAAGGAGGGCGCAGCGTGCAGCAGGTAGGTGTAGTCTGCCTGAAGACTGCCCGACCATGCGACTGAATAGGTGCTGGTCGAGCTGCTGGCTCCTCCCTGAGTCGCTGACAGCGTACTGGTGGCCGATAAGCTGGGCAGAGTGAGCGCGGCGTTGATGGTGCTGCCGCCTACATAGCTGTTCAGGTTGGCATTGTTCACGTTCTCGGTGGCGTCGGGCGTCGTGGCCGTCGAAGTATTCGGCCCCCAGGAGCAGGAAGCGGCACTCGGGCCCATCGCTAAGCTACAGCCGGCACCGGCCTGGGTAATAGCCGGAGTGTAGGTCGTGCTCACACCTGGAGCGGTGAGGGCTGCGGTGCTGGTGCCGCTGCCGTTGGCGGTTCTTCCTGGTCCCTGGTTTTTCGTGCCGCCGCCTGAAATGGATTGAGTGCGATCAGAATTCAGGGTAATGCTGGTACCGGTGAGCACGCCTGTGGCGGCATTGAACTGCCCCAGCGAGACGTTGGCCGCCGTGGCGCCGTTATTGTTTGCAGTGGCGGACGATGCGCTGTTGGCGGTTGCGATTACGGAAGCCGAACCGTTAAAACTTACCGGCCCGGTAGTGGTGGTTAATGATGCATGCGAGATACCGCTTACACCGAGTAAGACTGTAATTGCTGTTAATTGAAAGTTCGTTTTCATAATTGTTCCACTGTACATGTCATTAAACTAAAGACTGGAATATGCGGTATTTACCCCATATTCCTATCACTTTGGAGCAATCCGGCTGTCTTGTTGTTTGCACAGGACCCGTGACTTTCCGAACCTACCTCACAGTAGGGTTGGCGATAGACGACCTTACTTTCGATTCGTTTCGACGCGTTTATTTAAACTGTCGCAACAATCCACCGCATAATCGCCCCCGAGAATATTAGAATGTTCTCAATTACTATTAAGCAATAAACTTGCCAGTTTTTTGCTATGGGCGTAATTTATTGATTACAAATAAATAGCTTATGTTTTATATGGATATAAGGGGGGGGATTTTTTCTTTTTTAAGGGATATGACACAAATATTAATTAAACCGTGTTATTTGACCAATAAGGTGGGCTCTCCATTAGGCAATTCACTATGCTATTCTCCCACATGGCTTGCATGCTAAATGTCAACCTAATACCCACCAGCAATAACAACCGAACTCCTCCCTCCGGCCTGCTTTTCAACCACCACCTTAGCCCTAATTTTTTCGACCAGGATAGGTACATGCGAGATAACGCCAACTTTTTTACCCAAGGTTTGCAGGGTATCCAAACTGGCGATGGCTATATCCAGGGTTTCCGGGTCGAAGCTGCCGAAGCCTTCGTCGATAAACAGGGGATTCAACCTGGGTCCTGTTGGAGGACAGCATAAATACAAATTGAATGCGGGTCGTGTAAAATACCGGTTCTGTTTTCTAGCTATCCAGATAAGTTTTGTCTTGTATACATAGGGTGTGTTATGTGTGTCTTAGCTCCCAAGGCGCGCATAGCGCGCCTTACAAGAGATGGTGGTAACAAAGATAGAAAAATCTTTCTAAACAATTATCTTTTATGTGGTTTTATGTCGGGTGATAACGTGTTAAAAGTTAAAGTTCTATTTTTTACCGGTATCTTATTATCGGGTGTATTTTCTGAATGCCTGGCAACGTCTTTAGCACAGAAGTGGTCAATGGTTACTCAACCATCAAAAACTGGCGGTAATGCTCAAAGCATCGGAACCTATAATGCCGGTTGTATAAGCGGTGCGGTTTCTGTGCCGGCTAATGGCACAGGCTATCAAATGATGCGGTTATCAAGAAAACGATCTTTTGGTCATCCGGACTTAAAACAGTTTATTGAAGGACTGGGACAAACCGCCGCCAGACAGAATTTGGGGTCTCTGCTTATTGGCGATTTAGGACAACCCCGTGGCGGCCCTACCTTAAGCGGACATCGTAGTCATCAATCCGGGCTCGATGTTGATATTTGGTTTTTGCTATCAAAACAGGCAGCAAGCCGCACCTTGGCATTTAATGAACGTGAAACATGGGGCGCACCTTCAGTGCTTGCAGCTCATTCAGATGCGATTGATTACACTCAGTGGTCGCTGGCCAATGAAAAAGTTCTTGAAGCGGCGGCGCGAATGCCTGAAGTCGACCGGATTTTTGTCAATCCCAGCGTGAAACGCGAGCTGTGTACCCGTACTACTTCCCATGATTGGTTGAGAAAAATCCGTCCCTGGTGGAAGCATGATGATCACTTTCACGTTCGGCTCAAGTGTCCAAAGGGCAATAAATACTGCCAAGGGCAAGAACCCCTGCCGCAAGGCGATGGTTGCGATTCAAGTCTAGCCTGGTGGTTTACGGAAGAAGCCAAGCATCCTGCGCTCCCAAAAACGCCACCAAAGCCGCTGGTGTTGCCTTCTTTATGTGATAACGTGTTGATGGAGTGACCGGGTTGGTGCAATGGATAGGAGGCTTTGCCCTCATATGCGGGCGGCGAGAGGGTGAGTCATAGAGCACGTCTTTCAGACTGATCTCCTTGTCTATAAAGGTAACTTATTACGGTGGGTAAAAAGCTGCCCACTTGGCTTCTCGGAAAAATAGAGCAAAGTCAGCAATTTGCATCACATCTTTATTTTACCGGGAAGCGATTGTGAGCAGCCGCCATCATTATACCTGAGGCTGTTTGGGCATGAGATACCAGAGAACGAATGCAAAGAGAAATAGCGCCGGCACGTCTCCAATCAGGTTTATCCGATCAGTTTCATCAATAAGTGCGTGAATTAACATAATGCCGCCATGGACTATACTCGACCAGATCGTAAACCAGATCAGGCTTGTATTAGCTAAAGGGTCTTTTGCAGCCATGATCAAAAATACACCCAACGTTCCATAGACCCCCATAATCATGTGTTCGTACTCGGGTTGGGGCGGTGTCCAACCCCATCCTGAAGGCCAAATCCACATCATCATTATTGGGAGACCTACAATGAACAGGACGCCAATCACGTTAAGTGCAATTTTTAGATACTTCAGTTTTTCTTCTTGTTCCATGAGTTTTCTCCTCTCGGTTTTAGAGGCTGTTAACGATGCTCAATTAATGCAAAAAGCATTGCGGAGATAAGAGCGACACTTTTTGCGTCAAGTGGAGCGTTTTAGTTAGGAAGAATATTATTATCCGATCTTCGCATGATGTCATTATTAGAATATTTTTCTAACTCTATATATTTTAAGTTTAAGTAAGGTGGACAGAAAAGCCTGCCCACAACGCTACCACTTACTTTGCCTCTATATGTTGTGTTTTGCCAGCGATCAGGATACGCGCCAACCTGCGCAAGCCGTCCGATGAAATATCCAGACCAAAAGGCGCACCTATATTTTCAAGCTCATAAAGCACGTCGGTTGCCGCTATAAAAGTCATGTAACGCAAGCCTTGTATTTCCGGCAACTCCTTAGCCAGCGTCTTTAATTGCGGTGCCAGACGTTGCCAGGTCTGAGTAAAAAATACCCGTACCGGATCATCGCCATTAGCATCATGCTCTTTTAATCCAGCCTGAAAGGCGCTACGCGATTCCAGCAGAATTTCCATCAAGGCATCCCGCAATTCCGGCGATTTGGCGTCATCAGATGCCTGTTGAATGGCTTTGCTTAAAAACGCATCCCATTCCTGCCAATTGGCTTGCCATTGTTTTTGTTCGGCTTCGCTTAAAGGAGCAGAAGGTTTCTTGGCTTCCACCTTAGCAGGCGCATTGAAGGCCAGCTTAATGGCGACACCATTATCGTTAGCATCGGCGCTGCTGAATTTTAAGGTATTGAGCATCTCCTTGACTTCGGCTGCATTTTCTTTGGGTAAAAATTCACTCACCGTTTTTTCAATGTCTGCGCGCGACTCGTTTAAATCAATTTTTACGGCTGACAGTTTGGGTTCGGCAACACGATTAATCAATTCCTGAATTTTATTGTTGCTGACAGAGCGGCCTTCCCGATCAGTAGCCGTCACTTTGGTTATGGGCAAGCTCAAGACAGATTGAGCGGAATCGATTGTCGGCTGTTGTAAAGTTTCCAAAACACCGCCCCATTCAATAAGGGTAACGCATTGGCCGCCCAGTCCTGTACCAAACCGAGCCTGCAGATTGTTTAATAGTTTGATTTGCCCTTTTTGGCCGCTAACCTGCGGATCGGAAAGCTTTAAATAACTACAGCCCTGCTTGTCATTCCAAAGTTCTGCTGTATTACCTGTACCCTTATAGAGTTGGGTAACTAATGCTTTTTTGATAAGGCTATAATCCAGTTGTACTGGAAGAGTGAATTGATCGGCCTGGCCGTTTTTAGCAAAAACAATGAGGAAACTGAAAACAGTAATAACGGAACATTTGTTCATGGATTTTATTTTCTCAGGAAAATTGAATGATTTACCTTATCCTAAAAACTCTAGTTGAGCACGGATTTTGTGTATCAAGCTTGTATAAACACCAGTGTTAGGTATCTCGGAAAAAATAAACCGCCACGGATTCACTGATCTGAAATTTCCGAGTTTTTGAGTCTGGAGTATATAAATGAAAATAAACTAAAGCCCCACGAATGGATGATCCAAACTAGCCTGCCCATCCTGAAAGCCCTATAATATATTTTCATCAGGAAATCCTCATTCAAACTGCAAAGTTATTTCAGAACGACCAAAGCCAGACTGTCAGATTACCTAAATCATTTCGTTTTGAAGGCCGGAAGTAACGATTAAACATGTAGGTGAAGGTATTTTATTATTACCTCTAAAACATTCTGCGGAACAGCTATTAAGGCTATTAGATAGAGTGGATGAGCCGATTGCCCTGGAAAGAAATCAACCTCTCGAAAATGACCCACGAGATTTTGAATGATTTTTATGCCGGATACCAATACCTGCATTTGTTTATTAAATCGCAGAACCCGATTTGAAAATATTCTCGCTCGAATCGATGGCTTGGCTTATGAGCAGGTGGTGATTTCGTCACTGACTTTGGCTGAGTTGAAATACGGCATCGCCAAAAGTGTCAAGAAAGAAGCTAACCGAATTAAACTCGGCTATTTTTTGTATCAATTTGAATGTCTGCCTTTTGATGTCGAAGCAACTTCCTGTCATGGTGACATCAGAATTCAACTGGAATCCAGAGGTATACCAATAGGTCCGTTGGACACCTTGATTGCTGCTCATGCGCTTAGCTTGGGCGCTACCATTGTAACCAATAATGTACGGAAATTTGAACGCGTGGAGGGGCTTGCAATTGAAAACTGGATTAACTGAGTCTTGGAATCAGGAAAGTCAAGTGAAAAACCGAATAAACAACAGGGCTTATGAGAATTTCGCAGTACTTACACGAACGGAGATAAATAGTGATTTCAAGCGATACCAAAATCTGGACAACTCAGCAATCGGCCCAAACCTACGCGATAGAACACTGGGGCGATGGCTATTTTTCCATCAATAGCGGCGGGCATGTGTGCGTAAGACCCAGTTCAGATAAAGACATTGAGCTTGATCTGTATGAAATTGCCCAATTGCTCAATGATAAAAACTTGTCATTGCCGGTGCTGGTTCGTTTTACCGATATTTTAAAGGATCGCGTTAACCGCTTGTCTTGTGCTTTTCAAAAAGCCTGTGCCAATAACGATTATCAGGGTAAATACACCCCTGTCTACCCTATCAAGGTTAATCAGCAGCGCCAGGTGGTTGAAGGCATTTTAGCATCTGATAATGTTGGTCTGGAAGCGGGCAGTAAGCCGGAATTACTAGCTATTATGGCTTTATCCAATCAGGGCGTAGTGGTTTGCAATGGGTATAAAGATAGAGCCTATATACGCTTGGCTCTTATCGGCCTGAAAATGGGCTTGAATCTTTACCTGGTGATTGAAAAACCCTTGGAGCTTGAACTGGTAATTGAAGAAGCTGCAAGTCTTAATATTAAGCCTCAATTAGGTTTAAGGGTTCGGCTGTCCAGCATCAGTGCCGGAAAATGGCAAAACAGCGGCGGCGAAAAATCCAAATTCGGTCTTCATGCTTATGAAGTGCTGCAATTGATTGAACGCTTGAAACAAGTCGATTTACTGGGCAGCCTGAAACTCATGCACTTTCACATGGGTTCGCAAATAGCCAATATTCACGATATAAAAATAGCCCTGAAAGAAGCCGGACAGTTTTACGTTGAATTACATCGCCTGGGCGCAAGGATAAAAATCGTCGATGCGGGCGGCGGATTAGGTGTCGATTATGACGGCAGTCGTTCACGCCGTGAATCGTCAATCAATTACAGTCTGGATGAATACGCCCAAAATATCGTACGCAGCTTTGCTGAACTGTGTGCTGAAAAGCAGATGCCGCAACCTGACATCATCACCGAATCCGGTCGCGCCCTCACTGCGCATCATGCCGTATTAATCACCAATGTCACCGATATTGAATCTGTCTACACCAATAACGCCGAATTACTGTCTTTACCCGATGCACACAATCCGGTTGAGCACTATCATGACGCACATTTTGCCTTGTCAGAAGCGCGCGCCCAATTTGCTCAAGATAAGCTGAGTATCATCGAACTGGCAAAAGCCGAAAATGACTATGCCATCATTTGTCAGCAAATTAGAAACCAGCTGAACTCCAATACTCAAAGCGAGGCAACAATCCTGCAGGAATTGAACGAGAAGCTTGCCGACAAAGTCTTTTGCAATTTCTCGTTGTTCCAATCCATGCCCGACATCTGGGGTATTGATCAAATTTTCCCAATCATGCCCATCCATCGCTTGGACGAACAGCCCACGCGCAGGGCTGTCATTCAGGATTTAACCTGTGATTCCGATGGTCGTATCGACCAATACATAGACGGACAGAACATTGAAAAAACCCTGCCAGTACATGAACTCGACAAAAAACAACCTTATCTTATCGGTTTTTTTATGGTGGGCGCGTATCAGGAAATATTGGGGGATATGCACAACTTGTTTGGCGATACCCATTCCATCAATATTAAACTGGATGACCAGGGCTATCATTTTTATGATCTGCAGGAAGGCGAGCATGTCAGCGATTTGCTGGATTATGTACATATCAGCAGTGAAGAGTTGAAAACGGCCTACCGGGATAAACTTGCAAAAAGTAGTCTCAGCGAACAACAACGGCATGACTACGAACAAGAACTGATTGCCGGATTAACGTCTTACACCTATCTGGAAAAATAATATGAAAGCGGGCATGATCGGCTTGGGCGCAATGGGTTTGGGTATGGCAAGAAATCTCGCCAAAGCGGGATATTTAACGGCTGTTTATAATCGTACAGCCGCAAAGACGGCGGAATTTAATGTAGCGGCGTTCGATCAGCCTGAGGCACTGGCTGCGGAAGTTGATATTGTATTGATCTGTGTTTCAGCCGACCAGGATGTTTTAAGCCTCGTTGAGGCGATAGCCTTAGCTATCAAGCCGGGTTCAATTGTTGTCGACATGTCTACCGTAAGCAGTGAATCTGCCAAAAAAGCCGCCGCGATACTGGCGGAAAAACAGGTCGCCTTTCTGGATGCGCCCGTATCCGGTGGCGTAGAAGGCGCTAAAAACGGCACACTGGCCATGATGGTAGGCGGAGATGTGAGTGCGCTGGAAAAAGCCAGGCCCGTACTGGAAGTCATGGCCGGGCGAATCATTCATATGGGTACAACCGGCTCGGGTCAGGCCACCAAGGCAGTCAATCAAATCATGTGCGCGGGCATTAACCAGGCTGTCACGGAAGCCCTGGCTTTTGCACAAGCCCAGGGTTTAGCGATGGATAAAGTCATTGATGTTATCTCAGGCGGCGCGTCGGGTAACTGGTTTCTACAACATCGCGGATCGACTATGACCCAAGGCACTTTTGCATCTGGATTCAAACTTGCACTGCATCACAAGGATTTAAAAATCTGCCAGGAAATGGCCGCACAAACAGAGTTTTCAATTCCTTTAACCGATATGACTGTTACAGATTATGAGCGGTTAATGGCGGAAGGTTATGGAGACGAGGATATTTCGGCGCTGTACCGGCTGAAAAAGCAGTAGATTTCGTTCGTAGCCTTTCTACCACCGCATTTAGTTACATTGTTGGGAGCGACTTTGATCGCCCATTCAGCGACACGGGGCGACTAAAGTCAACCCTACAATATTTCAGTTTAATGGCAGTGACGCAATCTACAGGAGTGCAGTCACAAATCCGTAGGAACCCGCTTACAGGATTCACTTTAAAGAGCGCCGCCGCTCATCCCACGTCAATGGATACGGTTCAGCCGCATTTTTCCATTTTGGAGGTTGCAATAATGGCTCGGTGTCGATCCATGGTTGATTATTCGCATCACGCCAAACTTGAGCTGAAAGCGTGAGTATTCCGCGAACGACGGCCAAGTCTCGTGCAATGGTTCCACTTTAATAATACCCTGCACTTTTCTCGTTTCAATGTAACTTCAGAACAAATGCTTAACCGCATCCCGCTCCTCTTTTAACTCAGTTTCGGTGAGCTTCATTCTTTGTTTACTAAATTCATTTATAGCGAGATTTTTTACAATACTCACCTTGCCGTCAACTACCGTTACCGGAA
Organism: uncultured Gammaproteobacteria bacterium; assembly: GCA_963849195.1. Taxonomy (GTDB): domain Bacteria; phylum Pseudomonadota; class Gammaproteobacteria; order Methylococcales; family Methylomonadaceae; genus Methylobacter_C. The sequence continues at coordinate 63,645 of CAWKGQ010000015.1, forward strand.
AAGAATAAATCAGGCCTTTGGCAATACCATAACTACCGTCAGAAATCATCCCCATGCTTACCCAATCACCTTCTTCGGTACCCAACACCCAATCTCTCATTTGATCAATAGCTGCATTAGCTGCTGATGCCGCGCTCGACTGACCTCTGGCTTTAATTACGACCGCACCGCGTTGCTGGACAGTAGGAATAAATTCATTGACAAACCAGCTTTGATCGACCAGCGACAGAGCGTCTTGACCTTTTACCTTGGCATGATGTAAATCAGGATATTGCGTGTTCGAATGATTACCCCAGATAATCATATTTTTGATATCTGTGGTCAGAACGCCGCATTTTTCAGCCAACTGACTTATCGCTCGATTATGATCCAAGCGTGTCATTGCGGAAAAATTCTCCGGACTTAAATCCGGGGCGTTTTTCAAGGCAATCAAGGCATTGGTATTAGCGGGATTACCTGTTACCAATACTTTGACATCTCTACTGGCTACTGCATTCAAGGCCTTGCCTTGCACCGAAAAAATCTCCGCATTCGCTTCCAGTAAGTCCTTGCGCTCCATGCCCGGCCCTCTAGGGCGCGCACCCACTAGGAAAGCATAATCAACATTCTTGAATGCAACCATAGGATCGTCAGTTATTTCAATTCTATGCAGCAAGGGGCTGGCACAATCATTTAATTCCATCACGACACCCTGTAAAGCATTCATTGCCGGTGTGATTTCCAGCAAATGCAAGACTATGGGCTGGTCAGGGCCTAACAATGAACCCGCAGCCAAACGAAAAAGCAAAGAATAGCTAATTTGCCCTGCCGCACCGGTAACCGCTATATGAACGGGTGTTTTCATTTGTTTTCCTTTTGTTTTTATCATTTATGGAGGGCTTATTTTGATTAAGCCTCAATTAATCGGCAATCATTATTTCCGACAACACGTATAACAATAGAGCGGCCTTCTGCCTTTTAAAGATATGCCTTTAAAAGGGGACGAATAGCCTACAGTCCGAACAATCGTACCATTCTTGACGCAGTAAAAACACCCCTGTGCGTACAGCTTAATCACGGCACAGTTTTTTATATCGGTTATAATACGGTATAAAATCATCACATTAACGCATAGTTACGGGTAAGTTAATGAAAAAACTGCTATTCCAATTTGACACAGACACGCATCCATCCGTTTTCGATACGGTTGTAGGCTATGATGGCGGCGCAGATCATGTTATCGGGCATGGGGGATTAATGCCGGAGAACGTCACGGGGTTGGTGGAAGGCGCAATTTTTACCCGCGCTCCTAAAGATAAAAAAAATACCGCCATTTTTGTTGGCGGCAGCGACATGATTGCTGGCCAGAAACTATTTACTGCCGTACAAAACTGTTTTTTTCCCGGCTTTCAAGTCTCTGTGATGCTGGACAGTAACGGCAGTAACACAACCGCAGCGGCAGCCGTTGCCAAACTGGCATCCAGCGGCGTACTCGCCGGCAAGAAAGCCGTGGTATTGGCGGGTACCGGCCCAGTAGGACAGCGGGCAGCGGCTATGCTGGCTCAAGAAGGCGCAAGCGTATCGATAACTGCTCGGAAAATGGAGCGTGCCGAAGAAGCCTGTAACAATATGAAAATACGATTTGGCGTTGACCTGACCCCGGTTGAAGCATTTGATAATAATGCCAGAGCCAGAGCCATTGAAAACGCCAATATAGTTCTGGCAACGGGAGCGGCAGGTGTCGAGCTGCTCTCAGCCGACCAGTGGCAAAATAACAGCAATATCGAAATGATAGCCGATGCCAATGCCACTCCTCCTTTGGGCATTGGCGGTACGGATATGATGGATAAAGGCGAGCTTCGCCATGGCAAGATCATCTGGGGCGCAATTGGTTTTGGCTCGTTAAAACTGGCTTTACACCGCGCTTGTATTGCCAAATTATTTGAAAATAACAAGCAAGTTCTTGATGCTGAAAACATCTTTGCCTTATCTAAAGAAATGGCTTAGATAATTGTTTTTTTCATGAGCTCTCCAGCAAACCCAATAAACTTGTCATCAAGAAAAGATGCCACAAGCATTTTTCAAGCGGGTGTAGCAGCTGCTGACCCTAGCCAAGCAGTTAAAAATTGTTTGTTTGCTGACGGCCAACAGCTGGAAATTTTATTGAATCTGGATGACAAAAGCCAAAAGCGCATCGGTAAATGGTCAAAAATCCATCTTATCGCTTTTGGCAAAGCGGCTTGTGCTATGGCAAAAGCCGCCCAGGAAGTCATCCCTGCTCATCTACTGGCAGATTCTGGCATTGCCGTAACCAATTATGAAAACGTAACAGCAATCAATAATGTTGAGGTCATCGGCGCATCGCATCCACTTCCCGATGACGCCGGTTTTAATGCTGCCAAAAAATGCGCTGAACGAATAAGCAGCGCTCAAAACGATGAACTGGTTTTGGTGTTGGTTAGTGGTGGCGGTTCAGCCCTCATTCCCTATCCGGTAGATTCAATTACGTTACAAGAAAAGATTGCCACCACCGATTTACTGCTTGCCTGTGGCGCGACCATTAACCAGATTAACTGTGTACGCAAGCATTTGTCACAGTTAAAAGGCGGCGGCCTAGCCAGACTGGCAGTGCCTGCTGATCTACACGCATTTATTTTATCGGATGTTTTAGGCGATGATTTAAGCGTTATTGCCAGTGGCCCGACCGTCTCCGACCCCAGCACTTATGACGAAGCCATTGCGGTTTTTACAGCCAAAGGCATTTGGGACAGAGTTCCTGCCAATGTTCAACAGCATTTGCAGCAGGGCAAACTGGGCAATGTCCCGGAAACACCGAAGCCTGGCGATAACGCTTTTAAAAATACCACGCATACCTTAATCGGCAGCAATGCCATCAGTGTCAATGCAACTCTTAAAGCCGCGCAAGAACTGGGCTACGAAGCACAGCTGTACAATACTCATCTTTGCGGTGAAGCAAGAAATGAAGCTGAAAAATGGGTACGTTACGCAAAACACTTAATTGACAACGGCATCGACAAACCACTTGCCTTGTTAGCAGGTGGCGAAACCACCGTTACCTTGAAGGGCAATGGACGCGGCGGCCGTAACCAGGAAATGGCCCTGGCTTTTGCTATTACAGCACAGCAACACGGCTTATCAGGCTACTGGACATTCCTCAGCGGCGGTACCGATGGTCGTGACGGCCCAACGGATGCGGCCGGCGGCATTGTTGATCAAGACACCATAAAGCGCATGATAAAGGCTGGCATCGATCCGCTTGCCATGCTGGACAATAACGATTCTTATACTGCATTAAATAGTTCGCAGGATTTACTTGTTACAGGGCCGACCGGCACTAACGTAGCAGACCTGCAAGTACTGCTTATCCATCCAAATTCTTACACAAACACCCCTCTATAATCAGGAGACACCATGTTTAAAAAATCTATGTCAATAGCCGGTTTTGATGATGAACTGTTCCATGCGATGGAAGAAGAGCGTCTCCGTCAGGAAGATCACATCGAATTGATCGCCTCGGAGAATTACACCAGTCCGCGCGTCATGGAAGCACAAGGTTCGCAGTTGACCAACAAATATGCCGAAGGCTATCCCGGCAAACGCTATTACGGCGGCTGCGAATTTGTTGATAAAGTCGAGCAACTCGCTATCGACCGCGCCAAAGCCTTGTTTGGCGCTGATTACGCTAACGTCCAGGCGCACTCCGGCTCCCAGGCCAATATGGCTGTGTTCATGGCCTTGATTCAACCGGGCGATACGATTTTAGGTTTAAGTCTGGCCGACGGCGGTCACTTGACACATGGCGCGAAACCCAACTTCTCCGGCAAAATTTACAACGCGGTTCAATATGGCTTGAACCCTGAAACCGGCGAAATCAATTATGAGCAAGTTGAAGCATTGGCCCTGGAACATAAACCAAAACTGATTATTGCGGGCTTTTCCGCTTACTCACGCATTTGGGATTGGCAACGATTCCGCGACATTGCCGATAAAGTAGGCGCTTATTTTGTAGTCGATATGGCCCACGTTGCCGGACTTATAGCAGCGGGTTTATACCCCAACCCGGTTCCCTTTGCGGACGTTGTTACCAGCACCACGCACAAATCCTTGCGCGGCCCGCGCGGTGGTCTCATTCTGTGCAAAAGCAATCCTGAAATAGAGAAAAAAATCGATTCCAGTATTTTTCCGGGCATACAGGGCGGCCCTTCCATGCACATTATCGCCGCCAAAGCCGTTACTTTTAAAGAAGCCATGGAGCCTGAGTTCCGCGTTTATCAGCAACAGGTCATTAAAAACGCCCAGGCCATGGCCACCGTTTTTATCGAGCGTGGCTTTGATGTGGTCTCAGACGGCACCGACGATCACCTGATGCTGGTTTCCCTGATTGCCAAAGGCATTACCGGCAAAGCGGCTGATGCCGCACTCAACAAAGCACACATCACCGTCAACAAAAACGCCGTGCCTAACGACCCACAATCGCCTTTTGTCACTAGCGGCATTCGTGTCGGCACGCCCGCACCAACAACACGCGGTTTTAAAGAAGCGGAAATGATCGAAATCGCCCACATGATGTGTGATGTCATGGAAAACATCGAAGACGAAA
>CAWKGQ010000016.1:0-85968 GCA_963849195.1 uncultured Gammaproteobacteria bacterium
CGAATACTTTGCCTATCAAGGCAGTCTCGATCTCGATGATTACCGGCTGGACGACGGCAAACTGGTTGCCCAACCCAAATTAATCGCACGTCTGTTCGAGCGCGGCAAATTGGCCAGGATTTACCAGCAAGCCGACTTACGCGCCCTATTGTACGGGAATCGTCAAAAACAGCGTTCTGACGATCCCGATTTCACCATTTTTCCACTTGAATTCACTTCCCAAGCGGCGACTTATCAGCGCATTCTGACCCGAACATTGCGCCTGGATCGCTTAAATAGCGGTGAAGTGAAAAACTATTTGCTGGAAATCTATAAAAACGACTTGCAGGATCGTAGTGTCGATTTTAAAAGTGAATGGGACAAGTCCTTTGCCGATGTCAACTATGACAAATCCCAATATGACGCAGTGTTTCGCTACCAGGCGCTCATTGCCAGCATGGAAGACAGCCAGCAAACGCGCCGAACTTTACGGGGCAGGATTATTCTGTGGCGGCCCTTGATCGAACGAGGTTTGAATGAATGGGAAGCTTATTACAACAACAGTTCTAAACAACTCCGGCAACGGCTTCAGGCTTTGATTGAGGAAGTACAGGCTTTGGAAAGTCGCCAGAAATTGATTTACAAAGACCAGGCCGAAGCCGAAACTGAGCTAAGAGAACAAAATAAAAGTGAACTGCGCTTTCAAGAGCTGACTGTTCAATTTCAGTTTGTCATTGAATTAGCGCAATTACAAACCCAGCGGCAAGTCTTACAGGAAAGGCGCGATGAGTTGGTTCGCATCATCGGTAATGCCGAACAACAGCAATCGACCGTGTCGATCAGAAGAAACATAGATAAAATCAGCAAAGAACAAACCGATCTGCACCAGCAGTTGGCGAATATCAACGACAATCTGTATTTGCAACTGCAAACGCTGTTGCCGGCGAATAGTTTTGATGTGTTAACCCGGTTATTGGCAAAAACAGTTTTGAGTTTGCCTGTCAATGAAGGTAAAGCTATTGAACTAAACGATCAAAACGCATTCCGGTCATTCGCCGCAACATTGGAAGACCGGTTGCTAGCTAACCGTCTGGAATTGCCCGGTTTGTCACTGGATTTATCATCATTGGAACCCAATCTTACTATCAAAACCGCGCAAGAACTGGAAACCGAAATCAGCGATTATGCGCTTCAGTTGACCGAGTGGAAAACTCTGCTACAAACCGTTGAAACGCTGGCACAACAAAAGCAACAACAATCCGGACTGGAGCGACAAATCGCTGAATTGGATAAGGATATAAAAAACTATGAGGAATTGTTGTCGTTGCAGGCTAGCAGCTCAGATAGGTTACAAAAAATAGACGGTTTGAAACAAAAACTGAAAGCGCTTGAGCAGGAAGAATCGACATTGGGTGAAAAGAAAGACGCCGTCATCCAAACACAGGAACGCCATAAAGCCGAACAGAAAGAACTTCAAAGCCAACATCAACGCATCAACTATGCACGCCACCAGCGACTAGATCAACAATCCCCTTTTGATTTTTTGGAGCAACTGCCCTCTTTGCCTTGCATGGAGCCGACCGAATTGACTATGCCAATGCTGGCTGATCGAATCGAAAGTTATAACAATGACTGCCGGCAGTTACGGCAAATCGACAATGACCTGAGCCACCAGCTCGCCGAGTTGCATGGGTGCGGTATCAGTAAATTTCAAACGCAGGATTCTTCCGAGCAGGAACTCGATGCCTTGTTTGCCTATACCTTGAACCTAAGCCAGGAACAGGCGGCCATAGAACGCAAAGCGCGTTCGGCGGTGGTACAGGTGGCCGCCATTTTGCGGGATTTACGCGACAGTCTGGAAACGCTTAAACGGCGGATGCGCGAGTTTAATAACAAAATCAATAAACGCCAGCTTTCCGATCTTAAGGTGTTTAAAATCGAACCCCGCGAAGAAGAAGCCCTGGTCAAGGCGATTCAAACCTTGATATCCACTTCGGAACAGGTTGAATCGGGAAATTCTTTCGATTTGTTCGACCACAATGCGGTGCTGGATGATAAGGAACTCAATAAAGCCAAAGATACCCTCATCAAGGAAGGCGAAGCGCGGGGCGGTCTGCGGGTTGAACATTTATTCCGGCTGGTGTTTATTATCGCCAAGGAAAACCAAACACCTGCCGAATTCGAGGACATCGACAGCGCCGCATCGAACGGCACGGTATTGATGGCAAAACTCATTACCGGCCTGGCCATGCTCAATCAAATGCAAGACCCTCGCAAAACCATTAAAACCGCCTGTTATCTGGATGAGGCTGCATCGCTTGATCAACGCAACCAGCGCAATTTGATAGAAATAGCCGCAGAATTCGGTTTTACGCTGATTTTCGCATCGCCTGAACCGCAAGTTACCGCGCGCTATTGTGTACCTATTGGTACGACAAACGGCAAGAACCATATCAGCCGGCTCAATTGGCAGATTCTGGAAACGCTTAGCGATGCCGATATGGACAATCGACCATGAGCATTTTAACCGATGCGTTAAAACGCCTGCTTGCAGGCGACCAACCGCTAACAGCTTCTGCCTTTACTCTTAACCAGCGAACCCATCTGGAACAGTTCGCGCGCGAGACCCGCCTCATTGAGCTTAACAAACAAGGTCGAAGCACCGTTTATCGGGTAATTAACCGGCAAAGCGTATTCAACTATTTACGCCAACTTCATCCTTTGGACGATGTTTCGTTACCAACCGATATACCGTCACGCAGCCGCAATATCGGCACGGACCGCAACAGCAAGACCGGCCAAACCGGCCACGATTGCTGGTATTTACTGATGAAAGCTTGGGATTCTGACGTGGTTTGGCAGAATGACCATGACGCGATGCATCCTGCGGAACTCACGGAACGCTTTGGCGTTGCTGCCCTTCGGCTACGCTCAGGACAAACCTGGCAGTGCAACCGGCTTTTGTTGTTAGTTGAAAACCAGGCATTGTTTAATCAATGCGACTGGTTGCCGCAAGGTTTTAATGGCTGTCTGGCCTATTATGCCGGGCAGTTATCCGATGTGTTATTGCAATGGCTTTCTGAACAAAAACGAACAAATGAAGTGATTTTGTTCCCCGATTATGACGGCATTGGGTTAACCAATTACGCCCGGCTGACCAATTCGCTTCACCCTGATTCCACATTACATTTTTACTGGTTGCCGGATTGGGAAAATAAATTGGCAACATTTGGTAACGCCGAAATTTGGTTGAAAACTCGCGTGCAATTTGAAAATGCCTTTGAAAAATTGAGTGCGATGAATGCATTGAATGATGACTTAATTAAATTGGGGCATCTATCACAACACCACGGCAAGGCATTGGAACAGGAATCAATTTGGTTGTAGTCCATTATTGAATGAGCAGACTATTATTGAATGAGCAGACTATAATCTCGTGTCATGGTTTATCTTCAAATGCCTTATTAAGATAAATTATTGTGAAACCTATTCCAAAAAACCATCAGCGTTTTAACCAAATCCACCAAAGTTTTTAATAATTCTCCACTAGACTCGCAGACAGTTTAAAAATGAGCTATAAAGATAATCTAAGCACATTTCCCTACCTATATAGGAACACCTAAATGAATAAATCAGAATTAATTACCGCCATTGCCGAACATGCCAATTTAACCAAAGCCGACGCAGGACGCGCGTTGGATGGTTTGCTTAAAGCTATCGAAACTGCCCTAAAAGCGGGTGATTCTGTGGCATTAATAGGCTTTGGCACCTTTGAAGTCAAGGAAAGAGCGGAACGCTCCGGCCGCAATCCGCAAACCGGAGCAGTGATCACCATTGCCGCCTCAAAAACACCGGCCTTCAAAGCCGGTAAAAATCTGAAAGATGCTGTTAACGCTTGATGGTTTCGGGACTGATGACTACGGTCCAATGCCCCAGCCTTCCTGTTCCGCCTGGCGTTTGACGGTGGGGGCATCCAGACCGGTCATGCGGCCTTGGGTTCGGGTCAAGGTGTCTGGGCGGTTGCTGGTTGCAGCGCCGTATTTTGCTGGATTCAATCGGCTGCCCGTCCCTGTCAATTGATCCAGATTGAGCTTGGAAGCGGCGTTTTGATCTGTGGGTAAATGGTTGGTGAGTGCCAATAGCCCCAGCCATTCATCCAGGTTCACCTGGTTCCAATCGACTTTGTCCAGATCCGCCACTTTAATCCCCGAACACTCGGGCTTTTCGGGTGTGCCAAAATCCATCCCCAATTGCGGTTTGATTTGTTCGTTCAAGATTCGTGCGAGGGGCGAGTTGTAACAGCAGTAGCTTTCCTTGCGGATCCAACAGAGGCCGGTAATCGGTTCCTTGCTGTCGCAATAGGTGCCCAGGTCCTTGCAGACTTTCAGCTGTTTCTTGGCCGCCAATTCGTATTCCGGCATCTCGCACGACCAGATGATCTGGATAAGCATGATCGCAATCATCACGGCGGTGTAGGCAGCCATCAGGGTACTGAGCATTTTGAGCATATCCGAGCCGACCAAATTGTTAACGCCCGAGGCAAAATCCGCCTGAAAACTGTTCCAGGCATCGCCTGCCACCGAAAACGGTGTGCGCAGGGTTTCCCAGGCGCCTCTCACTGCGGAAGTGGCATCCATCGCTATTACAGCATTATCCAGTTGGCTGGTGGCCAGCAATAAATCGATATATTGGCCCAGCCCCATACTGCCGGCCGGTGTCTTGCAACAATCGATCAGCGTCACCGCGCCCCCGCTCCCCCGACCATTTTGCAACTGGCGCCTTGGCCTTTGAATACTTCGCAGGTACCGGGATCTTTTTGTTGCAGGCTGGCATTGGAGTAATCACAACTTAAATTCATCGCCATTTGCTGCGCAGTATTGAGTAAGGCCACGGCCTTGGTGAAATCCTGGCTTTGAGTACGATTCACGGTGATACAATCTTCGCCCATGCAGCGGAATCGGCCCCGAGCATTGTTGCTGCGTGCTGCTTTGAATGCCGGGAATATCGACTTGCTGGCCGCAGTCGTAAGTGTCCACGCTATCCCAGCAGCTGCCTGAGGCCAGCGTATCCAGGCATTGGCTTTTAATGAAGGCACAGCCCTGGTTTTCCAAGACAGAACAAGCGGTGCTCCGGGTTCCCGAGGCGGGCGGCGTCAGGCAATGCGTTCTCGCCGTGTCCGTCCAGCATTGCCCCGTGCTGTTAAGATCACACTGACCGGACGCGGTGATGCTCATACAGGTCTTACGAATACCCGCCGAACTGGCCACCGGTGCTTGGGTCAACTGGTTAGCGCAGACCATGACTTGCGAGATCGGATCGACATAACACCCCGACGCATCGGCCGGATCACTGGTACAACTGAGTTGGCTGCCCGCTTGGCAAAGACCATCGGTAATCGTATTGGAGAGATTCTGGCAGTTCGGGCCAATCCAGCTCCACTGGTCCTGGGTAATCAGTTTTGACAGATCATAATGAAGCCGTATGCGCGAGTAACATTCACCCTTGTCGCCGACCAGGGTGTCCTGTCTAAAGACTTTGTTGCCGGTACTGTTAAATGCCGAGGTGACATCCTTGTGAGGCTGGTCCACCCAACTGTTGTTAAGATCGCACGGCAAGCCCCAAACGGTCGATCCGGTATAAAGCAGATTGCCGTCATATAGATACAGAAGCTAATCAAGCGACATAATAAACTATTATGCCGGGCAATTGTCCTCTTCCCATACAAAGTAACCTGCGGTAGCGGAGCGCATTATGACCCCAGAATGGTTGGAAGACGGAAGAAAAGTACCCGATGATGTCATGTACTCTATACGGAGAATGGCGGTGTACGCCGTCCGCGTGCTGGGCCAGAGCCCGGAAAAGGTGGCCGAAGCCTATCATTTTGACCGTTCGTGCATTTACCGCTGGCTGAAACAATACGACGGGGGCGGGTTTGAGGCGCTGGAAAGCCACATGCCGGGCGGCTACGACACGCACTTATGGACATGCCCGATTTTGGCCACCCTATTGCAGGACAAGTTCGGGGTGACGGTGAGCGACACGGCGGTGAGGCAGCACCTGAAGGCGATGGGGCTGACCTGCCAGAAACCCGAATATCAGGACGTGGCAAGGGACGAAGGGGAAATTGCGCGATTCCTTGACGACAAATTCCCAAGGATACAAAGGCTTGCCGAAAAGAGGGAGGCCGACATCGCGTTTGAGGACGAGGCAGGCTTGGGGGTCATGACCCGCCACGGGCGGACATGGGGGATGAGCGGGGAAACCCCTGTCATCAAGGCCAGCATGCTGAGGGGCGGGTACAACGTGCTGTCCGCTGTCACCGCCGAAGGGGAAATGGACTATTCAATCCAGGACGGCACGGTCAATGGGGAACGGTATATCGGGTTTCTGGGCGGATTGATTGCGGACAGGAAACGCCCCTTGATCGTGTTGGCCGACCACGCCACCTTCCACCATTCCAAGCAAGTGCGAGATTATGTGCGGGCGCACCGGAGCCAATTGCGGGTGTTCTTCTTGCCGAAGTGAGCACCCGAATACAACCCGGACAAACAGGTTTGGAACGAGGTCACGAACAACCGCATCGGAAAGCAGCCGGTGAAAAACAAGGAGGATTTGAAGCCCCGCCTCACTTCCGCATTGGATTCGTTGAAACAAAACACCCGGCGTATTATTTCTCTTTTCCATCTGCCGGACACCCAGTATGCGGCGGGTGTCGATTAATCAGCTTCGGACTCTATAGTTTACACAGGATTTTACACTTCCGGTTAATTGCTCAGTCGCTAATATAGGTGGTCTCTTGGTGACGGACTAACCGCGCCACATGGTTTGCCTGACCTAATTCTGGCATTCTCACAATTTTCAGTGAGGATTCGTAATGAAAATGCATGCACATTGGCGGCGGCACATGGAAGCTTGGCATGAGAGTGGTTTAAGTCAAGCGGCTTATGGTCACCAGCAAGGCATCAATCGCAAAACCTTTTCAGTATGAACGCGGCGTGTTCAGGGTAATTTATCCTTGAACAAGAACGTACCTGTCGAATTTATTTCTGTCCAAGTGGCTCCATCGGCGCCGGTCGCGACTACCGAAGCAAGCGCCATAATGCACAGGTTTTCGCAAGGCGCTCAGCTTGAGCTAGCCACAGCGGTGTCACCTCGTTGGTTAGCGGAGTTGCTGCAATGCTTGGCCTAATCAGTACGACAGGGCCTATCTGGTTAAGCGTAGCGCTTGTCGATCTCCGCAGGGGCATCGAGGGATTGTTGGCACTGGTTCAGTAAACTTTAGGGCAGCAACCCTGTGCTGGATCAGCCTTTGTCTTTCGCAACGCTGCCGGGAATCGTATCAAAGTTCTGCTATGGGATGGCAATGGCGTATGGTTATGTCAGCGCCGCTTACATCAAGGACATTTCATTTGGCCAAAGTCGGAGGAGCAAGGTTTCTCGATCACGCAAACACAATGGGAATGGCTGATTGCGTGGGTGGAATTGGCAACGTTTATCGGTGCTACCGCAAGCCGATTTGGAGGCCTGATTAGAGCCGTTTTTAGTGACTAAAAAATCGCTTGAAACTCGCAATTTATCAAGGCTCTGTAGGTTTTTTTTATGGTAAAATAATGCGATGGAAATGCTGAGCCAATTGGATAAATTGAACCTCGATGCTGCCTCCAAAACACAGGTGGCGGAACTGGTTCAAGGCTGCTGGATCAGGCGAAAAAGGAAGCTGAGCGGTACGAAACGGACATTCAAACCAAAGACCTCAAAATCCAGGCCTCATTCTGGAATTGCGGGGGAGTCGCTATTTTTGCGAAAGCTTTTTTGGGCATCCCTGCCCAACGAATAAGGATAGATTGTGTGAGCAAAGCGAACCACCATCTTATCCGGTTGTTGGACGAGCCCGGCAATAATTGTGAGTCTTAATAGATAAGCAAATATGTTTTTTGGGTGGGAGAGAAATGAGGACTCTGAGAGGTGCGCCGTTTTCTTAACGCAAGCAGAGGCCTTACCCTGATTTTTGGGTAAAAAATGGTGAACGCTATATCATATAAACAGCAAGGCGCCTCTATAAAAGTGTGTGGCGGATTGTTAAATCAGAAATGCTTATCCGGGTTGCCAGTGAGGTTGAATAAACCCAATAATATTCAGCGGCGATTGACAATGCGGGCACTTAAATCCGGGCCTGGGGCGTGGGCTGATAATTTCAATGATTACCCGTAACACGAGCTGTACCAGTTTTAGCGTTTTTTTAGCATTGCCGTGTAGAAATCCATAGTCTCTGATACGGCGAAAACCTTTGGGTAAAACGTGTTGCAACACCAGCCAGCAAAAGTCCTCGCCTTTGAGCGTCCGGTATTGCGTTTTGCCGGTTTTGCTATCCGTATATTTAAACGTGACCCAACCGTCTTGCACGGAAACAATTGAATTTTCACTGATCACGCCCCGGTACAAATAGCGGGACAAGTATTTCAGTGCGGGTTTACCGCGTCCGACATGAGCACAGTCAACCACCCACTCTTTGGGAACCCCCATAGGGATCGTGAGGCTCGCATTATTAAAAGCCTCCAGACAGCGCGCACGAAACACCTTAGCCAAAGCAAACTCATTAAAGAGGTATTTGCCTTTGACCTTCTTCCACTGTCTGCGACGCTTATCGATTCCCCCGCCTGGGACAATAACATGGCAATGCGGATGATAATCCAGACGTCTGGAATGGGTATGAAGAACCGCCGTCATACCGATGTCGGCCCCCAGATTAGCCGGATTGAGCCCAAAGTCTTTCAGGGTACTGGTAGCACAAGCGAATAAGATGTTGTAAACAGCTACTTGGTTGTGCCAAGCAAGGGAGCGAAGTTCATAAGGCAAGGTAAACGTCACCATAAAATACTCGACTGGCAATAGCTTTGCGAATTGACGGTCTAGCCATTGTGACGTTTCATGGTTTTGACATTGGGAACAACTGCGATGTCCACAGGATCGCGGCTGAAAGGAGGCCTCATCACAGTCCGGACAGTGGAGCTTCATCGCTCCTGCCGCCTCAGTCCGGCACCGCAACAACGCATTAATAGCCTGAAACATGCCGGGTAAAAGCCTGCCAGCATAGTGGTCCTTCAAAGCAGCTTCGAATTGACGGAGAACGGCAGTAAACTTCATGCTAATTTCCCCGCTGGCTGAGGTTCAGCGTACTGACCAATTGATTAATGGTTGCTAGCGCATTTTGCTGTGTTTCCTCAGTGAGTTGGGTATAACGTTCGGTAGTTTTGGAACTGGCGTGTCCCAGTATGCCTTGAATATGGCGAAGGCTTAGGCCTTGCTCAAGTAGGTGTGTGGCAAAGCTGTGCCGCAGGGAATGGACTGAAATTTTTTTTTAATGCCGCATTGTGTCACGACGGCTTTCATGGCCGCTTGAGTACCGCCAAGATCCATGTGCGACGTAGCCTGAGCCACACCTTCCATTGAGCCGGCCGCATTAGGAAACAACCAACAGGGATTGCGATGTTTTTGCCATAAAGACCGTAATGCGTGATAAGTCAGATCAGGCAACGGTACAAAACGATCCTTATGCCCCTTGCCACGACGAATATGGACTTGCTTGCGCTGGGCATCAATATCGCCGACCTGCAACGCCAGCGTTTCACTCAAGCGCAGCCCCATTGAGTAGGTGGTTAATAAAAACACCCGATAACGAAGCTGACGCGTAGCCAAGATCAAGCGTTCCACTTCGGTAAGGGTAAGCACATCGGGAAGCGTATGAATCTGAGGTGCCTTGATGATGTTCACCCACTGCCAATCGGTTTTAAGAACATACTTCCAGAAGAATTGCAGGCCGTTCCTGTCAATCTTAACGATGCTCCAGGAATGGGAATCAACCAATTCGGCAAAATAGCCCTCCAGTTGCTCCGTGGTCAATTTATCGGGACAACAATCAAAGTAACTTGAGACCCGCCGAACGGCCCGTGCGTAGCTATCGATAGTCTTGTCGCTCATTCCTCGAAGCTTCAATGTTCTGAGCTGGAGATTGTATAATTTATCGAAACGCGCTTGTTCTGTAGCAGTCATGTTAAACTCCAAATTTACCGCACTCGACATTGAGTACAGTTAGAGTTTAAGCGTTAAGCGGTTTTTTTCCGCCGCGATAGCGGCTTCGTCCAACAAGTCAAAGAGGGTGCGTATCGGGCAAAGCGGGTTCTTAGAAAAGAGTTTCCGAAAGCGGGCGGCCAGTTGCGCCCATTAGGGATACCGGCCATTGCGGACAAGCCACTGCAACTTGCAGTAGCGAAGATATTGGAAGCCATCTATGAGCAAGACTTTTTGTCCTGTAGTTATGGATACCGACCTAGAACAAGCGCTCATAAAGCCGTTAAAGACTTAACGAGCGAGCTGAAATCAGGCAAGTATCATGTCGTGGTCGAAGCTGATATTAAAAGCTTCTTCAACAACATAAACCATGACTTACTAATAAGTATGATAGAAAAGCGAGTGGATGATAAAGCGTTCATGAATCTTACCCGTAAATGGTTGAAAGTGGGCATATTGGAAGCCGATGGTCAGGTGATACACCCATTGATAGGGACGCCACAAGGCGGAAATGCTACGCCATAGACACAAAAGAGAACGTTGAGTTTGAGCGGCAAATTTCATTCTGCCGATCAAATTCATTGATTGACATGAGACGTAAAAGGTAATAAATATATGTCTCATGACGCGATCCTCAAACACCGACAAAACTCACCGGCTGAATGCCGCATTCGACTTGCTGGCGAAGGGTTATACCTTAGCCGAAGCAGCCGAAATATTGGCCCAACAGTTTGGTTTATCACGCCGACAAGCTTACCGATACCTTCAGGATGCTCAGGAAATCGATGCGCCAGTCTGGGTCGCTTCACCCGCTATCCCAATTACGATCAAAATACCCGCAAATGTTGTGAGCCAGCTTCGGTCGTATGCACAAGCCAGCGGTATGACGATAGGCGAGATAGTGGCGCAGGCCATCGTCAGTTTTCTCGACAAGCTGCACCGCCATGGCTAACCGCTCCTGGCGAAGTCATGATATTGAGTTGGAATATGCTTTTGATCGTCTGCAAGCCACCAAGCTGGAGCAAGCATTTGCCATTCTGGTTCCTAACCGGGAACGCCGTATTGATGAATCCACAGGACTAAAAGGCGAAAGCCATGAAAACAGCAGCCATTTATGCCCGCGTTTCTTCGGATCAGCAGAAGGAGGAGAAGACGCAAGCCTGCCAGACGGCGGCGCTGATAGAGTTTGCCCGCCAAGAAAATTACCAGGTACCGGATGAATGGGTAAGCGAAGATGAAGGTTATAGTGGGGCTAATTTAATCAGGCCAGGGCCCCCGCGAATCCGGGATTTAGCCGCAGAGGGTCAAATTCAATCGGTTCTGGCGCTATCCCCAGATCGATTGAGCCGCAAATACGCTTACCAGGTTTTGCTGACTGAAGAACGGGCTCGGCATGGTGTCGAGATGGTATTCATCAAAGCGCCGCACTCAGGCACCCCGGAAGATCAATTGCTGATACAGTTTCAGGGTATGATTGCCGAATACGAGCGGGCGCAAATTCTGGAACGCTCACGGCGCGGTAAGCGGCCTCGGGCAAAACAAGGTGAAGTCAGCGTATTGAGTGGCGCGCCCTATGGATAACGTATTACCCGACCACTGCGGCTGCGCGGCGGCATATCATCTCGTAATAGTGCTAACATAGAACTTCCACATAGCGAATGGATAGAAATTCCGGTACCCGCTTTGGTCAGTGAAGAAACCTTCGCCTTGTCACAGGAAAAACTGACCTATAACAAACAGCATGGGCCACGACGTACCATTGAACCCAGTATTCTCCAGGGTCTGGTGCATTGTCGCCAGTGTAGCTATGCCCTCTATCGAAATTCGTCACGGACATCGGCACGTAAAATCTACTACTACCGTTGTACAGGTTCTGACGCTTATCGCCATGGAGGAAAAGCCCTCTGTGATGAAAAACCCATTCGCCAGGATTTACTAGATCAACTGGTTTGGAACGAAATTCTGCACCTACTGGAGAGCCCGACACTGATTCAAAACGAGTTGAATCGCCGACTAGAAGCCGCCCGAGATTCCAGCCCAACCAAACGCCGACTGGAAACGCTGAACCGCGATTTAATTCGCGTACGCAAAAGTATGGAGAGATTACTTACAGCCTATCAGGAAGAGTTGCGCTCAAATGCCGATACCCTCGACATTGGTCAGCGCCAAAAGGTCATGAGGCTGCTGGTCAAAGAGGTCATTGTGGGAAAAGATTTGATTACGATCAAGCATTCGATTACGGTACAGGCTACGCCGGCAGTCGGCAATCCGAAAACATCTAAATCGCCTACCCAGCAAGATACGGCACAAAGCGATAAAAGTTCTCTTTTGTGTAAGGGGAGTCGCTTCACCCATTTTGGCTAATAGCTATCTTCACACTGTCTTGGATGAGTGGTTTGAAGAAACAGTGCGGACATACGGCACAGGGCATGCCTATTTATGTCGCTATGCGGATGATTTTGTCTGCGCTTTTCAACATGACAAAGATGCACGACGCTTTTACAAGGCGTTGATTCAGAGGTTAGCTCGTTTTGGTCTCGAAGTGGTAGCGGATAAGACTCAGATTATCGAGCTCAGTCACTGCAAAGCTCTGGCTAAGACGACGTTTGATTTTCTGGGATTTGAGTTCCGGTGGATTGTGGGGCGAAGCAGAAAACCGCTTTTGATGCGCCGAACATCCAGGAACAAACTCAGAACATCGCTAGCGAATTTCAAAGCATGGTTTCAGAAACACAGTGGTTTAGCGAAGAAAATACTCTTTGCAATACTGAATAGAAAATTAGTCGGTTACTATAACTACTACGGTGTGACAGGAAACTCTCAAAGTCTGAACAGCTTTGTTTATCAGGTAATAGGTCTACTTTTCAAATGGCTTAACCGGCGTAGTCAGCGCAAAAGCTACAAATGGGGAGGATTTATGGAACGGGTAAAGTGCTTTGGAATAGTCAAACCGCGCATACTTCATGCTCTCTAAGAATCGTCATATAAGTGCCGGGTGCAACGCGAGCAGTTTTGAAGAGCCTGGTGCGGTAATTCCGCACGCCGGGATCTGTGAGGGGGGCAGTCGGGTAACCGGCTGTTCTACCTCGATTGTCTCGCAGCGGTGGGCGATGATTATAAAAGTCAAGCTGATTTAAGCGCGATTGCCCTGTGCAAAGCCCCTCTTTTCTAGATTTTCAGCGAAAAATGCAGGAGACCCAAGGGAAAAACAACGTTCAAACTCTGTTCAGTGTTTCCTTTCATCCCGACAGACAATCACATCCGCACGTTGCTTGATACCGTCGAACCGCCTGCGGTACTTCTGCTGTTTGATGTTGTCTTTGACGGTTTTCAATATGCGGGCGTAATCGATTTCTTTCGCACGGTAGACAACCGATTGTGCTAGCTTGTCTGAAACTCAATACGTTTCATCAACAAGCCTTTACGGTCCATGCTGTTCGTGTAAAACCCACAGCAACGGCAAAATCAGCTATTCGCACACGGTAGTAACGCCCATGTTGGTTAAGCGTATAGGCTTGTAGAAGGTCAATTTTTGCAGGGTGTTTGCGGCTCTATTAGCTCGCCAAAAAATGTAAATGTTTTAATGAAACGAACTTTTTTCCATCTCGAAATGATACGTATTTTAGGCAGCGGGTGCGTAACATCAGTAACTTATCTAACTTAGGTTTTTTAAGTTTTATTTCTATCCAGTGACTTAGAAACGCTAATTGGTCGTACATGCTAAAAGCTGATTTTTTCGGTATCCATAGCGACTACACTTCTATCATGTGGCAAAATCAAAGATTAAAGAATTGAATGAATACAATCGCTTTAAGCCTAAAGAAGGCTAATTGCCTAATGTGGAAATTCAGCGTTTGATCTGCGATGGGGCTATAGCCTTAGCTCGGAGGGATCAACGTGAATTCTGAGCCGAGGCTATTTTTGCTTGGTAATTTATTTATAACCAGCAATTCTCATTATGCAACGCCAATATGACGGAATCGGGCTTGGCGCGTTGGTGCCCCTGGCGATTAATCCTTTATGTAGTAACCGGAGATCGTGCAAAAGAGACTACTAGGAGGCTGTCCGAGAATAAGGCTATTGAACGAGCAGTGCCTCTTGGATTTTAGAGAAATTTAAAATTTTCCAGACAACAAGTAATTAACGTGACGCAAATAGTCTCAGTGCGGTCGCTATGGCTCGCTCATAACGGACTTATCCAGTGACTTTTACTTATACTGCAGGGTTTGTAGTGTAATTTCCAAACGCTGGACGGATTAATCCCGTAACAATGGCTTTGGCAATTTTTTTGAAATTGTGTGCGGCACAGACTATTGAAAATTCACCCGCGACTTTATCTTTACTGCGAACACTGAAGCCACGAAAACCACTATTTTTGATTTAGCCAAATACGGGTTCTACGATGACTTTGCGTTGCTTATAAACAGCTTGGGCTGAAACGGTCTCCCTTTTACGATTCATGTCTTGCCGTAGCGACTCTTTGTTATCGGTGCTGATCGTGCGCGCGTAACCTTTGCCGGATTGGCAGCAACGACTCTTGAGTGAACACGTCTCACAGACTTCATCGCGCCCCTGGTATATCCGGCTGCCGTCTTTGGATTCACTGATCATTGATCGAAGGCGAGTAGATTACCGCCCGACCAATAGCCATTATCGGCGCTGACTTGGTCGGGTAATCGCTCGGTGGTGTCTTGCAGCGCGTGCAGCGCGGGTTCGACTTCTTGTTTGTCGTTGGCATTTTGGCTGATATGCTGACCGACAATGATTTGCCAAACGGCGTCAACGCTAATCTGGGCGTTGTAGGCATAAGCGAAGCTGCCTTGCTTGCCCATGAGGCGGGCCTCGGTATCGGCAAAGCTGATTTGCTTGGAGTCGTCGCTGACTGTACCCGGGTTAAGCGGTTCTTCGCGTTGCTCAAGCGCTTTTTGGGCGGCTTGAATTTTAGCAGCCGGCCTTCTTTGAACTTCAAATCGTCTGGGATTTCATGACCGGTTTTTTCTTGGTAGGCGTTGTCTTCTTTTTGGTCGCAGCGTTTAGCTTTCTCAATCAGATCATCAATTTCAGCGCATAAGGCTTGCTCCCTTTCTTTTAAACGTCCATCGCTTTGTGTTTAGACGTGTTAACCTTGAACTTGGAACTATCCAGACTGATATGACCTAAGGAAGCTAACTTCAACTCCATCGCCAGTGTGACGGTTTGCTTAAAGCAATCTTGAAAAAAATCGCCATGGTTTTTTCGAAAGTCGCTGAGGACTCGAAAATGGGGGCCGTTCATTTGCGCGATGAACATGAAGGATAAACTTCATGACAGCGTCTTTCGATTTGTCGGGAGCTGAAAACACCACGGCTGTAGGCATAGATCAGAATCGAAACAATTAGCTTGGGGTGATAGGCGTTCTGCCCTTTAACTTGGTAGCGGCTCTCAATGGGAGAGGTATCAAGCATCTGAAACAATTCCGTATAGAGATAGCAATCATGGTCTTTGGGAAGCAGATCAAAAATATTGCTGGGAAGTAGCAGGTGTTGATTAAATTCAACAGGGCTTGATTTGAGAAGAATTGTCATGGCGTTACCCAGTGGCTACTTTAAACGCAATTATATATCAACTTATTGTTTTCATTAATTTTTAATGGATTTTTGTAAGTATTTAAAGGCGGCAGGAGATAAATTTAGTATCCCAAGCTATTCTCGGACAGCCTCCTAGAGGGGTCTTGTGGCAGTATTGGCGCGCCCGAGGGGATTCGAACCTCTGACCTCAGCCTCCGGAGGGCTGCGCTCTATCCAGCTGAGCTACGGGCGCGTGAGCGGCGTATTATAACTGATCAGCAGGGCGTTTACGATAACATTGTTTTCAGGTTTGCCAGATTGGCTTTGCCGCGCTCCTTGATAACTTCCGGGGTCAACTGTTTTTTGTTGATCCATTCCAGATCATCTGCAGGTAATTCATTTAAAAAGCGGCTGGGTTCGCATTCACTGATTTCACCATAACGTTTACGGTGCGTGCAGTAGCTGAAGGTACAGGTGCGCTGGGCGCGGGTGATGCCCACATAGGCAAGGCGGCGTTCTTCTTCTATATTGTCGCTTTCAATACTGCTTTGATGGGGCAGAATGTTTTCTTCTATGCCGATCAGGAAAACATGTGGAAATTCCAGCCCTTTTGCGGCGTGCAACGTCATTAAACTGACCTGGTCGCTGACTTCTGCTTCCTGGTTTTTTTCCATAATATCCATCAGCATGATTTTGGAGACGATTTCAGCCAGAGGTTTCTGACAGCCCGCCTCCTTGTCGGCGATGCGTTTAAGCCATTCAATCAGATCATAGACATTCTTTATTTTACGGTCGGCAGACTCTTTGGTTTTACTGTCTTCTTTTAAAAACTGTTCATAACCGATTTGATTAATAACCTGCTCGATGACGGCAAAGGTGTCGCCGCGCTCAATACGATCAGCGGTATCGATAACCCAATCATGGAATTTCTGTAGCCGCTGGATGGATTTTTCGGATAGTTTTTGGGTTAAGCCCAGCTCGGTACTGGCGGCAAATAAGCTGATATGCCGATCATTCGCATAAGTGCCCAGTTTTTCCAGCGTAGTTGGGCCGATTTCACGCCTTGGGGTATTGATGATGCGTAAGTAGGCGGCATCGTCATCCTGATTCACAAATAAACGCAGATAGCCGAGTATGTCCTTGATTTCCGAATAGGCAAAAAACGACGTGCTGCCGTTGATGAAATAAGGGATGTTATTTTCCCTTAAGCCTTGCTCAAACAATCTGGATTGATGATTGCCACGGTATAAAATCGCATAATCCTGATATCGGCTACCGGTTTTGAATTTATGGTGAACGATTTCTGAAACGATTTGCTGGGCTTCAACCTGGTCGTTTTTATGGCTTAAAACCCGCAATGGATCGCCGTAGCCCAATTCGCTCCAGAGCCGTTTTTCATAAGCATGGGGATTATTGGAGATAAGATGATTGGCCACCTTGAGTATGCGTCCGGTCGAGCGGTAATTCTGCTCAAGTTTAATCACTTGCAGACGGGCATAATCCTTTTGCAATTGCACCAGATTTTCCGGTTGCGCCCCGCGCCATGCATAAATGGACTGGTCATCGTCACCCACTACAGTAAATCGTCCCAACGCCCCCGCGATTAATCTAACCAACTGATATTGAGTGATGTTGGTATCCTGGTATTCATCCACCAGCAAATAGCGGATTTTGTTTTGCCATTTTTCCAAAACAGCGGGATGTTGTTGAAACAGCAACACCGGCAGCAGAATCAGATCATCAAAATCGACGGCATTATAGGCTTTTAAACTGCGGGTATATTCATTGTAAAGCCCGGCTGCCGGATGCTGGTCGGAGGTCGCTAAAGTTAGCGCTTGTTCCGGGGTGACAAAGGCATTTTTCCACTGGCCGATTTGATGAGCATAGCGATCAACATTATCGATATCACAGTCTTTTGTACCGTGACTGATCAGGTTTTTCAGCAGTGTTTGTTTATCCTGTTCATCAAACAATGTAATGGCGGCTTTATAAGCCAGCGCTTTGTGCTCTTTACGTAATATATCCAGACCTAATGAATGAAAGGTAGAGACCCGCAAGCCGCGAATCTGTGTATCATCGAGCAGTCTGGAAACCCGGCTTTTCATTTCCCGGGCAGCTTTGTTGGTAAAAGTCACAGCCGCAATGTGCCGTGCAGGCAAGCCTTGCTTGACCAGATAAGCAATTTTTTCGGTAATCACCCGCGTTTTACCGCTGCCTGCTCCGGCGAGCACTAATAAGGGGTGGTCTATTGCTTTAACTGCGGCTTGTTGTTGGGGGTTTAGTTTGGCCATTGTGATATGTAGGTCGAGTCAGTTTTGCTTAACCCGGTAGTGTTATTGCAGATACCTTAGATTTAGAGCGTTGTAACCCGTACAGTCGACTATGGTAAGGCTGTTCTTGTGAAAATTACAGCTTACGTTGTATGCACCATTATACCTAATTCTTAGCAGCGGCTTTTTCAGTCCACTCGGCTCCTGAGTCTATCCAGGCTTTGAGTATCACTATGTCTTGCTCGGAAAGTTTGTGCATATCCGCCATAGGCATATCTTTTCTTATACCGGAGACGATCGCGATTAACGGGCTTTTAGAGCTCTGTTTTGGGAAAACCAGTGGTTCCCGCCCATTTTTACCGAAAAAATCTTCGCTGCGATCAACACGAAAATTGGCTGACTGTTTTTGTGGACCGTGGCATGACAGGCAATTTTTCTCGAATATTGGATAGGCATCTTTCCAAAACTCTAGATTCACTTGACCGATATTGCTCTGTACCTGAGCGGTGTCTAAAGATTCGTTAACCTGACTACTATGCGCCATGTGTTTTCCTCGCATTGGCCTGGCTGTTTCTTTAACGCTATTTTGAGCGATCCACGCAAAGAGTGTAATCGCAAGGATTACAATACCGCCTGTTAAGATACCACTGCGGACTAATGAAGGGTGCGCAGTTTTTACCAAATGGCAGCGTTTACCGATGACGGTAACTATCCAATTCCAATGCAGCACTAAATGAACAACAAGCACCACCAACAGACCCATACTAATCCAGAAATGTACGTCGCCCCACTGATGGCGGGTATAACCCCACAAACTTAAAGTTTTGTTGCTACCTGGCGGCAACGGAAAACGCAGGATATAACCCGTCGCAATCATGCTCAGAAACAGAAATGCGGCGACAATGTCTATGATAATGTTGGCAATTGTGCGATTCATATTAATAATTAGAAATGGTTTTTGTTGCGTGAATTGACATTCACTAGCTTGGCAAAGTAAGCACCGTGTATCTTTTCGTCTACCCGGATAAGTATAAATTCCATTTTAGATAACCGAAAAAGCTGTCAGCAGTAAGCCATTCAATTGATTCTAACATAGGACTTCTGATCAATTTGTCACTGAATTTTGCAGACTACGCTATATCGGATGCTCCGAATGAAGCTAATATCCTGGATTTGAATCACGGTCTATAGATAACGGCAATAACACGTTTTAGGATACGCTATTTAGGCTTTACGGATTTTGATGTTTTACAGTCTTTTCGTAAAAGCTTGCAGTAAGGTAAAATGGTTTGGAATAATGTTGGGCCAAACCAATAAAAAAATGAGGTGTGATAAGCATCAAACCTCGTGCCGTATGTCCAACTTCCTGATTAACAAAATCCAATAAACATTAGGAGTAATACCATGAAAAAAAGTTTGTTTCTTACAGCCGCGATACTGGTTTCCGGCAGTGCCTTTGCGGCCACCGATCATTATGTGCTGCGGGATGGAAACCATGTTCAACACTTAAAAATCACAAAAATCAATGATGAGATAAAAGTAAGCGCGGATGTCGACTTTGAACCGAATGCCAATGAAGCTGGCAGTAAACCCTGTTCTGGTGAAGTTTCAGGCGAAGCCAAGATCTTGGGCGCAAACGAATTGGTTATGAAAAAACATTCCGAAGGCGAAGCTACTTTTTGCGAGCTGAAAGTTCATCTTACTCCGAATGGCGCGAAGATTGAACAATCGAAGGATTGCGATAATTTTGCTACGGGTATTTGCCACTTCTCTACCGATGGCAAGGAACTTGTTAAAATTAAATAGTCAGGCAGGATAAGAGCCGCGTTCCTATTTTGGGCTTGTTTGATCCGGATTACGTTGCGCTGGCTATGCCTACCCTACGTACTCCGATCCAGCTTACGATAGCTAATTGCTTCACTCAAATGCTTGATTTCTATATGCTCAGAGCGTGCCAAGTCAGCAATAGTCAGAGCCAGTTTTAAAATCCGATGATAAGCACGGTGTGACAAACCGAATTTATCCATGGCCTGTTCTAATAGCTGGTGGCTTTGCTCGGACAAGACGCACAGCTTTTTAACTTCTTTTGCGGTTAATGCCGAATTGGCTTTACCGCTTCGCGCTAAAGCGATATTACGTGCAGCGACAACGCGCGCTCTGATTGTTGCACTGCTTTCCTCGCCTTCTGGCGAACCTTTGCGTAACACTTCATGGGATATGCGGGGCACTTCCAGGTGCATATCAATGCGGTCCAGCAAAGGTCCTGATACTCTTGCTCTATAACGCATGACCTGTTCCGATGTGCAATGGCAACGCCCTGATGCGTCACCTAAATAGCCGCAAGGGCAAGGGTTCATGGCGGCGATAAGTTGAAATCGTGCGGGAAAATCGACTTGTCGGGCTGCGCGCGAAATAGTGATGTGCCCGGTCTCCAGCGGCTCGCGTAAGACTTCCAATACTTTACGATCAAATTCGGGCAATTCATCGAGAAATAAGGTGCCGTTATGTGCGAGCGATATTTCGCCCGGCCTTGGATTGCTGCCGCCACCGACCAGAGCCGCTGCTGATGCGGAGTGATGCGGTGCGCGATAAGGTGGCTTTAACCAATTGGCGACATCCAGGCCTTGATCACTAATCGAGGCGATGGCTGCGGTTTCCTGAGCCTGTTGTTCTGTCAACAACGGCAAAATAGTAGGCAAACGTGAGGCAATCATGGATTTACCTGTGCCGGGAGGACCTAACATTATTAAATTATGTGCCCCAGACGCAGCAATTTCAAAGGCTCTCTTAACGTGATATTGACCATGTACATCAGCAAAATCAAGGTCGCCTGTGGGCGCAGGTTGTTCGGCTTGTTGAAATTCGATTTGTATTTGCGTCTGTCCACTCAGATGAGCACAGACTTCTAACAGATGTACTGCTGGAATAATTTCAATCCCCTTAACCAGAGCGGCTTCCGCGATATTTTCTTTGGGTAAAATCAGTTTTCTTTGCTGATTTCTGGCCTGTATAGCGATAGGAAGAACGCCGTTGATGGGACGTAATTCTCCCCCCAAGGACAGTTCGCCTATACATTCGTAATGCTTAAGGTTGGCAGTAGGGATTTGGCCCGATGCTGCTAAAATCCCCAAAGCGATGGCTAGATCAAAACGACCGCCTTCCTTGGGTAAATCCGCTGGCGCCAGATTGACGGTGATGCGTTGGGCGGGAAATTCAAACCGGGAATTTAATATTGCGCCACGAACACGGTCCTTGCTTTCTTTAACCGCAGTTTCCGGCAGGCCGACCATATTGAGTGCAGGCAAGCCATTGGAAATATGAACTTCAACCGTTACCAAGGGGGCTTCTATACCTGAACGACCTCGGCTGTAGATAACCGCTAAGCCCATGGTGATCCTGAATAGCTATTGTACTTCTGTATTACCACTATAAATCCCTCGCACTCCAACCATAAATGCCGATTATGTCAATTCTCTTTAGAATTCCCGGACAGAGGTTTCGCAGCCCACAATTAAGGATTATTGCATTGTAGGAGCGAACTGCGCCCGCGACATTTTGGCAACTATTGCAGGTTAGCCCCTCATCGATCGAGGGCATGGCCTACCTACAATCCTTGGCTAAGGGTAGCCAGATAACGATTGTAGTTACATTTCAGCCTTGTTAAGAACGTTCTGTTCCATTTCAGCAACGCGCTTTTCCAGGTCTTCCAGTTTTGAGCGGGTTTTTGCTAACACCATCTTTTGTACTTCAAATTCTTCACGGGTAACCAAATCCAGCTTACCTAACGCGCCTTGTAAAATAGCGTGGAAAGTTTTTTCCAGATCTTCTTTCAGGTTATTCAAGCCGGGGGGAATCGCGCCAGCCAAACGACTGGCAATATCATCAATAGCTTTAGGATCAAACATTATGGTAATCTCACATTATCAAGGACTTGTAGGTTGGGTTGCATTTTTTCGAAACCCAACATTTAGGTACAGCAAATGTTGGGCTGGAAAAACACCAATCCAACCTACTGTGCTATTTATAAAGCAAATTCTTTTTTGAAAAACTCAGGCTGCGCTAGAGACGCTTTGTGGATATCGACATTATAGTAAACAGTATCGAAAGACTTGTTTGCCGACTCCTGTTCCCTGAATGTTGTTAAGTCAACTTTACTTGCAATCGTAGCGCTCCACCAGCCGGAAGGATACAGGCATTGTGGGAAAAACAAGGTCTGTAAATGACTAAAACCGGCGCTACTCATGGCGTTGCGCATATCGCCGATGAGCTTCAAATGATATAAAGCCGACTCGCTTTGTTGCACAACCATACCGTTTTCCGAGAGACAGTTAAAACAATCGCGGTAAAATGCTTCACTGAACAGGCCCTCTGCCGGGCCAATCGGGTCGGTACTGTCAACGATAATAATATCCACTGAATCAGGCGCGGCATCTTTTACCCATTTAATGCCGTCGATAAATTTCAACTCGGCTCTTGGATCATTATTGGACTCGCATAACTCGGGGAAATAAATTTCCGCCAAACGGGTGACGCGCTCATCAATATCAATCTGTACAGCATGCTCCACCGATGAATGTTTCAACACTTCTTTTAACGTGCCGCAGTCACCGCCACCGATAATCCAGACTCTTTTTGGATTTGGATGTGTGTACAAAACCGGATGACTCATCATTTCGTGATAAAAAAAGTTATCGCGGGTTGATACCATGGTGCAGCCATCTATCACCATCAAGTTACCGAAAGTTTCGGTTTCATAAATTTCAAGGTGTTGAAATTCAGATTGTTCTTCGTGTACTTTTTGTTTGATTTTTAATGAAAAGGCCGTTTCAGCGCCTGGAACTTGTTCGGTAAACCATTCAGCTGGGTTCATTTATGGATTCCTGAAAAATAAACGAATAAATAAGGGGCATTATATTAGAATTTGGCATTTTTTAGGCATAAAGCTGAGATTTTTAGTGAATTTAAGTCAGTGTGGATTGGCAAAAGAAAGGCTGTGCCCATCAATATTATAGGGTAATGATTAAATATAGCATGTATGTTTGATGGGGCCACTTTGGATTAGCTTACCCTCTTTGGTTCCGAATTAGGGCTTTCCATGCCTGGCGTCTGGATTCCCTTTGAACTCTAACGAGACCAGCACAAATCTGTCTGGAACAGATTTGCATTAGCCCGAGGGGCGACAGACAGGATAGCTTGCCGTAAGCCGTGGAGAGCGAAGCGAATCCCTACCGGAACAACGTTGTGAGTATGTTTTACATCGTCATGGATCATCTGTAAAATCCTTACTCAATTTTTCTTCACCGTAAAGAGTAACGTTTGAACAAAACCTTCGCATTGCATCTTTTTTCTGCGGCTATCGCCATATTAGCCGGCATCGCCTTAATAAGTTGTACCAGTCTTTATCGTACCGAGTCAAACCAACCGGAACACTTCAAGTTAGAAAGACTCTTTCCTACCGAGACTTTTCCCTCGGTCACCTTTGATGCCATGATTGCTGCCTCTCCGCTGCTCTATTTGTCGCAAGGCAAGCCGAAAGTCTTAGTGTCCGTTTCAAATGGCATTATTGCAGCACTGGATGGCGAAACGGGCGCTTTGGAGTGGCAAATCAATGTGCCGACACCTGAATGCAAGCAGGCTCAAATTATTTCAACGCCTGCAAAAATAGGCGATAAACTGGTTATTATTTATCAATGCCTGGAAAAAAGTGTGCGCACCAGTCATCGTTTAGCAGTTATTGATCTTACTAAAAAACGACTGGACGAAACTTTTCCTGTGCTGGTACTGTCTGCCGAAAAACCCGCGGTTGACGGAGTTGGAACTGTAAAATTTGATCCACCTAAAGCCTTTTCGCATTCAGCGCTAAAGCATGCGCTCAAACCGGGATCTAAATTGGGTTACCTATATGCAGCTTTTGGCAATACTCTCGATGAAATGCCCTATCATGGCTGGCTTTTTGAAATTGATATGGATGCCTGGCACGCCCCCAAGCAAGGTGGAAACACGAAAGCAAAACCTGCAATAAGTAGTGTGCTGTTAACAACGCCGGAAGCAGAATGCCCGGTGACAGAAACGTATGGTAATACGGAAATGATATGCGGCGGTGGTATGTGGACACCCGCAGGCCCTCAAATTTATCCTTCTGGTGATGAGTATGAATTGTTTGTTCCTACGGGTAACGGACAAATTGATCTTGGCCGGCATGATTATGCCAATACGGTTATGCGCTTAAAGCCCGGTCTGCAATTTGATGCCGGTTGCGATGCCAAGTTGTGCGCGAATTTTAATCCGGTAAATCCGGATAAGGCCTGCATGGCCTCCTGCAAGAATTTGTTCATTCCCCGTTTGTTGGAAGGTGACGCCCCTTTAAGACCTGCTGGCGGGGAATGTGATAATAAATCCTTCTGGGAATGTCTGGCCCGAATGGATTATGATTTGGGCGCCAGTGCGCCGGTTAAAGTAGACATGGATAGTGGGCATTCTGTACTGGTGCAGCCGGGTAAGGATGGCGGTGTCTATTTAATCGATGCGGAGCACCTGGGAACTCAATATGATCGCCTTCAAATTGTTGATATTTGCGGAACCAAAACCGATAAATGTAAGTTTGGCTGGATGGGCATGATTGTCACTCAACCCGCTCTTGCTTTCATTGATAAAGACCCGGTTGTGGTAATTCCTACTTTTGTCGCTGATAAAACTCATCCCGCGGGACTGATAGCGTTAAAGATTGTGCTGGAAAAAGGCCAGCCAAAATTTAAACGATTTTGGCAATTTCCCGATCCTTCAAGTCCTGAAGCCGTTCAATCGTTCAGGTACCATACGTCACTACCCACCATCGCTAAACTGGGCAAAAACGGCGATACCATAATCTGGGTTGTAGACACCGGTAATCCTGGAACGGTTTATGGAGTTCGTATAAAAGATGGCGCACTTGTGGCTAAGCAAGCGTTGAAAGGGACAGGGCAGCATGATTCTTTTCCATTAATCCACGGTAATAATCTATATGTGGCCTCTACGATATGGGGCAAGAATAAAACCATGATAGAGGCTTACCATATTGATGCGTTTAGTGAGTAATTATTAGAGATATTTGCAAAACACCTGGTAACCGCCTTCAACAGGGCTATCCTGAACGAAGCCGAAAGCTCAGGGAGAAGTGTGATTGTGTTAAGAAGCCTTACCAGGCTCCATGTCAATTTCAAATAACCAGCCATGAAAAGGTTGCGTATCCTGTGCGCCGCCAAAAGCGGCATAATCATAACCATAGCTTGCTCCTGATTTACGAGCAGCTTTAAGTGCAAACGAGTAGTCGGGCATGTTTTTTATGCCCGGCTTTACGTTAGCGTATTCTATTGCAAACCCACGCGCTACCGATTTTTCCTTTGTGAAAAACTATTGCTGCCCCTCTCTTTTATTCCACATAGCACTATGATTTTTAACTCATTTGCATTTATTTTTGCCTTTCTGCCCATCACTTTAATCGGTTACTTTTTGTTGAGTCACAAGAGTACTCAATGGGCGGCGGTTTGGCTGACGCTGGCATCACTGCTGTTTTATAGTTGGTGGGATTATCATTATTTACCGTTATTGTTAGCGTCAATTCTCTTTAATTACTGGACAGGGTGGCGCATTGCTCATGCCCATCAACCATCACGCAAGCGATGGTTGATGGTCGCTATTACAGTCAACTTGCTGCTTTTGGGGTATTTTAAATACGCCGATTTTTTTATTTCATCCATTAATAGCATGACCGGCGGTGAAATACCCGTGCTGAAAGTGATACTGCCTGTCGGCATTTCTTTTTTTACCTTTACACAAATCGCTTTTCTGGTCGATACCTATCAGGATAAAGTAAAAGAATTTCGCTTTATTCATTACAGCTTGTTTGTGACTTATTTCCCGCATTTGATTGCCGGTCCCGTGCTACATCACAAAGAAATGATGCCGCAATTTGCCAATGATGAAAATTATAAGCTTAAGGCAGAAAACTTTGCGGTTGGTACTGCCATATTTATCTTGGGGTTAACTAAAAAAGTTTTAATTGCTGATAATCTTTCGCCCCTGGTCGCTCCGGTATTTTCAGGTCATAACCCGCAATTTATTGAAGCATGGCTTGGCTTATTGGCTTATAGCCTGCAGCTGTATTTTGATTTTTCCGGTTATTCCGATATGGCGATTGGTTTGTCGCGCTTGATGGGTGTTAAATTACCACTTAATTTTAATTCGCCCTACAAAGCCACCAGCATTAGCGAATTTTGGCAACGCTGGCACATGTCGCTGTCACGATTTCTCCGCGATTACCTTTATATTCCCTTAGGCGGTAACCGTCATGGCTCATTAAATCGTTACCGCAATTTACTGTTGACCATGTTGCTTGGCGGTTTATGGCATGGTGCAAACTGGACATTTGTTATATGGGGCGGACTGCATGGTTTGTATCT
The DNA here is from genome assembly GCA_963849195.1 of uncultured Gammaproteobacteria bacterium. Classification (GTDB taxonomy): domain Bacteria; phylum Pseudomonadota; class Gammaproteobacteria; order Methylococcales; family Methylomonadaceae; genus Methylobacter_C. The sequence goes on from CAWKGQ010000016.1 coordinate 26,302, forward strand.
TTGCATTAATCATGCGTGGCAATTTTTAATGTCTAAAACCACTAAGCCATTGGCTGCTATGCCTGACTTTCTAGCGGGTATGCTCACTTTTTTTGCCGTGGTAGTGGGCTGGTGTTTTTTCCGCGCACCTGATGTGAGTATCGCGCTGAATGTGCTGGCGGGCATGGCAGGCAAGCATGGAATTTCCTTGGCTGTCGATGTTAATACTATCGGTCACGCGCTGATTATCCTGGGCGCATTCATTATTTTTTGCATGCCTAATACGCAAGAGCTATTTCTTCGTTATGATCCTTGTTATGACAAAATTAATCCTCTGCCGTCATTAATCCGTATTTCCTGGTCACCTACGCTGCTTTGGTCGCTAATGATGGCGTTACTTTTTATACTGTGCGTATTGAATATGAATCGGGGCAGTGAGTTTCTTTATTTTCAATTTTAAATTGCTATGTCGTCTTCATTTATCACCGTTGATTTTAGAACTTACCTTTGGACATTAAGCGGTGCAGTCGTATTGCTGCTGTCTGGCATTACTACCTTGAATTATGTGGTTGACCCTTATCTGATTCATCAGTGGAACACGCCATTAATTAATCGGCTCTACCCCGGCTGGCAAAAATTAACTCCTTGGGTAAAAACCTATGCGGCATCACGTTATAAACCAGAAGTCATTTATCTGGGAAGTTCCCGGGCTGAGGCTGGTTTGCCAACCCAGGTAGATTTGTTTCCGGGTAAACGAGTTTTTAGTCTTACCCTGAGTGGCGGCTCTTTGGGTGATGCCATGGCAATGTTAAAGCATACCAGTGTCTTCAATCGTCCTGAGATTGTTGTTTGGGGTCTTGACTATGGCTATTTATTTTCAGAAGGGATAGGTAACACGGATTTTGACAGAACTTTAGTTGCACAAAGCTCCCTCTATCCGCTATGGCGCACTCTGCTTAACATTAAGCGCTCGATGTCAATGGATATGACTAACGAGACGATTGCTGTTTTAAGAGGAAAATCTGAGCAAGCTTGTGTGTCAACTTTAGCTGTTTTTGGACAAAGACCTTCGCCATGTAAAGATTACACGATGGCGATCGAAGGCGGCACGGCGAAGGCTTTTGACGTGGTATTGAAAGGTAATTCAGGCGAAGAAAAGCCTAAATTCGACAGAGCCTTTCAAAAGCTGGATTCCGTTATCAATGACTTTTGCTCACAGGGCACGGCATTCCGGTTTTTCGTTCAACCTATCCATGCCTTGGACGAGCTTTATCACTCAAAGCCCTGGCAAGATATGGAAAACTGGAAGCGAGCGCTGGTTAAGATAATCGACAAACATAAACAATCGGGCTGCGATATTCGGCTAATGGATTTTTCCGGCTTTAACAGCATTACCACTGAAGAAATCCCCCAGGCGACTGGAAAGGCGACCATGCAAAATTATTGGGAACAAGCTCATTATCGCCCGGTTGTCGGCAAAAAAATTCTTTTTAAGCTATTCTCGCCCACCCCTCAAAACGTTGACAGTGATTTTGGCGTCGATTTAAACGCGGCAGACATTGGGGCGCATTTGGATAAAGTACGACAAGCCCGTGACCAGTATTGTGCAACACATCCAAAAGAAACAGCATTGTTGAAATGCGAGTAGACCATCCCAGCTTCCGGCTCTACACAATTGAAAACATCAATCCTGTAGGACAGCGTAACCCAACGCGCTGAACATTTTGGTATCACAATCAATTCTGGACACTATCCTCTATCTATGAACGCCAAAACAAAATCCGGACGGAATCAAACCATCGATGTTGTGCGTGGGCTTTTGATGCTCTACATCGTCTTCATAATTCATGGTTTCTTCTGGTTGAATCTTGTACCGGATACGGTGAGATCGACACTTCTATTTGAGATGCCTCTAATATTTATGATTTCCGGCTACGCACTTAATCTTGCTGAATCGAATAAAAAAGGAAAAGAACAGCCATCAGGATTTAAACAGTATTTAAAATTTATGTTAGCCAGATTGTCAAGGGTTCTGCTTCCCTATTTTGCTTATGCAGTAACCTGTATCGTAATTTGTGTTGTCTATACCAAATCCGACAACCAATCAACATGGCAACTCCAGCAAATTGTTGCAGCGTGGCTGAATCCATTTGTTGCCGGCAATAAATATTCTATCGATTTTCTTAATTGGCATCTGTGGTTCATTCCACCCTTCTTGCTCGTAACGGCGGTGCTCCCGTTCGCAATCAAGCTAAAACTGCCCGTTCATGTTCCTCTCTGGATTTTAATGGCCGGTGCGACAGCCACCATTTATATTTTATCCCTATGTGATTTTCCTGCGAGCGACCTACTAAAGTCCATTTGTTTCTATCTTCTTTGGGCGGTCTTTGGCTACCATATCCCAAGTCTTGACATTAGAGCTTACAAGAACGAATATCTGAAAATTACAATTATTTCAATTGGGGCACTACTAATAATCTCCAGCTTGAGCTCTAATGACCGAGTTTTAATTATGCAGGACAATAAGTTTCCGCCGAATGCAATTTTTTTTATCTTTAGCTGTCTCTGGATAAGTATCTTTTTGAATCTCGCAATAATCTTTCAAAACAAATTACTAGACCTCAGTAATTACCTAGCGCAGCAATGGTGGTTAAAGCCTTTTATATTCGGAGGATATTCAATCTATCTCTGGCAAGGCATGGGCTATTCCATCGCCATGAGATTCGGAAATCATTTTGACCTTCCAATAGTAGTCACATGGCTAACGGCGCTGGTTGTTACAGTGGCACTAGGTGTGCTGGCATCGCCCGTTGAGCGAATAAGAATTAAGTTCTAGTGTTGATTGGGAACAGCAGCCAGGGCGGGGCAACGCTTTTATGCCCACTTTTTATCGGTCACTTTTTTGCAGGTGGCTGCTTAGCTTTAGCCTATGGACATCTCTAATTAATTCCCCGGTCAGTCATGACTTTTCAGGCGCACCTGATAAGCGTCAAAATAATATAATGGCGGCATACCAACCTGGATTATTTGATGCAGAAAAACGATCCGCTCAACTCAGCGAAAGTAGAGGCCTGTTAGTGGGTTTGAATGCTCGCATAGAGTGGGAAGCGTTTCGATCTAATCTCAATCGAACTAATGAAAAAGATAGAAAAAAATAAGACGGGCAAAAAGTCATCTTGTACTAAATAGCCAAAATTTCGAAAATCCTAATACAGACAGTGTCAGTAAAAATGAACATTAAATTAATAGTTAAATATCTGTTAATACCCCTAGCAAGCATTATGATGTTTTTGGCAATTTATCCCAAATTAAGTCTGCTATTTGGTGGTATTGGCTATGGGCTTGGCCACAAAGAGCTGATTGATTTTGAACTAAACCTGCTAGAGGGTGGTATTGGCAATCTGTTTGACAAGGTCGCGCTGACTGATTTTAAGCTGACTGATATCAAACTGGAAATTTTGTGCGTGACCATCATCTATTACGGCTTTTTTTTTATATTAAAAGATAATCGCTACAGATATGGGCTGTCGCTGTTGCCTGTAGTAATACTCTATCTGTTTTATGATTATTATTTTGCCGTTTTTGGTAAAGCCTTTAAGTTTTGCGATGTCTCAGAGCTGCCAGAAGTCATTGATGTGTTACCTTTTTGGCAGGTGGCAGGCTATATCAGTGTCTTGTTAGGCTTGATCTTTTTATTAGTCATTAATAGCGTCAAACTGTGGCAGCGCTATATTTTTCCGTTGTTTGTGGTTATGGCAACCACGCTAATCCTGACATTTGCGCCAACCTTATATTTAAGTTTATTCAAAACCGTGGCTACCTGGGGTGCAACCCCGTGGTCAGATAAACATACCGCTCAAAATGGTTATATCACCACCCTGTTATATTTCGAAGCCATGATGAGCAATTCAAAAGCAATGGCTGATGAAATGTATGGTGATGGCATTGCTTATGAAACCTCACAAAAGCAATTAACTCAGTTTTTAGCTGAAAAAAGCAATGCTCACAATATTCATGTCGTCATACTTGAAAGTTTCTTTAATCCTGGTTTGTTTGCCAAGATTAACTATAACGGCCCTACTTACGATGCAAAATTCTCAAGACTGGTAGGCAATCGTGAAAGTGCGGTTATTTCACCCGTGTTTGGCGGCAATACAGCACAAGCAGAGTTTGAAGTTTTGTGCGGCGTTCCGGCATTACACAAATACAGTAGCATCGAATTTAACAGCTTTACTGGCGAACCGGTATTTTGTATCCCAGCCCTATTAAAAGCAGCTGGTTATCGGGTTGTTGCTACCAATGCCTATAAACCATTTTTTTTTAACGCCACCAATGCCTATAAGGGCATAGGCTTTGACGAGGCTTATTTTCCGAGTCAATATGCTGAGAAAAGAAAAACCTATTTATCCTTAGTCGACGAAAGCTCGCAATATATATTTGATGGTGATTTGCTTGAACAAAATCTACAGTTTGTGAAACATCATATCGAGTTAAAAAGCCAGCAACCGCTATTTAATTATGTATTGGGTGTATATGGACATATGCCGTTTAATATAGATAAAAAAAGACATCCGCTGAAGTTAAAAGCGCAAAACCATAATAAAACACTCGTTAACGAATACCAAAGAGCTATTAACCAGATATTTTATCGCTCCCAAGCATTGGCCCATTATTTAAGCCAATTAATAGAACTAGACCCACAAAGCCTGATTATTGTAATGGGCGATCATGTGCCAATACTACTAGGGAGTTCCAAGTTTTATCAAGAAATGGGCTATCGTAATAATACCCATGATAGCGTTATGAAACCATCTGCTTTTTACATCGAAAATGGTCAGTTTGTTAAAAAAGAAGATCTGCATCAATATGATATGGTGGATGTGATTTTTGATTACATCACCGCTAATCAATATTGCCAAACGTATCCCTGCCAAAAAAGAAGCGATGAGACATTGGCTTATCAATACAATATGACTATGGCTCGCGCCTTAAGATGATACGAGTAAACGGCTGGATTTTCACCAGCTTGGTGACACTACCATGCCACCACACCACACGCCCTATCGCTTCCGGGGACTACTCGACTCCTGTCTCGCAGAGAAGGTCTGCGGAGATACATCAGATATGACTCGGACCCAATCTATATCGAAAACGTATGTTTTGTTGTTTGCCGGGCTTGATGCTGGATGTAAATTGGCATCACATGCAATAGCCCAATTACATTCCGGTGCATAAAAATTGAGGTGCAAGGCTAAAGGTTCGTTAGGAATAATTGTGGAATTTTCTCTAATGAGTTGGTTATTGACAAACCAGCGAACACGATCAGGCCCCCATTCAACACGATACTTGTTGAACTGGGTCATATCAAATTGTGGTATACCAGCAAACTCAGGGTGACCTATACCAAGGGGTTCATTGGCATAAATATTGGTCTGCACCTGTTTAGGCATATTGGTAAGCAATTCAAAATCAATTTCGCTATGTAATTGCGTTGCGGAAAAATATTTATAAAGAAATGCTCCACCCACAAGTCCTTTAACAGGTGTTACCATGCGGGCACGTATCTCCACAACCAAACCAGTACCGCGTTCGATGGTTCGGCGTAACAATACTTCAGACCCGTAGAAAGAATTCCCAACAGGATTCGCAGTTGGATTGTACGTATCGAATTGAAGATGAAGCAATCCGTTTGAGACAGATGGATAACCAAGCCGCATTTGTGTCCGGCCATTGAACGAAGCGTCTCCGGTTGGGTATGCCCAAATTGACTCATCAACGGCTCCACCGTTAAAATCTTCAAAAAACTGTGTCTCTGCGTGCGCATAAGAATTGCATAGCAGAGCAAGAATTAAGACATTGAATGGATAAAAGACGTTATTTTCTAGTGTACGTAACATTGAAAATACGTCTAATCGACGAACTATCAGTTTTTTAATGCTTATTTTCCACATAGTGCCATCTCTATAGTTTAATAATGAAGGATAGAAATTTGAATAGGCTTCGCGCGCGCCAAATCAATCGATAGGTATATTTGCCAGGGAATATGCATGTTCCTAAAGCGAGGAATTCGCCTTACGGGTGCTGCACACAGTATTCGATAAACGAAAGCATTATTTGATACTGCAAAACGCCCATTTAAATTACTACAAATAACATCTTGATTACCTTTGATTTGTTTGGCTTTGTTTAGACATTGTTAGTGTTAATAATCTTTATCCTATAAAATCAGTTGAGGCTATCCCAGCGGATGACTGTAGTCCTCGTGCCTCGGCCGTTCGACAAACTCACAGCTCGGCACGAGCAGACTACAACACACCTCAACTGAGACTTTTAGGGTTATATTTAATCAGAATTTATGTATAGCGTTATCAGGCATAAGAAAAACACTCTAGCGAAACAGGTCATTATTAAAGCGGAACCTCTTTGTGACTTATAATCAAGTTCTCTTTCTCATTACGCTCAACTTGCCAACCCAATGAATTAAGCCTGGTTAAATATTCCTGCTTAAGAGGCAGGTTGTCACTATCTTTGCCGATAGGAAACAAGGAGACGATGATGCCCCTTTTTGTTCCTAAATCCGCCCAACTTTTTAATGATTCATCAATAAATTTATTATGTTCAAATGAGAGAAACATTTCTCTTACGGGAGCCGCACAAACCATTCGATATACCAAATGTAAATTGGACAGAGCAACACGCCCGTTCAAATTAGTACAAATAGCATCCGGCTTATTTTTCAGTTCTTTAGCAACACTCGCAACTCTTTGATCGTAAATACTGTTTTGTCGGCGTTCAAAGTCTTTTCCTAATTCATAAATACGAAACAAGAGTAGCGTAGCCACTAATCCTAAAGCTAAATACTGGGTGTAAATTTTTAGCGAGGCATTTTTCAAAATAATGAAGAGTGCTACAAAAACAAAGCATGAATAGGGTAAGGCATATCTGGGTTCAATATGAACTCCCCACTGATATTTTGTTCTGGCAGCGATGGTTATAGCCGCGCCAATTGCAGCATAAGAAACTGATATAAAAAATGTTTTTTGTTCAATTTTTCGCCACAGGCGCCAGGTAGTTACTACCTGATACAGTAAAACCACCACAACAATAATCAGTAAAAATATTCCGTACCCACTATTGTCAATCAGGTTTTTTAATTCGCTAAATGCCAACAAAGTATTCAATTGTGCAAAAATATAATCGTGAATATTTTCACCAAGTCCAACGGTACTTGGGGGCATGGAATAGGGTTGAACTTTACCAAAAACCAAAAAATTATAACTAAACAACGTAACTATAAATACGGCGTTTCCTGATAGCCAGAAGCAAGCGTTTTTAATTTTTATTTTACGGTTTTCGGGTTCAACAACCATGTTCCAAAGTAAATATAAGAAAATACTGATGAGTAAAGCAAGATTCGCATTTCTAAGCAGGTAGGAAAATCCTGTTAATAGCCCTAAATAAAACCATGAAGAGGCTTTATTGTTCGCTACCAATAGCCGGTTGACTGAAAAAATTACCAGCAACAGTGATAATGTGTCGGTATAAGCTATGGAACCAATGACTACTGTTGTTGGAGTTAATGTAACAAGTATTCCTATCCAAAGAGAAGGCCAAAGCCCTATGATTCTGTGAAAAGAAAACACAATGCCTACAGGTAAAAGCAGTAGTGCAGCAAGGCTTAAAAAAGGAGCAATAACTTCTACAGGTACAAACAACAGTTTACTGCTTATGGCGATTAGTATGGGATACCCTGGAGGAAATAGATTGTCGGCTTGTGAGACATTTTCTGATGCCTCCAAGGTAATAGGAATCGTTTCAAAAACACCTCGCGCCATAAAGCTTCTGGCTTGTTCAATATAATTGACGCTGTCGTAGCCATAAGGAAAAAACGGGACAAAAAAGTAAATCGTCGCCGCACACAAACCCGCAAACAAAGCTATGACATAAACTGTGCATTCTTTAGACATTCTTAGTAACCTTGGCCAGTGGCCAGAATAATTCCTAATACCACCAGGCAGCTTCCCACGAAACATATCCGGGAATTATGTTGCGTTTTTAAGGATTCGTCCGCTAAATTATCAAACGCTTGTGTCGTGCCAGTTACATCAGTCATGTAAATCTTTCCTACTGTTTTGTTACAGAAAAATTCACCGTTTCATTGCCAACCATAACCCTAAAATCACCGGGCTCAACAATCCGTTTAAGATCAACGCCAATAAATGACAAATCGTAAGGCGTTAAGGTAAAGCTTAAATTTTCAGTTTGCCCCGGATTGAGCTCCATTTTTTTAAATGCTTTTAGTTGTTTGTTGGGTCTGCTTACTGAAGCGGCAACGTCGTTCAAATAAAGCAAAACCGTTTCCTTGCCCTTTAATGAACCGGTATTTTTAACACTCACTGTAATATTGATATTTTCACCTAAGTTGAACTTGTCTTTTTCCAGCTTCAAGCCGCTGGTTTGAAAGGCGGTATAACTTAAGCCATGACCAAACGAATACAAGGGCTTATAAGCATTAGGATCATAAGATTCTATCGGTTTATGATCGTACATAACACTGTCGTTGGTATTTCTGGGATAGGAGATGGGCAGTTTGCCATTTGGGTTATAGTCACCGAATAAAACATCAGCAATGGCTTCGCCGCCCTCCATGCCCGGCAAGAAGCCTAAAATAACACCGGGAACCTGTTCAGCAAATGAAGTAATGATACGCGGGCGGCCCCCCAATGTGACCAGAATAACGGGTTTTCCGGTGGCAATCATGGCGTTGGCGAGATTAATTTGTGCTTGATCGAGATTTAATGAGTCAATATTGCCCGCTGTTTCCGTATAAGGCTTCTCACCCAGACACAGCACTATGGTGTCGTGGTTTTTAGCCTCTTCAACGGCTTTTTGAATATCAATCTTGTCAGCAAATGAATTTCCGCCCACGTAAGTCACTTTGCCGGTAGACTTTTTTTGGATGGCTTCAAAAACCGTTAGCTTGTCCTGAGGATATAAGTTTTCATCATCGCCTTGCCAGGTAATAGTCCAACCACCATTCATCACACTCAACAAATTTGCGGTAGGGCCGGTCACTAAAATACTGGCTTCTTTTTTTAGCGGCAGAATGTTATTGGCATTTTTGGCAAGAACAATGGATTCGCGAGCCGCCTGACGATTGGTCTCTATGGCCTCGGCTGTTGCAAAGTTGCCTTCTACCGGCAAAACCGGCGCTTTCGGATCAAATAATCCGGCCTGATACTTTACCGTAAGAATTCTGGACACGGCTTCATCGATTCGAGCCACAGGCATTTCGCCCGCTTTGACCAGTTCAAGCAACAACTCATAAAAAGAAAAGTCAGAGGGCACCATGCTCATATCAATGCCCGCCATCACCGCAATTTTAACAGCCTCTTTTTCCGTAGCGGCTAATTTATCACGCGTATAAAGACGTTTAATGTCCTCCCAGTCAGAAACGGTAACGCCTTTAAAGCCCATTTCACCGCGCAAAATCGTTGTTAGATACTTATAGTTGGCGTGCCCGGGAATACCGTCAACTTCAGATGAATTAACCATTATCGTCGGCGCTCCGGCTTTCACACCGGCCTCAAATGTGGGTAGAAAATACTCGCGAAGCATTCTTTCGCCAATCCAGGCAGGCGTTCGGTCTTTGCCGTTAATGGGAAAACTGTAACCCACATAATGTTTCAAACAAGTCAGCGCTTTATTGGGCGCGGAAAAATCCTTGCCTTGATGACCTTTTATATAAGATGTGCCCAACACAGTAGCCAAGTGCACATCTTCCCCATAGGTTTCCCATAATCGCGGCCAAAGCGGTTGACGACCAATATCCATTACCGGCGAAAAATTCCATTTCAGCCCGGAGGCGCGTAATTCTCTGGCGGTAATTTCGCCTTCCTTGAAGCTCAATTCAGGATTGAAAGTCGCCGCCATATTAATGGCTTGCGGAAATAAAACAGCATTTTGCGTGTAATTGGCTCCGTGATTTGCATCAATCCCATAGATAACCGGAATTTTTAACCGGGATTTTGCTGCCACAGCTTGCACTGTCTGCATTATTTTTCGCCATGTCTCAATGGGTTGCGCCTTGTTATACGGCACATTAAGAATGGAACCCACATGGTGTGTTAATACAGCATCTTCCAGCTTGGCCTGATCAATTGGAACGGCAGCGTTTAGTTTCTCCGGAGCAGCAATGACCGCGAAGTCAATCTGAGTCATCTGTCCTATTTTTTCTTCAAGCGTCATTTCAGACAGAAGTTTTTTAACTTTACTTTCTATTTCTTTGTTTGATTCTTGAGCATTCACGGAACACCCCAGCATCATAAATAGTAGGAGAATTAAAACGAGTGTTTTTGTTTGCAACTTATTGTCTCTGCTAAATTGGTTTTATTCGGTTGCCTGATGTTTAAGATTTTCGAGATCGAAAAACACTAATGCTATATTTTCACTATTGTTTATATACATTTTTAAATATTCATATTGTTACATAGCGTTTCCGCAGTTTACGCCCAAAACCGACCAATCATGGGTAGTTTGGAATAAAATTGGGGTAAAAAGTGAGATCGCAAAAAAGCCATGAAGTCCTGTTTCGTAATTGAGTATTGAAGCAGGTTCGGCTCCGTATTCTATATTTTTGGGTTACTGTGGTGTGCAACTGCTTTTTCCAGACTCCCCGAATAGGGTGGCTCTTTGCATAAATCGACTTTTTCATCTTTATCTTTATACGTAGTCGGAAAATAAACTGTCCTGGATGGTTAAGTGTGTATCTATTTAGCTGAATAAGCAGTGAATAACGCGCATATTATCATAACTGCGCATGTCCCCCACCCCGCCCTTTTGTCAATTACAGTATTTTGGTAAAACCAATAAGTATTGCCGGTCTTGATCATCCATCATAGAATGCCCGTTTGTATAAATTTCTCTTTTCGGGGTTTTGTAATGTCAGATACAATTTGGTTTAGAACGGGTGAAGCAACAGTATTTTCCAGCGAAGGCCAAGGCACAGATGCCATGCCTGAAATACTTATTGGTAGTGTGAAAGGACCCGCAGGCACTGCCTTTGCAACCCTGATGGGACAAACCGAAGGTCATACCCGCATGTTTGCCATCCGCGCCTGCAACCAGCAAGTCCGCCCCGCAACCTTGATGGTTCCGAAAGTCACCATTAAATCGACGGCTTATGTGAATTTATTTGGCGGCCCCGTACAATCGGCAATTGCCGATGCTGTTCTTGACAGCGTTATCGCGGGCGTTATCCCCGCCGATCAAGCCAATGATCTGTGCATCATTGCGATGCTATGGATAGCCCCAGAATGCGCGACTAATCCTGATGTGGATCGTAAAGATTTATATCGCACCAACTACGAGGCAATGAAGCTGGCTATTTCGCGAGCCATGAGCAATTCACCCAGCATTGAAGAATTAATCGCCAACCGGCATAAAATTGTCCACGAAATGTACGACCCTGAAACAGGCGAGTCCCAGTGGTAGGAAAATAAGGCTGCAAGCCTCAAAGAGCACTGGCAGGGTAAGTGTGGTGCAACCCGGCATTGCGCTTCAGCGCAAAACAACAGTCACTTCGAGCCGAACATAACAGCATATTTATGATCTGAAATGGAGTTGTTTTATGCTTGGTGATTATCGTCTGAAAATTATTGTAGCTATCGTAGCTGTTTCTATTATCGGGGTTTTTAGCATGGATCCCATTGCCCAGGATCCGGGTTACCATAATTTTGCCGACCGGCGCGATATGATAAACATACCCAATTTTTTCGACGTAATTTCCAACCTTTCCTTCGTTATTGTCGGCGTCATGGGTATGCTGCTAATCGGAAAAGGCCGGGCAACCGGCGGACTGCCTGAGTTGCAAGCCGTATACACGACGTTTTTTGCCGGCGTGTTGCTGACCGGTTTTGGCTCCGCTTACTACCACTTCCATCCTGATAATCAGACTCTGCTTTGGGATCGTCTGCCGATGACGATTGCATTCATGGCTCTATTCAGCGCCATCGTAGGTGAATATATTTCCTCCCAAATAGCCTTGAAATTATTTATTCCTTTGCTGGTGTCAGGTATTGCTTCAGTAGTCTACTGGCATATTTCGGAACTCAATGGTAGCGGCGATTTGCGCGCTTATGCGCTGGTGCAATTCTTGCCCATATTGTTGATCCCACTGATTCTATTGTTGTTTACCTCCAGATTGAATGGGAACAAGTACATTTGGGGTGTTATTGGCGCATACGCCGTCTCGAAAGTCATGGAGTTATTCGATGCTCCGATTTATAGCGCACTGGGTGTGATTAGTGGCCACTCACTTAAACATCTGTTTGCCGCGTTCGCTACGTTCATTTTTTACCGGGCGTTGCGGGATCGGCAAATACCGGTATAGGGGGTTGAGAGTTAGCCAGTGCAGTACATCTAAAAGCTGGCACCCAACGCCCTCTTGGGTTTTTCCACGGACTTTGATATTTTAAAAATCAGCCAGCAATCCAGGTATTCCGATTCGCTGTATGCGCAAGGCATTTTTTCCTTCTTCATAAGCGAGTAGTTTGCCTTCTTTTTGCCAAAGCCTAAAGGCCAGGGAATAGGATAAGACTCGAATGGGGTAATCGCGTGGCAACACCTGCAAATAAGGCTGTATGGTGACAAAATCAGTCGCGCCATACTGTTGCATGATAAATCGAAGGCCTCCGTTGGCGGGGCCGATGTTATAGGCCAGTAATCCCAGAAACAAATCATCACTCATCTCAGCCAGATAGTACTTGAGCGTGGCGGCTGCAATGAACGCATTGTGTCGAGGGTTGAGCAATGAAAGCTGGCGCTCTGACAGATGCTTGCCGGCCTGCTCCATTACAACTTTAGGCACTTGGGTAATTTGAAATAAACCGCGTCCTCCATCTGCACTATCGCGTGGCAAAAAGGAAGACTCCGTTGCCGCGATGCCTTGCAAAAGATTAGGGTCAATGTCAAATTCCTCGGCCGCTTCCTTGATGGCCGGATTATATTCTTGTGCGCGATCAACCAAACGCTGCAATTGCGCCGAATCATATCGACGGTAGGCAGCATAGACCTGATGAGCCAATGTAATCCTGCCTGCTTCATGCTTGCCACCGACCAGCGTGCGAAAGTGCTCGCGCGCCTGGGTAAATTGATCCTGCATGGAAAACCAGCCAATAACCAGCGCAAAGCACATAGACAGAATTGAAGGCATTAGCGGTGCCCTGCCCTGCGACCATTTTCGAAGCTTCCACCAGCCTATCAACAACCCAGTCGCCGCCACAATCAATCCCAATACGCCGATTGCAAAAGGCAACAAACTGGAAAAAAAGTTGGTGCCTGAAAACCTGTTAGCCGAATAACCTAAGAGAACCATTATTGCTGATACCAAAGTAATCACCAAACCCAGTACCTCAAGACTGTTCAAAATTAGCCTATGCCTGAAGTTTCCCACTGGCGACTTGGTTATCACTTTTTTTGATCCTTGGCGTGTCGAACGAGCCCGAGGTTTACGTTCGGGACTGGCCTCAGTTTTGACTTTGGTCGGCTTGCGCGGAGTTGCAGATTTATTCATCAGGAAAAGTATTAAGACTTACAAACATAATTAATTCTAACTTTCAGGAACGGTGTTGTTCAATAACACGGAAAGTATAAAGATGAACTCCGTTTAGCCCTACAGAAATCATGATTATCATTAAGTACCATTGGATTTAGTAAAACTCTCTAGCCAAACAGGCCACGGCAACCGCAGGCGCGCAATCTGCCGTAGTTATGCCTGTTTGATTTGCAGATTCCGGAAATAAGTCAGAAAAATCGAGGTAAGGATAGCCTGACAACTGCGCAAGTTGTTTGACCAGAAACCGCCCTACTCCAGCGCCTATCATAGGGTCATTTTTAGGGAAATCTACGTTTTGAATACGGTATTCACAACCTCGCTGTATTTTTTGTAATTGTTGGGCGCGAATGTTTGCAGCAAATTGTTGCCAGCGGGGCAGCTCTTCAGGAAAAAAATCACTGCCTATCATGCGTGATAATCGCCTGGCGCTGGCAGTTATGGATTTTTCTGCGCCATCCGCCGTTTCGCATTGGTCGTGTAATTCGTTGAGTTCTCCGGTAACGCGGTAGACATCGGCCATCGTAGCGAAATACTCTGCCATCAAGCCAATTTCCTTGCCTTGATCGCGCGTGATCTGAGCTACGGCCATCACTGCCGTTCTAACGATGCCTGTATAAATGAGTTCTTGGGATATTAAGCGCTGGTAATCGGTGTGGCCTTGTGCCATAACTTTGCCGTCATTCAATAAAAGAATATCAGTCGTGGTACTGCCAATATCGATAAAAAGACCGCTACCTACTTTTTGCGCAGCAAAAGAGGCGCTGGCTAGCCAGTTTGCAGAAGCTATAGTTTGATAATGCCTGGCTTCGACCTGTTCAGATTGCAGAAATCCCTCCAAGCCTGCAAAAATTAAACAACGCTTTTGAGGTAACAACGTCGTCATGGTATCAATGATTTGCTTAACGCCATCTTCCCGATGTACAAACAAATCAACCAGTTCGCCAGTCATGGTGATGGCATGGCGATAATGCGTACCGGATGTTTCACACAGAATGCGGGTTACGGCACAATACAATTGGTCCAGTCCTTTCCATAACGGACAGGGCTGTTGGTAAACAGTGATAATCTCACCCGCTGGATTAATAACTGCGGCTTTGACATGCGCCCCACCTATATCCCAGCCAATAATATCAGTCTGATTCATTTTACTTTACTGTAATGGTAATGGGTTGGTTGCGAACTGCCTTTATAGCCGGTTTGCCTTTCAGTAATTGCAGTGTGTTTTCGGCGACATTAACACCCAAAGCAGCGTTAATACCCACAAATGAGGTGGTCAGGCGCGGATTTATTTCAAGTACAAACAGTTGTTCCGGCGTTTCAATTAAATCAATGCCGGCATAGCCCCATAATTCGGGTAAAGCGTGAGCGATATTATCGACTAACAGCTGATATACACTCAAATCAGACTGATGATTCACAATGATTTTTGACAGATGATATTGCTGGTTGATAATGTCGAATTGCTGCAAATTGGCACACAATAACCAGCCAATGCCTTCTTTGAACAGGCAGGATAAACTGGTTTTTTTACCTTGAATATGAGGCTGAATAACATAGTGGCCTTCTCGTGAGTGCATCTGCTCAAAGTCTTGCCGGTCAGTCAGTATATAACTGCCTGTGCAGCCCGCACCGTCAATAGGCTTAACTAACCATTGTTCGATTTTTCCGGTCGGGCTAGTAGAGCTTAACTCGGCCAGCTCTTGCATTAGATGCTGGTTATCCGAAGTTTCACCAATAAACATTCGAGTGGGTACAGTGGCAATATGATGCTGTTTGAGATGTTGATAGGTGTTGAATTTATTGCCTGTTATGGCTACCGCACGAGCAGGTGATGTTAATAATCTTTTACCCAATAACTCAACAGTCTGGCACAGTGTTTGTAGAATACCATCAAGCTCGGGGGCTATCGGCCATACTGCATCAGAGTGCAGAGCTAATCGAGCAAATTCTTCGTAACTATCTTGTTCCTGCTTGATAATAACTGTTTCAAACCCGGCGATGTTTATTGAGCTGTTAACGCGACCATCCAGCATAATCACTATTTCTATGTCGCTGATTTCAGACAGGTTATCAAGTAGCGCTTGTAACATCAGTCGCCCTTCACTTACCAGTGAATCCGGTAGTTCCTGCTTATTAAAGCCGCCGCCGGTGATATACTCAAATACTAAAATTTTCATCGCCACATTTTATCATTGGAACAACGACAGCAGCTTTACCCATGAAAATAATTCCAGTAATCGACTTAAAAAACGGTGTTGTGGTTCATGCCCATCATGGGATGCGTGAGCAGTATCTGCCCATCAGCACTCACTTGTGTCAGTCCTCGGATATTTATAAAGTTATCGAGGCATTTCTGGGGGTTTATGACTTTGATACGATTTATATTGCTGATTTGAATGCAATTACTCATCAAGGCGACCATGACCGTTTAATCACGGATGTATTAACTTTCTTCCCCGACATACTATTCTGGATAGATAGGGGCTATCAACGCTTTAAAAAATATCCCGGTAATTATTTACCCGTATTAGGTAGTGAATGTTATAGCGATGAAACCGTTTTAGAACTTAAAACCTTCAACAACGGCTTTATACTTTCTCTGGATTATTCGATTTCCGAGGCGCTGGGCGCCAAATGTCTTTTTTCTGATCCTAACTTGTGGCCGGAAACTATTATCATCATGACCTTAAGTCGGGTCGGCAGTGATCAGGGGCCTGATCTGGATAAGTTAAACTGGTTTTGCAGGCAATACCCGCATAAACATTTTATTGCCGCTGGCGGCATAAGAAACGCCGCTGATTTACAAGCTTTAAAACAGGTGGGTATACAACAGGCGCTAATTGCCAGTGCGCTACATTCGGGGGCTATCAGGCGTAAAGATATTAATAGCCTGTAGACAAAAAAATACCCCGGCAAGCCGGGGTATTTTCAACAACAACCTATGCAAGGTGCGATATGCACACCGTGCCTAAAATTATTCGTTGTTTACTGCGAACGGATGTTTAGCGGTCTTTTTTGCAGCAACAACTTCTTTAGCTGTCGGTGATCCGGCAACAGCACGTTTCAGAGCTTCTTTAGTTGCTGCATAGTTGAATTTTTCAATTTTTGCATCGTCTTCAGCTTGCCAGTGAATGAATACACCTACAGAAATGAATAAATCATCTGCTTCGTCAGCCGGGATTGTGCCGTCTTCCACACAATCAGCAACAGCCATAGCAACAGCGCGTTGAGCTGGGCCAAACATTTGAACGGCTTGTTTAGAACCTTTGATAGTTACTTTATTGAATAAAATAGTTGCAGGTTTAACCATCAGGTTAGGTGCAACAACAGCTAACAGAGTTGAAAAGCCGTCTTTGTTGTTTGTTAAAGCGTTTGCAAACGCAGACTCGGCAGCTGAACCTCTTGGTCCTACCATTAAGTCGATGTGTGCAATCTCATTGCCTTCACCTACTAAAGATTCGCCAACGCACAATTTATTGATTTTTGCCATGCTTGTTTTCCCCTATGAAGAAAAAATTGAAAAATTCGAGCTAATTATCGAGTTTTTATTCACTCCCAACACTTAAACCGGGAGATTTTTATTATGAAGACTTCTAATAACATCTTCTAAAAATACTGTTAACACCGTTGCGACAGTCATATCTGCCATGGTTCCAGGATTTACACCCTTGGATTTAAGCTCCTGATCCATGCTATAAAGCAACGGCAGCGTGTGTTCAGGGCTTTCAACTTTAGACAACTCATTTGACAGTTGAGACATCTTACCGACCACCATTTCAGAATACTGATCGCCGTATTTTCTTTCGATGTGACTATCGGGAAATTGGCATAACAAGCCAGCATAAACTGATACTGCCGCCCAACCCTGATTGCCCCATTTACTCATGGCATTGTAATATATCAAGACTGAAAAATCAAAAATATCTTGAAAATCTGTAACATATTGAAGAGCAATGCGATCCTTTGCACTGGCCAGTCCCATTGCTTCGGCCAAATTAACCGATGGTTTTTCTGATACATCCTGATCGTCAGAACGACCCAAACCGCCCGGAGATGCCAGTGTGATGGCCTTAAAAACCCAGTCGGCATCGTCCACGGTTGTCGTCGTTAGAACTTGGTGTAAAGCTTGTCTTAGCGTCAAATCTGAATGCCTGTAACTGACCGCTTGAATTAACGGTGCGCACAGCAAAATAATTCCCAAATTGGTATTACAAGCCACGGCCTCACGGGTAGCTTTAACGGCGTAAAATATTTTTTCGCCTAAGGAATAATCGGGATTACACAGCGGGGTAGCGCTTACCTCGGCGCTGATTCTAAAATCAGCTACAGTCATATCATGTCCATCAGCATAAACACTGACATTGCCCGGTTTGAATGCCTGCAATTCTACTTCACAGGCCTGTTGATAAAGTTCACTCAGTTGTTGTGGCGAGATCATAAGGTTTTAACGTAACGGTTAATTAAATCATCCGCCAAAACTTGCGCAATCGTGATATCACAAACACTTTCCAGACCTTTCCATGCAGGAATGCTGTTCACTTCAATGACAGTGTAGTGTCCGTCTTTATCCTGAATAATATCTACGCCAGCGTAATCCATTGCCAATGCCGCTGTCGCTTTGACGGCTAAATCAGCCATTTCAGCGTCCAGATCAATCTGCTCGCAACTCGCACCCCGCGCCACATTATTCAGCCAGAATTTTCCCCGCCTCCGCATGGACGCAACAGCCCTGCCATTCACAACAAAAACGCGATTATCGGAAAAGCCCGACCCGGAACAATGCACAAAGCGTTGCAGATAATAAACCCCGTGACTACTGGTCAACCAGAATAAATCCGTCATTTTCTCAATGCGCCGAATGCCTTCACCCTGTGAACCAAACAAGGGCTTGCTGATCAACAGATTACCCTTTTTTAATTCACTTTCCGCAATACTTAAGGCATCCGTTCTATTGCGTAGCACCCACGTCAACGGTGTAGGCAAGCCGGCATGGTGTAACAAAAAGCTGGTCATGCCCTTATCGACACTACGCTCTACGGCATGACCATCGTTGTAAACCGGAATGTTCATCGCTTTTAAAGCATGGAGAATATCCAGATATAACACGACTTCTTCTAATGAACCGCCGGGGACACCGCGTACAAAAGCCGCGTCTGGCAGAGCCTGTTCAAAGCCAGGAATTACAACCGGATTTTGACCGGATTCAATAGTAAAACGACAATTTGTTAATGAAACGTAGTCACTGCTATAACCCAGATTGGCAAAAGCAAGGCGTAATTGTTTACCATGCCAACCCGGATCATCGGTAAAAATGGCGATACGGCCCATGTTTATAACTGCACTCCAAGTCGGCGTAGCAACGGCAGCAAAACAAAGTAACAGACAATGGTTCCCGTCGCCGAAAAACCAAGGCTAGACCAAAAACCCAAGCCATGCTTAAGTAACAGGGGCAAGACCAAAAAAAATACCAATGAAGGCAGTACCAACCAAAAAATTTGGCCGGAAAGCACTGCAATTTGTATTGATTCTGAGCCATCTATGTGCAGCCAGATAATCGCCAACAACGAGGTAAGCGGCAAAGAAGCGATAAGTGCGGCAAATCCACTACTGCGTTTGGCAATTTCCGAAACCAGCACGATAACTAGCGCAGAAATAACAAACTTCAGGACATAATAGAACAACGTATTACCTACTCTATGCCCCGAATGACTGATCCAATAAAGCATTGTCGAGCTTTCCGGCGCGGAAACTTTTACCCGAATCCACCGCTGTCACAATCACACTGGCAGGACTAAACAGCATGGCATCAATTTTAAAAAAGTCATATTCATATTGCTTAAAGATTTCTGCAAACGGTTTGCCGTAATCTTTAGAGGTTGAACTGGGCAATTCCCGGGCCAGTTTTTCTGCCGCTTCATCGCTGCCTTTGACAAACAAATGCACTTGGCCTGCAAATAAAATAGCATCATTAGTACGCCCCATGGCTTTAACAAAGTTTGGATGCGGCGGACAAATCGGCGCACTACCGCTACCGTCAATAATATTTTCCAAAGGGAAATGCAAGGCATGCGCCTTGTGCATAGCCACTTCCAGCACTCGCGCCACGACTTGTACACCACCCGCCAGACTGCTGGTCGGCGTAACGATAATGGTCAGTTTTGACGGGTCAACTTTACAAGCTGCCGCCACTTTTTCAACGATTGCAAGAGGTGGAATAGCATCATTCTCAATCACCAATACTGTTGCATCGGCTTTATCCAAATAGTCCAGCTCTTTATATAACTCTTCAACAGGCTCCTGCTTGCCGTCTTTTAGCTTGGTTGCCATAGCCCTTGCAGGACCAGAACCCAGCGCGTAATATTTCTCATGCGATAAGCTCCAGCCGGCATATTGACTGCCCAGGCAGCCCAATACCGGATTACCGGTATGAACATTAACCGACAACGGCCAGTTATCTGTATAAGTACTGTGATTAATCGTAACTGTACCCATACCGCCCAGACAAATTTCAGCAATAATACGCCCGGCCTCCAGACCGCCCGGCACTTTAATACCCGCATCAACGATAGTGCAGCCATTTTCCAGGGTTTCTACACTTACGCGTAACTTATCAGCATTATCAATCAGATGCTTTACTAGAGGCTGGGTCAATTTATTAACGCTAGCTTTATATTCCATGGGGGTAAAAACCTTTTATTAAGTTAAGTTGTTTAATCGATAGCTCATTCATGACAGACTGTGCTCCATTTTGGTGATCTATAATACTGCAAATCGGTTGTCCTGTTCGACACATGACTCCAAATCCAGGTAAATCCATACACCATTCCGGCCATGCAAACGCTTCAGGAATCAACACATCCTGCTTAGCATAAATAATTTGATAGCCCGTATAGCCTGAATGGAGGCGGTAATCTATTAACTCACCCTGACTTGCCTTCATATGTCTACTCAACAAATCAGCGTCATACAATTGCATACTGGCTGAAGGGCGGGGGTTAATTTCCAAGACCAAACTTTTATCACCCGCTTGTATAAAATCCAGCGAATTCAACCCCTTCAGTGAGAATATAGGAACAAGTTTCTTTAGCCAGTCTGTTATCTGCTCTTCCTGCTCTTTCAATAGATCACAACTGTTTATAATCCCTGAAAAAATAAACTCCTGTCTTTCGCTCAAGCGAACAGTCCATTGTGTATTAAAACCAATGACTTGAGCATCCTGTCCATTAGCCAGAAACAGCACGGAATGCTGCGTGCCCGCCTGATATTTTTGCCAATAAACCGCTAATTCAGCAGGTTCTTTCGGATGATAGCTTTTTATCCCCAAGCCACCCTGCCCTTGCATCGGCTTAACCAGCCAATTATCGGCACAATCTGGCGAGTAAAAACAAACTTCAGGGTATGGAATGTTTAACTTGTCGAGTATGTAAAAAAATGCAGGTTTATCGTGCAGCTTTACAAAGGTATCAGGCAGATTACCCAACACAAGCAACCGGCTACCTAAATAATGCAAACTTTCAGGATAATATTCAAAACCACTGCCGTAAATAACATGCGCAACCGCATAGCGCTCAATAAAATGGTCCAATGCAGGTATTAAATGTTTTTCGGCTAACGAGGGTACTTGCTTAAAAGCTTCGGCGTGGCATTGCGTATCAAGGTCAGCAAACAGGTCAATAACTAAAGGTTTCAATCCAGCATTATTTGCCGCCTGCGCCAACATACGCCCTGAACTGGCAATAATTAGGATGTATTCAGGAATATTCATAGTATGCGCTAAGCAATATATGAAACCCGGCAACAACCTTTCTGATACGAAAACTCCAAGCGCGCCAACCCTACCCGTGCAACCATCACAATACCCTGCGACTTGCCGCAGAGCTGTTTTTTATCTTACGATTTTCGAAAAACCGCAAACCAACAAAAGTGATCCAGCCAATGGCTATCAAGCCAATTGTGAAGCCACTGTAAGCAATGGGCCATGGAATTCTTTGTGTCATCATCGTGAACTCAGACATACCACCAATACCGGCCAACAGATTGAGAGGCATAAAAATGACACTGATGATCGTCAATCGCTTGATATCCTTGTTTTGATTGACATTAATAAAGCCGACGATGGCATCCATCTGAAAATTGATCTTGTTGAAAAGGAACGCTGTATGCCCGTCCAGGGATTCGATGTCGCGCAGAATTTCGCGCACATCATTATGTTGCACTTCCGAAAGAAACTTGCCGCGCATCAAGAAAGACAAGGCACGCCGGGTATCCAGTACGTTGCGGCGAATGCGGCCGTTGAGATCCTCTTCTTCGGCAATGGCTGCGAGAATCTTTGCCGCTTCATCGTCAGTCATGTGAGATCTGAATACTTGCTTGCCCACTTCTTCAAGCTCGGTGTATACATCCTCCAGAG
Organism: uncultured Gammaproteobacteria bacterium; assembly: GCA_963849195.1. GTDB lineage: Bacteria > Pseudomonadota > Gammaproteobacteria > Methylococcales > Methylomonadaceae > Methylobacter_C. Next base: position 48,306 of record CAWKGQ010000016.1, read on the forward strand.
CATTGGCCGAATATTCAACCTCTGCTGCGTAAAGATCCAGCAATACATCCTTGGCTTCCGATACGTACCCCGACTCCGCCTTTGCTCGTAAACGCTGTAAGCGGAACACTGGCAGTTCCTTGCTCCGAACCGAAAACAGCGTATTCTTGTTTAGAATGAACGCCACCGCCACGTTGCGAGACTCATCCTTCCGGTCAAGGAGAAAATCGGAGTGCAAATGCACATCCCCATTCTCTTCCACATAAAAGCGGGCGCTGGTCTCCAGGTCGGTCAATTCCTTTGGGTTGGGTAAATCTACTCCAAAGATCTCCCTTGCCCAGGCGAGTTGCTCGTCCTCGGGCATGACCAAATCGATCCAGATCGGCTTAATCCGGGCCAGATCTTCCCTGGTCTCTATGGGGATCTGCCGAAGACGCCCTTCATGAAGATCAAACACCCGGATCATCACGCTCCGGCTCCGAGGCTTGACTTCGAGAAACAGGTCCGCGCGGACAGAGTCGGATATTATCTCCCGCAGGATTTCCTCTTTTCGCTCATCCCGGACAAGCTGCCAAACGATTTGCCGGTCGTTAAGAGGCAAAGCTTCCAGGATACGGGCTATAGGCTGAGACCCAAGATGGTCCAGCAGCCTCTGTAACTCCACCATGTTCTGCTTATGCACCAAGGTTTCGACCAGATCATGGTGCGGCATATCCTGCCTATGAACCAGGTTTTCCACTAACTTGTGCCGGGCCAGCAAATTTCTAATTTCGGAGAGATAATCTTGAATGTCCTCGCGATCGTTTATCGTTTTTGCATTCTTTGTGGCGTAATCCATCAAGCGGCCCTTTATGTAAGTCGGGTAAACGTTAACATGCCCGACATTTTTTTCGATAAACAAAAAACATGCTGGCCCTAAACGACAAACACATCCCCACCACTATTACGCGCACTCGCGGTAACAAAGCTCAGGTTATCAAAATGCGCGAATTTCTCTCTGGCCTCGCGGGTGATAGCTTCAGCCAACGCTACGCCATCAATCGCACAGAATCCCGTTGGTCCCCATGAGGTTTGACCAATCGCCACCGCACCCTGCTGAGCCAGCCAGTGCATCGCTTCAGCAACTTCAGGACTGGTAAAAACGCCACCCTGAGCGGAGGCAAAATGCTCACCGACCGAACGCTGTAACCGGGTAATCACCTCACCAAACTTAATGAGGTCATTTTCGGCCACTGCGGGCAGTCCCTGCATCAGTAACAAATAACATAAACGTTCGGCTTCTTGCCTTGGAAAAGGCGGCAATTCTTTAAATGCCTGTATTTCCTGCTCACCATGCAGTCCCTGCCCGCGCTGATCGAGAACCAAAATGAATCGCCAGGTACTGGGTATGTCCAAGTGCACCAGTACCGGCGGTGTTATGGTTTTTTCACCGCGCCCGCCATCGACCACCAAACCACCCTGCTCAAATACGCCAATACCGATACCCGACCGCAAGCCTCTGTCCATCACCGAGGCAATGTCACGCACAGTCAACCCCAAGCCGTAAAACGCATTCAGTGCCGAACCTATTGCCAGCGACATTTGCGTACCAGAACCCAAACCGACATGCTCGGGAATAGCTGCCTCTATGGTTATAGCGAGCTTATCGGAGACGTTTAATGCCTGGCACATCTGCGTCAGACATTTATCGGCACGTTGTGCGGAGGGACCGGTAATAGTGCGCTTTCTGGCACGGGTCACCGATAAGCGAGTGGCGTGTTCGTTCAGTGCGACGCCGATACTGCCAAAATGACGGTCTAATGATCCGCTTAAATCAATAAACCCCATATGCAATCTGGCTGGAGCAATGACTGAGACTATAGAATATTGAACTATCAATTTGACGGTGTGTTGTGTTGCGAAAAATGCGCCAATTATACAGGATTAACTGATTCATGGGTGAACTTGGCGAGTGGATTAAACCCTGAAAAGTCGATTAGAGAGGGAGCTTTAGTCCCTTCTGCATTCAGCCTTAAGGCTCATGAGTGTGTTTGCCAAATCAATCATCATCACATCACATAGCTCAACGGTCAGCGGATCGACGGGGTCTGTAGACGGGACAAAAACGGAAAAAGCGCCTGCCCTGGATGCTGCCAGGATACCCGCATGAGAATCTTCCAGCACCAGACACTGTCTGATAGACACTTGTAACAACTCAGCCGCTTTTAAAAAAATATCCGGCTCCGGCTTGCCGTACTGAACATCATCGCGGCTGATAATAGTTGAAAAAACATCTTTTATTCCAGCAAGTTCAAGACATTCATAAGCATTAACGGCTCGACTGTTGGTTGCCAGGCAATAAGGTATTTGTTGCTGAATGATATATTCAAGCAATTCAGCAAAACCGTGTTTGATGTTTATGCCGTGGGTATGAACATGTTCACGCCAAAAAATACCGCTTAAGTGATTAAATGCCTGCATATTAAAATCAGCGCCACACCAAGCCATCAGTTTCAGCTCTACATCTTTATAATGCAAACCAGACAGCGACAGACAAAATGCCTCAGAAAGCTCATAGCCCATGGCGTTTGCCGCCTGTTGCCAGGCAACAAAGTAGCCGGTTTCAGTATCCAAGACCAAGCCATCCATATCAAAAATAACGGCGGAAAAATCGCTTAATTTAAACACGAATAACCTTGATATACTCGCCGTGCGCTTCACGGCTGGAACCAACTACAATACGCTTGACACCTTGCTGTGTTTGTTCCACCATCCCTGATACTTCCACCGTTTCACCCTTAATGGCTTGCCCCGTATAGGTTGCGGTAAAACTGACAATTGAACCGAACTGCTCATGATCTGTTTTAAATTCAGCCGGATAATCAAACGCATAAGTATCGTCGATAACCTTGCATTGCAACTTGATGGCGCCGCATTTTTGATAACTTGTTGCCTCGGAACTCTTCAATTCATCAATGAAATTCAAATCAAATTTTCGTCCGTTAATCACGGCTTTGTTGGTTTTGCGCCGTTCGTGCCAGACATAGTCGGCAAAGTTTAAATCACAGGAACGTCGATCGTAGGATTGCTGCCAGTCATTGTCATTCAATTCTTGCAATTGTCCCTGCTCTATCAGCTTACGGGTAATCGCTCTGCACTGCTGAAAAACAGTCCTTCCGTAGCACACGAGATCGATATCCGAACTTTGCTTCTGCACCCCAACCAGTATTGAACCGGTAATGCCGAGATGCGATAAATCCAGGCCTTGTTGCTGCAATAATTCGCACAACTGAAAGAGATCGCGCTCGATAGCGTCCTGCTGCGTTGCCTGTATTATCTGTTGCAAGCGTTTTTTGGGTTGATGATGCTTAATAATCCGCTCGATGGCTACCGCATGTAAATGAGCATCCAAAATCGGCGAATAATGCAGATATTCGGGATAATATTGCTTCAGGAGAGCATTGGCTGGCCCCGTCGTGACTTTTTTCCAGCCCCGGTTATCCTTGATATAGCGTAAAAAACATAGCGCTTTGCCATGCTCTGTTCCCTGCGCCACCACGGCAAAAATAAGCCCTTCAGCGGTTTCTATAAAGTCTTTGGATAAAAACATCGGTTATCTTCACAAATATTTCAAGGCCAGAAATTTTCTTTATTTATTTTAGAGACTTAAAGATAGATAACAGCAAAATTTTAACTCAAGCTAATAGAGCGAGTCGCTCAAAAGATACCTTAAATAAACAAACTGCATTTTTTATTGAAACTCAACCCTTAATCACATATCCTCAATGGCTTGGGTTTTAGTTTTCACCAAAAACCTTATTGTTCGTTATTATGCCCTAAATCACACCCACAGGAGACTGTATGAAGATTGGTATACCTAAAGAAATTCATCAAGGTGAAATGCGTGTAGCTACTACGCCGGACGCTGCCGCACAAATTATGAAGCTGGGATTTTCCGTAAGCATCGAAAGCGGTGCAGGACTCGGCGCCAATATTTCCGATGAGGCCTACAAGGAAGCAGGTGTTGAAATCGTACCCGACACCCGAACGCTTTGGAAGCAATCCGATATCGTCATGAAAGTGCGTGCCCCTGAGCGCAACCTTAAACTGGCAATAGAAGAAACTGATCTGCTAACTCCAGGTGCTAGTTTAATCAGCTTTATCTGGCCAGCGCAAAACGAAGCGTTAATGCAGAAGCTGGCGGCTAAACACCTTACCGTGCTCGCTATGGACAGTGTGCCGCGTATGTCCAGAGCGCAAAAGCTGGATGCGTTGAGTTCCATGGCTAATATTGCAGGCTACAGGGCCATCGTTGAAGCTGCGCAACATTTCGGGCGTTTTTTTACCGGCCAAATCACCGCCGCGGGTAAAATACCCCCCGCTAAAGTGCTGGTCATTGGCGCGGGTGTTGCCGGTCTTGCCGCCATTGGCGCAGCAAAAGGCATGGGCGCCATTGTCAGGTCATTTGACACCCGGCCCGAAGTAAAAGAACAAATCGAAAGTATGGATGCTGAATTTTTGATGCTGGATTTCAAGGAAGAAGGCGCGGGGACCGGCGGTTATGCCAAAACCATGTCCAAGGAATTCATTGAAGCCGAGATGGCATTATTTGCCCAGCAAGCGAAGGAAGTGGATATTATCGTCACCACCGCGCTCATTCCAGGCAAACCCGCGCCCAAATTGATCACGACAGCCATGGTTGAATCGATGAAACCCGGCAGCGTGATTGTGGATTTGGCGGCTGAACAAGGCGGCAACTGCGAACTGACTGAAAAAGACCAGGTTGTGGTTAAACATGATGTGACCATTATCGGCTATACCAATCTGCCCAGCCGCCTGGCCAACCAGTCCAGCCAGTTATATGGGACCAACCTGCGGCATTTGTTAACCGAGCTTTGCCCGGAGAAAAACGGCGTTATCAACGTCAATATGGATGATGAGGTGATTCGGGGCACGACCGTCATAAAAGAAGGCAACATCACCTGGCCGCCACCCGCGCCCAAACTCTCCGCTGCCCCGGCTCCGCAAACGGAAGCGCCGGCTTATGCGGCGGTACTGGAACAACAGCAAACATCGCTTATTCCCCCGGCGGTTAAGCAACTTCTGCCGATTATCTGTGCCGGTCTGGCATTATTCGGTATAGGCTCTGTCGCCCCTGAATCCTTCATGACGCATTTTACCGTCTTTGTGCTGGCCTGTTTCGTGGGTTATCAAGTGATCTGGAATGTCTCGCATTCGCTGCATACGCCGTTGATGAGCGTCACCAATGCCATCAGCAGTATTATCGTGATCGGTGCCCTGGTGCAGATTTCCACGGCCAACTCGACCGTCACCATTCTTGCCGGTGTAGCCATACTACTCGCCTCTATCAATATTGTCGGTGGCTTTTTAGTCACCCGTCGTATGTTAGAAATGTTCAGAAAATAACAAGGAGATCACAATGTCCCACAGTTTAGTTACGATGTCTTACATCGTTGCCGCCATTCTGTTCATTCTTAGCCTGAGCGGTTTAAGCAACCAGGAAACAGCACGCAAAGGCAATTATTACGGCATGTTAGGCATGGCGATTGCCATCATCGCCACAACCTTAAGCGGGTCGGTTAGCGTTTACTGGATTTTAATCGTCGCCTTGATCATTGGCGGAAGTATTGGCGCTAAAGCCGCGTTAAAAGTTGAAATGACACAAATGCCGGAACTGGTTGCCATCATGCACAGCCTGGTCGGTATGGCAGCCGTGCTGGTCGGTTACGCCAATTTCATGGACAGCACAATTACCATCAGTGGCGTGGAAAAGACCATCCACGAAATGGAAATTTATATTGGCATTCTTATTGGCGCCGTTACGTTTTCAGGCTCGGTGATTGCTTTCGGCAAGCTCAGCGAAAAAATCAGCGGTAAACCGCTGTTGTTGCCTGGCCGTCATTGGTTCAATCTGGGTTTATTGATTGCCGTTATCGTTCTGGGCGGCGTGTTTTTACAACAAGTTGAAAGCGGTGGTAATGCCATCATTCCCTTAGCCATCATGACCGCTATTGCCCTGGTTTTTGGCGTACACATGGTCATGGCGATTGGCGGTGCGGATATGCCGGTGGTGATCTCCATGCTCAACAGTTATTCCGGCTGGGCCGCGGCGGCAACAGGCTTTATGTTAAGCAACGATTTGCTGATCGTTACCGGCGCACTGGTCGGCAGCAGCGGCGCCATCCTGAGTTACATCATGTGCCGTGCCATGAACCGGCATTTCCTCAGCGTGATTGCCGGCGGTTTCGGTACGGCTTCAGGCGGTGAAGCGGCCGCCATTGAAGGCGAAGTACAACCCATCGATGCCGAAGAAACCGCGCAATTACTGCAAGCGGCAAAAAATATCATGATCATCCCCGGCTACGGCATGGCGGTCGCACAGGCTCAACATACCGTCAATGAAATCACCAAGCTGTTACGGGATAAAGGCAAAAAAGTGCGTTTCGGCATCCATCCGGTTGCAGGCCGTATGCCGGGCCACATGAATGTCTTGTTGGCGGAAGCCAAAGTGCCTTACGACATCGTGTTTGAAATGGACGAAATCAATGATGATTTTACCAATGTGGATGTGTCCATTGTCATCGGCGCGAATGATATTGTGAACCCGTCCGCGCTCAACGACCCCAACAGCCCGATTGCCGGTATGCCGGTACTGGAATGCTGGAAAGGCGAAACCACGATCGTGCTTAAACGTAGTATGGCATCGGGTTATGCGGGCGTGGGTAACCCCTTGTTCGTACTGGAAAACACGCGGATGTTGTTTGGCGATGCCAATGCGACTATGCAGGCGGTGTTGAAGGCGTTGAAGGGCTAGGTACCGTAGGCCGTAGTCGTGTAGGGTGGGCAACGCTTTTCTGCCCACCTTTTAATGCTATTCTTTGAGTGAGACCACGCCCTTGATAGACTTTAAGCAAGTTGAAGTGTTGTTCACCGAAGCGATTTGCGCTGCTCTTAAGAACGCACCATTCACTCCATTGGCAAGGCCTCTCTATCACTTCACCGATCAAAATGGCCTAATCGGAATCCTGCAAACGCGATCACTGTGGGCTAGTCTCACTACCGCTTTGGACGACCAAGCAGAGATGCGGTACGCGCTCTCAAGGGCAACGCAGCTCATTGAGTCCGCACAAGTCGAAGGTGATCCCTCATTCTTGGGCGAAATTGTCCCATGCCTCAATTTTGAGACATCTCCAACAGCCGCCATCTTGGGTCTGAAGACATACGTGACGTCGTTCCGTACGAATACAGACGCGAGCGCACACTGGACAACCTACGGGAGAGCTGGCACAGGCTTTGCGTTGGCGTTCAATCCCAAGCTATTGAGGATCCCGGGAACGCTTTTGCTTCCGGTGGTCTACGACATTGAGGAGCAAGACAAACTTCTTCGCGCCTTCATTGAATCAACCAATCATATTTTTATCCGCATTTCAAAGCTGGAGCATAACGACGACACGGCCTTTCGTCTGCGACAACGTGCCGTTCATTGGACGGCACTTGGGCTATGGACTTTGGCTCCCCTAGTCAAGGAACCTCGATTTAGTGAGGAAAATGAATGGCGACTGATTGTCATTGAGCCAGAGTCTGTTGAAGTGAAGTTCGGTGAAGGAATCTCACAGGAAGTATGTCTGCGCAGCCCCAGTGGCCGAGACATCCCGTACAAAGTTATTAAGTACAACACGTTGCCTGTCGTCGAACTTGTGTTGGGAAAGGATGCTGCTGTTGCCGTTGATGACTCCAGCGTGAAAGAGCTACTCCGGCACGCGACATCTAGCTCCGATGTGACAATAACACGGTCCATGGTATGTCCCGAAAATAAAATCAATGGGATCAAACACGTAAGGCGGATTCGCGACAGCAATCCGCCATGAACGAAGCCTTGAACCTGGCCCCCGCCCGGATTTTTCCAAGCGGGGTTTTTTATGTTCGATTGTTTTTGATGTTATGCGTTGATTGGCGGTTTGCTATCGCGAAACCGCCCTACGCCATGCTATGATTCGAATGTAAGCTTTTTTATTATGCTGATACGGAGCGGGTATGTCCAACTATCGACGGAATTTTGTGGCGGGCGGTTGTTATTTTTTCACCGTTAACCTTCTAGAACGGCAACGTACCTTGTTGACCGATCATATTGATTTACTACGCGATTCGGTACGCCGGGTGCGCCGCTTACATCCATTCCACATTGATGCCTGGGTGGTATTACCCGATCACCTGCATTGCATTTGGACACTGCCGCCTGATTCCGATGATTTTCCCATGCGTTGGCGTCTAATTAAACTACTGTTTTCCAAAAGTTTGCCGCGTACCGAACGCTTATCGGCGACACGGCAACGGCGTGCCGAACGGGGTATCTGGCAACGGCGCTATTGGGAACATACCATTACTACTGAACGGGATTATGCCCAACATATTGACTATATTCACGTTAACCCACTCAAACATGGCCATGTCAAACGGATTTGCGATTGGCCATATTCCACTTTTCATCGCTATGTTGCCGATGGTTTTTTACCAGTCGATTGGTACGGAGATATAGCCGATTTACCAACTGCTTCTGAATGATTAAAGACAGCGCTGTAGGGCGGATTCGCGTTAGCAATCCGCCATAAACAGAGAGATAAATCTGACCCCCTCTCGGATTTTTCCAAGCGGGGGTTTTTATGTTCAATTGTTTTCGATGTTGTGCTTGGATTGGCGGTTTGCTGTCGGGAAAAACCGCACTACGCCATGTTATGTTTTGCTTTTTTATTAAGCCAGGTAGGGTACGCTGCGCGTACCTTAAAGCCTAACGATCATATCACCTCAAATATCCGCTTTGCTTTGCTAAACTCAATCGCGTCCATTATTCGGTACGCGCAGCGTACCCTACATTTTTTAAATTACATTCCGGCATTACGCTTATACCCCACTTTCGGCGCGCTTATGTCATGCGGCGCAAACGGCTATTGCCTATTGCGCCCTACGCGCTATATGATGTGGTATCCGATGCCAAAACGGCGAAAAAACGACTTGGCACCCTTGACGAAATCAAACAATTGCTAACTGCAATCGTCGGGCTCTGATGAGGGAACTGGACGGTTTGGTAGGGGACGCTGTGTGTTCTTTATATCCTAGCGTATTATATCAGCATCTCAAATAACGGATTTGCCGGTAAAAAGTAATCTTGCGGGCTATGCAGGTGTGGGTAATCCGTTATTCGTGCTGGAAAATACCCGCATGTTGTTTGGCGATGCCAATGCGACTATGCAGGCGGTGTTGAAGGGTTAATATGTGAGTCGGGCATCGGCTTTTCGTTGCCCGACATATGTGCGTCTCAAATGATGGGATGGTGACGGGTAAACCCAAAAGCTGTTTTGATCTTGGAAATGTCGGGCATAAAAAGCATGCACGACCTGTCTATGTGATAATATTCGACGATACATAAAGAAAGGGAGGCAAGAAGATGACCGATAATATAGAAAACCTTGTGTTAGAGCAACTACGAGCTATCAGAGCTGATATAGCATCCGTAAAAGAGGATACGCGGGAGATTAAATCACGTTTAATAATCGTAGAAAGTGGAATTGCCAGTCTGCGAAGAGATGGTGGCGATTTCGCGGCCAGTATTGCAGACCAACATCTGCGGTATGACCGACTGAATGATCGTATCGACCGTATTGAAAAGCGTTTGGAACTGTCGTAAAAACATCTCCCCCCCTGGTTTGAATTAAGCCAGGTAGATTACGCTTGCGCATACCTTAGAGTATCTAGCCCGTAGATACTCTGTTCAATTTCAAGTTAAATTTCGCTAATTTTTACTATCCGTTACATTCTGGAATAGCATAAAAACGAGTGTTGTCGAAAGGTTCGTTGTTTTTCAACATGCCGTGGATAGCGTGGAGTAGTTTGCGCATGACCGCGCAGACAGCCTGCAATGGTTTTTTGCCGTTAGCCACGAGATGTTGGAAATAAGCCTTGACGTGTGGGTCATGCTGTTTAGCGCTCAAGGCCGGCATATACAGGGCGGAACGAATATGCCGGTTACCCGCCTTGGATATGCGCGTTTTTTTGTGAACGCTTTTGCCGGAGTCGAAGGCCCGTGGGTCAAGTCCAGCAAATTTTACCCATTCTCGATGTGAAAGATCAGGCGGCAGCAACAGCAGTTCGCCCATGAGCGCAATGGCGCTGGTATTGCCAATGCCCTTGATGCCGATCAGCAACTGTAGTATCCGCGTGAGTTCGGGATGTTTGCCAATCAAGATCAGCGCCTCAGCCGTTAAACGGTCGATGCGCTTCTCCAATTGGGTAATAGCCAATTTGGCGTCCTTGATTACCGCTTTCGGTGTTTCCGATGTAGCGGTTAGTGCATGCAGATGGTTTTTGGCAGCCGCTTTCTGACCGGTTAGCGCGTTAATACGGCGGGCAAAACTGCGCAAAGCAATCGACTCATCGGACGGGCGGGTCCACGCGACGAAGTCCATTCTCGCGGCGTATTCGGCTAAGGTATTGGCATCGACCACATCGGTTTTGCTGTTTTTCATCAAGACTTTGGCAAAATTATGGGCGGCTTTGGGATTCACCACTATGAGCAACACGCCGGCATCATGAAGGGCTAGGCTTAAGTCAAAGTGATAGACACCCGTAGCTTCCAGGCAGACGATGATACCAGGCAGCTTAACCAGCTTCTTCACCAATCGGGTACGATCAGCGGGGGTGTTGGCGAACTTCTGTGGATCGAATGGCTTACCATTCTTGCGGATAACCAGAATCAGTTCCTCGGCACCGACATCGATACCTGCGAAAAGCACTGGCTTGGCTTCAGGGTCGATATCTTTAAATTGAATGTTCGTCATATTTGTTTGTAACAATGGGATTAAAGAAAGTAGACTATTCACTGGTTCCCGACCCTGCACATGCACCTGCCATCCTTGTGTATACAGGCTCTAAGCCTCAGATACTCCACGGTATGGGTGAATAGGGCGGGGGCCAGTCTACGAGTCAGGCTCTGGCTAAAAACCAGTCCTCAGGTCGGGACGGCCTCCCAATGAATCGGTAAAGCTTACTTGATCTCCTCGAACAATATTTTTATTAAATTTCATCATACAAGGTTGGGGTGAGGTAACGAACCCCAACACGTGATGCGCCGGTATTGTTGGGATTCCTTACGTCATCCCAACCTACGCACTGATCTTTCATCCTGCGGAGTTGGAAATTTGGCAAACTATACAAGAAAATTTAGTCAATACAAGCGGGTAGTGCTAGGATTGCTGGCGGAGATGGCTTAGCTTGATGCGTATGGGTTTATAACCCCGTCCCGAACGTTTTGATGCTCCCTCTATCTTTGAACCATACGATAAACATTGCGGACGGGGTTTGTTACCCCGTCCGGCTTGGCAGGATATTCAAATTGTTACACCGAAGTTTAGGTTAGCTTATTGTAGAATAGACTGAGATACACGCTATTCTCCTCATCAACAAAAACGGGAGTTCAAACTCATGAACCTTAATCACACAGCTCAAGATGAACTTATCAATGAAGCTTTAAAAATTGGCGGCTTCAAGACTAAAAAAGAAACCATTTAATCGCACTGCGTGAGTTTATTAATCGCCGTAAACAGCTTGAGATTATTGACCTATTTGGCAAGCTCGACCCAGACCCTGATTATGATTACAAGCAAGGGCGCGACCGTTGAAAGTATTGGTAGATACGCCGATTTGGTCATTTGCGTTCAGGTCAAAAAATGCAGGTTTTGAAAACCATGTAGAAAATCTCAAAACACTGATTATCGAACAACGTGTTGTGATTATTGGCGCAATTCGTCAAGAAGTGCTTTCAGGGTATAGCGACCTCGCAAAGTTTGAAACTTTGAAAAATAAGCTCAAGTATTTTGAAAACGCCTTGATTATTGATGACGATTATATTCAAGCCGCTGAGTTTTATAATATCTGCCGCAAAAATGACGTTCAGGGTTCACATATTGATTTTTTGATTTGTGCGGTCGCGGTGCGTTTAAGTGTTGAGATTTATACAACGGATAAAGACTTTCTAAATTATCAAAAGCATTTGCCAATTAAGTTGTATAGCGTTGGTATTAATTAATTTTTACAGTTCCCACGCTCCAGCGTGAAAACGATGAAATATCCGAAAAAGCCCGTTGGGGGGTGGGGTAACGAACCCCAACACTTGATGCGCCGGTATTATTGGGATTCCTTACGTCATCCCAACCTTATATCTACGAGTTTAAAAAATCAAGATCAATGGGGTCACGGCCGTACGGCGGATAAATTGTAGAGCTGTAGTGATTTAAAACAAAATGACGAATGCCCAAGAAATCAGGGTGTGAACTACTCGCTGGCTTTAGCCACGAATAGTTCACACCCTAGTGCTGACTGTATTTGCCGGAAAAACATCTGTTTTCCGTTAGGGGTGATGAAGCGCTGATCCAGTAGTACTATTTTGTCGCTACGCATTCCGCACTAGGCGTGAGCGATTCAGCGAGAAAGCGTCCTTGCATCCACCCTTTCATGCCGTTGTATTCAATTTGACACCATCGTGGACTTTGTCTTGAGCGTCTTGCTTGATTGGCGGGAGATAATTTTGCCGCCTCATCAGCGGATAAGCCACCTTGACAGCCTAAATTACGAAGACAATCCGCGTTATAAGGAACGCCGCCCAGCCTTTTTGAGTGACGAACTTTTGGTTGTTCACGCAAAATCAAGGTCGCTCCCTTGCGCACGCTATCAGGACGAACCTTATAAAAATCGGGCTCAGCAACAGCACTGCTCGTAAAAATAAGTCCGACCAACATGAAAATCCCGACTTTATAATTCGCTAACATATGTTTCTCTCAATAATCGTTACTATCGCGCCAAGTACCGTGCTGTTTCCCCATTCCATCATCACAAACCCCCAGCAATTTTTTAGTGGCTAACTTCATTAAGAAAGCCGTTTTAAGTGTACGGTAAGCAAATTTTTTATGCAACTTGGTAGACTAACTCACAGCAATTCTCATTATGACCACAACTTACTCAAAAAATAGGCCTTCTACGACGCTAAAAAACATAAATCCATCGAGCCTTGCCCCATAATAAATCCGCCTTTTTCCGTTGAATAATCGCTATAATAAATCTCCTTCTATTTCACAAGAGTATTACCATGAATAGATTACCGCTTATCGGTTTAGTGTTCGCTTTAGCTTTACCATTATCAGCAATGGCAGAGACGATTGACCCGCCTGATGCGACTCAGGCTGAGCATATTTGTAAAAAACTTGATATAGCCCCCGAACAAAAAGAAAAAGTGATGGCTATTTTTAAAACCCAACGCGAAAAAATACAAGCGGTACGCGATGAAACCAGAACCAGTCTACAGGGCGTTTTGACACCCGAACAAATGACAAAATTTGATGCTATGCGTGAAAAACACCAGCAAGCGCGTAAAGCGAGAATGGGCAAAAATCACCCAACTAAACAGTAATTTTGCTAGGAGCATGCCCGGCTTGGTGCCGAACATGCTATTTTCCGCCCCACAAGCCGAAAAATAATCAATGGGGCTGACGCCATTGATTTGCCTCTGTGTTCCTTCGGCTGCACTCAGTAAAGGCTCTGTGGCGAGCTTTCATTAATCAATCAAGCAATTTTGTAAAACTGAACATGACCTTACTCTACCGATTTTTGACCATCTGCCTGATAGTGGCATTCATTACATTTAGCATGGGCCCTTGGCGGGCGATTCACTCCATCAGTCAAGCGGCAATAGCAGACGATAAGGAGCAATGGCAGCAGCTTGTTAAGCCGGCGGCTTTTGAAAGCTATGCCGATAAACTGCTGACCGGGCTTTTGAAAATTAAAATGACCGCGGACAGCCAGAAAGACCCTGCGCAAGCGCTACGTAATTATCAGGAAGGCATGAATGCGATGCCAAAAACCGTGCATCAGTTAACCAGCCCCAAAGGTTTTAGCTATTTGCTGTGTGGTGACCTGTCCAGTGACCCTTACGCAAAACCAGCCGGCACGACCGGCTGCTGGGCGCTGGATGGCAAAGTAACCTGGGAATCACCGACGCAAGCAAAGGTGACTTTTATTAACCCGGAAACCCAATGGCAGTCCAGCGTGACATTATCGAGGGTGGGTTTATTTACCTGGCAAGCTGTTGACATGGAATTACCTGCAGAAACCATTATTGAACGCTTTGTGAAATCAAACGGGCTGAAAGCTGATAAGAAATGAATCAATGGTCAGACTCCATTGATTTTCTTTTGTTTCAATTTTTGGATCGGGCGAGCCCGGTGAGTGCCGTAAGACTGAAAATTGTGCTTTTGATAATGGATTTAAGGCGGGATAATTCGGTTGAGGCGGTTGAATTTCCTATCCGTGCCGTTGTAACAAGCCTGCATGGAAAGGATGTCTTTTTTGTATTTTTATAACTATATTTAATAGGATTTTGTAATTATGAGCACTTTTTGGGATTCATTTTGGCTGATCGCCGAAGTTTTTATTTTTGTTGCATACCTCTTTGTACTGATTCATATCTTTTCTGATTTGTTCCGCAATAGCGAGATGAGCGGTTTTGTTAAAGCGCTGTGGATTCTCGGCTTGATTCTACCTATACCCCTGGTTGCCCTTATTTACATTTTGTGGCATGGCCGTGGCATGGCGCAACGTCAGCGCCAAGCAATGGAGCGAATAAAATCCAATAATGACAGCTATATTCGCCAAATCGCCGGCAAATCACCCGCCGAACAAATCAGCGAAGCCAAAGGATTACTCGACGCAGGCACCATTACTGCGAATGAATTTGCTCAACTAAAAGCCAAAGCACTCGCTTAATCATCAATTAACTAATCCGTAAGGCGGATCGCGACAGCAATCCGCCATGAACGGAGCCTTGAACCTGACCCCCGCCCGGATTTTTCCAAACGGGTTTTTTATGTTCGATTGTTTTTGATGCTGTACGTCGCCTAAAGCGCCTACTGTTGGTGATTGGCGGTTTGCTGTCGCGACCCGTTAGAGCACGAAGTGAAACCGCCCTACGCCATGCTATGATTTGCTTTTTTATCATGCTGATGCGGAGCGGAAATGCCCAACTATCGACGAAATTTTGTGGCGGGCGGTTGTTATTTTTTCACCGTTAACCTTCTGGAACGGCAACGTACCTTGTTGACCGACCCTATTGATTTACTTCGCGATTCGGTACGCCGGGTGCGCCGCTTATATCCATTCCAAATTGATGCCTGGGTGGTATTACCCGAGCACCTGTATTGCATCTGGACACTGCCGCCTGATACAGAACGGGTCGATTGGTGCGGAGATGTGGCTAATTTGCCAACTGTTTCGGAATAATCAAACGGATTCCGTATTGGCTACGGCTCTTTGATAACAGTAAGGAGATAAACGAATGACAAAAACCAGTCATTTATTCGAACACATACTAACTCATTACCGCGGCCTATTCGCGACTCTCATTCTTCTGCCTGTTTCGGCGTTGTACAGCGCTTACACAGGTGCTCGTAACCAGATTGTGTTTCACCTCAGGAGCGCTCCCGCCAAACATGAACAAAGAGTGCAAAAGGTGATCCGGCAAATTGAGGACTGGAAAAATAACGGGGGCGTTGAAAAACTCTGTACGGCAAGGTCAGGATGGAAAACCATGAGTGAAATGGTGCCAAAATACAAGCTTTCTCATCGCAAGATAGATGTCGGCATGTACGACATACTCGAAATTTCTGAACAGCGCGGAACGGTCAAGGTTGAGCCGTTGGCGACTATGGGGCAGATTTCCCGCGATCTGATATCCAAAGGCTGGACACTGGCTGTTTTACCGGAACTGGACGACTTGACGGTGGGCGGATTGATTATGGGCTTCGGGATAGAATCCAGCAGCCATAAATACGGACTGTTCCAGTTTATTTGCGCATCATTCGACCTTGTGACCGCTGATGGGAATCTAGTCCGTTGCAGTCCATCGGAACATGCGGATTTATATTATCAGATACCATGGAGCCATGGCACTTTGGGTTTTCTGGTGGCCGCCGAACTAAAAATTATACCGGCAAAAAAATATATCAGGATTCATTACCAGCCAGTCTATACCCTTGATGACATGGTTGAAGTTTTCGAAGAGGCATCCCGAGACATCGGAGAAAACGATTTCGTCGAAGGCTTGGTTTATAGTAGCGACACGGCGGTGATCATGCGAGGCACTTTCGCCGATAACATCGAATCAGACGGTACTTTTAATGCCATCGGTCGATGGTACAAGCCCTGGTTTTACAAGCATGTAGAAACATATTTAAAAAACAGGCAAGCCGGTGTCGAGTTTATTCCGCTGAGAGATTATTATCACCGGCACACCCGCAGTTATTTCTGGACGATGGAAGAAATCATTCCCTTCGGCAATCACCCGGTTTTCAGAGCCTTATTGGGATGGGCTTTGCCGCCCCGGATTGAACTGTTGAAGTACACGGAAACCGAAACCACCCGGAAGCTCAGAGAGAAATTTCATGTGGTTCAGGACATGCTTATGCCAATCAAGTATTTGAAACAATCTATCCAGTATTTCGATGATCATTTCAATCTGTACCCGTTATGGCTTTCGCCCATGGCTATTTTTGACAATGGCAGGCACCTCGGTTTCGTGCATCCACTCCGGAAAAAGGATGGCACTGTAGACGAAATGTATGTCGATATAGGGGCTTATGGAACACCACTCAAAGCAAACTTCGATAACGCTTCTGCCCTGCCGTTACTCGAAAAATTCGTCATCGATCATCAAGGTTACCAGGCGTTGTACGCAAAAACGACCCTCAATAGGGAAAATTTCAGAACGATGTTCGACCATAGCGGTTATGACAAACTCCGGGAACGATTGCCTTTCTGTACGCAAGCATTCGATGAGGTTTACGACAAGGTATCGTCGAAAGGACGAGTTTCGCCTGTCGAAATGAGAAAACTGGAAAATAATAGTGGGCCTCATATGCGAATTACCCGTTAGGCCATCCGCTAGAACCGATAACTATAATAATCAGGCCTTGTCGGGCATGCTTTTTATACCCGCCATTCTCAATGGTCAAATATCGTAACTTCATTTAGGTTTACCCACCATCATTCCTTCATCTAATGCCGTAATGTCGGGCAACGACCCAACCAACTCGTATCTGGAATGTTAATGACGCAATCTGCACCCAATCGGGCATTAATATGCCTTGTTGAATATATCGATAAATGCTGCTGTATTGCCAATCAACAGGACGCATGACCAATCCATGATTGACGGGATTGTAATGAATATAATCTATGTGATCGTTAAAATCAGATTCGGTACGGATACGATGTTCCCAAAATCGGCGTTGCCATATCGCTTGTTCGCCTTTGCGTTGGCGACTGCCAAATACGGTGGGGCGCATTACGGGTTCTTTTTTCTGGGTGAATGTACGCTTGATGTTTCGCCATCGGATGGAATAATCGGCGGATTTGTGAGAGCAATCCGCCATAAACGGAACCTTGAACCTGACCCCGCCCGGCTTTTTCCAAGCGGGGGTTTTTATGTTCGATTGTTTCTGATGTTGTGCTTTGATTGGTGGTTTGCTGTCACGACCCGTTAGAGCACAAAGTGAAACTGCCCTATGCTATGCTATGATTTACTTTTTTATTATTCTGATACTGAGTTTTCACTGTGCTTTATCGTATACCAACGTTCAGTTTTTAACATGCTTCTCTGAAGTATAATTATTTTTCATTTTGCTGGGGGGTTAAGAATAAAATGCTAGATGTATTTCTTACTTTTGATGTTGAGATTTGGTGTGACGGTTGGAACGACATAGACGCAAAGTTTCCCAATGCATTTCAACGATACATATATGGTTCTACACCCAAAGGTGACTACGGAATGCCCCATATATTGAACCAACTTGAAGATCATGGCCTAGCTGGAGTTTTCTTTGTTGAACCTCTCTTCTCGACTCGTTTCGGCTCAGATCCTCTATCGGAAATTATCGGGCTCATTCGCGAACGAAAGCAGGAAGTCCAACTTCATCTGCATACAGAGTGGGTAGATGAATCCAACGAACCCTTACTCGACAACATCCTCAACAAAAGACAGTTCCTGCATTATTTTTCTTTGTCAGAGCAGACTACTTTAATTCAAGCAGGGGCAAGACTTATAGAGAAGGCGGGGGGGGGGAGTGTAAACGCTTTTCGCGCGGGGAGCTTCGGCTTCAACCGAGATACACTTCGCGCCCTCGCCGTGAATCACATCCCCTTTGACAGTAGCTATAATGCGACAATGTTTGGCCTGGAAAGCGGAGTCCATCCAGGCATCTCTATTTTTGAACCCATTGAATACGAAGGTGTTTATGAATACCCCATGACTGTTTTTCACGACGGTATCAGATTGCGGCACACGCAAGTGACGGCTTGTTCGTACCAAGAGATAGAGGGTTTGCTCTGGCAGGCTCTAAATTCTGAACGAAAATCCTTTGTTTTACTCTCACACAATTTCGAGTTACTAAACGAAGCAATGAATCGACCAGACGATGTTGCAGTGAGTCGATTTAGCAAACTCTGCACTTTTTTGGATCGAAACCGTGATTGTTTTCGTGTTTGTGGATTTCAAGGGTTATCGCCTACTGTAGTATCATATCAGCCGATGCCACTCACTTCCCCCATCTGGAAAACCAGCCATAGAATGTTCGAACAGGTTATGCGAAGGAGATTCCGTTAATGCATATAGGGAATGAGTTGTGCGGAAACACGCCTTTGGTAATCTCTTTATCTTGTTGTCCTATCAGAATTTTCGCGCCGATTTCACTATATTCTTAATACCGGTATGGCCAATAGTATCCGCCCCAATAATAGGGGTAATAGCCATAGTATCCATACCAAGGATAGCCGTAGCCATAACCGCCATAACCATAATAATTGACGGGTGCGTAAGCAGGCCAAAGATAAATCACCGTAGATGAAATCAGGGGCAACCGGAGGGTTTTGTTGCCAACTGTACGTTCGATATCACCCTGAAGTGTTCCTGCAACGGTAATTTCTGTATCTTTTGTATAAACGGCCGGATCGAGGAACTGCGGGCTTTTAATAAGGAAGCGTCCTTCGTTGGCTTTGTCTAATCGTGGGCGGCCATAACTGTTAAGTGGATAGTACAATATTTGAACAAGACTGAAGTTTTGTTCGTTTTCCACATCAATGACAACACCACCCCAACGCACAGGCGCACCTTTATATTGGGCAATGTTTTGAGTTGCCTGACTATAAGAAATGTCATATAGAGGCGGATTCTCAATTACAGGTGGCAGATTCGAGCAAGCGCTCAATAGCAATATACAGATTGATAATAAATGCCGATTCATAACGCCTTCCTATGGAAATATTCATTTGGAGTAATACTTGTTATAGCTACATATCCCCGATCTTCAAAGTCTGTTTGCCCCCTATGGAACAAGAATTAATTAGTTGGAAATATGATTCCTGAGACCCTTTTTGAGGGTATTGATTCCAGTACTTAAAAAATACTTATGGATGTCGGCGTTATTGTCACAAGAAATATTTTATTCACCACGAAAACACGAAGGACACAAAATTTTATTTCTTCGTGTCTTGATAGTAATAGCCACTCAATCTTTTTGTAACATAGGCTTTACCAGCAAATTAACCAGTATCTGCTCATAGATATTGGTTAAAATTTCCAGATCCTCTATACCTACATGCTCATTAATTTTATGAATGCTTTCATTCAAAGGCCCCAGCTCAATCACTTGTGCGCCTGTTGGTGCAATAAAGCGTCCATCCGAGGTGCCACCTCCGGTATCATCGAGGGTATCAAAGCCGGTGACAGTTTTGATGGCAGCATGGGCTGCATCAATTAATTCACCTTTTCCAGTAAGAAATGGATTGCCCGATAAACGCCATTGTATGTCGTATTTAAAACCGTACTTGTCAAGAATGGCGCTGGTGCGTCGTTTAATGGTTTCTTCATTCAATTCGGTGCAGAAACGCAGGTTAAACTGTACCTCGGCAGTGCCGGGAATAATATTTTCCGCCCCAGTTCCCGCATTAATATTTGAAACTTGCAGACTGGTCGGTGGAAAAAACACATTACCGTGATCCCAGACTTCTTCCGTTAGTTCTTTTAATGCCGGGGCAAACGTGTGGATCGGATTTTCTGCCAGCTCAGGATAGGCAACATGCCCTTGAATACCGGTAATGGTTAATCTGGCGCACAAAGAGCCGCGCCGGCCAACACGAATCACATCGCCAATTTTTTTATCACTGGATGGTTCACCCACCAGACACCAGTCTATTTTTTCATTGCGCTGTTCCAGCACTTCCACCACTTTAACCACGCCATGGGTGGCTATGCCTTCTTCATCGCTGGTCATCATAACGGCAATCGAGCCTTGATGATCAGGATGCCTAGCGATAAAGCGCTCAACGGCGGTAATAAAACAGGCAATACCGCCTTTCATATCGGCAGTACCTCGTCCATAAAGTTTGCCATCACGAAGTGTCGGCACAAAAGGTGATGACAACCACGAATCCAAAGGGCCGGGCGGAACGACATCGGTGTGTCCAAGAAAAGTAAACAGCGGCTTTGCATCGCCACGTCTAAGCCAGATATTTTGAGTATCTTCAAAATTCAGGCGTTCTTCCTTAAAACCCAGCCTGATTAATCGTCCGGCGAGGACATCCTGGCAACCTGCATCTTCAGGTGTGACCGACTCCCGGCTAATAAGGTCCTTAAGAAGTCCCAGTGTTTCATTCATAGTAGTTCAGTTTGGTAATGGTCGGTTTTCACCACACCTGCTCCCGGCAGGTGTGCGGCATACCCACCATCCTTGGCGATAAAGCCGATAATCAGTTTATCGCCAGTATCCAAAATCGGGCGTTTAATCAGGGTTGGGGTGTTTAACATTAATAACAGTGCTTTTTCTAAGGTCAGATCGCTTTGTTGCTCGGCACTGAGTTGCCGCCAGCTGGTGCTGCTGCGGTTAAGCAGCATATTCCAGTCCAAACGGGCGGCAAAGTCATTCAGTTGTGCCGGCGTTAGCCCATCAGCCCGAAAATCATGGAACTGATAGACTATGTCGTTTTGATCCAGCCACTGCCGCGCCTTTTTAACGGTATCACAGTTTTTTATCCCGTAAAGCGTGTACATGGCTCTGTTTATAATTGACTGTTCAATAATTCGTCAATGCTGGGCAATTCTTTTTCAGCCTTGCAGCGGTTTTTATACAGATCAACAAATTCCATAAAAGCTTGTTCGAGATCAGCCAGAATTTCTTCTTCGTTATCGCGTTCATCTTCGGGAACATCATCTGATTCCAGATATTCTCTCTGTAGATCTACTTCGCTGTTAAGAGCAAGCGTGGCGTAAATCATGGCATTATTTGAGATTTTTTCGTTCATGGTCTTTGTGTGGTTAAGGTTAGGAAAATTTTTTTGTGGATAATCTTATTGGGTCGGCAACGCAATTAGTCTACAAGACTACATATTGTTTGCGGTTTAAAGGCAATTCTCAATTCGGGCTTCTAAAATGAATAGTAAGGCCTTGTAAAAAGTTTCTAATAATTTGATCGCCGCATTCCCGGTAATTTTTGTGCCCTTTTTGTCTAAAAAACGCACTGAGTTCGCCTTTGGACACTTCAAAATCAGCCAGTTTTAACGTGTTAAGCATATCGTCTTCTCTAAAGTTTAAGGCGATTCTCAGCTTTTTTAGAATACCATTATTGGTTAGCGGCAATTCCGGTTTTGGCGATTGCCCGGGCTGAGTTTCCAATTTGCCTCTTCTATAAGTAATTAAACCCTTTAAAAAAGCATCCATGAGTTTGTTATCAAGCTCGACATAGCCTTCCTGATTGTCTTTTTTAAGTAGATTGAGCAAATCGTCCCGAGTTATAGCGACATCGCTTAATGCGAAGATCTCAATCATGGTCTGGTCGTTAAGTTCTAAAGCGTAGCGCACTCGGCGTAATACATCGTTATTAATCATGGCTTGTTTATTGATGGAGTTGTGTTTTGTGGCTCGTAGATCGGGTTGATAAACCAGCACCTAACGCTATTTTTAATCATTGGGTAGGCTGGGTTTTATGCCTAAAACCAGCAGCTTACACATTCTAAAGAGCTTTGGCGCTTTTCTGAAAGGGAACGACAGTTGATTGAGAATGGTTTGAGTATGTTTCCCAGTCAGGGCTATATTCCTCCGCTTGATTACCCCAAACGAACCACCCTTTTCTTGGTCCTCTTGCAAATAATTCAATACGAGGCCCCGAGCTACATGCTTCTATAAGTTCATATTGCTCATCCGGCTTTCTGCTATGCTCCCGCTTTCTTGACGAGATAATGTTTTCCTGGCTTCGTCCGGGTTGCAAAGTACGCGCATTCTTTCCACGAACTCCAAAAAGAATTATTTCTGTTACATTCCTGAAGTAGAAGCCAACGCCTCTTCTATCAGGTCCGCCATCCTTACGAATTTTATACCAGATTATATTGGTTTTATAAGTGAATCCCCAATGCTCCATGACCTGCATACCTTCCGCCAATAGGGCATTTGGCACCCATAAATAAAGATGCGCCGTATCTTCAACAATGGCTTCAACCGGAAGGCCTTTTATTTCTTGTAGAGACATAGTTGGATAACGTTGCAATCTTTTATGCTCAGGCGCCATTTTCCCCGTTCTGTTTTGGAACTGCCAAGGCGGATCAGCCAGCACGGTAGCGAATTTTTTTTTGCCAACGGCGCTCAAGAGGTCATCTGATGCTTTCATGGTTACTTATTCTCAATATACAGTTTTTTGGATATACCGATAACCAACAATGGGCAACCCGCACCACTGCCGCCTTCAATACGTGGAAGAAGCTTGCTCATGTGGGTAGTTGATGCACCATAAGATGCGCCTCGACCTAACTCTTTGAATATGTCTTGCAGCTCATCGCATCGGGTAATGATAACACCGACGCTTATTGCCCGGAGATCAAAAAGCAGGCGAAAGTTATTTAAGTCGCGATCATAGAATGGGTCTTTATTATTCCACTCGATTTCAACAGCGATTCTATTTCTAAAGCAGTCAACTTTGTGTGTAGGAGCGTCCATTATATGATCATCAACAACTACTTGAGTTTTAAATTCCTTTTCTTCCCAACCACGCTCATATAAATATGAATCTATAAATTCAGATATTTGGGATTTTCTTCCGCCTGGATTGGTTATCCAGCTTTTGTATAAACGAAATTCGTTTAATACCGAGATAATGTCTTTCCACTCTTCTGGAAAATCCTCTTTTAGTATGGCGCATGCGTGTTTCCACTCATGCGCCTCATAATACTCACGAATAAATTCCGGGAGCAATTCAATACTCATAGCTCCCTACTCATCATCCCTATTTGCATAACTAATCCCGGAGCAGCTCATTAATCCCCGTCTTGCTGCGTGTTCTTTCATCAACCTGCTTGATAATTACCGCACAATACAAGCTATAGCTGCCGTCCGCCGAAGGCAAATTGCCGGATACTACGACCGAGCCGGCTGGAATTCGTCCGAAGCTGACTTCACCGGTCATGCGGTTAAAAATTTTGGTGCTTTGGCCAATGTATACGCCCATTGAAATAACGCAACCATCTTCAACGACAACGCCTTCAACGATTTCTGAACGGGCACCGATAAAGCAGTTATCACCGATAATGGTGGGGCCTGCCTGTAACGGTTCCAATACGCCACCGATGCCCACGCCGCCGGAAAGATGCACGTTTTTACCAATTTGCGCGCAGGAGCCGACCGTTACCCAAGTATCAACCATCGTGCCGCTGTCCACATAAGCCCCGATATTGACATAAGACGGCATCAATATTGCACCGGGCGCGATATAGGAGCCATGACGTGCAACGGCATTAGGTACGACGCGTACCCCGGCTTTAGCGAAGTCTTCCTCGGTATAAGTTGAATATTTGCATTCAACTTTGTCGTAATAACGCGTGTTGCCGCCATCCATCATGCGGTTTTCGTTAATTCTGAATGACAATAGCACCGCTTTTTTTAACCATTGATGCGTTACCCAGTCGCCGTTGATTTTTTCAGCGACTCTTAACGTGCCCTTATCGAGCAGGTTAAGCGTTTCGGTAACCGCATTGCGGATTTCCGCGGAAACGTTGGCAGGTGTGATATCGGCGCGTTGTTCAAAGGCTTCGTTAATGATGTTTTCAAGTTGTGACATGATTTTTCTTTTTATAAAGTGTTAAGGAAATGTTTAATACGATGAGCGGCTGCTATGCAGTCATCCAGAGGCGCAACTAGCGCAATTCTGACATGGTTGAGACCAGGATTAATGCCATTAAATTCACGGGACAAAAAACTGCCCGGTAATACTGTAATGTTTTCCTGTGCAAAAAGCTGCCCTGCAAAGTCGGTATCGGCGATCGGCGTTTTCAACCACACATAGAAACTGGCTGGCGGTTTCTGAATGATGCAGACATCATCAAGTATGGCTATGAATGCTGCGAATTTTTCCCGGTATAAACGACGGTTTTCGACAACGTGCTGTTCATCCTGCCAGGCCTTGATGCTGGCATGTTGCGTGGGCAAAGGCATGGCACAGCCCTGATAGGTCCGGTATTGAAAATATTGCTGCAAAATATCGGCATCACCCGCAACGAAACCTGACCGTAAACCCGGCGCATTGGAACGTTTAGATAAGCTATGGAAAACCACACAGCGTTTAAAGGCGCTATTTCCCATGCTGTAAGCCGTTTGCAGTAAACCCACAGGCGGATTGTTTTCGTCATCATAGAGTTCGGTATAGCACTCATCCGAAGCAATAACAAAATCATACTTTTCGGCCAGGTTAATGAGTTTTTCATGGCTGGCCTGTGTGATGACTGAACCGCTCGGATTACCGGGTGAGCAGATATAAATCAATTGGCAGCGTTGCCATATTGCTTCAGGCACGGCATCAAAATCAGGCAAATAATCCGACTCTTCCAGCGTATTTAAAAAATACGGTTCTGCCCCTGCCAGTAATGCCGCGCCTTCATAAATCTGATAAAACGGGTTGGGCATAATGACTACGGGGCTTGTGGTCGAGTCAATCAGACACTGGGCGAAGGAAAACAAGGCTTCGCGAGTGCCGCTGACGGGTAAAATTTGAGTTTCAGGGTTAATAAACTCATCAGGAATCTGGAAGCGTTTGCTAATCCAGTCAGCAATCGTCCTCCTTAGTTCAGGTATACCTTTAGTCGTTGGATAATTGGACAAGCCGTGTAAATGGGTTAATAGCGCTTCCTCGATAAAATGCGGGGTAGTATGAGTCGGCTCACCTATGGACATTACAATAGGCGACTTGTTTGCAGGTGGCACAATACCGAACTTAAGTTGTGCCAGCTTCTCAAACGGATAAGGATGTAAGTATTTTAAATTGGGGGTCATCGTTTATTTACAACGCGGTTGTTTGCCCATGGCTTGAGCTTGCTGGAACAATCCCATAGCTTGCGGCATATGCTGTTCCAGACTTTGAATGCGCGTTGCATGTGCTGGATGCGTTGACATAAACTCTATCGGTTGCTGGCCTTGGGATGCCTGTTCCATTTTTTGCCATAAATTAACGCTTTGTCTGGGATCAAATCCCGCTTTTGCCATTAAATCCACGCCGATTATGTCTGCTTCACTTTCCTGCACACGACTGTAAGGCATCAGTATGCCGTATTGAGCACCGACACCCAGCAGACCAAATGCGGTCTGACCCAGAGCCGATTGTGGCGCGCCCACTGCCTGAACTATGGCCATGCCCTGATTGACAGCCATTTCTTGTGATGCCCTTTCATTGCTGTGTTTGGCGAGAACGTGACCAATTTCATGACCGATAACCGCGGCTAACTGATCCTGATTATCGACCAGTGTGAGCATTCCGGTATGTATGCCGATTTTATTACCGGGTAAGGCAAAAGCGTTCGGTGATTTATCTTCAAAGACTACAACTTCCCAATTGCCGCCCAGCTCTGTGGTAATAGCTTGGGAAATACAGTTTGCAACCTGATTGTATTGGCTGTTATTGCTGATAGGTTTTTCTTTTTTTAATGTATCAAAAGCCTGTATGCCCATTTGATTGATTTGAGCATCGGGCATGAACATAAATTGGCTTCTGCCTGTAGGACTGGTAATACAGGCACTTAATACAGAAGTTATAAGGACAGGAAAAATTTTTTTGAACATCAAAGTAAACGCCGGTAGATTCAACAACAGGCACCATTTTAACGTAAGTTTTTATCTGGAGCTGAAAAATGTACCTCTCCGACCTAGGTTAATAGGAGAGCGCAAGCGAAACCCGTCACAC
This sequence comes from uncultured Gammaproteobacteria bacterium, assembly GCA_963849195.1. Taxonomy (GTDB): domain Bacteria; phylum Pseudomonadota; class Gammaproteobacteria; order Methylococcales; family Methylomonadaceae; genus Methylobacter_C. Next base: position 74,591 of record CAWKGQ010000016.1, read on the forward strand.
CGGCTCGCATGTTATTACCCTAGAGAACACAGCGATGATCGAAATGATCATCGCCTTATAAAACTACCCCGTCGCAGGCTTATATGAGACTCATCATTGTAATGGCGATTTCAAATTGTTTTTATCGCCGATAATAATAGTGTTCTGCCAGGGTTTTAACCAACTACGTAGATCTTGAAAGTAACGAATTGAAACAATGGTAGGTTTATCAGGAGTGCTATAGATCGTGTGCTTCCCGCCACTTTTGGTGGTGTTGGTTTGAGCAGTCCATGCTTCACCCAGGCAATTTTGAATAATTTTTTCATCCTCCTGGTAGTTGTTAATGGCCTGGTTTTCATTGTTACCAGTTTCCCATTCACAAACATAGTTAAATAGCCCCGTGCTCCATTCCCATACCTGGCAATTCTCGGCATTGGGAAACACTTTTTTCGCTGACCAGATGTTAAGGTTTTTTTGAGGTTCAAGATTTTTTTTGTAATGGCTAAACTGGTTTGGGTGATCGGCAATTAGTCCTTTTAAATTTTCACAGATTTGAGCTTCGGATAATGTTTCAGGTTTTGCGAATATTTCCGAACAAGCACTCATTGTTATGGATGTTGCACAGACGGCAACAAGTAATAAGCGATCTAGTATGTTTGTGTGATTTAAATGTTTCATGATTTATCCCGAATTTTGCAAGTGATGTTTATTGTAAAATTTTTGTAAATCTGGCTTCATAATCAGCTTCTGAGTATTATACCGCTAACCCCCTCGCGCTGATGTGCCCAATCGAAGAAATAAGTTCTTGGCAGCTCACCATACCATTTTGGATCAATCCCGAATAGCAGTTTCCGGGTGTTTTTATCATAGTAAACCCTGTTTTCAATGCCGGGAAGTTGGCTTTTTTCAAAATCGGCTGGATTTGATCGGTTTCGGAAATATCATCCACTACCGGCATGATAATTTTAGGTTCAGGTCTTTTTTATGGATGCAGCCTAATTAAGGGCATGTCTTTAACACAGGAAGAACGGGTTATTGACAAGATCACTCGAATAAAAAGCTGGTTAGACCTACTGGTAACATTGGCATACTTTCTCCATTAACTGCTTCCTCAATTGCGACTATGAAACACCCGGAATTTCCCCTGACCGACGAATTAATTTATCTTAACCATGCCGCCGTGGCTCCCTGGCCGAAAAGAACCGGCGCGGCAGTGATCAAGTTTGCGGAACAAAACACCCGTTACGGCTCACACTTTTATCCGGATTGGCTGAACAAGGAAGCTGAACTGCGCACACAATTACAGACATTATTAAATGCCTCCTCCCCTGATGATATTGCCCTGGTTAAAAATACCTCGGAAGCCTTGTCCTTTGTCGCCTACGGTTTGAAGTGGCAGGCCGGCGACAATATTGTGTCCAGTAATGAGGAATTCCCCTCCAACAGATTGCCTTGGGAATCCTTGACCGATCAAGGAGTGGAGTTTCGTCAGGCTGATCTATCCAGCGCAGATACGCCCGAGGATGCTTTATTCGCACTGGCGGACAGCAACACGCGCTTATTGACTATCAGTTCCATACAATTTGCCTCGGGGCTGCGTATGGACCTGGAAAGGATTGGCGAATTCTGCAAGCAACGTGGCATTTTATTTTGTATTGATGCCATCCAGAGTCTGGGTGCGGTGCAGTTTGATGTACAGGCTTATCAAGCGGATTTCGTCATGGCCGATGGTCACAAATGGATGTTTGGCCCTGAAGGTTTGGGCGTTTTTTACACCACGCCCGAGGCCCGAGACAAGATAAAGCTGACCCAATACGGTTGGCACATGATGAAAGACACTCATAATTATGAAAACAAGCCGTGGGAAGTTCATCCCACTGCTCGCCGTTTTGAATGCGGCAGTCCCAATATGTTGGGTATCCATGCTTTTTCCGCCAGCTTGTCTTTATTGCTGGATACGGGCATGGTCGAGATCGAAGCGCAGGTTTTAAAAAAGTCCGACTATTTAAAGGATGCCATTGATAAAAATGGGCTATTGGTTTTATTGTCGAAGCGGCAAAGCCGACTGAAATCAGGTATTGTTATATTTAAACACCGGACGGTTGCAAACGAAGTGCTATATAAATATTTGCAGGAAAACGGCGTGGTTTGCGCCTTGCGTGGCGGCGGTATACGATTTTCGCCGCATTTTTATAATACGCTTGAGGAAATTGACCGGGCACTTGAGTTCATCACGTTGTTGTAGACAAGTAATCAAACAAAACCAAACATGCAGTATAATATGGCTAACGCCTAGCACCCTGCGGATTGCGCCTTACAGCATTATTATGTAGAGGTCACCCCTCGAAATCGGGAAGAGCTCCAATTTCTTGTCCTTGTGCGATTGATAGTTACAAAATGAACTTTATCGTCGAAGTTAAGGCGGATCGGCCACAACCGGAACGAAACCCAGCTTCTGGCATCATGTCAGGCTTCGGTCCATCAGACGTTCAAGAATTCGCAGCGGTGCCCGTGAGGGGTCCTGCATGGAAATAACGGGCAAGAAAAAGGTTTGCTCCAGGCAGTACTGTCCCGCCATGGCTGCGTGTGATACTTGATCGGTAAATGTGATCCACGTGCTGCCTGCCGGGAACTCGCAATCAATTTGATCTGAATTCAACTGGTAATCCAGATCCGCTTTCATACGATCGTGCATTTGCAGCATGAAATGGTCGTAGGCACTTCGTCGGCTCTTGGTGATCCCGCACAATTGGAGCAACTGGCTAACACCCCAAACTGGACCGGACAGGGAAGATTGATACCGGCTAGCGACGCTTTCAAATGATTCACCAAGCCTCCAGAAGCGACTCTTTCCCTGATGATTTACATTGCTGAAGACACGCAGGATTCTCTTGTCCTGAACAGGCATCGACGGAAAACTATCGACGTGCAATCGCGTATCGTCTTTTCTCCACGAAGTCTGTCGGTCGGCGATCTCTACAGGCCGAAAACTGGTTCTTGATTCCACCAGGCCCGCTTTGTAACGCGGTAGCAAATTGAACAGCAAATCATTGCTGCATGTGGCGAAACGCTGCATCATGTTCTGTAATAATTTTATCTCCGCTTCACCAACACTGCTCCCCCGCAGCTTTCCGGTGGAAATGTCAAAGCTGACATTCTTGCTCTTCCCCACGATGGTTGGAGACAGGAATCGGTCCTCAACCTCTGTCTATCAAGAAACTGAGTTGCGGAAAGAACAACACACCCCCTTCTTCGAGCGCACGCAGCGCATGCTCCTGGGTTACCGGCGAGCACTCTTGGTTCCAACTCGTGATTGGGATATTGATTAACGTAGTCATATGGTTTGTTTCAGGTTTAATATAACTATATACGACATCGATTACCCTAGAGAAAGCCTAATTTGTCGTTATATTCCTCATAAATTCATCTTGTGATTGTTTTGATTGCGTCCGATAACTGGCGTCCAAACAAATACAATGCTATTACCTTACCAAATTACGTACGACGCGGCTATCAACAATAGCCCATGTTGACTGAAGTTTTAAGGCCTGTCCAGAACATTTCACCCATCTTGATAATGAATCCATTTACTGCGTTCCAATACCACACACTTGATTTGGGGATTGTCAGCCATTGATCTTCCGGTGAGGATCAATTTGTTGGAGGCTATTTACACCCGGTGATTATCAGGAGTTTCGCGCATCCGACAAGTAAAACGGGTCGTCGCCCTCTACCCACGCTGATAGTGGTGTGGCTATGGCCATAAAGAGTAATGCCTCATACAACAAGCCAATCATCGGCTAAGCTGGGTGTTGGGTTAATTAAATTGAACGTATTCAGGCGAAATAATCGGTGTCGCCAAACCAATCTACCGCATCCTGATTCGCAGGCGCCACTGGCTTTTCACTCACTAACTCGTCAAGGACGTATTCCAGTCCGTAAGAATTGCCATTATCAAAAGCCTCATTCATGGAATCGACAATATCACTATGAGTATCCGAATTTTCTGTAACCATTTTTTACCTTCCTGTTTCGCTGACTGATGTAAGGAATTAAGTGTAGTACAGATAAATTTCTTATCTTGAGAAACAATGATTTATGTCATCCCTGTCTAACAATGCAGTTTGCAGGGTGGATAAGCGTAGCGCATCCACCAAAACAGCTAATCGCCGTTAAGGATTAGGATAAATAAGTGATGGAGTTTTGCTTGGCGAAATTGACAATGAACAACCCGATTGCGTTCATGAAAAAGACAGCGGCCGCTTGTTATTCAGGCTTAATCGCTTGAGCAACCCGTTAGCAACAGCCACCGCTTCGATAATGGAGGCTTCAAGTTAACCAAAAGTTGAGCCGTTCCAGCCCCAGAACTCAGCCGGGCAATTGCTGAATTCGATATAAATACGTTCGGCTGTCAACGCCAAAGTACCCGTTAACAACTTGCTTATCGATGAGGACAGAGCCTTTGCTTGGGTAGTGCTTAATCCGATGCTTTTACATTCCAGATAAGCCAGCGGCTGATTACTGCCGCCGAATAACATGGCTTTTCCGCCTGCCAGTTCCACCATCACATAGCGTTCAGGTTTGCCGGTCTCTTTGGCGAGTAGTTGTGAAAGTTCGCTGAGCAGTTGTTCGGATTGGTTTTGATCGATGGTAACGTTGGTGCTGAGTTTTATGAAAGGCATGATGTGTTCCTCAAAAGTAAAGTGAAGATTAAGCTGGAAAGACTCGACAATCTCCAGTCAAAGAGTGACGCTATTCTTTCTTCGCCTGTTGCCAATCCAGAACTTCGATGCTGCCAGCCTGAAATTTTTCTTCGGTCTCTTTGAGTTCTGTTTCATGCCATGACAGATTAGGAAGGCTACTTTCGTCACCTACCAAATCACCCCAAAGCGCTTCGATAATCTTAAGCTTTTCGACGGCGGACAAGTTATGAAGTTCGGTTATGTACATAATAAGGAAATACCCATTAAGCTGATTGTGGTAAATGTTTACGTCCAGCAATTATCACGAGTCTCGCGCATAATGTATACAGCAAGCAGGCTGATGACCGCAGCCAACGAGACATACCCCCCAACCCAGGCCAATCCTCCCTCGGTAACCAGGCGCTGCGCGATATACGGTGCAAACGAAGCGCCTAGTATGCCGCCCAGATTATAGGCGGTTCCCGCTCCGGTATAGCGTAACTCAGAGGGAAACAGCTCCGGCAGCAAGGCTCCCATGGGCGCGAAGGTGGCACCCATTAGAAACAGCTGCAGTGATAAGAAAGCAGTAATTATCAAGGGTGAGCCGCTTTCCAGCATAGGTTTTAAGGCGAAACCGGACAGGAATGCGGCGCTACCGGCGATAAGCAAAACGGGTCGCCGTCCGAAACGATCACCTGCCCACGCGGATAATGGCGTGGCGGCGGCCATAAAAAGTACCGCCACACACAACATGCCAAGAAAATGCTGACGCGGGATGTGTAGCGTGCTAGTGCCGTAGCTCAGGGAAAACACCGTTGAAATATAGAACAACGCATAGCATACGACCATTGCCAGCGCGCCCAGAACCAATGGGGTAAGATGAGATTTAAGTATTGCTTTGAGTGGCAGGCCAACCTGTTGGTGTTGCTGTAACACTCTGGTAAATACCGGGGTTTCGGCCAATGCCAGACGCACATACAAACCAATCATGACCAGAACCGAACTGGCAAGAAACGGAAGCCGCCAGCCCCAGTCTTTAAACTCTTGTTCACTCAGAAAATGAGCAAGCATCAGAAAACTTCCAGTCGCTAATAGAAATCCCACGGGCGGCCCCAACTGGGGAAACATGCCGTACCATCCGCGCTTGCCGGGCGGCGCGTTTTCAGTTGCCAACAAAGCCGCCCCTCCCCACTCGCCGCCCAGGCCTATGCCCTGGCCAAAACGCAACAGACACAACAAGGCTGGCGCCCATGCGCCAATAACATCATAGCCTGGCAGCAAGCCAATCAATGTAGTGGAGACGCCCATTACCAAGAGCGATGCGACCAAGGTTGTTTTGCGCCCGATGCGGTCACCGAAATGTCCGAACAGCGTCGCGCCCAAAGGCCGGGTGAGGAAAGCCACGGCAAACGTAAGAAAGGCGCTGAGCGCTTGCGTTGTCGGATTGCCGCCGGGAAAAAATACCGGACCGATCACCAATGCCGCGGCCATGCCGTAAATATAAAAATCGTAGAACTCGATAGCGGTACCAATAAAACTGGCCAAGGCGATACGGGTAACGGAAGGAGCGGTGGTGGTTTTGGGCAATTTGAGGCCTGCTGCTTTTTGTTTTGGATTAAATAATGCGTTAGAAATATGAAACGATTTAAACATAACCGACTGGCAAAACTAAGGAACGTGCTTGAATATCTGTAGGCGAACTCATTCGCCCTGGGCGGATAAATTTGCCCCTACACGCTGCCAAATGCTTCAATGGCGATTTTATTTCATGCACGCTCCTGGAGTTTAGGCAGTACCGGCACATACCTGCGGGCCCTACTTTTTGCGATAATTGGCGGTCCCCGGTTCTAGCTCATACACATTGTCGCATTTTACCCGCAAATGCACTCCCTGGCCGTCTCTTCACAAATCCAGACGCGCCAAATTACCGCCACCTATTTTTCAAGACTGCTTGTTTTACAGCCTCAAAACCTCTCTTATCGCCCAGTTTTCTATTCCTAAACCTTAACTCCATCGATCTTCATTAAAATGTCTTGCAGACTGCAAACGACAAGGTGTAATCTGCACTCAAGATGGGTAGAAAAAGTAATAACATTCCTGTCTATACTTGAATCCGCCGCAGCTTGAGCTTTTTAAATTACCCTCGCGCAGAGGGAGAAAAAACATATTGCAAGCAGGTAACGGTTGTGAGTATATAAAAAAGAACGCTCTGATACTAAAACCATTAATGAATGCAACCAGGAAAATGGCTGACTTTGGAATATTGGCAACCCTCTTTTTCAGGTTTATTTGATTATCTGGACAATACCATGAGCATTAAATAATCCTTAACCACGAGAAACAAATTATGTCTAATTTCCCGATCGATCTTGGCGCCTATCAGCGCATAACTCTAGATCCAAGCATTAATACCCTTACCGCCCAGCAAAGAGACAGTCTTAAAGCCAATATTCAACTTTGTCGGGATGCGATCGTCTTCTTTACGGCTACGGGTGCCGCCAGAGGCGTAGGTGGACATACCGGCGGTCCTTACGATACAGTGCCGGAAGTCATGATTATGGACGCCTTATTTCGTGGTTCGATCAGTAAATTCGTACCCATATTTTTTGATGAAGCCGGACACCGCGTCGCTACTCAATATCTGATGTCTACTCTGAACGGCGATCTGCCTGCCGAACGTCTGATGGAATACCGCGCCGCTCATTCTCATTTACCGGGTCACCCTGAACTGGGTTTTACTCCCGGCGTAAAATTTAGCTCGGGACGCTTGGGTCACATGTGGCCTTACGTCAATGGCGTAGCTATCGCCAATCCGCGTAAGGTCGTGTTTTGCCTGGGTTCCGATGGTTCGCAACAGGAAGGTAATGACGCAGAAGCCGCACGCTTGGCCGTTGCTCAAGGCCTGAATGTTAAACTGATTATCGATGATAATGACGTAACCATCGCCGGGCACCCTTCTAAATATCTACCTGGTTGCACTACCGCTAAAACATTGGCTGGACAAGGCGTTACCGTATTGGAAGGCGACGGCGAAGATCTTGATGATTTGTACAAGCGTATTTGTACTGCTATAAACACCGATGGCCCGGTTGCTGTTATTAATCATCGTCCTATGTGTCCTGGAATTGTCGGTCTGGAAGGTTCAACTCATGGCCACGATGTAGTTTCTGTAAAAGTGGCAGTTGAGTATTTAGAGTCTCACGGGCAACAAGCTGCTGCAGATCACCTTAAAGAAGTCAAGGCACCAAAAAATGATGCCGTATTCCTGGGCTCCAGCGACAAGTGGGATGCCAACCGTAACGTTTTCGGTGATGCAGCCGTCGCTATTCTGGGTCGGTTGAGTGCAGCCGAACGTTTCGAAAAAGTGCGTGTTGTTGATAGTGACCTTGAAGGTTCTTGCGGTCTGTTCAAAATTCACGCGGCATATCCTGAAGTGTTTATTTCCTCCGGCATTATGGAGCGCGGCAATTTCTCGGCTGCCGCCGGTTTCGGTATGGAAGCCGGCAAACAGGGTATTTTTGGTACTTTTAGCGCTTTCCTGGAAATGCTGCTTTCTGAAATCACGATGGCACGGTTGAATAATTCCAACGTGCTCAGTCATTTTTCGCACTCAGGGATTGACGATATGGCCGACAACACTTGCCATTTCGGTCTGAATAATATGTTTGCGGACAATGGCTTGAGTGACGGCTATGCGACCAATCTTTACTTTCCGGCTGACCCGCTGCAAATGAAAGCCTGTCTGGAAACCATCTTCTTTAACCCAGGCTTGCGTTTTGTATTCTCGACCCGCTCCAAGGTACCGACCATTTTGAATACTGACGGTCAGGAGTTCTTTGGCGGAGATTACAAATTTGTATCCGGCAAGGATGAAGTGATCCGCGAAGGCACTCAAGGTTATATTGTCAGCTTCGGTGAAGCCTTGTATCGGGCGTTGGACGCAGTAGAGCGACTAAAACAGGAAGGCATTGATGTGGGTTTGATCAATAAACCAACACTGAATGTAATTGATGAAGACATGTTGGCCAAGATTGGCAAGTCGCCTATGGTGTTGGTGGTCGAATCGTATAACCGCAAAACGGGATTGGGTAGCCGTTTTGGCTCCTGGTTGCTGGAGCGTGGTTTGACTCCAAAATACGCGCATATTGCAACACATAAAGAAGGTTGCGGCGGTCTCTGGGAACAATTCCCTCATCAAGGTATTGACCCGGCAGGCATTATGGCCAAAGCAAAGGAGCTTTTAGGTTAGGCTAATAACTCACTTAAAAGGGCACGCAATGTGCCCTTTTTTTTGCCGGCTACTTACCTTTACCAATCCCGGATTGCGAAGCATGCAAGCCCACCAACCGGCTGATCATTATCGCCAGATAAAGCTGTCCCGTGAGGGCTTCGAGAATGGACAGTGCCCGTGCCGGTTTGGTCATTGCAAGAATATCCCCATAACCCACCGTGGTTAAAGTTACGAAACTGTAGTAGTAGAAATCCCATAGATCATCACCTGGAGTCCAGGGTAACGTAAACGATTTCGGATGGAGGACTTCCACAAAGTGATAGGCATAAGCCCATACCAATCCAATCAGGATGTATGCACACGCTGATGCCATGATCAGGTCTAGCGTCACTTCATTTTCTTTCTCGATATGTATCAAGATCATGGCTAACATTTGAATGAGGAAAACCCCAGCCAAGCCCTGTTGCAACCTGAAGAGAACCTGAGCTTGCAACATGTAATGGAGCACGCTCAGAAGTATGATGGCGCTAACCAGCAGCAAGGCAAACCGGAGCTGACGGGGTTGCCCACTTATAGCATGAAGGCCCGACAGCAAGGCAAAGGCAAAGAAAATATCCGTGAAAACATCCGCCCAGATACGCGAACTAATCCATTCATCCAACAGTGGTCTCAGACCAATCATCATCATCAGCGACAACAGAAGAAATCGAAATCGACCTAACTGATGCCTGGCTATATGGAGAGAGGACATTTTATTCATGGCTGATACTGACTTCATCGTTATACACAGATGTCCAGGTAACCCGTCATACCCGCCGGGAAGCGGGTATCCAGTGCCATGGATGGTAAGCCTAATCCATCCATGGAGTCTGGATTCCGGCAATCCCTGCCGGAATGACGTGCATTTTTAGTCATGTGTATAACGATGAGATACTGACGCGGGATAACATCCACTTTACCAATCCGGAAAGCGCCATTTTTTACTGTTATCCTGTACCGGTAAATTAAGTTGCTGGGGTTTCATTAAATTGCCCCAATTTGTGCGCTCACTCATGTCCTTTTTAATCGCTTCCGGGACAAAATCTTTTTCTGTTCGTGTTTCCCAGCCGCCGCCCACTGCTTTGTAGAGCGCGATCAAGTTGACGGCGATGTTGCCGGTAGTATTGACTAATACTTGCTGCGAAATCACTAAAGTGCGTTGCGAATCCAGTACCCGCTGGTAATCAACCAGCCCCTCGCTGTATTGATACAAGGATAGGTCGGTTGAGCGTTTAGCCGCCGCAAAACTTTTTAACAATTCATCACGCTGTTTTTGCGCATTAAGAAAACCTGCCGTAGCGTCTTCCGCTTCTTTCGCGGCATTAAGTACCGTATTGCGATAAACACCCACCAATGATTGAAAGCGGGCATCTTCAACCCTAACCTGATTGCGGATGCGGCCATAGTTAAACACATCCCAGGAGAGACTGGGGCCGACGAAATATTGAAAACTCTTGGCGTTAAAAAGTTGTCCCAAAGTACTGCCGCCCATCGAAGCGTAAGTCAATGCCGCGTCGCTGGCTCTTAAACTGATGGAACCCAGCAGAGAGAAATGTGGATACAAATCCGCCTTGGCCACACCGATCAGGGCGCTTTGGGTGGCAAGCTGGCGCTCGGCAAGACGAATGTCCGGCCGTCGCCGCAACAACTCGGCAGGAACGCCAATTGCGACTTGTGCGGGCGCAACAGGAATGGGCTTGCTCTCGGTCAGATAGCTATCAATAGCTCCTGGTGGCTTGCCCAAAAGCACGCTCAAACCATTCTTTGCTTGACGCAATTCAGCCTCCAAAGGCGGAATCGTGGCGCGGGTGTTGCTTAACAAGCTTTCCGCCTGTAAATAATCCAGTTCGTTAATCAGGCCACCGGCAAACAACGCTTTGGCTATTTCCAGGGTGCGCTCCTGAATTTTGACGTTCTCGTGAGCCACCTGAATACGCGCTTCAGTGGTGCGAAACAGCACGTAAGTTCGCGCCACTTCGGCAGTCAGTGAGACCAATACGTCATCATAACCTGCAACTGAAGCCTGCAAATTAGCCACGCTCGATTGCACGCCCCGCCTGAATTTTCCCCAGATATCCAGTTCCCAGCCCATATCAAAGCCGATCCCTGTACTGGCATAGACGCGATCCAGGAAATCACTGGTATTGGGCGCAAAGGCGCTGAATTGCTGTTGACTCAAATCGCCGTTCACCTGCTGAAGCTGCGGAAATTCAGCGCTGGTGGCAATACCGAGCTGGGCGCGCGCTTCTAAAATTCGGGTACCGGCAACCTGCAGGCTCAAATTCTGCTGGCGGGCCTCGGTGACCAGCTTATCGAGCACGGGATCCTTGAATACTTTCCACCAGGTGGACAATTCAGCGGTACGCTTGCTGATTTCCGGCGAGGACTGATTGATCCATTTGGACTCTACTTCAGTCTCCGGTTTGACGTAATCAGGGCCGACCAAG
>CAWKGQ010000017.1:0-147949 GCA_963849195.1 uncultured Gammaproteobacteria bacterium
TGTTTCATCTCGTTCCCACGCTGGAGCGTGGGAACGAGAAAACGGCTAAGGTCAGCATGGGACATTGGAAAAGAGGCTTTCAGACATTCCTTGATCATGGCAGTATCAAGAATAAATAGCAAAAAATAAGTGCATTGAAGTTATGAAACTTGTTGAAATTTTCTTTCGAGAGCGCGGTTATTTGTTACCAGCCGGAGAAACTTTGTTTAAGTCCGCCAAGCTCGGGCACTTTATTGTTGAATGAAAGTTGCCTGATTTTAACCTCTCATTTGCTTTGGGTGGATAAAGCGGTAAATTAATCAGCATAATTATTTGCTAATAGCGAAGGCTTAACCGCTTTGCCCCTTCGACACACTGCCAATAAGTTAATGTTTGTAGGAGCGGGCCATGCCCGCGAGAAATGCGGATTAACACACAAAATTGTCGGCAAGTTTTCGCGGGCATGGCCCGCTCCTACGACATCATGGCCCTTAACTTAAAGGCCTTACTGAATAAGGGTGCTTTTCTTGCTTTTCGTGGATCAAATAATTTTTTTATGCTGAAGGATATGCGGAATTTTGGATAATCTAATACAACAAAACCGGATTAAACTATGAAACCTGTATTGCCCTTGTTACTAATCCCCTTGATGCTGAATGCTTGCAGTCACGCCGAACAAAACGCGTTGCAAGACTATCTGGCTTTAGCGCCTGCTGAGCCCGATGTTAATAAAGACAAGAGAATCCAGCCGCTCATCAAGCTTTACAATCAAATTAAGCAGATCTCACTGGCTGACCAGATAGCTGAAACCTATGCTGAAAAACTGTTTTTTAATGACACGATAGTCACCCTGCATAACCGGAAGGATCTATTGGAGTATCTTCAACACACCCAGCAACAGCTTGATTCCATGAGCTTTGAAGTACTTGGCATCCAGGAAAAAGGCGATGATGTCTTTGTGCGTTGGACCATGCATACCCGATTTACTGTGATGGGGCAAAGCCGCAATATTCAATCTATCGGTATGAGCCACTTACGCTTTAATAACGAGGGGAAAATAATTTTACATCAGGACTACTGGGACAGTATGCAGGGATTTTATCAACATTTACCTATTATCGGAGGCGTATTGCAATGGATAAAAAATGGCTTGCAAGACTATTAATCACACTTACTACTGCGCTGCCGGTAGTTCAGGCTGAAGCGCTCTTTCCTGACTATATCGATAGCGGGAATGCGAGACTTTCCCTTTGCAGTCGTGCGGAACTCAAAGCCTTCCGTTTAATTCATGTCGGAAATGCGGCGTTGTATCTGGACGATTGCAAGAAGATTGGCACTATTTTTTCTGCTGACCCCAAGCACTTGCGATTTTTGTATGAAAAGGACATCCCGGCAAAGGCTTTTAAAGAAGCCTCGGAAGAGTATCTAAAAATTAATCTCGGTCCAAAATACACCGCCTGGCAACCCGCGTTTGACAAGTTTAATAGTTACTATCAGGATATAAAGGCAGGCGATTACTATGACCTCATTTATGATCCCAAGACCGGCTTACAACTGAATTTAAACAATAAGCCGCTGGCGGCTTTAAATGATCCTGCACAAAGCCTGGCCTACTTGAATATCTGGTTTGGCAAAGAACCTTTTTCTGAGGAATTGAAAGATTCATTGTTAAACATCGAGGAACAATAATAAATCATGGCAACGCATTATCGAAGATTCAGGGATATTTCAGTCAGTGAAAAAATGCTGGATACGCTTTTTTTGATGACCATAGGCATCGGCTATTTATTTGCATTAACGCATTTGTATTATACCCACAATGCCCGTGACGGGCATCCAGGGCTTTCAGTTCAGGACGTTATGATTGCCTACTATGGGTCTCATGATCAAACCCGGTTAGCCGCTGCAATCAACGGCGGGCCTATGGAACAAAATCTTAAGTCACCTGCCGATAAGCAAGCGATACTCAACTGGCTACAGTCAGGCAAAAGCGAAGATCAATATAAAGACGGTGATTGCACCCATTTTGAATCGCGATTGCGTGGTTTGTCATAATCCTGAAAGTAATCCGACTCTCCCGAATTTGACTTCTTACGAAGGGGTAATGAACGTCGCGGATTCCAAAGGCGCAGCCTTGCCTGCCCTGGTGAAAGTGTCACATATACATCTGTTTGGTATTGCCTTTATTCTGTTTTTTACAGGTAAAATTTTCATACTTTGCGAGATGAACATCACCTTGAAAAGAACGATAGTGGTGATTCCTTTTCTAGCCATGCTGATTGATATTCTTTCCTGGTTTGCGGCTCGCAGTATTCCGCAATTCGCCTATGTAGTCGTTGGTGCAGGAGCCTTGATGGGGGCTTCCATGGGCATTCAGATTTTAGTAAGCCTTTATCAGATGTGGATATATCCGTTTCATCCCAGTTTGAATATTCAGGTCAGTGACCAATTAAAAATTAAGTCTTTTTCCGATATTCTGCACGGTTTCGGCTATGAAATGATTCCGGAGGGTAACGGATGGCTGGTTAAAGAATCCTTGAGATCATGGCAATTCCTGCACTCGATTGATGAGATGGAAGCCTATGTAAAAGAAGTACAGGCCAGGCATCAAAGCGATTAAATTCCCCCATATTCCAGACATTATTCCCTCAAATCAGGAGCTACAAAACATGATTATTCGTGGTGGAACAACGGTCTTTCGGGCCCTACGCGATGACTGGTTTACTTTATTCTTTTTTATTTCTCTTACGGTTGGCGCAGAGTTTATATATGAATACTTTCCCTTGAAACATACTTCTCTGCCCTCGCTGCCGTTGGGAGTCCTGATCACAGCAATGTCGATATTTCTGGCGTTCCAGATAAATCAATCTTACAACCGTTGGTGGGAAGCCAGAGGATTATGGGGGCAACTGATCAATGTTAGCCGATCATTGGGGCGGCAGATCACTACTTTATTAACCGATAAGCGGTTCTCCAATATCCACGATGAAAATGAAGCTGCAAAATTACATCAGGAATTGGTTTACCGTCACATGGCTTACATCAATGCTTTGCGGATTGCCTTGCGCTCAGGGGGTAAACTGTCAGAAACAGATTGGCAATTTCTTGCCCAATTTCTAGCGAATGCCGAAATAATTGAATTAAAGAGTGCCAGAAATGTTACTACCCAACTGTTGCAAAAACAGGCCAAGGTTCTCGGTACACTGATTGGCAAAGACTGGGGAGAACAACAGGTCCTGCTGCAGCTGGATAACTCCTTTAACCTTCTTTACGATATCCAGGGTGCTTGTGAGAAAATCAAACGCACGGCGTTCCCGGATCGCTTTATTTTTCATACCCGTGTTTTCGTTTGGCTCTTGGCAGCACTCATCCCATTCAGTCTGATCCAGAGCGACCAGCGTTTCGATGTAGTCGCCATGGTCACGGAAGCACTGCTGGCTTTCATATTCGTAACCATCGAACGGTTGGGCGCAGAACTACGCGATCCATTTGAAAACCGCAGCAATGATACCCCCATGTCAGCAATATGCCGGATCATTGAGATCGACTTGCGACAACAACTCGGAGAAACCAGTCTTCCGCCGCCAGTCGAACCGATTAATGGTGTACTTATGTAAATGGTTATTTGTTGCAAGGAATAATTTATAGGGTAAATTGGTAACTGAGCACAAGGAAAAGCTCAATCATAATAATAAAACCATAATAATAACACCGAGGAAAGCAACAATGATTAGATTGACTTACGCGAGTACCGCACTCAAGGAATGGAGCCCGGAGGAGCTCTTAAAGCTGTTAAAAGAAAGCCGTACAAATAATGGCGCTAAAAATATAACGGGTATTCTTCTTTATGCCAATGGCACCTTTTTTCAAGTATTGGAGGGTGATGAAGCAACTGTCAACAGCGTATATCATATGATAGAAAATGATAAACGCCACAAGGACGTTACTTTGATTCAAAAAGAAAAAATAACCGAACGGGCATTTCCTTACTGGAGTATGGGGTTTGACAAAATAGATGCCAAGGAATTAAGTAAAATGGACGGCCTTAATGATTTTTTTGAACATGATTTTACGCCGTCAGGTTTTGCTTCCCATAAAAATATAATTGGCCCTTTATTGTCCCACCTGCGTGGCAAGCTCGTGAAACAGGTTGCAGCGGAGTGTCATGAAGAACTGCCGATGGAACACGAAGATCCCTTTATACGCCTTCTGCACCTTACTCTGCGTACGGGAGTAAAATTTTTGGCCTTATTAATGGTTGCAGTCATTATGCTGAGTATTTTGGATGTGCTTTTCACCATTTATGACAAAATCAGCCATCCACCTTATTTAATGTTGACGACTAATGATTTGCTGGAAACTTTCGGCACATTTTTGATTGTGTTAATAGCCATTGAAATTTTTATCAATATTACCTTGTACATCCGAAGTGATGTGATTCCTGTCAAACTCGTTGTGGCCACAGCACTAATGGCTATTTCTCGAAAAGTCATCGTTTTTGATTACAAACATTTAGATCCAGCCTTTGTCAGTTCCAGCGCATTGGTTGTGTTCGCATTGGGTATAACCTACTGGCTACTAGATAAAAAACATTAGAAAATCTGCCATTAATAATTTTTCAAAGTAGCCCGAAGTGCCTCACTTCCTTTGATTTTTTAGATGTTCTGATATATTGAATTATCGGCATTTAGCCATCAATAACCTAATTAAGATTATGGACTTACTGAACGATGCATTGATTTTGTCACGACTTCAATTTGCTATTACCTCGATATTCCATATCCTTTGGCCTTTATTAACAGTAGGACTGTCAATTTTTTTGGTGGCAGTGGAAGTTATGTGGATGAAAACGGGTGATAAGGATTACTTTATCCATGCCCGATTCTGGGGCAAGTTGTTTTTGCTCAATTTCGGCTTGGGCGTGGTGAGCGGTATTCCTCTCGAATTCGAGTTCGGTACTAACTGGGCACCTTTTTCCCGCCTTACTGGCGAATTTTTCGGCAATATCCTCGGTTATGATGGCGCTATGGCACTGATGCTTGAAGCTGGTTTCCTGGGGATAATGATGTTTGGCTGGGAGAGAGTGTCGGCCAAAATGCACTTGTTTGCCACAATCATGGTTGCATTTGGCTCTTCGCTTTCGGCATTCTGGATTATGATCGCCAATGGCTGGATGCACACACCCAGCGGCGGACACATAGAAGCGGGCCGCTACATCGTAGACAGCTATAAAGACGCCCTGCTTAACCCCAATCATTTTTTGGGCTATGCCCACATGTGGCTGGCCTGCCTGGCAACAAGCCTGTTCGTAGTCGGTGGAATTTCTGCCTGGTATATGCTACACAAACGCCATATTTTGTTGTTTCGCAAATCTTTAGGCATGGCTTTAGTGGGTCTGTTACTGGCTACGCCGTTACAGATTTTGGTGGGTGACATTGCCGGTTTGCAGTTGTTTCACACCCAGCCTGCCAAAGCCGCAGCGATTGAAGCCCATTGGGACACTAACCCGGATAGCGAAGGGGCGGAGTGGAACATCATAGCCTGGCCGGATAAAGCCAGCCAAAAGAACACCTGGGCCCTCAGCATTCCTCATGGACTGAGTCTGATCGTAAACCATTCCATGGTCGGAAAAGTAGTCGGATTAAAGGATTTTGTCCCTGCAGATCAACCACCTGCCATTCCCTTGATATTTTACACTTTCAGAGTAATGATTGGCTTGGGCTTCGCCATGACCGGCTTGGCTTTGGTCAGCGCAATAGTATGGTGGCGTAGACGTAAAACAACCGATGAATCAATGCTTCCGGTTTGGTTATTGAAGTGTTGGGTTGTGGCAATACCTATGGGGTATATTGCCACCGAATGCGGCTGGGTTGTCCGAGAAGTAGGACGCCAACCTTGGGCAGTTTATGGCTTGTTACGAACTGAACACGCCGTGTCTCATTTGCCGGTCCCTGCGGTAGCGACCAGTCTGCTGCTGTTCGTGGCGATTTATACATTGCTGTTAGTATTATTTTTGCTTTTTGCCGGGCGTATCATTACAAAGGGCCCGGACATAAACCAGCAGTTGCCGATGTACGCCCCAATCTGCAACACTAACACGTTGCTTCAAAATAAGGACTGAGTATGGAACACCAAGTATCCGACATATTGATTAACACCTGGGGCGCCATGTTGACATTGATGTTATTCATGTATGTGGCTTTGGATGGTTTCGATCTTGGCGTGGGCGTGCTCACCTTGTTGGAACGTGACGGACGTAAAAAATCGTTGATGATGCAGAGTCTTAGTGGCGTATGGGATGCCAACGAAACATGGTTAGTGTTGCTGGGCGGCACTTTGTTTGGCGCCTTCCCTTTGGCTTATGCCGCAGCACTGCAAGCGCTCTATGTTCCAATTATGTTGATGTTGTTCGCGTTAATATTCAGAGGGGTTGCTTTCGAATTTTGTTTATATTCAAAAAGACCTGCTTTGTGGGTTTTTGCTTTCGGTGCCGGCAGCCTTTTGACCATCATCGCCCAAGGCCTAGCCCTGAGTGGTCTGCTAAGCGGAATATCGTTAACTGAAATCTCGGGTACGACCGCCCTTTTCGAATGGCTCACACCTTTTTCCTTGGTTACTGTGGCATTGTTAATAACCGCCTACAGCCTGTTAGGTTCATCTTACCTCTTCGGCAAAATGGATGGACCATTACGCCAATCGGCCGCCGTTTGGGCTGGCAGGTCAACCATTTTATTAACAGTATTGCTCGTTATTTTCTTTTTATTTGGCTCTATCAACACGCCCTTTGTGATTGAGCGCTGGACCCAACACCCATTTTATTTTGGTACTTTGGTGTTTATGGTGGGTGTTATGTTTTTACTGCTGCTATGGAGCTTGAAGCAACAACGTTATTCCAACCCGTTTATCTTGTGTCTGGTCTCATTATTTATAGTCTTGGTGGGGCTTGTCAGTAGTAACTATCCCTACATTATCCCCGGAGTTATGACCTTGCACGCGGCCGCCTCATCAACAAAAACACTCGAATTCATGCTTTATGCAGAGGGTGGATTATTGCCATTAATGTTGATCTATAACGGCTATCAGTACTATGTGCTAAGAGGGCAAGTGACTGAAAATCATTGAACTTATACTATCCCGGATTCCACTGCGTTCTATCTCGACTGCATAAGTATTTTCAGCAAGCGTGGCAGATCAAAGAATATTTATAGATTTCATCTCCCCCATTTGCGTTGTAAATAGTTGCGACGATTATCAAATATGCCTTGAAGTTTACTTGCTATAAGGACCGAGTTTATGAATTGTCCTAGCCAGCCCATCGGCATGGCATAGAACATAATATCTTCAAGCACTATGCCGCTTTGTTCTTCAGTCAAACAAACTTCATGACTCCAAAATTTGAACGGCCCAATACGCTGTTCATAGACAAAACGTTTTGGCTCGTCGCAATGACTAACCTCTGACAACCAGGTCATAGGAATACCAAATACTGCTTTCATTCGATAGCTGATCATTAAACCGGCATAAATTTTTTCCGGCACCTTGGAAGTGATTGTCACATGAAAAAATTCCGGTGTTATGTCATTCAGATTATAGGGCGATGAAAAGAATTTCCATGCTTCGTGGGTCGTCAAATTAAGGCGTTGCCGCCGATAGAGATGATATATCTTCATGCGAATAAGGATAAACTTATCCATGTGATTTTGAGCACATTACTTAGCCATAGCGGACTGCAGCCTGTTTGCGAAAGGATTCAACCATTGAATCGCAAAGCTGTTTGAACAAGCCACCTAAAGCGACGCCCAGTAATTTATTGGAAAAGTCGAAGTCAAAATGCAGGGAAATAATGCACTCATGTGTTCCTGACGGGGTAAAACGCCAGACACCTGTGAGTGATTTGAAGGGGCCATTTTCAAGATTCATTGTAATGGAACGGCCTTTTTCCATGGTATTAACCGTGGTAAATCCAAAGCCGATTTTACCTTTGGCGATCTTGATAGTAGCTCTTAATTTATGATCCAGCTCTTCGTGGACTTCAGATGAAATACATAAAGGGATGAAGGTTGAGTAGGCATTTATATCATTAACCAAATCGTACATTTGCTCAGCGGTATAGCGGACGGTTACCTGTTTATGGAAACTGGACATGATATTTTACTGGTTGCTGAGTTTATGGAGCGTATCGGTTAACGTTTTAATTTCCTGCTGGGCCAGAATTTGCTCGGTTACGTCGTATTGAACACCCAGAAAGTAAATCAGCTGACCTTCACTATCAAAAAGAGGTGTAATGGACAGACGGTTATAAAAAAGCTCGCCGTTTTTGCGAAAATTTTTCAGGGTGACTTCAACCGGTTTGGCATTTTTGATGGCCTCACGGATTTGTTGTAATTCCTCCTGATCTTTTTCCTGTCCCTGGAGAAACCGGCAATTACGACCCACTGTTTCCTCATTGCTATAGCCGGATATTTTTTCAAAGGCCTTGTTGGCATAGACAATCGGATTATCGTCCTGATCCGGATCGGAAAGCGTAATGCCATTGACGGAACCATCCAGAATCTGGGTTAAAATTTGCGGAATAATACCGGTGTCTTTTTCTACTTGAAAATTCATAAATGCACTCCAACTCTATATTTTGTTGACTATTTACTGGTTGTTATCGTTCTTTAGGATGACTCTATTAAATTCTTCAGATTTCTTACCGTACGTTTAGCGCCTTCCTGCACGGCGATGCAGACAAGTTTTTCAAAGGGCAACATAAACAGTTCAAGTTTGAGTAATTCAAAAGTAAATGTTAGCTGAGTGTTTGCAGAGGGATTTGTTGAGGCAAAGTCATAACTGCAACGATAGGCATTCGATACACCTTCAAAAACCAGTTTCTCACCCACTTTGCAGGTTGTTATTTTAAAAGTGGATTCACTGCGTTGCCCATTATCTATGCGTACCTGCCGGACCAGGCTGTTAAGCTGGAGTGGCGGCTTCGATAACAGCTCTAATTCCTGTACTTCCGGCGACCATCTGGGGTAATTATCAAAAAAATCCACGGCAATAAAGTTAAATACTTTATCCACCGGTTGATTAATGACAATACTTCCTGTTCCAGAAGCGCCTTTATTTGAGGTTAAACCAAACATTTTTTGCTCACTCTTTTTAAGTTCAAATCAATAAAGCCGGTGCTTAATTGTCATTTTGAGTTACCAACATATCATGAATAATACATTTGACAATTTTGGCTCAAGATCACAAGACATATGAATCAACGCCTGACAGTAACAAGTCATATTGTGCTTCAATACCTTCTTTAGCTATAAAAGCAGGCAATCCGCTGACAATAGCATTTTTACTGCCAATCCAGCCTACCGCATCGTCTGGCCCCAGGCTGAGCAGGTAGCCAATATCCTGATGCATATAGGGCAAACAAAAACGCAGAATGCCGGCCTCCAGCAAAATATTTTTGGCGGCCGCCTTGCCTTTGCGTAATGCTGATTGTGAAGTCATCAGGTTTGAGCCAAAGTCATCATAATAGGAGCAATCGCCTGCGGTAAAAATATGCGTCAAGACGTTACGATCCAGGACAACCTGTCCTGAACTGTTTGCGTGTAGCAAGAGTTCGGGCTTTTTGCCCAGCAGCAATAAAGTCAAGTCAGAGGTATGGGCTGATTTATCGCCGGAGTGACTGTCTTCAAGCACAATTTCACGTCCCTGTTTACCTTTGTAAAATTGGCTTTTTAGCAAGGTGATGCGCTTATCGAACAGACGCTTTTCAACATAAAGGCCTATTGCCGGAGGGAAAGCATTCAGTAACTTGTCACCACCCTCTATCAGATTAAGCTGATAGTCTGCATGACAGGCCAGAAGGACATGAGCCATTTCAAAGGCAAACTGAATACCGGTAGGGCCTGCACCTACTATATTGATTGTTTTCCCGTTGCCGTCCGTGCTTGCTATAAATTGCTCCAGAACGGTAGCAAAGCCGTGTCGGCTAAGCTCATTAAGATCATAAACATCGGGCTCGGCAACCGATTGGATCGGTAATGCGCCCGTAGCGATCAGTAGATAATCGAATGGCAAGATTTCTTCGCCAAGCTGGATTACCTTATTCGAGTCCCAGGCCCTAATCAGATCCTCATCGAACTGGATGGCTTGCTGTTTATGGATAAAATCAAAGCGCTTGGCTAATAGGCTATAAGAGATTTGGATAGTGTCCAGAGGCCGATGCACTGTTTCATGCAAGCGCGTAATAATCAAATGGCAGGGGCGCGGGTCAATCAGGGTAATTTCGGCATCAGGCGCTTGTTTTCTCAAGGTAATCAAGGCAGATAAACCGGCATAGCCACCGCCAATAATGATCAGTTTAAGGGGTTCGGTTTTTTTTCTGGTTAGGGTATTCATAATGACTCGATATCAATGTGTATTTCATTACGGCGAAGAAACGGCAGTGTCCAGGGCGGATCGTAAGCGGCAGAACGCGAGGGAGAAATGGCCTTGTAACCCTGTTTACCTAACCAGCTTTTTAATTCTTCGGATTTTTCTTCAATGCCTTGTTCAGACAGACTGCCGGAATAGCGAATGACGGCGGCTTTTTTGCCGGGGATCCCTTTTATTAAGACAGCAGGATCCAGGGGCACCGGTGCGGTTGAGACTGAATACTCCGCCGGGAGTACAAAAGCCATCAACCAGACTGCCCCCGATTTTTGCTGAATGACGGGCGCGGTCATGGCCATGGTTTCAGCTTCCTGCTCTTGGATAACAGGGGCTGTCATCGCTATTTTTTGCTGCTTTTTGTTGCCGCCGAAAATATACCCGGCGAGGCGTTGAAACCCCTGGCTGCTGCTGTTTTTATAATCAGCATTAACCTCGGTTTGCGCGACAACCATTGCCGGGTACTGTCTGATCTGGATGTGCCCGTAATCATTAAGTACCTGGTAATTGGGCTCGTCTGCCGAGCGTATGCCAAATACACTGCAACCGGCCAGGAATAAAGTGGTTAAAACGGTGATCAATTTCTTCATCGGATATCCTTGGTAGTTAATAATTTCCAAATGCCGTTCAGTTTTTCTAGTACGACTTTATCCAGGCTATTTCAAGACAAAATGATCCTGGTTGTTTGTCCGCCAAAAGAAAGCCAATCTGCCTGATTTGTTCCGGATGTAAAACGGGTGCGCCTGGAACAGGCTTGCCTCTGAAGCTTGCGCTAAAACCATCAAAAGGCAGGGTGAGCGTCTGCCATTGACGGGTATCGGTTGCAAATAGCGTCCGGTAGGCTATGCCATCATACTGTTCATCGGTTTTTACCCGGAATTGATAGGTTCTGCCATCGCCTTTCACTTTGAGGATGACGCCAGTACAACCATTAAGGTTGTAATTATCGGAGCGCCTGCGTATTGAGGCAAAACCACCGTTATTTTCCAGCGCTAATTGTCCGCTAAATAGCGCAGTCGCTGCCGGTGATAGTTCAATGCGGCTTTTCGAAATACCGCCCATCACATCATCATTGATAGCAATCCAGCGTTGGCTTTCCTGGGCATCAGTAAAATCAATCATCATATTATTTCGCTGTTTAGGTTAGGTATTAGTTGTGATAAAACGGAGTCTATCATTGTCCAGGCCTATTCTATCCAGTTTGACAATCGATCGAAATCAGATACTTTGTATAATCAATTCATAAATAACTGCTATAACAACACGATGAGGTCTAATGATGAAACGATATAATTGCTTTTGGATTTTTGTTTTACTGCTGGTTACCAGCACTTCCTGGGCTTACGGTGGCGGCAGTAGCAGTAGCTCAAAAGCCTGTGCCAAACCCAAATTTACTGATTTTGTTCCGGCTGAAAATGCCGAAGTTGCTGCGGGTTCAGGCTTCTCTTTTACGGCGTCTGCAAACACACACCCGGAGAGCATCAAGGTTACCGTTAAAGGGCTGCCCGCTACCATCAAAGTTTCACCCAAAAATGCGGGTAGTAGTTTTGAGGTAAGCGGAACGCTACCCGCCTCATTAAAAGGCACTTACGCCAGAATTGCCATTGATGCCGATGCACAGAGCAATTGCAATGGCGGCGGCGGTTGGCTGGTGAAAATAGCAGAATGAGTCTTAAAAGCTTCAGTATCGAACAGCAACCCTACTGGAGCTTTTTTGTAGTTAACGTTTTACCTGATTACGGCGACAATAGTTAATCAGCTTACTCTCCAAAAGAAGAAAACTGCTATTTGATAACAACGCCGGATAGAGCGACAGCATAATGACCGGAAACCAGCGTAGATTCATAGTCAGCAGCAAGCCCAAATGAAACAGGACGCCTATCAAAAGACTTACCCTTCGAGTGTAAGTATTGATAAGCAAGAATGGAAACAGCAGCTCCCACCATCTGATAAACCCTGCAAGACCAGCCAATAAGCCGGTAATTAACGGATTATCGATGAAACCCCAACCATCCCATCGCGAATATTGGGGATGGATCAAAACGTATTGCATAATCGTTCCATCCAGCCATTCCGGGCTTTGAAATTTAACCCAGCCTGATACGAAATAGATCACGGCAATCTGAAATTGCATCAAGCGTAACGGCCAGACTGCAACTTGTTGCGGCATTTTGTGCAAACTGGCATCGACCGACCAGCAATTTCCGCAGGGTGACAGCATCAAATAAAAGCACATCACTTTAAGCACAGCATCGTCTCCATCGAGAAGCAGGGGATTTCGATTCCACAAAGAAACCCATACCACCCAGGTAATGCAGGCAGTCAAGCGGCTCTTCCAGCCTATCACCAGCAGGAAAGCGGCCAATATCCCCACCATAACGATCGCATAAGCCAGAGTTGTTGCATGAGCGCCTGCCGGGATAAAAAAAAGCGACCAGCTACCGCCATTTTGTATAGCTATTTGCTGAATATTGCCCAACCAACCCAAGCCACTAAACTGCGTTTCCACATAAGGCAACAATCCCAGCAAATAAACAGCTGATAACCCGCCAAAAGAAATACGCAGTGCCGCATATTGCCGCGCGTCAATCGTCTTGAACCAAAAAGTGTCCCACATTCCTTGTATCAAGGTGTAACCCATAAGAGCTTATCCATCCGGTAACCTGCTCTGGGCAAGTCTTTCAGGCCGGGATGTAAGTCAAACTGATGCAGCACTAACTGAGCCTGTGCGCTATAAGCTACGTTACTGAGCTGATGAGTCCGGTAAAACTGCGTAAATGCCTCCTTTAATGAGGGCTCTTCCAGATTGACCAAATTTTCAGTCAAGCGATACCACCGACTGTGATCAATTCCAAAGCATTGGAACGTTTCAAAATCGTTCTTCAGATTGCTGAACAAAGCTTGCCCTTTACACGCTATTTTTCCCTGTGCAGGATAAGCAATAATCGAATCACAAACAGACAGGTATTGATGGAATTTTGGACTTTGTGGCGCAAAAAAATCCCAGTACTGCTGGCTACCTGTCACATCAATATATCTATGTAAAAAAGCATGCGCCCAGCTGTTATCGTCAAGCATCATCCATTTGAACAGTCTCGCTTCTAAGGTAGCTTGCCCGGCATTTGCCACCACCATGCTGCCAAAACTGTGCGGTAAAGTCCACCAGAAAATGGCGGCCATATGCAACAGGCAAAAAGCAGGAATAAACAGTTTTTTCATAACAATGGGCAATTCTCCGGATAACGCTAAAGCCTTAACAATAAAATATCCGCAATGACTACTGGCTTAATTAAATGCCGTTAATACTGAGTGGGTAACCGGCAGCTTGTTTCAACAAAATTAATCAGGAAAAAACCTCAGTCCACCTCCGTTGTTTCGGGTATGGATTGATATGCTGTCAGTGAAATTTTAGCGATAATTGAAGCGGAAGATTATACAACTCTTTCTTTTGAATACATCTTGCCTGAAACTTCCCTTTTTCAAACCTGTTGTTGTCTTTCCGGAATTTAACGATAAACTGAATTGATAGTCAGTATAAGAACAAAGGATTGGTCGTGCTGGTTTTTGCTAGCAATGATTTCGATCAGGATGCTAAAAACGATTAAGCCATTAGTTTAAGCTGTTGCTACGGTTATAAAGATTTGGTAGCTTGCTAAATTCTAGCCCTTTCAATGCATTAAGAAATCTTTTCCAACGCTCCATGCTTACCCTAGCCATTCAATTTGTTTTAGGTTTGTTATATGCCAATGCAGGTGAATGGCTGGTGCATAAATATATCCTGCATGCGCTGGGAAAAAAACGGCATAGTTTCTGGGCTTATCATTTGCATGAACACCATGCTGTTTGCATCAGTCATTGTATGCTCGATCCGGGTTATCGAAAATTGACCTTAACAACATGGAATACCCAAAGTAAGGAACTGCTGGTGTTAGCGGGTTTTGTGCTGCTGCATGCGCCGATTTTCTTGATATTCCCTTTATTTACCAGTGCGGTCTATGCGTCTCTGGCGCTTTATTACTACAAGCATCGCAAGGCCCATCTGGACCCGGTTTGGGCAAGGCGGCATTTGCGATGGCATTATGAACACCATCTTGGCGGAAACGCCTGTGCAAATTGGTGTGTCACTTGGCCATGGTTCGATTACCTGATGGGAACACGGATTAAAAGCAAAACGCTGGATTGAGCCACATTAACATCTTTGATAAATGTCTTGGAAGCACATGGACTGGACAAATATCCTGATCAGTCTGTTGACGACTTAGAACTTTATGTTACCTTCTGGAGTAATATCCAAAAATAGCGCGCAGAAGGCGACATTAGCCTTGGACGACAAAAACACAAACTGCTGGACTCTATTTTTAAAAAACCGCAAGTTCATCCTTATTGAAAATGCGTCAAAATTTGAAGTTATTAACAATAATTACGATGGAGTAGTTGATGTCTTTGCAAACAGTGTTTACCAAAGTGCTTGTCTGGTTTGATAACAGCAATGTAAAAGTAGCCGATAATGTGGG
This sequence comes from uncultured Gammaproteobacteria bacterium, assembly GCA_963849195.1. Taxonomy (GTDB): domain Bacteria; phylum Pseudomonadota; class Gammaproteobacteria; order Methylococcales; family Methylomonadaceae; genus Methylobacter_C. The sequence goes on from CAWKGQ010000017.1 coordinate 14,910, forward strand.
TGAAGCGATTGACTGGATGCGGGTTATTCCCTTTATCCTGATGCATCTGGTCTGTTTGCTGGTGTTTGTAGTGGGCTGGAGCCCGGTCGCGTTATGGGTGGCATTGGGATCCTATCTGCTGCGCATGTTCGCCATTACGGCTTTTTATCATCGCTATTTTTCCCATAAGGCCTTTAAAACCAGCCGTATTACCCAGTTTCTATTTGGGGTGCTGGGTGCAACCGCAACCCAGCGCGGCCCCATCTGGTGGGCGTCGCACCATCGCCGTCATCATGTTTATTCCGATAAGGATAAAGACATTCATAGCCCCAGGCATGGTTTTTTATGGAGCCATATGGGCTGGTTTTTATGTCTGAAGAACTTCACTACCCAGGAGCATTGTGTCCGCGATCTGGTTAAATTTCCTGAACTGGTCTTGCTGGATCGTTTTGACAGTCTTGTTCCGATACTTTATGCGTTTTTTATGTTGTTCCTGGGACAGTACCTGGAAAATGCCTATCCGGAGCTGCATACCAATGGTTCGCAAATGTTGATTTGGGGCTACTTTGTATCTTCTATTGTATTGATTCACTGCACGCTGTTTGTCAATTCCCTGGCCCATGTTTTAGGAACCCGGCGTTATGAAACCGGTGATGATAGCCGCAATAACTGGTTTATCGCGTTGTTTGCCATGGGTGAAGGATGGCACAACAATCATCATCATTACCCCGTATCGGCTCGTCAGGGATTTTTCTGGTGGGAAATCGATATGAGTTACTACCTGCTTCGGCTCATGTCGCTGTTCGGCATCATCTGGGATTTAAAGCTGGTTCCGGCTGACCGCTTGTACTCAAATCTTATCCAAAAGGCAGAGCAACCATGAAGATAGCGATTGTCGGCAGCGGTATTTCCGGGCTTTATGCGGCGCACTATTTGAGTAAACAGCATCAGGTTACAGTGTATGAAACCAATAGCAATCCGGGCGGTCATACCGACACCCATAATATCGTTCTGGGAGAGCGAAATTATGCGGTTGATACCGGTTTTATTGTCTTCAACGAACACAATTATCATTATTTCTGCCGGTTTCTAAGCGATTTGGGCGTAGCCTCGCAGCCTTCCGACATGACTTTTAGTGTAGCCGATGCACTTACCGGGCTTGAATACAATGCAACCACCCTGGATAAACTGTTCTGTCAGCGGCGTAATTTATTCCGGCCACGCTTTTACCGCATGGTCTGGGATATTTTGCGATTTTACCGCGAAGTGCCCGCGCTGTTAGACAGCACTGACGATACGTTGACGCTGGGCGATTATCTGCAACAACAGCATTACAGCCAAACCTTTATCGATGATCATATTCTGCCTATGGCTTGTGCCTTATGGTCAGGCCCGCCGCAAGTGGTAAGGGATTTCCCTGTCCGTTATTTTGTTGCGTTTATGGCTAATCACCAGATGTTAAAGACCGACAACAGGCCGCAGTGGCGAACCGTTTGCGGTGGTTCTTCGACTTACATACAGGCATTTATGCGGGACTTTACAGGCGACTTGCGGCTTGATTGTCCCGTGCAGGCAGTAAGCCGGGATAACACCAGCGTAATGGTAAAGACCGGTCAGGGTCAAGAACACTATGACCACCTGATTCTGGCCTGCCATAGTAATCAAGCCCTGCGCTTATTGCAGGATGCCAGCGACCAGGAAGCTGAAATTTTGGGTGCCATGACCTTTCAGGAGAATGACGTCGTTTTGCACACGGATGCCAGCCTGATGCCAAAGCACCCGAAAGCCTGGGCAAGCTGGAACGCGCTCAAGTTAAGCGAAACCCAGGCGCGTTGCACCGTCACTTATTATATGAACCTGCTGCAAAATCTTGATGCACCGGAACCTTTGCTGGTAACACTTAATTGCACGGACCGGATTGATCCGGCAAAAATCTTACAAAGAAGAAACTATCATCATCCGGTTTATAACCCTGCCAGTCTGGCGGCGCAAAAGCGGCGTGCTGAAATCAATGGCGTGAATAACACCTGGTATACAGGCGCCTATTGGGGCTGGGGCTTCCATGAAGACGGCGCCAAAAGCTCACAGGAAGTTGTTGATTTGTTAAGCAAGTCAACATGAGCGCCTTAAACAGCCGGTTATTCCAGGGCTGGATTCGTCATCGCCGTTACCTGCCCAAAAAACATAATTTCCGCTATCCCATCTTCATGAGCTGGCTGGACCTTGATGAACTGGACCAGGTGATGGCACTCAGCCCCTTCTGGTCATTAGAGCGCTTTAACCTGGTCAGCTTTTATCGCAGCGATTACCTGGGTGATGCCGGACAGAATTTATCCAATGCGGTAAAAAATCGTATCAAGGAACAGTCTGGAGACTCATTCAAGGGCCGAATCTGCCTATTAACCCATTTGCGATTTCTGGGCTTTTGTTTCAATCCGGTCAGTTTTTATTTCTGTTTTCCCGAGGGGTCAGAGTCGCCGCGTTATATTCTTGCTGAAATTAATAACACGCCATGGAATGAACGATACTGCTACGTGCTGGATGCCGGGGAGAGTCCGGTACAAAAAAATAAATGGGCATTTGAATTTGACAAAGCCTTTCATGTATCCCCGTTTATGCCAATGAAACAGCATTACCGCTGGCAATTCAGTCTGCATGAACCCAACCTGACCATCCACATGCAGTTGCATCAGGACAATGAAAGCTGTTTTGATGCCACGTTGCAGCTTAAAGCACAGGAATTGAACCGTTCCGTTATGCGTACTATGCCCTTGCGTTATCCATTTTTAACCTTGTCGGTGGTCGTTTCGATTTATTGGCAGGCCTTCCGTTTGTGGCTGAAAGGTATCCCTTTTTATGGTCACCCGGATAAACAACCCGAATAAAATACTGGAGAACTTCATGAATGCAGTTGTTGCCCCTTTAGATAAAAACCCGGCACGAATTGATTTGCTGTTACGCAAAGCGTTACTGGATAAACTGGGTCGCCTGGAGAATGCCGTATTGACGATAGCGGATCCCTTGGGTGAATTTGAATTAGGTTCTGAAGGTTCGGATGGGCTGCGTGCCAGAATCGATGTCCTGGACATGAGTTTCTATCGTCAAGTCGCTCTGGGTGGCTCGATAGGCGCGGCCGAATCTTATATGGACCAGGATTGGCAGGCGGATGACTTGTGCCGGGTTATACAGATCCTGGTGCGCAATCGCGATCTGCTTGACAGCATGGAAGGCGGTTTGGCAACGCTGGCGAATCAACTGCTCAAAGTATGGCATTTCGCCAATCGCAACTCGCAACAGGGCAGTAAAAAAAATATAGCGGCGCACTATGATCTGGGTAATGAGTTGTTTGCCCTGTTCCTGGATCAACACGGCATGTATTCCTCCGCCACTTTTTACCAGCCTGAACAGAGCCTGGAAGATGCTTCGACCGCCAAACTGGAGCGCATCTGCCGGAAGCTGCATTTGCAACCGGACGACCATGTTCTGGAAATCGGTACCGGCTGGGGTGGTTTTGCCACTTATGCGGCTAAAAACTATGGCTGCCGTATCACCACGACAACCATTTCCAGGGAACAATATCAGGCCGCCCAACAACGCATTGCCGATGCCGGCGTGGCGGATCGTGTCACGGTGTTGATGGAGGATTACCGTGATTTGCAGGGAACTTATGACAAACTGGTTTCAATTGAAATGATAGAAGCGGTCGGGCACCATTATCTGGATACCTATTTAAAACAATGCGCGGCTTTGTTAAAACCCAACGGCCTGGCCCTGATTCAGGCGATTACCATAGAAGACCGGTACTATCATCAAGCGCTAAAAAGCGTTGATTTTATCAAGCGGTATATTTTCCCCGGCAGTTTTATTCCCTGTGTAAGTGCGATTGTCGCCAGCGCCTCGCGTTGTACGGACTTGCGACTGATTAATCTTGAAGATCAGGGCGAAAGCTATGCACTGACCTTATACAACTGGCGCAAACGTTTTATGGCGGCGTTGGATCAAGTCAGGGCGCAGGGCTATAACGAAGAGTTTATTCGCATGTGGGAGTTTTATCTGTGCTATTGCGAAGGCGGCTTTAGGGAAAAATCGATTTCCAATGTGCAGTTACTCTTGGCCAAACCCGGCAATCGTCGTCAGCAATGGTTACCTGTTTATGAATCGTGATAACTGGCTCAATATGCTTTGGATGCAGGCCTTATGGTTCGTCGCTGTTATTGGCGCAGCCCAGGGATTGCTTTGGCTGGCGCCGGTACTACTGATGGGCTTTGTCTTCTGGGAGTTTCGCCCTGGCAGGCGTGTCTATGGTGACTTTCAGTTAATGCTGGTCGCGGTGTTAATCGGGCTCATACTCGACACCACCTGGGTAAAGCAAGGCTGGCTTGAATTTGCAGCGGGCTGGGATTCATCCGAGCGAGCGCCTTTATGGATTCTCATGTTATGGGCGGGTCTGGCATTAACACTCAATCATTCCCTGGCCTGGTTACAATCGCGATTACTGCTTGCCGCCGTATTGGGCGGCATAAGCAGTCCATTGTCCTATCTGGCGGCGGCACGTCTAGGGGCGGTAGACATTGTCACCGAATCCGGGGTGTGGTTTGTAGGGCTGGGTTTAAGCTGGGCTCTGGCCTTACCCTTATTACTCTGGCTGGCGAGCCATTTGAAGCAACTTAAACAAGAGGAGCAAGCCGATGTTTAGTCTGATTGTCGTTGCGGTTTTTAGTATCGTTGCCATGTTATTGGCCTGGAACTGGCAAAAGAACAATGCCAATGCAGGTGTTGTCGATGTCGTCTGGGCTTTCGGCATGATGTTTGCCGGACCCTGGTATGCTTTAACCGGTACGGCGCCGTTGTTTTTAAAGTTGAGTTTGGGCGTATTGACCTTTAGCTGGTTTTGGCGCCTGGGCCGTCATTTGCAGCGGCGCGTATTCAGGGAAGCCGAAGATGGTCGCTATCATGCCATGCGCAAGGCCATGAAAGAGCATGCTGACCTGGGTTTTCTACTGTTTTTTTTATTGCAGGCAGGATTTATCTGGCTGTTATCGTTGCCATTCTGGGCGGTTGCACAAAATACGGAGCCACAAATTCCGCTTGTTGCCGCCGCCCTGCTGCTCGCCGCTTTGGCGTTATACGGTGAAACTACCGCTGATCAACAATTGGCTGAATTCAGAAACAACCCTGAACATCGTGGATTAAGTTGCCGTAAGGGCTGGTGGCGGTATTCGAGGCACCCAAATTATTTTTTTGAATGGCTGCACTGGTTCGCTTATCCGCTGATGGGTTGGGGCGGTGAATATCAATACTGGTTATGGCTCGCCCCTGTTGTGATGTTTTGTTTTTTATACTGGTTTACCGGCATTCCGTTCACCGAACAACAGGCTTTACGCAGCCGTGGGGAGGATTACCGCTTGTATCAGAAGACCACGAGTATGTTTTTCCCTTGGTGGCCGGGGACTTGAGCTTCATTTATATTCAACATGATCCGAGTTGCGGCTGTTCGCTCTCCCTTCGAGAGAGGGCTAGGGAGAGAATTTTCAAAAATTTACAAATCGTGACCGTCCGCACCAAATTTAGAAATATAAACCCAAAAAATGAGATTTATCATGAGTACTATTACCCTCGCAGAACATAATTTATTACCGGATAGCCTGGTTCGTTTCGGGATCAAAAAACTGTTAAAACAGCGTTTGCAGGATGAATCTGCAAATGATCCTGAACAGCGTAAAAAGCGTCATCAGCAACTACTGGAGAATCTTAGGCAAAGCCCGATTGCCATTGAAACCGGCGCCGCCAATGCCCAGCATTACGAAGTCCCGGCAGCATTTTATAAGTATGCCCTGGGTAAACACCTGAAGTACTCCTCTTGCTACTGGGATGAGCAAACCGAAAATCTTGATCAGGCGGAAGCCCGGATGTTAGCCCTAACAGCGGAGCGCGCCGAATTGCTTGATGGTCAGCGAATACTCGAACTGGGCTGCGGCTGGGGGTCTTTAACGCTATGGATGGCCGAGCATTTTCCGGCTAGCCGCATTACCGCCGTTTCCAATTCCAACAGTCAGCGGGAATATATACAGCAACAAGCAAAGCAGCGCGGTTTGGGAAATATCGACGTGATGACCTGTGACGTAAACCAATTGACTTTAGATAAACAATTTGACCGCATTGTCTCTGTAGAAATGTTTGAACACATGCGTAATTATGACAGCCTGTTAAGTAAAATTGCCGGATGGCTAAAAGCTGACGGCAAGCTGTTTGTGCATATCTTTTGTCATAAAGAGCTAGCCTATCCCTTTGAAACCGAGGGCGAAGATAACTGGATGGGACGTTACTTTTTTACCGGTGGCCTGATGCCGGCGCGAGATACGTTGCTGCATTTTCAACAAGATTTGCAGTTGCAATACCAATGGGACTTGTCCGGCAGCCATTATCAAAAAACGGCCGAAGCCTGGCTTGCTAATATGGATCAATATCGCCAAGAAATCCGCGCGGTATTTAACAATACCTACGGAAAAAAACAGGCACGCATCTGGCAGCAACGCTGGCGCATTTTTTTTATGGCCTGCGCGGAATTGTTTGGTTATAGCAAGGGTAATGAGTGGCGGGTAGCGCATTATCTTTTTGTTAAATCCAGCTGAATCATGAGCAGGCAAGGGCTTCAGCACAAAATGATTAAGACATGTGATTTTTAATAAACTCAAGCAGGTCAGACTGGAGCCTCAAATTGAAAAATAAATTGATCAGCATATTAGCCGGACTATTTACCGCGCTTATCAGTGGGTGTGCCAGCCAAAGCCTGTCACCAGTCAAACCGGTATCGTATGTTAATTTGAATCAATTCATGGGCGACTGGTATGTGATTGCGTGCATCCCAACGGTGATTGAAACAGCGGCATACAACGCCATTGAATCTTACCAGCTCGAAAAAGACGGCAGCATCAACACGACTTTCGTTTTTCGCAAAGGTGGATTTGATGGCCCTGAAAAGCGTTATAACCCGCGTGGTTTTGTGGTTGAAAACACAGGCAACGCAGTCTGGGGTATGCAATTCATCTGGCCGTTCAAGTCTGAATATATTATTGCGTATCTTGATAAGGATTACACCAGCACTATCATTGCCAGAAATGCCAGGGACTATGTTTGGATAATGGCGCGTACGCCTTTCATTAATGACAGCCAATACCAGGAACTAACAAAAACCGTTGCTAATCTAGGCTATGACGTGAGCAAGTTGCGTAAAGTGCCGCATCAGCCACATTAAACAACTAACTGGTAAACAGAAATAAGGGGTAGGGTAATGATTGGCTTTAAAGACGACTATTGGAGCGCTACGGAGCTCGACAGCAACAGCGCGTGGATCCAAGGCTTCGGCAATGGTGACCAGGATCGCTACAATAAATACAGTAAGCTCAGTGTGCGTGCTGTTCGGGCTTTTTAATACGTTTAAAAAACAGATCGAAGAATAGCTATCATGAATCGAATAAACCCCAATAAACTGTTGCTATCAAAATGGACAGCAGTTAAACCGAGGCAAAAAGAACGCCACTTTATGGTAACCAAATTGATCCGTGCAGAAAATGAAGAGATTATCGCTTGCGAGTTGGAAGCAGTGATAAATAATAAGCTCTACGAGATGGATTGGAAAGAGCTCAAAGATTCATCTTGTTGGCTGATAGGCTGGCACTGAGACAACTTCCTCTTGTAGTCAAAAACTAAACACTTGCCTAACCGCAGCTGGTTAGGCGTTTTGCTTACCCCGGTCCGGGCAAATTCAGAAACCATTAAACTCAATATACAAAACGGCTCGGACTAAGAGATATATTATGAATACACTGCTTGCAAAAATAGTTAGTTTGTTAAAGAGTGATCGATATGCAGAAAATCCGATCGACCTTGCTGAAAAAACTATGAGCACAGCCGCATTTGCTGTAAATGAAGAACCAGAGCAACTTCACCAAGGCAAAAGACGCTTGAAGGAAAGCTACACAAGCCACTGGGATTTGGATTATCTGCCCAGAAAAGAAGTCGATAAAATATTAGCGGAAATTCAGAACCGTGACCCTTAAAGCGAATTCGCTTTAGGCAATTCCGAGCGGGACGGGGTATATACCCCGTTCTGAACGTTTCGATGACGTGCAATAATCAAATAACAGGGTCGTAGCCCAAACGTTTCGAACGGGCTGAATACCCCGTCCGGCCCGATTTCACAATTGGATCTGGCAAGCGTTCAGCGAGAGACGAAAGGGTGTAACAGGGTGCTTGTGTTAATGGATGAAAAGGGTATGCTTAGGCTCGGCGGTTGACTTTCGTATCCGTTCCATAGGGCTTCTTGTGTTTTGTTTAAGCCTTTTGCCAGAAAAAGTGAGTGGGCCTGCCGAGGCTGTATCCAGATATTGAACAGGAGAACAACTATGTTGAAAATAAAAACTACGAGTCTAGTGCTGTTAACACTAGCCTTTTCCCAGGTAGGCTTCACTGCGGATGACCTCGCGCCTTCAAAAAGCGCTACGAATCAGCAAACGATGTCGAATCAATTTTGGTGGCCTGAAAGACTTGATTTAGCGCCGCTTCGTCAACACTCGGCTGAGTCCAGTCCGATGGACAGAGAGTTCAACTACGCTAAAGAGTTTAAGAAACTCGATCTCAAGGCAGTGAAGAAAGACATCAATGATTTGATGAAAACGTCTCAAGACTGGTGGCCTGCAGATTACGGTCACTATGGGCCGTTTTTTATCCGAATGGCCTGGCACAGTGCGGGTACCTATCGTGTGGCTGACGGGCGTGGCGGAGCGGGCGGCGGTCAACAGCGCTTCGAGCCTCTAAACAGTTGGCCCGATAACGCAAATCTGGACAAAGCGAGACGCTTGCTTTGGCCGATCAAGCAAAAATACGGGAATAGCCTTTCCTGGGCTGACTTGATGGTGCTAACAGGCAATGTCGCATTGGAATCAATGGGTTTCAAAACGTTCGGTTTTGCGGGCGGACGCACGGACGACTGGGAAGCCGATCTTGTCTATTGGGGGCCTGAGAAAAAATGGCTCGCTGACGAGCGCTACAAAGGTGACCGAAAGCTGGAAAACCCACTGGCAGCGGTACAGATGGGGCTCATTTATGTGAATCCGGAGGGGCCTAACGGCAATCCCGATCCAATGGCGGCCGCTAAAGATATTCGTGAAACGTTTGGCCGTATGGCGATGAACGACGAAGAGACGCTTGCGCTGATCGCCGGCGGACATACCTTTGGCAAAGCCCATGGCAATGGAGATCCATCTAAATGCGTAGGTCCCGCACCAGCCGCAGCCGGTATTGAGGAACAAGGTTTTGGCTGGAAAAACAGCTGTGGAAAAGGGCATGGTGCCGACACGATCACAAGTGGGCTGGAAGGCGCCTGGACTATGAACCCAACGCAATGGACTCACCAATACTTAACTAATCTGTTCACTTACGAATGGGTCAAGACCAAGAGCCCGGCAGGAGCCACACAGTGGATTCCCAAGGATGACGCTGCGGCAACTTCGGTGCCGGATGCTCACGATAAAGATAAGCGACATGCGCCCATCATGTTGACTACGGACATCGCACTGAAAACCGATCCGAATTACGAAAAAATTGCGAAACGTTTCCTGGAGAACCCAAAGGAATTTGAGCTTGCATTTGCCAAGGCATGGTTCAAGCTCACTCACCGTGATATGGGGCCTCGAACACGCTACCTTGGCACCGAAGTGCCCAAGGAGGAGCTCATTTGGCAAGACCCCATTCCAGCAGTTAACCATAAGCTGATTGACGCTAAAGACACTGAAAGTCTCAAGAATAAAATTCTTAAATCGGGTCTGACTGTGCCGGAACTGGTTCGAACAGCTTGGGCTTCAGCGGCTTCCTTTCGTGGTACGGATTTGCGAGGTGGAGCCAATGGTGCTCGTGTTCGCCTGGCACCCCAAAAGGACTGGCCGGTTAACAACCCGGCTGAACTTGCCAAGGTTTTGACGCAGTTAGAGGGCATTCAAAACGACTTTAACCGGGCGCAGTCGAAAGGTAAAAAAGTGTCGCTGGCGGATCTGATTGTTTTAGGTGGCGTTGCCGCGGTTGAGCAAGCAGCCAAGACAGCAGGTTACCCGGTGAAGGTTCCTTTCACACCAGGGCGCATGGACGCATCCCAAGAGCAAACGGATGTGAATTCGTTTGCCGTGCTTGAGCCAAAAGCAGATGCATTCCGCAACTACTACGCTGAAGGCAACTTGCTGTCACCAACCGAAATGCTGGTTGATCGGGCCAACATGCTGACTTTGACCGTCCCTGAAATGACCGTTCTGGTTGGCGGCATGCGCGTTTTAGGCGCAAATTCCGGAGAATCCAGGCAGGGTGTTTTTACGGGTAAACCTGGAACATTGAGCAATGACTTCTTCTTAAACTTGCTCGACATGTCCACGAAGTGGCAGAAGTCATCCAATTCTGAAGGGGTTTACGAAGGCATTGACCGCAAGACGGGTGAGCTCAAATGGACGGCTACCCCGGTCGATCTGATTTTCGGGTCGCACTCTGAACTTCGGGCTATTGCCGAAGTGTACGCTTCTGAAGATGGCAAACAGAAGTTTGTGACTGACTTTGTGAATGCCTGGAACAAGGTGATGAAACTCGACCGCTTCGACCTAAAATAACCTGGTGAGTGGTTAAGCAGGCCTCGAAAAAGCCTTGTTATTGTCATGGTAACAGGGCTTTTTTTCATTGGTTTATGGGTTCAAACATATGAAATTTGAAGGACAAAATGACTTAAATCGAGCTGAGCAACACACTTTATTTAGACCCGTCCTGATGAAAAACGGCTTATCTTTTCCAGTTGGCGAAAGTTTGTTATCGACCCAGACTGTGTAAAAACGTTATTTCTGGTAAAATATGCCTATCCAAGTTATCGGGGAGGACAGATGAAACGGTTCATTCAAGGCATAAATCGCAACCAGGGAACCTTATTCCCTGAGTATTTGGAGGACTTTGTTACAGAAGATAATCCCGTTCGTGTTGTTGACGTTTTTGTTGAACAACTCGACTTAAATCAACTGGGGTTCAAAAGTGTCAACCCATTAGCAACTGGACGCCCAGCTTATCACCCTGCAGTTCTTCTCAAGCTTTACATCTACGGTTACCTGAACCGCATTCAATCCAGCCGCCGGTTAGAACGAGAGAGTCAACGTAACCTGGAGCTTTTCTGGTTAACGGAACGGCTAAAGCCTGATTTTAAGACGATTGCCAACTTTCGTAAGGATAATGGCCCTGCTATCCGTAAAGTATGCAGCCAATTCGTCATGTTATGCCGACGACTCAATTTATTTGCTGAAGCAACAGTTGCGATTGATGGTAGTAAATTCAAAGCCGTTAACAACCGTGACAAAAACTACACCGCTAATAAGATTGATCGGCGCCGGGAACAGATTGAAGCCAGTATTGAACGTTATCTTTCTGCCCTTGAAACAGCTGATCGCCAAGAGCCTGCCGATTTTACAGAAGCCAAGGTTGGGCGCTTAAAGGAAAAAATCGTTAAGTTGAAAGAGCAAATGGCCAGACTCAACAGCATCGAAGCGGATTTGAAGGAAACGCCTGACCAACAAATATCCCTTACGGATCCCGATGCACGCTCTATGGCGACGAGTGGCAAGGGTATAGGAATGGTAGGATACAACGTTCAAACGGCTGTTGATACTAAACATCATTTGATCGTAGCTCATGAAGTAACCCATGTTGGACATGATAGAGACCAGTTAGCCTACATGGCGGAGCAAGCCAAAAGTGCAATCGGTACGACTGAGCTCAATGTTGTCGCTGACCGAGGCTATTTCAGCAGCCAAGAGATTCTTAAGTGCCACGAATCCGGTATCACTGCTTTTGTACCCAAACCAATGACCTCAGGTGCAAAAGCAGACGGTAGATTCGATAAAACGGATTTCATTTACGACGCCAAAACCGACGAATACCAGTGTCCTGCCGGACAACGTCTGATTTGGCGATTCGCCAGGGTCGAAAACGGATTAAATCTGCACCGGTATTGGAGTTCGCATTGCCAGCAGTGTGAAATTAAGTCGAAGTGTACGCCGAGCGAACAGCGACGTGTTAGCCGTTGGGAGCATGAAGATATTCTCGAGGCCATGCAAACACGTCTGGACCAGGCGCCTGATAGTATGCGTATACGACGTCAAACGGTGGAACACCCCTTTGGCACTCTAAAGGCATGGATGGGAGCAACCCATTTTCTCACCAAAAAACTAAAAAATGTCAGCACGGAAATGAGCCTGCATGTGCTGGCTTACAATCTCAAAAGGGTGATGAATATACTGGGAACTACAACCCTGATGGAAGCAATGGTGGATTTGTTGATTTTTAGCCCTATTACCCTGGCTGACAGTGGACTTTTGGGTGTTATCAATCGGTAACCGGAAAAAATTCTGACGATCCCGAATCGTCCACCTGATGCGTGTATTGCAGCAGAATTCTGTTTAAACGCCGACTATTTTGTTCTTTTCACGTTTTTACACGGCCTGGGTAGAGTCGAGATGTGGCGCGGTAGCATTAGGTTTGGCTTGTCTGTTTCCGTCTCTTTCGTTTGACGGTGCCCTAATAGCCTTGCCATAACCCCGTTTCCACACCCCGCTCATCGAACCGGACTGGCAGATTTCCCGCATCCGGCTCTCGGACAAGATGTCACGCTTTCGCCCACGGATCATCACGCCCCAAGCGGCTTAAGCGCACCAGACCCAATGTTTGGTAGAGGTACGAAGGTGGATAGCCTCCGCCCGCCCGCTTTCTCACCTTATACTTGTTGCGTAACCACCGACGCAACCGCGCCGCCGTGTAGTTATCAAGCGCACGATAAGCCCGGTTGTAAGTCCCTACTTGAAAGTAGTTTGCCCAACCCAACAGCATGCGGTTTAACTTGTACACTAGCGACGTGGTCTCATGCCACGCCATTGAATAGGCAGTCAGTGCATGAATCTTTTCGACCATACGCCTAATGCTTTTCTTCGATGGCCGGTAGCCCAGATAGGGTTTACCGTTTTGCGGCCTATACATCAGGCCAAATGTGTAACCCAGAAAATCAAATTCACCTCCCGGAACCTTACAGATTCGTGTTTTATCCTCGTTGACTGTGAGCTTGATACTTCCCATGAGTGTGCGCATCCAGTATAAGGCTTCTTCGGCCTTACCTCGACGACACAGAATCACGAGATCATCGGCATAGGTCACAATCTGACTGCCAAGACGTCGGTCCAACCCAAGTTTCTTCCACCCCAATATAAACCGTCGCATATACAAATTCGACAGCAGCGGTGAAATTGGTGATCCCTGTGGAATACCACAACGCTTATCTTTGGCCGCGGTTGTGCGCGTCTTTCGCCCTCGCTTATCGGTTTCTTCCACTGAACATTCCAGCCACATCGTAATCAGATGCAGTACGCGCCTATCAACAATCCGGCGTGCTACCGACTTTATTAGCTCGGCATGGGGGATGGTCCCGAAGTAATCTGCAAGGTCGGCATCTACGACATCCGGGTGACCGCGATACAGTTGTCGATTCACTTCGACCACCGCACGTTGGGCGTTTCGGCCCGAGCGATAGGCATACTGCTCGTCTGGCAGATCGGCTTCGAAAATCGGCTCCAATACCAGCATGGCTGCCGTCATGCAAACACGATCTCGCAACGTCGATATACCCAGCGGTCTCAGTTTACCATTAGGTTTTGGAATATATACTCGTCTGATGGGATCTGGTCGATAAGTCTCCTCTCTGAGCGCAAGCGCCAGTTCGCCAAGCCATCGCTCCACCCCGTACGCTTCGACATCCGCAAACTCCTGACCATCCACGCCCGGTGCGCCCTTATTGGAGCGACAACAGGCATAGGCATGCGCCAAGATGTCTTCTCGGTAAATCTTGTCGTACAACGCGTAGAAACGATAGCCGGCTTCAGCCTTCGCTTTTGCGTGTAACGCCATCTGTAGTTTCTGAACTCTTATCGGAGTTGATAGGTTGCCCAATCTCCTGTCCTTTTCCACTTATTGCGTTGATCTTGAACTAAGGCCCCTTCCCTCCACCGGCATTACCCGGCTTCCTTGGTACTACAGGCCTCTCCGCCACCCCAAGGCGCCCGGCCTGTCCCTCACGGGCGTCCGGTTGGTCATCGCTGACCACGCCAAGGGGCTTCCCGTGTTGCGTGCGCTTCCCTTGTGTACATGCTGTCGCCACTACCCCGGCGCAGCGATTAGGGATACTCTTCGCTCGTTTCCCCAACCGTATCAGCCTTCCCGGAAAGGGTCGTCCGGTCGGCCTGCGCAATGACCTTTTCGAGGCTTGCTCGGCGTTCACTCTCATTACGGCCTGTACACTCGCTGGATCGCCTAAAGCGACTCCTTACATCGGAGGCTTCAGCTATTTTGTCACCTCCATAGCTGCCCCGATTGCTTCCGGCCGGAGCGATTTAGCCGGGTGGGACTTTCACCCACTGGAAAAGCGCCGCCTTATCACGGCGCACACCCAAAGCCGTCATTCCGGTTAGCGCAGAAGCCGTCTAAGTAATGGCGTTAAGAATTCACCTGACTCTGAATTTCTCCTTTTTCCCACTAAATTCAAGTATTATTGGAATCAGGAGTTAATATAAGAAAACGAAGAACCATGATTGTTCATAACGCAGCTACTATGAAACAGAATTTTGATCCAAATCGGTTGAAGGTATTAGTTCGGAGTGCCATGGTTGAATTTATCCATTTTCTTGAATCATGCTCCCATCAAGATGAAAATGTTGATGTATTTTCCCCACAACATGACGGCAACCAATTCCAAAAACTGACAAGGCCAAATCTAAGCGATGCTATTTTGGGACACCAAGAAGAGAGGGTCAACCAGCCAGCAGCCGTTGCATTGATAGATTACCTTCAACAATTTGGTCCCGAAAAAATGAAGGTTTTGAGCAAAAATCTTTCAGGTTCCGCCCAAAATGCATATCATCAGTTAGTCGCAATTCCACTTCACAGGTTGTGGACGGTCAAGTCAATTGAGGCGCTCTCACTTAATAAAGTTTGGATACCATGGAAATTGTCCGACGCAGAACTTGATCAAGTCGTTGCTGGTGTTCTGCGGATAGAACAGGACAAGGATAGTCTTATTGTGGTTATCGCACCTATTATTGGAATAATTCTTGATAATATCGATAAAATCGAAATAGCGGATGGAGTTATGCTTCGTGCCTGGACTCAAGCAGAGAAAGCTGTCTATTTACATAAGAACGATAGTTATTTAATTTCATTAGATATGTTTTCCCAGCTTGAAAGTAAGTGCTATCTGCAAGTGATCGCCCCTAATAGTCAGGTATTCACTAACAATAAAGCAAATACCTTTACGCCCCCAATAAGAAATCAGCTAGAAGAATTTGTTGGGTTTTGGATAAGCCGAGCTAAATGGGCGCTGATGCAGGCAACAAATCCAGAACATTTGATCGAAGAATTGTTGGTGACGACGGAGACTGACGATGTTTATTCATACTCCTGGCATCTTCCATTTCGACGATATTCAAAAATGCTAATCCATGTATCAGATTGTATTGTTACCGAAGCAAACGGTCTTAAAGTCGCTAAGTTGTTGAAAGAACTGGAGGAAGCAGTTAAGGTGTTTCCTGATTTAGATGATGTCTTGTGGAGATTTGATCGAGCATCCCTTGCATCATCACCTCGTGATGTTCTATTTGAGTCTACAGTAGGGCTAGAGTCATTATTGGTTTATGGAAGTGGTGAGAACACCCGGCGCTTCAAAACCTATGGCGCTGCCCTAGTCTCTGGTGGAAACTTTGAAGAAGTAATCAAAAATCTAAACAATATCTATAAACTACGTTCTGACAATGCTCATTCTAGCAAGCGCAAACTGGATAAAGTTGAAGAACTCAGCATTGTCGCGCGATCATATTTGGTAAGTATAATCGCTAATGTTGTGCATCTGGTAGTAACTAACAAAATTACGCCATTGATAAAGGATGGAAAAAAGAACACAGAAGAAAGTTGCATTAATCGATCTATTGAGCGCTACCTGACATCTTTAATGTATGAGGCAGCCCATAAAGACTTGCAGGAAACGATAAACTAGGGCTAGTGGAAGTGGTCAGGTATCAAAAACATCTAACCTGCAATTCGTCCGCTTTTGGCCCAGACTGTGTCAAAACGCAGAAAAATAATTCCGCCATTTTGCCCCTTTCCAACATCCCGCTTTTATAAAGCGGATTCGTAATAATTTCTGATCGGTCTCCCCAAATTGGGTGAATTCCGAAATTGACTACCGTCAAACCAATTTTCTGCCGGCAATACCACTTTGTACGAGATATAAAGGGGGGTTTATGCTTTTATTGCCTCCATCATGGCAGTGGTACCCATTATATTCATGACCCGTTTCATATTATAGGCCAGGACATGCAGACTCATTTCTGTACTGACATTTTTTAATTGTTTGGTAAGAAAATGGGTTGCTCCCATCCATGCCTTGAGGGTGCCAAATGGATGCTCCACCGTCTGACGTCGAATACGCATGCTGTCAGGTGCTTGGTCCAGACGTGTTTGCATGGCATCAATAATATCTTCATGCTCCCAACGGCTCACGCGTCTTTCGGTGCTCGGCGTACACTTTGCCTTGATGTCACACTGTTGGCAATGTGAACTCCAATACCGATGCAGATTTAATCCGTTTTCAAGCCTCGAGAATCGCCAAATCAAGCGTTGTCCGGCAGGACACTCATATTCGTTGGATTGAGCATGGTAAATAAAAGCGGCCTTATCAAATCTTCCAGCCGCCTTGGCACCCGAGGTTTTGCATTTAGGAACAAAAGCGGTGATACCGGCTTCATGGCAGGCGAGAATTTCTTCACTCTTGAAATAGCCTCGATCAGCAATAACATTGAGGTCTTGGACGCCCATTGCTGTACGCGCTTGTTTCGCCATTGCCGATAACTGGTCTCGGTCAGTACCTGTATTGGTTACTTCATGGGCGACAATCAGGTGATGCTTCGTGTCAACTGCCGTCTGAACATTGTAGCCAACAATACCAACACCTCTTGTTTTCATGGAGCGGGCATCGGGATCGCTCAGGGAAATTTGTTTGTCGGCTGTATCATTGAGCTTAACTTCTATTTTCTTGAGTGCTTTCATCTGCTCTTTTAGGGCAACAATCTTGTCTTGCAGTCGCTCAGATTTGGCTTTAGCTACCGTGGACTCTTGCCGGTCGGCCGTGTCGAGTTCGGTCAAATACCGGTTGATGCTCGACTCGATTTCTTCCATGCGCCGTTGCAACTTCGCGCTGGTGAAATTCCGATCTCGATTATTGACTGCTTTGAATTTACTACCATCGATAGCGACTAATGATTCTGAGAATAAACCCAGTTGCTGGCATAACACGATAAACTGACGGCAGACGCTTCTTATTGCCTTGCCGTTTTCTTTGCGGAAGCGGGCAATGGTTTTAAAATCGGGGGTCAGACGTTCAGTAAGCCACATGAGCTCAACATTGCGTTGCGCCTCTTTCTCAAGTCGCCGACTGGATTGGATGCGGTTTAGGTAACCATAGATATAAATTTTCAGAAGAATCGAGGGATGATAGGCTGGCCTACCAGTGGCTGCGGGCTCTACACCGTCAAAACCAAGCTTGCCTAAGTCGATTTCATCGACAAAAACATCAATAATTCTAACCGGGTTAGTATCAGCTACATAGTCGTCCACAGTTTCCGGGAATAAGATACTTTGGGTACGGTTTTCGCCTTGAATAAATCGCTTCATCAGCTCGCTCCAATCAATGATATGGTTATATTATAACATATCAAGAGCTGCGTTTTGACACGGTCTGCGCCGATTTGAGCCGATCAATTCGAGTAAACCACAGTCTAAGTAAAATTATAAACTTATTCCTGAACATGCCAGATCAAGTCCAGAGTTTTACATCTAATCTACTTTGCTATAAGTTTGCAAATAATGGATACTGAATAAATCATCCGGGTCGGTCCAGACTTTAACGGGGTGAAAACCTGCGCGTAACGCGAGGCGATGAAATCCGGCGATGCTGTATTTGTGGGAGTTTTCAGTGTGTATGGTTTCCCCTGCTTTAAAGTGAATCAGGTCATCCGCGATACTGATGACCTGTTCCCCTTCACTCGCCAAATGCATTTCGATACGATCGAGGTCCTTGTTATAAAATGCCCGATGCTGGAAGCGGTCTACCTGGAAATTCGCACCCAGCTCGCGGTTTAGACGCACCAGCAGGTTCTTGTTAAACGCCTCCGTCACTTTCTGCTGATCATTATAAGCGGCCTCCAAAACGCCGATGTCCTTGATCAGGTCGACCCCTATCAATAAGCCGCCGTCATTACCAACGAGCCGGGCGATTCGTCCAAGCAGGCCCACCGCTTCTTCGGACGTTAAATTTCCAATGCTGGAGCCGGGGAAAAAAGCGATGCGATTGTTGCCTTTTAAGCCTGGAGGTAAGTTCCAGGGGCCTGCATAATCGACGCAGATGGCATGAACTTCGAGCCATGGATAATCCTTCGCGAGCAAATTGGCAGACTGGATCAAATGATTTTTAGAAATATCCATCGGCACGTAACATGTTGGCCGTATTGCCTCGAGCAGGAGACGAATCTTGCTGCTGCTGCCGCTGCCGAGTTCAAAAAGCAGGGCGTCCGGTCCGATGGCGGCGGCGATTTGATCCCCGTATTGCTTTAGCAAGCCAATTTCCGTGCGGGTCGGGTAATATTCCGGAAGCTCACAAATCCGGTCGAACAGCATGGAACCCTGAGTATCGTAGAAGTATTTCGGTGCAATGTGTTTTTGCTCCGCCTTCAACCCGACGAGGATATCTGCCCGGAAATCGCTCAAGGCGGGATGATAATCGTGAAAATGAATCAAGGGTAAGTTCGTCATGCGTCGTCTGCCAAGCGGAGGCCCATAAACTGCCATCTGCTATGGGGGTAAAAAAAATTACGGTAGGTTTTACGGATATGATTAGCAGGAGTGACACAGGACCCGCCGCGAAGCACCATTTGATTACACATAAATTTACCGTTGTACTCGCCTATCGCGCCTTCCGGCTGCCGGTAGCCGGGATAGGCTGTATAGGGGCTTTGCGTCCATTCCCAAACATCGCCGCCCAGTTGCATGAACCTTTTACCGGGACTTGGGGGCAGTGGATGGAAACGCCCTGATTCAAGGAAATTGCCTGGCGTCAAATCTTCATCTGCAACCGCATATTCCCATTCGGCTTCCGTAGGCAAACGTTTGCCGGCCCAGGCCGCATACGCATCCGCTTCAAAATAACTGACGTGGCAGACCGGTTCGTTAGGCTCAACCGGTTTCAGTCCTTCCAGCGTAAAACAATGCCACGTCTTGTCAATTTGCCGCCAGTATAAAGGCGCCCTCCAGGACTCTTGTTGAACGGCGGACCAACCGTCCGATAACCAGAGTAATGGCTTGTCATAGCCGCCATCATCCATGAATTGAAGGTATTCCGCATTGGTCACCAAACGATTGGCCAGAAAAAAATCGTTTAAAAGCACATTATGACGAGGCGATTCATTATCAAAACAAAAACCCTTGTCCGTCATGGCCGATGGCAACCTTGCCTCCCGGCAGCTTGACCCAATCCAATGCCACGGTCGAATTCTGTGCTGGTGGAGCCTTATTATTGACGTATGTCGGAAGCAAAGGGTTGTTTCCCAAAATATGCTTGATATCGGTCATCAGCAATTCCTGATGCTGCTGTTCGTGATTTAGGCCGAGCAGGATCAATTCCCGGATTTTCAAGCTATCCCGATGGCAATCCAGGCTCGCCATCAATTCGCTCATCTGTGCATCGATGTGCGCTCTATAGCCATATACCTCGGCAACCGAAGGCCGCGACAGCAATCCTCGTTGCGCTCTTGGAAATGGTTTGCTGATTCCCTGGTAATAGGAATTGAAGAGGTAATTGAATTGAGGATTAAACGGCCGGTAGTCCTTTAGATAAGGCACCAGTATAAAGGTCTCGTAAAACCAGCTGACATGGGCAAGATGCCATTTGGGAGGACTAACATCGGGCATGGTCTGGACGACATAATCCTCAACCAGGAGCGGTTCGCATAGCTCGGCACTCTGCCGGCGCACTTGGGAAAAAGACTCGCTCAATGCGATGAGGCTGGATAAGGCAGGTTGACTTCTGCTCATGCTCTGGAATTCATCATTCATAGAAAGCAAACAGCCAATAGCTGATTAACTCGCCGCTTCATTGGCTGACCTCCACGCCATGCCAGAAAGCAACGTAGTTTTTAATGTTTAATGCCTCCTGTTTCGGCTCGGGATAGTACCATGCAGCATCCCGATTGATCGAATCGTCAACGACGATATCGTAATAACTTGCCTTGCCTTTCCATGAACAAAGGGTATGCGTACTGCTTTCACGCAGAAATTGGGTCATCACGGAATCGGGCGGAAAATAGCAATTCCCCTCAAGTTTCACGGTTTCATTGCTCTCGGCAATGAGGGTGTTATTCCAGATAGCTTTCATTGTTCATGCTCCACTGCTGTTGACAACATATTAAAAAATCACCGCTGTGTCAGACCGGTTTCGAAAATTCTCGACGTTTGCAAAAACCGTCACTATAGATTCAACCGGCAACAAGAGGCCAATCGGCGGCGTCGACAGAATCCAAGGGCAAATTGTCGTGAACCCGTAAATCATTACCAAACCAGGAGAGCCCAATGTTGCGCATGGCTATTCAATCCTTATACGAAGCGCTAACTCGGAAACCATTGAAACAAGATCAACTTACCTGACTTCAAAACCGCTAACGGCTCTCAAAAAAGCCGGCAATTTGCCGGCAAGAGGCTGAGGTTTAAAAGCTATTTGGGGCTTAGTAGTGAGCTTATTTTAGAATCCAGTTGTTCGGGAGTGACATTACTGGCAAAAGACTCAATGGATGAACCATCCCGGCCAATCAGATATTTGTAAAAATTCCATTCTGGCGCTTGGCCGGTGGCTTTAATCAGTTTTTGAAAAAATGCATTGGCTGAAGATCCTTTAACAACGCTTTTTTCCACCATGGGGAAAGTCACCCCGTAGTTGATATAACACACGTTGGCGGTTTTTTCCGGTGCATCGAACTCCTGGTTGAAATCATTGGAGGGGAAGCCGACAACCACCAGGCCCTGGTCTTTATATTTTTGATACAGTGCTTCCAGGCCTTTAAATTGTGGGGTATAGCCGCAATTGCTGGCAGTATTGACTGCCAGAATCACCTTGCCTTGAAATGTTTGGCAAAAATCAAGCTCTTCGCTGGATCTTAATTTGCTCATTTTATAATTCAGCAAATCAGAACAAGGTTCTGCCCCGACGGCTGAAACTGAAAATAACAACATGCTGGCCAGTAAAATTAGAACATTCATGATTACACCTTTTCGTTGGTTAGCATTAAGTTTACCAGCTCAGGGTAAAAGTCAACCGGCAATCAGGGGGGGGCTCTGACTGAATTTGCTCAAAGCCTGAACTTGCATGTTATTTTGTCAACAGCGGCGTCGATTATTGGCATGAAGATCTAAAAAGCCGGCAATATCGCCAAGTACCGATGAGCTGTTTTGCAAGGGTAAAGCCAGTGCCCCGATGAGGCCCGCATGATCCAATCCATCGTAATAATGCGTTTCAACACACCCGCCCGCCTGCTTGACTTTTTTCGTCAGACTTTCGATATTGTAAGACCGCACAGTGTCGTCATCGTTTCCATAGAGTAACAGCAAGGGTGGCTCATTGCCGTCGGCAAAATTAACCGGTTGCGATGCCGGATAATTTTTTTCCGGACCGAATACTACTCGCTGGTACTCATCGGTAAAAGGCAGAAAGTCATAAGGTCCAGCCAACCCGACAAATCCACGAAGACTGCTCCAGGTGTCCGGTAAGAGGTAACGTTCATTTAAAGTCAATAGGGCTGCCAGTTGGGCGCCGGCTGAATGACCCATTAAAAATAAACGACCGGAATCGCCGCCGTATTGGCCTATATTCTTTTTAACCCACTCTACCGTTTGCGTAGCATCGTCGATTATCTGAGGAAATTTAACCTCAGGATAGTGCCGGTAATCGGGAATAACAACCAGGTAACCCTTGGCAGTCAAAGCTTGAGCGACAAAAACATACTGTTCTTTTGTTAACGTTTTACAACCGCCCCAGCATCCACCATAAAAAAAAACAACGACCGGCAGCCTTTCAGGCTGACCGGAGATATTTTTGGTTTCAGGCACATAAACATCCATAACATTCTGCTTTTCAGAGCCGTATGATAAATTTTCGTAAACATGATAATTATCAAAACCGGCTAGAAGGTTGACTACCAACAAGCCCGCACTGTTGCAACCTGTCAATAGTGACAGCATGAATAGTATTCCGAATGATCTGATCGTCATTTTTATTGAATGGATGAGAAACGTTATTTATGTTAAAAAATAGGTAACAATTCAACTTATTTTTTATCGCTGGCTCGTTGATGCTGTTCGTGCTGCACGATCAATTTTCTTGGTGAGAGAAAACCATTGTGATTCCCAAAATGAAGTGCATGCAAAACCGGCGGAGACAGCTGCTCAAGGTCTACCGGCTTAATGGAATACCTATCAGAAAACGCCGGTTTTTTGGTCACCTCATTGGCCGGCCAGGCTAGTTTTTGATTAATTTCTTCGCGGTAATCGGTTACAACATCAATAATAGTAACCTTCGGATCTACTATGGTAGGTGTCAGCATAGCCTCTACATATCAGCGTTTAAACAGGTCATTATTGTGTATTCTGAGCAAAGTAAGCCCCGCGCGCGTGGCAAGGCGTTATCAATAAACAGCCGCTGTTTGCGGCAATTTTTTGTATTTTTACTTAATTGTAAGCCATTGATTTTATATGTACAAAAAAGCTGTTTCTTGAGAGCTTTTCTAAAAAGGGAGGGTTAAGCTCAAAACCATCATAATGCAATTGGCGTTATAAACACATTGATGCTTATATTTACTTTGCTTTTTGCGTTCGAGCACCCAGTCGTCAAGTGACAAATGCATTTTTCTTAAATTAGAATAATTATTTTTTTACCGATGCAGAAAACCCAGCTTCGTTTATTACTTTTAGAACAGAAACAACATTAAAGCCCCCCTTTCAAAAGACATGATCTATTACTAACAGTAGCTGCTTTAACACCAATAACAGATTTAAACGCATTTTCTATCGAAGACGAACATCCACAATCGAGTCTTTTCCCTGGGCGGAAATACTTCATCCTGAGCGACGGCTTTGGTGAGACTCGACCATCTGTATTAGGTGCGTAGCTCTCGATTATTAGCAGTCTTTGAATGACCGCTTTTCAGGATTAACCAGACAGTTAATGGAAATCTGTGTATGTCTGTTCCGGTCCGTGAGTTGCCCGTCATCACTGCATCAGGATCAATGACAGTTATCCGGAAACACTTGCGTCAGCACCCGACCCATTTCCGGACGGTGAGTCTGTGCAATAATTATTTTGAATACTGATTGTACATTGCGCAAGTTTTTCAATTCGAATCTCAATCCTCCGGGTATATCCGCTATCAATTCAGGCGATTTTCGATAATCAAAAACCACGGCCTATGGCTGGTAAATTGAAGATATCCTTTCGGGGATAAGGTCAGGATGCTTTTCGAAACGGAATTGCGGACATTGCCGCCGATAGCTTGCAAGGTTTGGCCATTGGTTTCCACGACGATATCGCAATGCAGCTTTGAGTTGAGTGAGTCAGGGAGTTCCTCTATCATTTTTGCTGGCGTATCTTTGCCCCGGTTAGCGCAGATCAAATCCCCCGGTTTAGGTTTGTATTCCTGAATGGCGTGGGGTATCAAGGCTGCGTATGGATTGTGTGCGTTGGCAAGGAAATGGTTAAGATAAGACCGGTGGGAGCTGGCCGGTGGGAACAGGTATTTCGGTATGCCCGCCACCTGCATGATCCAACTGATGAAGGCGGCGGACCAAGGTTCCTTGCAGTCGTTGCCCGATAGCCGGTACTTGCCGACTGCGCGCCAATACTGGTTGATTCGATCGCTGTGGCTATAATCGTCATCTTCCCAAATTCCCACATGGGGAATACTCTCCTCGTCACCGTCGAATACGACTTTCTGCTGACCGAAGTATATCCACTCATTCTTTGCAGCCTGCACGATCTTATACTTCCTGGAACCCACACGAAGAGGTTTCGAGCGGTCAGCACGGAGTTGGGTTTCTTGAACCTTCGGTTGTGCTTCAAGCTGCACAGGTTTCTTCGGTGCCGAACCACAACCGGCCAAGGCAAGAAACAAAACGATAAGCAAAGGTTTCATTATCATTATCGAAGCTTGGATGTTGTAAGAAATTAAATTCAGATAGCGGTCAAGAATAAGCATATAAGCGCCCTTCCCTCAACTCCGAGAGTTGGAATGAGGGGCTTTCCTTTATCGTGTCGGCCTTCGTGCCTCGCGGAACCAGATCCGGTATTGCTCCATTTTCGCTCTCTGTTCTGCTGGCGCGTGGCGGCGGCAGGTGGAATATTCCTCCGTACCCGGCTTTGCGCCCCAGCGCATTTCGGCGCAGTCGTTAGGATTATAAGCCATTTCATAGGCTGGTTTCCGTACTAACACCTCGGCCACGGAAAGCTCCCACTGGCTGCCGTCCGTGCGCGTATAGCGAATGCTGCGTTCCTGGATACGTCTTGCGTGGTACTGCTCGATCTCAGCCTTGGCCTCTTCTGGGTTCCTGCCGTTCATTACGAACAATTCGGTGTGGCGCACGATTTTCTCGGGCAAGCCGTTCAGCACATTGATGGCGATGATGAGGCGCATATCGCGGGAGGGCGTGGAGTAATCCTCCCAGGGGCCGATGGTCTGAAAAATCGCCGCGCCGCTAGGCATAGGGATGACGCTGCCGGGGCTCTTGCGAAAATACGCTTTGGCGTTGTCGACAGAGGTCACGCGGGTCTCGATTTGCTCTACCAAGGCGTCCAGCATGGTTTCGTAAGCTTGCTTGGGATCAAGGCCTTGGGGATTGACGAGCTTAGCCAGTCTGGCATAAAAATCGTCGGGCGAGAGTTGATCTTGTGCCAACGAAAAGTGGGCGAAGCCGGGATGGTCGACCAACTCATCATTAGAAAGCACCCGCCACCCGCCTGAGGCCATGTGTGCCAAAGGCCGGAAAGCCTTGAAGCCCGGCCCGGCGCCGGCAACGTTATCGAACAAAAAAGTGCCTTCCCAGAACCGCTTGCGGGTGACCGAGTTGTCCGGCTGGGCATCGACCGCCAGCAAGATGCCTGGGCGGTTCTCCGTCTGTGGCACCCATTCCACCAGCACCAGAACATGGCCGTAAGGATCGGCATAGACCGTCCCCGGCCAGAGCGTCTCCCGGCTCAGAGGAATCGGATACAGATCCGTTAACTCGTCCACAAGCCCGGTCCGTGCCGAGCCCGAATGGACGGCATCCGCCAACTGCCTGCTGACATTCCTGAAGCTGGCCTGCGAGCTGATGCCGTGAGTGAATTCGGTCTTGACGGTCGCCGCGCCACAATGCGGCGGAGCGTTCGCCGAGCCACGACTGCAGGCACGGAAAGCAATTGGTAGACCGACCTTCCAGGCAAAATAAGCCCGCAAAATGTAAGGCAGGTCGGCGCAATCGGGGGTTAGTGGTAGGCTTTTGTCTTCGTTGAGGCCAAGATAGTTGTGCAGAAAGTTGCGCTCGGTGTTGCGCAACACCGGCTCCAGGGTAGGAAAACTGAGGTTTTCCTCGGGCGGGGCACCAAACAATTCTTCGATCCAGGCGGAATAAAAGGCTTCGGTGGCAAGCCCCCACGCTTTAGGTCTTTCTTGTGTGCCTGACCTGCCGATGGTGAGTGGATGACAGGCGGTAAGTTTGCCATCCCGGTCTACCACCACCCGATAA
The DNA here is from genome assembly GCA_963849195.1 of uncultured Gammaproteobacteria bacterium. Classification (GTDB taxonomy): domain Bacteria; phylum Pseudomonadota; class Gammaproteobacteria; order Methylococcales; family Methylomonadaceae; genus Methylobacter_C. The sequence continues at coordinate 40,818 of CAWKGQ010000017.1, forward strand.
TCCCCCTCATTGACCTTTTCCAAAGCGGCGACCAGACTCCAAGGCGGCCCGCCTCGGCGGTGGGATTGCAGGGGCGTGCGTCGGCCTTGATTGTCGAGCAGAGCCAGTTCCGACAAAGGGCCGTCCGTGGACACGGCCATAATCTTGACCAGCTCATCGGGTTTGGGGTTGAGGGGCGAGATCCAGATATGCGTCTCGCCGGTTTCTTCGCATGAATAATCCCCGGCCAGTGCCACCGAGATGCTGGCCCATACCAGCAGGCAAGCGAGGAAATAGTGAAAAATTTTGATTTGGATTGTCATTTCCGCTCATCTATTTTGATAATGGGAAGGCTCCGCCTTGGAGGCATGTTTGACCATTTACAGGATTTGTTAATTTTATCCGTTGAAGTTAAAAAATTCTCGATCTTTCTACCGCAAAACAATAGATAGAATTACTATAGGCTATATAGTGCATCAACATAGGTTAAAAGTTCTATGAACACGGCTCCGTTAACAATTGATGTGGAATGTTATGCCGGTCACGAAGAAGAGGAAACACCACGATGTTTTTTTATGGACGATAAATCAATTGAAATTTATGAAGTAATTGTCCGCTGGTTAACTCCAGAATATCGTTATTTTAAAGCGCTTCTTGCCCAAGCAAGCGGCAAAAATTTTGCGGCAACCATTGCCTTGGGTGGCTCCGAGTCGACCTGCTACGCTCGCCCCGACCCAACAAGGGGATCGGGACATTGCTTCACAATGACTTTACGCCGTGTCGCGATGCCTTGCAGTTTTCCTTCGCAAGCCACGGAAATCCGCCCGGCGCTACGCCTATCGGCGACTAAAAATCTTCGCTCCACTTTATTTCGCTTCCAAGATTTTCAGCGGATGTTAGCTATACTGTGAGTCAGCTTCAAATTTTTTCCACTTTCAGCCTCCGTTTTTCAAGTCAAAAAACATAGTAGCTATTTTAAAAACAATTAAGATAGCAATCATTGCTGGTCAATTTGGACATTCTTTACTGGAAAATTTTCAACGGCGTTTGACCCTAAACCCAATAATCGGCTGATTTTGCGCTATGACTACTCTCTCGCCACCTTTTGCACAAGCACAAGCTATTTTTGAAAAACTTTATACCAATTTAGCACAGGTGATGTTTGGGCAACAGCGCACCTTGCACTGGTTATTAGCGGCGTTCAGCACCGGTGGACATGTGCTGTTGGAAGATGTTCCGGGTACAGGCAAAACCACTTTGGCTAAAGCCCTTGCAGTTTCCTGCGACGCGCAATTTCAACGCATTCAATTTACACCTGATTTGTTACCGTCCGACATTATAGGTATCTCAATTTTTGACCCGCAAAAACAAAGTTTTCACTTTGATGAGGGTCCGGTTTTTTGTCATATTTTGCTGGCGGATGAGATTAACCGCGCTTCACCAAGAACCCAGTCGGCTTTACTGGAAGCCATGGCGGAAAATCAAGTCAGCATCGAGCGACAAGTCAGGCTGCTGCCCAGACCTTTTTTTGTTGTCGCCACCCAAAATCCGATTGAATTTCATGGTACGTATCCGTTGCCGGAAGCGCAACTGGATCGCTTTGCAATGAAGTTCAGCCTGGGCTATGTTTCCAACGCTCAGGAGGTCGCTATTTTAAACTCGCAAGGGCGGCAGCACCCTTTGGATTCTTTAAAAGCCTGTATTTCTCTGGATGAAATGCAGTTTCTACAAGCCCAAGTTAAACAAGTGCGTATCAGCGAGGAACTTAAACACTATATTGTCGCCATTGTCGCCGCTACCCGTAACAAGGCGGAAATCAAGCTGGGCGCCAGCCCCAGAGCTTCGCTAACTCTGATGAAAACGGCCCAGGCTTTAGCGTTGCTGGACGGTTTTGAATTTGTTACCCCGGATGCTATTAGGGAACTCGCAGTTCCGGTTATTTCCCATCGGCTTAACGTGGACTCGCAAAGCAAGTTTTCCGGCATTGAAGCGGCCACGCTGGTGCAGGAAATAGTCGACTCCCTCCCGATACCGGGATAAATGATGAGGCAAGGTTTTGTTCTCAGCCAATATCGCAAGGTTTATCGTTTCGATAACTGGATGCGTCGGCATTTGACCTTTACGGGACACTTCGTGGTTACGTTTGCCATAGCTGCTGCCGTTTTTGGTGTCAATATCAGGCAAAGTACAACCTATCAGCTGTTTATGTTGTTATTCGTGCTGCTGGTTTTTTCCTTGTTAAACAGCGTGTTTAATCGCCTTAAAGTGACATTGACCCGCCAATTGCCGCGTTACGGCATGGTGGGTGAACCGCTACGCTATAGCGTCACGCTGACTAACTTGACACCCCGGACATACGACCGCCTGGCTTTGTGCGAAGAGTTGGCTGAAACGCTGCCCAACGTTGCGCAATTAAAAAATTTTTATCGTCTGAATAATCAACCATGGTTTAAACAAGGTATAAGCTACCGTAGGTGGCTGCGCTATTTGGCATTCCAGAGAGGTGGCTTGATTGCCGAGACGGCTTTGCCCAATTTGACGCAAAAACCGTTACAGATAAAAATCAGCTTTACTCCCACCCGGCGGGGTTCTATAACCTTTGCTGATAGCTATCTGACTAAACCGGATCTGTTGGGTTTGTTTCGGCGTTTAATCATACTGGAAGCGCGTCAAAGTTGTTTGGTGCTGCCAAAACAGTATCCTGTTAAGCCATTAGGATTGTCGGGAAAACGCAAATATCAGGCAGGTGGCGTGTCGTTGGCAAATTCGGTCGGTAATGCAAGCGAGTTTATGTCACTGCGAGATTATCAACGGGGCGACCCACTAAACAGCATTCACTGGAAGAGTTTTGCCAAACACGGCAAGCTGATTGTTAAAGAGTATCAGGATGAATATTTTGTCCGGCGTGCATTATTGCTGGATACGTTTATCGGCAATGCGGCGACCGAACAATTTGAAGCAGCCGTGTCGGTTGCCGCTTCAATTGCTGTCAATGAGCAACAAAATGAAGCATTGCTCGATTTAATGTTCGTCGGCTTGCAAGCTTATTGCTTTACCTCGGGTCGCGGCGTTGACCAATTGCCGCATTTACTGGAAATTCTGGCGTCGGTACAGTCCAGCGCGGAAGGCTCGTTTGCCCAGTTACAGCAAGCTGTTTTAGCCCGTGCCGCCTTGTGCAGCAGTTTGATTTGTGTACTGATGCACTGGGATGAGACCCGGCAGGATTTTATCAAACAACTACTCACCCATGATTTACCGGTTGCGGTATTTTTATTGCATGACGGCTCACTGGCCAGGGAACAATGCGTAAACAAACCGGAACATTTTTATCTGCTGGATTATCATCATCTAGCGGAACAATTGGCGGCATTATGAACAAGGACTGGCTGTTTTTAAGCTTCAGTTTGTTATCATGGGGATGGTTATCACAAACCTGGCTGGCGGCTGCGGGGCTGTTGCTTGCGATCGCTGTCAGCAAATACAGTTCACGGCGCTGGAACATAAGCTCGCGTCAGCGTTACGGTTGCGCTGATTTATCCGCCCTGCTGGTGATATTGCTATTGGTCGATGTGTATATTTTACGACCCACGGATCAAGCCATTTTTGTAGTGTTAAAATGGCTGCCTGTATTGTTTGCTCCAACGCTGTTAGCACAGTTATTCAGAAGCAATCAGAAATTGCCGTTAGCCGCTTTGTTTTATTCGTTTCGTAAACAACAGATAGAACAGCCTGGGAAAACTGATTTTAAACCGCCTTATACAGCGTTTTATAACAGAAAATCTGGCGTTATCAGACTGCTTAGAGAAATTGACTTTATACAACCTTATGCCGGTTTGACTGTCTTGAGTGCGGGGGCCGCCAATGTGCAAACATCTGCTTATTTTATTATTGCCGCAACACTGTTTGCCGGCATTCTCTGGTCGGTTCGACCCAAACAAAGCTCCGTGCCGGTATGGTTGTTAAGCATGGGTTTGGTTATAGTTGTGAGCTATTTCGGCTATCACGGTCTAAGGCAATTAAACACATTAGTCGAAGAAAAATCGGTCGACTGGTTAAGTAACCGGCAAACCGACCCCTTTAAAAATCATACCTCTATCGGTGATGTCGGCGAATTAAAATTATCCGACAGAATCGAATTCCGCCTGAAAGCTGATGGACCGTTATTGCTGCATCAAGCCAGTTATGACCTGTATGCTGGACACAACTGGACGGCTTCCAAGAGCCTGTTTACGGCTGAAAATCCTGCAACTCAAACCGAAAACAGCAAACTGAAGCATCTGGAGATCATGCAGCAGTTTAATCGACAAGCCGTATTGGCATTGCCGGACGGTACGGTAAAAATAGCGGGACTGGGCGAAGCTTATCTGCAATACACTGAACTGGGTGCTGTAAAAGCGAGTCTGTCACCAGGATTTGCCAGATATCAGGTTTTTTATACCAGGAAAAGAACCGGCGCTCCGAGCAAATACGATCTACAAATCCCCAAACAACATCTCGATTGGTTGCAACAGTTTGACAGCGAATTAAAACTTGCTGGACACCCTCCCGAAGTCATCGCCGAGCAAATCAAAACGTATTTTCAGCAACATTTTTTTTACAGTCTGTATTTAGGCACAGAATCCAATGCCGATCTGGCCTTAAGGGACTTTATGGTCAGGCGCAAGGCCGGCCATTGTGAGTATTTTGCCGCTGCCACTGTGTTATTGCTCAGGCAAGCGGGAATACCCGCACGCTTGGTCAATGGCTACGCTGTCGATGAATATGACAGCTGGCAAGGTTTATATATTGTTCGCAGCCGTCACGCCCATGCCTGGGCGATTGCCTATATAAACGGCACGTGGCAAGCCGTCGATTCTACTCCCTCGCAATGGCTAGCCATGGAAACAGAACATGCCAGTATATGGCAGCCGATAACCGATGGGTGGTCGAATTGCGTTTTTCAGTTTAGACAATGGCAACTTCAACAAACCAAAGAACAAAACGAAAGGCTAGGATTACTAGTCATATTGTTTCTGACGATATATTTAGCCTGGCGCATTTACTCAGCAAAGCGAAAACTCAACCGGAATGTGCCGCAAGCAAAAACAGCTGCGTCTGAACCCTCATATCAGGGAATGGATTCCGAGTTTTATCTTGTCGAGCAAAGCTTGCAGCATACCGATCAGGCACGGCGAGATAACGAAAGTATTATGCAATGGGTTAAGCGCTTGCAACTACCGACACTAATTCAGCTTTATAAACTGCATTACCAGTTACGTTTTGATCCTATGGGGCTTTCCATAGAACAAAGGCAGCAATTGCAGCAGGAGGCAAGAACGTGGACAGCGAAATTCCAGAACAGCGCAGCCAAGCAATAATAATACAGGGTCCGTGATGTGTACTTGAGCCAAATGCATCTTATGTACTGAATGTCGAAATCAATCACATGATTTTATGTGCATTCCCAATATTCAATCATGGGAATACCGAGCACCTGTTGATTCGCCATTGACGGCGCCCGATTCACCCGAACGCGTGCCAGCAGTGCAGCGCACCTGAACCTTATCGCCGCTATAGGACGCGTTGCCCATTCATCCGGCACACCGTGATTGAAGTTCTTGCCAACTGTTAAGCTAAGAATGTCCAACTCAATTCTCTATATAGTATGATATGAAATCATACTATATATTGAGCCTTCTCTGTAACGCACTCGGTTTTTCAGGTCGTCAAGGTTCTTGGCCATCCAGCCACCAGATTTGGTATCATAAACACTCATCATCAACATATCAGGAAACAAAATGCCGGGTCGAGTCGAACCTGAACAACTAAAATCCGATCTTATTCTGCCTTGGGTCATTGTAGGCTTCATGCTGGTTATGCTGGTTGCTTATGTTATCGTCTGTATAACTTTCGGCGGCCAGATACAACAAACGCTGCCGGAAGCTCAGCGAGTGCTGATTAGAACAATATTCTACGTAGTAGCCATCGTAACATTTCCAATGACTAACTTGATTCGGCACATTCAACTGCGGCTAAATCAAACCATGCCCTATTCGTACTCAACGCCTGGAATCGAGGCAAAAAACCGTTATTTAGTAACTATTATTGTGTCCATGTCGCTGATTGAAAGCGTGGGCGTTTTCGGCTTTGTCATGTTTATATTGGGTGATAACTTTAATACCTTGTACATATTTTCGGGATTGTCTGCATTAGGACTGTTTTTATATCGGCCTAAAGTGGATGAATACGCCAAGATTGTTGAGGCACTTACTGCACAAAAAATATGAATGACTTATTGGCTGATACGGATATCTGCGTTAAATGCGGATTGTGCCTTCCGTATTGTCCAACTTACGCAAAAACTCAAAATGAAAACGAATCGCCTCGCGGACGCATAGCCTTAATTCAAGCCTGGGCAGGTCATCATCTGGATGCCTCGGAAAAACTGATTGAGCATATAGATAACTGTCTGTTATGCCGCGCCTGTGAAAAAGCATGTCCGGCAGCCGTGCCCTATGGGCGGTTGATTGATAATTTTCGTGGACAGCTTTGACGCACAGAGTCATTCTTCTTTAGCGTTGTCTTTACTAAAAAAAGTCTCACATAATAAAACTATCAATCGTCTCGCTCAATCCGGTTTAAGGCTGTACAAGACGACTCGTTTGCAAAAAACGGCACGATTACTTAGGTTGCCTAACTTATTAAGACTCGACAAAATTGACCTGTTATTGCCTGAATTAGATCAGATTAGCTTATCTCGACAGCCTTTAAAGCAATATTACCTGACTTCTGGCGAGGCAAAAGGCACAGTGGGTCTATTTACCGGCTGCATGGGATCCTTGTTGGATCATAAAACGGTGAATGCGGCAATCAGGATATTAACTGCTGTCGGCTTTAATGTGTCACTACCTGAACAGCAAACCTGTTGCGGCGCACTGGATTTACATGATGGCGACAAAGAAACGGCCGGGCAGCTGGCAAAAATCAATTGCAGCGCCTTCGCAGACCAGGGTTTGGCCGCGATTGTGACTATCGCCAGCGGTTGCGGCAGTCAGTTACGGGAATATAAGCAGCGTGAATTTGCAGATAAAGTGGTGGATATCAGTCAGTTTTTAAGCCAATCCGGTTGCAATCTTAGCGAGCAACTGATGCCATTGGCGGTATCGGTTTGTCTGCATACGCCATGCTCGCTAAAAAATATCATGCGCGAAGAAAAAGGGGCGTTAACACTACTGCAACAACTGCCGGGTATTAACATAACGGCATTGCCTGAGACTGTTCAATGTTGTGGGTCAGCGGGTAGTTATATGCTGAAGCATCCAAAAATGGCGCAAGCGTTGTTAAGTGACTTATTGGAGGCGACCCTGGAAGCCCGGCCTGACTGTCTGGTTAGCTCCAACATAGGCTGTGCGTTGCATATAGCCGCGGGATTAAGAGAGCGAGGTATCAAGATGGAAGTGATCCATCCGGTTGTGTTGATTGCACGGCAGTTAAAAGATTAAAACTACTTGCAGAGATGCGATTTATCGCATCTCTGACATCAGAATTTTGAAGACTCTTGATCAGCAACTTTTATTTTTTTGCGCCGATAGTTGTGGCCATAAAAAATTTCGGTCACTTCTCTTCGCAGCTTCTCTTCTATAGCTGCTTTTTGAGCAAAAGACAAATTGCTTTCTTTCTCAAATAAATAATTTTCCAGCTCGGTTTCCTTGAGCATCATTTTGGTGTGAAAAATATTCTCCTGATACACATTCACGTCTATCATTTGATAGCTTTCCTGGGTGTCCTTGGCAATATAGTTCTGAATAGAGGTGATGTTGTGATCAATATAATGCTTTTTGCCTGATATATCACGGGTAAAACCACGCACTTTATAGTCCATGGTCACTACATCCGATTCAAAGCTATGAATTAAATAATTGAGCGCTTTCAATGGTGAAATGCGACCACAGGTTGACACATCAATATCTGCACGGAAGGTACTAATACCATTATCAGGATGGCTTTCAGGGTAAGTATGCACGGTGATATGACTTTTATCCAGATGTGCCAACACGGTTTCAGGTAAAGGGCCGGGCGATTGGCTGTTCATGTTCGGCGGCGGCGGCACATCGCCCTCTGAAATGAGCATGGTAACGCTGGCACCTTGAGGATCATAGTCCTGATGGGCAATATTAAGAATCTGCGCGCCGATAATTTCGGCAACATCTTTAAGAATTTGCGTCAATTTATCGGCATTATACGCTTCATCAATATATTCAATATAAGCCTGTTGTTGTTCCGCTGGCGCATAACAAATATCGTATATATTAAAACTGAGTGACTTTGTTAAATTGTTAAAGCCGTGTAATTGCAACTTATTCAAAACTCTTAAACCTCGATAACTTCAAAATCATGGGTAATTTCCACCCCTGCTTTACTTAGCATAATGGAAGCAGAGCAATATTTCTCCGCCGACAATTTCACTGCCCGCTCAACAACCGAGGATTTCAAATCACGACCACTAACGACAAAATGCAGGTGAATTTTGCTAAACACACTCGGCACGGAGTCAACTCGTTCCGCAGAAATTTCCGCAACACAGTTAACGATGTTATTTCTACCTTTTTGTAAAATTTGCACCACATCAAAAGAGGAGCAGCCGCCTACGCCCAATAAAATCATTTCCATTGGCCGTATACCGGTATTACGTCCACCATGATCGGGTGGGCCGTCCATCACAACCGCATGACCACTGCCAGTTTCGCCGACGAACATCATACCATCGACCCATTTGACTGTTGCTTGCATTAATTTTCCCCGGTTAAAAATGAGGCATAGAGTAGCATATAAATACGCATGGACAGAGTTTTCAATGTTAAATTTTTGTTACACTATGCAGGATTAGTGGGGGTTGGGTTAACCGCTTTATCGTTAACCCGGCAATCCGAACACAAATAACAAAGCCATCCCGGATTTAAGAAATATCAGGGAACGCTATTGCGCCGTCTATGTTTTTAGGAAGCGTTTTTTTATTTTCTATCCAGCTTAGCCTTGGCTGCATCTGTGTCGGTCTTGATCTTTTCTATCGCTGCCCGCAATCGGCTTTGTTCCTCATTCGCCGTCTTGGCGATGAGTGCATTGTCTGCATTGGCCTCATTAATCAGACAGGTGTTATAGGTATTGGCTTTTTGCTGCCATTCATTGATAGCCTTGACACTTTGGTTATAGGCATCAACGCTACCCTGATCAATAGCCGGAACCACGGGGTCAGTGCCGCACCCGCTCGGTGACCAGGCCCCGTTAGCGATTGTTCCCGCAGTGCCGGCGGAGACGGTGGCGACCATAATTACCGCTGTAATTAAAGTTCTTTGTATCATTTTCAACTCCTCTTATATTTCAGGTTTTCAAACACATCGGACAGGTATTAGCCCGATATTTTTTTGTCAAAAATACCTTGGGTGCAAGGCAGCTTTATATCGTAAGTTAGCCGGATAACAACGCACATCAAGTATTCAAATGACAGAGTACATTCTCCTCACGCTTTTCTCAACACGGCATAACAAACCGGCGTTAGTATCAGGCTGGCTGTCATGCCCAGCAATAGACCCGACGATAAGGACAAGGTCATGGGAATCAAAAACTGGGCTTGAGGACTGGTTTCCAGTAAAGCCGGCAAAAAGCCGGCGAAATTGGTCAGAAACGCCAGAAAAATAGGCCGAAATCTTGCCGTGCAAGCTCCGTGGATCAATTCCGCAATAGGCTTTCGCTCGTGCTCATGTTCTTTCAGATAATCCAGCAACACCAGACTATCATTAACGACCACGCCGCTGGCCGCGATCATTCCGACCAGCGATTCCATCGACAAAGGCAACCCTGCCAGCCCATGCGCGATCACAGCGCCGCTCCACGCGACCGGCACGGCCAATAGGAAAATAAAGGGTTTTAGATATGAACGAAACGGCACGGCGATTAATACATAAATCACCAACAAAGCAATCAGGGTGTTTTGTTTTAAAGCCTCGGCCATGGCCTCCTGATCCTGGCGTTCCTGACCGATGTCGATGCTTAAGCCGGGATAATGTTGCCGCAAACTTACCAATTCAGAGGCTTCCAGCGCGGAATAAAGTGCGTTGACATCCGCCTTTTGCGGATCAACCCGCGCCTGTACTTTTAGAACACGGCGGCGGTCTTGCCGAATCAACTTGTCCACGCCCGGTGTTAACCTGACTTCGGCCAGTGTCCCGAGCGGAGCACTTTGACCATTCGGGAGTTGAACCGGCATTGCCGCCAGGCTATCCAGCGATTGACGTTCTTCGCGCGGATAGCGCACTATCACTTTGACTTCATTGCGTCCGCGCTGTAATCGCTCTACTTCATCGCCAAAATAAGCGTGGCGCACTTGTTCGGACAGTTCCTCAAGACGAACTCCCAAGCGTTCCGCCTCAGGCTTCAAGATCAACCGGACTTCCGGCTGGCCTGGTTCGCTGGAATCCATGACGTCGTAAACACCGGTATAGGCGGCAAGCGTGCGTTTAAAATCCTCGGCGGCTTTGGGCAGAAGCTCAGGGTTGGTAGCGCCAAGATCAAATTCAATATCATAGGGCACATCCCCTTCCTTATACAGGAAATCAATCTTGGTGCGGCCCAGGTCGCCAATGCGTTTGCGCCACTCGTTGATAAAATCCTCTACAACTATGCGCTGCCGCCCTGCCGCTGTAAACTCCGTCCAAAAGCCCGCACCATGTTCCCAAACGATTGTCTCCAGTCCGACAACAACGCTGATAAGGTTCGGTTCATGGGATTCCTTGCTGATACCATCCAGTTCATCACGCAGTGAAAAAAACGCCTGCTCTACCTGTTGTGCTCGCTGACGAGCTTCGCTGTAAGGCATATCTTGCGGCGTCTTCAGGGAAACCCAAAAACTGTCCTTAACCACGTCCGCCTGTACGGACAGGCGTATACGCCCGCTAGTTACCCAGGCGGCGCACAGGAGTATCAATACCATGAATCCGGCAATGGTAAGGTAACGCCAGTCCAGGGCGCGTTGCAAAAAAGGGCTGTAATAACGTTCAACAAACCGCTCCAGCCCCCGGTTAAGTATTGCGCGCAAGCGATCCAATCCGGAAACGGATAGCTTAAGACGCTCGGGCGCAGCCAGATGTGAAGGTAAAATCAGCAATGCCTCAATCAGCGAAAATACCAGAGTCAATATCATCACCAGACAGATGGGCCTCATCATTTGCCCCGCCCAACCGGGCAAGAATAATCCCGGCAAAAAGGCCACCAGCGCAACCAGCACAGACAAAATCACCGGCAAGGCGACCGCCTGCACACCACTAATAGCGGCGGCAAGACTGGCCTCGGCATCTTGCGCCTGGCTTTCTTGTTGATGCGAATACACGCTTTCACCAATAATAATCGCATCATCCACCAGAATCCCCATCGCCAGCAGAAAGCCGAACAATGACAGCATATTCAGTGAAACATCCAGCATCGGCATTAACCACAACGCGCCCAGCACGGACGTAAAAATACCGACACCGGCCCAGAGCGCGACCCTTAGACGCAGGAATAAGGTCAATACCAGGCACACCAGCACAAAACCGCCCAATCCGTCTTCGACCAGGGTACGAACACGCTCTTCATAAGCCTGGGAGTCATCCCACCAAGTCTTTATCGACAGACCTTCCGGGAGTTGCAACTGCTGCCCTGCAACATAGTCGTTAACCCGGCGCGCCACTTCAACGGCACTGGATTTAGTGTGAATTTCCCAGCCCTGAGTTGTTTGGCCATCGTAGTGCCATTCCGACAAACGCTCTTCCAGGCCATCTTTAATCACTGCGACATCACCCAAACGCAGCCGTGTTCCATCCGCGGTCGTGCGCAACACCAGGTTGCCGATACTTGCGGCATCCTGTGCTTTTCCTTTCACCCTAAGCTGTAATTCGCCGGCCGGCGTTTTTACCAAACCATTGGATTGATCAAGCGAGGCGCGGTGAATGGCTTCGGTCACATCGTGCAAGGATAGACGGTATTGATGCAGCTTGGCGGAAGACACCTCGATAGCGATTTCATAAGCAATTTCATTATAGTTACGTACCTGAAGCACGCCTGGAATCTGCTCAAGGTCTGCACGAATGTGTTCACCGTAGCGTTGCAAAGTGAGTGGATCGGTAGGTCCATGCAAAGCCACCCAGATAACGCCGTCATCATCATTGCGTTCAGCCTGTTTCACCTCAATTTTTTCCAGGTTTTTCGGCAACCTTGGCAGGCTTTGAATACGCCCTTGTAAGGCGTTTAAGACCTGCACCAGGTTAGTGTCCGGCAACACCGACACTTTGATGTTACAAGATCCCTGCTGTATTTCAGTAGTCAGCCGCTTGACGCCCGGTAAATCGTTAATCCCTTCTTCAATACGCACGCATACCGATTCCTCGATTTCCAAGGGCCCAGCCCCCGGATAGCGTGCGGTTATTTCAATTTGGTGAGGATTGAAACGGGGAAACACCTCCTTGTCCATCACCTTGTAACTGGACACACCGCCGATCAGAATGAGCATCATCAATAAATTAGCCGCCACCGGATTGGAAGCGAACCATGCGAGAATACCGTTGAATTGCGGCTTTTGAGACGGTTTCATCGACTATTCGCCGCACGTCCACTGTTGGCATTCTCATCAACCCTGACTGTCATACCCTCCACCGGCACATCAACTCCCGAGATCACAAGCCGATCGCCTGCGCTCAGCCCCTTTTTTACGAGGACACGATCCGGCTCATTGCGCAGTACGTCAACACGACGAATGCGCAATTTTTGCCCGGCATCAACCAGCAGTACTTCCTGGGAGGCATTCATCGCTATTTGCGGCAGCACAAACACGCCTTGCATTGCCTTGCCTTCTATTTCAGCCTGCACAAACAGCCCGGACAGTAGCGGCGGGCGATTATCTTTCTGCTGGTAGGGAGCCGGAACTTCGGCAACCGCATAGAGTACACCGGTACCTTCATCCAACGCGCCTTCGGTGCGCACGATGCGGCCTTTCCAAGTTTGCATATTGCCTGCGAATTCAGTTGTCAGTTTGACATTAGGGCCTCGATCTCTAACTTTAGCCCGGGAATCCACTGAACTGCTGCCTGGCGTCAATGGTAAGTCGAGAAAGCCAAGATCGCTGGTAGCCAGCGGCAACCTGATTTCAGCGACATCGGTGGAATAAATCCGGGCGAGTTTGTCTCCCTGTTGAATGAATTGACCCAGGCCGATGTTTTTGATCTGCAAACGTCCGGCGAACGGCGCGCGTAATTCGCAGCGGCTGCGCTTAATCCGGGCCAGCGTTATTGTGGCTTCCGCAGCTTTAAGTTTGGCGCGGGCTTCGGCCAGTTGCGGCTCGCGCATAGCCAAAGCCGAGGGCGCCCCATCACCTAGCGCTTGCCATTCGTTAAGAGCCTGATCGGCCTGTGCTTCTTCCATGGCCACTTGGCGCTTGGCTTCGGCGATTTGTGCCTGGGCCTGGGCAATCGCAGCATCATAATCGCGCGGATCGATGGCTACTAACACCTCGTTGTAGCCAAAAAATCCGCCAGCGACAAAATCCGGATGCAGGTGGATAACCTTGCCCGCCACTTCCGGTATCAGATCAATTTCATTACGCGGTGTGACGACACCCTGGGAATGAACGTTGAGCCTGATTGTTTGCGGTTCGACCTGAATAACAGACACCAGCGGCGCTTCAGCCATTGGGGCTTGTATGACTATCAGGGGGCGCAGGGCCATAATAGCCCAGGCGGCGCCGATGCCAATCACAAGAAAGATAGCGGGCAAGATCATTTGCAAGCGTTTTTTATTCAGCATTAAACGCCACCGCCCAAGGCCAGATACAGGTCAATACGGTTACTAAGCAATTGCCGCCGCACGGTCAGGTGCGCGCTTTGCGCATTGAGGGTACTACGATAACTGTCCAGCAAAGTCAGGATTTCAATCAGGCCCTGTTGATAAGACGTCACTGCCAGTTTTCGGCTGGCCTCGGTTTGTTCCACCGCTTCCTTGAGCGCCTGTTCCTGGGCTCTTAACCATTGCTCAGCAGCCAACGCCTGCTCCACTTCACGAAAAGCGTTAAGCGCGGCGCTTCTATATTGATTAAGAGCCTCTTTGGTCAGCGCCTCGTTCAAGCGTATTTCACCTTTTAAGCGCCCACCTGTGAAAATGGGTTGTATTAAACCCATGGCCACGTTCCAGGCAGCGGCGCGAGGGTCGGCTAAATCAGTCAAAGCAGCGCTACTGGTGCCACCGCTGCCAGTCAATGCAATCCTGGGCAATAGCGCTTTCTTCGCACTTTCCACGCGGTAATCCATGGCCCGCAGCCGCGAGAAGGAGGCAGCCAAATCCGGTCGCCGTTCCAGCAATTGTGACGGTAAACCGGCAGATAAAGTGGCTGGAGGCTCAGGCAAAGTAGTGGCAATAGGATTAATCCCGCCTTTACTAGCGTTTGGATAACACCCCAGCAGCACCTCTAGCCGACGCGTAACGATTTGCACCTGATTTCGTGACTGAGCCAGTTGCGCTTCGGCATTCGCCAGATCGGTCAGCGCCAAACGCAAATCCAGTCCGCGCGTCAAGCCCCGGGCAAAGCGTCCCCGCACCAGGTTGACGATGGTGCGGCGATCCTTGCTTGATTGCTCGGCCACCTCGGCTTGAAGATTGGCTTCGATCAATTCAAAATAGCTTTGCGCAGTGTGCGCCGCCAAAGACAAGCGGGCACCCTGAAAGTCAGCGGACACCGATTCCGCGTCTTGCCGAACGGCCTCCTGAGACGCCTTGATCCGCCCCCAAACGTCAATTTCCCAACTGAGAGTAAACAGCGCCTCAAAGGCATTGTAGTCATTGCCTTCCAAGCCATTATTGAGAACTCCGGTTCCTGAGCCCGTGTGCAGGTATCCCGTTGTAAAACCCAATTGCGGCCAACGTTCGGCTCCTGCGATGATGGTTTGTTGTCGCGCCACATCCACTCGCGCAGCAGCAGCTTTCAGATCGAAATTATTGTTTAGCGCATCGTTGACCAAAGCGGTCAAGGCCGGATCGGCAAAAGAGTCTACCCATGCACCCACGACATGAGTTGTTACAAGCTTTGTAGCCGTCCAGTGGCGAGGAATAACGCCATGGGTGCCGGCAGTATTCCGTTCCGGCGCGGTAGCGCAACCGGTCAATACCAATAGCGTCGCACAACATAGCGTACGCAGGCTCACTGATTCATCAGTCATTCTCATTTTTAAATTTTAACCACAACGATCATGAAGGCCTCGAAGAAAAATCGCCGAAAAACTTCGGCCTCTTCGTGCTGTGTGGTTTATGCTGTTCCCACGCTTTCTGCAGGAATGCAGCCAGCGACGCCCCAGCTTCACGTCATCAACGATACAGTCCATCAATCGCAATCGATGCATCTCCAGGCGCCGGTACATCTTACGAACTGGGATTAAGTCATGCAAACTATTGTTCCACCGTCACAAACGCTATTTTTGCAATCCCCGAGTGCTGAACAGTCGCCATCACTTCAGCTACCTTGGCATAAACCACAGCCTGATCGGCGTATAAATGCAAAGCCGCTTCCGGATTTTGCGCCAGTTCATCTTTCAACGCGGCTTCCAGGGCGACAAGATCGGCGATAGGCAATTTATTGAGAGTAATCATTCCTTGTGCATCAATACCCAACTGCAACGGTTGATCTTTCACATCCGCAGTGGTCTCTGCGGTTTTTGGCAAGGTCACATGCACGGATTGCGTCAATAACGGGGCTGTCACCAATAAAATAATCACCAATACCAACATCACGTCCACCAAGGGCGTGACGTTGATTTCACTCATCGCTTCTTCCGTTTCTAATTGCGGTTTAAAGGCCATTGTTATTCCTTATCCTGAGTATCACTAGTAAAAGCGATGTGGATAAAACCGGCAACAAAGTTATCAAGACCACTGCGGTGTTGTTTAACATGGCGCAGCAGAAAGTTATAAGCCAGCACTGCGGGAACAGCCACGGCAATACCAATAGCGGTTGCAACCAGAGCGTCCCCGATAGGTCCGGCCACCACATCCAGACTGGTCGAACCACTTTGGGTAATTTCATGCATGGCGTGCATGATGCCTAACACAGTACCGAATAGTCCGACAAACGGGGCGGTACTACCGATACTGGCGAGCAGGGTCAGGCCGGACTCCATAGCCCGTGTTTCTTGTTGCATTTGAACAGTTAAAGTTTGCGCCAGTAACTCATCCGGCGCGCCGATATATTTAAGATGTTTGCCGGATGACTGCCGGCTATCGTCCAGCCAGGTAAAACCTTTGCATGCTATTCTTGCCTGCGGGCCTCGGGTAACGGTTCCCGGCAAGGTTTTTGCGGTTGCCAGATCAGGCGCATCCCAAAACGCATTGTTAAAACGCCAGTTGTAATAACTGTTTTTACTGAACTGCCAAAGCTTGAACAGAATCAGCGTCCAGGTCAACACTGAAAAAATCAGCAGCGTATACAAAGTCCCGTCGATTATCAGTTGGGGGGCAATATGGTCGAGCATTCTCTGTCTTTCCTTTTGTTTAATTGTTTAAAGTAAAAATAATGGGCACGATAACCGTACTGGCCACCGCCGAGTTGCCTCGTTTAGCGGGAATAAACTGCCATCTCTCCACTGCGGCAACAGCCGATTCATCCAACACTTCGTGACCACTGCTGTGATGTACGGTAACAGCTTCGCTAAGTCCGTCGGCAGTCACCTTTACCCGGAGCAACACTTGGCCCTGCCAGCCTCGGCTGCGGGCAATTGCAGGATATTTCGGTTTAGGATTGGTGCCGTAGTTGGCGCTAAAATTGGCTTCGCTATAAGGCTCTGAATGGCCCTGCGTTGTGCTTGGGGATTTTGCGCTATTAGCGGCGGGAGCAGCATCACTACGCGTTTCCGAAGCATCCGCAAACGATTCGGTGAGCGACGGTGCGGGCAGCATTGCATCGCTAACGGCCACCGGTTTTGGCAACTTGGCTTGTTTTTGGATTATCGGCTTTTTTTTCTTGACTGGCTTTTTGACCGGCGGTTTTTTCGGTTGACTCGGCGGCTTAATCGGCTCAACCGCTTTTGGCGCCGGCGGTGCGGTCGCAGCCTGTTGACCCGGCGCGGAAACCAGCGACACTTCCATCATCAGCGGTTGCGCCAGGGTAATTGGCTCCATCGGTTGCAGCAGCCAAAGCGCTCCCTTCAAATGCAACAGCAGTACTAAAACCAGCAATAAACCACCGATCGAGCGCGGGTTTTCCTCGCCGGTCAACGCTTCAAATACCGTTCGTTTTTTGCGCGTAACCGGCGTTGCCGCGTTACCCAAAGGCAGCAAACCCTTCTGGCTCAAGCCATCTTCGTGGTTGTTAAATGGATACATAAGGACAATCGCCTTCCTTTATTTGCACACACGCCGGAGTGCTCTGAGACAAACCGGCCATGGTTCTTTATTATTATTTAGTTACAGTAACGAAAGTGCATCAAGTAACCATCAATGCCCGGGTTCGATGTGATGACCCAATAAGGCAATGAATCTATCCAGTTTTCCTTCCACTTGTGCAAGAGTTTGCTTGATCTGGTCCAGTTGGTTCTGAACGTCATGGTTGAGATAATTAAGCTTGTCCTGAACATCGTGGGCATTAGCATGAATATGCTCAAAATGAACCTGAAAATATCGGGGTAACGGAAATAAATCAATCAGATCATCCCCTGTTTCAATGCCGGGCCTTTCAGGATTCACATGCGGCGCAAGCTCTTTCTTATACCTGGATTCTTGTAAATATTTTAATGTTGTCATGCCTTCTTTCTCCTCAATAATTCACAGGCTCAGCCTTGTGTTGTTAAACATAGCGTCACGGCACATATTCATCCGTAGCGATATTTTTACGATTATGTTTAGTTAACAGGTTTTTTTGTAAAGCGACACAGGTCAAATTTTTAACCCTGCTCGAACCTACAAGACGCCTCTCGTAATGTAGGTCACCCATCTCGAATTTAAAGAATCCATCCCTGGATGAAAAAAGTCGTCCCTAACAATTTATTCAGCGAAAAAAACGAAAGCCTGAAACCGATCCCTGATTTAACAAGGATGGCGACAAATTCCAGACATCTACCCTATAAGACGTTTCAGCCGTAAAAAACCCCACCTTGAAGATAAAAGAATTTTCCCCCGGCTGTCATAATTAAGCTTGAATGACAGTTTCGTAATAGAGAGCGTAAAAATATTGAGAATTTTGGAGTACAAACCTAGATTTTCACTCCAACCTTCATATAAAAATCAGTAACTTAAAATAATAAAAAAAGGACTTTTATAAAGATTTAACAATCAATAGCAAGCCGCCATCCAAAAGCATCACCAAGGTCAAACAAATTACAGTACGCTCCCGTTTGGGTGGATTGCCGGCACGATTCCTCCTACAACTTACTGGCCAAGGCTGTTTCCCGGCCCCTTTTCGCCCGCCGTTTCTGCAACCAGCGAATAACACCCGTCACATAAAGCATCAATGGCACCAGGCCTGTTATTAAAATAATATTCTGCCCCACCAAGCCAAAAGCCTCCCCTGTATGCAGCGGATAAAGCCATTGCTCAAACGTGTCGCCCGCAGTAGCGGTAAGATTTTCCCGCTCATGTAGAATTTTGCCGCTGTATTGATCTATCCAAAGGCTTCGGTATGGAATCTTTAAATTAACTTCGTCGATTTCCCGTTTGCCGACAAGATAAACATCACTTTCATTCTGGGGAAAAACGATCCATCGGTATTCGCCGTCAGGAAAGCGTGCATCGGTGATCGCTTTAATCTCGGCAAGACTGATCGGAGCTTTATTATCTTTAGGCACTGTACTTTGATATATCGGCCAAGGTTCCGCCACAGGCGAAAAAACACTGACCAATCCCCGGCCATAATTCGGAAAAATTAGGTACACGCCGGACAGTATCAAAAACAATAGAATGATCGCCGTATAAAATCCAAACGTTTTGTGTAAATCAAAATTAAGCCGCTCCGAGCTGGCCTTACGCTTAATCGTTAATGCCTTCCCGAGCTTACCGGGGCTAGGCCACCATAAAATCAACCCTGTTAATACCGAAAACAGCAAAGCCAGCCCGATAAACCCCACGATATTCATTCCTATTAATCCTAAAGCCAGGCTATAGTGGAATCGCAGGATAAAATCCATCAACGGGTCACGCCATGGACGTTCAAAATCAATCAGCAAACGTTGTCCTGTTACTACGCCTGTATAGGGATTGATAAATATTTGATGTCTTTCAAGATCATTCGCCTGGGGAGAAGGTTGTTCAAACCATAATTGAAAAGCCAGCCCGGTATGTCTTGGAAATTCCAGGTCAAGGACTTTGCCATTGAGAGGCAACGCTTTCAATCCTGCCGCAACAATTTCATCCAAAGGCTTAATGGTATTTTCATTAGCCACCGGCACAGTCATCAATTTGGGATTCAGCCACGCATCCAGCGTGGAGCCAAACGCAAGCAAACTCCCGGTAAGTCCGATTAAAACGAAAACGGCCCCGGCAAACAGCCCAAGATACAAATGTATCTTGAACCAGAATTTACGACGGGATTTTAAAGAAAAATCCATGCTAGTAACCAATAATCTTATATTTTTGCGTCAGTATCGTATGTCGGGTGAGGCGATAGCCGTAACCCGACGTTTGCGTCTAGAACTCCAGCTTAATCGATCCCATGAAGAAGCGTGGCGCGGCAACGCCAATCATACTGCCGGTATTGGTTCCGGAGTAGTAGGTTTTGTCGAGCAGATTGTTGGCGTTAAGTTGGAAAGTTAAATTTTTCCCCTTTACATTCAAATTGTAACTAGTCATCAAATTCAACGTTACATAACCGGGTAATTGGAAAGTGTTGTCATTGGTGCCCTGACTTTGACCCGATGCAATTATGCCTCCGCCAAATTTCAAGCCGCGAAAAACAGCATCCTGGAATTCGTAGGTATTCCATAAACTGCCATAATTTCGCGGTGCGTTATACAGACGATTCCCGGTATCGTCGTCAACGCCGCCATTAAAGCCAACATTAATTTTGGCATAATCCAGGATCGTATAAGCAGAGAGCATTTTCCAGCCCGGTAAAATCTCACCGGCTACTTCAAATTCATAGCCGCGACTTTCCTGTTCGCCACTCGCAATCTGAAGAGTGGGGTTATTCGGATCACTCACAGCAATGTTATTTTTGGTTAAATCAAAATAGGCAAAGGTAGCTGATAAACGACCTTCAAAGAACTCTGTTTTAGCACCCAATTCCCACTCATCCGCTAGCGTGGGCGGCAATATCTGTTGACCTGGGCTATTGAATTGGTTGTTGGAAGGGCCAAAGTTTTGACTGTAATTGCCATAGACGGATAACCAGTTTACCGGTCTCCATAGCAAACCGCCACGAGGACTCACGTGATTATCATTGGTTTTTACGGATTCGCCGCTAGTCATATACTGTGTACCTGAGGCATTGTCGTAACGCACCCCGACGTTGCCATAGACATTGAACGGGAACTTGATCTGATCCTGGAAATACAGACCATACCACTCCTGATTAAAGTCTGAATTAGGTGTAAATGCCGAAGCAAGAGGGTCGGCAAACGTCTGATAAGTTGGATTGAAGATGTTAAAGTTGGCTCCAACTGGATAAGCCGCACAACAGGCTGATGAACCCTGGTTATCAATGACAAAATAATCAAAGCCCCATAAGGTGGTATGCTCCAACACCGAAGTATTAAACTTACCCGTTAAATTGAGCGTGGTGTAATAGTTTTGTTGTTGCGTCAAGCCGTTGTTGAAGCCCCGGTTGCCGCCATTGGAAAAATCGGCATCGAGGTTTACCAGATTTCCTTCTGCGTCTGGCTGCCCGAAAAAGAACGTGAAATCGCCCTTATCAATATCCAAAAATTCCGCGCCGAAGCGATGAGCGAGCTTCCATTGATCATTAAACGCGTGCGACCAGTTGAAGCCCACATAGGTCCTATCGCCCCTATTTGTGTTGTTCAGCGAATCGCCGATTTGGCGGTTAATAGGAACAGGCGCGGGACGGTTACCCATCGGTGGAATACCCGAGTCAATTTTGTCATTGAAATGTTCGTAGGCAATATCCATATTGATCTGGGTTTGATCGGACAGATTCCAGGTTAAACTGGGAGCAAAGAACACATCATCTGTTGATACAAAATCACGAAAAGAATTGGCATTTTCATAAGAAAAATTGACCCGATACAGCAGATTATCATCGGACGTGATAGCGCCGGTCGAATCCACGGTGGTGCGCAAGAAATCGTAAGAGCCGAATTGTTGTTGTATGGAATGATAAGGCGTTGCTTGTGGTCTTTTGGTCACCAGATTGATAATGCCGCCGGGTTCGTTGCGTCCAAACAGAATAGAGCCGGGGCCTTTTAGTACTTCAATGCGTTCCAGATTGGCGACCTGCCGTTTAGTCGTGCCACCACCCAATGCGGAAGGCAGTAGAAAACTGTCTCGGTACAAATTGGTATTTTGAAAGCCTCGTATCATGAAAACATCGCTCGTTCCGCCATTAGTCCAGCTAGACTGCACTCCCGCCACGCTGGTTATGGCATCTTCAACCCGTATAACCTGCTTGTCTCGTAATACCTGTTGCGGCACAACGGTCACTGAAAAAGGTGTCTCCATGATCGGCGTATCGATTTTGGTAGCCGTGCTGGCGTTAGCGACGTTATAGCTTGTGTTATAAGGGTCATCCGGATTCTGGACAGCTTCGCCAACCACCGTCATCGGCTTCAGGGTGATTGCTGATGCGGGTGCGACTGCGGGTGATGCTGGAACGGGTTTGCCAGTCACGGTAATCAGCGTTTTATCTACCACTTTATAGTTAAGGCCGCTATTGCCCAACGCAATATTCAGCGCTTGCTGAGCCGTGTACTTTCCCTTGACGGGTGCGGCGCGCAGGTCTTTAACTGTAGCGTCTGCATAAATCAACTTAGTGTGGGCAGATTGGGCCAAATTATCCAGCGTGACGGACATAGGCTGCGCCGGAAGGCTGAAGTTATAGGCCGGATTCTCGTCGGCATAAGCATTACCCATCAGAAATGGCGCAATCAAAACCCCATGCTGGATCAATTTATACTTTTTAATTCTGTGCCCGGTGCGCCCAGCATTACTAGCCATGATAATCGGTAAGCTTTTAGCCATGTTATTTTCCCTGGTTTAGTTTTAGTCAATTTATCAACGCTTTTAGGCGCCTTAATACTAATAACAAAGCAAGGTGGCTGAACTGGTCACTATTTAAAAAATAAATTTTAGTCCTTGATTTATTAAACTAAACAGGGGGGCTCTGAAAAGGATAATCCATTCCATGCAGTCACCGGTGAATCTCTTACAGTCTTAATATTTTGTCAATCATTGACAATAATTGTATTATTGCCTATCAAAAACCAAGGGGTGAAATATGCATGTATCACTGACAGATCAACTTGAAAAAATGGTAAAAGCTAAAGTCGCTAGCGGACTGTATAACAATGCTAGCGAAGTTATCCGTGAAGCCTTACGTTTTATGGAAACCCATGAGGAATGGATATATCAGATAAAATTGGAAAAACTTAGAAGCGAGGTTAGCAGAGGATTAGATCAACTGGATCTGGGAGAAAGTGTTGATGGCCGTTCCTTTTTCGAAGAACTCAATAAGGAATAAATGGTAATGCAAGGATACAGATTATCAAAAGCAGCTCAGGATGATTTAAAAGAGATTAAAGACCACAGTCGAATGGTCTGGGGTAACACGCAAACCCAGGAATATCTTTCAGAAATTAAGAGTGTTTTAGAAAAGCTGGTCACTTACCCAGAGCGCGGTAAAATAAGAGATGAAATTATTGATGGATTGCGCAGTTTTGGCGTTGGCCGTCATATTATTTTTTATCGCCTTGTTAAAACTGAAATCGAGGTTGCTCGCATTTTGCATAAGCGAATGGATGTGACCAGACATTTTGATGGTTTTTGATAACATCCTAATTGTCCAGTATGTCTTCGTAGTATTAAAGTGCTCGTATCGGTTTCTCGACAACAAGCCGCCATGCCCCTTCAAAGCGGGTGGATTGCTTATCGACGAAGCCATCCGAACGGAATTAGCCTATCATTTCCGCACTCGCCGCAACTGAATTTGCTGACTTTTCCGCTTGGCCTGGACAGGCAGAATAGTCTCAAGCGCATGCAGAAACGGCTCAATGTCATCAGAGTTAAAGGTACCGCTGATCGTTTCCTGCGCGAGTTTGGGATCGGCAAAGGTAAACTGAAACGGGTGATAGCGTTCCAGTTCAGCCGTTACTTCACGCAATGGCGTCCGCTTGAAGACCAATTGTCCATTTACCCAGGCGGTAAGTTTGTCGGCTTCCACTGCTTCTAACTGGCTTAAGCCGATCGTTTCTGAATAGTTGAGCTGATTACCTGCGACGAGGTGCTCATTGATCACACTCTGTCCGTTATTCAGTTCAACTTCGCCTTCCAATACTGAAATAGTGGCGCCTCTTTCTTGTTTCCGGACATTGAAACGGGTGCCGACATCACGAATCCGCAGATCACCCACCTTTACGGTAAACGGACGTAGACGACTGTGGCTAACCTCAAACAACGCTTCACCTTGTGTTAACACCACGTGTCGCTGTAACAGGGAAATTTTGACCGAAACTTGAGTATCGGTATTCAGGTCGATGTGGGAATTATCCGCCAGTTCAACACGATGGCGCTCGCCCATCCGCGTCGCATAGTTGATCGTTTCGGCGCTATATTCCAGCCATGCACCGCCGAACAAGGCGGTCGTGAGTATGATAAAAGCCAATGACGATAACCGAGCGGCTGTTGATTTTCGCGACTTGGCCGAGCGCGCTTCATCCAAGCCGGGTATTGGCATGAATTTGAGATCGTCCATATTGGCCCAAACTCTTTCCGCTTCCGAGTAAGCGGCGCGGTGATTTTCATCTTTTGCCAGCCAGGTTTCAAAGCGAAGCTGTTCTTCGGCGGGGCATTGTTCCGATTGCAAGCTTACGAACCATTCGATGGCTTGCTTCAGTTGGCGCGCGCTGTAATGCGAAGAAGACGGATTTTTCATGGCTGTTGCGATAGATTTTCAGAATTTTCCATGCACTTGTGGCAATACAGCATGGCTTGGACCAAATGCCGCTGCACTGTTTTCTCCGAAATACCCAGTCTTTGGGCAATTTCGGTGTAGCTTAATTCGTCAATTTTGCGCAGTAAAAACACATTCCGGTATTTTTTTGGCAACGAGTTGATGGCATCCAGCAAAATTTCACATTGCTGACGCAGCGAGATTATTTCATCAGGTCTATGTTTGGGGCAAACCAGATCCTCATGGAGAGGAGCGCCGTTATTTTTCGCCAATCGCTGCCATCTCAAATAATTAATAGCCAGACGGTCGGCCACACGAAAAAGAAAGCCACTTAAATTCTCGTCATGTGTCACTGCATTATCGCGCAGTAACCGCAGGTAAGTTTCCTGACACAAGTCCTGAGCGACTTCAGGACAGCGAATTCTGTACACCAAGAACCGAGTGAGCGGTTCCCGATAGTCTTGAAACAGCTTGGTAAGCTGATCGTGGCTAAGGGTGAAGGTTGACATTGTCAGGTTTCCAGAAGATTTTATTTATGCTTTGATGCTCAAAGAGTTTCATTTTTTGTTGCGAGGCTTTTTACGCTTTTATAAAGTATTTCGAGAATATATGCGTGTCTCGGGATTCTAGCTCTTTGGGGTAGTTACCCAACAACTTGCAACAATACCGGATTGAATTGAAACCCTGGAAAACTACAGCACTTTATGTGCCATTAAGCAGCTTTTTATTATGGAATGGCAGACTCGCGCTGAAATAAAATACAACACGTGATGTTTTATTGTTTAGCGACGAGGGAGTGATTGATTGAGTATGGGAATCCACTTGATTCCATTCATGGTACGACAAGCTCACACTGAATCAATTTGTGCCGTGCGTTTGTCCTTAGACCATCCTTGCGAAGTCTTAAAAACATTTGGCCTTTGAATTGTATGGATTTTTATATTTTATTAACCCAAATGAGGCGGCCACTGGAAATAGAAGTTATCACGATTGAAACTCTGAATATTTAGACCGGTATTCACCAAGCCGCGTTATATGACACAATCAATTGTGGCAAATAACATAGTTTAATTAAAATTAACCAAAAAGCATTAACCGAATGCATTGTTAAATAAAGCCCGTCTGTCAATCCAAAAATCCCAACGCGTAAAAACAGCATTGTTTAATATGAGGATTCTGACGCCGGCCCGGCATTCGCTGTAATCAGCAGAGCCTGTCGCGAGCGTCTTACTGTGTACCACCTTCCTGTCATTCCATCCTCAAGCATCTCACGCAGTCGAGTCATCGCTTCAACAGCCAAGTTAACGTAATTCGCAATTTTTAGGCTTTGCCATGTACTCAAAGGCTCATCACCACATAAAGCCGAAACGGGTTTGTCATCCGACAGGCTGACAGTTCGTTTATAATTACTCTCTACCTCACGGTGATACAGTTATTTTCAACGTTTTCAACTACGAAGATTTCTTCCGTAGTCGCGGTTTTAGCTGCTCTCTCACAGTCAATAAACAGGAGTTTAAACATGAAAGCAATACTAATGACGGCTATCGGTGATACCGATGTTTTAAAACTTCAGGATATAAATGAACCTGAAATTTCAGAAGCAACCCAACTTAAAATTAAACTACACGCGGCAAGCATTAATCCTGTCGACACTAAAATCAGACGTAATGGCGTATTTTATGACCATGCCTTACCTGCGGTATTGGGTTGTGATGGTGCGGGATTGGTTGTTGAAACAGGATCAAAGGTAAGTCAATTTAAAGTCGGAGATAAAGTCTGGTTTTGTCATGGCGGACTAGGGCGTGAACAAGGTAATTATGCTGAATACACGGTGATTGATGAGCGCTGGGCTAGTTTAAGTCCTAAGACATTTTCATTTACTGAAGCTGCCGCTGCTCCGCTGGCATTGATTACCGCGTGGGGCGCTTTGTTTGATCGCGGCGGTTTGCAGGCTGGGCAAACCGTGCTTGTTCATGCCGGAGCAGGAGGTGTCGGACACGTGGCGATACAATTGGCAACGCTGAAAGGAGCCAAGGTGATTACTACGGTAAGTTCCGGACAAAAAGCAGAGTTCGTTAAAAGCCTGGGCGCTGATGAGGCGATTATTTATACAAAAAACGGTTTTGCCAATGCGGTAAACGATCTTACCGGGGGCAAAGGTGCTGATTTGGTTTTTGATACGGTAGGTGCTGCTGTATTCAAAGAAAGTATCGCTGTAACTGCACATTTTGGTCGACTGGTAACTTTGCTGGATCCCGGTGAGTTGGACCTGAGCGAAGCCAGAATGCGAAATTTATTGATTGGTTTTGAACTGATGTTAACTCCGATACTCAGAGATTTACCTGAAGCAAGAGACAAACACATCGAAATTTTAACTCAATGCGCGCAATGGGCTGATAAAGGGCTGTTAAAGCCGTATGTCAGCAAGCAGTTATCCCTGCAAGAAGCTGCCGAAGCCCATAAGATGATCGAATCCGGACATACGAGCGGAAAAATTGTTTTATCTATTTAAGATAAAAAATACTCTGCACTGCTGTTCAATCAATGTTCATTTTATAACGATGCAGTCATGCTTGCTGATTTCGGCAATCCTTCATTTATGTATAATAGACAAGGAAGTTATGGATGATGATTGAAAATAATGACACTATAAAAGGCTATGGCAGAAAAAACAAACAGGCGCGACTCCAGATACAACACAAAAAAACCGGTAAAAAAATCGACTTCTCATTGGTTTAGAAACCTATTCCTGATTTTGTTGGCTGGCGGTTCGTTTATTTTTTTCAGTTATCTTGGCTATCTGGATTACAACGTTCGCAACCAATTCGAAGGCAAACGCTGGGCTATTCCTGCCCGGGTTTATGCCAGTCCGCTTGAGCTCTATGCCGGACATGCCCTGACTGCTGAAAAGTTTGAAGCGTTATTAAAAATACTGCATTATCGAGAAGATGTCGATTTATCCGCGGAAGGAACGTACTTTAAAAATGGCTCCCAAATCAGTGTAAAAACGCGCGATTTCGCCTTTTGGGATCAGCATCAACCCAGCATGTCGATGTCGCTGAACTTTACCGATATGGGCATAGAATCTATTACGGACATAACAACATCCGAGGATATTGCCATCATCCGCATGGATCCGGTTCAAATTGGCAGTTTTTACCCCACTATTAAAGAAGACAGGGTGCTAATCAAGCTGGAAGAAGCGCCGGACACACTGATTAAAGGCCTGCTTGCCTCAGAAGACCGGGATTTTTATCAGCATTTTGGGGTTTCACTGCGGGGCATTGCCAGGGCGATGTGGACAAATGTTCGTGCCGGCGGCATGGTTCAAGGGGGCAGCACTATTACTCAGCAGCTGGTTAAAAATTTTTATTTAACCAATGAGCGGCGTTTGTCGCGAAAAATAAAAGAAGCCTTAATGGCGCTGATTTTGGAATATCGCTACACTAAAAACGAGATTCTGGAAGCCTATTTGAATGAAATCTATTTGGGTCAAAATGGCTCAAACGCTGTTCACGGCTTTGGCTTGGCCAGTGAATTCTATTTTGGCAGCACTTTAAAGGATCTCCCTCTGGAACAGGTCGCTTCGTTAGTGGCTCTGGTACGTGGGCCTTCTGAATATGACCCGAGACGTTTCCCTGATCGTGCTTTGCAACGGCGTAACCTGGTGCTTGATGAAATGGCAACGGAAGGCTACATCACAACTGCCCAGTTGGTTGATGCAAAAGCCAAATCTTTAAGTGTAATCCCACGCGCGCAACGCTCATCCAACCGCTATCCCGGTTTTCTTGACCTGGTTAAACGGCAGTTAAGGCAGGATTATCACGAAGAAGATTTAACTTCCCAGGGACTGAGGATTTTTACCACTCTGGATACCCAAGTCCAAGATATTCTGGAAAAGACCGTTACCACCAAGTTGAATCAACTGGAAAAGTTGCCTCACGCCAATAACCTTGAATCAGCCGTCATAGTCACACGACGGGATAGTGGGGAGGTTACCGCAATGACCGGTGGCCGTGAAAATTTGACAGGTGGATTTAATCGCGCATTGGATGCGTTGCGTCCTATCGGCTCCTTAATGAAACCGGTGGTTTATTTGACTGCTCTGGAATATCCGAACAAATATACCATTACCACGAGAGTAAGCGATTCGACCATTGTGGTTAAGGGACAAAATGGTACAGACTGGATTCCTAAAAATTACGATCATAGACATCATGGAAGCGTCCCTTTGCATACGGCGTTGGCAAAATCCTACAATTTGGTCACAGTCCGGATGGGTATGGATATTGGCATAGCCAGAACAGCTAAAACGTTAAAAAGTATGGGGATCACAAGAGAACTTGATCTGTTCCCTTCATTACTACTGGGAGCGTCATCGCTAACGCCCATAGAAGTTACACAAATGTATCAAACGTTAGCGGGGGATGGTTTTTCAACACCTATAAAAAGCATCAGAGCGGTAATTGACACCGATGGCAAACAACTGCAAAGTTACCCGTTCACCGTCAGGCAAGCCGTAGATCCAGCGGCAACCTATATCGTCAACACCATGTTACAGGAAGTTATGCACGAAGGTACTGGACGTACGGCTTATGAGTCTTTCCCTAAAGACTATGGCTTGGTGGGTAAAACAGGCACCACAAATGACGCCAAAGATAGCTGGTTTGCAGGATACACGGGGGATTATTTGTCCGTGGTCTGGATAGGCCGGGATGATAACAAACCTATCGGATTAACCGGTTCATCGGGGGCTTTACCCCTTTGGACAGCGTTAATGCAGCAAATTTCAACGCAGCCGGTGAATTTGATTCCGCCTGATAATGTCAAGTTGGTCTGGGTTGAGCCAGGCAGCGGGTTATTAACGCGTAAGGGCTGCGGACATGGCAAGCAATATCCCTATATTTCGGGTTCAGAACCAACGGCCTACTCATCCTGTGGACAAGAGGTTTTTGAGCAAGATAAATCGTGGTTTGATAATTTTTTCGAGAGTGAACCTAGTCAAAATGAAAGTGTGCCTAATCAAAGTGAGCCTGTATCAGAATGAATTCTAAAAGAGCATCCATGAATAAAGTTAATGTTTTTCGCCTGTTTTTCCTGGCCTTTTTTCTTTTCAGTAATGTCAGTTATGCAGCAGATCAACCCGTCAAACAATTGCAGGCCTTTTTAAAGGCTTCAAAGTCACTTACGGCTGATTTTAAGCAAGTATTAATTAATGAGGCCGGCGATCCTTATCAAACCAGTTTCGGGGTTTTTTATCTGCAACGTCCTGGAAAATTTCGCTGGGATTATTTAAAACCGTTTCAACAACAAATTGTATCTACTTCCGGAAAAGTCTGGTTTTATGATACCGACTTGGAACAAGTCACTATTAAAAAACTCGATGAATCCGTAGGTTCGACCCCCGCATTACTGTTAAGCGGAGACATATCACTGGAAGATAATTTCACTATGGAAAGTCAGGGCGTCGATGGGGATATGCAATGGATTAAATTATTGCCTAAAAACCAGGAAAGCAGTTTTAAATATATATTGATAGGCTTAAATAAAGGCTCGCTGGGCGGAATGGAGTTAAATGACAATTTTGGTCAGCTAACACGTATCTATTTCTCGAATGTTCTACTGAATCCGCCTATAAAACCGACGGTATTTGAATTCAACGCGCCCAAGGGCGCCGATGTTTTTTCTGATTAAACAGGCGGCTCAAAATACAATCTTTCGCCTTGTCCCTTTAACCTTGCACCTGCCTTTCATGCTCGATGATTTGACAAAACCCCTGGCCGATAGGATGCGGCCAAAATCACTGGACGATTACGTGGGTCAACAACATATTTTAAAGCCCGGCAAGCCACTCTATGAAGCCGTTGTATCCGGGCGTTTACATTCCATGATTTTCTGGGGCCCCCCGGGGACAGGTAAAACCACACTGGCGCGACTCATTGCACTGCACTCTGACGCGGAGTTTATGCCGATTTCGGCGGTGTTATCCGGTGTTAAGGAAATCAGAGCCGCTGTTAGCGACGCCAAAAAAATCCAGCTTGAACATCACAAACGCACCATTTTATTTGTCGATGAAGTGCATCGGTTTAATAAATCACAACAGGATGCCTTCCTGCCGCATGTAGAGGACGGTACGGTTTATTTTGTCGGCGCGACTACAGAAAATCCATCGTTTGCACTCAATAACGCGCTGTTGTCACGTGCTCGCGTCTATGTACTTAATTCACTAACGACCGAAGATTTACTGGCGGTGCTGGACAAAGCACTGACCGACCGGACTAGAGGTCTGGGTAGCCTTGATATTGAAATGGCGGATGATATAAAACAGCAATTTGCCGAGTCAGCTGATGGCGATGCCAGAAGACTGTTGAATTTGCTGGAAATCGCTGTGGAACTTGCAGCAGCAAAGAATAGCAGTGTTATTAATGACTCCTGTGCCCGGGAAGTGCTTACCGGCGGCGTTAGACGCTTTGATAATCAGGGTGAAGAATTTTATAACCAGATTTCAGCGTTGCATAAATCGGT
The DNA here is from genome assembly GCA_963849195.1 of uncultured Gammaproteobacteria bacterium. Classification (GTDB taxonomy): domain Bacteria; phylum Pseudomonadota; class Gammaproteobacteria; order Methylococcales; family Methylomonadaceae; genus Methylobacter_C. The sequence goes on from CAWKGQ010000017.1 coordinate 71,422, forward strand.
AAGAGGCAGTTCGCCCGATGCTTCGCTCTATTGGCTGTGCCGCATGATGGATGCCGGTTGTGACTTGGCCTATTTAGCCCGGCGCATTGTCAGAATTGCCTCCGAAGATGTGGGCAACGCCGACCCCAGAGCCTTGCAAATTGCCATTAATGCCTGGGAGGCCCAAGAACGTCTGGGCAGCCCCGAAGGCGAGTTAGCCCTCGCACAGGCCATTGTTTATCTAGCTTGCGCACCTAAAAGCAATGCAGTTTATATGGCTTACAACGCCGCCATGCGTGATGCCAAACAAAGCGGCAGCCTGGGTGTGCCTGTGCATTTAAGAAATGCGCCAACCAAATTAATGAAATCCCTGAATTACGGCAAAGAATACCGTTACGCCCATAATGAGCCGGAAGCTTACGCCGCGGGTGAAAATTATTTCCCGGAACAGTTAACGGGAACTCGTTATTACCAACCTGTAGATCGCGGCCTGGAAATCAAAATCAAGGAAAAATTAAGGCATTTGCAAGACCTGGATAAGGGCGATAAGTTGGAATGAAGCAGGGAATCCCGCAAGTAGCTTGCCTGAAACAACGCAGAATGCGGGAGAATTCATACCAAGGTTCCCCGTATTCTGTTTCACTCTAAGGGCTACTTGCTGGTAAAGCGGATGCTGATTTACACCTTTATTTTATAAATTTCGCTTCCAGAAGGACTGAAACCGTTCCCCATATTTAGACTTTGTGTGTTCCCAGGTTGCTTGTAAATTTGAGGATTTTGCCCATTGTTGAAAGAGTTCTTTCCAGCCTTTGTTATCTTCATGTTCCCAGGTATCTTCCAGATTCAGATCCAAATACACGTTTTCCATCAGCTGGATCATTTCGCAGCATAAATAAAATATGGAACGATCCGGGTTATCGCCATCCCAGGACGGGCATAACTCCTTGTCCAAAGATATTAGACTTTGATTCTTACTTAATTTACCCCATATTTCCATTAAACGATCCGCATGCTGAGTGAATTGCGCCTGGTTAGGGAGCGTTGGAGAAAAAACTGTATTTAGATCTTCAGTGATTTCATCCATAGAGCGCTTTCCGATAGGTACCTTTCCAAAAAGCTTTGCTGTAATGTCTCTTCCCAGGCTTCGATAACTTTCAAACTGATCTTCGCCGTAAAACTGGTCACCGGTGCTTTCATGGGGAAAGGTAGGGTGCGTGGCTTTATATTGCATCACGGCTGTATCTTCCTGGCCGTTCATGGATGCTTTTATATAGATTAGCCAGCCATCAGGAATGTCGTTCCCATTTTCGTCTTTTCCATAGCGTATTTTTCCAACTGCACATCGGCTCCGGCTCCAGCCGGATTCGTTTTCAGGATGGATGGAACGAACATCAATGTCGATTTTTGCACCAATATCACCATCGACTTCGCACATGCGAATCAAGGTGCCTAGACCTTCGAACTGGAGTTTGGGGTCACATTCGCCATCACTGATGATAATGACTTTACAACGGCGTTTAATAAGTTCGTAAGCCGCCAGGTTTTCAAAGTGACCGCCATCGGAAATGGCCAAAAATCCGGATTTTTCGTTAGCAAAACCGAATAGCTCTTTTAACAAATATTTGAGGCTGAATGTTGGCGACAGCTCTCTACAATTTGATTTGCTGGGATTAGGAAACCACCATCCGAGCCGGGCATTGAATAAGGTCATTAAGAAAGCTACCGGCGCAGAGGTGTGGTAGCCCATGTTTGGGCTGGCAGCAGCGCCAGATACGGAAATGGCTTGACCTAATGTGGGTAGCCCTGGTGGGCCGTATCTTAAGGTTGGTACATAATCAATTGAATAATCTATATCGCCATTTTGTTTTTTGACTTTATAGGAGCTACCACATCTAAGCGGTGTAAATGTGAAGATGGCGCTGTGGCGAGTGTGCAAAGATAAATCACTTGAGCCCCCGAGGTTTAATGCACAATTGACAATATGCAAAGGACCGGATGGTTTTATTTTGTTATTGAGTAATGCTGATAATTCCAGGTCGTCCTCATCGTCGAAACCGGTAAATGGGTGAGGTTTACGGTCTACCGGCTTGCGGGATGCGCCTAGAAAGCAACGGGATAACCGGTTACGGTAAAAATAATTAAGGCTGAAAACGTTAATGTCAATTCGCCAGCCAAGCAGCCCTACGCACAGTGAACAGACGCCAAAAATCACCCAAACAGCGCCATAATTTGCAGAAGCTAACAAATTCCAGTGTTTGCTATAGCTGAGTTTATCTTCAGGCAATAGCGCTGGAGTGCTTGTTTCACTGGCGACTACATCAATATGATCATTGGATTTTGCCTCAATCTTGTAGTGCCAATTGTTTGTTACTTGCCTCAGGTGTCCCCAACAGGGCTGGACGCGATACCGCAAAGGGAGGAACAGAAGAAGTATTATTGGCGATAACCAGATGCAGAACCAAAGATACCACAATCAATAGGCCGGCAATAAAGACCAATGGTGCTACTTTCGCAACAATCTCTTTAAGTTTTGTAGTAATTCCCTTACTCTCCATTCCGCCGGTGGCACCGGATTTTCCGGCTAACAATCCGGCCAGCGTTGTTCCAATCCAGCCAGTGCCTAAGGTTTTCCATGAGCCTTCATAGTAAAGTAGCTCAGTCCACAAGGGGCCATAAAAAGCAATGGTGACAATCAGCATCCAGGCAAAACCGTAAATCGCAAGCCAGGCGGCAAAACGGCTCCACCACTCTCTGATAGATTCATACGAACCTCTGCCTTGAATACCAATTAAGGTAATGATTGCCAATGAAAAAGCAAATAACACTATCGGCGGCGCCCAAGCAAAAGCCAGTAATCTGCCGCCTGTATCGGCAGAGCTTACCCAATTACTCAGTAAATACAGAGTTGTAGCAAGGAGTAGACACATCACAATACTTGCAGGGATAGGGATTAGCCAATGATAGAGGTTATTGCGGCCGGAACAGTAGGAGAACAACACAAAAGCTGCATAAGTCAGTAACAATAATGGCCAGTCATTGATAGTGATGAATTTATACAGGCCAAAAATGAACTTAAGTCCTTGTTGATGTTCTAGTCTGTACCCAAAGAATTGCGGAAACACAAAGGCTAATTAACATTGAAACAATGACAAGTAACTGTACTTTTGTTTGTCCGGACTCAATGGGCGGTATGTGTTTAATCAAAAAGGGCAAATCCTGATCTTTGGAATCTTCATTTTCAATTTTAAGTTTAAGACTTTTGAGATTTCCGGCTATGCTGATTATCAGGTAACCAGACAACATAAAAGTCGCAAAATATAATAATCTATCCGAACCAAACTCAATTATTGGCGAGAAGATTCTTGGTAACAACAATAAACTGGCAATGCCCATGACGATCATCAGTTGTAGCAGCAAGGTGTTGCGCAACCAGATAGTGCCCATCGACCAGGTATCTGCACTCAACAAGCTAAGGTTGGGTGATAAGTAGTTGGAGTTTCGACGCAGATGATTAATTGATTCCTTCCATTCGGTGTCGTCTTTTCTTATCCAGCTATTTCCTTGCCTATGACAATTAGCGCTCAGCCAGGAGCCGACGTACCCGCCGCCTGATACGGTAGATAGATAATCTATCTTCTGGAGCAGGTCTTTTTCTTTAAGCGCTTCAAGTACACCTAAGCCGAAGGTGGCGCTGCGAATGCCGCCGCCGGAAAATGCGATGCCAACCAAGTTCTCAGGTTCGTCATTGTTCTCATTTTTCGGCTCACTACGCTTCTTACGAAGCGCATGGATATACGGGTATTCTTCAATTTTCACTTCATCGAAGTTAGTATATCTGGCAACACTCGACAGGTAGTTTATGGGGCTATGATCCGTTAATTTGCGAACCCACACCGTACCTTTGTGAAAGCAATACTTCATCAAGTGAGCCACTGATGCTTTCAGGCGACCCTCCGTTATGTCAGCCTCGGCTATTGAATCCATAACACTACCGTGGCGGTTTATGAAGTGCAAAGTTCCCACATGCTGATAACCGAGCGACTCAGACGGAATACGCGTTACCAGATCGCAATAATTGACATACCGGTCATGTTTGACCTTAGCCATGCAATCTGAAAAAACACTGTCGCCAACCCGAGGTGATCCGAAGCTGTAAATATGAAGATTGTTCGCTAATGGCGTTTGACTCAGGTAACCCGCTGTTAAGGTTGCCAAGGCAGCGCCGAGACTATGACCGGTCAATAAAATGCGAGGGAAATCATTAGCTAAATCGTCAAGCTGAGCGCTAAGTTGAGTTAGTATGTCGCCATTGCTTGGATCGCCTAACAAGGCATTAGCAAAACCAGTATGCACTTGGCCTAAAGGATTGCCGGATGCATCGAGCCAGGATTTTTTTAACAAGATGGCATCCGCTAACAGGTCAGAAGGATCATCCGGCTCTGTTCCTCGAAAGGCGACAATCACAAGCGGTGGATATTTCGAATTGGGCCTGGTTTTGGCGATAAATAACTGAGTGCCTTTCTCGCCGTAACCTATTGACCAATGCAGATCAAATTCAGCACGGCCAAGATAGGCTTCTAACCGATTTATTTCCTTGACATAAGCTAATCGAGACATTTCCGCGCATAGTACTTTTTCATCTGTGAGTGCAAAGCCAAATTGAAAAAAATTATCGGCTTCACCTGGGTGATAAAGCGAGTTTCTTGATGCATCATAGGGTATCTTGTACATATCTACATCCTAGACTACTCGGTTGATTAATAGGAACTATTGAATTGCTGCTCCATAAGCTTGCGATAACTTGTCGATATGCTATCGATTCATGTTCTTTTCGATATTGGCAATATATCTATCCATAAAGTGATGCTCGATAAACGATGGAATCATATCCAGCTTTTGTTGATAACTGCCTTTTATCCTTTCCAAAAAAGCAAACCAAAACCCGACATCATGGTGCAGAGTTCCTTCTGAATCGAAGAAACTAATGCTGCCTCCATCTTGATATTGATTGAGTCTGTCCGGCACACGCGGCACCATGTCGTTATCATTAACAAAACGGAAATACCTGGGTTTAATCTCATCGTCCAAGGCTTTTACTAATGCGCGATCACCAACACGCGGCTGTCCGAACGTGTACAAGCCGTTGATCGATTTATAAACGTTTTGATCAATATCCAGCGCCAGGCGAGCTGCCGCCAAAACCGCAAGCGCACCACCAAGACTATGGCCGGTAATCCATATGGGTTGGCCGTATTGATGGGCTTTTTCTAATGCCTTGGTAATTCGGCTCCAAACCGAATTCAGGGCTGTGTCAAAGCCTTTATGCACGCGCCCATTCGGTGTATCGTGAAATTCAACACCGGCATTGGTAAGCCAATCTTTAAATTTTTCGGTACCGCGAAAAGAAATGACAATAGCAGTGCCGTTATGAGCAATAAAGAGCTGGGTATCGGTGCTGGGCTCGTTAATAAATTCGCGTTAAATCCTTGCTCTTGAAGTTTATTTCGGATTTTATCCTCCGATTCATACGCTAACTTGGAAGCAAGTGCCAAGGCATAAGCGTTTTTTATGGAAAACTGGGTACTTTTGGGTTCAATACTTAAATTAATCATTGTTTTTCTCCATTTTTGAATTGTATATCTATATTCGTTTTCTATATGGCCGACTATTCGGTTGATCTCTTACACATCAAAGTTTCGGTAGTAAATCACTCATATCCCTGCAGACTTTATCTAATTTATTGATCAAGCTGTTACGAATGCTAAACAAATAAAACAATGTTGATAGCATGCCAACGAATATCCACCAATGTACTTCCACGACATAAGTAATAAAGTTTTCAAAATAGACCGGAGTCAAATACCGCATAATATCCGCTAACCCTTTAAGAGGTCGGTTAGTGGCCTTTTTACAAAAATCCGGCGCAGTATCCAAATCCGGTTTTGAGCCAACAGCCTGCTCATAAGCGAAAAATGGATTAGCGGTTAACGAGTTAAATTCATTTGTTTGCGGCTGTGTTGGAATTATTTGAATATGTTCAATTTCGCAGGCATTTAATTCCATAACGGATTCCGGTGGCTTAACCCAAAACAGTCCGGAAACAACTATGATAGCCATCGTCAATTCGACAAGGACTCTATATAGATGCTTTCGTGTCTCTATTACTTTGTTCATCTCGGTTTCCAGGCCAGCCCACATAGCAGGCTGCTCCACATTCACTTGACGTATGACAATCGACGAAGCAGGATTTGCCGGATCAATGTCTACCACATCAAAGTTACTCGGGATACCATCCGGTGCATAACCGTCACTCAATTCCTTAATCTTTTTATAAGCGCTAAGGTGAATGGCGATATTGCCTTTGATAGTTTGGTTTTCGCAGAGTTCAACCAGATTGCGCGGGCCATAGCGATAGTACATTGCGACACCATCCCGGGAATCGTATAGCTTGTCATAGGTATTGGCGCTGTCCTGAATTGCCGTTATCTGATCCCGATAGAGTACAAGGCCATGGGCTTGCGCTTTGGTCAGCATCCACTGCAATGCAACATCGGATAATCCGGTTCTTGGATAGCCGCCGCCGACATTGGAATGAACCCCGGCAAACCACACTTGCTCCACATTTCCGGTAAAGTTTTTTTCGTCCCACACCAAAGGATGAAACGTTGTTCGTTCATCATCAATTGACAAGGCGTGATAAGCGTTTTCTATCGAATTATTAAGTTCATAATCATAAAAATTATGAGCCCAGCGAGGAATTCGATCTGTGATTTTGTCAAGAGCTGTAAAAAAGTATTCAAGCAGGATACTGAAGTCCTTTGGAAACCCTAGAGCCGAAACTGTATCCCAAACGCCAACAAACTTAATGTTGAGATCTCCGTTAGGAGCATAAGTATTATCTTTAATGGCATACTGGTTTTTAAAGTTCTGCTGGACATTCTTGTCTTTGCTTTTATAACAATCAAAGGCTCGGCTCACCAGATCTTGGAATTTGTCTCCGTCAAATGTACCGTTTGTCTGTACAGATGGGTGATGTCTATCAACCAACCCACACGCATTAATAAAGCCGGCAAACGCCCGGACGGTGGCCGCACCTCGGCTAAAGCCAAACAAAAATATGGCATCACCGGGGTCATAACTCCTTGCCAGAAATTGATAGAGATGTAGTACATTGTCACCAAATCCGAAACCAAATGCACCAGATAGCGCAGTCCTGTATTTGTTTTTACTGGTATCACTTTTATCGGTACCGACCCCTTGGTCGTAAAAAGTGTATTGATCAACGCCTCGCGTATTAATATCGACAGCTTTGTATGTCTTATAAACATTGCTATCTGCTCCATACCCGCCTTTATTTCCTGTTCCATCGGAACATAAAACTATATTTTTCATTTTTTTCTCCCCTGTATTATTCAACAACGTTTGGGCTTATTGCTCAATTTGACAAATTTTGCGACATAACCTCTTGTGTCAGATATTCCTCTAGCTGGTGCTGACGTTGTTGCTGAATGGTATTCCAGTCAGTTTTTTAACCGTCTCACTGAGGCTGCTTTGGAGCTCGCTTTATCATTGAGCTCCTTGCTGTCACAAGCGCAGAACATAAGTAATGCTATCAAAAGGTACGCTGTGTAATTTACGCATCATTCTTCCTGTCTATGGTTTTGATTTTTATTCACGCAAATAATAAATGGTGATCCAGAGACCACCATTTAATATTCGTTGCCAGTTTTTACAGGGTTTTCATATACTCAATCAACTGATAGCGTTCCTCATCAGTAAAATCTCGCCATTGGCCATCTTCGCCACGGTTTTTGGTAAAAGTATTCCCTGAGTGCCCTTTATTACTATTTCCAGGGATTGGCACGCCCTTGTCGTCAACCGTTTTAAATAAGAAGTGATTGCCATCTTGATCAGACTCAAAGCCGACTTTTTTAGGATCGAACTTTTTGCTGCCGACGTAAAAAGACGTTTCGCGCTCAGTATCTGGCAGCAATGTCTGATATAAATTGGCCATTGAACCGTTATGCATATACGGGGCTGTCGCCCAGATTCCGTTTAGAGGCCTTGCTTTGTAAGCAATAGAGATTAGGAGGCGTTTCGTCAGGAAGATGAAAACCCGACAATTCCAATTTCTGCTTCTCGTCGACTGGTGGCTGAATGGCCGCTAATTGTTTACCGATGATCATTTTGCCTGCTGCGCTCAATACTGCGCCTCTGGGCACTTTAGGAGCATCACGATATTGCTCTGCTAGATAAGAACGCATTGGACCTGGGTCAACATTAAAGCTGTGGGTTAACAAAATTATTCGCCATCAGCGGGTCTGTACCAATTGCATCCAATCCGGTCATGTGTGTCTGAATGAATTGTTTTCCCACAGCGTTCGGTTTGGTCATCGGGAATTGACCTTTGTCATCTCGAATACCATGACAGCCAACACAGTTATTGGCATATAAGACTTTGCCTTTTTCTGCTTTGTCTTGATCAATTGAAGGCAATGGCGAACTCCATTTAGGCGAGTCTAGTTTTGCCATATATTGCTCTAGCCGAAATAGGTTATCGATCTTGGCAGAGGAATAAAAACGTTCGTTTTCATTATCAGTTTTCAGTATCGTATGAGCAAAGACGCCAGATGACTTCGCCGACATTTCGAGCAATATGATTACTTACGGAACCGTTCCATTGCACCCAATCGAGCTGAGAGGTATTCCATAAGAACGGATAACTGACCGGCGCATTGGCCGGCGTGCCATTGCCCGGTATATCTAAGAGGCTGGATGTGACACGGTTTAGAATGGCGCCAAAGGCATCCAGTCGCCCATAACCGTAGGGCGTTGTCAAACTACCATAATTGATGTCTATATAACCCTTAAGCCAGGCGGAAAAAGCCTCTATTCGCTTTTTAAGCGCCTGCTTTTCAGTCTCATTGTAGCCGCCTTCAGGAATTATTTTTTTAGCGAATCGGGTTAGCTTGGCCTCTTCATTGGTTGTCGCTACTAATGCCTTAGACAAGTTATCCAAAAATGCCGGGAAATCTGTCTGTGCAGGGCCGCCATTAATCCGCAAAGTTTTGTCATCGTAAATGATTTCAGACGTATGGCAAGCTGCACAATTCAACCCCAGCCACTCTTTGTAATCAGTCTGATTACCTTGCGAGCTGGACGACAAACGAGTGGCGGATAAAGCTGAAACCAGAAAATCTTCTTGAATATCGTCTTTGACGAAGCCGACGGGTAATCCATCAGGATTGCGACTCGGTATCGGAGCTTGAGAAATAAACCCCAAACGTCTAATATTTTTATCGTTTCGGAACAAATCGCTGTTACTGGCCTGTTCCAACGCTAAAAACCAGGAATAAGGCAGCAACTGCGATCCTTGTGAAGTGTTATAAAAGTCTAGCTCCTCATCTTTGCTCCAACCTTGGTCTAAGGTCACAACCTTACTGACCTCATTCGGGGAACTGCCGAAGGTGGAATTGTCTTTGTTAAGCGCAGTAACTGACGGTGATTTGTTATCATCAGAACAGCCGAGGAACAGTAGGACGGAGCACGCCACTAACCATAATTTTGTATTCATATCAGAAACCTCTCTAACAATCATAATCTTATGAATTGTTTATGACTAAAGGGCGCTGTAAATGAGCAGCGCCACAAGGACTAGTTCATCGTCTTATTTAACCAAACAGAGATTTAAATAACTTTTCCAATAACTGCACAAAAGAATCTTTTCTTTCAAGACGATGCTCTGCCGAAGCCTGGTAAACCGATTTTCGCAGCCGATTGATACTGCCTATCGGCTGATGCTCGACCAGTGAATGCCATGGGGTAAACGCCAGTTTTTCGCAATGGGCTTTGTTTTCCTCAGAATCAACTTCCGGTTGTGGCGCGGGAATGGTAATTTTGGCGACACTAATAAACTTATGCTCCGCTTCATCCCATAGCGAAGACGCGTTCTCGATAGAGGCATTCACAATAGGGTCATCCTTAATGTTAAAATCTTCACCTTCATGTCGCACCTGTAGCATAAAATCAAAATGAAGGGACTCGTTTCTGTTCATGGTTTCCGTCATTGCGTCACGCAGATAGTTTTCTGGGCGGGGGGCTGGAGGAGACTGTGTAGAAGGGACGCCGGCGATGGGCTTTGCTGAAAACTTCATCACCTGGCCTGGGCCAAACATGAAAGGAGCGGCGCTGAAATATTGACCCCCCAAAGGATTTCCAATGTCAGTTTCTGGGATTGTTTTCGAGACGATGTTAAAGCTCTTCGCTATCCGCTTTATGTCTTCCTCTGAAATATCCTCAGCCTTAATATAAGCAAGAATGGCCTGTCTTTGTTCCTCAGTGATTTCGGGAGGGTCCTTAAAAAGCTCTAGAGGAGCAAAAAACCCAGCCGCCTTATCATTGTCCCGGATGAGGACTTTTTCCAGGCGCAGATAATCTTCGGTGTTGGCAAAGGCGAACGACGGCTGGTTTATCATCAGAAAATCCTGGTTGTGGGCACCGTCATCATCGATTAACACTTCGCCCCCCACATCTAAAACCTTGATGGCCATGCCTCGACTCCCCACCGCATCAGGACCCACAACCGCAGCCGCATTGGAAAAACGAATAAAGGCATCGAATTGCTTGCCCGGTTCGGCAAAAAGCCCTACCCGATATTCAGGGGCTAAGTCAGGATTTATGGTAAATGTGGCTTTAACACAGCCATGCGATTTCGGGTGGACACCTCGGAGTATTTGCTTAGGCGGGGGATAACGTTTATCGAGTAATTTAACGGTGAGTTCAGTGGTTTCAGCAATCTGTTCAGCTTCCAGATCGGGATTTTGGATGTGCTCAAAAGGGCATCTTGATGTATTTGTTTGTGACATGACTTGCTCTCCTCATTTTTATAAAACGAACACAGCAAGTAAAACGAAACAGTTGCAATTGTTATTGAGATGATCCTGCCGATCACTTGCTTTCGGTATAACACCAGCCTAAATTGTTCTGGCAAACAGCTAAACTACAAATAGTAACTATTCAGCGCATTATTATTTTTAATATCAATAATCTAGGAATATTGCTAATTGCATCAAAAAACGAAACACTATTTCAATAACTATGAGAATCAGCATAAACTAAATGTTTTGATACCGTCATGACCCAAACGGGTCAATTTACAGACAATTCATTAATTCAGTTTCTTGGCTAAGTAACAAAACTCATGTTATAAAGTTAAGGAATCTAGGGGCATTAATAATAACTATTAAGGAGGGCTCAATGAATCAAATTGTTGACGGCGTTGACCTCAAATCAATACTGGCTAATGCACCAGGAAATCCTTTGATTTGGAATCGGTTTCTTGCAGAACTTACCCGGCAACTGAATTGTGATTCCAGCGCCCTGCTGATAACCGACTTCATTGAGCGCGAAAATACGCATTTTCTATTCAGTAGCCATATTCCACAGAACTATCAGGAACAGTATAAAAATACACTCAATAGGCTGGATCTCTTCAATTACTTTATTAGCAAAACCCCTCACCAAGTCTTTTGCAATCAAACCTTAAAAGACGCGTGTATCGAAGAAGTCAAAAATGGTTTTATACCACCATGCGGCCAGAATTATCGTTTTGGTTTATCAATTCCATGCACCCATAATCATTCTCTCAACCTCTTGGTAAATCGTAAAGAAGCGTTTAATGATGAGGAACGGCAAAGGGTTACCCGGGCTTTACAAAGCATCACTTCATCCTTGGATGAGGCAATACACGCAGAACAACGACATAAAATAAGCAGTCAACTGATTCACACCATAGGTGATTATTTCGACGGCTATATTATTGTCGACCATAAATTAAACATTCTCTTGTTTGATCCGGTTTACACGTCGATTATTAGTCAACTGGATTGTGTGAAAATTTCAGAAAGCCGGTTTGGCATGAAAAATCCGGCTATTGAACAGCGATTGTTATCATTAATTAAAAATAACCAAGAAGCGACTTCCATTCACAATCAGTGCCATTCTTGCCAGATCACTCTTATCCCAATTTCCTCTTTAAAAAATCTTTACCCGTGGGAATGTTTTAAGGACGGATTTATTCTTACGTTTACCCATGATAAAGAAAAAAATCCTGCCATTGACCGCTTAACAGAAATTTATCACTTATCCAGATGTGAGGCGATTTGCGCACTGCACTTTATGAAAACGCCCTCAATTCCAGACATTGCCAGACATACTTATCGCTCGCCGGAAACTGTTCGCAATCATATAAAACATACCATGCAAAAAATGGATGTACACAGTCAAGCGGAGTTGATGAAAAAGTTAATAACGCTGGTTGCGTTATGATTCATTTGTTGCTATTTCTCCTCCCCATTTATTTTGAACAGTATCCCGCTTTTTGACGTCCGAGTGAATTTGCCTTGTGTACGCCCAGCATGGACGTGAACTTACGGGGTGAATGTTCGATCGAGAGAGAACCGTAAGGCAATTGGGACTCCACCTACCTATAGGTATCAGTGTTCCAGGCGGATATGATTAACTTATCAGACAAACTAACGAGGAGTCCATATCATTGCCTTACAGGTTAGGGGTTGTGGGCTATTTGTCGATGAAGTGCATCGGTTTAATAAATCACAACAGGATGCCTTCCTATCGCATGTAGAAGATGGCACCGTTTATTTTGTCGGCGCGACTACTGAAAATCCCGTTTGCACTCAATAACGCCATGTTGTCACGTGCTCGCGTCTATGTGCTTAATTCTCTAACGAACGAAGATTTACTGGTCGTCTTGGTGCATACCATTGCCTATCTAGCTTGCGCACCTAAAAGCAATGCAGTTTATATGGCTTACAACGCCGCCATGCGTGATGCCAAACAAAGCGGCAGCCTGGGTGTACCGGTTCATTTAAGAAATGCACCGACCAAATTGATGAAATCTCTTAGTTACGGTAAAGAATACCGTTACGCCCATAATGAACCGGAAGCATACGCCGCCGGTTAAAATTATTTTCCGGAACAGCTAACGGGAATGCGTTATTACCAGCCAGTAGATCGAGGCCTGGAAATCAAAATCAAGGAAAAGTTAAGGCATTTGCAGGAACTGGACAAGGGAGACAAGTTGGGTTGAAGTTCGAACTTCGGCATTTGTAGTGGATTGCTGCCGGTTTTTTTATGAACTTCACCTCAACCTACCTTGCTAGGATTGCACTTCATATTTGCTTCCCCCTCTCTAAATCCATTGTCTTACTGTCTTGATATTATTTGAATTGAGCTAGTGCCAAATTAGTAGTAGCATGATAATTTTTAAGTCTTAAACTTTCCTCCCGGGAGATAAACCAATGCCGGAAATACCCGTAGTAGCGACAATAAACCATGTAATTGATTGGCTTCAACTCCGTTTGAAAGAACGCACTTCATGGGACGGTTTGACCATTATTGTTATAAGTGTTTTAGCCTTGGTTGCATCCCCCCTGATCAAATATGCCGCTTGGGGAGGCTTGGCTTATGGAGCGTGGACTTTATGGAAAAAAGACAATTCCAAATAGATCCTTGCTTAATTAAGGACTTGCGTTTTAGTCAGGGAAAGTATGAACAAATGCCGTTATACCACAGGAGTTTCCGATGCTCTGGAGGCCACGGCACGCATCGAGCGCCACCCACTTGAGTGGAACCATCTGCCGCCTCGTTCAAATAGCTAAGCTCTCGGGGAAAAACTCAGCTTACCATATGATGCACTAAATAAACTGAAACGCATTGTTCGCAAATGAACCGCTTCGTGCCTCAGAAAATCCCACGCACTGAGCTACACAATCGGATAATAATCGCTCAAGCAATTTAGAGTTATAATCTTTGCGTACTTTAAACTTAGAGCAAAACGCTGATGGATACTCAACAAATTTTAGATATGTTATTAAATTCAGGTCAGGAACTCGTTAACAAAGGTAAATCGCTTGCCGAAGAGAAATTAAACCTTCCTGACAATCCGGACGACCGGAAAACAATGCTGGATGGCGCAGGCAAGGGCGCTATAGCAGCAAGCGCGTTGGCCTTATTACTTGGCACAGGATTTGGACGCAAACTGACCGGGGCAGGCCTAAAAATCGGAAGTCTGGCTGCTATTGGAAGCGTCGCCTATAACGCGTTTCAAAAATGGCAAAGCCAACAAGCGACACCAATAGCCGATGCGGGTAAACCGCTTACTGAGCTATCCGGTCAAGCAAGTGAACAGCGCGGTAAAATTTTGCTCAAAGCCATGATTGCAGCGGCCAAAGCGGACGGAAATCTTGATGATAAAGAAAAGGAATTGATTATCCAGCAACTGGCAAAACTCAATCTGGGTGATTCAGCAAATCTGTTTTTGGAAGAACTCAATAATCCTATGGATATCAAAGCTGTTACTGCTGGTGCTGATTCGCCTGCTGCCGCTGCTGAAATTTATTTAATTTCGCGCGCTATTGTTGATTTGGACAACGACCAGGAACGCAATTATATGGATCAGTTAGTTAAAGAACTGGACTTGGCTCCCGATCTAATCGCTCAACTGGAAAGTCAAATCAAAACCTAACGATACGATTATTTTTTAGCAAAACTATTGCTTCGCAACGCTTATTCATTAAATCAGATTAGCTTTTTTATACAATGATTTAGACATTAGCATTGTCATATCGGGCATGATAAGAGTTTTGTGAAGCATATCGCTTAACAAAACCGGACTGCTACGGTTCGCGTATCCACTTTAACAAAAGAATTCAATATGACAGGTATTAATTAGGCCGGAATATCGCATATTTAAATAGGGTGAAGGTGGTGTTCGAATTCTAAACCCTTGAGCACTCTTTCGGACACTCGATCACAAAATGACCTCTAACATCCAGATTATTATCGCATTCCCAACCAAATTTTAATTTATGAGGAAGTATGCCAGCCTTACTGAACAGTAAGATCCACCAAACCTCTAAAAAGTGGAACTCCATTATTTAAGAAGCTCCACTGCAAGGATTGTTACTTCGCGGTTAACCGGATATCAATACGGCGATTTTGTTGACGACCCTCTTCCGTTTCATTAGTTGCCGCCGGGTGTTCACTGCCATAGCCTTTGGCATCCAAACGTGATGCGTCAATGCCCATAACGACTAATGATTTTTTAACGGTATTTGCACGATCCGCAGAGAGTGCCAAATTGGCTTTGGCATCGCCAGTATTATCGGTATAGCCACCGATTTTCATTTTGACACTCGGAAAGGCTTTCAATATCTCGGCGATATTTCTCACTTGTACAGTGGATTCCGGCGTAAGAGTCGCCTTATCGGTATCAAACGTAATCCCGTCCATGGTAAACCAAGTGGTTTCATCAACTACTTTGCCAGTATCCTGGATAAATACGATTAACTTGTTCTCGATACCATCTTTGGCACTTTTGATAGCGAAACCGGAAGAAAGTGTTGTCTCGAAAAAGTCACCTACTTTTTCGACGACAGGCGCGACTATCTGAGGCATTGAAACATCAGGCGTCGAAACATTCGGTACGGAAACCTGAGGCGCAGGAGCCGTGGGAAGCTTAAGGTTTTTGAACAAGCCCCAACCCAAGGCAAGAAGCAAGGGCAGTATTAACCATGGTAAAAATCTTGCAAAGCCACCCGAACGTTCTTCATCATCATGAACTGTGGTCGCTGAAGCTTTTTTTCCTAAATCGTTTATATTAGCTATACCGAAAATACTACTGAGTCCTGCTGGCAAGAGATTCTTCAAAAAACCGCTCTGTTTACCCAGGAAACTAGCCAATCCGGCGGTGCTGGTTATGCCCTCCGCTTTGACTGTTTTGCCAAGTACGCCAAAAATTACCGGCATCAATAAACCCAACAGCGAATTCGATGAAGTTTTGCTAATGCCACTCGCGTTGGCAATTAAATTGGCAACACCATCGGTTTTATAACCAAAGATTGAATTCAGAAGTGTAGCGCCGGTTGCTAAAAGTTTGCTTGTTCCTTCTCCACCTGAAAATGCAGTAACCAAATTATTAAGAATGCCACTAACATCAGTTCCTTGGTTCAATAGAGATAGAATAGTGTTTGCGCCTTGCGTATCGGTACTTTTATTCACTAAGCCTGCAAGAATTGTAGGAATGGCGCTACTTAAAGCTGAAGACGTACTTTTCGGGGATTCCCCCAGAAAATCAGCCAACTTAGCAACAACATCGCCCGTAATATTTTCGTTTATTAATTCTAATAGATTGCTTGACATGGAATATCCCCTTTGAAATTATTAGATTGACACATTGCAGATTTGAGTGCCAAATCGTAATGTAACAGTATATTGATAGTTTGTTAATTAATATTAAACATTGAAGAAAACGCAGTCAGGAGCTTAACGGTTTCGCGAACAGACCACCAATATTCCCACTCGAGCCAACAGCAATTCTCACTGTGATCAATACCAGACCGATTTGGGGCGGGAGTCAACGATTCTGCTTTCCGGTGCAAAAGACCACTGCTGCCGCTGAAACGGCAGGTTTAGTCACTATTCATCACGCCAAACAGTTACTTACTAGCACAAGCTCTATAGCTCAACCTACGTTTACAGTCTATTAGCTTGATTACCCAATGCTCAGCCTTGGGAGTAACTTCCCGCCCAATAGGTCTCCTATCCAGCTGCTGGCCTGTCAAATTTGAGTGGGACTTGCACCTACTAAAATACGGGGCCTCGTCAAACGCGCCGGCCCCCAATGATTTTTCATCTTAAATCGCCAAAAAGGTTTTGTGCATTTTGAGATATGCTAGGCTTCAAAGTGCTCCAATGTTTTGCACATGATGACTAACATTAGATATAGTGCTAAAGTAATTATTCACAATTTCTGCATGCGCTGAATTGCTTATTTCAGTCTTGCAAAATTGCCACTACAACTCAACTATATACTTAAGGATCAACCATGAGTCTCTTTAATTCCATTCTTGAAAAACTGGGCATTCGTAGTGCAGCCGCTGCGGAAGCCCCTAATGCAACCCAAGCAGCATCAGCTTCTGCCCCTGCTTCTGCAATTGCTGTGGTCGATGTCGTAACAAAATTGGAAGGATTAGCCGCTGCCAGTGCAGAAAAGCTTAACTGGAAAGTTTCGATCGTCGATTTGCTAAAATTACTTGGGCTTGACAGCAGTTTAACCGCGCGTAAAGAACTTGCGACAGAATTGGGCTGTCCAGCCCAGGCAATGGGAGACTCAGCCCAAATGAATATTTGGCTGCATAAAACCGTATTACAAAAACTCGCACAGAACGGTGGTAATATCCCGCAAGAATTATTGAATTAAATAGCCACATTTGGAAACAATTGCAAATTGAAACCAAGCTGCGCGCGAATTGCTAACACTACGAATGCATTAGTAGCTGGTCTCTAACTTTGCTTTTCTGAAGGATTCCCCCTTTTTTATGCCTCTATGGGCAAATTCATCTATTCAAATACTTACTCTTTCTCCTTTATAAGGAGAAAGAGTAAGTATGAACTACTCTCGTTGCCTGACTTTTTTATGCAACGGATCGGCAATTGATTGGGATCGTTCTTCTACGCCAACTAATCAAGGACGGTACAGTTGTTTCATGGGTGTTATATTTATAATCTACATTGAGCGTTTTTCTAAAGCTAAAGCTCAGTTGCTTTAAACATTCGAGCAGTATAAATTTTCTATCTTTTCAAGTAATAATGCGATAAATTAGTTTTCAAGTCACTGAAAGTTTTTTGCGATTTCTAAAAATGTTTGGTGTCTGATTGTCTTTTTATATTTTGCGAATTTCACGAGGAGATACCCTATGAGCCTTTTCACAGAAATAGTTAAATCCGCCATCGGAGCAAGTAATTCTTCAGGACAAACTGAAAACCAGAGTCAAAATTTATTGAATGGCGCGTTAGGAATGCTGCAGGCAATGGGCGGCATAGACGGGTTGGTTAATAAATTTCAACAATCAGGATTGGGTGATCTTGCAGCGTCCTGGGTTGGTACTGGAGAAAACAAGAGCATAAACCCCGAGGAATTGGCCAACGTGTTGGGTAAGGACCAGATTGCCGCTCTGGCTCAACAGGCAGGCATTCCTGAGTCCCAGGGCGCATCAGTGCTCTCGCAGGTTTTACCAGCTATGGTCGATAAACTGACTCCAGACGGCAATGTACCCGAATCAAGCAGTTTCCCAACATGGGGCAAAGTGCTTCTTGGTGGAGTGGGAGCTGCGGTTGCAGCGAAAGCGGCAGCGTCCTATTTTGGCAATAAAGAAGATGAGGGACCATCGCCCACGTCCGAACAACAAACAACAAACACAAGCGCCGCTCCTGTTGATACAGGCACGGGTTCGGCCACTACGTCCGTTAGAACCTACACCGTAGCCAGTGGTGATTCGCTTTCCAAGATTGCCAAACAGTTCTACAACGATGGCAATCAATGGCAACGTATTTTTGATGCGAATCGGGATATTTTAAGCAATCCGGATCGCATAAATCCGGGCCAACATTTACGTATCCCTTAAAATCAAACCCACTTGAAGCCACTGTTGCTCTTTGCGGTTTTCAGTGCAACTTAAATATTTCTGACCACCAGATTTGTCGTATAAACATCATGTTGTGGAAAAAAGGTAGACAAAGCGATAACGTTGAGGACCGACGTGGTTCACGTATCGGCGGTACGTCGATTAAACTGAGCGGTGGTATGCTGGTGGTTGTAATGCTGATAGGAGTCGTATTGGGAGAAAACCCTTTGGAGCTCTTGGCGATGCTATCGCAAGGTTACGTGAGGGGCGGTCCGACAACTGCGGTTTCCCCCGGACAAACGTCTGGCAACGATGAATCCGCTCAATTTGTATCCGCTATACTGGCGGATACTGAAGATACCTGGGCCACGATTTTCCCCCGCATGGGCTTGAAATATCAAGTGCCGACGTTGGTTTTGTTTTCCGATCAAGTTTCCTCCGCGTGCGGATATAATTCCGCTGCTACGGGGCCTTTCTACTGTCCCGGCGATAGAAAAGTTTATCTCGACCTGGGGTTTTTCCGGGAATTGGATCACTTGGGCGCCCCGGGCGATTTTGCTCAAGCGTATGTCATTAGCCACGAGGTCGGTCATCATGTGCAAAACCTCCTGGGGATATCCGGCAAAGTCCATGATTTGCAACTACGTAGCGGTACCACTCAAGCTAATGTTTTATCTGTATTATTGGAATTGCAAGCGGATTGTTTTGCGGGGGTATGGGCTCACTATGCAGATAAATATCGCAATCTTTTAGAACCAGGAGATGTCGATGAAGGCCTCAGGGCTGCATCCGCAATAGGAGATGACCGCCTTTTGAAGCGCGCCGGAAGAAGAATAAGCCCGGAATCATTTACCCACGGATCATCGGAGCAACGCACATTTTGGCTTCGTAAAGGAATGGAAAGTGGAGATATAGCGACTTGCGATACCTTTTCTGCTGCGGCAAAAAAATAACCCCGCGGGGCTTATTTTACATCGGCGTGATTATAAAACTCAGAAGTATCAGCAATTTAAACGTTTGCAGCTGCTTCTGAGTTTTTCATAATCTTAATTTACCAATGAAACATGAAAATTACTGGAATCATTAGTGTTTTTTCTCATTGTTTAAGAGAAAAATGATTTTACAGTCGAGGTTAAGCTATTCCAGCCTTCTTCCAATTTTGCTGTTGCTTCGTCCCATCCTGACTCCAACGAGTCTTTCAAATCTTCCCATTTATCATCAGCTGCATCTGCAATTTCCGCAGCTTTAGCTTTTGCTTGTTCTAACTTGGGTTCCAAATCAGCAATGGCAGCCTTAACATCATCAATCGCTTCTTGCGACTCATCTAATGCTTTTTCTTTAAGCGATTCGAGTTTTACCTGTTGTTCGTCAATGGTGGCTTGCATTTTTGCTAATAATTCATCTTTGGTCATGGCGTTAATTCCCGGTTGAATGAGTAAAAAAACATCTGATTCTGAATTCTGATTATTTATGGAGTGAAGGCCTGAGCTTTCACCTGCAATATAGTCTTCTTTTTAGGTAATTATTGCAAGTGTATATGTTTTCATTCAGCCCTTGGAGCCCAATAATCTTAGCATACTGCACCAGAAGTGATGGGTTACACTATCGCTAACTCAAACTAAATGACGATTTATGATTTAATAAAGGTCTGCGATAGCGTTTGGTGCGACTGATAAACAGTGGCACTGAATACCATTGACCTTCCAGATTAACTAATCCTGTAGTCATCCTCCAGCAATTTCGCATGGGCTGCGGCCAGCCTGGCGATGGGTATGCGTGGCGCCGAACAGGAGACATAATTCAGCTTGATATGATGACAGAAACGAATCGATTGCGGATGTCCGCCTTGTTCGCCGCAAATACCTATTGAGATATCGGGCCGGGTTTTGCGTCCTGAATCCGCCGTCATTTTCATTAACTGACCAACACCTTTGGCATCAAGTACTTCGAACGGGTTGTCTTCAAGTAACCCGGTTTCGTTGTAAAGAGGAAGGAATTTGTTTTCCGCATCTTCGCGTGAAAATGAGAAAGTCGCCTGGGTTAAATCATTGGTACCGAACGAGAAAAACTCAGCCACATGAGCTAATTCGCCGGCTCGGGTACAAGCTCTGACGGTTTCTACCATGGTTCCAAATTTGAATTTCAGGGCAATACCGTACTGACTTTCGACTTCCTGTTGAATTTGATCGACGAAGGCTTTTACTTTTATCAATTCCTGTACTGTAATAACCTGGGGCACCATGATTTCAGGCAAAATCGGTGTGCGTTGTTTAGCACAAAGCGCGGCAGCTTCAAGAATAGACCGGATTTGCATCTGGTAAATTTCCGGATATGACATACCAAGTCGCACACCCCGGTGGCCCAACATTGGATTAACTTCGTACAATTCTTTGACTTTCTTCAGCATCAATTCCTTTTTAGCAATCGCTTTATTGATAACTTCTTCATTCAAATGACTAAACGGTGCTGGTAATGAAAACTGTTCACCCAAGGTTTCCAGAGTAACCTGCTGTCCCTGAATAATAGTTTTATATTGTTTCAAAGCTTTGATTTCATCTTCCAGTTGGTGCTCACTGGGTAAGAATTCATGCATCGGTGGATCCAGGAGTCTTACAGTGACAGGGTAAGGTGACATGGCCTCAAAGATTTGTTTAAAGTCATCACGCTGAATCGGAAATAATTTTTCCAACGCTTCCTTCCTGGCTTCTTTGCTGTCAGCCAGAATCATATCAATCACTAAAGGCAAGCGGTCTGACGCATTAAACATACGTTCGGTACGGCACAGACCAATACCCGTTGCGCCGTAGCTGAGTGCCATGCGTGCGCGTTCCGGCGTGTCAACATTGGCATGAACTTCCAATTCGGCAACTTCATCAGCCCAAGACAATAAGGTTTTTAATTCATCGGAAAATGACGGTTCAATCGTTGCGATTTTGCCTAAATAAATGAGTCCGGTGCTGCCATCAATGGTGATAATGTCGCCTTCGCGAATATGCAGATCACCAATAACAGCCTGGCGGGAACGCACATCTATTTTTATGTCCTCAGCACCGGCAATACAGGCTTTACCCATGCCTCTGGCAACCACGGCCGCATGAGAGGTTTTACCGCCGCGACTGGTCAAAATACCTTGAGCGGCAAAAAAGCCATGAATATCTTCAGGTTTGGTTTCTTCTCTCAGCAAAATAACCAGCTCTCCGGCACGACCCATCAATTCAGCGGTATCAGCGTCAAACACACATTTACCGAAAGCGGCTCCCGGCGAAGCAGGCAAGCCTTGAGCGACAGGCTGGGCTTTATTTTCAGGATCAAGTTGTGGATGTAACAACTGTTCCAGCAACTCGGGGTTAATGCGCAACAAAGCCTGTTCCTTGCTGATCAGGCCTTCGGCTACCATCTCCACAGAAGTGCGTACCATTGCCGCCGCGTTCATTTTACCGTTACGCGTTTGCAGGCAGTACAAAATACCGCCTTGAATGGTGTATTCGTAATCCTGGACTTCCTTGTAATGTGATTCGAGTTTGTTACGCAATTCCACCAGTTGCTTGTAGAGATCAGGCATTTCATTAGCCAATTCTTGCACCGGTTTTGGCGTGCGAATGCCGGCAACAACATCTTCACCTTGGGCATTAACTAGGTATTCGCCATACATTTCATTAACGCCGGTACCTGGATTACGGGTAAAGCCGACACCGGTTGCGCAATCGTTGCCCATATTGCCAAAAACCATAGCGACCACATTAACGGCCGTACCGTTAGCCATTTTCGGGGTAATATGGAATTCGCGCCGGTAATCGACTGCACGTTTGCCCATCCATGAATTGAATACCGCTTTAATAGACAATTCCAGTTGTTCATAAACATCTTCAGGAAATGGCTTACCGGTTTCTTCCAAAACCACCTGGAGAAACAGTTCACTGATTTGGCGTAAATGTTCGGCATCCAAACCTACGTCGGCTTTAATTCCTGCTTGCTTCTTGATCGCGGCGAAATGCACATCAAATTTCTCATCATCAATACCCAATGCAACCTTACCGAATAACTGAAGAAAACGGCGGTAGGCGTCATAGGCAAAGCGGGGATCGCCGGTCTGCTCAATCAGACCGGTCAGAGTCCGGGCATTGAGACCCAGATTCAGAATGGTATCCATCATGCCGGGCATTGAGATAGCCGAACCGGAGCGTACCGACACGAGCAATGGATTATGGCTGTCTCCAAACTGTTTACCTGAGAGAGATTCAACCTCGGCGATATGGCCTTTAACTTCTTCCAGTAAGCCTTCGGGTAATTGATGGTTTTCGAGATAATCCAGACATGCTTTGGTGGTAATAACAAATCCCGGCGGGACATTCAGTCCTATCTGAGTCATTTCGCACAGATTGGCACCTTTGCCTCCCAGTAGTACTTTATTTTTTCCGTCGCCCTTTTGAAATGAATAGATATATTTTTCAGTCATGTTTTGTCCCAAAGTTGAGTAGATGAATATAACCTTACAATTATAATGTAATTTAATTATGTTGTTATGACAGTTTTAAATCAAATAAGGTGCTTGATTGTAATGTCATTTCGACCACAGGGAGAAATCTTGAGCGTTGGCGTATCAAAAAAGGCTTAAGATTCCTCGCTACGCTCGGAATGACAAAGGACAGTAAATTATGTTACGAATTTATTTTATAAGCAGATTACAGCGGCATGAAAAATGTCGAACCAGACTCAATTGATTTTTTAATTCCGCTATTAATCTTTCACTGGCGGCGGAGCAAGCACAACTCTTGAGCCATTAGACTCTGCCGCACTCACAATACCCGCTGCTTCCATATCTTCAATCATCGTGGCGGCACGGTTATAACCCACTTTAAAACGCCGTTGTACACTGGATATCGAAGCTTTTCGTGATTCGGTAACAAACGCGACGGCTTCATCGTATAAAGCATCAGTCTCTGAATTGCTGTTACCGTCCCCGCTCATATTATAGCCATCATTAGAATCAGAGACTTCCCGGGTAATGTCTTCCAGATAATCGGGTGGTGCGGTTTGTTTTAAAAATTCAACCACACGATGCACTTCATGGTCATCGACAAACGCACCATGAGCACGAATCGGAATACTGGTGCCTGAGGGCAAAAACAGCATATCACCGTTGCCTAGCAACGTTTCCGCGCCGCCTTGATCAAGAATAGTGCGCGAATCAATACGTGATGAAACCTGAAAGGAGATCCGGGTAGGTACGTTAGCTTTAATGAGTCCGGTCAGCACATCAACCGAAGGACGCTGCGTTGCCAATATCAAATGAATGCCTGCCGCCCTGGCTTTTTGTGCTAAACGGGCAATCAATTCTTCAACTTTTTTACCGACAATCATCATCATATCGGCTAACTCGTCAATAACTATGACAATGCTGGGTAATTTATTCAGGACGGGGAAATCTTCACCATCTTCCAGAGGGTTTAGCAGTTGAAACATAGGATCCCTGATAGTCTCACCTCTTGCTGCCGCTTCATCAATCAAATGATTAAAGCCGGCAATGTTTCTGACCCCCATTTTGGACATTAATTTGTAACGTCTTTCCATTTCAGCAACCGCCCAGCGCAAGGCATTGCTGGCTTCCTTCATATCGGTAACAACGGGGGTTAATAAATGCGGAATACCCTCATAAACCGATAACTCCAGCATTTTAGGGTCTATCATAATCAACCGCACTTGTTCGGGCGTGGCTTTATAGAGCAAGCTGAGGATCATGGTATTGATAGCGACCGATTTTCCTGAACCGGTAGTACCTGCAACCAGTGCATGAGGCATCTTGCCCAGATCGGCCACCAAAGGCACTCCGGAAATATCTTTACCCATTGCCAGTGTCAGTAAGGATTTCGCCTTTTCAAATGCGGACGATACCAATAATTCCCGCAGCGCCACCATTTCCCGTTCCCTGTTGGGAATTTCAAGACCGACTACCGATTTACCCGGGATAATTTCAACAATACGTACGCTGGTGACCGACAAAGCCCTGGCCAAGTCTTTAGATAAGCTACTAATACGACTGACTTTTACGCCAGCGGCAGGCTGCAATTCAAAACGGGTGATAACAGGACCAGGATGAAAGCCCACAACAGCGACAGCGACGTTAAAATCGGCAAGAATGTCTTCTACCAGTCGCGACATTTCCTCCAAATCGGTTTGCGAATATCCGATAACCCGAATATCCCTTTCATCCAGTAAAGCTAAAGAAGGCAATATGCCTTCGCTAGCATTATATTTAGGGGATGGTTGTTTTTGCGCTTGCTTGCTGTTTTTTTCAATCAGCACCACGCCTTTTCCGACACTCGATACAACTTTAACACTGGACTTTCTCTTGGTCTCGGGCTTTCCAGGAATGTTATCAAGTGATTGAACAGAGATGTCCGCACGCTCCACCCATAAGCTGGTGACAGTGTGGCAAACGACACGACATACAAATACAGTATATTTGCCAATGAGATCAATAAAGGTTACCCAGGACAGTTCGGTAGCCAGCGTAATCCCGGACAATAACAGAACGATCAAAAATAAGGTAGCGCCTGAATTACCGAATAGAACCAGTACAGCGTCCCCTGTTTCCTGACCTAAAATACCCCCTGTGTGGCCCGGCAGCTCCACTCCCACTCTTAATACATACAAATATAATAATGCGGCGCCGGAAACGATGGTTGCTATAGAGCCTAACCACTGTAACGCGATAGTCATTTTTTGTTGCCTTGGCCTTGCTTTACCATACAACAGATAACCATGCCAGGAAATAATGACCGGAAAAAGATACGCAATTAACCCAAAAAAACTGAGAGAAAAATCAGCGAGCCACGCACCAAAAATACCGCCGGAATTAGTGACTGTCTGCACCGCGCCACTGTGAGTCCAACCGGCATCCTCGTTACTAAAAGTAACCAAGGAAATTAAGAGAAACAATGCAACCGCAAAAAAACCCAAGACCGCAATTTCGCGTAAGCCACGAAACGTTTTTTCTTCCATTACAGCAGACATAAATTATGACTCGACATATATTAGTACTAATAAAACAGGATTATAGATCAATAATTACACATTCTACATTAATATTGGTCACAAAAAAATTCAGCTTGTTTTTAGGTATACACAGCTAACTTAAACACAATAACATTTACGAAACGGGGTTTCACCTGCATAATTCCTTTAATTTGCCATAATTGGCCCCCATAGAGGTTTTTTAATGAATGACTCCAAACACTGCCGTCTTTTAATTCTTGGCTCTGGCCCTGCCGGCTACACCGCCGCTATTTATGCCGCTCGCGCTAACCTGAAGCCAATGATCATTACTGGCATGCAACAAGGCGGGCAATTAACCACCACCACGGAAGTTGATAATTGGCCCGGTGATGTTGAAGGCTTGCAAGGCCCTGCTCTCATGGAAAGAATGCGCCTGCACGCAGAACGATTTGAAGCCGGGATTATTTTCGACCATATCCACACCGCTGATTTATCTGTTCGCCCCTTCACATTGACAGGTGACTCAGGCACTTATACCTGTGATGCGCTGATTATTGCGACCGGTGCTTCAGCACGCTATTTAGGCCTGGAGTCTGAAGATGCGTTTAAAGGAAGAGGGGTTTCGGCTTGCGCGACCTGTGATGGCTTTTTCTACCGCAATAAACCCGTGGCAGTAATTGGTGGCGGCAATACAGCCGTTGAAGAAGCCCTCTATTTAGCAAATATCGCATCAAAAGTCACTGTGGTTCATCGCCGTGATAAATTCCGTTCTGAAAAAATCCTCTCTAATAAATTGATTGAAAAATCACAAAACGGTAATGTCGTCATTGAATGGAATTCCAATCTCGATGAAGTGCTAGGTGACGACATGGGAGTTACCGGTGTTAGAATCAAAAGCACCCTCGATAACTCGACCAAAGATTTAGATGTACACGGCGTCTTTATTGCCATCGGCCACACACCCAACACAGGGATTTTTGAAGGACAGCTGGATATGGATCACGGCTATATTAAAGTAAAAAGCGGCATTACCGGAAACGCCACTGCAACCAGCATTGAAGGTGTTTTTGCAGCAGGTGATGTGATGGACTCTGTTTACAAACAAGCGATAACCTCAGCCGGTTCCGGCTGCATGGCGGCATTGGATGCAGAAAAATTCCTTGATGAATTAAAATAAACAGATACAAAATGAAAGACGCAAGACTAAAAGAACTTACGGATTGCTCCCTTTATCTTGCGCCTTACAAATATGCAGCTAACAGTCCTTAATCCTCATAAACCAGAGCAAGATTTTCCGCCGCTAAACAAAGCCTTATATGAACCGGACGGATTACTTGCAATTGGCGGTTGCCTGTCAAATAAACGCCTGTTAAATGCCTATCGACATGGAATTTTCCCTTGGTACAACCCCGGCGAGCCGATTCTATGGTGGTCGCCCGATCCCAGATTAGTTTTGTTCCCGGATAAATTGATTGTTTCCCGAAGTCTGCATAAAACCCTGCGTAAAAATATTTTTTCAGTGACCTTTGACCAGGCTTTTAGCGAAGTTATCGCTGCTTGTGCGAAACCTCGAAAAGAAAGTGCAGGCACATGGATAACCGAAGATATAGAGCAGGCTTATACTAAGCTGCATCAAAGTGGTTTTGCGCATTCCGCGGAGGCATGGCTGGACGGTGAATTAGTCGGCGGCTTGTACGGCGTTGCTCTGGGTCGCGTATTTTTTGGTGAGTCCATGTTTCATACCAAAACGGATGCCTCAAAGGTGGTTTTTGCTACCTTAGTCGAGCAACTTAAAGCCTGGGACTACCAACTGGTTGACTGTCAAGTGCATACATCACATTTAGCAAGTCTTGGTGCCAAAAACTGCGACCGCAGTTATTTTGTAAAGTTACTCAATCAACATTGTGACGTCCCTGCCAACAAATTAGCCTGGCACTCACAATGATTTCTATCCCTCTATTTCTGACCCAGGAGCATCCATGTGGTTATCTTGAAGGCGAGCATGCACAATCGGTGTTTGTTCATCTTTCTTACCCGCTGACGACATCAATTTATGCTCGACTAATAGAACAAGGCTTTCGCCGTAGTGGTGATGAAATTTATGCTCCACGTTGCCCTCATTGCTCTGCTTGCATTCCGGTAAGACTGCCAGTCGAAAAATTTAAACCGAGCAGAAATCAAAAACGTTGCATAAATAAGAACATTAGTACACAGGCCATCGTCAAACCCGCTGTTTTTGAACAAGCTCATTACGATATGTACTTGCGCTATCAGGCTATCAGACACAGCGACGGCTCTATGGCCAATGCCAATCCTGATGATTATCTCAATTTTCTCAGTAGTTCGTGGTGCGACACCCGATTTGTCGAGTTTTCTATAAATAATGAACTGGCCGGGGTCGCAGTTATCGATCAGTTTGAACACGCATGGTCAGCGGTTTATACCTTTTTTGAACCAAAATTCTCCAGTTACAGTCTCGGCGTCTATGCCGTTTTATGGCAAATTGAGCAAGCATATCTGCAACAAAAAGACTTCTTATACCTAGGGTTTTGGATAAAAGCCTGTAAAAAAATGGCTTATAAAACCGACTATCAACCGATACAAACATTCATTGACAATCAGTGGATAGAAATGTCGGTTTAAAAAACAAACAACCACACTCTTCTGTTGTTAGAAATCAGCTTATGCTATAATCAGCGATTTTAATTGCTGAGACAAAAAATGGCTAAAGAAGATCAAATTGAAATGGAAGGCAAAGTAATAGACACCCTTCCTAATACCATGTTCCGCGTCGAACTGGAAAACGGTCACATCGTAACTGCTCACATTTCCGGGAAAATGCGCAAACATTATATCCGCATTCTCACAGGCGATAGCGTTAAAGTTGAAATGACACCATACGATTTAACTAAAGGCCGCATTACCTTCCGTATGCGCTAATCCCATGTCGCCCTGGAAGGGGGCAGCGCAAGCTTTCCGATTACGGTTCGGACCGTCCTATTAAAAATTGGCCTCAGAAACAATCAACTCATTGCTTTCAATAGCAAAAGCAATTTCATCATTTTCCACATAAATTCTGACATGACCACCGTGCGCGAGCTTGCCGAATAGCAAGTCATTAGCCAGAGGCTTTTTGATTTTTTCCTGAATTAATCGCGCCATTGGTCTTGCCCCCATTTTTGGATCACAACCATGTTCAGCCAACCACAATCGGGCATCAGCATCTAGCGCCAGCGTTACATGCTTCTCGGTAAGCAAGGCTTCCAGTTCAAAGATAAATTTGTCGACCACGTGCCCGACAATTGAAATATCCAGCGGTTTAAATTGGATAATCGCATCCAAACGATTGCGAAATTCGGGTGAAAAACCTCTCTCTATCACTTTCAAACTGTCGGTTGCGTGATCCTGCTGGGTAAAACCTATCGAGGCGCGACTACCCTCCTCCGCGCCTGCATTCGTGGTCATGACCAGAATAATGTTACGAAAATCGGCTTTACGCCCGTTATTGTCAGTCAATGATCCGTGATCCATGACCTGTAGTAAGAGGTTAAAAACGTCGGGATGGGCTTTTTCCAACTCATCAAGCAATAACACCGCATGAGGATGCTTGGTGACTTGCTCGGTTAGTAATCCTCCTTGATCGAAGCCGACATAACCTGGCGGCGCCCCTATTAATCTGGAAACAGTATGACGTTCCATGTACTCAGACATATCAAAACGAATCAGCTCAATACCCAATACTTTAGCCAGCTGGCGCGTCACTTCTGTTTTACCTACGCCGGTAGGCCCTGCAAATATAAATGAGCCAATAGTCTTCTGGGAATCCCGAAGGCCTGCACGCGATAATTTTATCGCCGAAGCTAACGCCGAAATCGCCTCATCCTGGCCAAAAACCAGCATTTTCAGATTTTTTTCCAGATTGGCCAGCTTATCGATATCATTGGAAGAGACTGATTTCGCCGGAACTCTGGCAATTTTTGAGACGATTTCTTCTATTTCAGCAACATCAATTTCCTGTTTGCGATCAGCTTCGGCCGTCATGCGCTGTTTTGCACCCGCCTCATCAATAACATCTATGGCTTTATCCGGCAAATGTCGATCGGTAATGTGGCGATCCGACAATTCCGCCGCCACACGTAATGCCTCAGCAGAATATTTAACATTATGATGTTCTTCAAAACGCGACTTAAGACCTTTTAATATCAGGATAGTATCTTCAACTGAAGGCTCCAGTACATCAACTTTCTGGAATCGACGCGCCAAGGCATGATCTTTCTCAAAAACCCCGCGATACTCCTGATAAGTTGTGGAGCCAATACAGCGCAACTGACCGGAAGCAAGCACGGGTTTAATCAAATTGGACGCATCCATGACCCCCCCAGATGCAGAACCTGCGCCAATAATGGTATGAATCTCATCAATGAATAAAATGGAATCCGGCTCTTTCTTAAGCTGATTCATCAATGCTTTAAGACGCTTTTCAAAATCACCCCTATATTTGGTTCCGGCAACCAGTGCTCCCAAATCCAGTGAATAAATGACACTATTCATCAGGATTTCAGGTACATTTTCTTCAACTATCTTTTTCGCCAAGCCTTCAGCAATAGCTGTTTTGCCAACACCCGCTTCACCGACTAATAAAGGATTGTTTTTGCGGCGGCGGCAAAGCGTCTGAATTGTTCTCTCAAGCTCAAGCTCCCTGCCGATTAATGGGTCAATCCGGCCCTGCAATGCTTCTTCATTAAGATTAGTCGTATATTTGTCCAGTGGACTGCCCGCATCGATATCAGCATTGCCGGCTTCCGATGCACGCTCACTTGATGATTCATTATCCTGATCTATTTTTGAAATCCCGTGCGCCAAATAATTAACCACATCCAGACGTGATATATCCTGTTTATTCAAAAGATAGACCGCATGAGAATCCTGTTCACTAAACAGGGCTACGAATAAATTGGCCCCCGTCACTTCCTTTTTATCGGATGCCTGGACATGAAAAACAGCCCGTTGCAATACCCGCTGAAATCCCAGAGTAGGCTGAGTCTCGCGCTGTATGCCCGACGGAATCAACGACATCGTCTCATCAATAAATTGGGTCAATTGCCCTCGCAGCGTTTTAATATCACAACCGCATGCCTTCATAATGGCTTCCGCCGCACTGTTATCAAGCAATGCCAGCAATAAATGCTCAACCGTGATAAATTCGTGACGTTTATCATGCGCGTTTTTAAAGGCAGTATTTAACGTAACTTCAAGTTCTTTACTTAACATAAACGCTCCAAATTTACACTTCTTCCATCGAGCACATCAATGGGTGTTGATGTGCTCGTGAATATTCGTTGACTATACATACCTTGGTTTCAGCTACATCTTTAGAATAGGTTCCACATACACCTACACCTTGCGTATGTATTTGCAGCATAACCAGTGTAGCCTTTTGTTCAGACATGGCAAAAAAATCCATCAAAATTTCAATCACAAAATCCATGGGCGTAAAATCATCATTTAACAAAATAACTTTGTACAGGGGTGGCCTTTTTAACTTGGGCCTGGCTTCCTGAACAGCCAAACCGTCATCATTATCTTTGAACGGATCAAAATCTGACATAATAACCAAATAAACAAAATATTTTCAAGTGCTTAAGATAGTGCCAATGTTAGTGCATTTCAAGCCTGTGTAAATAACAAATTAATACAAAGATACAAGGAGCTAACCTCATGATTAATTCCGTACCTTAACATCCCTGTGTTGAACCTTTTTTACCAACATAAGTTCCCCATATCTAGTAACATATTAATTTTTATTACAGCTGGAAATAATCAATGGTTTGGAAACCACACGTAACCGTTGCCGCCGTTATCGAACAGGATAACCGTTTTTTACTCGTTGAAGAGAAAACGCCACGAGGACTACAATTTAATCAACCCGCCGGGCATTTTGAAGAAAACGAAGACCTGATTGCAGCTATCCAGCGTGAAGTGAATGAAGAAACAGCCTGGCATTTCGAGCCTGAGCATCTTATTTCCATACAACTTTGGCGCAGAAATCCTGAGTTCCCTACATTTCTTAGAGTTTGTTTTTCCGGTCACTGCCATAGCCATAACCCGAATCAACCATTGGATGTCGGCATAGTTGCCACGCATTGGCTCACACGTGACGAAATCGCCGCGCAGCAACATCGATTACGCAGCCCCCTGGTGCTCATGAGCGTGGACGAATACCTGAGCGGGCATCGTTATCCTTTATGCCTGATACAATCATTTCTCGATCTTGACCATGAGTAAAAATATAATCGTCGGCATGTCGGGTGGTGTCGATTCTTCCGTAACCGCCTTGTTACTGTTGGAACAGGGACACCAAGTAACCGGCTTGTTCATGAAAAACTGGGAAGAAGATGATGGCACGGAACACTGCACAGCCATGGAAGACCTCGCTGACGCACAACAAGTCTGCGATAAATTGGGCATGGAGCTTAAAACCGTCAATTTCGCCGCCGAATACTGGGATGAAGTATTTGAAGTGTTCCTGTCTGAATTTAAAGCGGGTCGCACACCAAATCCCGATATTTTGTGCAATAAACATGTTAAATTCAAAGCCTTTTTGAATTATGCCATTGAAGATTTGGGAGCAGAATACATAGCCACAGGGCACTATGCGCGTGTCGCTACGTTCCCAAGCCGGAGCTATGGGAACGAGGGCGAATACTTTTTATTAAAGGGACTGGACCCGAATAAAGAACAAAGCTACTTCCTTTATACACTGGGCCAAAAAGCCTTGTCGAAAACCCTGTTTCCGATCGGCCACCTGCACAAACCGGAAATCAGAGCAATGGCAGATAAAGCCGGTTTTGCCAATAGCCGTAAAAAAGACAGCACGGGGATCTGTTTTATCGGGGAGCGTAAATTTACCGAATTTCTACAGCGTTATCTACCTACCCAGCCAGGCGAAATGCTTACGCCGGAAGGCCAGTACATCGGCAAACATTCCGGCCTAATGTATTACACCTTGGGACAACGCCAGGGCTTAGGGATAGGCGGCGTTAAAAATGCTCCCGATGAACCTTGGTATGTACTGGATAAAGATCTGGAGAATAATGTTTTAATCGTTGGCCAGGGTCACGATCATCCATTTATGCTGCATAACACCCTGGAAGCCAGTCAACTGGATTGGTGCAACAACCACCCATTAACCCAGACTATCCGCTGTACCGCCAAAACCCGCTACCGGCAGGCAGATCAGGCTTGCCGATTGGAGCCCATAGGCGATGACCGTTGTCGCGCTGTGTTTGACCAACCGCAAAGAGCCATTACACCTGGGCAGTCGGTGGTTTTTTATAACGATGAAGTTTGCCTCGGCGGCGGTATTATCGAATCCAAATACAATAAAAATTAAGATCCATCACAACAGTATCAGGACAATCAACCATGAATAACTTTGCCTTAACCGCAATCTCTCCCATCGATGGCCGCTATGCCGACAAAGTGGAAGAACTACGCCCCGTGTTCAGTGAATATGGCCTGATTCGTTTTCGCGTACTGGTTGAAGTCCGCTGGCTGCAAGCATTGGCAAAACATCCGCTGATTGCTGAAGTCAGCCCGTTCAGTGATTCTGCAACACAGTTGTTAAACAACATAGTCAGCGATTTTTCTGAAGCCGACGCACAGCGCGTCAAAGACATAGAAAAAACCACTAACCACGATGTCAAAGCCGTTGAATACTTGCTTAAAGAAAAAATTGCCGGTTGTGCTGAGTTGGAAAACGTCTGTGAATTTATTCATTTTGCCTGTACCTCCGAAGACATCAATAACCTGTCTTACGCCTTAATGCTGAAAGCAGGCCGCGAAGTTATCCTGGCGCAAATCAGCGACTGTATAACTGCAATCAAAAAAATTGCCATGGAAACCGCCGGCCAGCCCATGTTGTCCCGTACCCACGGACAATCGGCCACGCCGACTACAGTCGGCAAGGAATTCGCCAACTTTGCCGCGCGTATGTTGCGCCAAAAAGAACAACTGGAATCCGTGAGCCTATTAGGCAAAATAAACGGCGCAGTGGGCAACTATAATGCGCATTGTGTGGCTTATCCTGATGTCGATTGGGCTGAATTTTCTCAAAACTTTGTCGAATCCTTGGGACTGCAATGGAATCCTTACACCATCCAGATTGAACCGCACGATTATATTGCCGAATTTTTCCACGCCCTGTCACGTTTTAATACCATTCTGCTGGATTTTGACCGGGATATATGGGGTTACATATCCCTGGGCTATTTCAAACAAAAAACGATTGCCGGAGAAATCGGCTCATCCACCATGCCGCACAAAGTCAACCCGATTGATTTTGAAAATTCAGAAGGCAATTTAGGCATAGCCAATGCCTTGTTTGCCTTTTTGGCGGAAAAATTGCCCGTATCACGCTGGCAACGTGATTTAACCGATTCCACCGTGCTCAGAAATATCGGTGTCGGTATCGCTCATACCAGCATCGCCATACAAGCCAGTTTAAAAGGCATATCAAAATTACAGATCAATGCAGAAGCGATTGAAGCCGATCTAAATGCCAATTGGGAAGTGCTGGCGGAGCCGATTCAAACCGTGATGCGTCGTTACGGGATTGAAAAACCCTACGAGAAATTGAAAGAACTCACCCGGGGCCAGCGTATTACACCTGAACAAATGCAGGCGTTTATTGAAAAACTGGAAATCCCGGCAGAAGCCAAAGCAATTTTGTTGGAATTAACGCCGCGTAATTACACGGGTTATGCTGAAAAATTGGCTAGAAAAATTTAAATAGTAAAGGATTTTGCCTGCGTGGATAAATTAGGTGTTGAAGTAATTACTCCCAAAACTTTGTTGGAGCGTTTAACATGAGTGCATTAAGTTTGCGGTTGCCGGCTTCCATCCACCGGCACATTAAAGAAATTGCTCAGAAAGAAGGTGTTTCTATCAACCAGTTCATCGCCAGCGCAGTGGCGGAAAAAGTATCGACTATTGCCACGGAGGAGTATTTGCAAGCACGAGCGCAACGCGCCAATAAAGCAGCATTCGAATCAATTCTGGCAAAAGTTGCCAAACGCCAGCCGCTACCGGGAGATGAGTTGTAGATAAAATTGGGGATCGATTAAGATAACTTTGAGGCGTTTATGAAATTTATTAATGTAGGGCCTAAAGATAATTATATCGTGCGGATTTTTTTAGATGATGATTCGATAGTTAATTTTGATGTGAAGGCAGAATTAGAACGAATCCCCGGTTACAAACCGCTTTATGATAAATCTTTGTTAAGCAGAAGCTGGAAAAAGGCCTTAAGGCGGTGACCGATGGCCGTGTCGTGTCCCATGAGGAAGCCAAAAAGCGGTTGTTGGGCAGTGCGGGTTAAATGGACGGAACCGGCGTTGGAGGATTTGGCAGGGATTCAGTCCTATATCGCCAAAGATTCCCCGTATTATGCCAAGCAATTCATAGAGCGTATCTTTGAGGCGGCTGAAGCACTGGAAGAGTTCCCGGAACTGGGAAGAAAAGTGCCTGAAGCTGAAGCCACTGAAAATATCAGGGAATTGTTCTTCAAAGCTACCGGATTATGTACCTCAACCAAAACAACCTCGTATTCATCCTGGCCATTATCCACGGCAGCCGCGACTTGGCGAGCTTGGAACAGAAGCCTTGAGCGGTGGGATAATGATCTGTCAAGTGGCAATTACATTCGGTGGGTTATATACCATCTGTAAAATCATAAAATCCATTCAACCTGACCACATAGATTGCACAACGAAATAAAAAAGCAGATCATAACATGGCGTAGGGCGGTTTCGCGACAGCAAACCGCCAATCAAAGCACAACATCAGAGACAATCGAACATAAAAAAACCGCTTGGAAAAACCCGATCGGGGTTCAGGTTCAAGGCTCCGTTTATGGCGGATTGCTATCGCGAATCCGCCTTACGGGTTACGGGTTATTTAACCCGCCCCGGACGTTTGAATTTCGGTGCAATGCCTGACATGCCGCCGCGCCCAAAACGTTGCGACGGGGTACATACCCCGTCGCGCTTCGAGAAATAATCTAACGTTTTTCGTCACTTTAATAATATATAAGTTTACTCTGACCCCAGTTATATTTGTTGAATACCCCGTAACACCAAAGGCTAGTTTTGTAAGGGCAATAGCGTTGAGTTAGGCTTTATTGTTGTAACATGCTAAGAATTCTGACTTACCGCGTTTAATTAAGTGTATGTCTTATTTCTTGCTACATCATAAAGGAGCGCCGTAAGGATTCCACCTTATCGCGTTTAATAATTGCTTGCTTTATTTCTTCATCGCGTTTAATAATTGCCTGCTTTACTTCTTCCACATAAAAGGAAAAGGCTGGATAACTTTTATCGGGGTTCATAGTTTCTATTTTTTCAAATAAATCTAAAGAAGTCTCTAGTTTACCCTGTTTATATTTTCCTCGAGCAAGCCAATGAAGAATAAGAAGACTGTTAGGGTGTTTCAATATTTCTTCCTCGCAGTATTTTACTAACTCATCATACTCTTTCTCCTCATAAAATTTGGATGCAACAAAAGTAACAACGCTTATTTCATAGTCCATCCTGTTTTTATTGTATTCACGCCATTCCCAGCGTGCATATTTAAAATAAACGTATAAAAACGGTAAAAGTGTTACTCCGTATATCTCAATACCATGAATATTTATTACAAATACGTCATTTATTGAAACATATTTTGAAATAATCCAGATAAACACAAAAAACCAAATAAAGAACCAGAAAGCAAGTTTAAATACTTCTATTCCATGATGATATAACCAAACACAAACTTTAACTGGAAATATCACAAAAACAACAAAAAGCGAATATAAAAGGAAATTGATACCCTTTAATATTGGCAATAATCCGTCATCCCAAAACCATTCTTTTGAAAAGTGTCGGGGTTGTTTACCATTCATAATTCACTCCATTCTGCCTAAAAGTCAGTGCCATGCATTCTATCTCTTTGGCGCATAACGTGCTGCGTAAACGACTTGCTTAACTTGTCCATGACAGAGAGAACACGAACAGGACTGTTCCAAGCCAATACTGAGTCCTAAAGAGCCAACGATTAGCTTTTTCTGGTAAGGAATGGCCCTTCCAAGACTGAATCTCCCACCCAAGAAGAGCGAGTGTTGCAACTAAGATTATTCCGGTGCCAGCGACTTGAAGTAGCGATATTATTGCACCAGATGGTTTTCCGAGCCATGAGCTGGCATAGCAGGCGATTAAAACGCCAACTACCACGGCGAGAGCGGTTGACCACACAGCACCAAAAAATGCTTCACGAATTTTTTTTGTTCGATCCCACGCATTATCTTCAAAGTTCTTGAGTCGTTCAGGCGGGAGCTCGCGGTTCGGGTATTGCTCTATGGATTGTTTATTCGTTTCAAATTCCGATGCTACATCGTGGAGCACCGACAATGCCACAAATTTAGCAGGCCGGAAAAGTAGGAGAAAGACAGCTTTAATTGGAAACATGAGACTCATTATTTGGTAGTCAAAAAACATTATATAGGTCTAAATATCTTACGCTATTTTGAGTCTCAGTTGGTTAGAATACCGTTCAAATGCAGCTTTTCTAAATGGGGTAACATGCAAATACCTCACGTTTTGTGGTCGCTACGATCTTCAAACGTTTCGGTCGAGGTTGTAAACCCCGACCAGCTCAAGCGAAACGATGTAAAATTACTACTCACACTCCAAACCATCAACCCGCTGAAAGCCTCTGGGTAAAGCCATGCCTCTTTTGGCCCGGCTACTGGTGTAATGTTCTATATCCGCTGCTTTCAACGTTAAGAATCGTTTGCCGGATACCACTTTTAGTGGACTGTTTTCAGGTATCGCCAACACCGCGACCACATAATCCTTCTCTGCTGCGAGATCAACTGCGGGAATCTGTATCAGTTTATTACCTTTGCCGCGTGCCAATGCAGGCAAATCGGCCACCGGGAAAATCAACAAGCGGCCTTGCAAGGTAACGACTGCCAATAAATCAGACTCATTGTGTACGGGCGCAGGCTTTAAGACTTTCGCCCCATTAGGCAAAGTAATAAGCAACTTACCGGCCTTATTCTTACTCAAGAGTTCTTTTAACTGTACTCTGAAACCATAACCAAAATGACTGGCCAACACATACCAGTCATCGGGATTACCCGCAAGCAAATGCGTAAACAATGAACCCGCTGGTGGATTAAGTCGTCCGGTTAAAGGTTCGCCCTGCGTTCTCGCTGAAGGTAAATCATGGGCAGAGGTACTGTAAGCGCGGCCTGTGGAATCAAGTATATAAACAGGGTGGGTCGATCTGCTTTTTACCGCATCCAGAAATCCGTCCCCTGAGCGGTAGCTCAAACTTTCCACATCAATATCATGACCTTTGGCCGCTCTGATCCAGCCTTTTTGTGACAGAATAATGGTTAAGGGTTCATTGCTTATTAACGCGGTAGTTTCCAGTGCAACTGCTGCGACTCTTGCAACTATCGGCGAACGACGATCATCGCCATATTGCTCGGCATCACGCTCAATTTCTTTTCTGATCAGGCGATTTAATAACAGCCGGGAACCCAAGGTTTTTTCCAGTGCCGCGCGTTCTTTTTCCAGCGCATCCTGCTCACCACGGATTTTCATCTCTTCCAGCTTGGCCAGATGCCTTAATTTTAATTCCAGTATGGCTTCGGCTTGAATATCGGTGAGTACAAACCGTTCCATCAACACCGGCTTGGGATATTCTTCGTTACGGATAATGGCGATCACTTCATCAATATTCAGATAGGCAATTAGTAAGCCATCGAGTATATGCAGTCTGGCCAGCACTTTATCCAATCGATACTGTAAACGTCGCCGTACGGTTTCAGTACGAAATGCCAGCCATTCAACGAGAATTTCTCTGAGTCCTTTAACCTTTGGTCTGCCATCCATGCCTATCATGTTCATATTAACGCGATAGCTTTTTTCCAGATCGGTCGTGGTAAATAAATGCGACATCACCGCATCGATATCGATGCGTTTGGATTTTGGAATGATTAATAAGCGGGTAGGATTTTCATGATCCGATTCATCCCGCAGGTCTTCAATCATCGGCAATTTTTTCGCCAGCATTTGCGCGGCGATTTGCTCCATCAATTTAGCCCCGGAAACCTGATGCGGCAAAGCGGTGATGACGATAGTGCCCTCTTCCTGCTCATAGATAGCCCGCATTTTTATCGAACCGCCACCAGTGAGATACATTTTCTGTATATCCTCGGCAGACGTAACGATTTCGGCATCGGTAGGATAATCAGGGCCTTTAATGAATTTGAACAGGGCTTCCAGTGTGCAGTCAGGCTCGTCCAATAACTGAAGACAGGCACCCGCCACCTCACGAAGATTATGCGGCGGAATATCCGTTGCCATACCTACGGCAATACCCATCGTGCCGTTAAGCAGGATATTCGGCAATCTTGCGGGTAATAACACCGGCTCTTTTAAAGTCGCGTCAAAGTTATCCGACCACTCGACCGTGCCTTGCCCTAATTCGCTTAGCAAGGTATTGGCATAAGCAGTCAGACGCGATTCAGTATAACGCATGGCGGCAAATGATTTGGGATCATCCGGCGATCCCCAGTTACCCTGTCCATCGACCAGAGGATAACGGTAAGAGAAATTCTGCGCCATCAACACCATAGCTTCATAACAGGCAGAATCACCGTGTGGATGATATTTGCCCAACACATCGCCGACCGTTCGCGCGGATTTTTTATACTTGGCCAGGGCCGTCAAGCCCAGCTCGGACATCGCATAAACAATACGCCGTTGCACCGGCTTTAAGCCATCAGCAATATGCGGCAAGGCCCGGTCGAGAATCACATACATGGAATAATCCAGATAAGCTTTCTCGGCAAAATCCTTTAACGGCAGTTGTTCAAAATTCTCTTGTAGTCCCACTTAAAACTCATCCTCTATATCAATCTGTAATGCACGATTTTTTTCCAGACTTTCCTGGCGCATTTTTTTGCGCATTTCCGCAGCGGCAAACAGCCTTTTTTCCGCTTCTGTCTCCAACTCCAAGCGCGGCACTTCAACAGATTTACCGTTTTCATCAATCGCAACCATCGTAAAATAACACGACGTGGTGTGCCTTTTTTCATAAGTGCGTAAATGTTCGGCTACCACTTTCACACCAATTTCCATTGATGAACGACCGACATGATTAACATGGGCGTAAAAAGTCACCAGCTCACCGACATTCACTTGTTGTTTAAAGAAAACCTGATCCAGCGCGGCCGTCACCACATAATTTTTACAATATTTTGCCGCGCAGGCATAAGCCACCTGATCCAGTAATTTTAATAAAGAACCGCCATGCACATTACCCGAAAAATTCGCCATATCGGGTGTCATCAGCACGGTCATTGTTAAGGATTTTTCTTGTTTAGTCATTTTTTATGGGAAATATTGATAAAAGTCATTTTTTAAAATCAGCGCAGAATTAGCTCACTGTCTATTGTTTCGGCTCCCTCCCTAGACGGGGCTGTTTAAAGTTAAGCAGTGGTGAACCTTTCGATAAACTTCAGAAAAGCCTTGCGAACCATGTAACTAAAAATCTCAGTTAAGGAATTTATCGCCAGACTGGTATCACGCGGAAAATTTCGCTGACATGCTATTCTTTGGCAACTGCGGATTATAACGCCTATTTAACAACCCAAAGTTATTTAACCATCGCACTTTGCCATTGGAAACACTTGCTTATTTTTAGAAAACACTTCCAGATTATTATTTTTGCTGGAGACTTAATGACTTTACATCAAGTCGGCATGGGCACCAATGCAGTCCATACTCTTGTAACTACTCCCCCCTATCGAATCTAATTCGCCAGCCAAAGCCATTTGAATGGTAATGAGAGGATTATAACCCTTGTTCGCCATAGCTTGCAGGTAGCTTGATATTCGACAATATGCCAGTGCATAGATCCTCTGATCTGAAACAACCGGACATCTTTTGCTTGAACTTAGCCATCGTCAAATCACGCTCTGCCCTGTTATTGGTAAAACATGCGGGTCCTTTGCGAAAAGCAGCACGGATGACTCATAATCCCGCAACCGCTCCAGAAGGTTATGAGCATCAAACTTGCCGTGCTTGCCGCTCGGTTTTTTCACCGATGCAAGAAAAAGCTGTCAAGATTCTTTTAATTTATTTTTGGAGGAAGGAGGAGGGAGTAAGTGGTCACAGTTAATCCAATCCTCGCGTCCAGGCTCAAGTGTGTAGCTTATTGCTTAAGCGAAAACGCTTATTGTATCCATGGCATAAGATATTAAGAATTCTGAAGAGTCTATCATCCAGCTGCTACAATGCACCCATTTCAAACCGCAAAAGAAGTTAAGAAATGGACGTAATCCAACGCATTGCCGAAGAATTATCTGTTAATAGCAAACAAGTCAGCGCAGCTGTTGCGTTGCTGGATGAAGGAGCCACAGTCCCTTTTATTTCCCGCTACCGGAAGGAAGTGACCGGCGGCCTGGATGATACTCAATTAAGGCAACTGGAAGAACGTTTAAGCTATTTGCGTGAGCTGAACGAGCGGCGAAAAACCATTCTGGACAGCATTAGATCGCAAGACAAACTGACACCTGAACTGGAAAAAGCCATTAATCGATGCTGACACCAAAACCCTGCTGGAAGATTTGTATTTACCCTACAAACCCAAACGGCGCACGAAAGCACAGATTGCTCGTGAAGCAGGACTTGAGCCACTGGCTGATGCAATGTCTGGATGATCGTAGCCTGATCCCTGAACATATCGCCGCCAGTTATATTGATGCAGAAAAAGGCGTACCCGATACTGCCACCGCTCTGGATGGAGCGCGGCAAATCATCATGGAACGCATTTCTGAGGATGCCGAATTATTGGCTGAACTGCGCGAACGGATCTGGCAAAAAGGTATACTTCACGCCACCGTCGCCGCGGGAAAAGAACAGGCTGCCGAAAAATTCAAGGATTATTTCGATTATCAGGAAGCTATCAACAAAATCCCTTCCCACCGGGCGTTAGCCCTGTTTCGTGGACGTAATGAGGATTTATTGTCACTAACACTCAAACCCGGAGCAGAAGACAAGGAAGAGCATGATCTTTGCGCCCAGTTTGTAGCGCGGCATCTTGCTATTAAAGATAGTTCAAAACCGGCAGATGCCTGGTTGGCGGAAACCGCACGCTTTGCCTGGAAAATCAAGCTGTTCACTCGCATTGACCTGGACTTAAAGCTTAAGCTGAGAGAAACGGCTGAACTGGAAGCCATTCGCGTTTTTGCCAGTAATTTAAGAGACTTGCTATTAGCTGCTCCTGCCGGCCCCAAAGCCACGATGGGGCTGGATCCAGGCATACGTACCGGTGTTAAAGTTGCTATTGTCGATCCAACCGGAAAAGTGCTGTCCACAGAGACTATTTATCCACACCCGCCCCGCAAACAATGGGATGAATCAATAGCTACATTGGCAAAACTGATACAAAAGCACAAAGTTGATCTGGTCAGCATAGGCAATGGCACGGGCTCCCGGGAAACCGATCAACTGGTTGCGGATGTCATGAAACGGCATAGCGAACTTAAGTTTACTAAAATTACGGTTTCAGAAGCGGGCGCATCGGTTTATTCTGCGTCCGAACTTGCTGCTAAAGAATTCCCTGAATTGGATGTGTCACTGCGCGGGGCAGTTTCTATCGCCAGACGTTTGCAGGATCCGCTGGCGGAACTGGTTAAAATTGATCCCAAATCCATAGGCGTGGGTCAGTATCAGCATGATGTCAATCAGGTTCAATTAGCCAGAGGACTTGATGTCGTCGTCGAGGATTGCGTCAATGCGGTCGGCGTTGATGTCAACACGGCGTCCGTATCCTTGTTAAAACAGGTGTCCGGTCTGTCGGCCAGCGTAAGTGAAAATATCGTAGCCTTCCGTAATGAAAATGGCCCCTTTGTTAATCGCAAGCAATTGAAAAAAGTGCCCAGACTGGGCGATAAAGCTTATGAACAGGCGGCAGGATTTCTGCGCGTCATGAATGGCGACAACCCGCTGGACGCGTCTGCGGTTCATCCCGAAGCTTACCCCGTAGTTGAAGCCATCATAGCCGACACGGGGAGATCTATCCGTGATCTTATTGGTCAAAGCGGTTTTTTACGCAATCTTAATCCGGCAAACTATACCAGTGAACACTTTGGCCTACCCACTGTTACCGACATTTTACAAGAACTGGAAAAGCCCGGACGCGACCCCAGACCGGAATTTAAAAGTGTGGAATTCAAAGCAGGCATTGAGAAAATTTCAGACCTTGAGCCGGGCATGAGACTGGACGGTGTAGTGACCAATGTAGCAAACTTCGGCGCCTTTGTTGATATTGGCGTGCATCAGGATGGCCTGGTGCATATCTCTCATTTATCGGATACGTTTATCAAGGATCCCAGAGAAGCGGTAAAAACCGGCGATATGGTGAAAGTTAAAGTACTGGAAGTGGATGTCGAACGCAAGCGCATTTCTTTAACCATGAAAACCAATATAGATACCGTTGAAGTCAGGCCCGAACGAAGTAGTCAAAGACAGGCCATTAAGGCCAAACAACAAGCACCAGCTCAGGGTTCAATGGCTAACGCCTTAGCAAAGGCGCTGAAAAAGTAAATAA
The DNA here is from genome assembly GCA_963849195.1 of uncultured Gammaproteobacteria bacterium. Classification (GTDB taxonomy): domain Bacteria; phylum Pseudomonadota; class Gammaproteobacteria; order Methylococcales; family Methylomonadaceae; genus Methylobacter_C. Next base: position 114,552 of record CAWKGQ010000017.1, read on the forward strand.
CAATAGCTCTGCTATACTGAGTGTTACTAAATATACCCGCAGGAATTGATATGACTAAATTCAATCGTTTTTATGTTTCTCTTCTTTTCACCACCCTGTTTATGATGGCCTATACACCGTTGACTAGGGCGGATATGCAACAACAGAGTTATGGCAGCCAAGTTGGTAAAAACAAAACTTATACACCTATTGCCAACTCTGATGATTCGCTACAACAAAGCTATGGCGAAAAGGTTGGCAATAAAGCACTAAATGCTTTTGCCAACATGACTACAAGCACGCTGGAAATGCCCAAAAATATCATTAACACCATGAATCAAAGTAATTTCTTTTATGGCGTATTTGGTGGATTCCTGAAAGGTCTGGTTAATACCTTGGGCCGAACCGGTTGCGGCATTGCTGATTTCATTACCATACCATTACCTACCAAGCCTATCGCATACCCCGTGTATATCTGGGATGATTTTGATGTGGATACTACTTACGGCGAGGTATTTCGCCTGGATAAAACCCAAAAAATAGACCAACCGGTGACCCAAACGCCTGTTACACAACCTGCCCCAACTGCTGTGGCAACTCCGCCAAGAGCAGCTGTAATTGATCGTTCCAATCAGTATAATCAAGAAACCAACAGAAAATTGGATACAGTATTCAAACAAGAAATGCAGAAATAAAGCGTCATTCCTTCACAGTAATAAGCCCAGCGGGAGAATTCCGCCGGGCTTATTTTTATGAAAGAGGGTGTTTAGAAATGTATCATGAAGCCTTTTTCAACTCGCCCATGCCATTCGGCTTTTTAACCACTTGAAGTTGAGCTTTAAAGCGTTTCTGTACGGCTTCAACATGAGAAATAACGCCCACTGTTTTTCCGTGGGTATGTAAACTTTCCAGGGTGCTGATCACTGTATAAAGTGAATCCGCATCCAGATTGCCGAAACCCTCGTCGAGAAACAGTGAATCCACGGATCGGCCGTTATTCGCCAATTCCGAAAGTCCCAGCGCCAATGCCAGGCTGACTACAAAACTTTCGCCACCCGACAATGTCTTGGGCAACCGCCGGGCATTAGCCTGATAAGTGTCTTCAACTTCCAAAGCCAGTCCTTGCTCACTGGGCGCTTGCCGCAAATAATAACGACCACTGATTTTTTCCAGTATTGCATTAGTTTGTGACAATAATTTTTCGGCAATCCGTCCCTGAACCCGACGGCGAAACGTCATACCGCTTTCATCAGCCAGAAGAGCCGCTTCAGCAAAGTAAGGCTGGGATACTGCTTCTTGCTGTTGCAATTGTAATAAAACTGCATCATAGGTCTGCTGCAGTTGTTTTTGTTCGCCTAGCAGCTTTTCCAGATGCTGAACTTCCATGCCTGTTATCTCAATTTTTCCGGCAATGCGCCTTAATTGCTCTTCTATGTCTGTTGCATTTAATATTGATTCCAGGTAGGTTAAATCGGCTTCCAGCTGTGCATTGCTTGACTCCAATTCTATAGTTTTGGCATCAATCTCCTGTTCCAATTCCGCTCTCTGGCGCTCAAGTTCAGGCTGACTTTCCATCAGCTCCAGTATTTCGCTAATCTCATGCAGACTTGTAAATTGGGTAGCGCGCATTTTCTCCTGTAACGCCTGATGCAGGTTAGCGACTTCGATTTCCTGCTGAGCCAGCAACTGTTCTTTATCAGCAATCAGTTTCTGTTTTTCAATAAGCGCCAAATGCAGACCGATAGTTTCTTCCGTTTGTAGTTGACCGGTATAAACTTCAAGAAGCTCATTACAACGCGTTATTTCAGTTTGGCAAGCGGCTTGTTTCGCCTCCAAATCCTCCAGTTCTTCTGTTAACCCTTTGTGGCGGTAAGCATAGCCATGATAGTCTTGCCGGCGAACATTGAGCCGATCGTACAACGCATCTTCCTGGCCTTTGGCAGGCATTTTTTCGCCCAGCAAAGTCAACTGTTCCAATACTTTATCGGCTAGCTGTTTTTCTTCCTGCTGACAACGGGTAAATACGGCCTCGATGTCTATCTGCTCTTGAGTAAGCTCCTGAGTGTTGGAACCTAGTTGCTGAGTGCTTATCTGCAACTGTTCAATGATGGTTACGCTTTTGGCAATTAAAGCCTTTAATTTTTCGATGTTAGCTTGTTTACTCCTATATTTCATGACGAAACGAGTAATTTCTGCTAACTCGTTTGTCTCTTTGCCTATCAACTGCTTCATTAATCTTAACTTATTTATATCAAGATCATGACTTACAATATTCAGCCGATTACACAAGTTTAACCACTGGGCTCTAATCTGCTGAAGCTGCGTTTGCTTGGCCTGATTTTTTTCAGACTGCTTTTGTGCGGCACTGATCTTGCGTTCTGTGTTGGTGGCCTTCTCCTTTAATGTTATTATTTTTTCTTTTTGATCGATCAATGCCTGTTTAGAATTGGTCATTGCCGGGGGGCGTTTAACGTAAGGATGCTGCAAGGCTCCGCAAAATGGACAGGGCTTGCCATCGACAAGGTGGACTCTGTCCGGGGCCATTTTTTTCAATAAAACTTCAAGGATAATCTTCTCATCGAGCACGCGTTTAATATTTTCTTCGCGTTTTATTTCCTGCCTTAGTTTTTCAAGCTCAAGACTCAATTCATTGGCATCATGATCCGGCTGCTCTTTACGTCTAAATAGGGAGAAAAAACCAGAACCGCCAATCAGTATTTGGTTTTTTTGGGCCAGACTGTAAAGTGTTTGAAAGTCCTTGACGCGCTCTTGCTGCTCTAGTCTTAAGGCATCAAGTTGATCAGCCGTATTGCCCTGCGCTATTGTCTCAAGCTCTTTTTCATCCGTCTGTAACTGGTGCTTTAATTGGGCCTGTTTTTTATTTTCTTTTTCAAGAGCAGCGGTATTGTTCTTCAGTGTCGAAATGGTTTTTTTTGATTGCTTTGTAAATGATTTCTGCTTGCCGCTTAATTCAACCAGCTCAGTCTGGAGTTTTTTCAGTTTGCCTGTTTCAGGAAAATCTGTCAGCAATGATGCTTCAGCCGCGTGTTCTTCCAGCCATATTGATACTGTTGCGAGAACTGACTTCTTTTCCGCGTACTGTGCCGCCAAAGACTGCCAGAGCACCGTTTCCGACTGCCTGTTTAAACCAAACTGGTTAACCTGTGCCCTAATGTTGTCCAATGTCTGCTGTTGTTCAGTAAACGATCGCTGCACCACACCATCAGGGGCTATTTTATTATCGCCCAGCCTATCCTTTAATTGTTTAAGTTCGCCCTGAAAATCATCCAGAGTCGATTTGCCTTGTCGAATAACGTGACTTTTCATTCGATGGGATTCAACGTCATCCTTAAAGATTAATGCGTCTTGAGATACGGCAATTCGGTCTAATAGTTTTTGTGTGTTTTCTACCTGCGCCTTAGCTTTTTCCAGGTTTTTTTCCTGCTCAACAATCTGCTTTTTTATTGCTGTTATCTTTATCAGCATGGATTGTTGTTGCTTTAAACTGGTTTGTTCATCCTTAAGCTCGAATAACTGTTCTTTAAAATCGATTAAATCGTGCTCACAGGCTTCCTGTTTTTCTGGTTCCATCAACTGGATAACCGCTAACTCCTGTTTTAAACGATCCAGTTCCTTTTGCGCGTTATCAGCTTTATCAAAAATTTCTTTTTTATAATCAGCATAAATATCAGTACTAATGATTTTTTCCAGTATATCCATGCGCTCACTATCCAGCGCATTGAGAAAAGCGGCAAAATCACCCTGTGCCAACATTATCGAGCGAGTGAAATTACGGAAATTCATGCCAGTAATTTCGGTCATCCGCGCGCACACCTGCTGAGGCGTATTGGCCAAAACCTCACTGTCCTTCAAGCGGATTAATTGCATTTTCGGCGGCATTAACTCACCATCCGGGTCACCCGCTGCACGCTGAACATGCCAGCTGGATTGGTATCTTTCACCCCCCAGAGAAAATTCAATTTCTGCAAAACACTCCGCTGTATGCTTGGTCATCACATGGCTGGCAGGCCGATCGAAACGAAAAGTTTCGCCATATAACCCCAGCGTAATGACATCTAAAATACTGGACTTGCCTGATCCATTAGGTCCCGTAATCGCAAAAACCCCGGTATCGGAAAAGGGTGATTGTTCAAAATTGATTCGACTCTCGCCTTCTAATGAGTTGATATTATTGAAATAGATATTGAGTATTTTCATAACATTATGATTTATATTTCTTCTTTCAGTATCTATTATTTTGGTGGTGCCATAGTAGTGCCCAAAAATAACGCGCTGGAATGGTTTAACTATTAAAACGCCATGATACACGATGAATTTTGTAAAACAAAAAACAAAGCGGATGTGATTTTTGCCGCTTTATTCTGTTTTATCCCGACTTATCCGACTTCATCCCTACTTATTACTCGCACCTTTAAACTTAGCATACCCTCTGTTAGGTAATGGATTTGGTCTAAGAAAGAAAAAGTAATCACCATGATCGTTAGATGACATTATATTGCTTAATGGCGGTATCCATAGTCCTTGGTGAAACTGGACATACACCAGACTTTGTTTTATCCCTGCTTCAGCAATTAACGCATCAATAGCAATAATTTCTCTCATGCTGTCGGCCAACTGATAAGCGGCTGCCTTATATTTTTCTGATGCTTCAACCGCCATTTGGCACAGTAAGGCATCGTGCATGGAAATTAGTGTGCTCTTTTTCACCACCACCATTGTCGAGGAGTTCCACAAGTCGTTAAAATCCAATGCCGACTTGGCGAAGTCACCAACCCGCACGGTCACCACACAGAACAACCAAATCTTCATGTCCATTTACGCGGTGTTCAAGCTGGAGTGTCTGAAGATTAAGAACAAGGCCAACCATATCGCGTTACGTACTAAGCTGTATCAAAGGCGAACCAGATGGCTTATGAAGCATTGCAGAAATTACGGGTTGCGTAATATCAGTTAATTAAAGTTTACGGTTGATGCATCCGGTTGTAATATAACCGATAACCTGATAAGAAGGCGCATTTCCCAAGGAGAAACGAACATGAAACCTGAAGCAACAAGGCAGGGCAAAATCACAAAAATGGTTTTCGGTGCGGATACCATTGAAATCAAAGCGACGATTCCTGATGCCCAGATCGAACACACTCTCGCACGCTTTAGTCTCACTCTTGACAACGATGAAGAGCGCTTCATTTACTTCTTCGACACGCCGACGCTGGACTTACTTAAGGCAGGCATTATCGCTCGCGCCAGGCGGATAGTCGGCGAAGAACACGACAGCACCGTCAAATTCCGCCCGGTGGTACCGGAGGAGATATCAGACAAATGGCGCAACTCCAATGGCTTCAAGATTGAGGCCGACGCCAGCGAAAAAGGAATAGTCAAATCCGCATCATTTACCATGCCTGTGAAAAAGGGCTTGATCAAAGCTGTCGTCGAAGGCGAGAAGTCAATGACAAAACTGTTCACCAAAGAACAGGAAAATTTTCTTGCCGATATGGTGAACTACCCGATCGACTATTCGGCGCTGGCGATACTTGGGCCGCTAAAGGCTAACCGTTGGAAATTCGAAGACCCTGCCTGTCCATGGAAGATCACTGCCGAGTTGTGGCGTCGCGAAGATGGTGAGCGGTTGATGGAGGCGTCAATCAAAGCGCCGATCGTCCAGGCAGCAGCAGCCATCGGTGGCTTCATGGCTTTCCTCGCGGAGGTGGGCGCCGACCGTGACAGCAATCAGCAGACCAAAACACATTGGGCGCTGGATTACTACGCGGCGAAGATCAGAAGGGAAAAAGAAGTTACTCGAGGCGAAGTCCCTAAAAAATGAGCGAGATTATTCCACGATGGGAATGGCGCAGTTTTGGCTTGCACTTTGGCGAAGCCGAGGCCCGTCTCAAAGCGCGCGGCGCCGACAAGTTACAGCACAGCGATGAGATTTATTTCCTATCTTCGGTTAGCGACGCTAATGTCAAAATCCGTGATGGATTGGTGGATATCAAGTGCTTGGAGGAGACGGATACGCACGGGTTCGAACAGTGGCGACCGATACTGAAAGAGGCTTTCCCTCTACCCGCCGCCGCTATCGAAACGTTGTTCGCAGCCCTAGGAGTCGCATCACCGCTGGAACTCACCACAATTACACTTAATCAGCTTCTTACCGAAGTGACATCCGACTCCAGACTGCGCTCGCTCGAAGTTCACAAGGCTCGCACGCGTTACCATCTGGAGGGCTGCATGGCAGAACTAACCGAGGTTGCCGTGAACGGCAAAACCATTCACTCTATTGCTGTCGAATCCGAAGACCCCGCCCACATCGCCGCCGCTTTACAAGCACTGAGCATCGAAGGGATAGAAAACGTCAGCTATCCACGCGGGCTCAAACGGCTCGTCGAAATGACAGTCTGAGAGATTAACGATGCCACGCAATCGCACACCACGTTACGCTACCATCGACATCGGCACCAACTCAATCAAGTTCCATATCGGCGAGCGCTTGAGCGACGGGACTTGGCGCAAGGTCATTGACCGTGCCGAGGTTGTTCGCCTGGGCGAAGGGCTTAGGGAAACGGGTGTGTTCAGTGAGCAGGCAATGGCACGCGCAGCTACCACTATTGCCAATATGGCCGGCGAAGCGCAACGCAATGGCGTTGTCGCTCTCGCCACCGTGGCCACTATGGGCATGCGCAACGCGGGCAATGCCGAACAGTTTATCGCAGCGATACAGACGCGTTGCGGCGTATCCATTGAAGTTATCTCCGGCGAGGAGGAAGCGCGACTCGCCTACCTGGCTGTGCAAGCCGGGCTCGGCTTGCCGGATGTCCCCCTAGTAGTATTTGACAGTGGCGGCGGCAGCACACAATTCACCTTCGGCCATGGCTCCACCGTCGATGATCGCTTTAGTCTCAACGTGGGGGCAGCCCGTTTTACCGAACGCTACACACTTAACAAAGAGGTCTCGGAGACGGCACTGCACGAGGCGCTCAACGCCATCAGTGCCGATCTGGCCAGGCTCAATGACGCGCCCGTGCCCGATGCGCTCATCGGCATGGGCGGCGCTGTCACCAACATGGTCGCTGTGAAACTCGGCTTGGCCACCTACGACCCTGATGCGGTTCAGGGTGCCATTCTCACGCGCGACGATGTCGAACACCAAATCGAACAATACCGTTCCCGCCCGGCCGCAGAGCGGCAAACCATCATCGGCCTGCAACCAGGCCGAGCGGAAGTGATCCTGGCTGGAGCCTGTATCGTCAAAACAGTACTGGAAAAATTCCACATGAATACACTCACGGTAAGCGATCGCAGCCTGCGGCATGGCTTACTCATTGATCGTTTCTCGGCTTAATAGAGCCGCTCTCTCTGCATCGGCCGCGATTAATGCGCCTCCTTGGTCCTGTCAGCACATTCTACGCAAACTTTTACTAACAGAGGCGATCGGTCCACTTGTACGATCCCGCCTGGAATAAGTTATAAACAGACGACTGCAACGAAATATTCGCATTGCACTTGAAGCAAACCAACTTGTGCGCTGACGGGTATTTGAAAATAACCATTTGTTATTGCAGGGGGAATGCTGCGTGTTCAGCGAAGATTTTTCTTTACTGGCAATTGCTGGGCACCGCGAAACGACCGACCACAACAACCAGCGTCGGGCATCGAATGATTAATTGTTTACGGCACAAAACCGGCGTTCGAACCGCTTGGAGCTATAAAAACCTGTTGTTCGAAGACGTTTTGTACAATAAACAGCATCACGTAACAGATAAGCGCCGCGCTGATGGGCGTGGAGATCCAACCCACGGCTATTTTTCCGAGTTCCCACCAGCGAATTTGACGCAAGCCTTTTATGCCACGCGCTAAAGCTATACCGCAAACTGCGCCAACCACAGCCTGGGAACTGGACACCGGCACCAACGGAATGGGCGGTAAACCCAATCCGATTACAAATTGTTGCAGCGAGGAGGACGAAAAAATGAACAAAACAAGCGCCTGGGAAACAACGACAACCCAGCCGCCGAGAGGCCCGATGGGCACGATACCCTTGCCAATCGTGGTCATAACCGGCCGCGAAAAAAATACTCCCACAGCGATAGCGATACCCCCCCACAAAAACAGGCGTTGCGGACCCGATAGGGAGAACAGCTCGCCGATCTGTATTTCCTGCAACGGCGAAGAAGATACGAATACTCCCATGACGTTACCGATATTATTGGCGCCCAAACTATAGGCCCCGAATACCCCTGCCAACACCAGGCCTAGCCGGGTCCAGTGATCCAGCCACAACAAGTGCGGTTTTACAAGGTTAATCAAGCTATTGAGTCCCAAGTAAATAAACCAGGCAAAGAGCGCGCCTAAAATAGGACTGGCAACCCATGTACCCGCAATTTGGCTGAGTGAAGCCATATCGGTTGGTGAATCGCTAAACAGGTTCCAGCCGATGATGCCGCCGACGACTGCCTGGGTAGTTGAGACCGGCAACCCCCATTTTGTCATCGTATAAACTGTTAGCCCGGCCGACAAAGCGACGGTAAAGGATCCCGCCAGGGCATTGACTGCACCGAGTTTGCCAAGGCCATGCGAGGCGCCGGCGCCGCTAATCACCGCGCCTATAATAACGAATATCGCGCATAGGATTGCCGCAGTGCGAAAACGCAGCATACGGCTGGTGACAGCGGTGCCGAAAATATTGGCTGCATCGTTGGAACCCAGCGACCAGCCTAAAAATAAGCCGCTGGAGAGAAAGATGAAAAAGTCCAGATTGATCATGGTACCGGCCGGCTAAACGGACCGCTTCACGGCATAGATAGCTAGCGCATCACCGGTTTCATCGGCCTGATTGGCTAGCTGATCGATATGCAGCAAATGATCACGCAGATGGCATTTGCGTTCCAAAGGATAATTGCCGGCGAAAATGTTTTTAAGCAAGCGAATGCCGATTTTTTCAGTCTCTTGTTCGTGATAGTGAATTTTATGGATTGGGTCGTGAACCGCTTTAGGGTCGCGAAAATAAATGCGCGACGCGGCTACGGTATGTTCCATGGCGCTGCAAGCGTGGCCGATAAAATCGATGATGGCTGCACTGCAATCGGTTGGAAACTCAGGTTTTTCTATCCCCACCAGCGTAAAATGCCCGCTCATGCGGTCGACCAGGTGATCTAAATCCGACAGTAGGCTCAATACATCAGCGGCCGTATCAGGCAGCAGCATCTCGGTGTAGAGGGTCAACCCGATATGCGTGCGCAGGCTGTCGCCCTGTGATTCGTAGGAGGAAATCTGTTGCAACTTTTCTTCACTTGCCTCAAGCCAGCCTTCTTTGAGATACGTTGTCATTCCTTCCTGATAGGCCAGAACGGCCATCGAAACCGCATCGAGAAATTCTTGAATCTCTGATTGCACGATACGCGTAGTGCGAAACGGCGAGAAGTTAAAATCGACCATGGTTTCTATTCCTCTTTCAGGGTTTTCCGGGCATAGGCTGTTTTTCATTTTTACACATTTCAAAAATTATTGTGTTATTTTTTTATAAACTAATCAAGAATCATGCGAGCTCAGAGGAACGGGTAAAGTAAAGATCAGGCTCTCGCCTGCCTGCCTTCATCAAACCATGAGGTGCCTGTATTTAAGTTACTTTAGAAAATCCAGAGCTGTTTCTTGCAAATTAAGTTGTGTAGATGCGCAGAGGTTTTCCCTATTTTATGACAAACTATACTGCATAAGGACATGGAGTATTCTTTTTACAAAGCCCTCACCCCGGCCTACTCTTTGAGCGAAAGGTGGAAAAAAACCGCAATCCATGCCCACGCAGAACTAATAGTTCAAATCATTTTTCAATGCTATGCTCTTTTCATGATCGCCCCCCGGGCCGGATAGCTATTATTATTATTCTTGTCAATAAGTTAGAAGAATATCTGGCAAGCCCCACCAATGTTTATCCTGGTTAAGCCATTTATGGCTGAGTTTTTCAAAAGCGGGAAACCCCAGTGCAACGACAATTACTTTGACATTGTAAATTCATTGAACATACAATCTAGCCAGCCTATTAAACTAAACGGCTACCAGCTTAGAGCTGGGACAGATACCACCCCTTTAAGGGATGTTATCTGTAAAATCGTCCCGCTTTAAATTGGAAGCCGATTAACCGAGCCGTTATTTTATTAATTGGAGCAACATTTTTAAACATCCCCCACCTTTTAGCTATTGAATGATGCTATCAGATATTCGAAATATCAATGCCTTATCTGGTATAAGAGATTTGTCATTTGACAGCAAAACCCACTGCTTTTAATCGTAGCATTGGGCTACATGAGGAAATGACGTTGTAATAATAGTAACCTGATACTTTACCGAGAGATTGTGTTCCCGCTATGAAAAAAGTGAGTTAAACGATGATCATTATTAAAAATTTGATAAGCCACACGCGCCTGCTTGAAATCGTCGGTGATTTGATACGTGTAAGAGCGCAAGACGTTGCTTTTGGCGAACTCGCCATGATTGAAAACGTCGACGGTGAGCAGTCTCTGGCGAAGGTTGTGGATCTCGACCGGGATGTCGTCAGTCTCCAGGTATTTGCCGGCGGCAAAGGCTTGTCTACCGATGCCAAAGTAAAATTCCTCGGTCGTCCTCTTGATGTTATCTACTCCGATAATATTCTCGGCAGGATCTTCCGGGGTTCCGGCGATGCCATTGATGGCGGGCCCGAACTGCCGACCGATCCGCGCATCCCGGTGGGCGGCCCCACGGTTAACCCGGTCATGCGGGTAATGCCGTCGCGAATGATCGAAACCAGGGTACCGATGATCGATCTGTTCAACTGCCTGGTGGAAAGCCAGAAGATTCCTATCTTTTCCGTTGCGGGTGAACCCTTCAACGAACTGCTGGCGCGTATCGGTTTTCAGGCCAACGCCGATGTCGTGGTGTTTGGCGGCATGGGCTTGATTTTTGATGACTATCATTTCTTTCGCACGGCCTTCGAAGAGCACGGTGTTTTTCACCGCACTATCATGTTTGTTAATCAAGCCTCCGATCCACTGGTTGAACGCCTGCTGGTACCTGACATGGCGCTGGCCGTAGCGGAAAAAATGGCGGTTGAGGATAATAAGCGGGTGCTGGTGCTGCTTACCGACATGACGGCCTATGCCGATGCCATGAAAGAGCTGGGTGTCGCGCAGGAACGTATTCCCGCCGTGCGCGGGCACATGGGGGATCTCTACACGCAACTTGCCTCACGCTATGAGAAAGCCTGTGATTTCAAGGGCGCGGGTTCAGTGACAATACTGAGTGTAACAACCATGCCCGGCGATGATGTGACCCATCCGGTGCCGGACAACACGGGTTACATTACCGAGGGACAGTTCTATCTGCACAATGGTTTTATCGATCCGTTTGGTTCGCTCTCACGGCTGAAACAGCATGTCGTTGGCAAAGCCACGCGCGAGGATCACAGCCAGATTATGAACACCATGATCCGGTTTTACTCCGGTGCCGTGGAAGCACAAAAAAAGCAGGCCATGGCCTTTGAGCTTTCGTCCTTTGACGATAAATTGCTCAAGTTCGGCCATTTGTTCAAGGAACGATTTATGAATATAGGCGTCTCAATGCCGGTCATCGAGGCGCTGGATCTTTGCTGGACGACGCTGTCCGAATGCTTCGAGCCAAAGGAGTTGTTGATGAAGCAGAACCTTATTGATAAATATTACCCGAAATCCGCCAGCGTAACCGAAGAACAGGATTCCATTGATATAGATAAGGTTGCGTAACCGGTTATGGCGAAGCTCAAACTGAGTAAACACGCATTGCACGAGCAACAGGAACAGTTGAAACTGTACCAGCGGCTATTGCCCTCTCTTGACCTCAAGCGCCGGCAGTTGTCGATTGAAGTAAAAAAAGCCCAGGAAGACTATGAGACTGCCCAATCCGCCGTGGACGCTTTGGAAACCCGAATCGGCGAAGAGCTGCCCATGCTCGCCGACCCGGAATTTCGTCTCGGCGGACTGGTGCAATTGAAAAGTTATAACGTTATCGAACAGAATGTCGTCGGGGTAAAATTGCCCTTTCTGGACAGAATCGACTGTACTGTCGCCAACTATTCGCGGCTTGTCACGCTACCCTGGGTCGATAGTCTGGTACAACGTTTAAAGGATGCCGCAGAGCAGCGGATGCGCGCTGAAATCGCCGGAGAACGGCGGCGTATTTTACAAATTGCGGTGCGGCGAATCACCCAACGAGTGAATCTGTTCGAAAAAATCCTGATCCCGACCGCTAAACAGAATATTCAAAAAATACGCATTTTCCTGGGCGATGCTGAACGGGCCAGCGTGATTACTTCCAAGCTCGCCAAGAAAAAACAGCAACAACTACGTGAAACCGATTCTGAGGAGGTGCTATGAGTATTGTCAAGATGCACAAGGTTACTTTTATCGGGATAACCGCCGACCGGAATCGCCTGTTGACCGACTTGCAGAAAATGGGTTGTGTACATATTATTCCACTCGTTTCCGGGAGCGCAGCGCTTGCCGAGGCCGCGCACACCGCTGGAGCGCGCGAAGCGATGAAATTTTTGCATACCTATCCGCAGCGCAGACGGCAAGTTCTGGATAAGCAGCGGTTTGATGCCGTTAAAGTCCAGCAACGGACGCTGGATGTGAGAAATCGTTTGCATGACCTGGAAAATGAACGTGACTTTTTGATCAAGCGTATCCAGGACATGCGTCCCTGGGGCGATTTCACATTTCCATCGTTGCGGGAGATGGGCAATCAGCGGCTATGGTTCTATGTGGTTCCTCATAAAGACATGCCGAAATTCGAAGCTGCCGCTCCCATTTGGGAAATTATCCGGCGCGATAACCGTTTTTGTTATGTCGCCGTAGTGTCCGTGAAAGAACCTTCGGAGATGCCGGTTACACGCGTTCATCTCGGCAGCAAACCCCGGCATGAACTGGAAGCACGGCTTGAAGACGTGGAGTTGGCTATAGAAGACGCCCAGGCAGAACGGGCTTACTTAACCCGCTGGCATGACTTGCTCAGTCGAGATATTAACCGGCTTGAAGATCATGCGGTTCACAAGCATGCGGCGGAGCAAATCTATAGTAACGATAAAGCGTTTGCCTTGCAGGGTTGGGCGCCCGATGACAGCCTGCCGGCACTCGAAGCGTATGCAAAAGAACTGGAATTTTACTGTGCGGCGGAAGCGCCCACGCAAGAAGACAGCCCGCCTACGCTGATGCGTAATCCGTCCTGGATCAGCGCCGGCGAGGATTTGGTTACTTTTTACATGACACCGGGCTATCAAACCTGGGATCCCTCGGCGGTAACGTTCATTTCCTTTGCAATCTTTTTTGGAATGATCCTGGCCGATGCCGGCTATGCCGCTGTCTTGGCGCTGGCTTTACTGTTCCTATGGAACAAGATGGGACGACTCGTCCTCGAGCCAACGTTTTCGGCCTTTACTTTTGTCGGTGGTGACGGCTTCCCTGCTTTTTGGCGTGCTGGTCGGCAGTTATTTCGGTGTAACCCCTCCCGATGCGTCCTGGCTTGGAAAGTTCCACGTTCTGAAGATGAGCGATACCAACCGGATGATGATGATTTCTGTTGTGATCGGGGTATCCCACATCGTGCTCGCCAATGTGATGAATGCCTACCGTTACGAACATTGGCGGGACAGGCTACCCTCGGTCGGATGGATCGGCGTGATTTGCGGTGGCTTTGCACTGGCGATTAGCGGTTCAATAACGCTGGCTGGATTGCTAGAAGCTGGGCATAGCCTTGATGGCAATTGGCGCGCTATTAATCGTTTTGTTTACCGCGCCCCGGGAGAAACCGCTTGCCCGTCTTGTTCAGGGATTGTTGGGGCTGACCAAGCTATCCGGTGCGTTAGGCGATATTCTGAGCTATCTCCGTTTGTTCGCGTTAGGGCTTGCTTCGGGGTCGCTAGCTGTTGAATTCAACAATATGGCGGCCGGTATCTATGAAGGATTTCCAGGAATCGGCTTGTTCTTCGCTTTGTTGATACTGGTGCTCGGGCATACGGTTAATTTATTTCTCGGCATTGCCAGCGGCGTCATTCATGGGCTGCGGCTGAACGTGATCGAGTTTTTCAATTGGGGCCTCAAAGAAGAAGGAACCCTGTACAAACCTTTTAAACAATCAGAGGATAATTTATGGAACCGTTAATTTTGGCGTTGGGCTGGGTGGGGACATATGCACCCTTGGCATTGGGTGCGGTAGGCAGTTCGATTGGGTGCGCTCGTGCCGGTAGCGCTGCGTTGGGCGCCATGTTGGAAGTCGAAAGCGGCTATGGGCGGTTTATCGGCGTGGCGGGAATGTCGTCTTCGCAGACCATTTACGGTATCGTTGTGACCATGGCTTTACGCCGTGAATTGACCCTCGAAAATTCTCCCGGAATTTTTGGTTTGGGCCTCTTGGCTGGACTGGCTCTGTTGATCAGTTCTTTCGCTCAGGGGGATGCCTGTGCGGCATCGATTAATGTATCAAAAAGCAAACCGGAAGTTTTTGGTTTATCACTGGCTCCAGCAGCACTGATTGAAGGTTTCAGCGTTTTTGCCTTCGTCTTCGCTCTCGTGCTGGCTGCTGAAATTCCAAAATAACCTTGACGAGACTAAATGACATGACAGAACAAGAGCAAAGTAAAGCCGGTGCCGGCGTTCAGAACCTGGTTGACCGCATCCGCGATGAGGGTGTGTTGGCGGCCACTGAGAAAGCGAACAAGATTTTACGGGACGCCGAGGCAAAGTCTGCAAAAATGCTGGCTGATGCCAGGCGAGAAGCGGAGCAACTGCGTGAAAATGCCCGTATTGAAATAGAGTCCAATCATGCGGCCGCTTTGGAAGCGCTGAAACTTTCGGCGCGCGACACGGTGCTTCAGCTCGAAGCCAAGGTTGCGTCGGCGTTTGAAGTATTTGTTCAGAAACTGGTAACCTCGGCCACGCGTGATGAGAAATTTATTAAATCCATTGTGTTGGTGTTAGCAGGTCATGCCGAGAAAGAGCTGATCGGCAACAAGGAAATCGAGATACTCATCTCCGAATCGTTACTCACGGGTCAGCCGAACGAGAAACTAACCGAACGCACCAAGCAGGCCATTCTTGGGTTATCCAGCGAAATGCTGCGTGAAGGAGTCGAGTTGATTCCGTCCAGCGAGATCGAAGGCGGGGCGTCTGTCAGGTTGATCAAGGATAAGCTGGAGATAGACCTAAGCGATAAAGCCATAGCCAGGCTGCTTTACCAACGCATTTTGCCCCGTTTCAAGGCCTTACTCGAAGGCAGCGAATAAGCGTTATGGCGGAACACTACATTACACTGGTCGCCAGTCTTCCCTATCTGCCACCGTTTGAACAGGCGGAGCGATCGCCGATCACACGTCTGCGGCTGAATCAGCGTCTCAGTACCCTGAAATCCGGCGACGCCCGGCAACTGACACTAGCCGAAGACGTGGCAAGCTGGCGAATGACCCCGGCCAGACCTAAGACCGACAAGGAAATGGTGTTGCGCAGCCGTGCGGCCATGCAAGAAATCAGTCAGCCCGCTTTGCGCGAATTTATTGAGTTCAGGATAGATCAGCAAACAATACTTGCGGGTCTACGCCTGCGCAACGCTGTTTTTGAGTCGTCGTTTTTGGAGCAGGTAAACGGTGCTAGCCGCCGGGCGGGGTTTATCGCGTCTCACTGGGACGATCCTGATTTTAAGCTGGCGGCAGTGTTTCCGTGGATTCCCGAAGCCCGGAGTTATCTTGAAGCAGGCGATGCCTGCGCTCTTGACAGACTTATGATGCGCGTAATCTGGCAACGGCTTGGCCGTATCGCCGAAAGCAACCGATTCGGATTCGAGGCGGTGTTCGCTTTCGTTTTTAAATGGGATATTCTTCAAGCCTGGCTCGCGCGCGATGCAGTAAAGGCAAAGAGTCGATTTCAAGAATTGATTAAAGAGGTAAAAAATGACAGCTGAACAACCGGTATTGAGAACCGCAAAGATAATAGGGGTCAAGGAAAGCCTGGTGCTTATCGAGGTTGACGAGAATACGTCGCTTATGAAGAATGAACTGGGCTATATCTGTGTCGGTGATGAACGTCTTAAAGCCGAGGTGCTCAGGGTGCGTCGGCGTACCGCCGATATGCAGGTTTTCGAGGATACGCGCGGTGTGCGTGTCGGCGATACGGTGGAGCTGACAGGAGAAATGCTTTCCGCCGTATTGGGCCCCGGTTTGCTGGGCCAGGTTTTCGATGGCTTGCTCAATCCCTTGCATGCGCTGGCCGGTAAATATGGTTTTTTTCTTCCTCGTGGCGTTACTGTTCCCGCCCTCGATCTGGACAAGAAATGGCATTTTGAACCCGGCGTCGCAGTGGGTGCCAGGGTATCTCCCGGTGGCGTCGTCGGAACGGTTCCCGAAGGTGAATTCAAGCATAAAATAATGATCCCTTTTAATGAGCCTGAACCTGTCGAAATCACCTGGATTCGGGGCGGCAGCCTGGGGGTGGAAGAGGTTGTTGCACGTTATAAGTCCAGCAAAGGCACTGAGCGGGAACTAACGATGTCCCAGCGCTGGCCCGTGCGCAAATCCATGCCGGAAGCGCTTATCCGCCGCCGCTATGCCGAACGCCTGAGTCCCACCGAACCCATCACGACGGCGACCCGAGTTATTGACACATTCTTTCCCATTGCCCAGGGCGGCACGGGCTGCATTCCCGGACCTTTTGGCGCCGGAAAAACCGTTTTGCAAAGCTGTATTGCACGTTTTTCAACGGTTGATATCGTTGTTATCGTCGCCTGCGGCGAACGGGCAGGCGAAGTGGTCGAAACGATTACCGAATATCCGGAAACCAAAGACCCTCGGACAGGCGGTACCTTGATGGATAGAACCATTATTATTTGCAATACCTCATCAATGCCGGTCGCCGCCCGCGAAGCCTCTATCTATACCGGGATCACCTTGGGCGAATATTTCCGGCAAATGGGCTATCACGTTCTGCTTATTGCCGATTCCACTTCCCGCTGGGCGCAGGCCATGCGCGAAACCTCAGGCCGCATGGAAGAAATTCCCGGTGAAGAAGCGTTTCCCGCCTATCTCGATTCTTCAATCAAAAATGTCTACGAACGGGCGGGAGTTCTCCGCTGCCCGGACGGTTCAACGGGCAGTTTAACCATGATCGGCACCGTCTCTCCCGCCGGCGGTAACTTTGAAGAACCAGTCACCCAATCCACACTGGGTACGGTTAAAACCTTTCTCGGTTTGTCGGCCGAGCGTGCTTACCGGCGTTTTTACCCGGCGATCGATCCGCTTATTTCCTGGTCGCGCTATCTTGATCAGCTGGGTGCCTGGTTCACCGGAAATCTTGACCAGAACTGGGTGCGTGACGTCAAGGCCATGCAGGAATTGCTTGAGCAAGGCGACGGTATCTACCAGATGATGCAGGTCACGGGCGAGGAAGGCATTACAGAGGAAGACTTTATCACGTGGCAGAAATCCTTGTTGCTGGACATGGTTTATCTTCAGCAGGATGCTTTCGATGCAATTGATTCCTGTATGTCCCGTGAACGGCAGCTTGAGAGCTTTCACTTGCTGAAGGGACTCATCGATGCCGGCTATGCCTTCAAGGATAAAGATGAAGCGAGAGGCTTCTTTACCGAGGTTACCAATCTATACAAGAATTGGAACTACAGCGCCCCCGGTTCGACTGACTTTGATCGTTACCGCAAGGAAATTGTGGATCTGGCAATTCAGCATGGATACAGCGAAACTTCGAAAGCGTAGAGACCTTGAAATCAAGATCGAATAGCTGAAAAAATAGTCAACGTAGCGATGGGCAAAGCTCGACCAAACCCACGCCGTGAAACTGAAATGAATATCGGATGGCTGATATAGCCGTCATCATTTAATGGAGTCAATTATGATAGACAAAAAACTTATCAAGCTTTTACGCGTCAAACCCGGAAAAAAAATTAGTCTTAAGGATTATGATACCGGCTGGGAACAGACCGACGACTTAAAAGAACTGGGCAAGGATGAAGTAAAGGAACGCGCCCGTGTTATTCTGGAACAGAATTTGGCGGATCTGACTGAAATCCAGCAATTGCTGTACGCGGATAATACCCATTCCTTGTTGATTATTTTTCAGGCAATGGACGCAGCGGGCAAGGACGGCACTATCAGGCACGTTATGTCAGGCGTTAATCCCCAGGGTTGTCAGGTTTTCAGCTTCAAAAAACCCTCAGACGAAGAATTGGATCATAACTTTCTCTGGCGTTACATGAAAAGCCTGCCGGAAAGAGGCAGAATCGGCATCTTCAATCGTTCCTACTACGAAGACGTACTGGTGGTTAAAGTCCATCCTGAACGACTCCAGAACTTGCCTGAGGGAAAGAAATGCAAGGTATTCTGGGAGGATCGCTATGAAGATATTAACGCATTCGAACGTCATCTGGAGCGCAATGGCACGGTGATTTTGAAATTTTTCCTGAATGTTTCCAAGAAAGAGCAAAAAAAACGCTTCATGGAACGACTGGACCGCCCTGAAAAAAACTGGAAATTCTCAGGCGCCGATATTGACGAACGCCAGCATTGGGACGACTACATGGAAGTTTATGAAGACGCAATTAACGCCACCAGCACCGAATGGGCGCCCTGGTACATTATTCCCGCCGATCACAAATGGGCGACCCGCGCCATGGTTGCCGACATTATCACCTCGAAATTGCGTGACCTCGATCTCAAGTTTCCCGAAGTATCGGAAGCGCAACTCGAGTCATTGGCGGAAGCGCGAAAAATTCTTGAAGATGAATGATAACAAGTGTTTCTCTGTAAAAGCCATAAGAACGAGAAACCTTCATCCAACTAACGCAATAGCAGCGGGGAGTCGCTATTTTTGCGAAGGATTTTTCCGGGCATCCTGCTAGGAAAAATCAGCAAAAATGTACGCGACCGCTTATGCCTTCGGCGGCCCCGATTCGTCCTCGTCACCTCGTCTCGACCCAACAAGGGGTCGAGACATAGGCTCCAAATGACTTGACGCCGTGTCGCGATGCCTTGCAGTTTTACTCCGCAAGCTACGTAAAACCGCCCGGCGCTACGGCTATCGCGGACTAAAAATCTTCACTTCGCTATCGCTCCGTTTCCAAGATTTTCAGCGTCGGCGCTCTGGAAGCGTCCAATCGGGATTAAGCAAAGCTGCAATAATCAAAGGCCAACCGTGCTGAAAATACCACAACGCCAAACTCAAAGCCTGCGGTTTGCTGAGCGTAGGAAAACGCATGACAACGTGTCGATCCATTGGTATAGTTCTGGGTGGCGAGACATGGCAGTACCTCCGGTAAATAGATGTTGACGGCACTCATCAATTTACTGCAATTTACTGTCGGCACACTTTTTTAAAAACCTACACTTGTAAAATATTCAAGGGGGGCGTAACTGTCTGCTGAATTTGCCATCCCAACCACCCTTAAACTTAGAGGAAAATGAGCATGAATAACAAAAAATATTTTAAAGATGTCGTTTCATCCCTGATTATCGCCGCTGGACTGCTCGCTATGTCGGCTCCAAGCTATTCGGAAAACATGGGTGAGCGGGTCGATGATCGGCAGGAAAAACGAGACATTAAGCAGGAGGGCCGTGATGTGGCACGCGATACCAAGGATGCATGTAAGGAGGGAGACCAGAGCCGTTCGGAATGCCGGCAGGAAAAACGGGACGTCAAACAGGAAAGCCGGGATACCGGCCGGGACGTCAAGCACGACTGAGGGGACGATTCGTTCAAGCGTATTAAAATGAGGCCTATCCAAACGGATAAGTTGTAGTAGTTCAAACCTAATCTGACAGTTACTGTTTTCGTAGAAGTAACTGTCTATTGGATTTTCCATCCCAACAAGACTTATTTAGAGGACAAAGAGCGTGAATAAAAAAATCGGGTTTAAAAATGTCGTTTCATCCCTGATTATAACCGCCGGACTGCTCGCTATGTCGGCTCCAAGCTATTCGGAAAGCATGTCTGAACGGAGCAATGAGCGGCAGGGAGCGCGGCACACTAAACAGAGCGGCCGCGAGCAGGCACGCGAAACCAAGGCTGCATGTAAGGCAGGAGACAAGAGTCGTTCGGGGTGCCGGCAGGAAAAACGGCACGTCAAACAGAAAAGCCGGGAGACCTCCCGGGACATTAGGCGGAACTGACGGGAGATTTCGTTCAAACATATTAATAATGAGGCCTATCCAACGGATAGGCCATAGATTAGAGTATGGGGCTTTTTCTCAATATGAAGCTCTGCAAGGTAATGGCCCTATTCTCTGAACAACACTCAAATCTCGTGCATGATAGCCGTGTAAGCAAACAGCCTTATCCGTTGCGAACCACACGACTCAAACCAAAATGCCAAGCAGTTTCGTTAGCACTTCCTTGATGGGCACTTCAATAGAAAACAGAACCAGCAGGGGGATCAAGGCCGGCAGTGCAACTCCCATGATGGCGGATTTGCCAATTGGAGCGGCGCGCATCTTCTTTACTGCGTCGTAAAGCGCCAGCGTGTCTGCTACCGGACCGATTTCCTGAGCGTCCAGCAGCGAATCATCGTCCAGCGTTTCGCCGAGAATCCAGCGCCGCCGCACCAGGCGCCCGTGTTGACCCACCAGCGTGCCATACTCCAGTAACGCCTGGCGCTTTGCAGTCACCAGAGAGCCGATAAACACAAGCAACGGAGTGATGCACAATCCGATCACAATAATCAGAAAAGCCACCAGCAGCCCTTTCAGTAGATATTACGTGGACATCGTGATAAACCACATCGTGCGCCAGACGGGAGGCGATTACGGAGGAAACTGCCAAGGCGAAAAGGCTGAAGGCGGTCGGAAGCTTTTCCAGGAACCCCAGGCCTCCGGCACGGTCCGCGTGGGTCGGTACCAGGTTAAGACCGAGCCCCGCAATACGTTTCAACAGAATAACCAGAAGCGCCAGACGCCACAGCCAGGCGACCATAAGGATAGTGAAAATTGGCCGGCTAACATAGTTGAACCAAAATCCCCCGAAGCCGCCGGCCGCCCAAATAAGCTCATGGTCGTCGGATACCGCCGGCTTTAAGATGGTCCAGGCAAGGATGAGGACGGCAATGATCAGCCAAGGCATGGTGAGATTGCGCAACCGAATGACGCCATGAATGATTTCCTTGAATGCGCCCTCCTGCTCAACCCGCACCAGTCCGGATGTCAGGAAATAGGGGATAAACCGGGTCATCAGCTTATCCATCTTCGCTTCGCCCAAAATAAGTAGCGGCAAGGCAATTAAAAAACGGACATGGATGCCGAAGTGCTGCAATAAGGGTTCATCAACATTGCCAGGCAAGGCACGTCCTTCGAATCCTGCCCAAACGACGATGGGCAGCCAAGTAAGCAAGGCGAAAAAGACCGCCCGGCGAACTGTGCCCAATCCCCGTTCAGGAATCAGTCCCATGCGGCGTTGCAGCCGAAACGGCAAATCATCCCGGACCAGGGAAAGCGTAAGTGATTCGTCAATGTTTTGTTTCATGGTTTGGCTCCTTGTTGATCAAAACGGTAGTCAGTATACTACTGCTCTTAAATTTATAGAATTATGTCGTCAGGATGGATTGGATAGCCGATTTTATGAACAGTTAAGGTATGCTGAAGAACTTCGATAGCTTTTGAATGAGCTTACAGTCCGAAAAAAGACCCAGCCCGATTAACCAAGGGCCGAAACAACCACGCAAGGAGAGCAGCATTGACCACGGCCATAATGAAAGCATACAGACTAACCAAGGTTTTAAAACACGCTCTGAATTTTTCCTGGCCCCACTTCGCGCCGGCGCCCAGCGCTGCAACTGAGGAGAGCGTGCCGGCGTCGCACCAACGTCGTTTTCGGGTCTTGCTGATCAAGCCATCGCATTACGACGACGACGGCTACGTCATTCGCTGGTTTCGCAATATCATGCCGTCGAACTCGCTCGCCGCGGTCTATGCGATCGCGGTCGATACCGCGCAGCGCAACGTGCTTGGAAACGACGTTGAAATTTCCGTTACGGCCATCGATGAAACCAATCAGCGCGTGAATATTGACCAAATCATCGCCGATTTCCGCCGCGACGGAAACTTCGGACTTGTCGGACTTGTCGGTGTACAGTCCAACCAATACCCGCGAGCACTCGATATCGCCCGCCCGTTTTGTGCGGCCGGCATTCCAGTGGTGATCGGTGGCTTCCACGTGTCCGGCATGCTCGCCATGTTTCCAGAGGTCATGTCCGACCTTCAGGAGGCGCTCAACATGAGCGCCAGCCTGTTTTCCGGCGAGGCCGAGGGGCGCTTTGACGATCTCATCCTGCACGCGGCGGCCAAGCGGCTGAAACCGATTTACAACTTCGTCAACGACTTGCCGGCGCTCGAAGGATCGATCACGCCATTTCTCACGAGCGACATCATTGGCCGCACAATCGGCAAGGTCACGAGCTTCGATGCGGGTCGGGGCTGTCCCTTTCAATGTTCGTTCTGCACGATCATCAACGTGCAGGGTCGCAAATCGCGCAAACGAACACCGGACGACATCGAGCAAATCATCCGCCTTAACCTGGCGCAGGGAATCGACCGTTTCTTCATCACCGACGACAACTTTGCCCGCAACAGCGATTGGGAAGCGATCTACGATCGAATCATCGAGTTGCGTGAACGCCACGGCATGGACGTTCGGTTCATGATCCAGGTTGACACATTGTGCCATCGGATCCCGAATTTCATCGAGAAATCGAAACGGGCGGGCGTGACCCGAGTCTTCATCGGGCTCGAGAACATCAATCCGGCCAATCTGCTGGCGGCGAAGAAGCGGCAGAACAAGATCACCGAGTACCGGAAAATGCTGCTGGCATGGAAATCCGTCGGAATCTGGACCTTGGCCGGCTACATTATCGGATTTCCGAACGATACGCCGGAGTCTGTGCGGCACGACATCGAGATCATCAAGAAAGAACTCCCGGTCGACATGCTGGAATTCTTCATCCTGACACCGCTGCCGGGCTCCGAAGATCACAAGGTCTTGTGGAACAAAGGCGTGCCGCTCGATCCCGACCTCAACAAGTACGACACCGAGCACGTCTGCACGGGTCACGCGAAAATGTCCGAAGCGGAGTGGGCGGCGACCTATCATGAAGCCTGGAAGGCCTACTATACCTATAGCCACATGGAAACGGTCATGCGGCGCGCCTATGCGAGCGGCGCGAACATCTTCGGGCTAAAGCTGGTCATGCTCATGTTTGCGAGCGCGGTTTCCGTCGAAAAGGCGCATCCGCTTCAGTGTGGCTTCATGCGACTCAAGAACCGACGCGATCGCCGACCGGGGCTTCCGATTGAACCGGCATTGATCTTCTATTCGTGTTTTCTTTGGGAGTTCGTCGTCAAGCATGTTTATCTCTTGCGGGAGCATATCCGGATCAACCGCATCTATCACCGCGTCGTCAATGATCCCGATGCCCTCGGCTACACCGACCAGGCCATGAGCCCGGTCCGCGAGGATGAGGAGGACAGCCTCGAGCTCTTTACGCAGAATAAGGCGGCACGCGCGGCGGTCGATCACGCGCGCAAGGTCAAGATTCTGACTTAAGCCCGGCTTGAGCCGCCTGGCATCTTGGCCCAACTCATCATCGATGATCCGGAAGAATGTCCCAAACCCTGCAAACAAGTTTATACAGCACCTGCGTGACGATTTCGGAAGGGACAATACGGTTTTAATAAATTAAGGTTAAAATGTTTAGTATCTTGAAACTCATACCGAATATTCATTAATCCTCAAAAATATTCGACCTAAATAAATCGCTATACCTCTTATCCGGAAAGGCTTCCGGCTTTTTTGTTCAGACACTACTTAGATAAAGGAGTCAACACATGAATACGACGTCCAAATTTGATGCCGACCTGGAAAAGCGCTTGTCCGACCGGCTGATGGATATTTTCATCCGGGCCGGATTAATTCTCGCCATGGTCATACTGTGCTACGAGATTTTCTCCCCCTTCCTTGCCCTGATGGTGTGGGCCCTGATTTTGGCGATAACCCTCTATCCGGCCCATCAAAAACTGGCAAATAAAATGGGAGGGAAGCAGGGACGTGCGGCCACGGTGATGGTGTTGGTGGGCATAGTGCTGATCGTGGTGCCTACTACCTTACTGGTCAACTCGATAGGCGATTCCGTACATCATTTTATCAACGGCGTAAGGGATAACACGTTGCAGATTCCCCCGCCATCTCAGGCGGTGGCGGAGTGGCCGGTAGTCGGCAAGAAGGTGTACGGTGTTTGGTCACAAGCCCATAATAACCTGCCGGCCGTTGTGCAGAGCATGCAACCGAAAATCGGAGACCTGGCGAAAAAGGCCTTGGCAATGGTTGCCAACATAGGGGGTAGCCTCGCTATGTTCCTGTTCTCCTTCATCATCGCTGGAATCATGATGGCTTTCGGTGAATCGGGCGCCCAGAGTATGCGAGCTATTTTCGATCGTGTTGTCGGCACCGCGCGAGGCAGAGAACTTACAACACTCTCTACAGCCACCATTCGCGCAGTCGCCCTGGGCATCCTCGGGGTCGCTTCGATCCAGGCCATTATTATCGGACTATTGTTGATCATCGCCGATGTTCCTTTGGCAGGAGGATTGTCCCTGATTGTGCTGGTTCTGGGCATCGCGCAGATTCCGGCCATCATTGTTATCTTACCGGTAATTGGCTATATCTGGTCCAGCGGGGACTACACTACCGTGGCAGCGATCAGCTATACGGTTCTGCTGTTCATCGGCGGCATGTCTGACAATGTCCTGAAACCGCTGATGCTGGGTCGAGGAGTCGATGCTCCGATGCCCGTGATACTGCTGGGCGCGCTGGGTGGCATGGCAACCAGCGGTATTCTGGGCATGTTCGTCGGTGCGGCCTTGCTGGCACTGGGCTATCAAATCTTCATGCAGTGGGTGGCTGCTAATCCCGACAGCCAACAGGAGTAGGCAGGGAGCGTGATTCGCAGAAGGAAGATTGAGTCGATAAACGCCATGCACTTAAAGCCAGTGGGCACGCAGGGTATTGCCTTGCTGGGGAGCTTGCTGCTCAGCGCCTGTACGATGGTTGGACCTGACTTCAAGCGGCCTGAAGTACCTTGGCTCGATGCCTGGTCTGGAGGTTCCCTAAAGTCGCTGGCCTCGGTGCAGCGAGAACACCGGAAAGGGCAGATTGAAGAGTGGTGGCGCAACTTCAATGATCCCGTGCTCGTCCGCCTTATCGCCGAGGCACTGCGCCTGAATCCCGATGTGCGAACCGCCGGTGTCCGCATTCTGGAAGCGCGTGCCCAACTCGGGATTGCCGGCAGTACGCTCTACCCTCAGGTACAGCAGTTGACAGGCAACGTCCTGAATGTGGGGGAGCAAGTGTCTGGCGGACCGGATACCTCTTTTATGGCTTATGACGCCGGCGTAGGTATTGGCTGGGAACTCGATTTCTGGGGCAAGTTCCGGCGTAGCATCGAATCGGCGGATGCAGGCTATTTCGCCAGCATCGCCCAATACGATGATGTGCAGATATTGATGGCCGCACAGGTGTCCAGCCTCTACTGTTCCATCCGTACCCTGGAGGCAAGTCTGCAGATTGCTCATGGGAATGCCGCGCTGCAAAAGCGCAGTTTGGAGATTACCGACCGATTGTTCAGAAGCGGCAATGAATCCGAACTGGATGTCCAACAGGCCAAGGCTCAGTATCTGGGTACGCTCGCCACCATTCCCCAACAGGAAGGCAGCCTGCGCCAAACGCAGAATGCATTGAGCGTGTTACTGGCCAGACCTCCGGGACCGTTACCCGAGATGACCGTCGGCAAGGATGGTATTCCAAAGGCCGAGCTTGATGTCATCGTAGACATGCCTGCCGATATGCTCCGCCGCCGCCCGGACGTCAGGGCGGCTGAGATGCAACTGGCATCCCAGTCGGCCCAGATCGGGGTGAGCGAGGCAGAACTTTATCCCCACATCTCATTGTTGGGGTCGCTTGGCCTGTCGGCCACATCCCTGGCCGGGCCGACCACTGCGATGACTTGGGGCATAGGGCCTAGCTTCGTCTGGAACGTGTTCAACTATGGCAGACTCACCAATGAGGTACTTGTTAAAGATGCGCGCTTCCAGGAAAGTTTTGAACAGTATAAGGAAGTGGTCTTGCGGGCGGCCCGCGAGGTTGATGACGCGGCCGTTGGTTTTGCCAAGAGCCGGGTGCAGATTCCACTCCTGTCCGGATCAGTTCAGGCGGCGCGGCGCTCTCTCGATATCGCCACCATCCAATACCAGGATGGCTTGGTTAGCTTCCAGCGTGTACTCGACTCTCAGCAAACATTGTTCAGCCAACAGGAGCGCATGGTCAACAACCTTGGCAGTGTGACGCAGAACCTGATCGCTCTTTACAAGGCAATGGGCGGAGGCTGGCAACAGGGACGCAGCCGTCCCTTGCTGGATGACGCGACCCGCGAGACCATGGGCGAGCGCAGCGATTGGAAAACAATGTTGAGGCAACCATTGCCCGCGCCTGGAGTTGAACCTTAAATGAGCAAACCCTGTGAGAGAACAAAGTGAGTCAAGAACCCGTGAAGCCGGCTGAGGCGCCGGAAACTGTTGCGATGGAGCAGCCTGCCTTGACGCCAGGGAAAGGAACCCGGATAGGAACCTTGATCGTACTGACACTGATTGCGGGCAGCCTGGTCTGGTATTTTGCTGCCGATCGTCTGACACCCTACACATCACAAGCCCGGGTGCAGGCCTTTGTGGTGCCGGTGGCAGCAGAAGTATCCGGAACAGTGCTGAAGGTCCACGTCAAGAATAATGATGAGGTGAAACAGGGGCAAGCCTTGTTCGTTATCGATCCGAGTCAGTACCAGATCGCCCTCCAGAAGAGCCGATCGGATTACGAGTCGGTTCGTCGTTCGGTTAATGCCTCGGCGGCAGCAGTGGAGGCGGCCAAGGCATCCTTGCAGGCGGCCAAGGCCAATCACGTCATGGCAGAGCAGGATGCGAGACGGCAGGAACAGCTTTATGCGGAGGATCCTGGCGCCATCTCGGTACGCCGCCTTGAGAATGCGCAGGCCACGCGAGTCCAGGCCCGTAGTCAGGAGAAGGCTGCCGAGGCAGATTTGCGCCGGGCTCAGGAGACCGCCGGCGAGCGCGGTGACAATAATTCCCAGCTGCTCAGTGCCCGCTCGGCGATCGAGAAAGCCGAGCTGGATCTGAAGCGCACCACCGTGATCGCTCCCGCGCGCGGATTAGTGACCGATTTGCGGACCGATGCAGGGCACTTTGCCCAGGCCGGCGCCCCGGCGATGACCCTGATCGCCATTCACGATCTCTGGATCAATGCCGACATGACCGAGAACAACCTTGGCAACGTCAATCCTGGCGACAAGGTAGCCATCGTGCTCGACGTAATGCCAGGCGAAGTATTGAAGGGACGGATACGCAGCGTTGGCAGCGGCGTCAGTTCCGGCCAGGAAGCGCAGCCCGGCACCCTGCCTACGATCGAGAACAGCCGCGATTGGCTGCGTCAGGCACAGCGTTTCCCGGTGGCGGTCGAATTCGACCCGTCCGAACTCAAGCGGCTGCGTGGGATGCGGATAGGGGGACAGGCGGAGGTGCTGGTTTATGCCGGTGACCATGCCCTGATGAACTGGCTTGGCGCAGCCTTCATCAGGCTAATGAGCTACCTCTCCTATCTCTATTGACCGGTGGCTGATGCACCAGGCTGACAAGGCGGTACTGCGGCTGGCGATTGGCTTGGGTTTAGCCGTGCTGGCCGCCTATGGTCTAGCGCTGCCGGTGCCATTCCTGGTCTGCGTGATGGCCGTCATCGTGCTGTGCAAGCCGGGTCCGGCGATCCCGTTCCTCAAAGCGGTGGTCATGGCCCTAGTCCTCGCAGTATTGCTGGCTGCGGGTGTGCTTATGGTACCAATATTGGAAAACTATGCACTGGCCGGAGTCTTGCTGACTGGCACCGTACTCTATGGTCTGTTTTTTTGGGGCTTGCGCAGTGGTAACCCGCTGACGACGATTTTGCTGATTTCCTTTTTACTGATTCCGGTGGTCGGAGTAGCAGATCAGGCACTCATCCCAATGATCATTGCGCCCATCGCAATGGGGATTGGTATCGGAGCGCTGGTCAATAGTGTTTCATACGCTTTTTTTCCAGATACTTCCGGGCTGACCAGGAAGGGAGGAGCGCCCCCTACTATCAGTCGTGAGACAGCAGGCTGGATTGCCCTGCGAGGTACTCTGGTGGTCATGCCCGTGTTCGTGCTTGCTCTGACAGACCCGTCTTTTTATCTGGCGGCAATCATGAAAACAGTGGCATTGGGTCAACAGGCTGGCTCCACCAATGCCCGCTCGGCAGGACGGGAGTTGGTAGGCTCTACCTTGATGGGGGGCTGGATGGCTGCGCTGGTCTGGATCGGCTTATCCCTATGGCCAAACCTGTGGATGTTGATGCTGTGGATAGTGGCGGCTGCGCTCTGGGCCGGGGCCAGGCTCTTCGGGGTCAAGGCTACGGTATTCCCCCCCTCGTTCTGGAGCAATGCCCTGATAACCATGCTGATCTTGTTGGGGCCGGCAATTGAAGACAGTGCCAACGGCAAGGATGTTTTTAAAGCTTCTGCCACCCGAATTTGCCTCTTTGTAGGTGTAGCTCTTTATGCCTGGGGAATGGTCTGGGTACTTGAACGCTGGCGTGTCTCAGGGTGTGATTAAAAGTGAGGTTTTTGGAGGTTTATTCCGCGCACCTATTCTTTGAATGCATAGGTGTCTCGACATCGTCATCCCGGCAGGGATTGCCGGGATCCAGAAGCCATGGATGGCAATACCCGATCAGAGCGCAAGTCTGTAATAAGGTATTACGCTGTTTGATTAATCGGTTTTTACTCATGCAAGATGTTTTTACATATGTATACTCAATCACATCCCTGTGTTCTGGATTCCGGCAATCCCTGCCGGAATGACGATGATGCAATTTGCGCAATATTTATAGAGCGGTCGTTTGCCTTAAGAGCATAAACCGTACTTTTAATCGCACCCGTGCCTCAGTACCTCACTATCTGAGACATAATTTTTTCAAACGTGGTTAACTTTAAGGAACAGTATATGTTGATGAATTTGGCAGTAGGGCTGCCTACCATGCTGGTGTGCCTGATACTGCAAGTCGCTGTTACCTTCTGGTGTGTTAGCTACTATGTGCGTCAATCAAGCCGGACACCATTTGGTGGCCGATGGTTCGAGGGAATACGCCCGCTTCTGATGGTAATGATCGGGATGGTGCTGGGCAACTTTGTTCAGATCGTGATCTGGGGCGTTATTTTCATCTGGTTGGGGGAGTTCAACGAGCTCTATGAGGCTGTCTACCATTCGGCAGTGAATTTCACGTCACTTGGCTATGGTGACGTGGTGATGAGCAAACGATGGAAGTTGCTGGGTCCCCTCGAATCAGCCAATGGGATATTGATGTTGGCAATCACGGGGGCTGCTCTTATGGCGATCCTGCAGCAGTTGATCAAGGCGCAATCTGACTTCATCAAACGACAGGATTAAATGCGATTCATTTTGCATGGCAAAAACGTTACGGACGGGTTTGCAAAGTATGAAGACATCAAGCTAAATAGCGGCCGGTCAGCAGGTGGTCGGCCGCTATTCACAACGAACCCGCGCGTCTAGTCGTCTATACCGCTTTTATAAAGCTTACCATCGGCGCCGTACAAATTTTCGTGATCTACGCCGTTATCATCCTCGAACTCGACTTCGTACAAGGGCAGGTCTTTCAGATCACCAATATGCACTTTCTTGTGTTCCCATTCGACCTTCTTGGCGTTCGGATAGGCCTCCTTGAAGGTCTTCAAAACTATCTCGGGCAATTCCGACTCTTTCACGTCCTTTCCGGCCATGGCCGGATTCGACAGCGTCAGACCCAGCATCAGCGCTGCGCCGAGCAACCCTGTATATAATTTTTGTTTAGACATTGACTTCTCTCCTACATGGTTACAGTGGATAGAATAAAAATCGCTGCGTCCCCCACTGAAAGGTCGCTCGATAAGTACAAACAGTCCTGAAAACGAACCCGCGCGGCTAGTCCATCTTGCCTTTATAAAGCTTACCATCGGCGCCGTACAATATTTCGTGATCTATGCCGTCTGCATCCTCGAACTCAACTTCGTACAATTCCAGGCCTTTCAACTTGCCCATATGCACTTTCTTGTGTTCCCATTCGACCATCGCGGCGTTCGGATAGGCCTTCTTGAAGGTCTTCACAACCGCCTCGGGCACTTCCGCCTCGGTCACATCCTTACCGGCCATGGCCTGGTTCGAAAGCGTCAAACCCAGCATCAGTACTGCGCCGAGCAACCCTGAATATAACTTTTGTTTAGACATTGTCTTTCTCCTACATAGTTACGGTGGATGAATAAAAATCGATGCGTCCCCCACCTAAAGGTCGCTCGATAAGAACAAACATTACTGAAAAAAAGCAAACAGCACGTGCTCTATAGGATAATCAAACTCGCGAAACCCGGATCAAAGTTGGTTCATGACCGGCAGCATCCTGATGAAGCGCACCTTGGCGCGCTGCCAGGCCGTGCTGTTCGGGTCATGGTCGTATCGCTCTGTCTTCCCGTTGGTTTCGGTGACCCAGTATAAATCACCGTCCGCGTCCAACAGGACCCGGTAACTGTTATCCGGCCGCACTCCTTCCTCCATATAGGCAATCACCTGGGCCGCAAGTTCCGGGCTTTCGATGTAAAGTCCCGCCTCGGTGTTGATGTCTCCCGAGCGAGGATCGAGGTTAAGGCTGCCAATGAACACATCCTTGCGGTCAAACACCATGACCTTGTTATGCAGTGATGAGCGGGACGAACCTGTCAGGAAAAAGATCCGCTTTTTGACCGCCGGGTCGGAACGCAGCTCATAGAGTTCCACGCCGGCGGCGATAAGCTCGTCGCGATGCTCTGCATGGCCGGCGTGGGCGGCCAGCACGTCGTTGGAGGCCAGGGAGTTGGTCAGCACCCGGATTCGGACACCCCGGTCGTGCAAACGCTTCACGGCCGCAAGTCCGCGTTCACGGACCACGAAATAGGGCACCTCGATCAGCAACTCGCTGTTGAGGCGCTCGATGCGCCGGAAAAAACGTTCCGTCATCGTGGTCGTGCGCCCGTATTTTTTGATCTCATTCGGGTCGTCGAAGATCATGTGGCCCGGCGCCCAGATCAAGGTGTCGAAGATTGCCGTCACCTTCGACTTGAGGGTGGCCAAATCCTGATCGAGCGGGTAGGGGTAGGGTTCTTTGGCGGTCTGTTCGCGCCCGGTTTGCAGCACCCTCGCAGATCGGCCTCGGTGGCGGGCCGATCCACCATCGCCCGGATCGGCACCGCCCAGTCACTGTTCCAGAAATGATCGAACACGCCGGAGGCCTCCCGCACCACCGGTCCTCCCGCGATGACATCCAGGTCGCGGAAGTTGACCTGCTGATGGACCTCGAAATAGTGGTTGCCGATGTTGCGACCACCAACGATCACGACCGCGTTGTCCATGACAAAGAGCTTGTTGTGCATGCGGTGGTTAACGCGATCGAAGTCGGCGATGAAGTCCAGCGCATGCCCCGAACGATGGGCGAAGGGATTGAAGAGACGGATTTCGATGTTCGGGTGCGCATCCAGGGCAGCCACGACTGCGTCACGCCCCTCAAGGTGCAGATCATCCACCAGGATGCGTACCCGTACGCCGCGATCGGCGGCCCGGACCAGGCGCTCGGCCAGGATTCGGCCGGTGGCGTCCGCTTCCCAGTCGAAGGTCTGTATATCCAGGGTTTTTTCCGCCAGCTCGGTCATCGCAATCCGCGCAGTAAACGCCCGGCTCCCATCGGGGAGGATCCCAAATCCCGACTGGCCCGGATGACTGGCGGCCGCTTTCTCGAAATAGGTTCCAATCGCGGTGCTCGCGTAATCAGGGAAGGCCGTTGAAGGCGTGCGGGGGTAATCTTTCGGTACGCTGGCGCAGCCGGTTAAGAGCAAGGCGGCCAACATCAGCAGTATGCATGCTCGAACAGACGGGAGCGCGCATGGCTGCCCTTGAGCGGTTGGGGCACTAAAGAATCAATTCGCCCTTAAAACAGTTATCTCTGATGCAGATCACTTTACCTCCTGTGTGGAAGAATCAAATGAACTCGCACTGCTGATCGAAGCCGGGGTCGCGGCATGGACCATCCTCCCGTTGGGGTATCAATGCCTCCCTTTACGGTATTTTTCAAGCACAGCTTTAAACCAATCGGCGCTGTTTACGGCTGGATTTGAACCACATCTTACGCGATAGGCTCTCCCAGTCATGCTGCTTTCTGATGCAGCACCTTCGATGAAGTCTTCAGAAGACGATATCAACCCTTTTCCCGTAAGATACTGATACTTTTTGTTTAGATGGCTCACTGCCTCACCAGAATCATACCAGGTTCCATTACGGTCAAATTGACACCCGGATTCCTGTAAATACGAAAACAGATGTGCAATCTCGAGCTTTGTCGCAGGCATAGGTTCCCCTGCAAAACTCACACTGGCTAAGATTGTGGCCAAAATAAAAGAAAGTTGCTTCATCGTTCCTGCTCTGTTAGGTTTGAGGCTTGCCCGATGCTGACTACTGGTTGTGCTGCAGCTAATGGTAGACATCAGACAGCCCTTAACAATGCAACCATTCATAGTAAAAAGCGCACCACCAATTTAACCTTTACCAAGACTTTAACACTTCATGCTAGAAAAACAATACGTATAAATACCTATGTTCGCTCGAATCCGTCGATCCAGTAAACCGGGTTTTGGCGGCCGCTCCGCTGCTAACCGATTCGGTGCGTGGCGTGTGTATTGAGGCAGCGCATATTCATGGCGTTGTGCCGGAGAGGCAAATTCCTGCCGATCGGCTGAATACCCGAGCCAGCGCCCTGAAGGAATACCAATCCATCTGCCGCCTTGATTGAATTTGCCGAAGCTGTCAAACTTGCGCCGGACAATCCGCAACTGCGGACGCTAATCGCGCATTTAACGACAGCAAAGTGATCATCTACTGATTGTGTGTTCTAGCGGCGGAAACCGCTTTTTTGATCTTGAGTGTATTGACGGACTGATACTCAATAAGCTGGCCGGGTTAATTCTACTTTGTCAAATTAATGCACAAATCGTCATACCCGCCGGGAAGCGGGTATCCAGTGCCATGGACGGTAGGCTCAAACCCATCCATGGGGCCTGGATTCCGGCACAAATCTGTCTGGAACAGATTTGCATTAACCCGAAGGGCTCCGGGCAGGAAAGCCCGGAGTGAATCCATGCCGGAATGACGATCTTGGAAAAGATAGATCATGTAATCTGACAAAGTAGAATTAAGGTTGTAAAACAAC
>CAWKGQ010000018.1:0-50832 GCA_963849195.1 uncultured Gammaproteobacteria bacterium
CTTTAGTGAGCCCCTCAAAGCTGCTAAGGATTTAGCTGCAAATAATTTTCCGGTTAGATGTAAATCAGACTTAAGTCTGACCTGCGGCATACCATGCAAAATCGGGAAGTTATTGCTTGCCGAATCCTTAGTCCATTAGTTGGTTTTTAATATACTGACTCCACTGTTATAAGTTGTTAGCAAATTGTTATTTATTCGTTAGCATTTCCTCCCTAACGTTAATAATAATATTTGAGGACCCGAAACGGACGGAATATATCCCGTCCGAAATGCTAAGTATTACCCTCAATAGGGAATATAGTTCCATGCCTTTGGTTGCATTTCCTACGATCTCATGGGACGTATTAACAAAACTTAACCATCCGGCGTTGGTATTCTTAATCACTGGGGATCGCATAGGTATTTCTACTAATTGTAAAGAAAATCTGTATCCTCTAGCATGGGGCTGCTTCTGCTATTCCAACTGATTTATTAGGTCAATGGATTAAGAGTTCAGTATGCTCCTGTCCATTGACTTAATTCTTGGGCCTGGCTCAAGTATATTTCCAGTCATGAAAAAATTTGAGGGCTTCCCTATGGAACAGAACAATATATACGCATTCGGACCATATCGCCTGGATACGGCTACTCAGATTTTGTGGGATAAAGAAACGGAAAGTTACATTAACGCCTAAGGTTTATCGTTTATTGATGTATTTTTTGTTGCACTCGGGACGTCTGATTTCCCATGAGGAATTATTTGATACGGTGTGGGACGGCCGGATTGTTGATGATTCGGCATTGCGGTTGGCGGTAAATTCTCTGCGCAATGTCTTGCACGACGAAAGCAAAACGCCCCATTATATTGCGACTGTCTGCAAACGGGGCTACCGCTTTCTGGCTGAAGTTACCGTTAAGGAGCATTATCGAATTGCTGAAGCGATTGAGACCAGCCCCCTGCATTATTGGCCGCAAGCCAAGGCATTTCCTGCCAGGCTTGAACACACTCAGGAACTGACCCAGTTGCAGGAAGCCTTTGAGTCGGCATCAAACGGAGAACGGCGCCTGGTTTTTTTGCACGGCGAACACAGCATAGGGAAGACCGCTTTGCTCGATAATTTCCTTGACAAAGTTCAACATCTCGATCTTGCAGTGTTGCGCGCCCGTTGCGTGCCGATGGGCTGCGTCGCTGAACCTTTTTTACCTTTGTTGGAAGCGCTTGAGCGCCGCTGCCTTGAGCCTTATGGAAGATTGCTCATCGAGCGTCTGAACCATGTAGCTCCAACCTGGCTTTATCAAATGCTGAATGTGCTGGACCACGATGAGTGCGCCATGCTTCAGCAGAAAGTATCGCATATCAATAGCGGCCGCATGTTGCGGGAAGGCGCCGATTTCTTTGAGACGCTGAGCAGCAACTCTACCTTTATATTGATTCTGGATAACTCTCATTGGTGCGACGAATTTACCTTGGATTTGTTGAATTTTCTGATGTTCAGGTGTTCAGCCGCAAAATTATTGATAATCGTCAGTTACCGGCCTTATGAGGATGAACCAGGCGCACGGCGAATTGAACAGATGCGGGCAGAATTATTTAAGCGCGGCTTGTGTCAGGAGCTATCGATGCAGAAGTGCCGGAACGGTCAGGTTTAGTATCTTGTGGGGTATTATGGGGCTAAATATCGACCCTTGGGGGGAGGGCGCTGAATGGTTACGCGGCTATAAAGCCCTTCCTGCAATATTATAATTATTGCCGGGTTCTGAGTATTTTCGTTGTTGTTATATTGCCTTAATAATATGAGTTACTTTTAATAAATGAGTATCAATAATGATAGAATATTTATAAATTCTTATTATTGAGGGGTTAACAATGACCGATTATCAGAAGCTTTCTGAAAGTGAATTACAGGCTGTTATTGATAGCGCGGAAAAAGCATTAAAAAATATACAGGCAAATAAGCGTAAGGACGTTATAGCGCAGATTAAAGAATTGGCTGCATCTATTGATGTTACTGTAGACATTCATGAAACTGACAAAAAATCGGCGCGTAAAGGCGTTAAAGTGCCTGTCAAATATCTTCATCCAGAAGATCCTCAAAAAACATGGACAGGCCGCGGGGTAATGCCAATATGGCTGCAAGCTTTGGTAAACGCCGGCCATGACCGCTCTGAGTTTGAGGTTTAGCTTTTACGGGGTGGGTAGAGCAAAGTAAACTCCATTCAAAGGCATTCGCAAGATGCGTTTAGGTTATCGTTTCCGGGCTTGTTAATCGATAAAACGTTTGCTTAAATCGCCATAGGCATCAATTCTGCGGTCACGCAAATAGGGCCATATTTGTCTGACCCGCTCAATGCGCGAGCTATCAAGCTTACAAGTTAATAGTTTTATTTCTGAATCATTGGCTTGGGATACTATTTCGCCTTGCGGCCCTGTTATAAAACTATTTCCCCAGAAGTTGATTCCTGTCGTTGAGCCGGGCGCTTGTTCAAAGCCGATACGATTGCAGGAAACAACCGGAATGCCATTGGCGATCGCGTGAGAGCGCTGAATGGTAATCCAGGCATCCAGCTGGCGTTGGTGTTCTTCGGGGCTATCTTGAGGATCCCAGCCAATGGCGGTAGGGTATATTAATACTTCCGCACCGGCTAAAGCCATTAATCTGGCGGCCTCTGGAAACCACTGGTCCCAGCAGACTAATACGCCTAATTTGCCGATTGAAGTCTCTATCGGTTTAAAACCCAAGTCACCCGGCGTGAAGTAATATTTTTCATAAAAACCCGGATCATCGGGTATATGCATTTTTCTGTATTTTCCGGCAATACTGCCATCTTTATCAAAAACAACGGCGGTATTGTGATAAAGCCCCGGCGTTCTTTTTTCAAAGAGGGTAGAGACGATAACGATTTTCAATTTTTTAGCCACGGCTGACAGAACTTCAGTTGTCGGCCCTGGAATAGCCTGGGCTAGATCAAAATTAATATAATCTTCGTTCTGACAAAAATACGGCCCTAGATGCAGTTCGGGTAATACCACCAGATCCGCATTGGCTGCGGCGGCTTCATATATTTTTGAAATGGAAAAGTCAAGGTTTGTTTGTCTGTCTTTATTGCAGGGTTGTTGAACAGCGCTGACGACTAAGGGTGATTTCATGAGGGTAGGATTTGATGTGTAATTAAGTATAAATAGTTATAGTTATAATAGCCTTAGTGTCACGGGTATGGCAATTCATCGGTTTACCATGAAGCTCGTGATTCGGATTAAACCGACTCTCGCTCTATAACATTAGAATGAATCGATTTAGCATTTTCCAAGAAGCTGTACTGCAATTGATGCCTCTTTTGCCGGTCAACTCCGGGTTCTTGAATGATTGAGGAATAATGACGGTATAGAAACTGTCGGTTTTTAATATTGAAAAACAATCAGAAATAGCTTAGAGTTATACTATGAAATTTTTCTTTAACTTTTTCATTAAGATGGAGTCATCAAATGAGCGACTTAGACCATAATACCAAAGTGGGCATCTCAACTGATGAGCTTTCTCAAAGAAGACGTGCTCTTCTTAAAGGTTCTGCTGTAGCAATTCCTGCTATTTTAACATTACGCAGCGGTTCAGCATTAGCAGCTACAAGTCGTTTGCTGCGTTGCAAAACTAGAAGGCTAATTCAGTATCGCTCGCTAAGCCGTTCGACCACAGACGATAGTTGGTTCAGAATAAAGACTAGTGCAGAGAATCTAAGTGGTGCGGCATATATCAAAATAACAGTTTTTAAAATGCCAATACAGTAAATGGTATAAAATAATACAGATAACTCCAATAGTTACGGTTGCTTTTGTTGATTCTGATCTTACCAAACAAGAAAATGAAAAAAAATGGAACTGGAGATGCAGAAAAGTTGGACCATCTGAGTCAGATTGCTATGTGCTAGCCCAAGTTGACGAAAATGGTAATAAAACTAATGTGGTTGGCGCTATCTACTTCTACTTCAGGGTTTCTTTTGCATCTGACTCTTGTATTGTTCGATAAATCAAGGTACTCCCTAGAATGCATTAAATAACGACGCTTTTCCTTTTATTTCATTAAATAAATCTTATAGATAAAGCTATGGAAATGCCTTCAGACAAAAAATGGCGAAGCTATAAAAAAAAATATTGGTGTGTACACTACACAAACGGATGAGATACAATTGTTTACAATCCGCAGTCTGGTGAAACACATCAATTAAATCTCTTGGCGCTTGACGCATTACAGTTCATGCAGCAACCGGCAACACTTAGCCTACTGACCACGCATATATGCGCTTTGTATCAAGCGCAAAATACAGATGACATCAGCGATCAATTAAAATCGTTACTCGAACAATTTGATGATCTTGGACTTATTCACTCCAGTTGCGAATGAAAATTGCGGATTTTTCATTACGACAGCTCATCGATATGGCAAGCAGTGCAACAGGAGTTCGTTTGGATGTGGGGCCTTACAGCCTTAGGCTGCGTAGCAAACAAAAAAGTTTTTTAAATACGTTTCGTGATTTATATCAGGATTTCCCTGTTTTAACTGCCGATACCTTGGTCGATTTTTATATTGATCTCAATCCACCTGCCAATTATCGCCATTGGTTGCGCCCTCAAGTCATTATTAATCTCGATGGTGAACAACCATTCCAGCCTTTTGCTGCTAGCCATGCCATGCCCTTATTTGAGTGGGGACTAAACTGGTGTATTGCCAGGCAAGGCCAGCAAAATCTGATGTTGCATGCCGCAGTATTGGAAAGAGGCGGCAAGGCCCTTATTTTACCGGCGATTCCAGGATCAGGAAAAAGTACCTTAAGTGCTGCCTTGGCGCAGCGTGGTTGGCGCTTTCTTTCCGATGAGTTTTGCATGATCCGACCCTGTGATGGTCGGATTTTACCCATCCCCAGGCCAACGCCATTAAAAAACGAATCCATTGCCGTCATTAAAACATTTGCTCCACAAGTATTTGTTGGTCCTTTGTTCCCCAATACTCGCAAAGGTACTATTGGTCATCTAAGAGCGCCCAGCGAAAGCGTTGCGAACATGAAAACAACAGCAACTCCGGCTTGGATTATTTTTCCCCGTTACCAGGTTGACTCAAGTTTTAAGTTAGATTCATTAAAAAAAACCTATGCTTTTCTTAAATTGGCAACCAACTCCTTTAATTATGAACTGCAAGGTGAAGCCGGTTTTAACTTGATTCGCGATATGATCGAGCATTGCGCTTGTTACAACCTCATGTACAGTGATTTGAATGAAGCCATTGCACAAATAGATCGGCTAACTCATGATCAGCCAATAAGCCTTCTTACGCTGCCAAATCGCTACTGCTTGCTTGTTTAAAAACGCCAGGTGATGTGACCAG
The DNA here is from genome assembly GCA_963849195.1 of uncultured Gammaproteobacteria bacterium. Classification (GTDB taxonomy): domain Bacteria; phylum Pseudomonadota; class Gammaproteobacteria; order Methylococcales; family Methylomonadaceae; genus Methylobacter_C. The sequence continues at coordinate 5,355 of CAWKGQ010000018.1, forward strand.
TTATAATAGCCGGCAATGGTCGTTATTAATCAGAACCGCTAAAGCCAGTAAACTGTCCGCACATATTGGCTGGCTAATTGAACAACAGAATTTAAATCATGCCTTGCCTGAAAAAGCACAAAACCACTTTGCAGCCGCCAAGAAAATCGCCGAATTCCGTCAACGTCAAGCATTATGGGAGCTTAATCGTTTACGGCGGGCATTAGCAGACTTACCAGTCACTGTTATTGTTTTAAAAGGGGGGGCTTATCTTCTTGCCGGCCTGCCTTTTGCCAGTGTCCGTTTGTTATCCGATGTCGATATTATGGTGGAAAAGCAAACGCTTGAACTTATCGAACAAACGTTGTTAAACCAAAACTGGCAATCAATGAAAGTCGATGACTATGATCAACAGTATTATCGCCAGTGGATGCATGAAATTCCGCCTTTACGCCATATCTTAAGGGCTATCGAAGTTGATATACATCACACCATTATTCCGCCGACCAGTCAGTTAAAACCTGATCCTGCCTTACTGTTTCATGACGCGATTAGTATTAAGGGCGAAACCTTTAAAGTATTATCGCCTTGCGATATGGTGCTGCATAGTGCCGTACACTTATTTTTTGATTCCGATTTGAGTAACAAACTAAGGGATTTGGTCGATCTGGATCAATTATTGCGAAATTTTTACGCACAATATCCTGATTTTTTAAAAGACTTGTTGGCACGCGCAATTATGCTTGGCTTGCAACGGCCACTTTATTACACGCTCCGATATAGCCATCTGCTTCTGAATACGCCGATAAGCAATGATCAGTGGCAAACCATAAAGACGACTATTGCGGCGCCATTAATCATTCGTTGGCTTATGGATTTGCTGGTACCGCTGGCATTATTGCCGGAACATCCTGATATGACCAGGAAGTCAGTCAGCTTGGCGCGCTGGCTGCTGTATGTACGTTCACATTATTTGCGTATGCCGCTAAAGCTTTTGCTGCCGCACTTGGCTCGTAAAAGTCTGTTGCGCTTGCAGACGAGCAGCGATTAACGATATATGTATTAAGACATAGCGATCACCAGCGAATTGCTGAGTCTCTTGATAGTTGGCCCGGTATGGATATAAAAAAGTTTAATAGGGATATTCAGCTTTTTGGCTAATGGACTTTGTTATGTTGATCAACACAGGATAGGTCTATTAGTGTTCTACCCATCCATGCTAGTGTTTATTTTTTTTCTTTTGCAGCTTTTTCGGATTCCGAGATGACTGCGGAATAGCACTCCATTAAGCTTTCAGTATAGTTTGTATGAGCATCAGCAAGATCTTTAGCTGAGCCAAAATCAGTGCGTAATTCTTCAAGGGTCTTTTTAGGATCCGCAGACTTGGTTAGAGTCAGCATTTTTGTATAGTTACGATAAGCCATCAGTCGCTTGGGGTCGAGGGCAAAAATACCGGGCATATTTTGTGAAGTCGTATCTACGACGCATTTGGTCATGTACTCAGGCGTTATTTTATAGTCTTTAATATCCTGCTCTTTCTGCATTTGTTCTAATACAGCTTGTTCATATTGATTTTTATCAGCGCAAGCTGGTAGTAATAATGCGGATAGAGAGATCAGCAGTAGTTTTTTCATGGGAGTTACCGTTATTGATGATTTAAACTTAAATGTAGCGAGATGAGTCATTATACGCACATATATTAAGGTTCGGGGTGAAAGGTTCAAGGTACAGGTTTGAACTTTTTTACATTTCCTTTATTGTCTGCACTACCCAACTTTCAGCCTCGGTATTAATGTCCGCAGCTTTACGCCCCTTGCTTTCAATAACCGGGCCGATTTTCACTTTGATGATTCCCGGATATTTTAAAAAGCTATAACGAGTCCAATAATCACCGGCATTATGCGCGACAGGGATAACAGGATATCCGGATTTTTGCGCTAACATGGCTCCGCCTGCACTGAATTTGCGGACTTCTCCTGCAGCAGTGCGAGTGCCTTCAGGAAAAATAACCACCCAAAGCCCCTGGTTTAAATATGCTGTGCCTTTCTCCAGTAAAATGCGCAATGCCTCGCGTTGGTTTTCCCTGTTTATGGCTATGGATTTTAATGTACCTAATGCCCATCCCCAAATTGGTAGCCAAGTCAGCGAGCGTTTTAATAACACGACTTGAGTCGGCAGAATATGTCTTAACGCAAGCGTTTCCCATGCAGATTGATGATTACTGAATACGATTGCAGGCTGATTTGCGTCAATGTTTTCCAATCCCTCAACTTCATAGGTAAGACCGCAAAAAACCTTGGTCATCCATAAAACGAGTTGACACCATATCGCTGAAATTCTATAGCCCACTGAGAAACTAAAGGGTATCGATAGCAAGATTAATAGGCCGGCAACTGTAGCGGACGAAAAGATGCCAATAAATAACAGGCTCGATCCAAGATAAAGCCGGATTTTATTGTGTTGATGTAATGTGTTTTGCTGCTTCATAGAGGTTTTCAAAAACAGGGATATTGAGGTAGGGATTTTCGATTAGAGTTTGTTGCCCTTTACCCGTTTTTACCAGTATAGGGCTTGCACCAGCGGCCTGCGCGGCTTGAACATCACGAAGAGCATCTCCGATAAAAGCGATGCCTCTCAGACTGATATTTTTGTCCATGGCAAACAACTCAAGCAAACCGGGTTTTGGTTTGCGACAGGCGCAATTGCTGCCCGGGCCGTGTGGACAAAAATAAACAGCATCAATTTTGCCGCCTTTTTCCGCAGTCAGTTGATACATTTTTGCATGGATTTTTTCCAGCATGGCTTCATCCAGCAAGCCACGTGCGATCCCCGATTGATTGGTAATGACGACAACATGATAATCATGCTTATTTAATAGAGCAATCGCTTCAAGGCTGCCCTCAATGGGCTTCCATTCTTCGGGTGATTTGATGAAGTGGTCGGAGTCATGGTTAATTACACCATCTCTATCAATTAAAACGTAGTTATTTTTAAGCATGTTATTTGATGAGTAGTAAGTGTAATTCATCAATCATAGCCGCATCGGATTTATAATGGCGCTAGCCCGAGCAAAATAATCCACGCAACTTTGACGCATAGAATCAAATAAATTCCGGTTGCTTACGATTGCAATTTGGAGATGTCGGCACAGGTTAAAAACTGCTCGGACAACAGGTTCAGCAATGCCAACCGATTAGCGCGTAATTCAAGATCATCGGTCATCACCATGACATGATCAAAAAATGCATCGACATCATTGCGTAACCCCGCCAAACGGTTAAGTGTCGCTTGGTAATCGCGCTGTGCAAGTAACGGTTGAATGTCGTCGGCAGATTGCAGTGCGGCTTGCAATAGCTGTTTTTCTTGAGGTTCAAGCAAGGTACCAACGCTTGCAGCCGGTTGAGTATCGGATTTTTTCAGGATATTGCGGATGCGTTTATTCGCCGCTGCCAGACTTTCCGCTTCGGGCAACTGCCTGAAGGCTTTAACCGCCTGCAAACGCTGCATAAAATCCAAAGGTTCGGCAGGAGTCACGGCGATTACTGCGTCAAATTCATCGACGGTGTAGCCGTGATCGAGGCAATAGCCTCTTAAACGGTCAAAAATAAAATCGATAACCCGGTCGGATGTTGTTGGCGGCGTATCACCAACATACCCTGTTGCATACATTTTATCTCCAGAACCAACATGACTAGGCCCAAGTTTAATCTGAACACTGGCAAATTCCGTCAACTCAACGATATTGATGTTGAGTTTATTCTCTATGATGGTTCGAAGGATGCCTAATGCGGCGCGTCGTAAGGCATAAGGATCTTTGTCGCCGGTAGGAATTAAACCGACTGCAAAAATACCGACCAGACGTGTCTATTTTTTCTGCAATGGCAAGAATTTGCCCGGTTACACTTCCTGGAGTCGGGCTGCCGGATTGTTTGGGTAAATACTGTTCCTCAATTGCCAGAGCGACCTCTTTCGGCTCGTTGTCCGCCAGCGCATAATAGCGTCCCATAATGCCTTGCAGGTTGCCGAACTCTCCAACCATTTCGGTCATTAGATCGGTTTTGGCCAATAATGCGGCGCGTTCAGCTAATTCAACATTGGCGTTCAAGTGTCCGGCAATAAATTTCGCGAGATTTCGCACCCGTATTGTTTTGTCGTAAACCGTACCCAAATTCTCCTGAAAAATAACGCTGGACAAACTTTCTACGCGATCTTCCAAGGTTTTTTTCCGATCCTGATTCCAGAAAAACTCCGCATCGGAAAGACGCGGGGTCACCACCCGCTCATTACCTTGCTGTATGGACTTTGGGTTGCTGCTTTCAATATTGCTGAATGTGATGAAGTTCGGCAGTAAATCGCCATCAGTATTTTCAACCGGAAAATATTTCTGGTTGGTTTGCATCGTGGTAATCAATACTTCCGGGGGTAGTTCCAGAAAACGCGGGTCAAAATTCCCGGTAATGGGCATCGGCCATTCGTTCAAGGCGGCAATCTCTTCCAGTAAATCGTCCTCGATATGCGCCTTACCATTGACTGCGGCGGCGGCTTTTTGGGCGGCGTCGCGGATCAGCGTTTTTCGTTGTTCAAGATCGGCAATGACGCGGCCTTGTTTGTATAAGGTATCCGCGTAGTCTTCCGGTTTAATCAATGTAATTTTTTGCGGTGCGTGAAAGCGGTGTCCCTGCGTTGTCGCACCTGTTTTGAGGCCCAGAATTTCCGTGTCAATGACACTATCGCCATAAAGTAAAACAGCCCAGTGTACCGGTCTGACAAACTCTGTAGTGAAGCTGCCCCAGCGCATACGCTTGGCAATCGGCAATCCGGCGATGCTTTGACGGATAATGTCGGGGATCAGGTTTTCAGTCGCTTGCCCTTTGATGGCTTGGGTAAAGCTGAGCCATTCGCCTTTGTCGGTTTTCAAGCGCCCCAGTTGATTGAAACTGGTGCAGCAGCTGACCGCAAAACCCAAGGCTGCTTTGCTGGGAGTGCCGTCGGGTGTGAATGCCGCTTGCAATGCAGGGCCGCGTCTTTCTACAGTTTTATCGGGTTGTGCGCTAGCCAGGTTTTCGATAAAAACTGCCAGCCGTCTGGGCGTGGCGTAAGCCTTGCTGAAGGTGAATGTTAACTCGGCGGCGTTAAGCCCCTGGATGATATTATTCAATAAAGCGTTGCTCAGTTTTAGCAAGGTTTTGGGCGGTAGTTCTTCTGAACCCAGCTCGAACAGTAAATGTTTGCTTGCACTCATATTATGCTCCCTGTTCAGTTAACATTGGGAAGCCCAGCGATTCCCTGCGTTGGTAGTAGACTTCAGCAACGGATTTGGCCATGTTTCTGACTCGTAATAGATAGCGTTGGCGCTCCGTAACCGAAATGGCATGGCGTGCGTCCAGCAGGTTAAAGGCATGCGAGGCTTTCAGCACCATTTCATAGGCCGGTAACGGTAAATTCAATGCGATCAGTTTGGTGCACTCCTGTTCGTAAGTGTCGAAACACTGGAACATGAACTCAACGTTGGCGTGTTCGAAATTGTAAGCGGACATTTCCACTTCATTTTGATGAAAAACGTCGCCATAAGTGACTATACCGAATGGGCCTTTGGTCCAGACCAGATCATAAACGCTTTTAACGCCTTGCAAGTACATGGCAATGCGCTCCAGACCGTAAGTGATCTCACCGGTGATCGGTCTGCATTCAAGGCCGCCGACTTGCTGGAAATAGGTGAACTGGGTTACTTCCATGCCGTTCAACCAGACTTCCCAGCCTAATCCCCATGCGCCCAGGGTGGGCGATTCCCAATTGTCTTCGACAAAGCGTACATCGTGTTCGAGCAAATCCAGACCTAAATGGCGTAACGAACCCAGATACAGTTCCTGAATATTATCCGGCGACGGTTTTAAAACCACCTGAAACTGGTAGTAATGCTGGAGTCGGTTGGGGTTCTCGCCAAAGCGGCCATCGGTCGGCCTGCGCGATGGCTGCACATAGGCCGTGTTCCAGGGCTCTGGGCCTATGGCGCGTAAAAATGTGGCAGGATGAAAAGTCCCCGCACCTACTTCCTGATCAAGCGGCTGCAATAAAATACAGCCCTGATTTGACCAGTATTGTTGCAGGGCGAGAATAAGTCCCTGAAAAGTTGATAAATCGTTGTTTATACTCGACACGGTGTTTACACGTTAGGTAATAAAAAAGTGGCCAATTATAGCTTAAAAATACTTTTACGTTCTTTACCTTCACCAATAATGGTATTTGTAACTACTCAGCCCCTGATTCTAATAAAGCATATTATAAATTGATGTGTTGAAAAATAATGAACAAACTTGGGCTTTTGCTTTCCGAGATCCGGTTTCATTTTGGAGATTGAGAGTCTGCTGTGTTTTTTTAAAAATACCGTATTTTTATTGATTTTATACTCATCGTTTTTAACTTTACTTGGTAAAGTATCCTTGCAATTAAAAAAGTTAAACAATTGTCTTTATTAACACTAAATAAGAAGGATATCGATTATGAGCATTTTGAAAGAATTTAAAGAGTTTGCCGTCAAGGGCAATGCCGTTGATATGGCGGTAGGTATTGTTATTGGTGCTTCTTTTGGCAAAATTATATCGTCTCTGGTCGCTGATGTGGTCATGCCTCCCATTGGTGTGCTTGTTGGCGGCATGGACTTTACCAAGCTTGGCATCACTCTTAAAGATGCTGTGGGCGAAGTGCCTGCCGTAACGCTTAATTACGGCAGTTTTATTCAGTCTGTGGTTGATTTTACTATTATTGCCTTTGCCATTTTCATGGTGGTAAAGCTTATTAACAAACTTAAGAAACAAGAGGAGGCTGCTCCCGCCCCACCAGAACCCACTAAAGAAGAATTATTACTGACTGAAATCAGGGATTTACTTAAGACAAAAATTTAATTTTTATTAACGATAGTAAATATTGTTACGATTTTATCGATAATAACCAATAGAGACGCGATTTGCGCGTCTCTATGCCAAGAACAGTTAATCTTTGAAAAACCGTAAACCCTCCTTGTCAACATCCACTTTGATGGTGTCACCGGCTGCAAAATTACCTGCCAGTATTTCTTGTGCCAGCGGGTTTTCCAGCTGTTGCTGAATAGCACGTTTCATCGGTCTTGCACCGTAAACAGGGTCAAATCCTGCCTCACCTAGCAAATCCAGAGCTTCGGCAGTGATTTCAAAGCCTATTTCTCTCTCCAGCAACCGTTTACGCAGTAACTCAATTTGAATTCCGGAGATGGCTCTGATTTGTTCACGTCCTAACGGATGGAAAACAACTGCCTCGTCGATCCGGTTGATAAACTCTGGTCGGAAGTTCTGGCTGACCTTTTCCATCACAGCCGCTTTCATTACCGGGTAAAGGGCTTCACCTGCGAGCTCCTGAATAATGTCCGAACCCAGGTTTGAGGTCATCACGATGACAGTATTTCTAAAATCAACAGTTCTGCCTTGGCCATCGGTCAAGCGGCCATCATCCAGTACTTGCAACAAGACATTGAAGACATCAGGATGCGCTTTTTCAATTTCATCCATCAAAATAACCGAATAGGGTTTACGTCTGACCAGTTCGGTTAAATAACCACCTTCTTCATAACCCACATAACCGGGAGGCGCGCCTATCAACCGGGCGACCGAATGTTTTTCCATAAACTCGGACATATCAATACGCACCATCGCATCGGGCGTATCAAACATGAATTCTGCCAGAGCCTTGCACAATTCAGTTTTACCCACCCCGGTAGGGCCCAGAAATAAAAATGAACCATTGGGGCGATTGGGGTCGGATAATCCGGCTCTGGAGCGGCGTATGGCATTGCTGACGGCTTTCAGGGCTTCATCCTGCCCGACCACGCGCTTGCTGAGGGCTTCTTCCATGCGTAATAATTTGTCACGCTCGCCTTCCATCATTTTCGAGACGGGTATTCCCGTCCATTTTGAGACGACTTCGGCGATTTCTTCTTCGGTGACTTTATTACGCAGCAAGGTCATTTTTTGGGTTTCACCTGACGCAGACATAGTCAGTTGCTTTTCCAGCGCAGGAATAATGCCGTACTGCAACTCTGACATACGCGCCAAATCATTAGTACGACTTGCCGCTTCCAGTTCCGTTCTGGCGTGTTCCAGCTTTTCTTTAATCGATGCAGAGCCTTGTAATGAGGCTTTCTCTCCTTTCCAGATTTCTTCCAGATCAGAATATTCCTTTTCCAACTCGGCAATTTCTTCTTCCAGAATTTCCAGGCGTTTTTTGGATGCGGCATCCTTTTCTTTCTTTAACGCGACTTGTTCCATTTTTAATTGAATCAAACGTCTGTACAGTTTATCCATTTCTTCTGGTTTTGAATCCATTTCCATGCGTATGCGACTGGCTGCTTCATCGATCAAATCAATGGCTTTATCAGGCAGTTGCCGGTCAGCAATATAACGGTATGACAGGTTAGCCGCCGCAATTATGGCTGGATCAGTAATTTCAACGCCATGATGTACTTCGTATTTTTCTTTCAGGCCACGCAGTATAGCGATTGTATCTTCAACAGAAGGCTGGTCAACCAGCACCTTTTGGAAACGGCGCTCCAGCGCGGCATCTTTTTCGACATATTTGCGATACTCGTCCAACGTGGTTGCGCCTACGCAATGCAATTCGCCACGCGCCAGGGCGGGTTTTAACATATTGCCGGCGTCCATTGCGCCTTCTGCCTTGCCCGCGCCGACCATGGTATGCAGTTCATCAATAAACAGAATGACTTGGCCTTCCTGTTTGGCAAGATCATTTAAAACGGCTTTCAGACGTTCTTCAAATTCACCTCGAAACTTGGCGCCGGCAATTAATGCCGCCATATCCAGAGCCAGCACTTGTTTGCCTTTAATGCCTTCCGGCACTTCGCCATTAACGATACGCTGCGCCAGACCTTCAACAATCGCCGTTTTACCTACGCCCGGCTCGCCGATTAACACCGGATTGTTTTTGGTGCGGCGCTGTAAGACCTGAATCGTGCGACGGATTTCATCATCTCTGCCGATGACGGGATCAAGTTTGCCTTGTTCAGCACGCTCCGTCAGGTTGATGGTGTATTTATTCAATGCCTGACGTTGATCTTCAGCATTTGGGTCATCAACCGCTTCACCGCCGCGCATTTTATCTATCGCTATTTCGACATTCTTCTTAATAACGCCTGCTTTTTGGAGCAGATCATTTAAAAACCCTTTTTCCTCGCAAGCGGCCAGTAGAAACAACTCGCTGGAGATGAATTTATCATTGCGCTTTTGGGCTAATTTATCGGTTAAATTCAACAGCCTTAATAGTTCATTGGAAAGCTGTATATCACCCCCCGATCCGCTAACAGTGGCGATACGTCCTAACTCCTTAACCAGCTCTGTGCGCAGCATCTGCGTATTAACGCCAATTTGAGCCAGCAACGGCTTGATACTGCCGCCTTCTTGGTCCAGTAATGCCATCATTAGATGTACGGGTTCAATAAATTGGTGGTCTTTTCCCAAGGCCAGACTTTGTGCATCAGCCAATGCTGTTTGAAACTTGCCGGTTAATTTATCCATCCGCATAGTGTTTACCTTTTAAAAAGTTTTTTAAGTAATGGCTAATATGGGGGGATTTGGATAGTTTTCAAGCAGGCTGATTGTAACTGGGTCAGCTTTTTTGCCTAGCAGAATAAACGAAAGAAAGAGGAGAAAAAAGCCTGCCCAACTTTCCGTGTAATCATTGGTAGGCATAGCTGATGTAAATATGATAACCCAGAAGAAACACCAGGATTGTCGCCAGCCCGACATGTGCAGTAATCCAGATTTTTCGAAACCAGTGTTTACGAATGCGAGTGATCTCGACATTGCAAAGCCCGGTGAGAAAAATGGCGAAATAGACCAGACTCAAGACTTGCAAATAAGCGTAACCAATGTGCTGGGCATGGACATAGAAGAACGCAGGCGCTAATGCGCCCAGCAGTTTATGCTGATTAAGCAGTTTAGCCGCTTTTTGTATCAAGCCCTGGTTGCGGAGCACCGAGCAGCGCCATTGGTGAACGAGATAACCAACCAGTGCGAAGCCTGAGAGCTGCTTGTAGACATCGTCAGATTGCAGTTTTGCCAACCAGGGCCAATTCACTGCACCGAATTCCTGCAGGGCGAAAGCCGTTAATAACAGCAACCCCAGGCAAAAATAGCCTTTACTGAACGCTGATTTTGCCGGTTTGCTTGCAGGGCTAACCATAGTGGATGGGCTTGGCTTCCTTTGGCCGCCATGCTTGATGAGTTTATTCAACAGTACCATGATCAGGCTCCTTTAACGGAATTTTCTGCCGAGAGTTACTGAGCGCACCAAGGGCTGGTAGGGTGTGTTGGGCCGATTGTTGTAAAAACGCCTGCATGAACACTTCCAGGCTGGGCAGATAATAACCGTCGCGCGGCCAGCGATCGCCGATGACGGGCGGATGGGCAAAGGTTTTGGCTTTTTCCAGATAAGCCGAGTAAGCATCCTGGATACCTTGGTGCAAGACTGTGATAGCTTTAAGTATGTCTTCCAGGGTGACTGCTGATGCCGGATACAACCAGGTCGCCGCCCCCATGATGTCATTCATCCTGCCAATCATGTTTAGGCGATTGTTCGTGTTTGTTGTGGCATTCGATACAGGGTGCGGCAACGGCAATATCAGCGAACATGGCAGTGTGCAAGCCGGTATCTGGCATATAAAAAAATTGCGCTTGCCGGGATTGGCGTAGGGCTTGAAATTTTTCCTGTTGCAAGCCTTCGAAACGGTTGTCGGGGCTGATTGGGTAATCCGACCCTAAAAACAGGCTGAGCCGCACCGGGCTTTTTTCCATGCTTTTTGCCGTTTCGCGTAGAAATAACGCAGGTAATGGTCCGGCTTCCAAATCGGCATCGCGCCAGTGTTCATCGAATTTCAGACCGGCCTTTTTGCCTTCGCCGACGATGTCTTTGGCCCATATTAACCGAGCGGCTGCATTTTCAGCTTGCAGCAAAGTGAACATCTGTTCTACAGAAATAGTGGCCTGTTGGGTTCTTTGATTATCCAGCGGTGGCGGCGCGCTGACGAACAGGTAGATACCCAGGCAACCCAGGGAAAACAGCGTAATCCAGAAGCTTTTACTAGTCATGGTTGGCCTCCTTTTTGGCTTGGTAGTGGCGATCGTCTCCGTAAGGCGAAGCACCACCTTGGAAATAGGCGCGAATTTTTTCAGCAGGAATGATCTGCTCGACTGTCTTCCTTGTTTTCATGATGTGGTTGCCGTGAAAATCGTGACAACCCAGGCAGCTTTCCCAACGCTTGAGAGCAATTAGCCGGTCATGCGGCACATCCAGTGGATCTTTTCTGAGTTTTGTTTTCTTGTGGCAGTTCACGCAATAGCCTATCTCTGTACGAGTGACCCGTAGCCCCTTATGTTCGGTATGGCAGGAGACGCAAAGCTGAGGGCTCAGATTTTCCCTGGCTTTGAGGAAGCGCGGCTCAAGAAAACGATAGACCGGATGTCGATCGTTAGGGCGTTCGTGGCAATCCAGGCAGTTTTCGTTAGTCACAGCTTGATTGCCAAAATCCGCCAAGTGATCGCGTTGACCTAACACATAGCGCAGATTGGCCTGAATTTGTTGGCGTAAGCTGCCCGGCGCGTCTTGGTGACAGGAATCACATTTAAGTGTGTCATGACCGGTATTCATTGGGCCACGGACATGAAGCCTGTCATAGGCGGGTAACAACAGCACAGCCAGACAGAACAGGCCAATCATGATTCCAAGCTTAAAAGCCAGGTGTTGGGGGGTTCGTGTTGCTGCGCTGTTATTCATTTTTGAACCGCTTTGGTATGGCTAATTAAACCTAATCCAAGCCAGTCACAGAGCAGGGCTTTTGGGTCTATGTATAAACTGAACCAGCGGGCTATGTCTTCGCTTGAGTTCTTCTTCAACTGAGTTTCAACGACTAGATTTTTACCTATAAAACCCAGCAACGTTATCTCGGGCAATAATTCCGGCAATCTTGTTGCTATATACTTTTTAATTTCAGCAATAGCCGCAAGTGGTATTTTATTGTAGATAATGCCTATGTTTGCCAGTCCCTTGTGTTGCATAAAGGATACGCATAGCACCGTATTGTCGATGGCAGCTCCAATACCGGATTTGCCGACAAAAATAACGCTGCAAGGTAATGACAACGCCACGTCTACATTGGATACGCCGACAACGCTTCCTACAGAAGGATCGCCAACACCGTCGATGATGACTACATCTTTGTCCTTGCCTATACTGAATATCGAGGCCAATACGTCCGCCATCAATTCGTCGGAGTGCTTTGTTAAGCCATCAATGAAATTCTTGCTAAAGCCTTTTTTGAAAACCAGATTGCCTATGTCTATACAGGGGATTTTTGTTTGTTCGCAAAACAGGGCCACAATCTGTTTTGCGATACATTGTGTGACGGGTTTGATGTAGGCTAATCGGCTGGGGGTAAAACCCGACGCTAATAACTGCGCCAAAATACCCAGACATACCGTGCTTTTTCCTGCTCCGGATTCTGAACCCATCACATAGATGTATTTTGTTGCCATATTGCGTGCGGAAAAAAAACCTCTCCAGAGGGAGAGGGTGGGGCGAGGGGAACCCAGGTTAAAGTAATACTTTGAGTTAATTGAAAGGTTAACATCTGCTTTGGGGTTACAAAGAGTTAACCACCGCCGCCAATATTCTCCCAGACATTGCTGCTGGAATTTTCAAATTTATGCAATATTTCAGTAGTTTCCCGTTGTTTAGACCGCAACTCTTCGAGTTCATGTTGCACATCCGCCGCTGCTTGCCGGGATCTCACTACCAATCTATCAATCATGGCACTCCGTTCAATAAGCTCGACCAGCTTTTGACCATATTCATCTGTTGTTTTCATGGCTTAATTCCTCGGGTTGTTTAGTAAAAATTTATCTTATACTCTGAACGGTTAAGTTTTCAGTTTTTACAATTTACCTTATTACTTATTCACTCTTATACCGTGTCAAGTTCCTGTTCTTTGTGGTAAGCATCAAACGCCATATCGGAATTAATAATATGCTTTCCCCATCTATCCATGAATTCCTGAATATCGTTTTGCTTCCAGTCATCATTTGCTATTTTTTGATCCATATCGGTCAGTTTTTCCAGCATGGCATTATGTTCCCTTACGTGTCCTTTATAGTTTCGGAAGCCTGATTTTTTCATCAGTTTTTCTTCACCTTTAAAATGCTTTTTGACATGCTGATAAATCAACTGGCTATTTTTGATCAGTTCTTCCCTATTAATGGAAGAGACTAACTGATCCGCCAGAATGAATAAATCCTTATGTTCACTATCAACCAGCTCATCACCCATTTGGTAATAATCTTGCCATACGAAGTGAACCATACTTCCTGAAGCCGGCAATATGGATAATCCCTCTTTCCGGCGATGGCTGGCAATATTTTCAGGCGTTGTTTTGTCGTCGTTTATCTTATAAACAAAACGTTTCCGTGCGTTGTGGTAATCTTCGTTACCATAGAAATTCGCATACATTTGCGTTAATTCGAATTTTCTGTAAGAAGCCAGCGCTTTTAACGATTCGTCATAACAGCGCGTTTTGGCTTTTTCATTTAAACAGTTTTGCAATGCCTCGCTATCGGCAGCACTGGCATTTGCCAAATGTCTAATTTGGGCTGCAAAAATCCTGTGGTTTTTATCGAGAACCTTATCACACAACCCTATATGCCATGCCTTCTTGGCACTGATGGGCAAGCGTTGTTCCGTCAATGACGTTGCCATTTCCAAACCAACACGTTTGGGTAATAAATAGGTCCAGTACTCGGAACCGTAAAGCTGGCCCATATTTTTATAATGCGGATTAAAAATGACGCCTTCCCTGACAAATACCTTATCGGCAGCCAGCGCCATAATGGCTCCACCGGCACCGGCACTGCCCGCAACCGCGGAAATGGTTACTTTATCCAGGGTAGTGATAATCTGATAGACAATATCGTCAATCGCATTGATATTGTGCCAGGATTCATCAGCCGGACACTCCGCGACCTCGATGTGATTCAGGTGAATGCCGTTTGACCAGCACTCTTCACCGCCCATCAGTACGATCACTTTTACCGGCAAAGTCGCTACATGCTGATAAACCGACAGCAGGATATGGCACTGCTCCGTACTCATACCGCCATTATGAAAAGGCGAATAGATATAGGCGACATCACCCTCCTGTTCATACCAAACTTCCTGGCAAGCAAGCTGCCGTCCCGGTTTGGTATAGTCGATTTCAATATGTTTGATCGTTTTGGATAACAGGCTTTTTAAGGACGAAGTGCCGGGGCTTGCCTTGGGCAACAGGTCTTTTAAAACGAACGTAGCCGGTAATTTTATGCCTTTGGCGCCGGATTCCAGTTTCGGTTTTAAATGGCCAATCCAGATCGCACCGTCTACTGTTGCCCGGCAAATAGCATGATTTGCAGTTGCAATAATATCTCCCGGTTTACCGGTTAAGTGCGTTTCCTTATGGGCATTAAAAATAAAAACCGGCGTTTCGTAAATTTCATCCAGCACACCTGGGCTGCCATCGGCGGCGTTGATTCGTCTTAAAATTTCATCCGTTTTATGTTTTTTCCAATTGATCGTGCGATCTTCTTGCTTCATTGAGGGCAGTAACTTGCCTTTATAATCCGCTCTACTGGTGTCCTGCACTTCGGGTTTGAAATCCGGGGCATCAAAATAGGTCAACACCTCCCACAAACAGTCGATTGCTGCCTGTGTCACTTCCCGATAGAAAATACTGCTTTTGGTTGCCAGACGCATGGGAAAGGTTTTGTTGGACCAAATAGGACCGGCATCCATTTCTTCGGCGGCTTCCAGCAAGGAAACGCCCCATTCCGGCTCGCCATTTTGAATGGCCCAATCTAAAGAAGACGGGCCTCGGTCACCTTTGATGCCGGGGTGGACGATGAGGCATTTAGTGTTCTCATAAATTTCTTTAGGAAGACGTTTTGTTAAAAAAGGGCACAGTATTAAATCCGGCTTGAATAACGCTACACCTTCCAGCAACTGGTCCATGTCGCCCTGATGCAATTCAACAGACACGATATAACCTGCATCTTCAAGCTCGGTATAAAAACGTTGAGTCAGTCCGGAAAAGGCAGTTGAAATTAATAATATACGCATGAAGTTCTCCTGATTTTAATTTTTGGTTATACCAACACTCTTCAATGAGAATATAACTTCTTGATCCGCTTGATCTAGGCTGCTTTAACTGAATGAAGGTCAGAGAGGCCAAAACGCTCGCGATAAGTTTGCGGATTAACGCCCAGCTGGCGGATAAAAGCGCGGCGCATACGTTCCGTGTCACCAAAACCGGATTTGTCGGCCACGATCTCAATTGATAGATTGGTGCTACCCAGATATTGCCTGGCGGCGTCTATGCGCGCCATTTCCACAAACTTGGCAGGCGTCATGCCGGTTTCAGTCAAGAAAAACCGTGCAAAATTCCGGGTACTCATGCACATGCGCTCAGCCAGCGCTTCAACCCGCAAATCGCTGGTTAAATTAAGTATGATCCAGGCCTGTAATTCTTTAAGTTCAGGGCGGGTAGCCTCACTGGTCAAATAGGCGCTGAACTGGGATTGACCGCCAGGCCGTTTCAGGAACACGACCAGATAGCGTGCGACCAGCAAAGCCACCTCACTTCCCCAATCTTCTTCAACCATCGATAACACCATATCAATACCGGACGTTACGCCTCCCGATGTTGAAATTGAGCCATCGCGCACAAAAATCCTGTCGGGCTCAACATTTACCGATGGATAATCACGTGCCAACCAATCGCAATAATCCCAGTGACTGGTCGCCCTGCGACCATCCAGAAGGCCGCTTTCCGCGAGCAGAAATGCACCTGTGCAGACAGAGGCAAGCCTTCTGACCCTGGGCGCCATGGTTCGAACCCAGTCCTGTAAGGCCGGGTCACACAACAAACAACTTACCTCAGGAGTGCCGGCAATCAACAGGGTATCGATTCCGTCCTGGACATCGCTATAGGCTTTATCGGCAATAATCTGAAGACCACAGGAAGATGTTACCGGCCCCGGTTTTGCCGCCAGCACTTGCATCGGATAGGCGGGTTCACTGCAAATACCGGATCGTTGCAAGGCATTATTAGCGAAAGCAAAAACTTCCATGGGGCCGGTAAGATCGATAATTTCTACGCCGGGGTAAGTGACTATACTGACAGGCCGTATTTTTGCAACGCGTACCTGAGGAGAAGTATTATCGGATGGGGGCGAAAAATGGATGTTCATATCTCCTCCTTACACGGTTGGCATACTGCACGCTCAATGAAAGCGATATCTTTGTGGATTAATTTGAACATTTCGTTGTAAGCGGACATTTGATTCTCCTCGATACAAAGTAAGTAGGAAGTTCCGCTTTATTATTATCCTTGCATCAAAAATCAGATGACGCCTGATTTAATTCTCGATTCCTTAACGGATTCAGCGAACTCCATGAATAAATGAGTGGTTAAATAATTTACCTCTAAAGTTAATCGGCGCAGACAAATTTACTCTTATCAGATACTTTTGTGCAATGACATGTTTCCCTCATTTTCTGCCAATCATTGACCTCCCTCATTAATCAGCGTCCAGTTCTTCCCCAAAGCTATTCTAAAACTGCAAACACTATCGTCTTTCGCAATGCAGCTACTGTTGTTAAGCCGTGCTTTTTCTCCCCAGGGATGCCATCAACTTGCCAATTTCATGCTCAGGCACATCCAGTTCAGTCAGGGTTTTTTTAAGATGCCCCAGAGCAATATCCAGGTACATATCATCCATGTTTGAGTGAGTCTGTTTTCTATAAAGTTCGCGTAAATTTTCCGGCAATTCCTGTTCGGCCCCCTGCGCGTTAAACACGGTTTTGAGAAAATAGCTCTGCCTGTCCAGGAGTGTTTGCAAAGTGATTTCAGCCAGGAGCGGACCGAGTTTGCCGTCCAGCACCAACTTCCGGGTAAGGGATTCGGTAATGGCCTGAATGGCTGAGTCTCCGCCCATTCTTTGGTAAAGAGGAAGGTCATGCAGGGCAAAAAAATCAGTTCGTTTTAGAGCATCATCGTCCGTACCCCAGGTAATATCTTTTTCCGCTTTTTTTAGTAAGGGTATGTGTTTCGAACAGTGAATATAGGCTTCTTCGACTTCAACCATAATCCAGCGTTCAGGACGGTGCTTGCCTTCGGCGTTCATCTCATCGATGACATCCCGCGGCAACTCTTTCCGGAATTTCATCAAGTCTTCATGTTCAGCCAGTTTGGCCTTACCGTTGACATGCAAGCCGACCGTGCTGGCAAAAAAATCAACGAAAATCATGCCGATATGCGGGTTTTCGGTAATGTTGCCCTGACTGGCCATGACGCCGTTGCCGCGGTATTCAGGATACACCAGATACTTATCGTTCAGCGGTCTGATGAATCCGGGCTTGCCGAAACGAAAAGAGCAATCACAGTCGCCGTGTTTATCGGACGTTGCAATAAACAGCACTTCTTGTTTGGCGATGAATTCTTTCATGACCGGCGATAAATAATTTAACACCTGCTTGTCATAAAAGCGCAAGGCGCGCTGAGTAGTGCCGTATTTGGCTTGCAGATAATGCTCTCCTTCCGAACCCGGTAACAAGGTGACCGGAGGAGGCGTTATTTTTTGCTTGGCTTTAAATAATCGGAACATGGTGTTTCTCCTTCAATAGTTGATTGGGACTATTGCAAAATTTATGTTAAATATCCAGCACCACATTGGAAGCCGGATAGGCGCAACAGGCATAAACCCAGCCATTTTTTCTATCAAAATCATCGATTTCCGCTTGATCGGTCATTTCAACCTTGCCTTTCAGACACTTAATCATGCACTCGCCGCAATTGCCGTTACGGCATTCATGCGCAATGAGAATGCCGTACTTGATTGCGGTATCCAGCAGCGTCATTTGTCCGTCGGCAGCAATCGTTTTGCCGGATTGGGCAAAGGTGACCTGATAGCTTCCGCTTTCAATCCTCGATGGCTGGCCAAGGCCGGAATCCTTGGGTTTATTGATCGGATTATTGACTGTATAACTTTCACAAAATAGCTTTTCAGGCGGCAATTTCAGCTTCAGCAATTTGTTTTTGCACGCCGCCATGAAGTCATCAGGCCCGCATAAATAAACCGTTCGCTCCTGCAAATCAGGCGCCAGTTTATTGATCATTTTTTTGCTAATGCGCCCGGTTAAACCACGCCACTGATACCGGGCAATCGAATCTGTCGTCAGGGTAATGGCCATGGTGATGTTTTTATGGCGGGCAGCGATCAACATAAGCTCATCCCGATAGATAATGTCTTCTGGGGTACGAAAAGACAGTAATAGCCTAATATCAACACGGGCATCGGTGTCGGTAAGCCAGCGCAACATTGACATGATTGGGACTATACCGCTGCCGGCCGCTAAAAACAGAATTTTTTCAGGGGTATGATTAATGCAACTGAATTTTCCGAATGGCCCCTTTAAATTGAGGGTATCGCCGGTCTTCAGATGATCATTGAGCCAGTTGGAAACTACTCCGTTTGGCGCTCTTTTTACGGTGATCTCAAGGGTTTTGGAGCGAGCAGGGCTCGACGCCAGACTATACGAGCGTTTGTACTCCTGACCTGAGATAACAATTGAAAGCGTAATATATTGCCCCGGCAAATAATCAAAAGTCTGCCCATTAAGTCTGCCGAGTCGATACGTTCTGGTATCGGGAGTTTCGTCATAGCAGTTCAGAACGGTGAATTGAGCATTTAACGACGCACCGTTTGCAGGATCGAATGTGCCTCCCGGAGCTTGTGACTGATTTGCATCACAGGATTGAGCCGATTCAACAGTGACAGGATCGCCTTTCGATATTGGTGACTTATGTTCGAAAAGCCGTTGGGAATTAGCTGTATCAGGCTCCCGGTTGCCTACACCGGAAAATAAAGCGCTGAGTGGGCTACGCTCCAGTTCGTCATGGCCTTCATGATAGCGATGGGCATAATAGGTTTTACTTTGAGGCAGTGTTACCGATGCGCCTGATTGCTTGAACAATCGGTGAACCCAGAGCCCTGATGATTTTTTATTATCGTTCTTATTCATAATCACTCACCGCGCAATTGTGCTGTGATGTCACCCAATATTCTTTCATCAAGCTGGATAAGGGCTTAATGTAAGAATACGCCGATGTTCCAGAGCGCAAAGTTATGTTTGAGTCTGAATACGTTAATGTATTTCACACGTCAATACTGTCCATTAAATTATCCGGATGCAATGACAAAATTCACTCATTTTCGGACAAATTCAGTTATTTTTGTCCTAGCATTGAGCTAGGATAAAAACAATGCTTATAACCCAGTCGGGAATGCTCGCTAAGGCGACCTCTTGTTAAATCCTTGCAGAGTTACTTTCAAACTCTTCACTTACAGTGTATCCAATTAAATAGCGCTTAATCTGTAAATAATTCCACTTGAATTTTTTGAAAATTAAACTGTTAAATACAACTGATCCGGAATCGTTTCTCTATTAGCTTGGCCGCTCTCCGTCGGAATAGCCATAGTTACGGCAGCTTGCATAAAAGTGCGTTGATATTTCTATACAGCGTTTTATGCGGCTCGACCGTGTCTCCGGAAAGCTCACTTTTATAACCAAAAACGACGTCCAAATGATCAAATCTTCGTCCTGTACTTTTTTCGGCGCGCTCGAAGTACCACTTGCCTTTTTCGATTGGTTCGCCCCCCAAAAATCCCTCGCCGCCTAAGGGATGGTTGCCTGCTGTAAACGGATAGCGTTGAGAAATGGAACTGACAGCACCGTCATTTTCCTGCCATTTATCAACGGTCAGATCATCCGTTCCCCAGCCGGGAATAGGTGGTTTCTGTTTATCAAATGTCAACATTGTTCCCTGTTGAGCAGCCGAAAAATCTAGCAGCGGATTCATCCTGGATAATTCCGGGATTTGTTTAATTGCTATTAATGGCAGCTTTAGCGGTTTTGTTTGCGAGGTCACTATCGATAAGTAATAAGTATTTTTATTGGTTTGAAATTTTTGGTTAGCTTTCAGGCAGCCTTGTAACGAGAGATCAAAAGCAAGATTGTCTTCACCTTTTGCGAAAAGACTGGTATCCAAGGCTTTTAAGACACTGTCGGAGTCGATAAACTCGGCATCGCCCAGCCATTGATCCAAGTCGAAGTCATAGAACTTTTCCACCGAGCTTCCTGACGCCAAAGCGGCAATTTGAACGCCTTTACCGATAAAATTGCCTATAGGGCCAGTCAGTTTTCCAGTACTTTTGTCACAGCCCAGAAAATAAGGCAGCGTCGAACCATTAATTACGCCTGCAACGCAAACAATGGCTTCAATCCAATCCGCGCTTGTATCAGCTCCCCAATATTTATCAGCAAGCAATTGCTGCAGTTGCATACACGTTTGAGCGCCGGCGCTATGCCCGATCAGGATTACCGGATTATCCGCCGACCAATCAGGTACTAATGGATACCTGGGAGACTGCGTAAAATCATCGGAAAACCGGGCATGTTTTTCATCATGACTATGTTTTTCACCGTAATCGACTATTGTGCCTTTGATCTGTGCAAACACTTCACACGCCCGGTCGTGAAAAGAACTCGCTGGCCCACAACTTGCCTCGTGTACTATAAAGTTCTTAAATTGTTGTGTTGCTTCGCCCCAGTAGGGAAAACCTTCAAGTTCATCAGGACCCCAACCGAAGAGGCCGTGGACAAAGACGATGTGTTTTGATTTCATGAGTTATCTCCAAAGTAATTGAAATGACCGCTATGCGGTTATTATTTTGCAAAAAATATTCATTCAATATAAACGGCTAGTAGGCAGATCATTATGGTATAAAGTTTAATCGGAGCTCAGCCCATCAAATCCATCAGCATATAGAATGTGCTGTATGCAGTGAAGCACATCAATATCAAGTCTCCAGCACAAAAGATGCGCTTCCTTCGTTAGCACTTAAGGCTGGCAAAATTCGCCATGCCAACATAACCCCCCATTTATGTGTAATTCAAAAAGAACTTCAAGAAAATTCTGAGATAGATCTCGATATTGTGGCTTCGTTATACTGGATTGCTTGGTCGAATTCACCCTCCAATTTCACCGATGTACGAGCGTACGCAATGCCTCTTATACTTTACAGCCGCCCAATACGAACATTGTCTGTGACATACCGAAAGTATGGGCTGCTTTCATCTTTTGGAGTTTTAGATTGATTGCTGCCGGCAGGTACGGCTCCTGCGAACCAGTCGCTTACAATTTGCGCTTGCTGCTCTAAGTTGAACGATAAGTAATCGGGTCCGGCATTGCCGTAAGCGTATGGATTACCGCCGGTTGCTTCACATATTTTGCTGGCGAATGCGTCGGCAAGTAGCGTAAGGTCTATATTTGTGTGTTGGATTTGGCAGGCATGCACTAACTCATGGATGAACGTTTGCCCCCATGAAAAGCCTGGATAATTCCTCGGATCATCGAACGCAACCGACCCCATATTAAGTGTGATTTTGCCATCGAACCTGGGAAAGGTAAATGCGCGATTATCGCCTCCGATCGTATCGGTTAGCACGATCCGATTACGTGGCGGGAGAGCACCCGAGAACACCTCATTATTCGCCCAGTCATATTCTTCCTCTGTCAGTTCCCGAGTGCGGCTACCGAGGCTGGCAATACCATGCGCGATGATTGCGAACACAGTATTCCCGGGACCGGCCATCCACAATATCCCCTCAGCTAACCGAGCCCCGGGAACCAGAGAATCGGTAGAGATGAGTGACCCTATCTCGATGCCGACGAAAAGTACGGCTCCGACGGGAGCCAGGACGGCGCCCACGCTGAACTTAAGGAGCCAGCCAACTGCTTTTTCGAGAGCGGAACCTATATCGCTACTGTATTCCAGGTTAGTCTGCATCTGAGCATTTATAAATTCGCCGAAGTTCGCAGCAATCCAGGTGTCGGGCGGTTGTGTTACGTCCCAGTCGTGATCACGAGAGTCCGAGCTGAAGGTTCCGCCAACATGGCCGCTATGAACTAGGGCAACGGCGCGACCAGAGGGGGTTCGGACTATTGCACTAACTCCGAAGTCATAGTTGTCGGCTCCACTATTGTGAGCGTGTCCTTGCCAGCGTATTGATCCGTCCGGGTAAATTGTAATTGTTAACCAACCTCCAAGAGCCGCAAGACCACCCGAGACAATCTGACTTGTAAAAACACTAGGTACTTGTACGCCCCTAAGAAGGGATATCCAGGTGTCGTTTACGCCTGACCAGTCGATTCCGGTAAACCACCAAGAAGTGTACATCTGGCCATCATTACCTACCACGAACAAATCGAGGTTGTTGGGTGAACGCGCCACCGCGCTTACTGGCGCACCGACAGGAAAGTAGCCGCCGAGTGACCGCCAGGTATCATTCACGCCCGACCAGTCGCGTCCGGCAGACCACCAACTGGTATAGACACGGCCATCATTACCCACCACGAACAAATCGAGGTTGTTGGGTGAACGCGCTACCGCGCTTACCGGCGCGCCGACAGGAAAATAGCCCCCGAGTGACCGCCAGGTGTCATTCACGCCCGACCAGTCGCGTCCGGCAGACCACCAACTGGTATAGACACGGCCATCATTACCCACCACGAACAAATCGAGGTTGTTGGGTGAACGCGCTACCGCGCTTACCGGCGCGCCGACAGGAAAATAGCCCCCGAGTGACCGCCAGGTGTCATTCACGCCCGACCAGTCGTATCCGGCAGACCACCAACTGGTATAGACACGGCCATCGTTACCGACCACGAACAAATCGAGGTTGTCGGGTGAACGCGCTACCGCGCTTACCGGCGCACCGACAGGAAAATAACCGCCGAGTGACCGCCAGGTGTCATTTACGCCCGACCAGTCGCGTCCGGCAGACCACCAGCTGGTATAGACACGGCCATCATTACCCACCACGAACAAATCGAGGTTGTTGGGTGAACGCGCTACCGCGCTCACTGGCGCACCGACAGGAAAATAGCCCCCGAGTGACCGCCAGGTGTCATTAACGCCCGACCAGTCATATCCGGCAGACCACCAACTGGAATAGACACGGCCATCATTACCCACCACGAACAAATCGAGGTTGTTGGGTGAACGCGCTACTGCGCTTACAGGTGCACCGACAGGAAAATAGCCGCCGATGGGAAACGTCCCTGACCATTGTGCGGCTTCATGCCACCAAGCGGTTCTCATCCTGCCATCGCCACCAATTGAGAAAACATCGAGGTGTTCAGGAGTCCTCGCTAAACCAACTATTGAATTGTTCATAATTATTCTCCAATTTAATAATAAAAGACCTAACGTCACAGTAAAGGGCGCGTCACTCAAAGGACTTAAGTGAAGCCACCAAACTCCGATTAAAAGCCAAACTTCAAAACTGCCAACGGACGGCGTGTCCCTTTGACTAATTTGTTAGGCAAGGTAGCCCGTAGGCTAGGTTGAGGAACAAAACCCTACGACCAAACAATTAAGCCGGCCTAGGCTAAGTTTTAACCCAGCCTACAGTTCTCTCGTGATTACAAATGCCCCCACCGTTCCGAGTGGCATGCCGCCCAGATCAAGCTCCGGTTTTGTATCGGCGCCACGTACTGCTCTCACAGAGCCACGGATCATTAGAACTCTTGCAGATCCTTCACCCATTGGTTCCTCTGGAAATACCCATCCAACGAGCGAATAAACTGCGCCCTTCGTAGGACCTTCTGTTCCTGTACCAGTTGCCTCAAAAGAAGCAGGAGCATTTCCCGACCCATTGAAGCCCTTTGCTGAAACTTTGAGCTCCACGCCTGGTTTGAAACGTAAAATACCATCCAGTGAATACGCTCCACTTCCTCCCACGCCGCCAAATGCCTGGCCGCATATGAAGTCACCCTTCGCCCATTTTTTAGCAGTAACAGTTGCACCCGGAGAAGCGGCGTTTTCTTCTGGCATAGGAAGCACCAAAAAGCTTTGATAGATATAGTCCTGGAACTCAAATAAAGGGAACCATGATGAATCAGTATTTGTTGTCATTGTTTTTCTCCAATAATTTGTTAAATCTTTATATGAATCTTGCGCGACAGAATTTCAAATAGGGACACTTTTCGATGTCCTTGGATAAAAGTATGATGAAGTTAACTTGTTTTTTAAATATCCCATGCGGACTAGTCCTTTAGCGCTAAAAGATTCATTAAATCGGGTCAATTGGGCTAAAGGGGTATATAAAAGACTGTCGTTCTATATGTCCATCCATGGACGATAGTCATAAGAGCTATGCTGGAATCGGCTAAAACACTTCAAACTATTACGATAGGTAAAAAGATATAAGCCGTATGGTCTGTTGCGACTTAGGGGTTATGCTACTAATCTGAAAACAGATTAATAACCTCTGAGTTAAGTGACTGAGTGGATTCTAGTCTGGAATTAACACGCTGCTTTCAAGCGGGTATGGGGTTGTCTACGATTTTTCAAAGCTGAACAAATTCGTTTTAGTTGAGGCGTAAACCATGAATAGCATAGAGCAAAAGTTTCATGATGAAATTGAAGTGGAACGGATGTGGGTTGCAACAAAGCAAGGCGGATATGTTTTCTTTTCTATTTTACCGTTGTCTATCATCCTGATCTTTATTCTTTGGGATAATGCTTCACATCAGCTACTTTTAATCTGGTTTTTTATACTCACTGCAATTAATTTTTTCAGATGGATTTCCTTACGCTTCTATCATACTCATAAGGGAGCGCTTATTACTGATATCCGACAAGTTAAGCAGGTGATACTCATGGGGTCTTTGTTTACAGGCTCATGGTGGGGAATGGGCTGTGCCTGGTTCCTGGAACCTTCACAACCATTTAATGTGCTGATTATGTGCATCTTCATAATGATTTTAGGAGTCGGCACGGTTATGTCATGGTTTTGTTATTTGCCTGCTGTTATGGCTATTGTGTTGCCTGCAGTAGGGACTTTTTCTGTACTACTTCTCCTGGATGGTAGTAAAACTAACATAACCATAAGCCTAACTACTATCCTATTGATAGTTCTAGGTATTGCACATAGCATAAAACTGTCACGGATGCTCAATCAGACTTTGCACATGAACTTCGAAAATGTTGCGCTCCGCCGAGAGACCGAAGAGAAATCGTTGTTGCTGGAAACAGCCTTGGAGAATATGGGCCAAGGAATTAGCATGTCAGACCCGGATGACAACTTACGCATGTGGAACCGTCGATTTACCGATCTTCTCGGCGAGGCGGGCGCAATGATTACCACCGATGCCAAATTGTCGTCTATTCTCAACGCAGCTGATTTCCCATTGCCTGCGCATTCAGAAAAAGGGATAGAGTATCGCCTGCAGAATGGACAGGTCTATGAAATCCGCCAATCAGAACTGAATCAAGGCGGGCGGGTTTTAACCTACACCAATATCACTGACCTGACCAAACGCCAGCAAGCTCTTGAAAAAGCACGCAAAGAGGCAGAACAAGCCAATGCCGCCAAAACCCGCTTTCTGGCGGCAGCCAGCCACGACCTGCGCCAGCCCATCCATGCTTTAGGACTGTTTTTCGCCGAATTGTCGGATCGGGTGCATAGCCCGGAAACGGCTTTATTGATTGGTCAGGTTGAAGACTCGATTGCCGCTATCAATTCCATGCTGAATGCTTTACTGGATGTTTCCAAGCTCGATGCCGGAGTTGTCAAACCCAATATAGAGCCGTTTGGGCTGACAGAACTTTTTGCTCGATTGAAAGCGGAATTTCAGCCGATTGCATTGGAAAACCATAACGAATTACGCATCCGTCCGGCTTTAGCAATGGTAAACACTGATCCAGCCATGTTGGAACGGATGCTGCGCAACTTGATAGGCAATGCACTACGCTATACCGAAAAAGGGCGAATTTTAGTGGTCGCCCGTCCGCGCGGGCAAAACATTGAAATTCAGATTTTGGACAATGGGCAGGGCATCCCTGAAGACCAGCTTGATGAAATTTTTATCGAATTTCATCAATTACAGAACCCGGCGCGAGACCGGCGGCAAGGGCTGGGATTAGGACTGGCTATTGTCAAACGTCTTGCCACTCTTTTAAACCATGAGATTAAAGTGACTTCGCGTCTGGGGCGGGGTTCTTGTTTTTCAATTACTCTGCCTATAGCCCTTGTAACAACAGCGAGTGAACCCGGGCAACTCAACGAAAGGGCTAATCGTCCAAATTACTCATTTGATGGACTTCAGGTGTTGGTGTTGGACGATGACATTGCCGTGCTGGAAGGTATGAAAGGCTTACTGATCCGCTGGGGATGTAAAGTCATCACGGCAAGTTCTCCAGCAGAAGCAGTGAACAAACTCGCTGCCACTATACAGAGGCTGGAGTTGCTTATTATCGACTACCGGCTGCCGGAAAATGTTTCCGGTATCGATGTTGCGAGAAATCTGCAAAATCGTTTGGGCTATCCAGTCGCTGTTTTGATTATCACTGGCGATACCGGACCCGAACGTTTACGGGAAGCCGATGCCAGCAGTTATCCACTGTTGCATAAGCCGGTACAGCCCGCAAAGCTGCGTAGCACGTTACAATATTTAATGAGTAAATTGAAGCCGGTAAGGCCTGATTAATGGCGCTTTCATTACCTCCTTGCGAATTAGGCTTAGCCAGGCTGGAACGGCCGATAGGACTAATGATTTTGGTTATCGGCAGGCATCAAGCCAAGCCGCGCAGCTTCCATGACTGCCTCGGTACGATTGCGGGCACCGAATGCTCGCAGGATGGCTGCGACATGTAGTTTTACTGTGCCTTCAGCCACATTTAATGTTTTGGCGATTGATTTGTTGGGCAAACCCCGCGCCATGAGTTCAAGAACTTCTATTTGGCGAGCTGTTAATACCGTTCGAGAATTATTGTTATCACAAGAAACCGCCAAGGATAGCGCAGACTCCCCCAACTTCCCCAGCAGTTTGGGTGGTATATAAACATCGCCCTGCAACACGATACGCAGTGCAGATAACATCTCATGACTGCTGCACGATTTTGGGATATAACCGACGGCGCCGTTATCCAACGCCTGCTTAACATGAGAAGAAGCTTCTGATCCTGACAGTACAACAATTGGAACCGTAGGCGCCAGTTCGCGCAAACCGGGCAAGGCGGTCAGTCCATCTACACCGGGCAAATCGATGTCAAGCAAGACCAGATCGAGGTTGCGAGTGTGGGAAATCAGTTGCGCCGCTTCCTCGACATTAGCTGCCTCAAGAACTACAACCTGTGAAGCCAGTTGGTTCAGTACATGGAGCAGTGCTTCTCTAAACAGGGTATGGTCGTCAACAAGCAAAATATGCATCGATTAGGCACTCCAAACAGATTAGTTTCAATTAATAACGTTTATAAATCCAGTTCAAAACCACCGTATACCGCAGCTCCTGGCATATCGGTACTATAAAACTGGGAGCTACGGGTATTCGTCAGATTCTCGCCACGCAGGTAAAGTTCGAATTGGTTTGTTAACGCATAACGGATCGAAGCATTGACTTGAACAGCTTCATCTACTGGAATTGTATTGGCAAAATCATTCCAGCCTCCACTGCGTATAACAGCTTCCGCCCACAAAGTAATAGGCAGATTGGCTAATTTCTGATTTCCCCAAATCCGTGCAATATGAGGAGGGCGCAACGGCAAGTCGCGATTTGACTGTAAATCATGGCTGTCGCTGAAAGTGTAGCTGATCCCGGTATCCAGAAATGCCGTCCAGGCATACTGTATATCCAATTCCATTCCAGCTACCCTGGCATCGGACACGTTCAATGTGACCGGCCCTATTCGCGGACTATAAGCCTGGGTAATGAGGTCATCATAACGGATATAGTAGCCATTGACGTTGATGCGCAGCTTGTTTAGAGGATACCACTCCAAGCCCAAGTCACCGCTGGCGGATCGCTCCGGCTTCAGGAGCGGATTACCAAAAAACAGGGACAGCAACTCCGTATAGCTGGGGATGCGATAACCGGTACCGCCTGAAGCACGCAGGATTAACTTGGGAGTTATTGTCCACGCGGCGGCCGTTTTAAATAAGGGATGATCGCCGAATTGGTCATAATGCTCCACTCGGACACCCATTTGGGCACTCAAAAGCTGGTACTGGGCCTCGGTTTCCAAAAAGCCTGCCGTCATAGTTCGTTTCTCATCAAAACGGCCAGGCAGAGCCTCGACCTGTTCATGCCTGCCTTGACCGCCCCAATTAACCAGCCAGCGAATATTCTGATGGTCATCAATCAACGTATGTTGATTGCGCAGATTTGCCAAATACAATCTATTGGTCATGCTGTTTTCCAGTAAGCCTGCCCTGACAGTGCTTGCCAATTGGGTAAAACCCAATTGCAGGTGACTGCTCCAGCTTGGAGTTATATTTGCATTCAGGCCATTCTGAGCTAACCAGGTTTCTCCTTGACCAAAACTCCGGCTATCATCCTTGAAGCCAACCCGGCGCATTTTATCAAGCCCAAGTGTGTCCGAACCCACCCAGGATTTCCGGTACAACATTGAGCCCTGCCAATTCAGACGGCTATTGATATCAGATGAAAAACGCATAATGCCTTGAGTGAATCGAAAAGGTTCGTGCTCGGGATTGTTATCGGCAGAGGCAAGATGAGCACCATCAAAGGCATCACCGCGGCTAAGGGTCAATGTCATTCGGCCAGGCGACCCGGAAACACCACCTTGCAGGGTTTCTCTGACAATACCGAAGCTGCCGCCTTCTACCGAGGCTGTGGCGCCTGTGTCTTCTCTATCCCTCGTGTAAAGCCGTATAGCTCCGCCCAATGCTTGAAAAGAATAGTAAGCAGCGCTGGGGCCTCGTTCAATTTCCGCTGTTTGGAGGGCTTCGATAGGCAAGGTATCCAAATTTTGGAGACCGGGTACCGATGCCAACAGAGGAATACCGTCCAACGTGATCAGTCCCTGCCCTCCGGCTCCTCGCACAAGTACCCCGGTCTGTTGTCCGTAACCACCCATTCTTGTCAAACTTACTCCTGGAAAACCTTGGATCACATCGGCGATACTGCGTTCATGAGCAATGGACAGATCGTCCTTCTCCAGTACTTGCGAATTGCCAATAAGCTGTTCCAGCGACGTCCGGGGAGGGTTTACCGTTATGTCCGGTAAAACTTCCAAGGCACAAACGGGTTGTGTGCCGGTAAATAGGAAGCCAATAATAATGGCTAGGCATGGCTTCCATAAAAACTGGTGAATTTTCAAGACTAACTCCAGCTAAGAGTTTTATTATTTTTATGTGCAGGTTAGGTTTGTATTCTTAATAGTGAGCCACTTGCAAAAATCCCAACCGGAAAACAAGGTAAGTCACACATGACCTCAGATAAGTCGTTTTTTGAGCAGCTGGCTGACTATTAGGCCATTTACTCAGTAAATATATGTCATTTTTGTAGAAATCAGGGCACAGCTATCACTACCCTCCCTAAAACTACTTTAGTTTTAGCCGTTCGGCGTTGTTTTTAAGTGACTAAAATCATCATCTGATTGGTTGTTAAGGCCAGAATGCCAAACATCAAATGGCATAAGACTTTAGCATGTCCTCGCACACGCACAACCCGTCCACCAAACTCATCTTTCAATCGAGCATTAACACGCTCAACAGTGCTACGCTCGTTATAGCGTATTGCTTCGGCGGTTTTATGCCCTACCAACCGGCAGCGTTTATTTTCCGCCGTAATTTCATTTTTTAGACTTTGATCCCGACGTGGATTCACGTCAATCAGCGGGATGTGACCCAATTGGCGACTCATGTCGTGAATCTGCGGCACATCATAAGCAGAATCCATGACATCATAAAGATGAGTAACACGCTCGTTACTCATCTTTGCTAATGGAATAGCAACTTGGCTATCGTGGGTAGAGGCTGAGGTCAATACCGCACTGATGGGAATGCCGACATCTGCCACATCAAGGTGTAACTTGTAGCCAATCCAGAACGCCATTTTACACCACGGGCGCTGATCGGGGAGGCAGGCTAGATGATTATCAAGTCATTTGGAGCCTATGTCTCGACCCCTTGTTGGGTCGAGACGAGGTGACGAGGACGAATCGGGGCCGCCGAAGGCATTAGCGGTCGCGTGATTTTTGCTGATTTTTCGAGCAGGACGCCCGGAAAAATCTTTCGCAAAAATAGCGACTCCCCGCATCTGGGGGTTCTCTGTTATTCTCTCATTTCAGCGCCATTGCTTCTCGTCAAAAATCGCGGTGAAAAAGAGAGGGTATTTTTAGAGATGCCCTTTAGTAGTGATAGCGAAGTTGCGCAATAAAAATAGCATCATCCTGACATTTATAAACAATTCGATGTTCGTCATCAATTCGGCGGGACCAGTAACCCGCTAGGCCATGTTTTAACGGTTCAGGCTTTCCAATGCCTTCGTAGGGGGTTCGTTGAATATCGTTAATGAGCATGTTGATGCGTTTAAGTATTTTTTTGTCAGTATTTTGCCAGTATAAATAATTATCCCAGGCTTTAGTTGAGAATATGAGCTTCATTCAATGAGTTCTTTTTCAAGCCAGTTTCCCGCTTCAAGCTCGGCTATGGAGGCCAGCAGGTGTCTGGCATTGGCGGGTGAGCGTAAGAGATAGGTGGTTTCTTCCATTGCCTGATAATCTTCTAGCGACATCATAACCACAGGAGCTTCATTTTTACGCGTAATAATCACCGGCGCATGATCAATACACACTTTTTCCATGGTTTTCGATAGGTTAGCGCGGACAGCGGTATAGCTTATGGCATCCATAATAACTCCAAATAGTACAGGTACGGTTTTAAGTACCGAAAGTGTAATGACTCATCATGTCCGCGTCAAGCTCACACAAAGCTGGGGTGCGATTAAAACGGCCCTGCGAACACTTTATATAAAAATCTTATGATTAAAAAATCGCAGCATGTATTCAACCCAAACAATCCTAAGCGCTTATTTTCTCGGCAGGTTCTGTTCCCCTCATCCAATCCTCTTGTCACTAGCTATGGCGAGTTGTACAGAAGCGGTAGAATACCTGAAATTATAAGTTGTTCACCCACTACACTATGAAAGTCATCCTGACCGAAAAGCCCTCAGTTGCCCGTGACATAGCCAAATGTTTAAACATAAACAACAAACGCGATGGTTATTTTGAGGGCAATGGTTATCAAATTACCTGGGCGTTTGGTCATCTGGTCGAATTAAAAGAGCCTGATGAATACCATCCCGAATGGAAACGTTGGGCCTTGGAATCCTTACCCATCATCCCCGAACAATTTGGTCTGAAAGCGCGCGATGATGAGTCTGCGCAAAAGCAATTAAATACCATCAGGCGCTTATTCAAATCAGCGGATGAAATTATCTGTGCCACCGATGCGGGCAGGGAAGGGGAGCTGATTTTCAGGTATATTTTGTCGTGGACACAGTGCTTGCAAAAACCGTTTAAACGCCTGTGGATCAGTTCCTTAACGGATGATGCCATACGCAAGGGCTTTGCTCAATTACAAGACGGCAAGGCCTATGATGGACTTTATCGGGCCGCCAAATGCCGCAGCGAATCGGATTGGATAGTTGGTTTAAACGCTACCCGGCTGTATACATTGAAATATGGCCAGCAGGGTACATTGTGGACGATAGGTCGTGTGCAAACGCCTGTACTTGCACTAATTGTGCAGAAAGATTTGGATATCGCCGGTTTTGTTCCCAAGGATTTTTGGGAATTACATACTCTCTACAGAGAGGCCGATTTTCAGTATGCGGGTGGGCGATTTGATCAGAAACCCGATGCCGAAGCTTTGTTAAGCCGGATTGAAGGACATGACTTTGAAATTACTTCCGTTAAAGGTAAGCGTGAGCTGGTCAATCCACCGTTATTATATGATCTGACCGATTTACAGAAAGACATGAGCATTCGTTACGGTTTTACTGCCGATCAAACCTTAACGTGCGCCCAGCAGTTATACGAGAAAAAACATACCACTTACCCACGCACGGATAGCCGTTGTTTAACCAACGATATGAAGTCTGGTATGAAACCCTTGCTGGAAAAGTTACGCCTGCATTTTGAGTTACAGCTGGCGGTATTGGATCTTGATAAGCTGCAACTGAGCAGCCGCTATTTTAATGATGCCAAAGTTAGCGATCACCATGCCATTATTCCCACGAGCACATTACCGGGGTCTTTATCCAATGATGAGGCCAAAGTCTATGAAGCCATAGTCTTGCGTTTTATTGCAGCTTTTTATCCGCCTTGCGTCAAACAGATCACTACAGTTCTGGGTGAAACCTGGCAGATACCATTTAAAACCACAGGCACGATTATCGAATCGCCCGGCTGGCAGGTATTGTATAAAAATGATGCGCCTAGCCAACAAGGTAACGAGATAAAAATCCTGCCCAATTTTGCTCAGGGCGAAACGGGGCCACACCAACCTTCAATCAATCAGGGCAAAACCACGCCGCCCAAAGCGTATAACGAAGCCAGTTTATTGGGCATGATGGAGTCAGCCGGGAAAACCTGTGATGATGAAGAACTCAAGGAAGCATTAAAAGAAAAAGGACTGGGCACACCGGCGACCAGAGCCTCGATTATTGAAGTGCTCATCAAACGCAACTATATCCAGCGGCAAAAGAAGTTGTTACTGAGCACCGAATCAGGGCGGCATCTGATTTCCATTATCGCGGATAATCGCTTGAAGTCAGCGGCGATGACCGGCGAATGGGAGGCCAAACTCAAAAAAATAGAACGCAACGCTTATGATCCCGATCAATTCATGTCCGAGATTATTCAATTTACCCAAAAGTTAAAAGATGAATCAGCAAAGCCGCTTTATGATGACAGCAAGTTAGGCGACTGCCCGGTCTGCAAGCAACCCATTATTGAAGGCAGGCAAGGTTACGGTTGTAGTCACTGGAAGGAGGGCTGTAAATTTGTGTTATGGAAGCAGGCCTATGGCTTAACTATTACCCGGGAAATGGCGTGCCAATTACTGCAAAATGGCCGAACTCTGAATGCTTATGCCATTAAAATAATTGATGACGTTTTTAATGCTCAATTAACCCTTAATGCACAGGGCGAAATAGGTTTTAACAAACAACAAAATCAGCAGGCGCTAAACGCAACAGACCCGATTGCCGATTGTCCGCTATGTAACGGCAAGATTATCGAAACAGCCAAAGCTTACAGCTGTAGCGAATGGCGCAACGGTTGTAAAGCGGTTATCTGGAAAACCATCGCGCATAAAAAAATAACCGCAGCTATGGCTGAAAAATTATTAAGCAAAGGTGAAACCGGGGTGCTGAAAGGTTTTAAATCGACTAAAGGCACTGACTTTGAAGCCAATCTGAAGCTTGTTGACGGTAAAGTTGAAATGGACTTTTCTGGGCGCTGAGTTTTTACTGTTGCTCATTTCGCGGGTTTTCTTTCCAAACTGATGATTTTTCTCTGTGGTGAACGAGGTTTTTAGGTTTAATCTTTTAAGTTTCCAGCATGCAGGCCACATTCCTTTTTAGCGCCCGATTCCCACCACCAGCGGCCGGCTCGTTCATGTTGATTGGGCAGAACAGCTCGAGTGCAAGGTTCACAGCCTATGCTGATAAAGCCTTTTTCATGTAATTCATTATAAGGAACCTGATAGGCTTCGATATAATCCCAAACTTGTGCCGAACTCCAGTTCAGCAAGGGATTAAATTTGATCAATGGATGGTCGGCGGTGGAAAATGCAGTGTCTATTTGCACCTCGGGTATGTCCTGCCGGGTATCCAGACTTTGATCTTTGCGTTGGCCGGTAATCCAGGCGTCAACATGTGCCAATTTGCGTTTTAAGGGTTCAACTTTACGAATGCCGCAACATTCCTGGTGACCATCCTCATAAAAGCTGAACAGACCTTTCTTTTTTACAAAGCTATCGAGTACGTCTCTGTCCGGTGTCAATAATTCAATATTTATCTGGTAATGCTTCCTGATTTTTTCCATGAACCTGTAGGTTTCGGGGTGCAAGCGGCCGGTATCCAAAGAGAAAACCTGAATGTCTTTTCTAATATTGACAGCCATATCGATTAGCACAACATCTTCCGCGCCGCTGAAAGAGATCGCAATATTATCAAACAGCTCCAGCGCTTTTTTAAGGATTGTGCGCGGGTTTTTATGGGCCAACTCGGCTTGTAATTGCTGAATATCGAAGGTTGTCATGGTGGTGTAGATTACTTTATTTTTGTGAAAAATATTGCTTTAAAAAATCATCGAAAGGAATTTGCTCTTTGCTTTCGATTTCTTTCTGTTTGGCAAGGGACAGCTCAGCCATATCGTTAAACTCTTGTGTATGAGTTTTATCCAGTTTATTGACACTGAAATACCGTGCATGTTCGGCAGATTTATTTAACGCGAAACAACTGAATGGTTGCCCGGTTTGAGTCATACAGCCCAGTATTCTTGCTGAAGCAGTTAAATCCGGATTTTGGACTAACAGTTGTTGTTGTGCCAATGCGGAACTATACGGTTTGTCGGTATCCTCTTTATCAAGAATTGCACAAACTGGTTTCATGGACTCAAGAATTTCCGTGGCCCAGTCTTGCAAAGGAATTTTTTGATTGCCGTTATTGAGTTCCAGATCCGGTTTTCTGCCAGAATTCGCAACCGCCAACTGATTGGCGTTATTGACCTGATGATCCTGGTCTGAAATCTCGGGGCTATCCTTAAACAAGCAGGTGAGTAAAAGCGCTTCTATAAAACGTGCTTTCGCTTCGTCTATGCCGATGGGATTAAACAAATCCAGATCAAGGGAACGCATTTCGATATAGCGAACACCCCGGTTTTTAAGAGCCAGTGTGGGTTTTTCGCCGGAGTTGATAATTTGCTTGGGTCGAATAGTGCTATAAAACTCGTTTTCAATTTGCAGGATATTGCTGTTAAGTTGACGGTATTCGCCATTAACCTTAACCCCGATTTTTTCGTATTCAGGGTAGGGCGTTTCAATGGCTTTACTCAGGCTATTGACGTAGCCGGATAAGGAGTTGTAATCAATTTTTAAATTAGCCTGATTTTTACTTTTATAACCTATATCACTCATGCGCAATGAAGTTGCGTAGGGATGATAGAGCGTACCCCCGTCGAATTCTTCAAATTGTGCCATCAACGCTGGGCGACTTTTGAAGAAGTTTTTACAAATGGCTGGCGATGCGCCGAATAAATACAGGATTAACCAACCCAGTCGCTGAAAGTTTCTAATTAAACCGAAGTAGGCATCGTCGGTGAATTGTTCAAGACCGAGTTGACAGTGTTCTTGTCGGTGCAGAGCGATCCATAGGGCTTCGGGTACCGAATAATTAAAATGAATTCCGGCAATAGCCTGCATGGTTCTACCGTAGCGATGCCATAAACCGTGCCGGTAAACATGCTTCATGCGACCTATGTTTGATGAACCGTACTCGGCAATGGGGATACTTTCATCACCATTGATGCCACAGGGCATACTGGCTCCCAGTAATATTTCATTATCCAGATGATCGTAAACAAATTGGTGGATGTTACGCAAATAGTCCAATGAATCGCTTATATCAGCAAACGGCGGGGTAATTAATTCAATCAGCGCCTCGGAATAGTCCGTGGTGATAGTCGGATGTGTCAGTGCCGAACCTAATGCCGTGGGGTGAGGTGTTTGGGCAATTAAACCCTCTCTGGATGATATACGCAGGCTTTCTTTTTCAATCCCTTTAAGCCCTCCGCAAAGCAGATGCTGATGATCGTTTGCCAGAAGTTGATCCAGGCGCGTTGAAAGCTGTTTATTCATAATAGTCCTTACCGCTTATCAATTTATTCATACCCATAAAAATAGCCCGTCATACCGGCATGGGCTGCCGGTATCCAGTCCACAAGGATGTGATTAGAGCGTGCCATCCTTGGCTTCTGGATTCCGGCAATCCCTGCCGGAACGACGTTGTGAGTATCCGAAATAAAATTGATATGTGACAAGATAATAGTCATGGAGTGGGCGTGTGTTCCCTGCTGTCCTGTATAATTGGCTTATTATAAGGGGTTTAACTGATTGAAGAAATATTATCGTAGTGCGGGAGAAGCGGTGAATAACAAGCCCATTGAAATACTCAAGGCCGTTTTTGGCTATGATAGTTTTAGAGGTCAGCAACAGGAAGTAATTGAACATCTTTTGGCTGGACGGGATGCCCTGGTGTTAATGCCTACAGGTGGCGGCAAATCATTGTGCTATCAGATTCCCGCCTTAATCAGGCCGGGTGTCGGTATTGTCATTTCTCCGCTGATCGCATTAATGCAGGATCAGGTGAGCGCCTTACTTCAGCTGGGTGTAAAAGCCGCCTTTCTTAATTCCACGCTATCCCTGGAAGCAGCCCGTCGTATTGAAATGCAGTTGCTTAATAACGAGCTGGATTTACTCTATATAGCGCCGGAAAGGCTGACTTCTGTACGTACTGTCGCCTTGTTTGAGCGCATCCAGATTGCCCTGTTTGCGATTGACGAGGCGCATTGCGTATCCCAATGGGGGCACGATTTCCGGGTCGATTACTTGCAGCTTTCCATGTTGCATGAGCAATTCCCGGCTATTCCGCGTATCGCACTGACGGCAACCGCAGACGAAAAAACCCGGCAAGAAATAGTCCTGCGCTTACAGCTGGAACAAGCCCCGCTTTTTCTCAGTGGTTTTGATCGTCCCAATATCCGTTACCGGATTGTCCAGAAACAAAATGCCCGGCAACAACTTATTGATTTTATTCAGGCGGAACATGCCGGGGACGCCGGCATCGTGTATTGCTTATCGCGTAAAAAAGTGGATGAAACCGCCGAATGGCTAAGAACCAAAGGCGTTAATGCCTTGGCATATCACGCGGGTATGGCGGGCGATTTGCGGTCCAAGCATCAACACCGGTTTTTAATGGAAGATGGTCTGGTGATTGTTGCAACCATTGCTTTTGGTATGGGAATTGATAAACCCAATGTGCGTTTTGTCGCCCATTTGGATTTACCCAAAAGCGTTGAAGCCTATTATCAGGAAACCGGCAGAGCAGGGCGCGATGGCTTACCCGCTAATGCGTGGATGGCTTATGGTTTGCAAGATGTCATCATGCTGCGGCGAATGCTGGCGGATTCTAATGCGGATGAAGCCCATAAACGCCTGGAAATGCACAAACTCGATGCCATGTTGGCGTTATGTGAACAAGTGCATTGCCGGCGGCAGGCCTTATTACATTATTTTGGCGATCATCTTGAGCAGCCTTGTAATAATTGCGATACCTGTTTGGAAACTGTGCAAACCTGGGATGGCACACTGGTAGCACAGCAAGCGTTATCCTGTATTTATCGCACCGGCCAACGCTTTGGTGTGGGCTATTTGATTGAGGTCTTACGCGGCAAGCCAAGCGAGCGCATTGTCAGTTTTGGCCACGATAAACAATCCACTTTCGGTATAGGTAAAGAACTGGATGAACAACAATGGTCTTCGGTATTTAGACAGTTAGTCGCGCGCGGCCTGGTTGCTGTCAATTTTGATCATTTTGGGGTGTTGCAACTCACCGATGCGTGTCGCCCGATTCTGCGCGGCGAACAACAATTGATATTACGCAAAGACCTAAAACCCGAAAAAATCAAACCCGGTAAAAAAACCGCCGGCAGCAAAACAGTTAGCGAGATCAACGCTACACTATGGGACGCGTTACGCGCCAAGCGTCGTGAAATTGCCGATGAACAGGATGTCCCGCCCTACATTATTTTTCATGACGCAACCCTGATGGCCATGCTTGAAGCGAGGCCTGCCAATCGCCAGCAAATGGCATTATTGTCGGGTGTTGGTGAACAAAAATTAAAGCTTTATGCGGATCAATTTTTAGCGGTTATCAGCGAATATTCCGATGACCACAAAGTGCCGGATACGGTGGTCGAGTCGGCGGATTTATTCAAGCTGGGTTACAGCGTGAAGCAGATTGCTCAAAAACGAGGCTATAAAGAGGACACTATTTATAATCATCTCTCGCAAGCCCTGGAGCAGGGAATGCTGGTATTAAAGGATGTCGTGGAATTGTCCGTGCAGGAAATCAAGGGGATAGAAGAAGCTATTCTGAGTTTGCCGAAAGAGCAACAGAATGCGCTAAAGCCAGTTTATGAGCTGTTTGATGGTCAATACAGTTATGGTGTCTTGCGCTGTGTGAGAGCGGCTTTGCAGTATCAAACGGCTTAAGGGAGCTTCTAAAAATAATCTGAATTCGGAATGAAGATTCGCATGGTGGACTAAAATGCCGATTAAACAAACCTCAGGTTCCATCGATAACTTAAACCTATAAAATCAGACCACAGGTTAATGAGGATTTATGTCAAACTAAACAACAACAGACCGCTACCTGTTCGCCTTAGATTCCAATATATCAATTACTTAACTGCAATTTTATAGATCACTCATGAGCTTAACCCTTAACGAACTCCTCAAAGATTCCGCTTACAGATTATTTTGTTCGCTTGAATTATTTGCTTAATAACCCTGTTAAGCATGGATATGTCACTAATTTAGTTGATTATCCTTATTCAAGTTTTCACACAACCCTAAAAAAACTGGGACGGGACGCCTTGCTACAACAGTTTAAGGATTATTCCGAATATAAAAATTTACATTTAGATGAAGATTAAAAGTGCCGGTTATTAACAACCGCCAAACGCGCGGTTGAAACCGACGAACAGGCCGCGATAAATTATATTAACAAACAAACTGGAGAACTCTCATGCAACTCTCTATCGAAATCCCCGAAAAACTCGGATTTGAGTTAAAAACTCTGGCTAATAGTAACGAGTTTATTGTTTACGCTTTGCAAAAAGCCTTAGAAGAAAACAAAAGAAAGCAAGCGTTTAAACAAGCTTTAGCAGATATGCAACAACAAGCCAGCGATAATGGTTTAACAAAAAACGAACTGGATAAATTACTCAATGATTAGAGTTGTACTTGATACTAACATCATTATTAGTGCGGCTTTAAGTAAAAACTCAACACCTGATAAAGTAGTGAATTATGCAATTGATAACGCTATTTTATTGATTTCAAATGATACTTTTAACGAACTTCAAGAAAAGCTCCTGGGCAACAAGTTTGATAAATACGTGTAATTACAGACACGGAAAACGTTTTTAAAAACATTACACGCTATTTCTGAAAGAGTCACTATTGAAAAACGCATTACTGAGTGCCGGGATAGTAAGGATAATAAGTTTTTAGAATTGGCTGTTAATGGGAGCGCGGATTATATTGTGACTGGAGACAAAGATTTATTGGTTTTGCATCCGTTTGAATCCGTTGAAATTCTAACAGCAGCGGATTTTTTAAAGAAACAGCTACTTCTATGCCCATGATAGAAATCGCCATTGAAACGGATGAACAAACAGCGATGGGTTACATTAACGAACAAACTGGTATTGCACGCAACATTCTCAATCCCGATTTTTTTGTTCTTTTGAAGCAGGAGGCTCAATCATGAGCGAACATACAAATCCCCCCTTAAGCTCAGATACACAAGCCATGCTTGATTGTCTATGTCTGGCGGTCAGCAAAACCCTGGAACGCAAGCACCGCCTTGGGCAGTATTCGGTACAGTGGACAAGCAAAGCCCCGTTTGCCGTTGGTGATGATGCCCCTGAATATTTGCGAGTACCACAGCAAACTGACGACTATTCAAATGGTAGCTGAGTAGGGTGATATAACGTATGCCCATTCTTGACAGGGCTATATTCAACAAAAACTCATTGCCTAAAAAGTCACTCATGAAACTAATACCACTGCCACACAAAAAAGCGTGGTCTATAGCGGCAAGTAAAAAACAAGCCATCTTGAAAAAGTATTTATAAAGTCAGTGGAGAAAATTACCATGTTACAAGAACAACTGATTGAAGAAATTAAACAAATTCCTAATGAAAAACTGGCAGAGATTTATGACTTGATTCATTACTTTAGGCTCGGTTTAGCTCAGGAAAACCAACAGAAGATATACGCCAGCGCCCTATTGGATGGGCAAAAGGTCAAGTTAGCGCAGCGTAATTCGCCGATTTGCTGAATTGATAGTCTTTTTTTAAACAGTGATCCAGCCACTTTTGCAGAAAATAGTTTAAGCGCCATTTGTAATTCATGATTTCCCGGCTCAATCCCGGATTTTTAAATACTTGCGATACGCTGGCGCGGACATGATCACTTAATACTTCAGCCAGTTGTGCATCCAAATATATGCGTATCTTGACGGCTGGTTCCAGAAATTCATCCAGATTCTTGTTGAAACAATGGCTAAGTTCAACAGTCATTGTGTAGGGTGTGCTCTCAATGACTGTAACATGAAGTGTTGTGTTGTTGAGGGCAAGTCCAATGGCTGTCTCTTTGAACGTGAGTAAATCCGGGATTAACTTAAGCAGCTTTTGGTAGTTGGATTCGCAGATTTGTTCCAGACAGTATGACTTGTTGACCGGATTAACAAAGCTCATGCTGTGTGTCAGTTTTCCCGGTAGCAGGCATGGGCGCTGGCCGTTTCCCATAACACGACCTGGGCAACGTTAAAACCGGCTTGTTTTAGATGTTGATAAATCATTTTACTTAATACTTCGGCAGTGGGATGTTCATCCAGGGCCAGAAAACGTTCGTTGTTTTCGGTGAGCATCGGGATAATCGGGTCATCTTTATGGAGTAGAAAGTTATGATCGAGACAATCATCAATGTACGCTTCTACATAGTCTCTAATATCGGAGAAATCACAGACCATCCCTTGATCATTGAGTTGTTCCTGTTGTATTGAAATCGAGGCTTTAACGCTATGCCCATGTAAATTCCGGCATTTGCCGGGATGATTCATTAATCGATGCCCGTAACAAAAATAAACTTCTTTGGTAATTGTAAACATAAGTGAGAGAAGCAGTTGCGTTCTTTCCAATAAGTAAAGTGAGTGGGTTCGGTGCTATTGGGTAGCAGCTGTTTTGCATTTTAAAGAGAACGTTGCCGTGCTTATTGTGGTGTTGTTTATGGCGGGGTAGCTTGGCTTGTGTGAAAGTGTACTATAAAAATACGCGTAAGAGTGGTTGATGATTATTAAATACGGAATTTATTTAGAATTAATTGCTGAATTTCTATAAAATCTACGCTTTATCTCACAGCTCAGATCACGTCTCCATGGACCTAAAATTTCTCGATTTCGAACAACCGATCGCTGAATTAGAAGCGAAAATTAAAGAACTCCGCAATGTGGAGTTTGATAATAAAATTAATATTTCCGATGCGCTTAAACAGCTGGAAGATAGAAGCCAGGCACTGACTGAATCAATTTTTAGTAATCTTTCCGACTGGCAGATTTCCCAGTTATCCAGACATCCAGGGCGACCCTATACGCTGGATTATGTTGAACATATCTTTACCGATTTCCACGAACTCCATGGCGATCGGACTTACGCCGATGATCCTGCCATTGTGTGCGGATTGGCGCGTCTTGAAGGGCAGCCGGTAATGGTGATTGGGCATCAAAAAGGCCGCGATACCAAGGAAAAAATTTATCGCAACTTCGGTATGCCTCGCCCCGAAGGTTATCGTAAAGCTTTGCGTGTAATGAAAATGGCGGAGCGTTTTAAAATCCCCATTATTTGTTTAATCGATACCCCGGGTGCTTATCCCGGTATTGGCGCGGAAGAGCGTGGGCAAAGTGAAGCCATCGCCAGAAACCTGTTTGAAATGACTACGCTGAGAACACCCATTATTTGTACCATTATCGGTGAAGGTGGTTCGGGTGGCGCGTTGGCAATTGGAGTGGGCGACCGTTTAATCATGCTGGAATACAGCACCTATTCCGTTATTTCACCCGAAGGGTGCGCATCCATTCTGTGGAAAAGCGCGGACAAGTCACAATTAGCAGCCGAGGCCATGGGCATTACTTCCGATCGTATTCGTGAGCAGGGTTTTCTGGATGAAGTCGTCAGAGAGCCTTTGGGAGGTGGTCATCGAGATTTCAAGAATATTGCCTTGAATTTAAAAGAAGCATTGCTTCGTCATTTGGCAGAGCTAAAGCCGCAGGATATTAATGAGCTGCTGGAAAGACGCTATCAGCGGATAATGAGCTTTGGGGTTTTTACTGAGGAAGCAGGCAAATAATACAGACTCATTCAAGGCTACGGTGCCGTAGGAGCGGGCACGGCCCGCTCCTACAAATTTTAGTAAGTGGGGCTGTAAACCAACGATTTTCTACTGCGCATTAAATCCCCTCCCTATTAACTCTTCAGAACTGAAATCGTCGACAGTAATAGCCGCCAATCCGGCCTGCTCAGCTGTGGCACACAATCCGGCTTCATCCTGGGTGATGATGCCTTTTGTTAATGCTTCTGAAAGCATTTTAAACGGGTCACCTTTGGGCAACTGTTTTTGCTTTTGAGCAAGGCGAATTTTGGCTTCAATCGGCGCTGTTGCCAATACAGCTTTAAAGGCGACTTCAATTCTGCCGGTTGCATCGTCGACTTTGCTGTTGATGTAAATGCCTTGGGTTAAGCGGTTACGAACGGCCGTATCAGCAAGCAGCAATGATGCCGTTTTATGAATCAGTTGGTCACTTGGCGGTGAGTAGGGTTTTCCGGTGGGGAAAATAACGATTCTTAAAACCCAAGCAAGCGGGCGCAACGGCATTTTCCAGAAAACTGCGCGTAATGATTGTTGGGCCCGGTAAATGCTTTGCTGGCAAGCCCAATTTAATAAAGGTGCATCGTCTTTAGGACAACCCTGATCCTGATAGTGCTTAAGCACGCAGGAGCACAGATACAGATTGCTTAAGACATCGGCAAAAAGACCCGAGAGTCGTTCTTTTCGCTTCAGTGTGCCGCCCAGAGTCAATAGAGCGAAATCGGAAAATAATGCAAAACCAACACTTAGTCTGGCAATTTGCCGGTAATATCGCCGAGTATTCTTGTTGCCCGGCACTTTATGAAAACGGGCATTAGTTAATCCCAACCAGAAACCGGCCGCCATGTTGTGCATAAAAAAGCCGATATGCTGAAATAGCACTTTATCAAATTGCCGTAAATCATTTTGCTGCAATGCCGCCATTTCTTTTTGAATATACGGATGACAGCGGATTGCACCCTGACCGAAAATCATCATGGTCCGGGTTAAAATATTCGCTCCTTCAACGGTAATGCTGACCGGAATAACTTGATATAAACGCCCCAGATAATTTCTAGGCCCCATGCAAATACCTGAGCCGCCCTGAATATCCATACCGTCATTAACGATTCGACGCATTCTTTCGGTGAGTTCGTATTTCAGGATGGCGGAAATAACCGCAGGTTTTTCACCGTTATCCAAAGCTGCATTAGTCACTTTACGTGCGGCATCGAGTATATAAGTTTCACCTGCCATGCGTGCAAGTGGTTCTTGTATACCTTCAAATTCACCAATCGGTAGATTGAATTGTTTACGGATACGCGCATAAGCGCCGGTATTGCGGCAGGTGAATTTTGCCGCAGCTACACTGAGTGCGGGTAGTGAAACAGCTCTGCCTGTGGTGAGGCTTTGCATAAGCATTTTCCAGCCGTTGCCGACTTGTTCAACGCCGCCAATGATCCAGTCCATGGGAATAAACACATCCTTGCCCCAGTTAGGACCGTTTTGGAAGGCCGAATCCAGCGGGTTATGTCGCCTGCCTATGGAGATGCCGGGTGTATCCGTGGGTATCAAGGCGACGGTAATACCGATATTTTCTTTATCACCGATGAGGTGATCGGGGTCATAAAGTTTAAAGGCAAGCCCCAGCACGGTAGCTACAGGCCCCAAGGTGATATAGCGTTTTTCCCAGTTGAGGCGAATGCCCAGCGCCTTGTCATTGTTATAGCAAACAATGCCCGTATCCGGCATAGCGCCGGCATCGCTACCCGCGAGTGGTCCGGTCAGCGCAAACGCAGGCATTTCCTCACCATTTACCAGGCGAGGCAGATAATGATTTTTTTGTTGTTCAGTACCGTAATTCAA
Source organism: uncultured Gammaproteobacteria bacterium (assembly GCA_963849195.1). Lineage (GTDB taxonomy): Bacteria > Pseudomonadota > Gammaproteobacteria > Methylococcales > Methylomonadaceae > Methylobacter_C. The sequence continues at coordinate 49,392 of CAWKGQ010000018.1, forward strand.
CAATAACTTTGCAGGCCCCAAAGAATTAGGCACCATTACCGTAACCGCTGCTGTGGTGCTGCGACTGGCGATCTTCATAACGATTTCGGAGTGTGCCGTTTCGGAAAATTCCAGTCCACCATAGTCTTTGGGAATAATCATGCCGCAGAATTTTTTCTGTTTGATGTAGTCCCACACTTCCTTCGGCAGATCTTTACGATTATGGGTAATGTCCCAGTCATTGAGCATCGCGCACAGTGTTTCAACAGGGCCATCAATGAAGGCTTGTTCTTCATCAGTTAGTCGCGCTACGGGTAAATCCTGTAATACTTTCCAGTCGGGTTTGCCTGAAAATAACTCGGCATCCCACCAGGTGTTACCGGCTTCCAATGCTTCCCGTTCGGTTTGCGACATGGGCGGTAACGCACTCTTCATCAGCTTGAAAAGCCAGCGGCTGGTTAGCTGTTGGCGGATGATAGGAATATTGATTGGAAGAAAGAGCAATAAAAACCCAATCCATAAACTGATGCTGCACGGGGTTAAGCTATTGGTTTTGGTATAGGCGCCGAGCAACAGAGCTAAAACCGCTGTAGCCCAAGGTAATGCTGTTTTGTAATAGAATAAAACCCATAAAGTGATGAGTAGTGCGAATAACCAGAGCATTGGTATTCTCCTTTAAAAACTCTGTTTCCACTGAAGATTAAAGTTCAGCTATTACTGGGCCGGTTCGGACCAAGCTGTATTGACCCGACCTATGCGATTTGAACTTCCTTAGCGTATGGATAATGGCATGAAAGACATGAATAAGATCTAGCGCATCGCCGCCCGAGCCGCCTCCGCTAAAAATCCAGAGCGTGTTAAGTGTTTGGCATGCGTATAATCATCGATACGCTTTAGCAATAGTTTTGGCAGCGTAATGTTGATTTTTTCTGCCTTGCCTTCAAAGGCAGAAGTATCTACTTCGACCACCGCCCACACGCCGTCCGCATAATCAGGGTTGTGTTGATGTTGGCTAATAGGTGCAATAATCGGCATATCCTGCCCTTCTTCTATCAACCCTTCCAAGTGCAGTTCTATTGCTTCTTTAACGGATTCCAGCGCATTTTCTATGCTGTCTCCTGCCGAGAAGCAGCCTGCTAAATCAGGTACACTAACGCCATAATGTTGTCCATCGTCTGAATGAAGTACTACGGTAATTTTCATTTCCAACCCGCCTGCTTAAAAATGTTATTGAGAGTACCTTTTGGAATGTCCCCATCAGGATGCTTGACTGTTACCAGACCCTTTTTGGTGTTATGTCTGAATTGGTGGTGAGAACCTTTGACTCTGACAAGCGTCCAGCCATCTTGTTCTAACTGCTTTATAAGAGCCTTACTGTTCATGGTGGTTATTATAACTACTCATGTTAATTCCGCAACGGCTTACCTGTTTTCAGCATATGATCCAGTCTTGCCAGTGTACC
>CAWKGQ010000019.1:0-109965 GCA_963849195.1 uncultured Gammaproteobacteria bacterium
ATCAACAACATACTCGGCTCCACGATAGAGTTCGGTATGACCTTTTTGGCGACCGAACCCTTTTACTTCGGTTACGGTTACACCAGAAACCCCCATATCTGAAAGCGCCTCACGGACATCATCCAGCTTAAAAGGTTTAACAATTGCGGTTATTAGTTTCATTTGTTCCTCTCTCTTTTTAAAGTAACGACTCAAGATTACCTAAAGCATGGACTGTGCCAAGTGTAACTTTATACTTACCCTGCTTGCCTTGCTGAACAGCATATAGAATTGTTTAATAAGTTTGAGATGTATCTTGTTGCATTATGCGGATAGATCAGCACATGAAATTCACATTGAGCTTGAACGTACGGGCAATCATTGATATCTAAAAATACCTAGAGAAATTAATGACATTACGCACCATATTGGCGCAATGGTGTTTATTATGGGCCGCAGTGGTGCGAGCAGAGGCATTACGTTTAACTTAATCCTAAAAACCGCGACTCACCGCAGAGACGCAAAAGAGCACGGAAGAAAATCATCGGGTTGGATAAGAATCTCTTCGCCCTTACCGCCCGCCTGACTATTTTCCGCAAAACCTGATTTTTAGGTTCGCAAAGCCGGATTTGCCGCGATGACATACCATTGCGTGATACTTGAAGCCGGAAAGTCGATCTTGCGATTCAGGTCAAACATTTCCAATGAGTGGTCTGCTGGACAGTTACCCGACTCGGGAACGAGATAGGATCGTTCGGCTCGAGGAAGGCTCGTGGTTTCATGGCTTAAATTTATGGCTAGGATAGCGATAAAACACTGAATGAAGCCGGTGTTTATCCATAAAAAAGAAATACCACTGTGTTCATTACATTGAGATCGACAACTTTTTTCTGTAAAAACAGGGCTTTTATAGAGTTCTTTTGAGCTTTATTCTTGTCTAAAAGCAGTGAAGGGGAGCGAGAGTCGACTGGCGCCTGAAATTATTCCTCTATCCCCAATTCTTTTATTTTCCGGGTTAGGGTATTTCGCCCATAGCCCAGCAAAATAGCGGCTTCGTGGCGTTTACCGTGGGTAAAGTTCAAAGCAGCTTTAATTAAAATAGCTTCAACAGTTGGAATGGTTTGTTTGGCAACTTCTGCTTCTTTTTGTCATTAGCTGCTGATCTACCCAGCTTCTCAGTAAAGATTCCCAGTCGGTTCCGGCTGTCTCTTTTTCGGACGGTGTATTAAGCAACTGAGGGGGCAAATCATGCAGATGAATTTCCCGGCCCGATGCCATGACGGTTAACCAGCGGCAGCTATTTTCCAATTGCCTTACGTTTCCCGGCCATTCCAGCGTGCTTAAAAACGCTTCGGCTTCAGGTTTCAGGGTTTTATTTTCCACGCCCAGTTCGGAAGCTGCCTGATGCAAAAAATGGCGCATCAGCAAAGGTATATCCTGTTGGCGCTCGCGCAGGGCGGGGATGTGAATACGAATGACATTTAAGCGATGGAATAAATCTTCCCGAAAACGGCCTTGATCAACCAGTGTTTCAAGATCCTGGTGCGTGGCGGCAATAATGCGCACATCGACCTTGACGGCAAGATGCGCCCCAACCGGATAAAACTCACCATCCGCCAGCACTCTTAATAGACGGGTTTGCAATTCGGCGGGCATGTCGCCTATTTCATCAAGAAACAGCGTGCCGCCATTGGCTTGCTCAAAGCGCCCCGCTCGCCGTAATTGCGCGCCCGTAAAAGCGCCTTTCTCGTGACCAAACAGTTCCGATTCCATCAGGTCTTTAGGGATAGCGGCCATATTCAGGGCAATAAAGGGGTTTTTAGCTCTGGGGCTGTGGCGGTGCAGGGCTTTGGCCACCAGTTCCTTGCCGGTTCCCGATTCGCCATTAATGAGTACGGTAATATGTGAACGAGCCAGCCGTCCTATCGCCCGGAAAACCTCTTGCATCGCCGGAGCTTCGCCTATGATTTCCGGGGTAGGCTCAATAGCGGCTGTAGAAGCGCGATGCGCGTCATCTTGCTGTTGTCGGCCATGTATACAGGCGCGTTGCGCAAGATTAACGACTTCTTTAATATCAAAAGGTTTGGGCAAGTATTCAAAAGCGCCGCCATGAAACGCCGAGACCGCGCTTTCCAAGTCGGAGTGCGCTGTCATTACGATAACAGGTAAAGTCGGATGGCCGTGCTGAACCTTATCCAGAAGCTCCAGGCCATCCATGCCGGGCATGCGAATATCGGTTATCAGCGCGTCAGGCCGGTCGTCCTGTAAAGCCGTCAGCAACTCTTTTCCGCCAGAAAAGCTTCGAGTGATCATGCCGGCTTTTTGCAATGCTTTTTCAACAACCCAGCGTATGGATTTGTCGTCATCGATGATCCAGACCGTTTCGGGCTTAGTCATTACCGGCCTCCATAGGTAAAAAGATTGAAAATACCGTATTTCCGGGTTCACTGTTGCATTCAATTAAACCGTTATGCTGGTTAATCAGCGCTTGTGCAATGGACAACCCCAGTCCCGTGCCCTCAGCCCGCCCGGTAATCATGGGATAGAAAATTTGGCTCATCATATTGGCGTCTATGCCGGGTCCACTGTCGATGATGTCACACTTAACCGCTAATTTATACCGCTTACGGCCTACGCTCATATGCCGGTGTATGCGAGTTTTGAACATGATGTTGCCTTTCCCTTCCATAGCCTGCACAGCATTTCTGGCAATATTTAAAATAGCCTGAATCAGTTGATCTTTGTCCGCATGGATGTCGGGAATACTGGGATCGTAATCATTCTTAATGCTAAGGCTGCCACTGGATTCAGCTTGTACCAATTGCCTGACCCGCTCCAATACTTCATGAATATTGAGCGCTTTTTTATTGGGCAATTTATTGGGCCCCAACATTTTATCCATCAAACCTTGCAGACGATCTGATTCCGCAATGATAATTTGAGTATACTCTTTAAGCTCCGGATCATGCAGCTCCAGATCCAGCAGCTGCGCCGCACCCCGCAATCCGCCCAGCGGATTTTTGATTTCATGAGCCAAGCCCCTGACCAGCAATCGCGCCGTATTCTGTTGCGTTAATAATTGCTCCTCCTTGGATATGCGCAGGTGATTATCCACCTGTTGAAGCTCGACCAGTATTTCACTGACCTGCTCATCGGTTAACAACGGTGTAGCACTAAGGTTGATGGTAACGTTGTGGGTCATGCGGCTCAGAGTAAGAGCACGGTCAACCAGGGGTTCGGCCATCGCCAGTGATTGTTTCAAATTGATGAGCAACGCGGGATCGGAAGACTTGAATAACTCATCCGCACTATGGCCCACCAAGTGATGTGCGCTGTCAGCCAGCAGGATTTCTCCTGTTGTATTGATGTAAGTGAGTATCAACTCACGATCAAATAATAAGATGGCGGTATTAAGGTGATCCAGTATGCGTTTGTACATAGTTTTTTAATCGGTCGTTGTTTGATGTAAAAGCTTTATTTTTCTACAAGCAATTTATAGACCAAGCCCCATAAAAACTCTCTTCACTTAAAAAAGGTTCCTATTATATTCGCTATATAAACGAAAATCGCCCTAAAATGGTGCATATACTGTAGTGTATAACAAAATCACTATCAATGCCTGCAGCGGCAAAAAAACAAAACACGGCATTGGTTGGAGATTTTTATTTTTGCCACATAATAGCCGGAATCACCCTGCCCTAAATTTTAGGGTATTACATCTGGACACTCCGAACAGGCTCTTCAGTTTTCACCCCATTCGACAATAGTTTTTTTGTTAAACAAACCTGACCTCAACCATTTCATTCAACCGCTTGCGCCTCAATTCCCAATCCTGCATCGCTGCCGTTAACAGACGATAAAACGCCTGACTATGATTGTGCTCTTTCAAATGACAAAGCTCATGGATAATGACGTAATCAATGCAGTCTTTGGGAGCCGCGATCAATTCGGGATTCAGGATGATAGTGCCCTTGCCGGTGCAGCTCCCCCAACGTTTGGACATAAATCGAAGCTGGAAGCCTTTATCGTGATAAATACCCAACCGCTCGACATGTTGAACGCATTGCGTATAACGTTCTGTGAACACTATCAAGGCTTTCGACCGGTACCAGGCTTGCAAAAGCCTTTGCACACGTAAGCTATCTTTTGGATAGTGGGTTTCAACCTGCAACATGCCGCGCGTCATCTTCACGGCTTCACCCAGTCCTTCAATGACTTTCAGCCGATATTGCCGGCCTAAATAGCGGTGCGTTTCGCCGGAAACATAGCGTCGTTCAGGAAGCGGAGCCGGATAGTTTTCAAATTGCCGTTGTTGTTTGAGAATCCAGCTAGCCCGTTTCTTGACCTTACCGTAAACTTTTTCAATATCTGCCGACAACGGCGCATCGACGCTGACCTTGCCGTCCGGATAGACATGAATGGCCAGTGTTTTGCGATCGACGTAGTTCAACGAAAAGCGGATTTCCTGTTTCACCGAATAGAACCGAATGCGCGGGTGGCAGTAATGTGTTCATCTGCATCGCTTACGAGTCCCGGCGTTCGGCAATGGCCAGCACTTGATTGATCATGGTTTCGATCACCCCGAAATCGATGTCCAGCTCATAACGGCCTTTTAAGCTGTAGAAATAGTCCTCGATGTCGTTGATGATTTGATTTTTTACATCCTGGCTGCGGGTCCAGTCGCGGATTTTGTGGCTCTTGATAATGTCCTCGATCCGCAGGGCAATATCGGCCACAAAGGTTTCCTGAGAATGTTTGGATACATCATAGCTCGCCATCGGCTCACGCAAAACGCCGTAATAAGCCTGGGCTTCATCGCGGCCCTTGAGTTGGTCAGGAAGTTCGGAGCTACTCTTGCCACGCAATTCATCCAGCGTCTCGCGGATTCTTTTCAGATACTCCATATCGGACAGGCGTTTCGCCCGGTGCTCGGCGATAGCCTCATCGATCAATTCAGAAAGCCGCTTGTAGAGCGCCGGGTCTTCTTCCATTTTTTCGGTGATGGTTTTTTTCATCCGCGAAGCGATGGCATCGGCCTTGCCGGCATCACCGTCTATGGCCTCGATTTCTTTTTCGAATTCGTCGATGGCGAACACATTCACCGGTGCGATAAGCTGAATTACTGCATCAGCGCCGATATATTTATTGACCATATTGCGGATTTGTTTCTCGTAAGACGAGTAATCGACCGCCTCGCCATAACGTTGCTTCACTGCCGTGCGCAGGTTGAGAAAATAGCTCAAATCGTTTTTATAACGGTTGACCTTCGCTTCCGGCGTCTCATCCTGAAACCGCGCATTGGCCAAGGCCAGTTGCAAGGTTTTGGCGAACAATGCCAGCGTTTCATAGAAGCGTTGCCGCCGGTCTTCCGGTTCCAGATACCGCTGCATCGCCTCCAGGTCTTTTTGGTTGCCAACTGCCTTGAATACTTCCCAGACATTGGTATGGCGCTGCGGCAACAGGCGGATTTCTTCGCTGACATCGGTCAGCGTGCCTTCTATGTCTTCCCGATCGAAGCCTTCATTTTCCAATGCCGCATAGGTGTCGATAGCTTCGTTCAATTCGCCGAAGATACCCCGGTAATCGATAATCAAGCCGTAATCCTTGCCTTCAAACAGTCGGTTCACGCGGGCGATGGCTTGCAGGATGTTATGTTCCTTAAGGCGTTTGTCGAGGTACAGCACGGTGTTCCTGGGCGCATCGAAGCCGGTCAACAACTTGTCCACGACAATCAAGATTTCCGGCTCGTCGGAATGTTTGAATGCGCCGATAATGCTGTCCTGATATTTTTTCTCGTTACCGTACTTGGCCATCATCGCTTTCCAGAAGACTTGTACTTCTTCCAACGTATCCTCGTCGATGCTGGTATTGCCTTCGCGGGTGTCGGGAGCGGAAATAATCACTTCCGTGGACACATCTCCGAATTCGTCGAAATAACTTTTATAACGCAACGCCATGGCCTTGCTGGAAACGGCCAGCTGGCCTTTTTTGCCGGTGCCTTTGAAGTTGGTTTTGAAATGCTGGCCGATGTCGTAGGCAATCTCGGCGATGCGTTGTTCGGACTTGCTCAGTTCTTCTTCGCGGCGGAACTTGTTCTTAAGGTCGGCTTTTTGTTGCGGCGTCAGATCCTTGGTAATGCGTTCGAACCATTTGTCGATCTGCGCCCGGTCGCCGTGCAGCTCGCTCATGCGGCCTTCGTAGAGCAAAGGCGTTACCGCTCCATCAGCCACGGCCTGGTTCATCGTGTATTTGTGAATAAAGCCGCCAAACTTCTTGGCCGTGGTCTTTTCCTTTTTGAGTAGCGGCGTACCGGTAAAGCCGATATAGCAGGCATTGGGAAAAACGTTCTGCATTTTGGCGTGGGACACGCCGTATTGCGAGCGGTGCGATTCATCGACCAGCACGAAGATATTGCTGCTTTCATCACTGATTTTGCGCTTACGGCTGGCCGATTCGAACTTATCGATGATCGTGGTGATGATGCTGGCCTTGTTGTGAGTAATCAGCTCCACCAGATGTTCGCCGGTTTTGGCCTGCACCACCGGCTTGCCGCAGGCATGGAAGGTTTTGTAAATCTGGTCGTCCAAATCCACGCGATCCGTTACCAGCACAATTTTAGGATTGAGAATGGCCGGTTCCAACACCAACGCCTTGGCCAACATCACCATGGTCAATGACTTGCCGGAGCCGGTCGTATGCCAGATCACGCCGCCGGGCCGCTGGCTATCGCCACGGCTATTCGTAACCCGGTCCACCGTCGCCTTGACCGCGAAATATTGCTGATAGCGGGCGATTTTCTTTTCCTTGTTGTCGAAAACGATGAATTGATAAATCAACTCCAGCAGTCGCTCCGGTCTCAGCAGGCTGTATATGGTTTTATCCTGTGGCGATGGCAAGCGCTCGCCCGATTGCCAGAGCTGATCCATATAGGCCCTTTGTTCCTCGGTCCGCTCCGAGAACAGACGGGCTTTGAAGTCGTCGCTCGCCGGGGCGTTGACCAGCTCATGCAGAATTTTCTCCTGGGAATCCTTGTTCTCTTCCTTCCATCCCGCCCAGAATTTGCCGGGCGTTCCGGTCGTGCCGTACAGGGCTTTATTCTGGCAGACGGATAACAACAATTGACTGTAGGTAAACAGTTCCGGGATTTCATCGCTGCGTTGATTGCGCAGATGCTGGCTAATGCCTTCTTCCGTCGCATTCCGCAAATCGGGACGTTTACATTCGATCACCACCAACGGAATACCGTTCACGAACAGCACAATATCGGGCCTGCGGGTTTGTTTGCTGTTGCGGCGTTCCAGCACAAATTCGTCGCAGACGTGATAAACATTGTTTTCCGGGTGCTGCCAATCGATGTAGTGCAAAGAAAAACTTTTGGTCGTGCCGTCGATGGTTTGTTCCAGACTTTTACCCAGGGTTAAGAGATCGTAAACCTGCTCGCTGGTATTCATCAGGCTGTCGAACGGAATACCGGCCAGCGCCTGCACCGCTTTTTGGATGTTGCCGTCGCTGAACGGATAGTCCTGGCCCTTGAAGGTGATGCGATTGAATTTTTGCAGTTGGTCGGCGAGCACGCTTTCCAGCACACATTTGGACGTTCTGCCGCCGCGCAAGGCCAACTGTTCCGACGGCGTCAGATAGGCAAAGCCCAGCTTCTCCAGCAAGGCAACGGCGGGCAATAGCGAGGACAAGTCTTCCAGATAATCGTGTGCGGCCATGGTGTGTTCCTTTAACTTGGTTTACCTGGTCCCCAAGCTCCAGCTCTCATCGTTATATACAAATACGCAGGTAATTCGTCATACCCGCCGGGAAGCGGGTATCCAGTGCCATGGATGGCAAGCTTAAATACGTCCTTGTAATCTGGATTCCGGCAATCCCTGCCGGAATGACGGGCTTTGTGACACTTGTGTATAACGATGAGAGCTCCAGCTTGGGAATCAGCAAAACCAGCAAATTGGGCTAATCCAGAAAAGGGTTGGTAATCCGCAGTTGACCCTCGATTATTTGTCCATGCTGCATATCTTCCGAGTACAAAATAGTACAGCCGGATTGCAACGCAGCACTGACGATCATGCTGTCATATAGAGAAAAACCGAAACGCTCCGCAATATCCAAACCCAACTCATGGGTATCGATGGTCACCGCTTGAGTTTGGCAGATGGCACGGACAATCCTCAGCGTATCGCGTATTTCGGTAATTTCCTGCTATACCGAAGACCTGTGGACTGCTGGGTTATTTGCCAAGTACGGCGATTCGATTACAATAACCCGCAACAAACTTCGTCTTAGCTCGAACTTTACAATGACTGAACTCGATAATCTGAGTCTTATCCTCGGCAACTTCGAGACCAAAACGGGTTAACCTCTGGATCAACGCCTTGTAAAAGCGTTGCGCATCTTTACTATACTGAAATGCACAGACAAAATCATCCGCATAGCGGCATAGATAAATATGCCCTGTGCAGTGTGCCCGAACTATTTCTTCAAACCATACATCCAAAACATGATGAAGATAAATATTAGCTAAAATTGGTGAAACACTGCCGCCTTGCGGCGTCCCCATTAAGGGGTGTATCACCTGTCCCTCTGTCTCCAATATGCCTGCTTTCAACCACTTACGGATAAGTTTTAAGAAGGGTTTATCATCTACGCGCTTGACCAACATGTCCATTAACACGTCATGGTTTATAGCGTTGAAGAAGCCTTTAATGTCAGCTTCGACCACGACATGATACTTCCTTGAGTTCAGTTCGCTCGTTAAGTCTCTGATGGCTTTATGAGCCCCCGTTCTCGGACGATATCCATAACTGCAAGGCAGAAAGTCTTGCTCGTAGATGGCTTCTAATAGCTTCGCTACTGCCAGTTGCAGTAGTTTATCCGCAATGGCCGGTATCCCTAATGGGCGCAACTTGCCGCCTAGTTTCGGAATCCATTTTCTAAGAACCAACTTGGCCCGATACGTCCCCTCTTTGACTTGTTGCGCTAGCTGTTGGATATTGCCGATCAGATTATCTTCATACGCGATTGCGTCAAGTCTATCCACACCCGCACTGGCTCTTCGGTTGATAAAATCCCAACACCAGAACAAAAATCCAGCCGTTAACACGCCAAACAGGTTTCGAAACCGGTAAGTTTTATCTTGTGCCGCTTTGTTTGCTATCCCCTGCAGGGAGGTTTGCTTCATGTATCCAGTCCTTCATGCCTGGTAAAAGTGTCCTTTGCAGGCTACGCAGTTTTGTCCGCCCCTTCCCCCTGTACGTGGCTTTCCCACGCTCCGAGTACTATGAGCGAATCTGACTCCCATTGGGTCTTCAGCCATCCTTCTTTTGGTTGGGCAGGCTTACCTGACGGCAACAACACTTAGGTTTCGGTTACCTCTGTTTCCGAGTTTCCTCTTTGTGGCTAATGTCCGCATACCTTATCTTGTTCCCAGGAACGCAATGGGTCTCACAAGTTCCTGTCATTTCTCTCTATACATGTCACGCCTTACAACACCGGCAAATCCTCCAGAATCTCACCAATGCGATTCTTTTGTATAGGCTTCCGTTCAAACCATAACGTCGCCATTTGCATTGTCGTTTTAACGATGCTAAATTCAGCTTCAGGGATGTGCAGCTCCCCTGTGACCTACATAGTTCTCTGCGTACGCTTCGCCTGACCTTTGTTCACATTTGCCACAGTCGTAACCGTTGACAACGTTCCGCCGGAGACGCAACACTCGATACTGGTGGCTGGTTAGGCCTTATGAATTCATTCCGTTGAATTCCAGGCAAGGACTTTCACCTTGCTAGAAATGACAAGCTTCGCTTGTCGCACGGTTTGCAAAACCCGTTCGGCACAATTAAAAGTAAAATATAATAATTCATATTATACTTAAACAATTAAAAGTATAATATAAAATTCTGTATTATACTTTCCATCAGAAAAGTTCAAGATAAGCTTGAAACGTGAACACGCGATTTCGTTTATAACCGGTCGTCTCTTTTAAAATACCTAGCTCAACTAAATCTTGAATTAAGCCATTAGCGGCTCGCGGAGTGACATCCAGTAAGGTAACGACCTGCGCCCCGTTTATCACGGGTTTTTTATACAAATACATCAATAACCGGCGGCCGTTTTCGGCCCGTCTACCCAAAGTGACGATTTTTCCTTCGACCTGCTGACGTAATGCCAGAATAGCTTGAAAAGTTTCGCTGCCTTGCTTTGCTGTTTCAGCAACGGCATTCAGAAAAAAACGCACCCAATGCAGCATATCATTCGAGACTCTGACGGTGGTCAAGGCATCATAATAAGCGCCTTTATGTTTTTCTATAAAGTCGGACAAATACAGCGAAGGCTTGCTTAACATGCCATGCTCAATTAAATATAGGGTAATGATGAGCCGGCCTATACGTCCGTTACCATCCAGAAAAGGGTGGGTGGTTTCAAATTGATAATGCGCAATGGCAACACGAATAAGATGCGGCACTTCGATGGCATCATTATGCAGAAACTTTTCCAGATCACTCATTAGCGCGGGCACTTCTTCATGATGTGGCGGGATAAAAACGGCATCCTGCAAACTACTGCCGCCGATCCAGTTTTGACTGACACGGAAATCACCGGGCGTTTTATGTTCGCCACGCACACCGGTCATTAAAATCGCGTGAGTTTGCCGGATCATTCGTGTGGAAAGCGGTAATGTTTTTAAAGAGGCAATCGCCTGATTCATTGCCTGGATGTAATTTTGTACTTCCTGCCAGTCATCACGGCGTTCGGGAGCGATTTGCTCAATATCCATCACCGCTTCATCCATTTGCGTTTGTGTGCCTTCGATCCGGCTGGACTGGCTCGCTTCCTTGACGATGTGCATTTCAATAAATAAATCCACATCCGGCACAATCAATGAAAACGCATTCAGTTCACCCAAGGCTTTGGTGGCCTGCTCCAGTAACGTGCTCACGCGCCCGTCATCCCAGCTCCAGGCGTGATTAATCAAGGCCGGTGAAAAACTGCGGTATTGATATTGCTGCTTATAGTCTCCCGCTTTAAAGGCTTCCAGTTTCATGCCGCCGCCTGATTGAAATTGACTCGCTTTTTACCGGTCAAAAGCTGCTGCATCAGGCCTTTTTTCTGTTGTTTCAGGGCGGCGAGCTGGTTTTGATGGGTTACGATTTCTTTGTCGGCGGCTTGCAATACTTCGGCAATGGCCATTTGTTCTTCTTTCGTCGGGAAAGGTATTTTTAATGAGAAAAAATCATCTGTGCTGACATTCAATAAGCCATCACCTCTTGCACCTGATGTGATAATTTTTTTAAGTTGCCTGTCTAGTCCATGCGCTAAAAACCAATGCTTGTAAAATGTAGAACAAACCGTATCAGTTGGGCTGAAACATATATATACAAATGGCACTAACGCGCTTTCTCTATCTTCAAGCTGATAGATACAACCCATTTCATAGCTTTTTGAGTTCCCTTTGTTGTATGCAAAATCGTTGAGTTTAAGCTGTGTGTACTTTTTTAAACTATCACCCGCTATTACACGGTCAAACTTATCCTCTTGCGAAATCAATCCTAATCGAGATGAAATTGTCATAATTGAATGACTATCATCGCCATCATTCTTGTCTTTTATTTCATTAAAAACAGCCCCCAATTTTATATCTTTCCACTTCCTATTAGACCCAGAAAACCGCTTCTTCCCGGTCAAAAGTTGCTGCATCAGGGCTTTTTTGCGTTTTTGCTTGCCGGCAATCAGTGCTTCCAGCTTTTCAATGGATTTGTCCCAAGTAACGAGGATTTTAGCGATTTTGTCTTCCTCTTCTCTCGATGAAGCTGAAATTAAAGGTAACTCGGTTAAAATTGCTGTATTCATATTGAGCATTGTTTGCCCAACCGCATTTTGCTCAAGCCACGTTTTAACGGTATTTTTTTGTAAAATATAGCTTAGAAAGATAGGGCTATGATTTTTCGACGGACGCGCTTTCAAACAACCTGTTCCGCATATACTCCCTTCTGTTTTTTCGTCGATTAAGGCAAAACGAGCAACGTCTCCCCGTCGACTAAATAACAAATCGCCAGCAAGCAATCTATGCTTACGCAAATCGTCTGCTCTTTGTGTAGATATTTTTGCGGCATTAGAATTATCTGCTCGACAATTGATAATATCCTTCGGCATCAATACAGGCACGCCTGCCTCTTGATATTCATACGCATGAAGCTGGCTTCCGAAAGGACCAGTTTGCAATTTTCCTTCGCAAACTTTGCCAAGCGTTGTGAGCTTCCAGCCATCAGGCAACATAACTCAACTCCCTAAAATTCCTCATGGATGAAGTTCTTTCCTGATCGTTTCACGTACCACATCGGCTAAGGTAATGCCTTGTGCAAATTGTTTGAGCGCTTCGTTCATCATGGTTTGATAACTACTGCCAGTCATTTCGGCACGCGCCTTGAAAAAAGCTAAGGTGTCACTATCAACGCGCATCGTAATTCGGCTTTTGCCGCCATGCTCGGCTTGTAATTGTGCTAAAGCAGGGATTTCATTGGGGCGTTTAGCATCACTAAAATCCATGTCTGCATATTGGTTAAATAAAGGGTCAGAATTGCTGTTCATAACGTCTCCGTTGAGGTTGATTGGCTTTCCACGCTGAAATCAAACGCACATAATCGCCGCGCAACGTCCACACCACGATTAGAATGCGTTGTTTGGCTCCCATCCCCAACGTGATGAAACGATTTTCACCATTTACATCAGTGTCTTCACGCGTTAGCGCGTATGGGTCAAGTAACGCTTGTTTTGCTTCATCAAACGTCACGCCATCATGATTTAAGGGATTTACGGCGGCCTTGTCTGGGTCAAATTCTATTTTCATCCGTTTTATTATATGTACATTTGTGCAACAAGTAAAAGCCAAGTTCCAGTGCCGAATTCCCAAATAGGCCCTTGGTAACTAGCGAAATCTCGGTGTTGGTTTTCATTTCAAAACCCATTCGCCATTATGCTTAATCGCCTGATACATGGCATCGGGAGCCAGGTCAATTTCATCGGGCCAAGTGACAAAGCCATCGGTTACGGTCAATTGCTTGAAAAAGTCAGGGTCTTTCAATTGTTCAAACACGCCGTATAAATGGCTCGGCAAAATTTTTACCGCGCCCGTCAGTCCATCGGAAAAAGTAACGGCAAATTCAAGATGGCGGGTTGTCTTGGCCTCAATCACATCAAAATACATGGTATTACCCCTCAATGTAATGGTTCAATTTTTGCAGGTTCCCAAGCTCCAGCTCTCATCGTTTTACACAAGTGTCACGAAGCCCGTCATTCCGGCAGGGATTGCCGGAATCCAGGCTCCATGGATGGATTAGGCTTGCCATCCATGGCACTGGATACCCGCTTCCCGGCGGGTATGACGAATTACCTGTGCATTTGTGTAAACGATGAGAGCTCCTGCTTGGGTATTCAGTGCAGGAAGCTCCAGCTTCCAGTCTCGCGAAGCTGGAGCTTGGGAACCAGTGCAACCCATGCATTCGGGAAAACCCAATCACTCATGACCGTTTCTCCTGTATTTCATTGGCCTTGTCTAACAGCTCAATGGTTTCACGCCAATAACCCTGGCATAAATCAACAAAATGTTGCTTTTCACGATTATCCGGCAATTGCTTGAGGTCGCTAAGGTTGGCGAGGTCCGGAATGGTGTTTTGGTAAGCCGATAACACCCGTTTGTATTGATAACGGTCTTCCTGAGGGACAACGATAGGCGGGAAGCCGGATTTTAGTACCGGCAGGTTGGCGAGTAATCTAGCCATTCGACCATTGCCATCAAAAAATGGATGAATGGTGACAAAGCTTAGGTGTAAATCCGCATAGGCGTTTGCCGCTTCTTGGCTGGCATGGGTATGCGCCAGACTGGTATTCAGGTTATCCAGCCATTGGGACATTAAGCCGTCAATATTACGCGGCGATGGATATTCCCGCCACGCCTGCTTGTTATCCTCGCCGACATAAGTCGTAAAATTTGCTTGCCTCTTCCAATTGCCAACCGGCTGGTCAACGTCCCTGATACGCTCGGTCAGAACGGTTTCGTGCAATTTGAAAATATCTTGCCGGGTTATCTGTTTAGGTGGGGTATTTAATAGCTCATATATAAGCTCAATGGCTTTGGCATGACCATAGACCTCATTGTGATCTTTTAGCGGCTTGCCTTGAATGGTCAAGCCTTCTTCGAGAATAAAGTCCGTTTCACCTAAAGTCAGACTGTTTCCCTCCAGCGAGGTTGAGTTATGCGTCCACACATTGCGAATTTGCGCCAGGAGTATGGTTTTTATGTCAGGATCAAGATGATCGTAAAAATAGCTCATTTCAAATACTCTAATAATCCGTGGCTGATTCTATTACGCGTCATAACCAAGCTCCTTCAGGTAACCTGCCATTTCCTGCTTCACGCTGGCCAATTCAGTTTCCAGCTTGGCTATTTCAACCTGCACGGCATTGATGTCGATTTCCTGTTCTTCCTCAAAGGTATCCACATAACGCGGAATGTTGAGGTTGAAATCGTTCTCCTTGATTTCCTCGAAGCTTGCCAAATAGGCGTATTTATCGATGGTCTCCCTCGCTTGGTAGGTTGCGACGATCTTATCAATGTCCGCTTGCCGGAGCCTGTTCTGGTTCTTGTCGTTCTGATACTCTCGACTGGCATCGATAAACAACACCTTATCATCAGCCTTGTTGCGTTTGAAGATCAAGTACAGCCGCCGGTATGCCGGTGCCGTAGAACAGATTGGAAGGTAAGCCAATTACCGCATCAAGCAAATTTTCCTCGATAAGCTGCCGGCGGATTTTGCCTTCTGCGGCGCCGCGGAACAGCACACCATTGGGCACGACCACGCCGACCCGGCCGGAATCCTTGGTCGTGGTTTCGATCATGTGCGTGATGAAGGCGTAATCGCCCTTGGATTGCGGCGGCAAACCGCGATGGAAACGCTTGTGCGGATCGTTGCCCGCTTCTTCATGGCCCCATTTGTCCAGTGAGAACGGCGGATTGGCGACCACCACTTCAAACTTCATGGTGCTGTCGTCTTCGATCAGTTTCGGGCTGCGGATGGTGTCGCCCCATTCGATGCGGGCGTTGTCCATGCCGTGCAGGAACATGTTCATTTTCGCCAGCGCCCAGGTTGCGCCGGTAATTTCCTGTCCGTAGAGAGCGAAGTCCTTGATGCCGCGCTTAAGCAATTGGTTGCCGCATTTAACCAGCAAGGAACCGGAACCGCAGGCCGGATCGCAAATACGTTCGCCAGGTTGCGGATTGACCAGTTCGGCAATCAGTTCCGACACTTCCGCCGGCGTATAAAACTCCCCGGCTTTTTTTCCGGCTCCGGCGGCGAACTTGGCAATCAGGTATTCGTAAGCGTTGCCGATGATATCCAGGTTGCCGACGCGGGAAGGACGCAAATCGAGACGCGGATCGTAAAAATCTTCCAGCAAATGCTTGAGGCGAGTATTCCGATCCTTGGTCTGGCCGAGATTGGCCTCGGAATTAAAATCGATATTGCGGAACACGCCGGCGAGTTTTTGTTTGCTGGCTTCCTCGATATGCTCCAGGGCGATATTGATAATCTCGCCAATATTGGCTTGATTGCGTTGATTATAGAGATCCTCGAAAGCGCAGCCTTTGGGCAGAACGAAGCGCTCGCGTTGCAGTCGGCGCAAGATGGTTTCTTCGTCGTTACCGTACTTTTCGACCAGGGCGTCGTAGTGTTCTTTCCAGACATCGGAGATGTATTTGACGAACAGCATGACCAGAATATAGTTTTTATACTCCGACGCATCGACCGCACCGCGAAAGGTATCGCAGGCCTTCCAGAGTATGCTGTTGATTTCATCCTGATTGATTTTGGTGCTCATGCTATGTTCTCGTGTGTTTCATAGTGTTCCAATGTTTTTTCCAATAACTCGTCTAAAAAGTGTTTCTTTTTTTCAATCAACGTTTCCAATAAGGCCTTCTTGATTCAGTGAGCTTATATGAGGTAGTTTGAGACGCAAAAAACCCCGCGAAGCCAAATGACTTGCGGGGTTGTGGGACAGTTTGAACCTGTTTGAAACAGGCTCATGTATTACAAGCTGTAGTACATATCATATTCCACAGGGTGTGTACTCATGCGAATACGGGTTACTTCTTCCATTTTCAGTTTGATATAGCCTTCAATCACGTCATCAGTGAAAACGCCGCCTTTCTTTAAAAATTCACGATCTTTATCCAAGGCTTCTAATGCTTGATCAAATGCGTGGCAAACTTGTGGTATGTTGTTGGCTTCTTCCGCGGGTAAGTCATACAAATCCTTATCCATGGCGTCGCCAGGATGAATTTTGTTTAGAATACCATCCAGACCCGCCATCAACATTGCAGAGAACGCCAGGTAAGGGTTTGCAGTAGAGTCAGGGAAACGTACTTCGATACGACGGCCTTTTGGATTGTTCACGAAAGGAATACGAATGGAAGCTGAACGATTACGTGCAGAGTAAGCCAGCATTACTGGGGCTTCAAAGCCGGGAACCAGACGTTTGTAGCTGTTGGTGGAAGCATTGGTGAATGCATTAAGCGCTCTTGCGTGTTTGATAATGCCGCCAATGTAATACAAGGCTGTTTCAGACAAACCGCCGTACAGGTCGCCTGTGAACAGGTTAACGCCATTTTTAGCGAGTGATTGATGAACGTGCATACCGCTGCCGTTGTCGCCCACTAAAGGCTTAGGCATGAAGGTTGCTGTTTTGCCATAAGCGTGAGCGATATTGGCAATAACGTATTTCAGTTCCAATACTTCGTCTGCTTTTTTAACCAGTGTGTTGAATTTCACTCCGATTTCACATTGGCCGGCGGTTGCAACTTCGTGGTGATGAACCTCGGTAACCTGACCCATTTCTTCCAGCGCCAAACACATCGCGGAACGCATGTCCTGAAATGAATCGACAGGCGGCACGGGGAAGTAACCGCCCTTAACGCCAGGACGATGACCCGTGTTGCCGTCGGGATATACTTTTTCCGAGTTCCAGCCCGCTTCTTCTGAATCGACTTTGTAAAATGAGCCGCTCATATCAGTGCCCCAGCGGACATCATCAAAAATGAAGAATTCATTTTCAGGACCGAAGAATGCTGTATCCGCAATGCCGGTTGATTGCAGATATTTTTCAGCGCGTTTTGCCAATGAACGCGGATCACGTTCGTAACCTTGCATGTTTTTGGGTTCAATAATGTCGCAACGCAAAATCAAGGTGTTGTCATCAAAGAAGGGATCCATAACAGCAGTTGATGGATCAGGCATCAAAATCATGTCTGATTCATTGATGTGTTTCCAGCCGGCAACTGAAGAACCGTCAAACATATTGCCTTCTTCAAAGGTGTCTTCATCAATGGAATGAGCAGGAAATGTGACATGTTGCTCTTTACCACGGGTGTCACAAAAACGAAAATCGACAAATTTTACGTCGTTTTCTTCGATCATTTTCAGTACTTTTTTTGCAGACATTTATGTCTCCTGAGATTGGTTATATGGGATCAGTGTTTTATGCCAAACGGTGTAACGATACCACTTTTTTTTATGGATTAGCCACTAAAAAAACGATGACAAATAATCGGTCTATTTTGGTGCATTGATTGGAAAACAGCTTGGATGCCTTTATTATCAATATCAGCACCTCTTACAACCGATCACATCTGTGCAGCAATAAGAATAATTTTGTTTGTTATTTTGTTAATGAGCAACAAAGTTGGCAAAATCGCACACAATTGATTCAAAGCGATACTTTATTTGCACTATAATGGCGCATGTTTAAAATAAAAACCAAGTAAATACCTATAACATTAGGTTTTAATATAGAAATACTTGCATGGCATGGTATCTGCTTTAATTATTTCAGTGTTTTATGCCGACATTGTGTGTGTTGTCTTTTGACAATAAGATACATTTATTCAAGTTATTTAAGGGAGTCTAAAATGAAAAATATGCCAAAACGCAAGAACCCGATAATTATCGTGGCTGCGAGTGGTCTTTTATCAATTACTATGGGAGCGACTACTTCCTATGCTACACCAGGAATGGTCGCGTCGCTGACAGATTTTGATATTAACGAAACCAAACTATTAAAAGATAATGGCATCACCATCGGACTTTGGGGCAATGCCGGGATTACCTACAATGCGGCAAGTCCCGACAATAATTTTAATGGCCCGGTCACTTTTGGAGATCGTTCCGGCGAATTTCAGTTGAATCAGCTGAATCTATTCATACAACGCGCCGTGGCGACGGAAGGTGATAAATGGGATTTTGGTGGCCGTTTCGATGGCATGTTCGGTACGGACGCTATTTTTACCCAAGCTTATGGCGTTCCCTCATTCGATGTAAATACCGGAAACGCAAATACGAACAGGAACTCCTGGGATCTTAATATTAATGGAACAAATGGCAATCGCTTCTACGGCATGGCATTACCTCAAGCCTATTTGGAAGCTTATGTACCTGTCGGCAATGGCCTGAATGTTAAAGCGGGTCATTTTTATACGCCAATCGGTTATGAAACAGTTCCGGCTCCGGATAACTTTTTCTACACTCATGCTTATACCATGCAATATGGCGAACCGTTTACGCATACCGGCTTTATGGGCAACTATGCCGTTGATAAGAATTGGGGTGTTATGGGCGGCGTAACCACCGCCAGCGCTACCGGCGGTTGGGATGGCGGTTGGGATCAAGGGTTGGGTAACTGGGGCGGAATATTTGGAACAACCTGGACCAGTGACGACAAGGGAACCTCTGCTAATATCAGCGGCACTTATGCCGGAACCTCAGAACATAACAGTAGCGACTGGGCACTCTACAGTATCGTACTGAAACATAACATCACCGACAAAACCCACTTGATGGTGCAGCATGATCACGGTTTTGCAAATAACGTTTGGACTGCTACCAACCCCGTCCCCTATGCCGAAGATGCCCGATGGTATGGTATCAATACACATTTGTACTATGACATCAAAGATGATTTGTCGATCGGTATGCGTGGCGAATGGTTTCGTGATCAAAATGGTTTTCGGGTCTGCTCTCCGGGTCGTGTAGCCGCGGCTACCAACAACGAGGGATACAGTTACGCTCTAGGTAGCGGCCAGATTAACAACAGTTCTTGCGTTGCAGCAAGTTGGTATGCATTTACCGTGGGCGTGAATTATAAACCTGTGAAATGGTTGAACCTTCGCTCAAACATCCGCTATGACTGGGTAGATGGAACGGATCCAGTTAATGGGGGCGCTTACGGCCCCTTCGGCAACGGCAAGACGGATCAATTTCTGTTCTCTAACGATTTCACAATCACTTTTTAATCGAGTAGCCAGTTGTAATTGTTTAAAAAATGCGCCTGATGGGCGCATTTTTTTTGCCTGTCATATTGTGAGGTACCTACGAATTTTTGGCGATAATGCCGGTTTTAGGTTTCCATAGTCCTTCTTGCTATCATTACAACAATGATGGCCATTAAGTGTAAGTAATTTTATGAAGTCTTTATACCTAAAAACAGTGTTTTCTATCTTATTGGCTTTCAGTATTACTTTCAGTTATACGCAAACCCTCGATAATCTTGCGCAGAAGAATATTGACTCATCACTTAAGAGAGCTCTGATTTCTTTTGGCTCGGCCAGGGCATTAAACGCGGTCATCTCTGTAATGCAGGGAACTGAGGTTTCTATTGAACCCATGGGCATTGGCATGACTTTAGCCCCTGGTGAAGCCTTAGATCCGATTAATGATTTGATTGAGCGCTTTTCAATGGTCATGCTGGCCAGCAGTACGTCCATAGGGATACAGAAGATATTCTTGCAGATCAGTTCGTGGCCTTTATTTAGCGGGGTATATACGAGTGTCTTTGGTCTAACACTGCTTTGCTTGTGGCTGCCGGCATTACCCGTAAAATTAAAGTCACTGCTGTTTAAAGCGTCAATTATTTTAATATTTCTAAGATTCAGCATTCCGATAGTTTTTATTGCCAATGAAATGACCTACAACGGTTTTCTTAATTCCGGTTATGAAGAGTCTATAACGATAATGGATAAAACCAGGGGTGAGCTGCAACAGATACAGCAGCAAGCGCCACAAGCTAACAGCAATGAATCACCTGTCGAAGATGAAGCAGATAAAAGTTACTGGGAAAAACTCAAAGAGCAGGCCAATTTGATAGATTATGTCGCAACTAAAGTGTCAGACGTAAAATTGTCCATAAGCCGGCAGATGATTCATTTGGAAGAAGTTACCTCCAAAATAATAACCAATATCATCAATTTAATCGTTGTATTTACATTACAAACCGTTGTTTTCCCGATGATGTTTTTATACGGTTTATACCACTTGTTAACCTGTTTATTGGGTTTGAATTTTGAAGAATACTTGTCGGATACAGATCAATAGAAAAACCAGTCCTGACACCATCAATAGTATTGAAATTGATCCAATTCTTTTGAAGGATGCGCTAAAGCGTATCCAAGCATGTCGTTGTAAAGTCGATTTAATCCCAGGCAATGCTGAAATGATGCCTTATCCGGATCAATTATTCGATATGGTATATTGTCATCAGAGCTTCCGTTATATTGTGCAGCATGAAAAAGCAAGGCAAGATTTTTATGAATTGAATGTTTGCGACAGAACCTAAACAGAGATGCTATCCTTTTGTATCAGGACTTTTATCAGCTTACTTTATAGAGTGAAATTATGAAATTCAGTTATATAACTTTGTTTGTTTTACTGACCGGTTTAAGCGGCTGTGCTACAAATGGCAATAAGCCACTTCAGGCGGTACAGCATACCGGCACAGGTACTTTGATTATTAAACCCATCGCCTTCAAAAAAGACGCTTATATCAGAGATGCCGTTAAACAGGAATGCGACCTGGATGGAAAACTGGTCCAGTTTATTGAGCAATTTGCAGCAGGACAGTACGCGAATATTGTCACGGATTCCAACACAGACTCGGCTGAGTGCCCAGGTTCTGACAATGGAATTTGAAGACGTGCAGGGTGCTGCCGGAGGAGCTTGGTCAGGCGCCAAATCTGTCGTGATAAAAGGTTCGTTAAGCCAAAATGGTAAAATGCTGGGTGATTTTAAAGCCCGGCGTTATTCAGGCGGCGGGATGTTTGGCGGGTACAAAGGCACATGCGCTATTTTGGGTCGTTGTGTCAAAACGTTAGGCAAGGATGTAGCTGAATGGCTGGCTCATCCTACTCCTCAGGCTGTTTTGGGTGATCTGTAAGTTGATCTTATGACGGCTATTCCCAAGTCATGCGACGTGCTGATTATCGGCGGAGGGCCGGCCGGCAGCAGTGCGGCCACTCATCTGGCGCAGGCCGGTATCGATGTCGTACTACTTGAACGCGCCGTATTTCCCAGAAATCAAGTAGGTGAAAGCCTGATTCCGCATATCTGGAAATTCACCGATATGACTGGCGTGTCGGAAAAAATTGAGCGGGAATGTTTTCTGGCCAAGGCCGGCAGCATTACGGTCTGGAATGGCAAAATCCATCAGATTCTGTTTTCTGATTTCGGCTATACCCGGCCCGGCCTGCATGTTGAACGCGACATTTTCGATGATATTCTGCTGAAACATGCCGAAAGCTGCGGGGCTCAGGTGTTTAACGAAGTAACGGTCAAAAAATTCGATTTCAGCGATAGCCAGTGGCCGGAAATTTTTTACACTGACAAGCGCGGTCACAGTAATCATGAGGACGCTATCCGGTGTCAGTATGTCATTGATGCCAGCGGCCATAGTTCCTTTTTGGCAAATCAGTTTAAAGTCCGCCAGACCATCAGCACGCAATTGAATTTTTTATCGCTGTGGGGCTATTATGAAAACGCCCGCTTCGTCGGTGCCGACCGTAAGAGCTATGCAACGGAGGCGCTGGCTAACGTAAAGCCGGTAACCTTTGTTCTGTCGTTTGAAGATGGTTGGGTCTGGCACATCGTGTTACGGGGCAAGACCAGTGTCGGCCTGATTGTTCCAGCCGAACGAACCAGAGGCATGGACCGGCAGCAGCGCGAAGTGTTCTTCAAGCAAACCTGCTCGCGCCTGCCGCATTTGAACAAACTGCTGGAACCGGCGCGTTTTATCGAAGGCTCGCTGCAATTCCGGCCGAATTATTCCTATTATTCCAATAATATCTGCGGCAGAAAACTATTACTGTATCGGTGACGCCGCAGCCTTTGTCGACCCCATATTCTCCCACGGCGTGCAAAATGCCTTTTACAACGCCGCCGCCGCAACGCTGGCGATCAAAGAATCTCTCAAAAACAAAAAACATCGTTTGCGTTACAGTCAGCTCTGTGAAAGCCGCATGCAGCAGTTTTACGGCTTCTCAAGATCTTTGTCGTTGGGCGATTTCGGCGCCAACGGCGTCAACCCCGGCCTGGTGAAAAACCTGATGAAGTTACTGCCGCAGCTGGAGCTGGAATTGATTCTGGTCGCCTCGGAAACGACCAACCGCTCGGAAAACTTCCGCCGATTAGCCAGAGAAGCTGGCGTGTTAGGGCAGTTTGAGGAAAATTTTTCCGGTAGAAAAACCGAACGAATCGAGGCTTTGAATTTTTGAGGGAATGCTGTAAAGCCGTCATAGGCATTCATTTTAGAATGTTGCCGACGATAACAGATGGTTATGATTTTTTTGGGAAGGAAACAGTGACATCTTTGTTTGTACGCCATGTCCTTTAGATTTATACTCGGTCCAAATCAAAACAATCTATTAAATGAATTTATGAAGAAAATACGGCAAGTTAGGTTTTTTATAAGACATCGGTGTCTTATATATTTTATTAGTTAGGGCCTCATGTTTGCCCAAGCGCTCCTTGCCTTTATAGCATTACCGGGTGTCGTCGCCATCGCAGTTCCGATAACCTGGCTATGGGCAAGTTCCTACACGAGGCTCGTCCAACCTTTGGGACTAGTGCCTTTGCTCGTCGGGTTCTTTGCGTTGCTTTGGTGCGTGCGTGACTTCTATGTCTCAGGCAAGGGTACACTTGCCCCGTGGGCTCCTCCAACTCACTTGGTCATCGTTGGCCTCTACCGCTACACGCGGAATCCCATGTACGTCGCTGTAACGCTTGTCCTTCTTGGTTGGGCGCTTTGCTTCGGCGTGCCGGGCCAGTTCGTCTACGCAGCCGTCGTAGCTGTTGCCTTCCATCTGCGTGTCGTGCTGGGCGAGGAGCCCTGGCTGGCGCGAACGCACGGAATACAGTGGGAGCATTATTCAAGCCGCATTCCTCGCTGGTTCTGGTGAATGCCATGTACGAAAAAATTGCCCCTAACTCTTCCGTCGAGCGAACACACAACGGCGGGGGTCATTTACGCGCTCCGTCACGGTCTGCGCCGCTGTTGTGCGCTGCTCACGTCAAACGTTATCTTGTTGCAAAATACAAACTTGACTGATGGAATCGGTCGAGTGCTGAAGCAAACGTTTCCAGATATCTGTCTTTGATCTTGATGCAGTGATGACTGACAACTCACGGCAGGAAGAGACAGACACAGGTTTCAAATGAATGGCTGGATATCCATCAAAAGCGGTCATTCAGAAACTGCACATGATCGACAGTCAAATGCCCACAGCAGACCTACAGCATATCTGGCTTTAAAGCATTTATCCTACAAAGCAAGGGTCGGTCGAGTCGCTTCGTTTATGGTGGAGATGCGTTATGATAGTTGAAATTGAACGTTATCGAACTCATATTGGTCCCCGCTTTTCTTCCGATGTAACATGGAGTATGGATGGGATAAACTTTGCTGTTTTCAGTCAATAACCTCGCTATTTCTATATTTATGTTAGGTCATGCACCATGCGGTTAAACAAAAATAAACTAATAATCGGCCTTATTGGTGGTTTAATGATTTTTCCTACTGCCGCGACGATGGCAGAAACGCTGGAAGATGCCTGGAGTATTGCTGTTGATAATAATCACCAGATCAAATCAGCGAAGGCCGATACCAGCGCTTCTGAACAACAGCTGTATTCGGCAAAAGGACAGCGGCTTCCTGAACTTAATGTGGGCACGGACTATACCCAGTTTAGTGAAACGCCGGCAGCCAGGGCGACTTTTGAAGGTCAGACCGGACAATTTAATACTTACCAAGCCGGAAGCGTGAAAGCTCAGGCTATTGCCTCGGTGCCTATTTTTACCAGCGGCCGCATCAGTCACAGCATCAATGCTGCCGAAGCATCCTTGCAGGCGGCGCAGCACAATGAAGTCAGTTCTGTGTTAAATATCAAAATGCAGGTGTCGGAAGCCTATGTTGAAGTCTTACGTATGGAAGGCGCGGTGCAAGTTGCGCAAAGCCATGCCGATAGCCTGTCCGCCCATAATGAGGATGTGAAGAATCTTTATGATCAGGGTGTGGTTCCCAAGAATGATTTGTTAGCGGCTAATGTTGAATTGGCTAATGCGCAGCAGCTGGTTGTCCAGGCAATCAACCAGCTCGATATTGCAAAGGCTCATTATAATCAGCTGCTGGATCGCAATCTTGCCGACGAAGTTCATCTGTCGCCTCAATTCCCGGAAACGCCAAAGGGGACCTTGCCCGAGCTTAGCAACAGCGCATTGACGCAACGCCCCGAATTAATCGTACTCGCGCAGCAAATAGAAGCCCTGCAACAGCAGGCGCAAAGTGTTAAAGCCGGTACTTTGCCGCAGGTTTCCGTCAATGGCGGCTATCAATACCAGGAAAACCGTTATCAGGTCTTCCAGGGACTCTGGATGGTGAATGTCGGCATGCAGTGGAAACTGTTTGACGGCAGCACCCGGCACAGCAGTGATGCCATTAGCCGCCAAGCCCTTTCATTAAAAGAACAACGTGATGACTTGACCAGCATGATCAGTCTTCAGGTGCGCCAGGCCTGGCTGGATAGCCAGGAAGCGCAAAAACGCATTAAAGTCACGCAGCAAGCCATCGCTCAAGCGGATGAAAATATGAAAGTGACGACGGATCGTTATCAACAGGGCTTGGCTACCAATACCGAAGTTATTGATGCGGAAGATTTGCGCACCAGAACCCACGATAATTTCAACAATGCGAGTTATGATACGGCTTTGGCGACTTTGCATCTGCGGAGAGCGGTGGGGATTTTGTGATCGGCAGGTTTTTATTTTATTCAGAACTTTGTTTTCGTCTTTACTGTCGCTGTAAAGATTAAAAAAGTTTGTTAATTCTACTTTGTCAGATTACATGATTACTATTTTCAAAGAACGTCATTCCGTATATGGACTCCTCCCGTTTTGCAAGCATTTCATTACTTCTGGATTGGGGTACGACTGCACACGTATATCCGGCCTGTGAATTGAGCGTTTGTGCTCTGGCCATAATGGGCTATCCGCGCATTTTTGTTGGCTAAGGCGACAGCCGCAATATTTTTATTCCGTCTGTTACCTAAATTTTGTAACCAGCGACTGCGCGGATCAGCCTTTTTACCAGCCACTTTTAGCACCGCTCGAGCACCATGAATCAGCAAGGTGCGCAGGTAAGCATCGCCACGTTTGCTGATACCTAACAAGCGATCTTTGCCACCGCTACTGTGTTGTCTCGGCGTTAGACCCAGCCAAGCGGCCATGTCTCTGCCGCGTTTAAATTGTTTGCCGTCACCGATAGCACAGACCAAGGCCGTGGCGGTAATCGGGCCAATGCCGGGGATTTGTTGCAAGCGTTTGGCATCAGCGTTGTTGCTGGATAGCGTTTTTATGGTCTTATCCAGATCATCAACACGTTCATCGAGCGTGGCGAGGTCTTGCTGTAGGCCTTCAAGAAGCGCCCTAAAGTCAGTAGTCAAGCCATTCTCGGCATCTTCAAGCAGGAGCGGCAAAGCGTTTTGAAGCATGTCCACACGCCGACCAACAACAATGCCATATTCAGCAAGCAAGCCTCTTATCTGGTTGACTTTGGCCGTTCGCTGTTGCACCCGTTCACTGCGGATGCGATGAATCGCCTGGATGTCTTGCTGAGCAATGGTTTTAAGTGCAACAAAACGCATAGTGCGGCGCGCAACTGCTTCGCAGATCGCTTCCGCATCGTTGGCGTCGTTTTTGTTGCTTTTAACATAGGGTTTTACAAACTGTGGGGCCATTAATTTAACGGTATGCCCCAGCTTTTGTAACTCTCTTGCCCAGTAATGAGCGCCACCACAGGCTTCCATACCAATTAAACAGGACGGCAGCTTTTTAAAGTAATCCAGCAGATGAGCTCTGCGAAGCTGTTTGCGTAACACCACCTTTTCTTGACCATCTACTCCGTGTATTTGAAATACTTGTTTTGCCAAATCTATGCCTACTCGTTTAATATTCATGTCGGACTCCTCCACCGCTAGTTTGTCTGATATGTTAATCATATCAGTCTGGCACGTTGATGCCGATAGGTGGGAGGAGTCCATACCATTGGCACGGATTCACGTCAGGCTGCCCTGCCTGACGCCCTTCGGGTTAATGCAAATCTGTTCCAGACAGATTTGTGCCGGAACCGAGGCTACAAGGATGTATTTAAGCTTGCCATCCGGCACTATAGGGGTAGAGAAGAGCCCTTCCAGACTCTCCTCTCCCTCCGAACCGTGCAGGCGGTTCTCACGCACACGGCTCTCCCGTCGATAGTTTCCTCATCGGGGCCGGCTCGCTTACGCATGGGCTTCGTACATTGTGAAAAGTCCCAAGCTCGCGAAGTAGGCATTGGTCCATTGTTGATGGTCCTGGATATTTCTTCCCGTTCCCCTTCCCTTCTTTTGATACTTCCGCAAAATACTTCGTAATCTGCGCCGTACAAAGCCATCCATTGCCTTCAACTCACCCTTCTTGACGTGCTTAAAGTAGTTAAACCAGCCGCGTAGTATCGGGTTGAGTCTTGCAATAACGGTTGTTATTCCAACTCCCTGGCTTCGCCGGGTATGCAATCTGATCTTGTCTCGCACCGTCGCAAGAGCTTGTTCGGCTTCGGCTTCGCAGGTTGTGAGAATAACAAAGTCATCCGCATAACGCACCCTGCGATACTTTTCACCGATGAGATGGTCTAGCTCATTCAGGTAAATATTCGCCAGTAACGGACAGGCGAACGTTTCCTCACTGACTAAAGCCGGAACCGGAATTTCAATCCATTCCTCGCGTGGCAGCTCATGGTTCGCACTATTGCGCGTTGCCGAACCACCGCGCAAACGCAGTGGTCGAGTAATGCGTTGACGTGCCGCCACCGCCGTTTTGCCAAAGCAGGCACGGCCTTGATAGGCAGGATTGCGCAGTATCGCCCAGATGACAGAACGTTCCCAGCGGGGCCTTTGTTTCCGGGTTGGCAAACCTGACTCGGTCAATTGGCGGGCAATCGCGCCAATGCTTAACCCTTCCACCGTATACCAATTGAACACCTTGCGCACGACATCCGCTTCGGTTTCGATAATTTCGTAGTAGGCTGCCGATTCATCGGTTTTGCGGATATATCGATAACCATAGGGCGCGCCACTCAATACGCTGACTTCACCTTGTTTTGCCCGATGCCGCTTACCGCGCCGTGAGCGTTCCAGAATTTGCGCCCGCTCGTATTCGGCAATCATACCCTGAAACTGTATTAGCAATTGATCTTCCGGGGTGCCTGAGTGCGGCGCTTTGATGAACACCATCTCGACACCATGCCGAGCCAGTTCTTCAGTCAGCAAAACCTGGTAAGCGTATTTGCGGCTCAATCGATCTGGGGATAGCGCCAGAACCGATTGAATTTGACCTTCTGCGGCTAAATCCCGGATTCGCTCAAGCCCTGGCCTGATTAAATTGGCCCCACTATAACCTTCATCTTCGAAAACCCATTCATCCGGTACTTGGTAATTTTCTTGGCGGGCAAATTCTATCAGCGCCGCCGTCTGACTGGCTATGGTCTTCTCCTCCTTCTGTTGGTCCGAAGAGACACGGGCGTAGATGGCGGCTATTTTCATGGCTTTCTCCTTTTAGTCCTGTGGATTCATCAATTCGGCGTTCCTGGTTCGGTACCAGGATGGCAAAGACTTGTTCCAGTTTAGTGGCATGCAGACGATCAAAAGCAAATTCCAACTGTATTTCATGACTTCGCCGATGGCGATTAGCCATGGCGGTGCAACTTGTCGAGAAAACTGACGATGGCCTGTGCCACAATCTCGCCAATAGACATGCCGCTGGTTTGCGCATGTGACCGAAGTCGTTTCACGACATTCGCAGGTATTTTGATGGTGATCGGAATAGAGGGTGAAGCGACCAAGGCTGGTGCATCGATTTGCTGCGCTTCCTGAAGATAGCGGTAAGCCTGTCTGCGCGACAAGCCAAACTGTTGGGTCAAGGCTCCGGCCGCTTCGGCCAAGGTGTAACCCTGTGTCAGCAAGTTGAATGCGGCATTCAGCCGGTGGGTTTTGTCGATGTTTGAGGATCGTGTCATGAGACATATATTTATTACCCTTTACGTCTCATGTCAAGCAATGAATTTGAGCGACTGAATTCAATCTGCCGTTCAAATTCAAAGTTATCTTTTGTGTCTATGGCGTGAGTACAGCCCCTTGCGGCCTTCCCTGACTGGGCTTCCAGCTTGCGCATTCGGTCATGATGTCCTGCTTTAAGTAGGATTCAAGTAGCCTAGCAGCCGTTTGTCCACTAGGTATTGCTCTACTTTGCTCATCATCAACTCGTGGTTAATGGTGTCGAAATAGCCTTTAATATCGGCGTCGACTACCCAGGTATAACTTAGCTTTAGCCCAGTATCGACTTCTCTCAGTGCGTCTTTACTGCTTCTTTCCGGTCTAAAGCCGTGACTGCTATCCCTGAAGGTGTGCTCAAATATCGGTTCTATTGCCCGTTTTATCGCCATTTGCAGCACGCGGTCTTTGACCGTGGGGATGCCCAAGGGTCGCGTTCCGCCGCTGGCTTTCGGGATGTTAACCCGTTTGACGGCTTGTGGCTGGTTTATCCCACGCTTCAGGGACTTCACCGGCTTTAATCTGGGCGTTCTATTCAAGGCTATTCTATTGCATTGCTTGGGGACTTCGACAAAGGTGGCATCAATGATCTACCCAGTCCGCGCCACGTAACCTTGCGCCGCAAGTTGTTCATGAAATCAGGTAAAGATCAAGTTTCCTAGTCGGTTATTTCAGTCCATTCGCACCTGTCCTTTACAATGGGCGCGACATGGCTGCTTCCAATACCGTTTGCAATTAAAGCTACAACTCTGTCATCTCTACTGTAACCCACATGAGCCTCTATAGGATTTGCAATTTTACCCATTCCAAACGCCTCAAAAACCGACGCTACATTAATATTGACATTGGTTACGTTTATGCAAAGTCTGGAATCAAGGAATTTTTCGGTAAAATCCTGAGGAATAGCATAACTTAGCAAGTCATTCGGATCGCTAATAGCAACGATCGACGTTTTCGCGAACAAACGTGATGTATAATTCGAGCCATTAGGCATGCAATAATTGGCTTTCTGCCCTGTTACTTCAGGGAGTTCCCGGCCTAATTGCAGCAGCGGAAGCTGATTGGACATCAAAAAAATATGAACATGCTTTTTTTGCAATGCCTCCCTCTTGGTTTTATCAATAGTGTGTAAAATTGATTTTTGATTCGGGCGCTCCAACATAGAGACTATACGCGTTAATCCATCAATGACTATACGACTTCCCAAACTATGGGATATAAAAACGATTTCGTCCTGATTGAAATTTTCGTTAATGATATTAGTAAAATCACAACCATGCCGGCCATCTCTAGGGATGTCATCCCAACTATCCTTGCCCATCCAGCAAAAGGCTTGCGCAAATGACCTTAATATAAGCTCTCTGCTTTCACCGAGATAAATAATGGGATCCGGGGCTGTATCATTCGTAAATGTTTTTAACATATTATTGACTGTTGCCCGCCGGAAAGAAAACTCGCCTGAATTATCAAATGCTAATATAGATTTTTGATCACGGGTAATTTCCGACCAGGTCAGCTCATAAAACCATAATTCTTTGCTTTTATTTTCATTTTGTAGCCGGGTAACTCGCAAATTGCCCAATTTCTTTTCCGGATCACTAAAAGACATCAGTTGTATGTCTTTAAAAGAGCTTGATTTAGCCGTTAACATCAGCTGATCCGATAATTTTTCCATAAGTTCCGTGGAATATCCGGGTAAGCGATCACCCACGCCATGAACCATTAATACTTTGGTTTTACCGTGTGGTTTTGCCAATCCGGGCGCTATACCTGCAAAAGATTGTCCCCGTACCTGGCAAACCCGTGTATCTTCGGAGTTGAATCTTCCCATAAAGGCTTCCGTCATACCTCTTCCGATACTGGCGCAACCGGATAAAGCAATAGATAGGAATATAGGCAACAGAAAGTTTTTCATAGTCGATTGGTGATGTCTCTGAATAATACTGCAAAATGTTTAAATAACACTTTGATAAAAATAGGTAAACACTTATCTCAAAATGAATTCAAGCTTTGTTATTTTAATTAATGACTTCTAATGGATTGCGGAGCTATTTAATTAATCAGTTGTTTTAATAAAGCCTCCATCGAGGCAACATGATGACGATATAGTTCTCATTATATAATGCGAAATATTTTGAATCCATTCGCGCTCTGCATTGGGCTGAGCGTATTTATTGTTATACTGTGATTCCACAAAAATTACTACATCAGAAACGTCGCTTTTTCGTTATCGAAAAAAATGTATACCCCCAGTGTTTCTGCCCAATCTCCACTCACGGAGGAAATGCTGGTTTGTGTCGGCGTTACACGCCAGCAATTGTCTATGTGATACCCGTCAAAATAAGATTGACCGAGTACTAGCTGATCATGGCGATTTTTGATATTCCGGTGGCACGATGGGTGCGACCTCAATGTTATGACAGTTTAAAGAAACAAGATAGTAATGATGCGCTCAATGTCTGGCTGAAGCAGATAGCGCTGCAACACCAGGATAAGGGTATCTCGAGTACCTTCGTCGCAGTTCCGTCCAGCGAGCAAATTATCGAGCGCTACCAAAATCTTGGCTATGAAGATGTTGGCCCCGCGAGTATCCTTGGTTTTTATGCACTAGCCTCAGCTTTTGTCTTCCTTGATGATTTGCCTCCTGAATTGGCGATTCGTTATCCATGCCAGGTTCCAGTGACTAGACTGAGTCGCTTGGAAATCCGATCGGATATGCCAGGCCATGGCTTAGGGCGTCTGTTATTGGCTGATGTTTTAAATCGCGCGCAATCGGCCGCTCAATCTGTTGGTAGCGCAGGTACTTTCGTGGATGCCAAAGATGATATGAGCCCACAATTTTACCATAGCTTTGAGTTTCAGCTTTGTGGAACTTCAGCCGCGAAGCTCTATTTGTCGATGTAGTGATTTGGCATTACTGCTCAAAAACAGGTAGTGTGTTTTTGTTAGGAGTTTGCTAGGAGGCTGTCCGAGAATAAGGCTATTGAACGAGCAGTGCCTCTTGGATTTTAGAGAAATTTAAAATTTTCCAGACAACAAGTAATTAACGTGACGCAAATAGTCTCAGTGCGGTCGCTATGGCTCGCTCATAACGGACTTATCCAGTGACTTTTACTTATATTTTTGATTTGGCCAAATACGGGTTCTACGATGACTTTGCGTTGCTTATAAACAGCTTGGGCTGAAACGGTCTCCCTTTTACGATTCATGTCTTGCCGTAGCGACTCTTTGTTATCGGTGCTGATCGTGCGCGCGTAACCTTTGCCGGATTGGCAGCAACGACTCTTGAGTGAACACGTCTCACAGACTTCATCGCGCCCCTGGTATACCCGGCTGCCGTCTTTGGATTCACTGATCATTGATCGAAGGCGAGTAGATTACCGCCCGACCAATAGCCATTATCGGCGCTGACTTGGTCGGGTAATCGCTCGGTGGTGTCTTGCAGGGCGTGCAGCGCGGGTTCAACTTCTTGTTTGTCGTTGGCATTTTGGCTGATATGCTGACCGACAATGATTTGCCAAACGGCGTCAACGCTAATCTGGGCGTTGTAGGCATAAGCGAGGCTGCCTTGCTTGCCCATGAGGCGGGCCTCGGTATCGGCAAAGCTGATTTGCTTGGAGTCGTCGCTGACTGTGCCCGGGTTAAGCGGTTCTTCGCGTTGCTCAAGCGCTTTTTGGGCGGCTTGAATTTTAGAGCCGGCCTTCTTTGAACTTCAAATCGTCTGGGATTTCATGACCGGTTTTTTCTTGGTAGGCGTTGTCTTCTTTTTGGTCGCAGCGTTTAGCTTTCTCAATCAGATCATCAATTTCAGCGCATAAGGCTTGCTCCCTTTCTTTTAAACGTCCATCGCTTTGTGTTTAGACGTGTTAGCCTTGAACTTGGAACTATCCAGACTGATATGACCTAAGGAAGCTAACTTCAACTCCATCGCCAGTGTGACGGTTTGCTTAAAACAATCTTGAAAAAAATCGCCATGGTTTTTTCGAAAGTCACTGAGGACTCGAAAATGGGGGCAGTTCATTTGCGCGATGAACATGAAGGATAAACTTCATGACAGCGTCTTTCGATTTGTCGGGAGCTGAAAACACCACGGCTGTAGGCATAGATCAGAATCGAAACAATTAGCTTGGGGTGATAGGCATTCTGCCCTTTAACTTTGTAGCGGCTCTCAATGGGAGAGGTATCAAGCATCTGAAACAATTCCGTATAGAGACAGCAATCATGGTCGTTGGGAAGCAGATCAAAAATATTGCTGGGAAATAGCAGGTGTTGATTAAATTCAACAGGGCTTGATTTGAGAAGAATTGTCATGGCGCTACCCAGTGGCTACTTTAAACGCAATTATATATCAACTTATTGTTTTCATTAATTTTTAATGGATCTTTTGTAAGTATTTAAAGGCGGCAGGAGATAAATTTAGTCTCCCAAGCTAGTCTCGGACAGCCTCCTAGCTATCTTTGCCGATACGCAACTCAGTCTGGCTGTGCCGGACACTGATCCCTGGAAGTTGATTACCGCTTTTTAGAATACGGTTATCGCTGATCGAAAGCCAATAAACACCTATCGTGCTCTTCATGTCCTATGTGTCTTCGTGGTAAACTGAAACCACTTAGATTAATTGAATTGTCATAATTTCTAGGGATAATTTGCTTATTTGCGCCGATTCTCTCCCTTTTTTAACTATCAAGTTTTGTTTTAATCCATCAAATTATCAAGAGATATATATAATGACAGCATCAAATAACTCAACAGCTCCAGTTTCCCCACTAAGTGCAGATGAACTTCATCAAATTAACGCTTATTGGCGCGCTTGTAATTATCTGGCTGCCGGTATGATTTATCTGCGGGAAAATCCACTATTGAAAGAACCGCTAAAGCCCGAACATATCAAGAACCGGCTTTTAGGGCACTGGGGGGCGAGTCCTGGCCTGAGTTTTACCTACATCCATGTAAACCGGCTCATTAAAAAATACAGTCTTGATGCCATTTTTATGGCGGGGCCTGGCCACGGCGCGCCGGGGGTATTGGCTCCGGTTTATCTGGAAGGGACTTACTCGGAAATTTACCCCAACAAGGGAGAAGATGAAGAAGGGCTTTTGCAATTTTTCAAGGAGTTTTCTTTTCCCGGCGGTATCGGCAGCCACTGTACACCAGAAACGCCAGGATCCATTCACGAAGGCGGCGAACTGGGCTATAGCGTTTCCCATGCTTATGGCGCTGCATACGATAATCCCGATTTAGTGGTGACAGTGGTAGTGGGTGATGGCGAGTCGGAAACCGGACCGCTGGCAACTTCCTGGCATTCCAATAAATTTCTCAATCCAATACGTGATGGCGCGGTATTGCCGTTATTGCATCTGAACGGTTACAAAATCAACAATCCGACACTCCTGTCGCGCATTTCCCACGAGGAACTGGAACGTCTGTTTCAGGGTTACGGTTACACTCCTTACTTCGTGGAAGGCAGCGATCCCGAGACGATGCACCAACTGATGGCAGGCGTTCTTGAAACGTGTTTACTGGAAATTCGGCGGATTCAGGAGGAAGCACGCCGCACGGGCATCCCAACAAGACCACGCTGGCCGATGATTGTCTTACGCAGCCCGAAAGGGTGGACAGGACCCAAAGAAGTGGATGGACACAAAGTGGAAGGCTTTTGGCGTTCACATCAAGTGCCTCTTGCAGGCATGAAAGAAAATCCTGCCCATTTGAAACAACTGGAAGACTGGCTGCGCAGCTACAAACCCGAGGAATTATTTGATAGTACAGGCCGATTGATCCCCGAGCTTAAAGCACTGGCGCCCAAAGGCACGCAACGCATGAGCGCGAATCCTCACGCCAACGGTGGTCTGTTGCGCAAAGCCTTGCGGATGCCGGATTTTAGGGATTATGCGCTAGCCCTGGAAAGTCCGGGAAAAGTCACCGCGGAAAACACGCGTCCGCTGGGCAAATTCCTGCGCGATATTATGAGCGAGAACATGCACAATTTCCGTGTCTTCGGTCCCGATGAAAACAGCTCTAACAAGCTGGACGACATTTATGAGGCCAGCAAAAAAACCTGGCTGGCGGATTATTTGCCGGAAGATGCTGACGGCGGCGAACTGTCACCGGACGGTCGAGTGATGGAAATTTTGTCCGAACACACCCTGGAAGGCTGGCTGGAAGGCTATTTGCTTACGGGCCGTCACGGCTTCTTTTCTACCTACGAATCGTTTGTACATGTAATCGATTCCATGTTCAACCAGCACGCCAAATGGCTCGCCATGTCCAAGGCTGTGCCCTGGCGCGCAGCGGTATCATCACTAAACCTGCTGATTACTTCTACCGTCTGGCGGCAGGATCACAATGGCTTTACGCATCAAGATCCGGGGTTCCTCGACCTGGTTGTGAACAAGAGTCCATCGGTTACCCGCATCTATCTGCCACCGGACGTGAACTGTTTGCTTTCCGTATCCAACCATTGCCTGAAAAGCACCAACTACATCAACGTGATTGTCTGCGACAAGCAGAAGCATCTGCAATTCCTGGATATGGACGCAGCCATTAAACATTGCACCAAGGGCATTGGCATCTGGGAATGGGCCAGCAACGACGACGGCAATGAACCGGATCTGGTGATGGCGAGTGCGGGGGACATTCCCACCAAGGAAGCCTTGGCGGCCGTTGTATTGCTGCGCGAAAACTTTCCGCAAATCAAAATTCGTTTTATTAATGTAGTGGATCTCTACAAGTTGGTGCCCAGCACTGAGCATCCGCATGGTCTTTCGGATCGCGATTTCGACAGCCTGTTTACCCTGGATAAACCGGTCATTTTCAACTTCCATGGTTATCCCTGGTTAATCCATCGTCTGGCTTATCGCCGCAACAACCACAAGAACCTGCATGTGCGCGGTTACAAGGAAAAGGGCAGCATCAACACACCTCTGGAATTAGCTATTCAAAACGAAACAGACCGCTTCAGTCTGGCCATTGATGCTATCGATCGTATTCCGGCCTTACGGGTTTCGGGCGCTCACGTTAAGGAAAAGCTGCGTGACCAGCAAATCGAATGCCGTAATTATGCTTATGAGCATGGTATCGACAGACCGGAAGACGATCAGTGGCAGTGGCCTTATTGAGGATACGAACATGGAGGTGGATAAAAAGAAAATGGGCAGAGCTTTGAAAGATGATGCTATGCCCGCATGGGAAGACATCCGCACCAGCCTGAGCAATGCCGGCCTGAAACAGGCGTTGCTCGATCATTTGCTGTACAGCATCGGCCGGGTTCCGGCGGTTGCGCCTGATCAAGCTTATTACAAAGCCTTGTCGCTGGCCGTGCGGGACCGGCTACAGCATCACTGGAGTAACACGATACAAGCCTATTTTTCCCACGTGAGTTCCAAAAAAATAGCGTGCTATTTTTCAGCCGAATTTCTGATGGGGCCTCAACTCGGCAGTAGTCTGGTCAATTTGGGCATCGAACAGGAAGTTCGCGAGGCAGTTGCTGAACTAGGCAAGGATCTCGATGATCTCATGGCTTTAGAGGAGGAACCGGGCTTGGGTAATGGCGGTCTCGGAAGGCTTGCCGCTTGTTATCTTGACTCGCTTGCGACACTCGAAATTCCTGCGATTGGTTACGGCATCCGGTACGAATTCGGCATTTTTGACCAGGAGATTCGAGACGGCTGGCAGGTGGAAATCACGGACAAATGGCTACGAAACGGAAACCCCTGGGAATTAGCCATAACTGATATAGCTTATTACGTCAATTTCGGCGGATATTCAGAGAGCTACCAGGATAATAAGGGCACCACCCGCAGGCGTTGGATACCAAACCGGGTCGTAAAAGGCGTGGCTTTCGACACGCCGGTTCCGGGTTATCGTGTCAATACCTGCAATTCCCTGCGTCTCTGGAGTGCCGAGGCTTGCGAGTCTTTTGATTTTCAGGCCTTTAATACCGGCGATTATTACCAGGCCGTGGACGATAAAGTGCTATCGGAGACACTGACCAAAGTGCTGTATCCCAACGATGAACCCGCAGCCGGAAAAAAGCTCCGCCTGCAACAGCAATATTTTTTCGTTTCCTGCTCATTACAGGATATGTTGCGTATCCTTGATTTTAAAGAGCAGCCGCTTGAGCAATTCCCCGATCGCTTTGCCGCCCAGCTCAATGATACA
Organism: uncultured Gammaproteobacteria bacterium; assembly: GCA_963849195.1. Classification (GTDB taxonomy): domain Bacteria; phylum Pseudomonadota; class Gammaproteobacteria; order Methylococcales; family Methylomonadaceae; genus Methylobacter_C. The sequence goes on from CAWKGQ010000019.1 coordinate 36,590, forward strand.
CATCCTTCGATTGCGGTGGCCGAATTAATGCGCCTGTTGGTCGATGAGCGCATGCTTGACTGGGATTCGGCCTGGCGCATCACGGTTCGTACTTTTGGCTATACGAATCATACGCTGCTGCCGGAAGCCCTGGAAACCTGGTCGCTATCCTTGTTCAGTGAACTTTTGCCACGGCATCTGGAAATAATCTACGAAATCAATTCCCGTTTTCTTGATGAGGTGCGGCTGCGTTATCCGGGCGATGATCAGCGTGTAGCGCGTCTGTCGCTGATCGACGAGGCCGGCGACAAGCGTGTGCGCATGGCTCATCTCGCCTGTGTGGGCAGTCATGCCATCAACGGCGTAGCGGCGTTGCATAGCGAACTGCTGAAGACCAGTGTACTAAAGGATTTCTACGAACTGTGGCCGGAGCGCTTCAGCAACAAAACCAATGGTGTAACGCCGCGCCGGTTCATGGCGCTGGCAAATCCCAAACTGAGCGATTTAATCACTCGCTGGATTGGCGACGGCTGGATTAAGCAGACTGACGAACTCAGGAAGCTTGAACCTCTCGCTGAAGATGCCGCATTTCGTCAAGAGTGGCGTGCTGTCAAGCAAGCGAACAAGGAAAAACTCGCCGCTTACATACTCAAGGAAACCGGCATCGAGCTGGATCCGGCTTGGTTATTCGACATTCAGGTCAAACGTATTCACGAATACAAACGTCAGCATCTCAATGTGCTGCACATTATCACCCTGTATTGCCGTCTCAAACGTAATCAGGGACTGCGTATTCCACCGCAAGCGTTTATATTCGGCGGCAAAGCCGCGCCTGGATATTTTATGGCCAAGCGCATTATCAAGCTCATCAATGCGGTGGGCGAGGTGGTGAACAACGACCCGGATGTGAATAAATACCTGCGTGTCGCTTTTGTTCCCAACTTCAATGTACAGAACGGCCAGCTGATTTACCCGGCGGCCGATTTGTCCGAGCAGATTTCCACTGCGGGCAAGGAAGCGTCAGGCACCGGTAATATGAAATTCACGTTGAACGGTGCTTTGACTATCGGTACCCTTGATGGCGCCAACGTAGAGATTCGTGAAGAAGTCGGGGCTGAGAATTTCTTTCTGTTCGGGCTAACCGAAAACGAGGTTGCCCGAGTCCAGCGCGAAGGCTATCGTCCAGCTTCCTATGTCGAAGGTAATCCGCAGTTGGCCGAGGCCATCCATCTGATCGCTTCTGGCCATTTTTCTCATGGCGACACTGAGATATTCCAGTCTTTGGTGGATAATCTGTACCATCAAGATCCCTTCCTTGTATTGGCTGATTACTCAGATTATGTGGCCTGTCAGGATAAAGTCACCAAAGTTTGGGAAGATTCGGAACAGTGGACGCGCATGTCCATCCTGAATACCGCCAGAGCCGGCAAGTTTTCCTCTGATCGCGCAATTCGTGAGTATTGCCATGAGATTTGGAAGGTAAGACCGGTATCTGTCGAATTAAACATCAATAAACCTGATTAGCAAGGAACTTCAGCTTATCCCAAAACCGCCGTTCCGGCAGGGATTAACCCGAAGGGCGTCAGGCAGGAACCTGGCATAACCCGTTAGAGCGCGAAGCGAATCCCTGCCGGTATGACGGCTTAGCTGAAGATTCTTTCTATTCAAGTCATAAATGAGACCTTTAACATGAGCTTGAAAATTTATTTACTGCGCCATGGAGAAACAGAGTACAGCCAACGAGGCGCCTATTGCGGGGCTCTGGATGCCGAACTGACAGAAGAAGGCCGCCAAATGGCCCAGGCTTTCGCCGAAGCGTATCGCTCGATACCCTGGGCGGATATCTATGTCAGCCCCATGAAAAGAGCGATCGCGACCGCGCAGCCTTTGTGCGATGCGGTGGGTCTGCCCATGCAAATGAGAAATGGACTCCGGGAAATCAGTTACGGCGCATGGGAGGATCGAGAACAGGAAGACGTTCGAATCCACCACGAAGAGGATTACATACGCTGGATGACAGAACCCGCCTGGAATCCGCCTACCGGCGGCGAAACTGCAATTCAGATAGCTAGCCGCGCACTCCCGATCATCACCGAAATCGAATCCAGGTTTAAGAGTGGCAACGTGTTGGTGGTATCCCATAAAGCCACGATACGCATCATTCTCTGTAGCCTGCTGGGAATCGACGTCGGCCGTTACCGGGATCGCATCAACGCCCCAGCAGCCTCCGTTAGCATCGTCAAGTTTGGCACCTATGGACCGATGCTGGAAGTCTTGGGTGATCGCAGTTATATGCCCGAGTACTTGCGAGCGCGCGCTGGAACTTGATGAACACGATTGTAACACCCATACAACGTAGTTAGAGCCCCTATGGCCAACACATCAGCTCAACACAGCGCCGAAAAGTGGATTGTGTCACATTTTCTCCCTGCGCATTTCAAGGGCACCTCATTTTCCGATCGAAAACTCACTTTGAAATGGGGCGGTCAATTCGCCTTCGATGCAGTCAGTGAAGATGGAAAGGCCGTAGGGCTAATTTCCACGAGTGCTGCGCATATTGCTAGCGGCAAAGCCGCCATAGCCAAACTCCAGAAACTGAAGGCCGATGCGCTGTATCTCTTGATCGTGAATGACGCAAAGCAACTTCTCATGGTCTTTACGGAAGAGTCTATGTTCAATCACTTTGAGAAACAAAAAAAATCCGGCCGTTTCCCGCCAGAAATAACGTTCTTGCTTGCGTCGCTCCCCGAGGACATTTACGCTTTGGTTCTTGCCGCCAGGCATATCGCTTCCTCAGAAATCTCTCCGCAGAATGGAAGCAATGGGCTCGAACATTGTAGTCGAGAGGGCTGAGCAAACTGATTATGAGTTAATCCATTGCCATGAATAAATACTTGCTTGTCATCAATGCCGGTTCATCGAGCATCAAGTTCGCTACTTACCAAAAGGATACCTCATCAGTACAGCTGGTTGCAGATGCTGCCGGGCAAATTGAAGGCATCGGCAGCCAGCCAAACTTTACGGTAAAAGGCCTCGATGGTGCAGTATTGGTTGAACGCTTACTCTCTGTAGACGAAGCTCACAATCACACGGACGCTATCAACATCATTCTCTCCTGGCTATGGGAGTATTTCGCGGATGGAACATTGCTGGCCGTGGGGCATCGCGTCGTCCACGGCGGGCAACACTACTCGGTGCCCGTCCTGATTGATGCAACCGTTCTGGCGGAGCTGGAAACCCTCGTCCCTCTGGCTCCACTGCATCAACCGCACAACCTCGCGACTATCCGCGCGCTGCTGAAAACCATGCCGTCGTTGCCGCAAGTGGCGTGCTTTGATACGGCGTTTCACCGCACGCAGCCAGGTGTCGCGCAACGCTTCGCCATACCCCGTCGCTTCGCCGATGAAGGTGTACGCCATTACGGATTCCATGGTCTGTCCTACGAATTCATTGCCTCCGTATTGCCCACCATTGAGCCAGCACTCGCGGATGCACGCATCATCGTCGCCCACTTGGGTAGTGGCGCCAGTCTGTGCGCTTTACATAATGGGCGCAGTGTTGCCACTACCATGGGTTTCTCGCCGCTCGACGGCCTGGTAATGGGCACTCGTTGCGGTAATATCGATCCCGGCGTGTTGCTTTATCTCATGGATCGCCACAACATGGACGCACGCGCTCTGGAGAAATTGCTTTACCATCATTCCGGCTTATTGGGTGTTTCCGGCATTTCCAACGACATGCGTACCCTGCTTGCCAGCGACGACGCGCACGCGCAGGAGGCGATCGAGTTGTTCGTGTATCGCGCCGGGCGTGAAATAGGTTCTCTGGCTGCGGCGCTCGGCGGCCTTGACGCGCTGGTATTTACCGGCGGGATTGGTGAACATTCCGCCGTGATTCGTGCAAAAGTTTGCCGTCAGACAGCGTGGTTGGGACTTAAACTTGACGAAATTGCCAATGAAGCCACAGCTACTCGAATTTCAACTCTTAATTCCAAGCTCTCTGCCTGGGTCGTGCCTACCAACGAGAATCTGATGATCGCACATCACACACTAAGGCAAGTAACTTTTGATGGAGATAACCATGACAACAGCAACTGCACGCTTTAGAACCCGTATTGGTAGCCGGCTCCCGGGCGGTGCATCGTGGAGTGCGGAGGGCACAAACTTTTCTGTTTATAGTCACGATGCCAGGAATATGGAGTTGCGACTCTACGAGACGGGGGAAAGCACTGAACCGCTCCAGATAATCGCACTCGATCCGAACACGCAGAGGACTTTCTTCGCGTGGCACGTTTTCGTCGAGCAGTTGCCTGTCGGTATTTATTACACATGGCGTGTGCAGCGGCAGGATGGTTTTTGGTGGGAGGTACTTGATCCGTGGGCGCGTGCGGTTAGCGATACGGACTGGGATCGCCGTCAGCCAATCTCTCCAACCAACGGACTGCGCGGGATCGTAACCGACACATGTTATGATTGGAATGAGCCTGTTTTCACGCCTAAGCCGCTGGACGGGGCAATTATTTATGAAGTCCACGTGGGCGGCTACACGCGGCACCCGTCCGCCGATACGCAACATGGGGGCACGTTCGCCGGTTTGATCGGGAAAATCCCCTATCTTAAGGAGCTCGGCATCACGCATGTCGAGCTTCTACCCGTGATGGCTTTCGATGAACTGGATGTGCCTGAAGGGGTGGCTACGTTAGGACATACCAATTATTGGGGCTACAGTCCTTATGGATTTTACGCGCCACATCCGCATTACTGCGCGACACCGGAACCGGTAAGCGAATTCCAGGATCTCGTTGAAGCACTTCACGCGGCGGATATTGGCATCATTCTGGACGTGGTCTTCAATCATACCAGCGAAGGCGGCGAGGGTGGGCCAACGATACATTTCAAGGCGCTGGTGGGCGACATCTTCTATCATCATGATGGACAGAACTATCGCGACTACACTGGCTGCGGGAATACGATCAACTGCAATCATCCGCTGATAACCCATTTTCTCGTTTATTGCCTGGAATACTGGGTTAAGACAATGCGCGTGGACGGCTTCCGTTTCGACCTTGCGAGCGTGTTTGCACGAGGCGAGGATGGGGCGGTGCTGGCCAACCCGTCATTGCCCTGGAGTATCGAGTTATCAGAAGACCTCTCCCAAACACCCATTATCGCAGAGGCTTGGGACGCGGCTGGCCTGTATCAGGTGGGTGCCTTCCCCGGCACTCGCTGGTCGGAGTGGAATGGCCGCTATCGCGATGTAATCAGGCGCTTCCTTCGCGGCGATCGTGGCTTAATAGGCGAAGTCGCAACCTGTCTGGCCGGCAGCAGCGATCTTTACGCCGACGATCATCGCTTGCCGACCAGCAGCATTAACTTTATAACCTGTCATGACGGGTTCACGCTCTGGGATCTCGTCAGCTACAATCAAAAGCACAACGCGGCTAACGGTGAGAACAATCGCGACGGCACTGACCAAAACCTGAGCTGGAATTGCGGCGAAGAGGGCGAGACTTCCGATCCCGGCGTACTGACATTGCGCCACCGGCAAGCACGCAACTTCATGGCAATCCTGTTTCTCAGTCAAGGTGTGCCAATGTTTCTGGCTGGCGATGAATTTCTGCATACGCAGGGCGGCAACAACAACGCCTGGTGTCAGAACAATGAGATTTCCTGGCTAGACTGGAAGCTTACCGAGACGAATCGTGAAATGGTTCGTTTCGTGCGAGAGCTGATAGACTTTCGTCGCCGTCATCCTTGTTTAACCCGCTCTCGCTTTTTTACCGGTCAGCCAGCCTCTTCGCGCGGCATTCCTGATATCAGCTGGCATGGCTTGCGGTTGAACGAACCACTTTGGAACGACCACGAAGCGCAAGTTCTCGCTTTCACAGTCGCCGGTGGTACGTCCACAGAGGAGGATTTGCACATCGTTCTAAATATGTCCGATAAAAGCATTGAAGTGCAACTTCCCGATATCCCGCCAAGACATTGGCATCTGGCCATTGATACCGCGGCACAGCCACTGGATGACATTATAGAGCGGGCGCATCAGCGAGCGGTAGACGGTGATACTCAACGGGTTCATGCTCGTAGCGTGGTTGTTTTCGAGAACCGGGGTGACTAATCAACATCTTCTGTCATTAAGCTTCATACACGCTACGTATCTATAGAAATCCATTTATCCTGAGCACTTTGACTACACTCAAGGGAGCTCTATTGAAGGACAGAACGCATATTTTATGTTCCCGGTCTCACATAAATAATGCCATTTACAAACAATGAGTTGGTCAATTTGTGAGAATATCTATTCAAGCTATAAATTTTAACCAGTTGAAAAAGCATTTGTTCTCATAAAGTCTCCAAGGTTGCAAAATCACGAAAAAAAACATAAAACATTATTCTCTCGTGGTAAATTTATAAGCTTTTTATTGCCTCAGATCATAAAAACCGACAACCTGCGCTGGTTAATGCAATAAATTTTCCGTTAAACATTACAATATCAAGAATACAGGAATTATGAATACTCAAGAACTTTGGCAACGCTATCAGGATTGGCTTTATTTTAACGAAGACTTGGGGCTGTATCTGGATGTTAGCCGAATGCGCTTTGATGAGCGTCTGGTGGCAACACTAGAGCCTAAATTTACGCAAGCGTTTAAAGACATGGCCGCATTGGAACAAGGTGCCATCGCCAACCCGGACGAAAATCGGATGGTGGGTCATTACTGGTTGCGTAACCCTGAATTGGCTCCTGCGAATCTGAAAAATGAGATCGTGGACAATCTGGATCATATTGAAGATTTTGTCCGGAAGGTGCACAACGGCACAATTCATCCGCCTCTAGCCCCCAAATTCACTGATGTACTGTCTATTGGGATTGGTGGTTCCGCTCTTGGGCCGCAGTTCGTGGATGAAGCATTGGCGGCTGATTTTACACCGTTGGCTATCCATTTTATCGACAATACCGATCCTGCCGGCATTGATCACATTCTCAACCGCCTGAAAGACCGGCTTTGCAGCACTTTGGTTATTGTTACCAGCAAGTCGGGCGGCACGCCGGAAACGCGTAACGGGATGCAGGAAGTGAAGCATTTCTATGAGCAACAAGACCTGAACTTTCCTGCCCATGCCGTGGCCGTCACTATGATAGGCAGTAAAATGGATGAGCTGGAGCGAATTGAAGGTTGGCTGGAGGAATTCCCCATGTTCGATTGGGTGGGTGGCCGCACTTCGGAAATGTCATCGGTAGGGTTATTGTCGGCCTCTTTATTGGGGATTGATATTCGAGCGATGTTGGAGGGTGCAAAGGAAATGGACGTAGCCACCCGCGTGCCTGAAATCAGGCGAAACCCAGCCGCTTTATTGGCGCTTTCCTGGCATTATGCAGGCAATGGTAAAGGCGAAAAAGACATGGTGGTTCTGCCTTACAAAGACAGTCTGTTACTGTTTTCACGTTATCTACAACAATTGGTGATGGAGTCTCTAGGCAAGGAAAAAGATCTGGACGGCAAGATGGTACACCAAGGTATTACTGTTTATGGGAACAAGGGGTCAACTGACCAGCATGCCTTTGTGCAACAACTGCGGGAAGGAGTGGCGAACTTCTTCGCTGTTTTCATAGAAGTGCTGGAAGACAGAAACGGAGCATCCATCGAAGTAGAACCTGATGTGACGTCGGGTGATTTTCTTTTCGGCTTTTTGCAGGGTACGCGACAAGCTCTTTATGAGAATCATCGGGATTCGGTTACCGTAACCATTACTCAGGTGAACCCCCGAACGATAGGCGCCCTGATAGCCCTGTTCGAGCGAGCAGTCGGATTTTATGCCTCTCTGGTGAATATCAATGCTTATAATCAACCAGGCGTGGAAGCGGGGAAAAAAGCCGCTGAGACTTTATTGGAGTTGCAACGAAAAATTCTGGCCGTTTTGAAAGGAGCTGACCGACCTCTTGAACTGGCCGAACTGACAGAAAAAGCCGAGGCAATTGATCAGATTGAACACGTTTACAAAATTGTGCGGCACTTGTCAGCCAACCATCGTGGAGTCGTTTTGCACGGCAATCACGGTGAGCCTGGTGAGCTTACTGTTAGCTACATTCCGTCTTAATTTCCAGACTTTCAGATGTAACCCATGAACGGAGCACAAGTTCCGCCTGCGATCAGGCAAAGCCTGTGTTTCGTGTTTATATTTATGTGAAATCCATAAAAAAACTTGATTAGCTAATCCAACTCATAAATGCAACACACAAAACAACACTTAAGTATTAAGTGAAGTCATTTACACTCCATGAAATTTATAATAGTGACAACGAACTTCAATGTGTATAGTTATCGATGATTGAGCAAAGTAAAAAACATAACACCCAACAAATCGCTATATTCGGTGAAGTGCTCATGGATCAATTCCCTGATGGTCAGCAAGTGCTGGGTGGTGCGCCGTTTAATGTGGCGTGGCATCTTCAAGCTTTCGGCCAGTACCCGTGTTTTATTAGCCGGATTGGTAATGACGTTATGGGCGGGAGCATACGACAAGCCATGGCCGATTGGGGCATAACCGTTGAAAACTTGCAGACTGATCCCGATTATCCTACCGGAACCGTTAAAGTCTCTATTAACAAAGACGAACCCAGCTATGAAATTCTAGCTGATCAGGCTTATGATTTTATCGCCGCGCAGCAACTCAATCCAGCAAAACAATACAGCGTTATTTACCACGGGACGCTGGCACTGCGTAATCGTACTTCGGAACAGGCACTTAATGATTTGAAAGCCCATCATACCGGCGCAGTTTTTGTCGATGTCAACTTGCGGTCGCCCTGGTGGCACAAAGAGGCGGTTAATCAGTGGGCCAGCAAAGCGAATTGGGTAAAGCTTAATCATAATGAGTTAATGCAGCTGGCGCCACCACAAAACACTTTGCAAGATGCGATGCGTTTGTTTCTGACTCAACATGATCTGGACGTTTTGATTGTCACCCGTGGAAGCTCAGGCGCCATGACGCTTAATAATGCCGGTGAGTTTTTCGAAGTTACCCCTGCGGGCAAATTACCCATAGTAGATACTGTGGGCGCCGGCGATGCTTTCTCTGCGGTGCTGTTGCTTGGAATACGACAGGGCTGGTCATTGTCCACGGCCATGGATAGAGCTCAATCATTTGCATCCTCTCTGGTAACCCAACGGGGAGCCACTGTTCAGGATTTAAGTTTCTATCAGACATTCATACGTGCATGGAATCTTGATTAACTTAAGAACCAAATTCTGAAGGCTTTAAACCCCACCGGCATTTAGTTAATCAATGTTGTTTTTTGCACTTTCAGCCGTATTCTTTGTCGGATTCTGCTTAAAGATAGAAATGCATTTTGCGTGTTTCTAAAAAAAATTACCGCTCACGTGTAAATGATAATTAAAGATGAGAACCATGAACACTATAAAACAAATACTTAAACCTGAATTAGAAATGAGATTTATCGCTTCTTTAGTGTTTTTTCTACTGTTATTATTGATTTTTGCTCCTCAAAGTACATTTGCGGCAGACATTAATGTTTCCGTGGATCGTAATCCGGTCAGTCTTGATGAATCTTTCCAGATAATCTTTACCGCGATTGAGTCACCTGACGATGACCCGGATTTCAGCCCGTTAGAACAGGATTTTTCCATCCTCAACCAAAGTAACAGCAGCAGCTCATCGTGGATTAATGGCAAATCCAGCAAGACTATTCAGTGGACGCTCAATGTAATGGCTAAACAGGCGGGTAGCCTGGTTATTCCATCGGTGAAATTTGGTAGTGATGTCAGTCCGTCTTCTACCATTCTGGTTACTGAGAATACACCAAACAAAGCTGTTAATACCGATGAGGATTTGTTTATAGAAGTTGAGGCAGCACCGGAAAATCCCTTTATACAATCCCAGGTTATCTATACCTTGCGGTTATATACAAAAGTCGATATTTCTCAAGCCAGATTGAATGAACCTGAACTAGCGGATGCGGTGATTGAAAGATTAGGCGAAGACAATCACTATAATACGCAGGTTAATGGAGTGAATTATTCGGTGACTGAACGCTTATATGCCATTTTTCCGCAAAAAAGTGGCCAGTTAACTATTAAGCCGTTGGTATTAACGGCTGAGGTGGTGACGGATAATCGTCCCAGTTTCAATGGTTTTTTTAATTCCCAGATGACCAAAACCAAGCGAGTCGAATCAAAAGCGATAACGCTGGATGTAAAACCTGTACCGGCATCATTTACTGGAAAACATTGGCTATCAGCCGAACAACTGATTTTAAAACAGGAATGGTCCGGTGATATTCAGCAAATGAAGGTAGGAGAACCTTTGACCAGAACCTTAACTTTACTGGCCAATGGAACGACTGTCGGTCAGCTTCCTGAATTAAATACCACTAACACCAATGACCAGTTAAAAGCCTATCCTGACCAACCCGTATTGAAGGAACAGAAAAAAGCCGATGGGTTGCTGGCTTTCAGAGAAGAAAAAATTGCATTGATTCCCACAAAAGCGGGCAGCTCTACATTACCTGCCATAGAAATTCCCTGGTTTAATACCAAAAGCCAAAAAATGGAAATAGCGAGAATCCCGGAAACAACGCTTACAGCTGTTGCTGTTGCAGGGACTCAGCCTGCACCGATTACTCCAACGATTTCGCCAGTCACGCCACAGAAAATTGAAACCGGTCCCGTTATTAAAACTCAGCAACAAACTAATACCTGGTTATGGATTTCTGTATTTTTGGCAGTTGGTTGGTTAATTACAGTGCTTATTTTCTTAACTAAACGCACTGTTACAAAACCCGTTATTGTAAATAACGACTCGGAAATTAATTTAAAAGAGTGCATTAAGAACTTAAAAAATGCGTGTACTAATAACGATGCGGTAGCTGCTAAAGATGCCTTGATTGAATGGGGGAGGCAAAAGTTTAACGTCTCGAATCTGGGCGCCCTCACAGCATTTTGTGATGCCCGATTAAGAGACGAAGTTCTGCATTTAAATCACGTTTTATACGGCAAGGAAATAGGCGAGTGGCAGGGTAAAAAGCTGTTTCAGGCGTTTACTGAAAATAAAGCCAGAGAAAAAATTGTGGCTACTGAGGATAAAAGCCTGGAGCCGCTCTATCGTTTGTAATGGTTATAGTGAAAATTTAGGCGGGTAATACCGGTAATATGTCGACCTTCCGCTTTCAGCAGTTTTCAGTTATCCAGAAACAATCAGCAATGAAAGTTTGCACGGACGCTGTTTTATTTGGCGCTATGGCGCCTATTATTCGTGGTGATCGGGTGTTGGATATAGGTGCGGGGACAGGCGTGCTGTCTTTAATGGCAGCCCAACTGGGAGCGGCGCATGTGACAGCGGTGGAATTGACGCAACAAGGGTATGAAGAAGCCTATGCAAACTTCACCAACAGCCCGTGGGCAGATCGTCTTGAAGCAGTGCATCAGGATATTCAAGGCTTTGCCAGTTCAGCAGGCTGTCAATATGATCTTATTATTTGTAACCCGCCATTTTTTGAAAATCACAGCAAGACTACAAATTACCTTAGAAAGGCTGCCAGACACAACGATCAATTGCCTTTTGCTGATTTAATTAAAAGTGCCGATCGATTATTATCCAGTCAGGGATTGTTTTACCTGTTGCTTCCTGTTCACGCGGTAAAAAAATTCACTGCGGCAGCATTAGTAGCCGGTTTTTATTTAATCCATCAAACTGATTTTCGTGGTTACACTCATAACGAAGCCAAAGTTTCCGCGCTAACTTTTAGCCGCACAGCTGCCACGCTTGCCACAAGCTTATTGACGATCTACAAATCTCATCGGATTTATACGAAAGACAGCGAGCGTTACTTGTCGCCCTTTCTTTTGCGGTTTACTAAAAATCAAGTCTTGAAAAGTGATATAGCTCGTGAACCAATTCCACAGTAGTCATCACTCATTTTTTATCCTTTGGAGGCAGTAATAACAAAAGCTGATTTCCTGTACCAATCCTCCGGCCATACTTATCTTTTGTTACTCCATTGGAGCCATCCTTTGGGTTATACGATCCGTAAGTTTTACCATACTGGTCCTGAATAACTTGCCTTCCATCTGGGCGTTGACGAATATATCCAAAAGTACGTCCATATTGATCTGCCAACTTTTGATCAGCATGAGCATTACAGGAAACAAAAAGTAAAAACCAGAAAATCTTGTTAACCATTATTACTACCTTAGCCTTGCTTTGACAACACATCCCTGTGTTGCAGTATTGCGGTTTTCGAAAATTAATCGAATTATCTGATAACGTGGTGTCCGCGACCGCTCATGCAGCTGTTAAAAGCATTTTTGTACTTATCTTCTGCGCTTAGTCCTGTATATGCGCCGCCGCCAAAACCGCCCGTCGCGGCGCCTATCGCCGCACCCGTGCCGGCGCTCCCGGTGAAAGCACCTATAATGGCGCCTCCAGCTGCTCCAAGCAATGCGCCCGTACCTGCACCTATAGCTGTCTCTGTTGCTGTGCCACCCGATGCTTGACTTGCAAGTTGTTTACATTCGGCCATATCCTGATTAATCCGATAAGCATTAGGATCATTGTACGAATCAACAGTGGGCGCCCATCCTCCTTGGCTGGCGCATGCCGTGAGTAAAACACTGCCGATAAAAACGCTGCTGGTTGTTAATTTTTTCATACTGATTTCCTTTGAAAGTTATTGCTAAAGTTTATTAATTAATTATGAATACCGTCTGAATGCAAGGGCACCATTATATATCTACAGTTCCCTTAAGACCCGTAGTGGAGGTTTATTAAGCACATGTCTTACACCCCAGCATCCGGCTATACCAACGAATAAGGCACCTGCAAAAGGTATTAAAGCCCACAAATACAGGCTGGGACGGTACTCCATATTCATTACCTGCGTGTATAACGCATAAATAATAGTTTCGGAAATGACCACAGCCAGGAAACCGGAAGTCAGCCCGAGCGCGCTAAATTCGATAATATGGGATTTTCTTAATAATGAACGATTCGCGCCCAGTGTCCGCATTAATGCACCTTCATAAATCCGACTATCCAGGGTGGCATAAACGGCGGCAAACAACACTGTAAATCCGGCCATTAAGGCAAAGTACAGCAAGTAGTTGATGGCTTGAGTCAATTGAGTCAATATGGTTTTAAATTGCTGCAAAATTAAATCAACTTCCAGAATAGTCGTGCCGGGAAATTTTTTTACAAGTGTGTTTAACACGTTTTTTTGTGTTTCAGGCAAATAAAAACTGGTGATAAAAGTGCTGGGATAGGTATCCAGTGTGCCAGGCGAGAAAATCATATAAAAATTTGGTTTCATGGTATCCCACCTAAGTTCACGAATACTGGCAACTGTCGCGTTAATTTGTTGACTGCCAACGGTAAATGTCAAAAGATCGCCTGTCTTTATTTCCAGGCTATCGGCTAATTTCTGTTCAACAGACACTAACCCGGTCTGTTGATTATTCCACCAATTTCCGGCAGCTATTTTATTCTCTTCAGGCAGCTCTTTTGTCCAAGTAAGGCTTAATTCTCTATGCGTGGCACTTTCGCCCTGCGTATCTTTACTGACTATTTGTTGTACAGGAGTGTGATTGATCTCTACCAGACGCCCTTTAACCACCGGATAAAACTGGCTCCCGTTAATGTTTTGCTGTTGCAGTTCTTGTTGAAAGGCTGCTTGTTGGCCGGGAAAAATATTGAGCGCAAAATGATTGGGTGCATTATCGGGCAATTGCTTTTGCCAGTTATCGATTAAATCAGTGCGCACGGTAAAACTGAGTACCATGGCAACCAAAGTAATACTGAAAGCCAGAATTTGACTGACGCTGGCGCGACTATTCCTTAATAGCCCTTGCAGTCCAAATCGCCAGGTCAAGCTCATGGACGGCAACAATTTGGAGGTTAAATTCAACAAGCCATAAACCAGTAGGCCCAGCGCCATCAAAACCATCAGACCCACGCCTAAAATAGTTGCCGTCATTTTAAGATCTTCGGTATATTTCCAAATTAAGATGCCGATAATACCGATAGATAGGCCATAGATCAGCCATGCGCTACTGGGTAAAGGCTCAAGTTCGCGGCGCAATACTCGAAGCGGTGACACTTGTTTAAGTCGTAATAACGGCGGCAGGGCAAAACCCAACAAAACCGCCATACCGATAATAAAACCGAAAAAAACAGCCAATAAACCAGGGCTGGCGACGCGCTGCGGCAGCAAACTTCTCAGCAAATGGAACAAGGCCTCTTGTACGAACCAGCCCAACAAACAACCTATAGCACTCGCTAATACACCTAGGACAATAAACTGACTGCTATAAAGCCAGAGTATCTCATTCTGTTTGCAACCCAGGCAACGCAATAACGCGGTGGCATTAAAATGCCGCTCCGTATAACGCCGGGTCGCCATGGCAATGGCTACGCCGGAAATCAAGATAACCAGTGTGCTGGACAGTCCCAGATAACGTTCCGCGCGCTCCAAGGCCGAGCCTAATTCCGGGCGGTCTTCATGAATATCCATGATGCGTTGGGAGGGGTTTAGCTGCGGTTTAATCCATTGCTTGAATTCAGTTAGTGCTTTAGATTCGCCAGTGAATTGAGAAAAGTAATGAACATGACTGCCCGGTTGCACTACTTTGGTTGCTTCCAAATCGGCCTCATTAATCATCACGCGCGGAGAAAAACTGTAAAAATCGCCCTTCTTGTCGGGTTCGTAGGTAATGATTTTACTGATGGTCAGTTGTTTTTCACCCACAGTTAGCGGGTCGCCTACTTTGAGTTTAAGCGCGGACAAAATGCGTTTTTCAAGCCAGGCCGTTCCTTGTTCCGGACCATCGTGGGTAATGGTTTCGGTCGAATAATCCGCTGTTGTCGTTTTTAAAAAACCACGCAAGGGATAAGCTGCACTGACGGCTTTAACGCCGGCCAGTAACAGTTCATCATGCTCAATAAGGACACTGGAAAATTCAGTCGTTCGTGCTTGTGCCAATTCGAGTTGTATTGCCTTGGTCAACCACTCGGCAGATACAGGAATCGGGCTGGCTATCACTAAATCGGCAGCCAAAAATTCGGCGGTTTGATTCGTCATGGTGCGTTGCAGCCGGTCTGAAAACAGGGCAATGGCAGTTGAACTGGTCACGGCAATAATTAAAGCCAACATCAGTATCGTCAGTTCGCCGGATCGGCTATCACGCCATAACAACCTTAGCGCCAGATTAAAACGGCTCATACCATGCACCCTGCATCCAGTTGAATGGTGCGTTGACAACGGGCAGCCAGGGCGTGGTCGTGCGTCACCAGAATCAAGGTGGTAAGATTTTCAAGATTAAGCTCAAACAGTAAATCAACGATAGTTGCACCGGTTTTACTATCCAGATTACCTGTCGGTTCATCGGCAAAAAGAATCGCTGGCTTTGTTACAAAAGCTCTGGCCAAGGCAACGCGTTGCTGTTCGCCACCAGATAGTTGTTTTGGCGTATGAGACAAGCGATGTGACAGACCCACCCGGTGTAATAAAGCTAAAGCCACGGCTTTGGCGCTTTTATCGCCACTTAACTCCAAAGGCAACATTACATTTTCCAAAGCAGTGAGCCCATGCAATAATTGAAATGACTGAAAGACAAAGCCAATCAACTCATTACGCATGGCCGCCCGGCCATCTTCATTCATGGCGGTTAACAGTTTTCCGTTAAGGCGGATTGATCCGGAGCTAGGCGTATCCAATCCCGCCAACAAGCTTATTAAGGTGGATTTTCCCGAACCGGATTCGCCAACAATGGCAATACTTTCACCAGATTTGATTATCAAATCTATCGATGACAATATATGCAACGTCCCTTCGGAAGTTACCACCGACTTACCCAGTCCTTCCGTTACGATAATGTTGTTTGATGTTTGATTAACTTGAGTTTGCATAATGCGTAGATTGTTATTTGCTGTGATAGTTTCATTAATGTCCATGTCTGCCATGGCCCAGTCGATAGTTGTATTAGGAGATAGTATCAGTGCTGGTTACGGAATTGAAGTAGATGAAGGTTGGGTTGCTTTATTACAGAAAAAGCTGATTGCAACCAACAGCAATTACAGCATCAGCAATACCAGTATCACTGGCGATACCACAGCAGGTGGTTTAGCGCGTATCGACCCAATTCTAACTGCGCATAGACCCGCTATCGTATTGCTTGAGCTGGGCGCTAATGACGGCTTGCGCGGTCTGTCCCCCGTAGAGATGAAAAACAATCTTGCCGAGATTGTCCGCCGAGTTCAAAATGCGGGGGCAAAAGTGATTTTGCTTGGGATGAAAATCCCACCCAATTACGGCAAACGCTATATTGATATGTTCTACAATGTTTATCCGCAACTAGCTAAAGACCTGAACATTCCATTTGTCCCTTTTCTTCTCGAAGATGTCGCACTGAACAAGGACTTGATGCAAGCCGACGGACTGCACCCTAATGCCAAGGCACAACCCATCCTTGCAGAGAAAATTGAGCCTTACCTTTTCCCCTTACTTAAATAAACGAGAGTTACTGATGACAGTATTAACATTAAAACAAGCCAATCTTATTATAAACACCGCCGTACATGTCGCACGGGAATTAAATCTGGCACCACTGACTATTGTTGTGCTGGATGCCGCGGGCCATGTAAAGGCCCTGCAACGAGAAGATGGCGCCAGTATGATCAGGCAGCAAATCGCCACGGCAAAAGCCTGGGGGGCTGTCAACATGGGCGTATCATCGCGCAGTCTGGCAGCCGTGGCAGTACAACGTCCAGATTTTATGAATGCTTTAATCGACGTAGCCGATGGAAAAATAATGCCGGCTCCTGGTGGCGTTCTGATTCGTAATGCCGACAATAATCTTATCGGTGCCGTCGGCATCAGTGGTGATGGATCTGATCAGGATGAACGTTGTGCAATCGCAGGAATAGAGGCTGTAGGATTTTTTGCAGGTGTTTAAGTTCAAAAAGATGAACTGGCAATGACTGACATATACTTAAAGTATACCTGATTAGCAAGAATCTTCAGCCAATGCACAACACAGACAAGGTAGTTCCGGGATTGCCGGTATCCAGAAGCCAAGGATGGCGTATTAAGATCACATCCCTGTAGCCTGGAACCCGGCAATCCGGTATGGCGATTTCTGCGAATTGTCGGCGCACCCATTATTCAAGTTATTAAATGCCATTCCTTAACATGAAAGTTCTGCTTTCACTGTAAATTGGAAGCCGGAAAACTCATTTCTGTTGATTTCAGAAGGGTAAGGGGTGAAATCCGTTTGCCGAACCAATTGATATTTATTCAATCCTCTTTCTGTTCGATTTTATCCAGCCTGGCTGCCATTTCGGCATCGTCGGGATAGTCATAATCACTACTTTCTTTACGCGCAAACAAACGTGAAAATAACAAGCCCGCTTCGAACAACATCCACATGGGTACGGCCAACAATGTTTGCGAAATAGCATCAGGCGGCGTCAAAAACGCTCCGATGATAAACGCGGCAACGATGACATAAGGGCGTTTTTCAGCAAGAGCAGCCGGGGTTACCAATCCTGTCCAGACCATTACAATGGTAAATATAGGCACTTGAAAACAAATTCCAAATGCAAAAAACAGCGTTAAAACAAAATCCAGATACTTGGTAATATCCGTCATTACCGCAACACCTTCAGGTGCGGCGGCCGTTAAGAAACCAAAGACTAACGGAAATACCACAAAGTAAGCAAAGACCACACCCAGATAAAACAGTAGCGTACTGGCAATCAGTAGCGGAAAAATCATCCGCCGTTCGCGCTTATAAAGACCGGGGGCTACAAATGCCCAAAACTGATAAAGAATAACGGGGATAGAAATAAAAACAGCGACAACTAGCGCCAACTTGAATGGCGTAAAAAAAGGAGATGCCACATCAATAGCGATCATTGTGCTATTTTGCGGCATGTGCTTCATTAACGGCCCAGCCAGAATGCTATAGATTTGATTAGCATAAGAAGCCAAACCTAAAAACACCACTATCACGCATAAAACCACCTTTAACAGGCGATTTCGCAACTCAATCAGGTGACTGATAAAAGGCTGCTGAGCCTCTTCGAAATTATTTTGGCTCATGGGGTGGCTTAACGTCTACCAGAGTCTCTTCCGGTAATGCAGCAAGCGAGGCTTTAATTGAGTTTGTGGTCTCAGCTGTTTCATCAAGCGCAGCATGAAATTCATTAAAACCGGCCTGCTCTTCAAAAATTTGACGAAGCTCTTCCGCCTGCAGTTCCTGTTTGATCTCCGCCTTGACGGAAGCCAACATATTACGTGACTTACCTATCCAAAAGCCTGCAATCCGCGCCACTTTAGGTAATCGCTCAGGACCAATCACCAGCAAACTGACCAAACCGATCATAATAAGCTCGGAAAAACCTATATCAAACATATCAGACTTTTTCGTTTTTCTTGGAAGATACTTCGCCATCTATGATTTCACCCTCATTTTCAGCGTGTTTTCCGTCTTCTTCACCGTCCTTAACGGCAGCACGAAAGCTTTTGATAGCTCCCCCCAAATCCGAGCCTAAATTACGTAGTTTCTTTGTGCCAAAAAGCACAATAACGATAACTAGTATGACTAATAATTCTTTAATGCCAATACCCATTCCTAACTCCCGAGATAATTTTTATTTATTACGCTGCGCTTTTTCTTTCAGGCCAGACAAGCCAAAACGGCGTTGCAGTTCTTGCAACACATCATTCGGTCCCAAACCCTGATCCGCAAGCAATACCATACAATGAAACCACAAATCAGCGGTTTCATAAATAATTTGTTTTTTATCACCATCTTTGGCGGCAATAACGGTTTCTGTAGCTTCTTCGCCAATTTTTTTCAAAATAGCATCCAGTCCTTTCGCATAAAGACTGGCAACATAAGACTTATCGGCTGACTCCAGCTTACGCTGTTCCAGAATTTGGGCTAATTGTTGTAATACTTCACTCATTTTTTGTATAAATTGCTTTAGGATCTTTCAACACGGACTCCACACCTCGCCATTGTCCATCAATCAGGCTACGATAAAAACAGCTTTCACGTCCAGTGTGACAGGCAATACCGCCTTCTTGTTCAATTTTAAGGAGGATAACATCCTCATCACAATCCAGAAACAAGCCAATCACTTTTTGCCTATTCCCGGATTCTTCACCTTTGCGCCATAATTTTCCGCGTGATCTGGACCAATAAACCGCATAGCCTTCAAGGACGGTTAAAGCTAACGATTCGCGATTCATCCACGCAAACATGAGTACTTTTCCGGTGTCGGCCTGTTGTGCGATTACCGGCACCAAGCCCTCTTGAGTCCAGCGTATCTCATCCAGCCACGACACGCTCATAAGCGCATCTCTATGCCGCGCGCTGCCATGTGTTCTTTGGCCTGTTGTATCGTGTGTTCTGCAAAGTGAAAAATACTGGCTGCCAACACAGCATCCGCTTTGCCTTCAATCACGCCATCAGCCAGATGATCCAGGTTACCTACGCCCCCTGAGGCAATGACCGGCACAGTCACTGCTTCGCTAATGGCACGGGTTAGCGATAAATCAAAACCTTCTCGCGTGCCGTCTCTGTCCATACTGGTCAACAGAATTTCTCCCGCACCGTAGTCGACCATTTTTTTTGCCCAGCCAATCGCTTCTATGCCTGTCGCTTTACGCCCACCATGAGTAAAAATTTCCCAACGATCAGCTTCGCCCGGTTGACTGACTTTTTTTGCGTCGATTGCGACAACAATACATTGTGAGCCAAAACGCTGCGCAGCCTCGCGGACAAATTCAGGATTAAATACCGCAGCGCTGTTAATACCGACTTTATCAGCTCCTGCATTGAGCATACGACGAATATCATCCAGAGTTCTAATGCCGCCGCCTACCGTCAACGGGATAAATACTTCACTGGCCACTTGCTCAACGACATGAACAATCGTGTCACGATTATCATGAGTGGCGGTAATGTCCAAAAAAGTGATTTCATCCGCGCCTTCACGGTCGTAACGCCTGGCGACTTCTACGGGATCGCCGGCATCACGTATATCAACAAATTTAACGCCTTTAACGACGCGGCCATTATCGACATCCAAACAGGGAATAATACGCTTGGCCAAACTCATGACACACTAAACGATTCGGCCAGTTTTTCGGCTTCGGCAAAATCCAGCGTACCTTCATAAATCGCGCGCCCGGTAATTGCGCCCATAATCCCTTCATGAGCGACAGCACCCAGGGCTTTAATATCGTCGATGTTGGTAATACCGCCCGAGGCAATAACAGGGATTTTAATGGCCCGCGCCAATCGCGCAGTCGCTTCTATATTAACGCCCTGCATCATACCGTCCCTGGAAATATCGGTATAAATAATTGCCTCCACACCGTCTGCTTCAAAGTGTTGCGCCAGATCGATCACATCGTGTTTGGACAGCTTCGACCAGCCATCAATCGCCACTTTACCGTCTTTGGCATCCAGGCCGACAATGATATGCCGTGGATATTCCAAAGCCATATTACTGACGAAATGCGGTTCATTAACCGCCTTGGTACCAATAATAACGTATTCGACACCCGCATCCAGATAGGCCTGGATAGTCTCTTCATCACGAATACCGCCGCCTATCTGCACAGGAACATCAGGGTAAGCCGTAACTATAGCTTTAATAATATCGGCATTGACCGGTTTGCCGGCAAAAGCACCATCCAAGTCAACCAAATGAATTCTTTTTGCGCCGGCGGCAACCCATTTCCCGGCAACAGCCACGGGATCATCAGAAAAAACCGTGTCATCGTCCATGCGTCCCTGACGTAAACGCACACATTTTCCTTCTTTCAAATCGATAGCGGGTATTAACAACATAGAAACTGAATCCTTAACAACGTGTATAGATTTAAACTTGACCATCCCAATGCAAAAAGTTGTTGAGCAGTTGTAAGCCGACTGCCTGACTTTTTTCCGGGTGAAATTGTACGGCAAAAATATTATCTTGAGCCAAAGCACAAGCAAAAGCATCGGGATAGTCCGTGGTCGCCGCTACCACGGATAAGTCATCGGGTACGGCATAATAACTATGCACAAAATAAAAACGGCTGTCTTGTGGAATCTTGTCCCATAACGGGTGCGGCTTTTGATGCACTCGATTCCAGCCCATGTGGGGAATTTTCAGGTGATTGCCGTGGCTATCCATTAAGGCTTCCGGAAAATGCACAACATGTCCCGAAACGATGCCCAGTCCTTGGGTGTTGCCATTTTCTTCGCTATCCGTTAATAAGGCTTGCATCCCTAAGCAAATACCCAGCAGCGGTTTTGTTTTGGCAACGCTTTGGATAACAGCGGCTAAACCCGATTGATTGAGCGCCTGCATACAATCGCGTATCGCCCCGACTCCGGGGAAAACCACGCGATCGGCTTGCAAAATCACATCGGCATCAGAAACGATTTGCACATCAACGTCAGGGGCGGCGTGTTGTAAGGCTTTTGCAATGGAATGCAAATTACCCATTCCGTAATCAATGACAGCAACAGAAGACATAAGAAAAATTCAAGTTTAAAAATTCAAGGCTAGCTAGAGACTGCCTTTGGTTGACGGCATTATACCTGCCATTCGGGAATCTGCGGTAATTGCCATACGAATGGCACGACCCAAGGCTTTAAAAATAGTTTCTGCGACATGATGAGCGTTTGCGCCTTTCAGGTTATCGATATGCAAAGTGACGCCGGCATGATTGACAAAACCTTGAAAAAACTCCCTGAACAAATCCACGTCAAAAGTGCCGATCATGGCTTTCGGGTATTTAACGTCATAGAACAAGCCGGGACGGCCGGAAAAATCAATAACGACTCTGGATAAGGCTTCATCTAAAGGAACGTATGAATGTCCGTAGCGATAAATACCTTTTTTATCGCCAATTGCCTGGGCAAACGCCTGTCCTAAAGTAATGCCAATATCTTCTACGGTGTGATGGGCATCGATATGCAAATCTCCTTTAGCGTTAATATCCATATCAATCAGTCCATGCCGGGCGATTTGATCCAGCATGTGGTCGAGAAAAGGCACACCCGTTACGAATGAGGCTTTACCCGTTCCATCCAGGTTGATACTGATTTTAATTTGGGTTTCGAGCGTGTTGCGTTCAATTTCGGCGATTCTTTGAGTCATGGTTTTTCAAATAGTGTGGGTGGGCAACGTGTTTTTTTGCACACCATTGGCTGATAAAACGATGGACAGAGAGGCGCTGCCCACCCAGATTGGCTTCAAGAAACAATCAACTGATCATAACGATCATGTGGGCCAATCCAGAACCACACGAGACCTTCTGATCGTTCTTTTGCTAATGACCGATAACGTAATCCGACACGGGCTGACCAGAAAATACCGATCTTTTTCAAACGCAGGGAAGGATGCCGTGGATTGGTTCGAAGCAATTCAAAATTTTTGTCGGCCAAAACACGAATCTCATCAGGGAGTTGACGGTAGTGAAACCAAAACTCCGGCGTGGCAAAATGGTTCACAGTGTGCTTGTGCGACCAGCAAGAAACTCATCATCAGCTCGCTTGCCGGCAGCATCCAAACGACCAGCCAAAATATCAGCCTCAATTTTTTTATCCCACTGATCAGCCACAAACTCTTCAAACCATTCTGAAAATTGCATAAGCTCGTTGGCAGACAGTTGTGAAACAGCTATTTCAAGCTCTTGAACGTTGCTCATAATCTTACTCCAGTAGTTAATATCGAATTTTTTTATTAAGGTTAAAAACCGAGTGAATTTGTAGAGTAAGCAAATAGCTTTATTGTTTGTCCACTATTTACTGATAAAACTATGGGCAGAAAAGACTTGCCCACCCTTGGCTAAAACTAAAATCGGTCTTGATCATGTTCATAGTCAGGATGATAAACACCTGCCGGAATACCTTTTGGTGGCTGAAAAGCCATAAAATTAGCTTGACGTGCTAACGGTAAATAGTCTGTCAACAGCGCAGTAACCGCCGCTGAAACCACCATTGTAATTGGATCGCTTCCACCAGAACTTTGTACATAAGGTTGTTTGTTTTCCCATAATACGAGACCTGTTCTTGTATCTATCAAAGTATATTCCATTTCAACTTCAACTGATGAAGCTAACACTAGATATTTTGTACTCCAATTTTTTATAGTCACGAATAATACTGCATCAGCACCAAACAACTCATAAAACCGAGCGGGCGGTAATTGATGAATATGCCCTGCCTCTACCAAGCCAAAGTCACGCAAAATCATATCAGTCAGATATACGGGAAAAACGTAGTAACCCCTTTCAGCCAGTGGCCGTGAAATCGTAGTGATAAATACCGATGAAGCAGTAACTTCAGGTGAATCATTAAGAACTGGCACAACTACAATAGACCTAGGGCGGTGTGCGTAAAAAGCATCAAGATTATTTGGCTGTGTAACACATCCCATTAATAATCCCGCTACCAACATAAATAACCCTAATAGTTTCATTGTTGGCCACCAGTTTTTGCAGGCTCGTTACCTTTAGATGGCCCAGAATCCTTTTGTTGCTTTACACGATCAATGAGCTTGGTCATTAGCATGGAAGATTCTGGATATAGCTCTTTCTCTTTTTTAAAGAAATTAATTGCACCACTTTTGTCCCCGCGCTTATAAAGCATAAACCCATAATCCGCATATAACCCAGGTGGAACACGCTGTTTGGTTTTTTGAGCTTCAGCTAACGTTTCCTGTAAATGAACTTCTGTTTGTCCAGTATCATTTTCTACATAGCGCTCATAAAGACTATCCTCATACCCTCCCCAATAGTAAAGTCCAGGCTGTGTACAACCTCCCAATAACAAAGTAGAAAATATAAAACAACACAAAATCAACTGCGATAAAAATATAGAACGACCTTTAAACATAAAACTTTCTACCTACTTCCTTGGTGTATGGAGGGGGATTACTGATTTATTTTGTGACGAGCATTCAGTGTTGCGACTATGTTTTTAATCATATTAACTATTGCCGCATCGATAGCTTTTCCTTCCAGTGTAGAGTCAAATCCGGCAGTCCCCCCAAAACCCAAGGTGCTTGATGCTGACAAAGATGCTTCTCCAGAACCCTCTTGACTGTAAAAAACTTCACCTGTTTTAGGATCAACAAGACGAATAACTACTCTTGCTCGGGCACGTTGCGTCTTTTCTTTTCCTAACAACCAAATACCACCCGTAGTGTCTCTACCTAATTCAGCAACTGAACCCAAAATAAGAGCATCTACACCTTTAATGTTTTGCTTGAACTGTTGTTCTGTGGCACCCATCAAATTCGCTTCGTCTTTGAGCTTACCAATATCCTGGCGCTCCATGACATTAAATCGTTGCGTTGCCATAAGATGTCGCGCCAATAAATCGGAGGCTTGTTTGCCTATCCTATCTCCCGACTGATCGGTAAATAAGCCACTGCCATAAACTGATTCATTGGTAAACCTTGCAATGGCAATAGTCATTCGTTCCGTAGTTGGTAAGGGTGCAGCAACTATTTGGGGGCCACGATCTGCAACACCTTCATTAATGGTATGACTCACACAAGCTAAGAGATTGATTGATAGTAGAACCAGCAAAATAATAATTATTTTTTTCATGAGTTTTTCTATTGATTATGATTTTAATGCTATTCATCGTGATGAGTGAGACGACATGATTGGTAAATAGTTCTGTAGATTGGGTTAGGCGATAGCCGTAACCCAACAGATCGAAGCTCAAAATGTTGGGTTACGCTACCGCTAACCCAACCTACAAATACCTTCTTTAGGGCAACCACAAGGGATTGCCCCTACAAACTTAACTCTTGGCCGCTCTCTTCCGCTCATTTTCAGTCAACAGCTTCTTACGCAAGCGTATGGATTTAGGCGTAACTTCAACCAGTTCATCTTCAGCAATAAATTCCAGCGCTTGCTCTAAGGTCATTTTCTGAATCCGTGCCAATACCAAACTTTCATCGGTACCTGATGCGCGAACGTTGGTTAATTGTTTCGGTTTACAGGGATTGACACATAAATCATTACTGCGGGAATGCAAGCCTACTAACATGCCTTCGTAGACTTCATCGGCATTGACTAACAGCAATTCCCCGCGTTCTTGTAGCGGATGTAATGAATACGTCACGGCTTTGCCTGCAACCATTGAAATCATCACGCCGCGCTGACGATTGCCCACTTCACCCGGTTTCATCGGGCCATAATGGTCGAATACATGGTAGAGCAGGCCGGAGCCTGAGGTTGCTGTCATAAATTCGGTCTGGAAACCAATCAGGCCACGTGAGGGCATCATATATTCCAGACGAATACGGCCCTTGCCGTCAGGAACCATATTGGTTAAATCGCCTTTACGATCGCCTATTTTTTCCATGATGGTGCCCTGGTGCTCTTCTTCCACTTCAATGGTGACCATTTCATAGGGTTCGCACTTTTTACCATCAATTTCCTTGATGATAACTTCCGGACGCGATACGCCCATTTCAAAGCCTTCGCGGCGCATATTCTCAATCAGAACAGACAAATGCAATTCGCCACGGCCGGATACTTTAAATTTATCCGGGTCTCCAGTGTCTTCAACTTTCAAGGCGACGTTATGTTGCAATTCTTTATCAAGTCTGTCGCGTATTTGCCGGGTAGTAACAAATTTACCTTCTCTCCCGGCAAAGGGTGAGTTATTAACCTGAAAAGTCATAGTCACGGTAGGTTCGTCTACTGACAATGGGGGCATGATTTCTACTGCATCGGGATGGCAGATGGTGTCAGAGATTTCCAGCTTTTCAATACCGGCAAAGGCAATAATGTCGCCGGCACGGGCCTCAGGCACTTCAACACGCTCCAGGCCATGAAAGCCAAAAATTTGCAACATGCGGCCTTTGCGTTCGACACCTTCCCGGTTAACAATCGTCAATGGCTGGTTGGGCTTGATGCTGCCTCGCTGGATGCGGCCAATACCAATAACACCGACATAAGTGTTGTAATCCAGACTGGAAACCTGCATTTTAAAAGGACCATCCATATCAACGGGCGGCGGACTGACTTTTGCGACGATTGTTTCAAATAATGGGGTCATATCGCCTTCGGTTATGGTGTGCTCCAAACCGGCATAGCCGTTAATAGCCGAGGCATAAACGATAGGAAAATCCAGCTGTTCGTCGGTTGCACCCAAGCGATCAAATAAATCAAAGGTTTGATCGACAACCCAGTCAGGGCGGGCACCTGGACGGTCTATTTTATTGATAACAACAATTGGTTTTAAACCTAAAGCAAAGGCTTTTTGGGTTACAAAACGGGTTTGTGGCATCGGGCCGTCGACCGCATCCACCAATAGTAATACTGAGTCAACCATCGACAATACACGTTCTACTTCGCCACCGAAGTCGGCATGGCCGGGAGTATCGACGATATTGATGTGATAACCGTTCCAATCCAGCGCGGTGTTTTTTGCCAAAATGGTAATACCGCGTTCTTTTTCAATATCGTTGGAATCCATAATACGCTCGGTCACTTTGGTATGAGCGGCAAACGTACCCGACTGTTGTAATAGCTTATCAACCAGGGTCGTCTTGCCGTGGTCAACGTGGGCGATAATGGCGATATTTCTTAATTTTTCGATCACTTTTTGTGTACTCTAAGGGTTTAT
Source organism: uncultured Gammaproteobacteria bacterium (assembly GCA_963849195.1). Classification (GTDB taxonomy): domain Bacteria; phylum Pseudomonadota; class Gammaproteobacteria; order Methylococcales; family Methylomonadaceae; genus Methylobacter_C. The sequence goes on from CAWKGQ010000019.1 coordinate 63,243, forward strand.
AAAATAAGTGTAGATGCGTTTTCGCATCTTAATGAAACATGATGGGTGTTTGAATAGCACCCTACTTGGCTGGATTTAAATTTAGAAAGGATGGTGATAATACCATCAAGGCTGTAGTTGGATTTCTTTGGCAAAACTTAACTTAATCCAAACTGAATATGTAGATTAACTCTGCACCCAAGGCAAACCATTGAAGCGCCAGCCACCAAGATTACCTCGATGGTTATGTTGATCCAGGGGACCTTCAAAACCGTCAACAATATTAATAAGCCGCCTAAAACCTGCCTCTTCAAGCGCTTTTGCAGCATCCAGCGAACGCTGTCCACTCCGGCATAGCAATAAAACCGGTGCACTTTTATCCGGCACAAGCTTGCCGACCTCGACAACAAACTTTGAGTTAACCTGCCAGTCAGGCGCTTCTTTCCAGGCGACATGAATGGCTCCGGGTGGATGTCCGACAAAAGCATGCTCAACTTTTGTTCGTACATCCACCAATACCGCGTTAGTATTCTGTTGCAACAAATCCCACGCCTGCTGCGGTTCTAAATTTTCTATCATTGTGTTAACTCATTATTTACGTTTCCGGCCGATAAACTGAGCCTCATTTCTTAAACCCCTTAGCTGATTGCCGATCAAAGCGTTTTCTCTGTAAAAAATCACCCTTAACAGCGAAAACATTTCCAATAGCTCATTTTCAGTCAACAGGTAATCGGGATTATTGGGAGGTTTGAGGCTTGTTTTTTCTCGCGTAAAAGTCTGATAAAAAAGCAATCCATCCGGTTTAAGTGCCCCTATTATCGCATCACTTAGAGTACGGTCAAGAAATCGACTCACAACGATGACATCAAAACCGCATTCGGTAAAACTATCTGCCACGATATTTTCTTGGCAAACATTGATATTTAGCCCTTGCTGAACGGCATAAGCCGTTAACTTATCTATGGCGACAAAAGAAATATCCCAGGCAGTCACCGCCAATCCCTGTTCAGCCAAAAAAATTGCATTAGCACCCAAACCGCAAGCCAAATCCAGTGCCGATCCGGTCATCGGTAACAAAAAATCATTTTCAGTCAGAATCTGTACAGCTGGATAACACTTCTGACCAGACTGACTATAAATATGATTCCATTTGCTAATCTCTGTATCCATTATTCGGTTCCCGGCATACTCACACGATGCTCCAGCCAGATCTGCAAAAAATCCATAAAACTTTTGACCTTAGCGGATAAATATTTTCTATGCGGGTAGACCGCATGAATATCCAAAGGCGGTAAAGGATAATTTCCCAGTACAATCTTTAGCGTTCCATTTTCAATATCCCTGCCTACCACATAAGTCGGTAACATAACTAACCCCAAACCATTAATTGCAGCAATGCGAATCGGGTGAGCGGCATTAGCCTGCATCCTCCCGGAAACAGTGACTACCTTAAATCCTGTTTCACATTTAAATTGCCATTTATTCCGTGGCGCAATCGCCCAATTAACCAGGCAACTATGCTCTGCCAAATCTTCCGGTGTCTGGGGAATTCCATATTGCGCCAAGTACTCCCGAGAACCACAAACAACTAATGAAGAACTGGCTAATTTCCGCGCAACCATGCTGGTATCATCTAATGCCCCTAGATAAATAGCGACATCGATACCCTCATCAATCAAATCACCCGGACTGCCCTGTAAAACCATATCAATCGTTAAATCAGGATGTATTTTCAAAAATTCCGCCACGGCACGCGCAATATGAGTAGCGCCAATAGCCGGCGGCGCACTGATTTTTAACACGCCCCGAAGCTCCGTCTGCAAATGCGTCACTGCGCACTCCATTTCTTCAACATCAAGCAACACTTGCTGGCAACGCTCAAGATAAGACACACCCACATCGGTCAGACTTAAACTACGTGTAGTACGATTGATTAATCGCGTTCCCAAGCTACCTTCAAGTTGCATGATATGCTTGGTTGCCATTGCCCTGGAAATTCCCAGCTCGCGCGCACCACCGGCAAAACTTCCGGCTCTGGCGACACGAACAAAGACGTTCATACTCGTTAATTTATCCACTTAAACCTCATTAATCAGGCACAAGACACAATCCACCATTTGTACCCTGCATCTTGCACCGTGTGCTTTCTTTAATATTAATAAAAGTCTTGACATTACACATAATTTCCAATAAAGAAACAATCAATTTATTATTTAGCATATTGTATACAATAAATATCCCTGTATAGTAGTAACCATGTAACAACGCAACAAAATTTTGCAAAACAGCAACAAAGCTGCATACAAAGATTTCTAAACTTTTTACAGGATCCAACTAATATGAACAACGTCAACAAAGACATAATTATTGGACTAATGTTTATTGCCGGTATTTGGAGTTTCATTTCCGGTCAGTTCATTATTTCGACCGTATTATTTGCCGGTGCTGCTATTTATAGCAACATCATAATGAGAGCAAAACTGAACAGCTAAGCACTAATAGTTAACTACCTCCTGGTGTTATACCTCCAAGCAGTTCCTCCTCATAATGCTCTGCTTGATTTTTCACCTCCCTCTGCGGCAACGCATCGGGAGGTTTTTTTTGCCTGGCGTTTTTTATAGGCAAATCTTTTTCCATTAGCGATGAATCTCATCTCTACATCGTTTCCACACCAAGTCGCTAATTTCGCACTGCGGTACAAAACCGGAAACAGCACGCTTTAAAACATCCCTAACGCACTCAAAATCATCATCCTTAGTCGCTTTTTCTAATGTCTCCAGCATTTTTTCCAGCTCAGCCCAAGGAATAATCTGCTCTTCGGCCCGCATAATTCTCGGGTGACTGGTTTCTGAAACATTGTCACCGATCAACAGTTCCTCATAGAGCTTCTCTCCCGGCCTCAATCCGGTAAAACTGATCCCTATCTCACCCGAAGGATGATCCTGATCTTTTATTTCCAATCCACTTAAATGAATCATCCTTTTTGCTAAATCAAGAATCCGGATGGGTTCGCCCATATCAAGCACAAACACATCGCCACCTTGACCCAGTGCGCCAGCTTGAATAACCAACTGTGACGCTTCGGGTATAGTCATAAAATAACGGATAATTCGTGCGTCCGTGACTGTTACCGGGCCGCCTCTGGCTATCTGCTCTCTGAACAACGGCACTACAGATCCGGATGAGCCTAAGACATTGCCAAATCGCACCATAGTAAAACGGGTTTGATGCTTAAGACCCGCTTCCAAACTTAATGCCTGCAAAATCAGTTCTGCAAAACGCTTGGTCGCACCCATGGTATTAGTCGGTCTTACTGCCTTATCCGTTGAAATTAACACAAATAATTCAACTTCTGCATTTATTGCCGCCCGCGCTGCATGCAAAGTTCCGAAGACATTGTTCCATATGGCTTCTCCAGGGTTTTTCTCTACCATCGGCACATGCTTGTAAGCCGCTGCATGATAAATTGTTTGCACCCTATAAACCTTACACACTTTTTCAATGCGTTTAGGGTTGGTAACCGAACCCAATACGGTAATAATGTCTATGTATTTGGAACCTTTGGTCTTGGTTAACAGATGATTCAATTCTTTTTCTATGGCATAAAGCCCAAACTCGCCGACTTCAAAAAGAATCAGCGATTGTGGCTGTAACTTGATTATCTGCCGGCACAACTCCGATCCTATAGAGCCCCCGGCTCCAGTCACCATAACCACTTTGCCACTAATAGAGGCATGAAGCAATGTTTGATCGGGCGCTACCGGATTGCGTCCCAAAAGATCCTCAATATCAACTTCCTGAAGCGCATCGACTGTAACTCTGCCCTGGGCTATATCAGATAACCCCGGCATCGACATCACATGAACGGCATAAGGCTCCAGCAATCGGATAAGCTCACTTATACGCGCCCGCTTCGCGGAAGGCATTGCCAGTAAAACATCTGAAACCTGGTGTCGCTCTATCAGGTAACTCAAAGAATCAAATGGATAAATCCTCAACCCATTGACCTTTCTTCTATGCAATGATTTATCATCATCAATAAAAGCAACCGGTCTAAAATCACGCCCGTGCGCCAGCGCAGAAGCCAACTGCACACCGGCACTACCCGCACCATAAATCACCACATTTTTTTTTCGTAATTGTGCTGTACTTCGGCCGCCGCCCTGACGAAAATAAGTCTCTCCCAGCCACCAACGCGCAAAAAAACGACTGCTACCAACCAGCAGCATCACAATTAGCCAATTTAGCGGAGAGACAGTTCGAGGAATAACCTTGATGCCTGATTCATACAAGACAAACGCAAAAACAAGCGCATAAAGTGTAGTTGCCTGAATAATTGTCCATAAGGCCCTGATCTCAATATAACGAATAATCGCACGGTATAAGCCCAGCCTGACAAAAATAGGCACGGCGATAACAGGCGCTACAGCAAACAAGTACCACTCATCACCTTTAGGGGTATACAGTACCCCCCAACGCAAGGAAAAAGCAGCCCAAAGCGCGAGCACGACAAAAACCACATCAGCGCTGATTAGAATCATAGCCTTATTCCGTCGCTGAAGACCAATAAACCATTGCGCTAATCGTGTTTGCATCATTCCAACTCTCTCGCACCTGCCCGAAAATAGATAGCCAGCGCCATTAGCGGCAAATAAGCCAACACCACTCCCAACAAGGCATTCAAACCAGCCAGCCCCACCCACAGCGCCAAGGGCGTCAACCAGCAGACATTGATTACACCAACAGCCAGTGAAACCGTCTTATGCGACCCATAGTAACGCGACGCATATTGATAAGCATGGCTACGGTGAGCCTCATGGATTTTTTCACCACGCAAAAAACGACGAAACAACGTCCAGGTCGCATCCACGATAAACACGCCCAGCAAAATCAACCAACTCCAAAAGAACTGCGGAGCTATCCAGGCCGCTTGAATGGAAAAAAGCCCTAACACGATACCTAAAAAACCACTACCCGCATCACCCATAAAAATCCTGGCGGGCGGAAAATTCCAAAACAGAAAACCGGCAACAGTCATAGCCAGCAATACAGGCGCACTCCATTGTCCAATAGCTTCAGATCCTGACAAATACAAAAGCGCCCCACCCAGACAAACAGTAATCGCCTCAATACTGGCCAGCCCATCGATACCATCCATAAAATTGTAGAGGTTCAGCAGCCAAACCAAATAAAACAACCCCAGGATTTGCCCGAACCAACCCAGATCAAGTGTATGTACTCCCAAACTGGAACCTGGGAACGAGAGCACTAGCGGAGGCAATCCACCCAACCAATAAAGACCCCACGCTGCCCCAGCAAAATGGGCCAGTAATCGCCATCGTGCCGGAATATGACCATGATCATCGAAAAATCCCACCAAAGCCACCCATGCTCCAGCACCAAAGATTGCCCACATTGCTCCTGGAGCCAATACTTTCATGCCTGAAAGAACCGGAAGCCCAAACAAAAATACAACAACAATCGACAATCCACCACCGCGCGGCGTTGGTATATGATGTGAACTGCGCTCATTAGGAATATCAATCAGACGGGATGCCAATGCATAGCGGCGTAATACTCCCGTTAATACGGCTGCCGCAATCAAGGCTATGATAAAAATCAAGACAAATTTAATCACTTGTGGAGTTTCATATAATATTGCCCTGTCTTGCGCAGAGCCTCATCTACGTTCATCGGGGGCTTCCAGTCCAGTAGATCACGCGCCTTGGAAATATCGATCTGCAGAGAACCACACAGTCTTTGCGCCATCGCTTGCTTGCCTAAAAGTCTCGCGCCCCACACTAATAAGAAACTGGGCACTGGTATCAACCATGCTTTTTTACCTAAGGCTGCCGCCATTCGCTGCAATAATTCGGTAGTAGAAACATCCTCACCATCCCCAGCCAAAAAGGTTTGATTAGCCGCAGCAGGGTGATAAACACAAGTTACGATTAAATCGATCAGGTTATCCAATGCGACCAGACTGCGCTGGTTATGAATCGCACCCAGAGGTAAAGGAATACTTTTATCCAACCAACGCATCATACTCTGGAAATTGGCCTTCACGCCCGGCCCGTAAACCAAAGGTGGGCGTATAATCACCACTTCCAGACCCGTTTCATTGGCTAACTGACGTAACGCATCTTCGGCTTCGCGCTTAGAAATACCGTAAGAATCAACCGGAGCCGGCTGATCTTCAGCGGCATATTGTTGCCCCAAAACTGTTCCTTCACCATTCACCTTAATCGAACTGATGAAAATGAATCGCTGCACACCAGCTTTGGCTGCTTGCCGGGCAAGATTCAAGGTGCCTTCGACATTAACTCTGCGAAACTCTGACAAAGCATCAATAGCAGTATCCTTCATAACATGCACACGGGCTGCAAGATGAATGACCACATTGACACCAAGCAAAGCATCCGTCCAATCTGTCTTTCCATCCATAGCGCAAACTGACACAGCTTCAATATTTTCGACTTGTAAATTTTTGGAACGCGTCACTGCGCGGACGGTTTGACCTTGCCTAAGTAATTCAACACAGAGCGGCTTGCCAACAAATCCATTAGCTCCCGTCACCAGAATACTCATGCCAAGCCGCTACCCATGGTTACAACAATATCAGAATAACTCATTCAGCTTCGCCTCTTAATTAATTTCCGCCAGCAAGTTTGCAAAAATACTCCCGAGCAAAAAAAACGCATCATGCTTACGATATGCCATCTCAAATACTTCAAATCGCGGTGACTACTCCGGCGTGCTTGATGGATTACTCTGGCAGCCGGACATAAAACCACCTCATGGCCCAGCAACCTCAGTCTGGCGCATAAATCCACGTCTTCATAGTAAAGAAAGAATTTTTGATCAAATCCATTTAGCTGCTTGAATATATCGCTCGGGAATAACATGAACATGCCGCCTACCCAGTCGGGGAAAATCGACTGATTCTTTACAACATAATCGCTACCCTTGCATTTTCCGAATGCCTTGCAAAGTATCTTGAACGGTGTAGGGAAATAACGGGCGCTATCTTCCATTTGACCATCCTCGTCCAGCACAACTGGAGCTACCACACCGACCGAAGAATCTTGCAAATAAGAAAGCAATGCCGGAAAAGGATCATCATTAAGCCGAATGTCGGGATTCATCACACAAAAAAATTGCCCCGCTGCATGCGAAAAGGCCTGATTATGGTTGGCAGCGAACCCATGCGGCTTTATGTTACGAATAATCCGTGTCGGAAACCAATAATTGTCCAATGTAACAGGCAGCGTTTCACCCAAATTAAGCGTAAGAATAAACTCAAGCGATGAAGCCCCACAATGTTTATTGATGTCATGCAGAAGATTGTCAATTAAATCCATTTGCATGTGACTGATAACGGAAATGGAAATTATTGCTGTGCTCCCTGTATTTTTATTTTCCACTGAACTTATCTCTCTTTTGCCTGTAAAACGACTCATTGATTGGCAGTCAACAACATCAATAATTCTCGCCAATCACTGACAAAAGGTGATTCAGGAGGGATAGTGATTGCACCGGAAAATCTAAACGTTCCGTCTATCATAGATTTCATTTTGTTGGCCAATCCCATAGCATCAAAGGGATCAATGAAACTGACTTTATCATAGGTACCCACTGTTTCATGTGCATAGGGAAGATCAGCAATCAGCAAAGGCTTGCCTAATGCCTTGGATTCACTGATTGGCAATCCCCACGTCTCAAGTCGGGACGGGAATAACACACAATCGCTGTCATCATATTGACTCATCATTTCTCTTTGATTTTGTCTCCCTATGAATGCAATACCATCGGTTTCGGCATAACGCTCGATTAGATAAGCCGCATATCTGTTTTCACTGCCATCCATTGTCAACCGAACCTCGAATCCTGAAATACCAGCCTGAGCCAAATGCTTCGCCGCTTCGCAGACAAGCTCGATATTCTTGAACACCCGAGGCAGTGCAGGATAAAAAAATACGAAATTTTTCCCGATATTTTTCTTTGTAGGCATTTTATTATGTTCAGCACGGGCAACAGGATGCGCAACAATCACATTCTGTACTGCGAATAACCGTTTAAACTCTTGACGGAGCCATTCTTGCTGGACAATAACATGCGTATTACGCCGTATGCCAAAGCCATATAAGTAGCGGTAAAATAAATTGAACATTAACAGTTTTGGTTCTAACCACGCCTCGCGTAACGAGATCTTATAAAACGGGGCGGGATTATGACAGTAAACCGCTTGACGAGGCGCTTCCACCCAAGCAGTAATATCATGTAATGACAGCCACACATCAGGTTTTATAATTTTTGAAAGCGTTCTGAAATACCACCACTCGTAGTAAAGCCGAAAGAGCCATGATCGCTTGGCCAGAGGAAATTCGAGAAAAGTAATGCCAGTTGTTCCGATTAACGATGCGTTATTTACCAGTACAATAATATCCCAATCATTTCGTAATAATTCTTCAGCGGCAGCAACACAGTCACGAAGCACGGTAAGCGGTCCGCCTTCAACTAAATTAACAGCCGAAATTACAAGTTTTTGTTTTATTTTGGTATCCATCTTATCCATGCTTCATCAAAAATATACTTTAATTCAGTGTAGCATTCCAACCCTGGTTAATATGACATAGATTTTTTGAGGAACCTAAAACCGTAATTACCGAGCAATAAGCAATATTGACTGCCTGTGTTTAACCGTGGGGCACGAAGGATAACGCCTGTTTATGGGGGCCGGAAGACTGGCAATGGTCACGTCTTTGTCCAGTAATTTGGCCGCCCCATCATTCTCCTCCCTAAATCAAGCAGTTTTCTCGTCGCCTGCTCGCCTATTGAATTCCATAGTAACAGCCGCATATATACCCTTGCCATTGCCATCAACCAAATCCAACCTGGCAAGGGTTGACCATGCATCCGTTGAGCACGCCTCAACTCTCGCATTGCCAGCAAAGTATTGGCCGGTTTACTGCTAATTCCACCTTGCCGCATTGCGGCAATAATAATGTCAGGAATAAAGACAGCATCGGACGTTTTTAGCTCGCGTAACAGTAATTCGTAATCGCCGGTTATATGAAATGACTCATCAAATTTGCCGTATTGTTCAAACAAGCCGCGTCGATGCATTACACCTTGATGATATAGACACATAACCTGCTTGAATCGCTCCTTTATTGCCTGCCAAGGCTTCCCGACGGCATGTAGGCTTTCCCCGTTCGTGCTGATTAACATGATTCGCCCATAGGCAACATGGATGCTAGCCGGAACCTTTTCGAGTTGCGTAGATAGTCGCTCTAATACCTGCAAATCCCAGAAAAAATCATCCGCGCCAAGAAAGCAAATCCACTCCCCTTGAGCCTGCGTCACCCCCTTATTCCAAGCATTGTATATGCCTAGGTCAGGCTCGGAAACCCAATAACGGATCTGCTCCTGATTAACCCTCAGCAAATCGGCCGTGCCGTCATTTGATCCACCATCAATAATGATGAGTTCTTTGTTTGGATAGGTTTGCATAGCAACACTGTCAATACATTGTTGCAACGTTCTGACACCGTTAAAAACAGCGACGACAATGGAAATTAAAGGTGCAGACTTGTGACTCATTGTTTCATTTTACATAAATGTGACCGTTTAAGATATGCGGGAGAATCTTGCAAATTACTACCTTGCCCACTATGAACATGCACTGTCCTGATTGCTACCAATTGTAATTATTAGTTTTTCTTTGAAAAGTGGATTTAACTCCCAATTAGTTGAATTTACTCTTGCTGGTAATACTGGCTCATATTTTGGTATCCTGTACCCAGGAAAAAACACCACAAAATAGCACGCTACCACGCTCATCGGCAACGCAAGTCCATCCGACTCAAAAACTAATTGAAAGAGGACTCTATTTTCCTGATCTACCTTTGAATAGCCGGCAACATAGACTCCCTTTACTTGCAGGAGAGTAAGACCTTAATGGAAAGATATAATTTATTCGATGAGGAACCCCTACCAAATCAACGCATCCCGTTTTTCTTAAAATGCTGAATATACTGTGATGTGATGCCTCAAGTGACCACTCATTTTCCGCATACAATCGCGACCAAACCCGCATATCTTTCAGTCTTTTTCGATCATGATAAGCACTAAGAATTGCTCCTTCAAGTGATGCCTCGGAAATTTGTTCCGCCCAATAACCGGTAACACCAGGCACCACGGCATCCCTAACACCCGTCACACCAAACCCGATGCTCGGAATACCGCAGGCTGCCGCTTCCAAAAAGGACTGTCCCAGCGTTTCTTCCGTACTCGGCCCCACATGAACGTCAGCCGCACTATAAGTTGCAACCAAAGTAGCTGGATCAGTGACATAACCCATATAAATTGTCTTAACACCCCCTATATCCAGTTTTACATCAGCATACCCTAGAACCATTAGTACTAAATCCGGGAGATTAAGACGGCTTATTGCTTTAACCAATAAATCGCCTCCTTTACGCTGATCAGCCAAAGAGGTTGCACTAAACACAATAACAAACTTATCCGGGGCAATACCTATTGCTTCCCGGGAAATGTCCTTGTCTAAAGGACGATATATTTCAGTAGGAATGCCCAGACGAATTTGCTCCACAGCAGAACTACTGCTTTGATGACCCGCACTCACCGCCTTTTTGGCAAGCTGAGCCGTCCAGAGGGAGTTAGCGAGTAGTGTGGGCGCCTTTTCAAGCTCAAAACAGGAAGCCTTGTCTTTCCAGGCTTCAGCAATTTTGTTCGGTTTAAGCATCGGATATTCTTTGTAGGTCTCGCAGCTTGCATCACAGCCGGACAAATACTTCCCGCACTCACCCGGATAGGTGCAACGTCCGGTTAGCAGCCAGAAATCGTGCAGAACCCAATAGGTAGGAAAATTTTTAGTAATTTTCCTCACAAAACCAAGAGATTCCGGACTAGCACCATGAATGTTGCCAAAAATCACAATATCCGGCTTGTATTTTTCTATATCGCTGACTATCTTCAGCTGGTTAGTATAACCTTTCAGGATAAACAGCTTGACTTCATGACCCGCCATGTCAAATCCAGACGCTATCCTTGCATGCGCTATTCCTGCTCCAAACTCTCCCCCATGGTCATTAATCATGGCCACTTTCAGAGATTTGGAAAAATTGACTGCTGGACGTTTGCTATTGTCTAATTTGATGCCCACATCGGCAGCAAATTGATCACGCACGACAATCAATTCGGCCTTGAATCTGGATGGATCGGCAGTCTTCTGATTCGAATGCACACGAAATCTCGCCAGCGGCCTGCCAATGACATGAATATTTGCACCACAATGCGCAAAACGCAGCCATAACTCATAATCCATGCTGTAATAAAGATCTTCCCTGACCCGTCCTCCAGCCTTGTCCCATAATGCCTTGGAAAAAAAGACCTCTGGCTGATAGAAAAACTGACCCGCATTCCAGCCATTATCTAAATCAAGAATATCCAGCAAGGGTAAAGGACCATCAGCACATGCGGTCATGTGTCGATTGATCAAAACATCATTCTTGTATACTTCACATATCCCTGACACCATGTCCGCAGAAGATGTCGAGAAAGCCAGCGCCACAGCTGCCAATGCCCCGGGAACAAAACAATCATCGCTGTTTAGCCAAGTAACAATCTCACCCGAAGCCATCGCAAAGCCCTTGTTTATCGCGTGGCTTTGACCACGATCGGCTTCGCTCACAACATAAGCTAATTGACTTTTATACCGGTTAAGAACACCAACCGTAGAATCGTTCGAGCCCCCATCAATAATGATGTACTCTATATTGGGATAACCTTGATCAAGTACGGAAAGAATAGTCTCCTCAATAAATCGTCCCTGATTATAAGAAGGCGTGATAATTGATATTTTTGGCCACGGCTTGCCATCCGGCAACGTGCCGGGCAACTTAATCCGCTTGTCTTGCTGATCCAAGGTTATTGAAACTTGTTTTTTTGCCGCGACATATTGATACCATCGACGACGCAAGCCTTTTATTACTCGACTAGGGGTTAGTTTCATTATTCAGTTTTTGAAATTGTGACCTTCAGAACAGAATTTATCGTTTGATAATTCGAATCTTATCTATTAAACGAAACAATAAGGATTTTCTAATCTTAAGCATCCTGAGATAAAGTGGAGACATTCTGATTTCATTTAATTGAAATTCCAATTTACGAATATCAGTATAACGCTCCGCAATTTCAGCCCTAAAATTACTCCTTTCCTGTAGCCTTTCCTGCTGGCACAGAAGATTAACTTGGCGTTGCCCTTCAGACTTGCTAAGTCGGCCTGTATGCACCTCCACACCAACAATTTTTCCGTCGAGTAGCCTATCCAAGCCCGACAAGACATCTGACAAACGTACAAAATCAATACACGCAGCACTTTCACGGAAGCAAACCCAGCCGCAACCAAAGCAGCCTAATTCTTGTGTGGCAATAAATCCGGTTCTCGCCACCGGATAAAATCTTGCATAATGTCCGCCACCAAAGATAGCCAATACAGGTATATCCAGCGCAGCTGCAAAATGCATTGGCCCGGTGTCTGCACCAAAATATAATTGCGAATTGGCTATCAGGCTCAGTAATTCCTGAAGCTGATGTTGCCTGCCAATCCAGACTTGAGCGGGCACGGCATATTCGGCAAGCTCCGCCACGATTTTTTCCAGGTAGTCACGTTCAAGTTCAATACCGGTAAAAACAGTTATCAGGCCATTTTTTTCAAATAGTCGTCGAGCAATCGCAACGGCAATTTCATGCGGCATTGCTTTGAAAGAAACATTCATTGCCCCTGAAGGACAGGATACGGCATAAGCTTTGGACGCTAATTGGCCATGAACTGTAAAAGTTTTAGAATCCAAAGACAACGTCAGCCTGGGTTGATTGTCATCTATCTTTAAACCTAACCATCCGGAAAGTAACCTGGCATATTTTTCTAGCTCATGAGATAGCTCTTCAACAGCAATCCCGACAGAAAACAAGTCATCATCCAAATCAAGCCTTTTCCAATCCAACAACTCATCTACTGCCTGGAATGACTGACTATGGTTAACTCCATTTGAAAAACCAACACGGGTAATATCGGAAAAGTGACTCACTACGAGTTCGTCTATACTCGAGCGATTGTATAGTGGCAAGACAATAGCTTCCGCTCCCCATGCACGAATACGACTAACCAGGTCGATTAGCGTTGCCACCATATCCGCCTCATTGATACCAACAGCATAGGGTTCCAATGAAGTTGAAATAGGTATAAGTCTGGGATTAATAAAAGCTAATATTTCCACATAACGTGCACGTACCACTACAGCTACTTCATGCCCGGCATCAATTAGCGAACGAAACAGGGGTTCGCGCAACACCAAGTCGCCGAAAGTATCAAGATTTAGTATGCAAATTTTCATATCTTTATAATACAAAAGTTTTTAAGCCGATTTTTAGTCAAAACCTAGTACTTTAGTGCGCACTTCGTTTTAAAGCTGTCATCGCTTAGAATCCTGATTTATAAGTTAAGTAGCAACACCGGACGCACTGCTATTTAAACTTATCAAGTAACCATTCTTTACCGGTACCTAAGTAAAAATAAGTTCGAACATACAAAAACTTAATAGCGGCAAAAATTTTGAAAACAAGACTACGGATGGGTGATGGTCTCATAGATGCGGGTACGGTTATCCAGTAACGTATGCCAGCCAATCTCTGTTCGCCATCCCGCCAAAGGTGCTGTTGAGTATATCGAGTCGGTAGATAACAAAGAAATATTGAGTGCTTGAAAGGCACTTTTTTGCTCATCGATGATTTGATCGATTTCACGATAATAACCGTCCCTATCTTCAGAAAGTTGGCCTTGAAGCCGACGATGAAACCCCAACACTGCCCGCATTGTTACCAGTTCATTATATTCTGCAAAACGTCGCCATAAATCCCAATCACCCGCAAGACGCAGTTGCGCATTCAAACCGCCTGTTTTCTGCCATAAACTACCGCGCCAGAATGTGCCTTCCTGTTGAAGAAACGGCAGTGTTCTACCATCATAACGGCCTTGCCTTAAATAGATTCGCGCGAAAGCACAAGGACTGTCCCTGACATCGGCAACAGTGCCATCGCTTAGAATCAGACACGGAAGTCCAGTGACCCATTCCGATTTTTCCGAGTCATTCAAAAATGAAGAAACCGTTTGAATAGCCCCTGAAGCAAATTTATCGTCAGAATTTATCCAGGCCATCAAAATGTTTTCGGGCGCGACTTCCCGCATTTTTCCAAATAATTTTTCAAAACCCTTATTAATTCCATCATACATGGACGCATCTCGCTCAGATGACCATGAGAAATGAATTTTAGCGCGGCCCAGAAAAGCAGGTTTTGCTAATGCCATCTGTTCCCAATATTTTATGATGTCCAGGGTTGCATCAGACGACTCACAATCCTGAACATGATAGAAGATTTCATAATCTCCCTCTTGAGTAAATATACTCAAGATGGTTTCATTGAGGTAGGCTTCGGAGTTTCTGGTTGGAGTGACTATTAATACGGATGAAATATTCGCTTTCATGTCATTTCAATTCTGTAATGTTTTTATATTTATCAATAACCAGAAGAATCAGTTTATTGAAATCTAAAGTCAATAATCCAGATAAGCACTCAAATTTACACGCCGGCTGCAATCATCCATCCAGAGACACTACTCTCGGCAAGATCAGCCAAGGAATTCAATAGCATTGAATCCGCTCTTGTAGCGGCTGCAATTGCACGACCCAGTGCATCAGGATGAGCCAAATTTTCGATTGGTTGACAGCCAATTTGCTCGGCAAGCCCACGTAACTTATCATTGCGTGCGATGATAGCCACACGGCTACCGCGCCACGCCTGAATTAAAGCGGCATGATAACGGCTGGAGACTACAATATCACAATCCCCCCATACCTTAAAAAGCTCTTCAATACTTGCAGTTGAATAATTAGGTTCACGCATCTCAAGACGCTGCCGTAAAACTTCTGAAAACAGTTTTAATAAGCGCTTTTCAGAAAAATCAAACTCCCTGACCTCTTGAATCAGCCATGCCACAGACGCATCGGGCAATTTCAAAATAGCCGTCTCCAGCGTCGGCAAGTTAAACTTGCGCGGATCCTCAAAGTGTAGACAAAGCCCCACACCCGACTTGGAAACTTTATCTCTATTTACACATTGCCTTCTTAGATAAATATTGGCAAGGTCCGCGCCAACCGCAATTCTTGGCTTTGGAAAGTGTTGCGAAATACTGTTTGCACTGGAGGCATCCCGGGTCCAGATGCCTTCAACACGGCTCAACAAAAACTGCGTTTCAGGTAAATCAAAAACCTCTTGGTTATTGACTCCTACGCCCAAAAACCACATGGGTACTGCATGTTTACGACACCAAGCAGCTTCTTCCGCAAGATGTTGCACAAACCAGGGGCCACAGTCGGACTGAAAGGGGGTGTCGCCCAAACCCAGCCAGGCATGACTGGCTTTTATCGCTGATTGTCTCGCCTCTGGTGTATAAGACAACCACTCAACTTCCGGAAAACGCTGCCGTTGGGATTCAATGTCGAATGGAGTGCAGCAAGTCAAGTGGATCTTCACTTCCTTGTCTGACAATGCTGTTAGAAAACCAGCCAACATAATGTCATCACCAAAGTTGCCCGCACCATAAAAATGATGGCCTATATGAACACGCATAAATTCAAATCTCCTTCTCAATTGCCTTTACCGATAAGGTAAGCTATTTTTTTTCCGAAAACGATGCCGGGTTTTTCTATCCAGATCGATAAAGCCCAAGCGAGCCCGTAAACAGGGATTGCGGTTAGCAGAAGCAGCATAATAACACGCTGCCAGGGTAACCAGTTTACGGCGCCTATATCAATAAGCCAAACTGCAATCGGCCACATAAGCAGATTATGAAATAAGTAAACGCCGAAGGATGTAGCAGCCATAAAGCGCACCACCCGGGACGCAAAAAAGATCTGGATGTACTGAAAAAGCTTACCACGCCGCGCCTGTTCATCACTATCAGCACAAACAAATACCACTAGCAACAGTGAAGCGCTCGTAAAAATCCAGTGCTGACTATATAAAGAGATTGCCATCGCGAAAGCCAGATAAAAAAAAGAACGGCTTGGTGCCGATTGGCGATACGCATAGACCTCGGCCAACAACATGCCTACCAGGAAGCAGGAAATTTTAAACACTATCAGACTGGGCTGCGGAAACAAGCCAAACATCTTTGGCGTGTTATTTATATAAAGTCCTATAAAATCGATTGAATATGCACTGATCACGACCAACGGAAAACAAACAATCAGGTAGCCAAATCGGCGCACCAAAATCATCAATAAAGGCAACAAGGCGTAATACTGCATTTCGAGAGAAAGACTCCAGTCTGGCAAAACATTATTCGATGCATACGATGGCAGCAAACCGTAAAGAAATGTTCCGTGAAACAACATATTCACTGGACTCAAGCCCAGTCCACGACGGCTTGGATCACGCCCCAAAAAACCAAGCCAATCGGGCGGGAATGTAGTAAAAACAAGATTCCTGTACGCTTCATATTGAGTATCGAAAACGAGTGCGGCCAGCAATGCCAGATAATACAATGGCGCAATGCGAAAGAAACGACGCGTGTAAAATCTAAGCCATGACGAAGATCGCGTCCATGGTTCCGCTGTTTCCAGTCGATGAAACTGGTAACACATCAGATAGCCGGAAATCAACATAAACACGTCAACGGCAATAGCGGGCTGACTAATGATTGGAATAGTAACTCCGACTTTGGATAAACCATGCCCTGAAAATACCCACAGAGCCATCAACCCTCGAATAAAATCGAGAAAGCCTATGTTCATGCAAATTCCGTCTGCAGTTGTTTAATAGCGATGGGTAGCTGCGCAATACCATAAAAAGGCATTACACCCGCGTCTTTAATAAATACGTTGATGGGGCCGAGGCCTTCATAACGATCATGATTAATACCCATATTGGAATGCTCCGGCGAAGGCTCGGAACAACCCAGACTAAAGGTATATTCTCCAGGCTGCACCTGCATGGCAAGACTGATCTCCAGCAGAATTTTGTCCCCTTCAGCCATATCAGCCAATACAACACCTACCTGACGAGTGCCTGCGGAAAAAATCAGGTTATTCATGCGATCATAGAGATGAATACCGGCAGAGGGGTCCTTAACCGCATCGAATGCCTGGATAATCATGCGGATTTTAATCTCCTTCATCAATAGAATATCAAATCCATAATGACCTTGTTCATTACTTATGCTGGCGGCTAGAATTTTCAACTTACCTTCGCCATGACTGGAGCGCGCAGAACCAAGAATATCGTGATCCATGACTTCAGCAAATCCTTCCTCACTGGATATCGATACCGCATCATCCTGTATACGGGGAATTAACTCACTTTTATTTGAAAGAGCATAATATCGACTGACTGCCTCCTCAGGGGCGCCATCAAATTCTAAATGTCCATGATTCATAAGCAAAGCACGCGTACAAATATTCCGTACCGCCACCATGTCATGAGAGACAAACAGCAAAGTTGTTCCCCTCGCCTGCAGTTCGCGAATATGGCTAAAGCATTTTTGCTGAAAAAAGACATCGCCTACACTCAATGCCTCGTCAACAATGAGGATTTCCGGCTGGGAAAACACCTGTACTGAAAAAGCAAGACGAACAAACATCCCGCTTGAGTAAGTCTTGACCGGTCGATCAATAAAATCTGCAATCTCGGAAAATTCTACTATATCATTGAACCGATCATCGATTTCTTGTCGGCTCAATCCCAAAATTTTCCCGTTTAAGTAAACATTTTCCCGCCCGCTAAACTCGGGATTAAAGCCGGATCCCAGCTCAAGCAATGCGGCAATACGCCCGCGCACTTCCGCAGTTCCCGAAGAGGGATAAAGTGTACCGGCAATAATTTGCAAAAGGGTGCTCTTGCCACTGCCATTTCGGCCGATAATGCCCACAGCCTCGCCACGCATAATCTCAAATGAAGCATTGTGCAAAGCCGAGAACTCTGTAAAATAATTTCTACGCCAACCCGCAGCCATCTGTAGCAGACGGTCTCTGGGCCGCGCATAAACATGATAGACTTTACATAAATTATTAGCGCGAATTGCAACATCACTCATTTACAGCTATTCCCAGTCAAAAATGATGCCATTGGACACCGATCGATCAAAGTTGTTTTATAACTAAATCCACAACGGCGAGGAATAGTTTTTCAAGACGGACACATTTGCGCTTTCCGGTATTACCACAGATGCTTGGCTACTGATTTTGCTAACCTGACCCACTGTAACGCCTCCGCATCCAAACACAACAGGATTTGCACTATTATCCAGGTTAAGCTCATATTACATCAGCAAAACCATGGCGAGTACGCTGGAAACAGACAAGCCCCAACCACGCCACCAACAGGCTTAAGACCATGTAAATTGTCAGCTCCATCATATCTGGAATGATACCTTCAAGCATAACGTGCCGCGCCTGTTCGATAACAAACGTAAGAGGGTTAAGACGGTATAACCAATTGAATTTTGCGGGGATCATCGAAATATCGTAGAAAACCGGGGACAAAAACAAAAGACCTGTGGTAACCAGGCCAGTCAACTGACTGATGTCGCGGATATATACTCCTATGGAGCTCAACAACCAGGATAGACCCAAGATCAGAAATATCAAAGGCAGCAATACAATTGGCAGATAAAGCAACTCAACATGCCATAGGCCATGCACTGACAAATAAAAAAGCATCCACACCATAACACTGATTGTCATGTGAAACAAAGCTGAACCGACTGACACCCAAGGAAATACCTCAAGCGGAAAAACCACTTTTTTCACAAAGCTGGGGTTGGATACTACCAAAACAGGTGCGCGATTAAGGCATTCCGCAAAAAAATTGAATACAATCAAGCCGGCAAACAATGCCAATGCAAATTCCAGGCTATTGGATGTATTCGCCCACTTTGCCTGCAATATCACCCCAAAAACAAGGGTATAAATTGCCAGCATTATCAAAGGCTGAATAAAAGACCAAATAATGCCAAAAAAAGAGCCTCGATAACGACCTGATACGTCCCTGACAATGAGCCCCCATAATAAGTCGCGATGTCTCCAAAATGACAACAGGAGATGTTGTGGCCCATAGGGAAATTTCGGGCGTGAGGAGCGTAAAACGAAATCGTTATTCTGAACCATTATATTTTGATTTAACTATACAGGATGATTATTTTATTTAAAAATCAGTTACTTGCAAATTCTATATTCGAGTCCTTTTGGAAACGAGCACTTAAAGCGCCTCCTTGCCAACATTGTAAAACATCAAGTGCCTGGAAACTTTATAATGTAGCTAGGTACAATGCAGTTAAAATTGAGCACAAGCAATTCATCAGATGAAACTATACCGTGTAAATCTGACTCCAGCAGATTATCGTGAAATGTATATCTGTCCAAGCTGGCTCCTGGCGAGTACTAATCGTCGTATTAGCTTGTACCGCCAAGACAATCAACCAACAAAAATCTCGCAATATTAAGACCACCAGACACCATTACATCAATAAATTCAATATTTTACCCTGACAAGGCGTGAGTAGCAACCCTTCCCATGAAAATTGTCGATGCTTCAAAACAGTCACTTTCCTGCAAAGACCTCGTACAACCACTGCGATGCTATAGCGTTTTTTATTAAAATTGTTGCGCTGACGGGTGTGACTTGGCGGATAACTCCGCCCTTACTGTTGCGACCTGAAACGCTGTGTAATATAGCCGAAATTCCGTAATTGATTCACTTCGCACTCAGCTAATGGAGGGAAACCCTTTGCCAAGCTCGACTCTTCGAGGTTTGGTGAAGCCATGACCACTAAAAACACATGCTTAATCCGTGATTAATGAGTATTTATGCATGTTCCTGACAACACGTTATCTTGAATAGCCTTTATAATAAGGTTTGTTCTAAGAAGCCGTCCTTCAGTATTGAGATGGTACGAAGTATCAAAAAAGTATTTTCTGTCAAAAATCAAATCTTGACGATGATCTATCATGCATCCGACTGAGGCGAACTCACCAAGAAAGCCTGATTCACTTCTTTGTAGGCTATCAACATTTGTTTCGGATGCAATATAGGGTGTATTTGCGAAATACACACGCACCCCTTTTTTTTTCATTGCATTTACAAAAGCAATCAGATAACTTTTTGTGCGGCCACAGATGTGTGTCGGCTTCCTTATATCCACAACTTTTCCGAAATACTTCGAACCCTCTGTTCGCCACATTCCCCCAAAGTCATCTAATTGATACGCTGAATATCCAAATGAGATCGGTATGGTACGGGAACGAAACCTGGATAATACTGCTGCTCGATTGAGCGTAGCCAATCGTTCAGCAACCTCAGAAGGGTAATACCTTCTTTGAAAAGCAGCCTCTATCATGCTTGTGAATGTCGCAAACGAAACAGAAGAAACGAAATCGATTTTCTCCAGATAGCTCATACTGCGCCAGGCACTATGATCCCAGCCGACAATATTATTAACTTGCCATGCCGTCAATTTCTCATTGCAGTCGTAGTGAGGTGGTTCAAAGGCAAGAATCAATATATCGCCACTCTCGACTATGGTACTTACTTCCTTAAGGATTTTTTTCGGACGTAAGCCGGCATGTAAACCAAAATTAATAACTGGCAGACCCAGTTGCTTGCTGGCATACTCCGCATCGATTCCGAATAAGATGTTGGAACCACCGGCAAAGATTATTTTGTTTTTCCCTGCATACGTCTTGACCAATTCCTTTTTGATAATCAGCATTTCACCCACCCAATATTCGGCAGGAACAGGGGCATCAATCAATATTAATACCGCCGAATAATAGCCAATGCACACTACTAACGCGGAAATAAAAAATGACTGGATAAATTTCATGATCAAAACTGGAAATAAAGAAATTCTGATTTAGTTGCACTTCCCACGCAAACTAACAACACGAAAAATAGCAACCCATAACATGAGCCTTGTAATTTCGTAGGTCTCAATTCGATTAACTGCAACAATTTACTTTGAAAACGAGCAACTCCACCAATAGGTGCTTGCTCATATTCTTGACTGTCATCCAGTGTTGGGTGAAAACTTCTCGCAATCTGGCAGACATTAGGAAAACAGAAAGACAGAACCAATCCTAAGGCCAATAAGCGAATTGCCACACCAAATTCCAGGCTCGTAAGTGGCATGGTACCGAACAATCCCACGCCATCATTCTTCATAACACCGGAAAAACCCGTCCCTCCTAGCACCTCCATTCCATTCAAACCTGACATCCCACTTAGAAATTGAAACGCCGTGGCAAGATTATCTGATCGAAAAAACACCCAACCCACAACCACCGCCAGGAAAGTAAGAACACCCGCGCCAAGATGTGACCACCTGCCGCCGTCACCCCAACCCATTCCTTGCTTTAAATTGCGCCAGGCATGGTTACTCATCAAATAAAATCCATGCAGGCCGCCCCATATAACAAATGTCCAGCCCGCGCCATGCCATAGCCCACCCAGCAACATGGTCACCATCAGGTTGGCATAACGCCGGCCTTTGCCATGGCGGCTACCGCCCAGCGGGATGTACAGATAGTCACGCAGGAAGCGCGATAAGGTCATGTGCCACCGCCGCCAGAACTCGATAATGCTGGTGGCCTTGTAAGGCGAATTGAAGTTCAACGGCAAGCGTACGTTAAACATCAAGGACAAGCCAATCGCCATGTCGGAATAAGCGGAAAAATCGAAATATAACTGTAGCGTGTAGGCCAGCGCACCTACCCAGGATTCTATAAACATAGGTTGTCCGCCCGTGCTTACTGCGGCAAAAATGGGTGTGGCGATATCCGCCATGGCGTCCGCTATAAGTACTTTCTTGGCCAGACCCAGTACAAAAATCGATAGGCCGGCGGCAATGTTTTCAAGGTTAATGAGGCGGGTATCTTGCATGGCAAACTGCGGCATCATTTCTTTGTGATGCAAGACGGGGCCTGCGATCAGATGCGGAAAGTAAGTGACGAACAAGGTGTAGTGGATAAAGCTGTATTCCTTGACTTTACCCTGATAGGTATCAACCAGAAATGCAATCTGGGTAAAGGTGAAAAAGGATATGCCGAGCGGTAGAAAAACTTCGCCAATCAGTAGGCTTGTACCCGCCAGGTGATTTAGATTTTCAACAAAAAAATTGGCATATTTGAAGTAGCCCAGCAGAATAATATTGGCAACAATCGCGCTAACCAGTAACGATTTCCCCGAACCGGTTGATGTTGAAAGTCTCTGCCCAATCAAGCGCCCAAATCCGTAATTGAATACGATAGAGGCCAACAACAACCCCACAAAACGGACATCCCACCAACCATAGAAAAAGAGCGATGCAAAAGTAAGCCACAGTAAAGCCAGTTTGTGACTGTAGCGCCCAATAACATAAAATCCGAAAAAAACGACAGGGAGAAAGGCAAAAATAAAAACATACGAATTGAATAACATGCGGCGTTTCTGGCTTCAATTAAAAATTATATTTTGATTATATCCTTTTTAACTCTCATAAACGGCATGGAAACAAAAACCAATATGGACCTTAACGGATGATTTGGGTAGCTATGGATAAAAAAACATAAAACTTACCGCAACTTAAAATATCGTTGTTAAGTTACTCGTTGATACGGCTAAAGCTGAACTTGTTTTAATTCAAGGTACCTACTTTTATATTTTCAATGGTAATTATTGATTTTGCCCCGTCGACAAAGACGTTTCTTATTGTCAAATATTTTTTGCGGTCATTATCGGGTATTAGAACAGTCTCAAACAGATGGCTAGACGAAGCGTATTCCTGTTCCGAATATGATCCAGTTGCTTGATTATCTTCTGATAGCCCTAAATTTATTCTTCCTTTTGTCACTTGAAAGGTTATTGAAATACCTTCGCCTTGTTTCAATGGGGGGATCGGGATAAAAACATAACTCCACTTGGCATTAGGCGTTGACACTGAGATGCCGCGATCTACTTTAGATGCTATAACTGAACTATTTTGAGATGCTATAACTATTTTATTCAATAAAATTGAATCCAGTGGAATGTTGCGCCCATCCTTTAGAAATTTTGGTTTAATTTTAATATGTGCAACATTTATTTTTTCTGTTCCCGCCTGTAAATAAAATTTATTTACGGAATCAATAGTGATTCCAGCATCAGCTATATATTGAATGCCTTGATTAATAACAGCAGAATCACGATCCAGTATGACAAGATGTCGAATACCACCAGAGGCAACATCCTTAGCCTGCTCATCAGAAATTGATCCGAATGGGATGCTTGCTCCATTTCTGTCCGTCAATTTTGTGAAATTATGTAAATAGAAAGACTGGATCATTCTCTCACTGCTATCAACTTCGTCTTTGTACCAAAAACGAAGAATCGATGGATCTTCACTCGCTTTTGGTAACTTTTTAATTAATTCCTGACCTATTTTGAATAGATTTGTATCATCAGCTTTCCAATACTTTCCGAGAGCAATATCGAATGAAGGAGTAACCGCGATGAGGCTATTAGCCATCGTTAGCATCAAAGCTACGGCAATGCCTCGCCATTCTGAACTTAGTAGGATCACTCCCGCGATAGTAACCACCACGAGGCTAATAGTGATGACTGGCACAAGAAGATCAAAACCGGGAGTTAAAACAGCAACAAGCGTTGGGATAATTACTGCAAGCAGAAAGACAACCAGATGCTTAAATGGTCTATAACGCAAGAAACGGGCGCTCATACCCGTAGCAGCAATGACATACGCTGGCATAAGGAATGAAAAGTAATGGTAATCCGATGAAGTTAGCGAAAAACTGTTATGAAATATATCGCCATACCAAAGAAAGCCAGCAAATAAATTAGCGGCAAGGACGGCCCCGAGCACCAGGCTATCTTTACGAAAGCTCAGGAAAGCCGCGAGTGTAAGTGGTATTGGCACGAACCAACAGATTCCCCGCCTGAAAATGATACTCCAAGGCTCTTTCCATTGCGGATCGTACCCGTGACTTAAAGACCGGAGAAGCTCGATATTTGGACTCGCAATATTGGCGAACCCGTATTGCGTATAGAAAAATAAAGCGCCCCCCAAGCTAACCACAGCGATCCCCCCCAAAACACAACCCACCAAGGAAGTGACTCTTGCTACCCCATTGTCTCGATGCACAAGCAACGCTAAAGGCAGGAAAAAGAAAAGGGCGATAGCCGCATGAAGGTGAGACCAGATCGTGAGTCCAAAAAAGATTCCAGAGCCAAACGCAGCCAAAAGAGAAACTCTGGGGAAGAGGAACAAAGAAGTGCCCAAAAGGAGAAATGATGCTCCGGCAGCGTCGACATACCCCGTTTGCAGTAAACGTAGTGCAACAGGATTAAATATCCAATGTACCGCTGCTAAAATACCGGCAGCCAAGTTGTAGCGTTTAGTAAATAGTAAAAACAGGATTGTGCAACAAGCCCCCGAAAGACCGTAGCGAACTATACTGAAACCGGCAGTTGGTCCGAACAAGTTAAAGGCAATGGCATCGGGCAGGATAGCACCAAATCTTGTGCTGTAGTAAATAATGCCTGCTCTGTCAACCAACTCCTTAAAGTGCATTGCATAAGCCAAGTAAAAGACACTATCCGTGAAATTCTGAAACATAAGTCGCGGGATCTTTAATATCCAGGCAACCAATAGAGGCAAAAAGAACATTACGCCTGAGAGCAGCGTTAGGTTTCGAAGATAATGTCTTTGCATTGAAGGCCAAGAAATTACTTTATTAACAGACAATGATGCTCTCTCTACTATTCATTTGAGTTATTAAAGCGGTGATAGTAGCAATACCTTCACCAAACAGCAATCGACAGCTGCATGTTGCGCAGGATCATACCCCCGACAACCAGATACAAAAAAACAAGTGGAGGGTGTAAAAAAATCTGTGTAAACTGCCTCTAACTAAAATTAGGCATCCTCTCCTGATACATAATCATAAACTGATTAATAGCTGGTTTCCAATCTCGTAATGGCATAGACCATTTTTTTGCGGCATTCTCTATAGCCAGATAAACCACTTTCATTGCAGACTGATCATTGGGAAATATTTTCCTGGCGTTGGTTGCCTTTCTAATCACGCTATTCACGGATTCAATGGCATTAGTGGTATAAATTATCTTCCTGATTTCATTCGGATAATCAAAGAAAGCAATCAGGGTAGGCCAGTGATGGCGCCAGCATTGGCTGATTGATGGATATTGGCTATTCCACGTCCTTGCAAAGGCTTCGAGCTCCAATTCTGCTTCATCAACCGTGATCGATTGGTAGATTTTCTTGAGATCTGCCGCAATCAGTTTTCGATCTTTCCAGGAAACAAAGCGTAATGAGTTCCTGACCATGTGGACAATACAGAGCTGAACTTGCGTTTTAGGGAAGACTGCGGCGATAGCATCCGGAAATCCGGTCAAACCCTCCACACAGGCAACAAAAACATCCTTGACACCTCGATTGTTAAGCTCAGTCAGCACAGAAAGCCAAAATTTTGCGCCTTCATTTTCGGATAACCAAAGCCCTAACAATTCCTTCTGTCCTGCCATATTTACGCCTAGCGCAACATAAATGGCCTTGTTAATGACGCGCTTATCCTGCTTGATTTTTACCACGATACAATCCAGATAGATAATGGGATAGACCTCATCGAGTGGCCTGGCTTGCCATTCAATTATCTTTTCCATAACGGCTTCGGTGATATTTGAAACCTGGGTGGCAGAAATGGTCGCACCGTACATTTCTTCGAAAGTATCAACAATAGCCCGTGTCGTCATACCCTTAGCATATAAGGTCAGAATCTTGTCATCGAAGTGCGTCAATCGAGTTTGATTTTTACGCACAAATTGAGGATCAAAGGTGCCGTTGCGGTCTCGGGGAGCTTCAATCTCAAGTACGCCGTGATCGCCTTTAAGTGATTTGCTGCCATAGCCATTCCGACTGTTACCGGAATTATGCCCCGTAGGCGAATGCTTGGGGTAGCCCAGGTGAGCCTCCATTTCGGCATTAAGCGAGGCTTCTACGGTGATTTTAAGTAGCTCTCTGGTTAACGAAGAAAGCTCCGCCTCCGACTTAATGCCTCGGGCCAAATCCTGAATCGCTGTAACTAAAACCGGGTCGTTGATGATATTGCTCATTTTCATTCCTCCTAAAGGAATTTTACTATGCTGAAAATAAGCAGTTACACGAAATTATTTACACCCTCTTGGCCGCGCCATGCCATATGTAATAGTTTGAAAAATATACTCAATATATCTTCTCCTGGCTCCTTGAATCATTTCAAAATTCACAAAAAAAGACCAGTACCTAATATTTACAATTAATTAGCTTGGTCTACACTTTATTTCAAAGCGGCATCATACTTCCTGAGGAGTTCCAAATGATTTCATCAACCTATCGAAAAGCGATCAATATATCCTATCTAATCGGCATTGGCATAGTTATCACCATGCCTGATATGGTATTCGGTTTATTATTGGAACTCAGCCATATCCTATTTGAATTTATTGAAATTATACTTGATAAACTCGTCGAACACATTTTCCACACCAACCTCCACCAAACCCAAATAATCGTTTTCTATCTGATGTTATCCATAGCCTTTGGCGGTATCTATTATCTTTGGCGCTTGCTGCCTCCCCTCTGCCACCAGTACAAAGAAAACCTCCTCACTGCCTGGTCTTGGCATAAAACACGCGCTTACTGCTATTGGCAGCAACTGACTTTAATCAATAAAGTTAAACTTGTTGTAATCCCTGAGTTCATAATCTACCTAACCTCCTTCATATTCATGTAATTGATCAGGTCATTAACTGGTAATTGCAAAGGGAATAGAATTAACTTAGCCTCCGATAGGTAGCTCGACTAACCTGCGAAGAAACCCCATCACCCTATCGTCATGAAGGCTTTACTGTAGCTGACTACGCAACCGCATTCCCACACTAACGCGTGAGAGCGATACATGCCGAAAATTGCATAACTTTAGATTAGCTCCAAAGCTGCTCTAATCAGCGAATGTTAATCCGGTGGATTTGTATCGATGCTGTTTGGATGGATAATCGGATAGTTTTCATGGATAATGACCGCCTATTTATCTGATCTAACTACGCAGTGAAGCAATGAAACAAAAAATAGAGGAACTGATCCTGCAAGCCGTCGAAACACTCAAGACAAGCGGTATTATTGGTTTGGAAATTACTCCGCGTATCACGATAGAACGCACCCGTGATGCACAATACGGCGATTTTGCTTCAAATCTGGCTTTGGTGCTGGCAAAATCGGCAAAAGTCAGCCCACGGCAGCTGGCCGAAAAAATTATTGCCGCACTGCCCCGGCATGACGCAGTAATGAAAGTGGAACTCGCAGGCCCCGGCTTTATCAATTTTTTCATCAATCCAAACGCGCAATATCAGATTGTCAGGCAAATCCATAACGAAGGACGGGGATTTGGCTTAAGCACTATCGGCGCGGGTAAAAAGGTTCAGGTTGAGTTTGTTTCAGCGAATCCTACCGGGCCGCTGCATGTTGGACATGGCCGAGGGGCGGCTTATGGTTCTGTGGTTGCTGATTTGTTAAAGGCAGTTGGTTTTGAGGTCCATCGTGAATATTATGTTAATGATGCCGGACGGCAGATGGATATACTCGCTACCAGTATCTGGCTGAGATATCTCGAAGAATGCGGCGAGCTTGTACACTTTCCCAGCAATGGCTATCGCGGCGATTATGTACGCGAAATTGCCTGGGAGATTCATAAAAACGACAATAATGAATACCGCAGGCCGATAGAGTTGGTGTTAGAGAATATACCGGCGGATGAGCCACAGGGTGGCGACAGGGAAACACATATTGACGCACTGATTGACCGAATGAAAACCTTGCTGGGATCATCGCTATACCGGAATTTTTTTCAAATCGGACTGAACAATATTCTGAATGACATCAAAGTTGATTTAAAGGAATTTGGCGTTGATTATCAGCAATGGTTTTCAGAACGCCTGTTAATGGATGATGGTTCGGTGGAAAATGCACTCGAACGTTTGCGTGTTGGCGGGCATCTTTATGAACAGGATGGCGCGACCTGGTTTTCATCCAGCAAGCTGGGCGATGAAAAAGACCGCGTAGTGGTCAGAGAAAATGGCCAATTCACCTATTTCGCTTCAGATATTGCCTACCACATGAACAAACTGGATCGTGGTTTCGACCAGATTATTGATATTTGGGGCGCGGATCATCACGGATACGTACCCAGGGTCAAAGCAGCCATTCAAGCCCTTGGCGCTGATGAATCCAAGTTAAAGGTGCTGTTAGTACAATTTGCAGTACTTTATCGGGGCGAGGAAAGAGTCCAAATGTCGACCCGTTCAGGTGAATTCGTCACCTTACGGCAATTACGCAATGAAGTTGGCAAGGATGCGGCGCGGTTTTTTTATGTGCTGCGCCGATCCGAGCAACACATGGATTTTGACTTGAAACTGGCGACCTCAAAATCCAATGAAAATCCGGTTTTTTATGTCCAGTACGCTTACGCCCGAGTGTGTAGCGTATTGCGACAACTGGATGAAAAAGATTGGGAAAGAAATCTATCGCTGGGCATGGAAAATCTGTCTCAATTGACCGAAGAACATGAAATTCTGTTACTAGGGACATTAACGCGGTATCCCGAAGTTCTCGAACGTGCCGCTTTGCAGTATGAACCGCATCAGTTGACCCATTATCTGCGTGATCTGGCGCATGAATTTCATACTTATTACAACGCCCATCAGTTTCTCGTTGAAGATGCCAGTCTCCGCGATGCCAGATTAAATCTGGTTTGCGCAGTAAAACAGGTGTTGGCAAACGGCCTGGGGTTGTTAAATATCAATACACCTGAAGCCATGTGATGACTAGAGATTATAAATCAAGAGTTCCGGAACGAAGAGCTCAAGGGCGAGCCGCGGCAAAACGCAGGCAACAATTCGACCGTAAGTCCACCAGTATTGGTTTATGGCGATGGATGCTGATTACCGCGATAATTATTTCATTTGCAGTTTTTCTGGTTTACTTGCGAAGTACCGGATCCAAACAAATAAATCCGCAGCAGATTTCACAAACAACACCGAATAAGTCCGGTGCGAAAAATGCCGCAACACCAAAGGAAGAGGTTAAACCTGAAGCTAAGCCTGGCCCCAAAATGCCACAGTTTGATTTTTATACTATTTTGCCTGAAAAAGAAGTAGTAGTACCCGAGTATGAAATTAAAACCCGCGCACGGGAAGAGCGCGTGGGCCAAGCTAAGGAAACTCATTATGTTATGCAGGCAGGTTCTTTTAAGACCTTCAAAGAAGCCGATCAGCTAAGGGCAAAGCTTGCTTCAATGGGTATAGGATCTAAAGTTCAGAAAGCGAAAGTGGGTAGCGTGAACTGGTATCGGGTCAAAATGGGGCCTTATACCCAAACGGACAGTGTTAATAGTATTAGAGTGCGATTGAGGCAGAACGGTATCGATGTGATTATTACGGAAACGGGCGAATAAGTTTCTGTGGAGCCGGCTGAAGTCGCCCCAACCGACTCTTAAACTCCTTCCTCTTTATCATCATCAGCCGCCATATCCGAAATTTCTTTTAATCGGGAAATAGCCCTAAAATTGATGCTATTCTCAGGATACAAACCTTCATTGCTTGCTTCACCCGCCGGCTGTCCAGTCAATAGTTCCAGAGTCTCATCGACACTTACCACTGCATAAACCGCAAACAGTCCTTTTGCAACAGCATCTATCACTTCCTGCTTTAACATCAGATTGCGTTTGTTGGCGGCAGGAATAATAGCGGCATGTTGCCCATTAAGGCCGCGTGCCTGACAAAGTCTGAAGTAACCTTCTATTTTCTCATTTACCCCACCTACAGCTTGTACTTCGCCGTATTGATTAATCGAACCGGTAACAGCAAAAGCTTGCTCGATCGGTATCCGTGTGAGTGCAGAAATAAGGCAGCACAGCTCAGCCAGCGAAGCACTGTCGCCATCGATATAGCCATACGATTGTTCAATAGCGATACTGGCGGATATAGCCAAAGGAAATTGCTGAGCGTAAGAATGCCCCAGATAACCCGTTAAAATCATCACACCTTTTGAGTGGATGGCTTGGCCCAATTCTGCTTCCCGTTCAATATCAACGATGCCTCTGGAACCCGGATAAACCGTAGTGGTAATGCGCGCCGGTGCACCAAAGCTGCTGCCGCCTATTTCCAGAACTGTTAAACCGTTTATTTTTCCAATAGCCTCGCCTTCGGTATCGATAAGAATAGTGCCATCGAGCATCTCTTCGAGTATGGCTTGAGATAACCTGCCGTTACGGTGTTCTCTGGCAGCCAAGGCCTGTTCAATATGTGGCCTGTCGATTTCGCTGTGCCTGGCTTGCTTACAAAACAGATTGGCTTCAGCAATAATATCCAGTGAATCCTTGATGTGAGCAGAAAAATGATGCTGATTTTCAGACAGCCGACAACTGTGCTCGATCAAGCCTTCAATAGCCGCGCGTGTTAAGGGTTTAGCACCGGAATCTGCCGCCTGTTTAATCATTAAAGTGGCGAATCCCTGCATGGATTCATTGGTACGGGGAATGTAATTATCAAAGTCGGCAAGAATTCTGAACATTTCGTTGAATTCACTATCCATTTCTTCCAGCAGATAATAAATATCCCGGGAACCAACCAGAATCACTTTAACATTTAACGGGATCACTTCGGGCTTTAAGGTAATGGTGTTAATGCCCAGCTCTGAATACGGCGACTCAATTTCAATGCGACCTGATTGTAATGCTCGTTTAAGGCCTTCCCAGACAAAGTGATAGGTCAATAGCTTTTCTGCATCGAGAATTAAATAACCACCATTGGCTTTATGCAATGAGCCGGCACAAATTTTCCGGTAATTGGTCACTAAAGTGCCCTGATCGCTGACATATTCAATGCGGCCAAACAGGTTCTGATAAATGGGGTGCGGTTCATAAATGACCGGCGCTCCGCTATCCTGTTTGTTATCGACCAGAATATTGGGAGCGTACTGCTCGGTTAGCGTCAGGCGTTTTGCGATGGTGTCTCGAGGCTCCAATGTCCGTGCGGGCATCAGGTAATCGGCAATAGTGTTATCCAGGTTTTTTTTGATTTCTGATAAATAAGTGATGACATCGTCAATATTCAAATATTTATCATTCAGTTCAGAAAACAAAGGGTCTATTGCCAAACTGATGGTGTCATTATCAAGCTGCTTGATTTTTTCAACCATCGTCCTGCGCCATTGAGGCAATTCCAGCAACACGTCACTCAGATATTCTTCCAGTTCTTCAACGTGGCTGTGAAAGGCTTCACGTTCAGGTTGCGGCAATTGGGTGAACTGCTCTTCATTGAGTGACTTATTATCCCGGATAGGTGCAAACGTAATCGATTCACTTTCCCTGAACAAAGCGATGTTATTTTCTTGAGCTTTTTTATCAACCAGATCAATTGCATTATTATAACGCTGGCTAAACTGACGCTCGATTGCGGACTTTTTTTGCTGATAAGTCGGGCTTTCAAATGCCGCTGGAAAAGTTGCCAACAGATTATCAAGTAATTTTTCAATATCTTTGCTAAATACCTGCCCATATTCGGCCGGCAATTCAACGGCAACAGGCTCTCTGGGGTTGTCAAAATTATCCACATAAGCATAGGAAGGTGGTGCAGGCAGGGATTGGGCAAGCGCGTACAGATGATTGGTAACCATGGACAGACGGCCTAAACCAGGTTCGCCCATAACAAAAATATTGTAGCCAGGATTAGGCATAGCAACACCAAATTCCAGTGCTGACTGCGCTCTTGGCTGCCCTAAAATGCCGCCTTGCAATCGGGGAGCTTCCGGGAATTCAAAACCGGTCAAATCGACATTTAGTTTCAGTGACTCTAGTGGAAGCTTTAAGGTAAAAGACATGGATAAGTTTGAAGATATCAGGTTGCAAATAATCCGTCATTCTAGCATTTTTATGGGCTTGTTCGATAACATGGAAGCGGATTTAAGCAATTCTCAGTGTGAGTTTAGCCTGCCCCATTTCAGGTTTTGGAACCACTTTTTATTTGATAGCGATCTGTCATGAATAATCAAACAAATAAGCAAAATCATCAGGACAAGAATAATCGGTTTATCGCCCACTCTCGCATAAGGTGTTATGCCACCCATAGGCGTTATCGTTCCGGTAAGTACCGTGGCTTTAAATATGGGTGCCTGGCTGATAATCTTTCCATCAGTCGCAATAATGGCAGTTACGCCAGTATTGGTGGATCGCAATAAAAAGCGTCCTGTTTCCATGGCCCGCATTCTTGCTATTTGCAGATGCTGATGAGGCTCTATCGAATTACCAAACCAGCCATCATTGGTAACGTTAACCAGATAAGCCGCACTAGGCAAACCACGAATGTTCGCATCACCAAAGGCATCTTCATAACAAATAGAGGTTATAAATGAATAGCCTCCCGCTTTCAGCAAGGGTTGATGGATTCCGCCGGGCATAAAATTGCCCAACTTTATGCCCAGGCTGTTTAATATAAAACCGGACACGGGTTGCCAAGGCAAATATTCGCCGAAAGGCAATAAATGTTTTTTTCGATATAGTCCTATTTCTTTACCCAGCGTCATCACGGCATTGTATTTTTCATCATCCGAGCTTCCATGTGCCGGGAGACTGACAATTAAATCCGTATTGTGTTGCTGCGCAACTTTACTTAAGGGCAATAAAAACCACTCCTTTACCTCGGATAAATAAGCCGGAATTGATGTTTCAGGCCAAACAATAACAGCAGAATCCCAATGCGCTTCAGTCATCATCTTATAGTACCGCAGGGTATTGAGTTTATTTTCCGGCAGCCATTTTTGATCCTGAGTAATATTGCCTTGAATTAATGAGACGCGGATGGGTGAACCTTGCGCATGAGTCCATCTTATCGTCTTTAAGACACCGCCCGCAGCCCATAAAGCAGCAAGCATAGTGGACAATAACAGCCAGTGTTTCCTGGTTTGAAACATGAACACGATGACGGATGCTGTTAATGCCACTAAAAAACCGGTGCCATAAGCGCCAACTAAAGGGATATAACCCGCCAAAGGCGTTTCCAGTTGGGAGTAGCCGATTTGCAGCCAGGGAAAGCCATTGAGCACCACATAGCCACGCAAGTATTCGATCAATACCCAAACTACAGGCATAACCAACATTGAGATAAACCCTCTGTTTACGGACCGTATTTTTACAGAAAGATAACCTGCCAGTGCGGGAAACAAGGCCCAAAAACCAACAAATAGGCAGGTTAAAAGACCGGAACTTAGCATATCAGCTCTGCCAAAATCATGAATACTGATATAGACCCAGGACACACCTAAACCAAATGCGCCCAAACCAAACAAATAGCCTCTCAACAGCGCGCGTCTGGGTGTGATGTTTTGCCAGGAAGCAAACAGTAGGCTCAGGGCCACTAACGCCAGATAGGCATAATCAAAAGGAGCAAATGCCAAGGCGAATAAAATACCCGCAATAGCTGCGAGCAAATCCCAATAGTTATTCGATGAAATGCGCATGGATTGCAGTTATAAATTTAAACTATAAGAGCCACTTGCAAAATTACAGACCAGCAAACGGAGTAAGTTAATAATGACTCCCGATGAGTTGATTTTTGAATGGGATAGAGCCACCATCCCTATTTTCGGTCAATTGCCCCGATATGTCTTCGATTTTTATAAACATCAGGGCAATAGTTATTCCTTGCGCCCTTCAAATCCTGTTGCGAAAGCTTTTCAGTATTTTAATTCAGGTCACGGACTCATTGTCTAATTCACGATTAGTGCCGGAATGCCAAATATCAATTGACTGAAAATTTTAGTACGACCGCTTAGAGGAAGCACCCACCCGAGAAACACATCTTTCAAGCGCGTGTTAATGCGCGGGTGGTACTGCGTTCGTTATAGTGTAAGATTTCTGCGGATTTATGTCCCACGCGATGGCAGCGTTTCTTTTTAGGCGCGTGTCATTTTTTGGGCTTGAATTCGTCGTAGATTATTTCATCTGCGTTACTTAGCCCAACTACCGATTGTAAGTAATCTTGTGCGAAAACTAAAAAAAAATTTGTGAATCCGTTAGAATTGGGAAATTTCAAATTATTTATTGTTAGGAAAAGATGCGATCAATTAACCTGCCTGTTCGGATAATTGTTACTATTTTATTAATTATTCAGATATTTAGCGTGGATTTTGTTTATGCGAAAGCTAAACAAGTTATTAATATTGCCTATTTGACACAAGAGCAGAACGTACCGCCTCCGCTATCCAATTTGGATCCTTTTATTAAAAACAAGGGGATTATAGGAGCAGAGCTGGGTATTGATGATAACAATACCACTGGAGAATTTACCGGGCAGCAATTTAATTTGAAAAAATTTATTGTGCCGTTGGATGGTAATGTTGCTGATACGTTTAATAAAGAGCTTGCCAATAAATTTCCATTTGTTGTGGTTAATTTGCCTGCTGATCAGATAAACCGGCTCGCTGATTTGCCGGCTGCAAAGCAAATGCTGTTATTCGATGTGGCAACAGTGGATGATGCGTTACGCAATGAGCAATGCCGCAATAATGTCTTGCATATTTTGCCGAGTAGAGCGATGCGGGCTGATGCCTTGGCCCAATATATGATGAAGAAACGTTGGGCCAAGTGGTTCCTGGTTATTGGACCTACTCAGGAAGATCGTTTATTTGCCGATGCCATCAAGCGGGCTGCCAAGCGTTTCGGCATGGAAATAGTGGCAGAAAAAACCTGGGAGCATACCTATGATGCCAGGCGCACGGCCCAATCGGATGTGGCTGTATTTACTCAGGTCGATGATTATGATGTATTGGTGGTTGCCGACGAACAAGGTCAGTTCGGCGAATATCTGGACTATCGAACCTGGATTCCAAGACCCGTGATAGGCACTCAGGGTCTGACTGCAACGGCATGGCATAGAACGCATGAGCAATGGGGTGCGGTGCAGATTCAAAACCGCTTCAAAGAAAAAGCAGGACGCTGGATGGAAGAACAGGACTATGCGGCTTATTTAGCCGTTAGAGCTATCGGTGAGGCGGCTACACGCACTGGGTCCAATGATACAAAACGGGTTAAAGATTATATGTTGAGTGATGCGTTTGCATTACAGGGATACAAAGGCACTCCTTTATCGTTTCGATCCTGGGATGGACAGTTGCGGCAGCCTGTTTTGCTGGCTGCACCCAGGTCATTAGTTGCCGTCGCTCCGATTGAAGGGTTTCTGCATCCAAAAACCGAACTGGATACGTTAGGTTATGATCAACCTGAAACGCAATGTAAATGGGATAAATGATAATGAAAAAAAATAGCTTAAGTTTGTTTTTATTACTTGTCTTAGCAGGAACAGTCCAAGCTGAAACAGTTTTTGTTACGCTGGAAAAAGACAATGCACTGGCTGTGGTTGATCCGATTGAGGGCAAGTTAATCAAGACCGTACCAGTCGGTCAGCGTCCCAGAGGCATTGCCATCAGTCCGGATAATAAGTTTTTGTATATTGCAACCAGTGACGACAATACCATAAAGATTTTTGATGCCGAAACATTGAAAGAACTCGGGAAATTACCCTCCGGCGATGATCCTGAGACCTTTGCGTTAAATCCCAAGGGTGATCGGCTTTATGTATCGAATGAAGATGATAGTATGGTGACTGCTATTGATATTGCCAAGAAAAATGCCATCAAACAAATCAAGGTAGGCGTAGAGCCCGAAGGAATTACAGTCAGTCCGGATAATCGCTGGCTTATCAGTGCCTCTGAAACAACGAATATGGTGCACTGGATCGATACCAAAACCAACGCTATTGTAGAAAATACCCTGGTAGATCCACGTCCGCGTGCGGTTAACTTTACAGCAGATGGTCAGCAACTGTGGGTAACTTCAGAAATGGCAGGAACCTTAATGATTCTGGATGCCACCACTAAACAGATCATCAAAACTATCAAGTTTGAGGTTTCAGGAGTCACCCCCGATAAAATTCAGCCGGTAGGCGTTGTTATTGATAAAAGCAGGGGTAGAGGCTATGTGGCTCTGGGACCTGCAAATCGAGTGGCGGTGATTAATGCACAAACATTTGAAGTAGAAAAAGTGCTATTGGTCGGTCAACGGGTATGGAATCTGGCATTTTCTCCCGACCAAAAACGCCTCTATACCACTAACGGCACCAGTAACGATATTTCCATTATTGACCTGGATAGTCTAACTGTGACTAAATCTATTGGTGTAGGAACTTATCCCTGGGGCGTTGCAGTAAAACCATGAAATCACCCATAGCATTGTCCATCGAGGATTTAAGCTTCTCTTATGGCGGCAAGAAAGCGCTCGATCATGTTGATTTTAAGATACGGCCAGGTGAATGCACACTATTACTTGGCCCTAACGGTGCGGGTAAGAGCACTTTGTTTTCTTTGATTACCCGCTTATATGACACCCGTGATGGTCGTATCGAATTGTGTGGTTTCGATATCAAGAAGCAAACGCGCAAATCCCTGGCAAAACTGGGCGTGGTGTTTCAACAAACTACCTTGGATATGGATTTGACGGTCATGCAGAATTTACGCTATCACACTGCCTTGCACGGGATGGGACGTAAACAAGCTATGCAACGGATTCAGCAAGAGCTGGAACGCTTGAACATGTTTGATCGGCGTTTTGAGAGAATACGCCAGCTTAACGGTGGTCATCGTCGACGCGTAGAGATTGCCAGGGCATTATTGCATAAACCTGCTTTGCTGCTGCTGGATGAGCCCACTGTGGGCCTGGATGTGCCTAGCCGACTAGCCATTGTTGAGTATGTGCATCAGTTAGCCGCCGAAGAAAAACTGGCAGTTTTATGGGCTAGCCATTTAATCGATGAAGTTTATCCTGACGATCATGTAATCGTGCTTCATAAAGGCAGGATTAAAGCCAACGGTACGGTAAATGAAGTCCTCAAAATAACCAATACCTCGATGGTAAAAGATGCTTTTTACGCGTTAACGCAAGGAGGACAGGCGTGAATATACTTCATTACTGGCGGGCTATGTGGGGGATTATCGGGCGTGAATTATGGCGTTTTGTTACCCAGCGTGAACGCTTTATTTCCGCGTTGATAAGACCTTTGGTCTGGTTATTTGTCTTTGCGGCTGGATTTAGAGCGGCGTTAGGACTTGCCATTACGCCACCTTATGAAACCTACATATTATATGAGGTTTATATTACGCCGGGCTTGATTGGCATGATTCAATTATTCAACGGTATGCAGAGTTCCTTATCCATGGTTTATGACCGGGAAATGGGCAGTATGCGCATACTGATGGTATGTCCATTACCGCGCTGGTTTTTATTGCTCAGTAAATTATTGGCCGGCACGGGAGTGTCTATCTTGCAGGTTTATGTGTTTTTAGCCATTGCCTGGTTTTATGATATCCATGCGCCGTGGCAGGGATATTTGTGGGTATTGCCGACATTGATGCTGTCCGGATTAATGTTGGGTGCGCTAGGGCTATTGTTGTCTTCATTCATAAAACAACTGGAAAATTTTGCGGGGGTTATGAATTTTGTCATTTTTCCGATGTTTTTTATGTCAACGGCACTGTACCCCTTGTGGAAAATGAAAGAATCCAGTGTGCTGCTTAGTAAGCTGGCGCAATATAATCCGTTTTCGCAAGCCGTTGAATTAATACGTTTTGCCCTGTATGGGCAGTTTAATCAGCACGCATTTATTTATACCTTAGTTGCTTTTCTGGTTTTTATGACGGCGGCAATCATTGGCTATAACCCGTCAAAAGGAATGATGACGAGAAAAGGAAGTGCGTAATAACAGAAACAGGGGCTAGCCAAAAAAGCTACGATTTCATTTAATCTTAACGTATAGTGTCACCGTCATAGGCAACCTGCACAAAGCACTTGAAAAGTTTTTTGATCATGGTAAGTTTACCCATTAAGTAGGCGCACGTTAGTGATTTACCTGCTTGTGAGTAGTTATGGCTTGAAAAATTAAGAGGGCTTACTGTTGCCTAGCCAGACTTAATAATGCGTTAAGCAATAATTCATCAATATAATAAATAAAATTACACTAATGTGAGGATGAGAAATGAGTAATGAAGAAAACGCCAAACAAGAAGAAAACGTTCAGCAAGAAGAAAAAGTTAAGCAGACTGTAGATACGGCAAAAAATACGATCGGCAATCTGGTTTCTTCATTCTTGAGTTTAAAAGAAAAAAATCCAAAAGTTTTTTATGGGTCTATTGGAGGGGCAGCTATTCTGCTTGTTTTAATGATGTCGATGGGCGGTGACGGTTCAAAGCCGACAATCTCTGGACCAGCTCTTAAAGATCTCGCTGTAGGGCAACGCTACGTACTGAAGAGCGCCAATGCCTATGATCCGTCAGCAACAGTTCGCTTGGTGTCAACACCTGGAGCTATAGCAGCTTATGATGATACCGAAGAGGCTGATAGAAGTGGGGCTTGCCAGCATATCCCTCAGGGAACCCCTGTTACCGTTCTGGGTTTCTCGGATGCTTATGGAAAGCAAAAAGCATATGCTAAAGTCAGGGTTGAAGACGGTGAATGTAAAGGTAATGAGGCTTGGGCTTTAGCAATTGATGTTCAATAAAAATAAAGTTTGACAGGGTTTTAAAAATATCTATAATGCACTGATAAATTCAGTGCGGGAATAGCTCAGTGGTAGAGCACAACCTTGCCAAGGTTGGGGTCGCGAGTTCGAATCTCGTTTCCCGCTCCAATATATAAAAAAGCCGCGAAACTATCGCGGCTTTTTTATTTCACCTTTAAGGCTGCGTAGCAAAATGGTTATGCAGTGGCCTGCAAAGCCATCTACGCCGGTTCGATTCCGGCCGCAGCCTCCACTGGTAGATTCAGACAGATTCAACGAAGTACAAAAACCCGCAAGTCATAAGGCTTAGCGGGTTTTTTATTGTCCAACGAAGTGCAGCGAAATACATTTACACCCACTCTTAAACAGGTATAACATTTGGTAGTAACAGCACCTATTACCACAAATGAGTTATACCAATGTCACTATCAGACACCACCTGCAAGAACGCAACACAAAGGCCGCAACAGGTAAGGCTTTCACTCTAAATGATGTCAAGGGTTTGTATGTACTTATTAAGCCACTCAAGGATAATTGGGCCAAATGGTGGCGATTTAAATATCGCTTCGACGGTAAAGACTGTTTAATTATCGTTAGGGTACTTATCCTGATATTGGTTAGCAGCAAGCCAGAGAGCAGAAGCGTGCCCAATGTCGAAAACAGATAGCCGAGGGGACAATCCAAGCGAATACCGGAAAGCCGTTAAGTCATCGAAAGCCGATAGCGCGGCAAACTATCCTTGAAGTAATTGCTAGAGAATGGGGACAAAAAAAGTTGATACCTGGGATGATAAGAACAACCGCTCTAAACGAATGCTTGAAAGAAATATTTTCCCGTGGTTGGGCAGCAAACCGATAAGTGACATTTTGCCGAAGGATATTCTTGATTGCTTAAGGCGCGTTGAAGATAGAGGCACTATCGAGACAGCACATCGAACCTTGCAAATATGCGGGCAGATTTTCCGTTATGCAGTCGCAACGGGGCGAAGTTGATAGAGACATAACCCCGGATTTACGAGGCGCATTGCCAGCCGCCAAAGGTGAACACTTTGCAGCGATTACCGAACCCAAACAGACCGCGGAATTACTCAGAGCAATAGACGGTTATCAAGGCTCCCTACCCTCTGTTTGCGCGCTGAAACTTGCCCCGTTGGTATTTGTGCGCCCTGGTGAATTACGCGCCGCAGAGTGGGAGCATATCGACCTTGACGCTAAAGAATGGCGTTACTTTGTGTCAAAAACAGCCGTGCAGCACATTGTTCCATTATCTAATTGCCAAAGAGCTTATGACGCATGGCATACAACCCACGGTAGGGCAGGCTAAAGGCGGTTTGTTGGATAAGGCAGAATCAGCCATTGGCAAAAGCAGCATAGTTTTTGGCGATGCCGTTAGAGCAGCACGCAACAGGGGCTTTGAAGAGCTCGGCTCAAATTTCAGAGAGCATGCACCACAGGAATATACTTGGCTATCTAAACTTTTAGGGCTGGGTTCATTCACTCACCCGCACGTATCAATACCTGCCCTTATAGCAGCCCATATTGGCGGTGAGAGGCCAGCACAAAAAGCATTGCTAGGCGGCTATCCCATGCAAAAGGGTTTAGGGCAGATAGCCAAGGCCGCTGCATTAGCAAAAATGAATGAAGAGGGTAAACCTAAGAAGCCAACCCGCAGCGAATATAAAAACAGCATAGGCATAAAAACAAGCCTGATTAATCCACGGGCTTTTTTGCATAAAGCAGGGCAGCATTGACTAAACTGGTATAACTTTCGGTATAACATTTTTTTTGCATTTGTTGATATGGCTATTCACAAGGCATGTAGGGCGTATTGTGATAGAGGCCGCAACAAAAACCCGCAAGTCATTGGCTTAGCCGGCTTTTTATTGTCCAGTGAAATGCAGTAACATACAATAGCATTTAGCACTTTTAGCAGTAACCTTGTCAGTAACAGCACTTTTTAAAGTTACTTTATGCGCAGAACGTCTCAGCCTGGTCAATAATCCCCTGAGCATCCAGCCCACAGATTGCCAACAACTCCTCGCGCGTGCCTTGCTCAACAAAGCTGTCGGGCAGACCTAAATTTAACACCGGCATGAGTATGCGTTGTGCTTGCAGGAAGTTATTCACTGCACTACCTGCGCCACCGGCAATGACATTTTCTTCCACGGTGATAAATACTTCATGACTTTTCGCCAACTCCAGAATCAGTTGTTCATCGATCGGTTTGACAAAGCGCATATTAACTACCGTTGCGCCCAGATGCTTGCCCGCCGCCAAGGCGGGGGTCACCATGCTGCCCCAGGCCAGAATAGCTATGCGACTGCCTTGATGACGAAGCTCGGCTTTACCTATCGGCAACGCAGTCATGGTTTTCTGGACGGCAACGCCGGGGCCTTTGCCGCGCGGATAACGCACGGAAGAAGGGCCTTCATGGATAAATCCGGTGGTCAGCATTTGCCGGCATTCATTTTCATCGGCGGGCGCCATAATGAGCATGTTGGGAATACAGCTCAGGTAACTGTAATCGAAACTGCCGGCATGGGTAGGACCGTCAGGACCCACTAATCCGGCACGGTCCAGCGCAAACAAGACATCCAGATTTTGAATAGCGACATCGTGAATCAATTGATCATAGGCGCGTTGCAAAAATGTTGAATAAATGGCTACAACCGGCTTGGCACCCTGACAGGCCTGACCTGCCGCCAGCGTCACCGCGTGTTGTTCGGCAATGGCGACATCAAAATAGCGTTTGGGATACTGCTCGGAAAACTTCACCAGCCCGGAGCCTTCGCGCATGGCCGGGGTAATGCCCAGCAGGCGTTCGTCCTGTTCAGCCATGTCACATAACCAGTTGCCAAATACTTCGGTGTAAGTTGGGTGGGGTGACGGCGCTGACTTGGGTAATGAATCCTTGCTCGGGTCAAACGCAGGCACGCCATGGTAAGCCAACGGGTCTTTCTCAGCCGGGGGGTAGCCTTTGCCTTTCTTGGTGACGATATGCAAAAAGCGTGGGCCGGAGATATGCTTTAAATTTTCCAGCGTCGGCACCAGCATATCCAAATCATGACCATCAATCGGGCCGATATAATTAAAGCCGAGTTCTTCAAATAAGGTGCCCGGCACAATCATGCCTTTCATGTGTTCTTCGGTTCTTCGCGCCAGTTCCCAGACACTGGGCATTTTACTTAAGGCCTTCTTGCTTTCTTCGCGTACCGAGGAATACAGTTTGCTGGACAGTATCTTGGTCAGATAATTATTCATGGCCCCGACCGGCGGTGAAATCGACATGTCGTTATCATTGAGGATCACCAGCAGATTGGCATCAATAGCTCCCGCATGATTCATAGCTTCATAAGCCATGCCGCCGGTAATGCTGCCATCACCGATAATCGCCACCATCTGCTTGTCTTCGCCTTTCAGTTCCGAGGCTATCGCCATGCCTAATGCGGCACTGATTGAGGTGCTGGAATGACCAACGCCGAAGGCGTCGTATTCGCTCTCTGCACGACTGGGAAACGCCGATACGCCACTCAGGGTACGAATAGTGGTCATCCGTTCCTTGCGACCGGTTAGAATCTTATGCGGATAAGCTTGATGACCGACATCCCAGACTAGCTGATCCGATGGTGTATCGAACACATAATGCAGGGCCACGGTCAACTCGACCGTGCCCAATCCCGCTGAAAAGTGCCCCCCGGAAATACTCACGGTATGGGTTAGATACTCACGCAGCTCTTGCGCCAGCAGTTTTAATTGGGCTTTGCTGAGTTTGCGGACATCCGCGGGGCTGTTGATGCCGTTAAGCA
This sequence comes from uncultured Gammaproteobacteria bacterium, assembly GCA_963849195.1. Taxonomy (GTDB): domain Bacteria; phylum Pseudomonadota; class Gammaproteobacteria; order Methylococcales; family Methylomonadaceae; genus Methylobacter_C. The sequence continues at coordinate 105,799 of CAWKGQ010000019.1, forward strand.
GTGGATAATCAGGTAATGTGTTCATATTAGTAAAGGGGCTCGCGATAGAACATCAAAATGATGCCAATCTGAAACAGAGCGGCAACAGAAATAAAACCAGCAATATCCTTACCCGGTCTGTCCAGTTTTAATTCCAGCCAGCGACCGCATGCCAGAATGAGAGAAAAAATACCCATTGTGGTGTGCCCAACCTGGATAAGAAATGCACTTTTAGCTTGAAAGCCGACATGTGAATGTGTAAGCAACATCAAACCACCGAACGCCGCCAGCAGGGGAAATACGAAGGGTAGCTTGCTATCGGGATTTTTGGTCATTCTGGCACTGAGTTCAATAATGCCAAGAACAAACACCAGCAAAGTCGCAATTCTATGCTGTAAGACTTCACCGTTATTAAAGGTGCTTTCCCAAAAGCCAATCGGCCCCAATGGCCAGGTTTCAGCGTCACTACGAAAAAACAGAAAAATACCCAGACCGACAAAGCCCAATGGCCAATAACGGGTTAATGGCAAATATTTATCGAAAGCTGACAAAGGCGACGGTAAATGCTTTATATAAGAAAGCATGGCAAAGAAACTCATCGTCGTCAGAAAAATACCCGCGATATTGTGATTATAATTCGACCATTCGGTTGCCGCTATTGAAGGCACTTGATCAATAATGGCGACACGACCTGCCTCACCGGCTATCAGCGCAGTATGGCTTGGAGAGCTGGTTTGTGGGATTTGTGGGCTAAAGGTGTTTAACACTTCCTGCCATGTTGCCGTTAACGTCGGAATATCAATCGCCGGAGGTTGCGAAGCCAGACTGGCAGCGGTAAATAATAAGGTGATTAAGACAAAAGCTTCCGCTTCGATGTAATAAGGGACGCGGTTGTTTAGCGCATAATGGTTGCCGGAAACGACGTATTCCTGCACGGCGCTTTTATTTAACCAGGCAAAACCCAAGGCAAGAGCCAATAACGTTATTTTTACCATTAACAAATTGCCATAGCCCGTGCCGATCAAGCCATTCCAGGTATCGATGTATTGCAAGGCAATAGGCAATCCCGAGATTAGAATCATAGCAACTGAGGCTATGCCAAACTTGGAGAATCGGCTTAGCATTAAAGGCCATAATTCAGCGGGAACCTGTTTACTTTGACGCAAAAGCCAAAGATTGACCAGCTGAAAAATACCGCCGATCCAGGCAGCAGCGGCCAGTTGGTGAATCACTGTCAGTAACATTAGAATGGACGAATTTTCAAAACGTCCCGCCGCATGCACTAGCCATGCTCCTGAAATAATCATAGGCACTGCCACAACGACGGCAGTTGTCCAGTGGCTCTTGGAAAAAGGATTTTTACTTAAATACTGATAACAATATACCGCTAAAACCACCGTCAGTATCGTGCGTACGATGCCGCCAATGAATTGAGTAGTACCTGCGAATTCAGGAAATGGCCAGCGCTCAAGCACGGCGGTCATCAACCAGACTTTAAGAATTATTTTAAAAAATTGCGCAGCGGCCAGTAAAAAACCACCCTTGTAGATAAGAGATACAGTTTTTTGCAGCAATACGGCATTGTACCCGCCCTGATTATTCCATGGACGTAAAATAAAAAGACCCCAGAACAGACCGCCGATTGTTAACGAATAACAAATCAGATCAAATCCGCCGACAAGGGAATCGAGAAAATCAGCTATACCCGCCATTTCATGTCCTATTGAGATACTGAAAAATGAATAACGTCTTCAGTTAAATGACCATCAGCTGCGAAGACTTTAAATCTGAGGGCATAATCACCATATTCCAGCGCTGGAATATGGACAATGATTTGCCCCTGTTTATTGCCGTTATCTGCTTGTAATAATTCATGTTTATCGCCTTTACGCACTAAAAAAATTTGCGATAAACCTAACTCTATTTGAGAGTTAAAAGTAAGCTCAACTTTGTCTGGCTGGTTAGCATGTATGGGTGCAATCTTTAATGAATAATCCGTGACAACCGCGTGCGCGGAAACCAGCGCAGTCTGGCCCAAAGACAGCAATATCAGGATAAACTGAAGCAGTTTTTTCATTATCTTTTCCTCAGTGACTTTTTTTGCTTTTTAAAGCATGACCAGCCAGATTTTTACCCAAATCCCAAATGGATCCGGGAATTTGATGAGTATCCGCAATGGCTTTATCAAATGCACTGACAATATGGTCACGATCTTTTTGCGTCAGGTTTAATGGCGGCAACAGTTTGACTACATTCATACCGTGTCCTGCAACCTGAGTCAGTATGTGGTGTTCTTTAAATAAAGGGATTGTGATCATTTGACAGAACAAGCCTTTATTGGCGGCTTCCAGCATGGCCCAAGCCGCTTTCAGTGTCAGGCTTTTAGGTGATTGGAATTCAATTGCGATCATCATGCCCTTACCGCGCGCTTCTTTCAGGAATTCATAGCTTCCGGACAACGCGTTTAAGCTGTTAATAATATCAGTGCCTGTTTTTAAGCTGTTTTTCCATTAGTTTTTCTTCTTCCATTACATGTAAAGTCGCAAGACCCTGCTGCCTTGGATCGCCAAATTGTTTTCGCAAAAGTTGAACCATGCAACGACTGGCTCTATCCATACGATTAGATACGCTATCCATAATTTTATGCGTCATAGCCACTGCGCCGAACCGGCACAAACCGCCGGATAAAGGCTTTAGCCATACAAATCATATCCGGGTTTAACGTTTCAGTGAATCTATTGCCCAGAATTTCCCGGTTTGTCCCAAGCCTGTTTGACTTTGATCGCGACGAACAAAGTGCCATATTTTTTGGATAAGCGTTCGAATCTTCGCAGGCAGGTACTGTATCATCGGGTACATTGTACGCCTTTGCCCTGAACAGGTTCGACTGATGAATGCTGTAACGTCTTTATTGTCTTAAAGTATTTTCCAAGCGCCTAAGATCGTTAAAAGGTATAGGGCTGACAGCTTGCAGGAAAGGGTGGACCAAAACCTTCATGAAAAATTTCTTTGCCATTCAAGGACAATGTGCTCATTGTCAAACCATGATAGCTGGTGTTCACAAAAAACTACTTTTTCCCGCTTGGTGGTGTAATGGGCAAATTTGATTGCTGCTTCGACCGCTTCGGTTCTGGAATTAAGTAAACACATCTTGTCGAGATTATCGGTGTCGTTTTTAGCAAGCTCTTGAGCCGAATAAACCGCTGTAGTAGGAGCAGACGTTCAGTTGCAGCAAGAGTTCGGGCAATTCAGTGTTAAAGTTTCTTTTAATGCGCTGACAACAAAGGATGGTTGCGACCAATTGGAAATGCGCCAAAACCGCTTACAAATCAATAATATTCAGTCCTAGCCTGGTCATAAAGATATTGTCCGAGAGCTCTCGATAATGACGGTCGTAACCTGAGAGCCTTAATATTCTCCGACCATTTGGTCATTAAACATGCTGTTTGGCAAATCGAATTTGTCAGTGCTGTGTTGAGCAGGAAGTTGGAATGCTGAATGTCATGTATACGTATACCGCTTGTTTGTGTTCTTTAATTTACGGCCTAAAAATATTGAAAAATAATAATTCTGCTTTAATTTATGCAAATTACGGCCAGCTATCAAATTCGTGGTGATTGAAATCGGTTACCTTATCAAGGTTTCCTGCAATGGCTTTTATGTTTTTTTTGGGCATTAAAGTGCAGACCCGACTTGTCAATCTGGCAACTCAGCAGGCGTGCAGGAAAATAAAGGATAAGGAATTTTCCCAGCACACCTTGACCTGCATGGTTAAGTGAATGTTTAATTGCCGGGGTAAGCTCATAGGAACCGGATTGGCAACGACTGGATGGACCAGAAAAGGTAAGTGTGTTGCTGGCAAGCTTTGGCAATGGCGAGATTTCCATATCCAGCGCGATTGGACCTGTTATTGATTATGCCCTCGTTTTTTGTTCGGCTGGGATGTAAAATGGCTCCTTTACTCTCCGCTAAATGGCCTGTATAAACGACTGTAAGCGTTGTCAGTTTACTTTTGGTATAGCTATGCCAATCGGGATCACAGCCATCTTAATATTTCCAGGCATCTATCCAGTTTATCGGCCAGAATCAAGTCACCTGGTTTTTAATGATGCACTGAGCTGCGGCAAACCCCAGCTAATAAGCCGGGTTGCACCTTTAGCGACCGAAGTACTAGCTGCTGCCCCTGCA
>CAWKGQ010000020.1:0-110758 GCA_963849195.1 uncultured Gammaproteobacteria bacterium
ACGTTATTGCCCTGGTGCGTGAAAAAGTCAGCCATCTTTGTTCGCGTTTTCCGGTTTATAGTTGAGTGGTTTGCAGGTTGGGATGAATTAAGGAATCTTTTTGCGCTCGCTTTGGGTACAACCCAAAAGCCGAGGCATCGAAGTGTTGGGGTTCGTACCTAAACCCAACACTTCGAGCTATGAATTAATAAGTTGTAATGAAAAATAGCACGCAAAAATATGTCTGCAGGGGTTGTATTGGCAACAAAGACTACAAGATTTTTATCAGAGAACAACGTGAAGTTCTGACAACTTGTAGCTACTGTAAATACCGAAGAATTTGTATTAGCCTAGATTCATTAGCAGATAAAATTGACGATGAATATAGATCTAATTACGAGCTTAAAGATTTTGGCGATTCACCTTCGGATATTATTAGTGAAATGCTGGAATTAGATGGTTTGCAAGAATTAAGCGATGATTTAGTGGCTATTTTAGCTGAGCGTGAATCGCGCGATATAAGTCAAGGAGCTGATGCGTTTTACGATAACGGCTCTCTTTATGGACAGAATGGGGAAAATAATTATGGAAATGCTCTTGATCATATTGAATCATGGGACTATTTCTGCTCGAAAATCATGCATAAAACACGTTTTTTTAATAATGAACTTATTGAAGGGCTAAATAGTTTATTTTCAGAGCTAGATAATTTTGAATATGAATATAAGAAGCCTATTCGTGTTATTGAACCAAGCGATTTAGAAGCTACTTTTTATCGCGCCAGATATGCTACTGGTTCACTTGAAAATATTTATTCAAATCCCCGCATTGAACTAGGTCCGCCTCCAGCATCTTTTGCGAGTTCTGGAAGAATGAACCCAGTAGGCGTGTCGGTGTTTTATGGAGCATTTGAACCAAAAACCTGTATTGCAGAAATTAGAGTCCCCGTAGGAGAAATTGCATTAAGCGGTCAATTTAAATTAGAAAAACAAATAACTGTTCTTGATTTAACCGTCTTAAATGAAATACAAGAGCCTCGAAATCCACATTATGCAGATGACAACCAATGGGGGCTTTTATACTTTTTAAGGCATTTCTCTTCAGAAATCAGCAAGCCAGTCCAGTCGCATAATGCGCACTTAGAGTATTTACCCACACAAGCGCTTTCAGAATATCTTGCGTACCACTTTCAACCACGAATTGATGCAATCATTTATCCTTCAACTCAAACAAATGGTAAAGGTAGGAATATTGTTATCTTGAATCATGCAGCAAAATTGAATTATGAAAATAACGAAGAAAATTATTTTTCATATGTACCAGATAGTTTAAAAAAACACACAATTAAAGCTATTGATTACGATATTGAAGATGATGATTTTGATGACTTTCTTCTAAGTAGATTTTGGGGTTCATAATTAGTGCGTAGGTTGGCTTAGCGATAGCGTAACCCAACACATCGAAGAGCCAAATGATCAAGTTAGTTCCCAAGTTGGGCTAAATGACATGAAGCCCAACAACCAAGCCAAATGTTATTAGCATCCAACACCCAGTTTTGTTATATTCTTACGCAATCAGTATCGATAAATCAGGAGTATAAAATGCCTGCTACTGCAACGCTTTCAAGCAAATATCAAATCTCTATCCCCAAATCTGTGCGAGAAGAGCAGCATTGGCAAGCCGGTCAGCAATTTGTTTTTATTCCTAAAGGCAAAGGTATATTGATAATGCCTGTACCCAGCTTTGAACAGTTAAATGGTATTGCAGCAGGCGCTGACCCGACAAATTTCAGAGACCGCAGCGATAGATTTTAATGCGTGCTGTTGACACCTCGATTTGGATAGAATGGTTGATTGATTGATAGCCCGCTAAAACAAGCTATTGCCGAAGCGTTCCCTGAAACTGCGCAGTGCATTGTGCCAACCATAGTACAGCTGGAGCTTGATAAATGGCTGATGCGCGAAGTCGGCGAGTCAGAGGCAAACCAGGTGATTGCGTATACACAAAATTGCGTAGTGGCGGTGCTTGATACAAAGATTGCATTGCAAGCGGCGGATTTGCATCGCAAATATAAACTGACCACTGCGGATGCCATTGTTTATGCCACGGCATTGGCTTATGGCGCGGACTTGCTCACCTGTGATGCTCATTTTGAAGGCTTGCCTGATGTGGTATTTTTTAGAAAACCCTAAATTCAAGCAAAATTAAATACCCTATCTTTGGAAAACACCCATGTCAGATATAGAAATCGCCCAACACGCCACGATGCGACCGATCATCGCTCTGGCAAAAGAACAGTACGGCATTGAAGCCGAACACCTGGATCCCTTCGGTCATTACAAAGCCAAAATATCGCTGGAATACATCAACAGCCTGACCGATCAAGAAGACGGCAAACTGATCCTGGTGACCGCTATCAGCCCAACCCCGGCCGGTGAAGGCAAGACGACAACGACAGTGGGCCTGGGCGATGCCATGAACCGTTTGGGCAAAAAAGCCCTGATCTGCCTGCGTGAGCCTTCATTGGGCCCCTGTTTTGGCGTAAAAGGCGGCGCGGCGGGCGGCGGTTATGCGCAAGTGGTGCCCATGGAAGACATCAACCTGCATTTTACCGGTGACTTCCATGCTATCGGTGTGGCTCACAATCTGTTATCGGCATTAATAGACAACCACATCAATCACGGCAATGCCCTGGATATAGATCCAAGACGCATCCAATGGAAGCGCGTGGTCGATATGAACGACCGCGCCCTGCGCAACATCGTGGTCGGCATGGGCGGCCCCGCAAACGGCTATTTGCGTGAAGACGGCTATGACATTGTGGTCGCCTCCGAGGTCATGGCGATTCTTTGCCTGGCCACCAGCCGCGCCGATCTTAAGGAACGCCTTGGACGTATCGTCATCGGCTATAAATCCGACAACCTTACGCCCGTCTATGCGCGTGATCTGAATGCTCATGGCGCAATGGCCGCCCTTTTAAAAGAGGCCATCAAACCTAATCTGGTACAAACGCTGGAAAACAACATCGCCATTATTCATGGCGGCCCCTTTGCCAATATTGCCCACGGCTGCAACACTGTAACCGCCACCAAAACCGCGTTAAAACTTGCTGATTATGTGGTGACCGAAGCGGGTTTCGGGGCTGATCTGGGCGCTGAAAAATTTATTGATATTAAATGCCGCATGTCCGGGTTAAAACCTTCGGCAGTGGTTTTGGTTGCCACCATCAGGGCGCTTAAATTCCATGGCGGCGTAGCCAAGGAGGACTTAAACAGCGAAAATGCGGCGGCACTTGAACAAGGCTTTGCCAATCTTGAGCGCCACTACAACAACATTACCCAACATTACGGCTTGCCTTGCGTGGTGTGTATTAATCATTTTACTTTTGACACCGACGCGGAGATCGCTTTGCTGCAACAAAAATGCAACGCAATAGGCGCGACCAGCGTACTTTGCAAACATTGGGCAACTGGCGGAGCAGGCGCGGAAACCCTGGCGCAAACAGTCGTTAATATTGTTGACCAGCGTGAACCCGGATTTACTTACGTCTATGATGAAAACCTCGGCTTGTGGGAAAAAATAGAAGCGATCGCCACCAAACTATACGGTGCGGCCGGAGTCACCGCCAACGCCAAGGTAAAAGCCCAACTCGTCGCATGGGATAGCGATTACGGAAAATTTCCAATCTGCATGGCAAAAACGCAAATGTCATTTTCAACAAATCCCAATGTTAAAGGCGCGCCCTCGGGACATGCACTGGAAATTCGAGAGGTCAGGTTAGCCAACGGGGCGGGTTTTATCGTTGCTATTGCCGGCGACATAATGACTATGCCGGGCTTACCCAAAGTACCCGCGGCAGAAAGAATTGATATTGATGATGATGGCAGAATAACGGGGCTGTTTTAGATCAGTAGGGCAGTTTCGAAATGTAGGGGCAATCCCTTGCGGGTTCTCTTTTTTTAAATTAAAGGTTAAAGGCTCTATGTGAAATAGAGCCAATATCATGGTGTCGGCATCCATCAGCTTGAGTCATGGAGGGCGGGAAGTGATGGAGCATAATAAAACCAGGTTATCCTTAACGCCAAGATACCCTATTGTCACTGGCTTCGGAAATTGAAAAATTCTATTCCAATAGCCAACTCCAATTAGACTTAGGGCATAATACGAGCCGACATGCATGGACATATTTGCTATATGCACTCATGCTGACAAAACACAAGCTCTTTACATCTTCATTTTGCAATAACTTCTAATCTCTATGAACCCATTTATTTCGCGGCAGCTAATCTACCCTCTACAAGAAAAACTATTAAACAGACCGACGTTTTCCTATTTGGAGGATCTGGAAAAAACCCAATGGTATTCAAGGAACGATATTGAAACACTACAATTGCAAAAGCTTCAGTCTCTTTTGAAAGGTGCTAAGGAGCATAGCTCTTGGCATGCCGGACGCATTGAAAACTCAGGCATTAATTTAGAGCATTTGACCTTTGAGGAATTTAAAAAGCTTCCAACCATGACCAGGGCCGATGCCCAACAGCATGGGAATGAAATGGCTTGGCATGATGTTCCTGGCGGTTCTTTTCGCTATACAACTGGCGGTTCAAGTGGCCAACCTCTTATCTTTAATTTTGGCAGATCTCGTCAAGCTTCGGATGCAGCTGGACGAATTCGCGCCAGACGCTGGTGGGGTGTTAATGTAGGAGAGCCCGAGATTTATTTATGGGGAGCTCCCGTTGAACTCAATAAAACCGATCGAATAAAATCAATCCGTGATCGGCTATTAAACCAGCTACTATTAAATGCGTTTGAAATGTCGCCGGAAAAAATGGCTGCTTATTTGACGGCGATACAAAAATTTAATCCTAAATGTATCTATGGCTATGCCAGCAGCGTTGCATTATTGGCCAAGTATGGTCAACAAAAAGGCCTGAATATTTCCTTGCCTGATTTAAAAGTCGTTTGCACAACCGGAGAACCTCTTTACCCTGAACAGCGCCAGTTGATTTCTGAATTCTTTAATGTGCCGGTAGCTAATGAATTCGGTAGTAGAGATGCCGGCTTCATTGCCCATGCAAACAGCCATCAACAAATGCTATTGCTGAGTGAAAGCAATATTCTTGAAGTATTGGATCCTGAAGGCAATCCGGTCAAGCCTGGCGAAATGGGCGAGGCTGTCATGACCGGGTTATGCTCGGAAGCACAACCCTTCATTCGCTATCGTACCGGTGATATGATCAAATTATCAACTGATTCAGATAAAGACGGCAGAGGCTTGCATGTCATAGAAGAAATTGTTGGCCGCAACACCGATTTTCTTGTCCACGAGGATGGCTCTATTGTCCATGCATTGGCAGCAATTTATATTCTGCGTGAAACCAGCGGCGTAGAACAGTTTAAAATTACCCAACAGGCAATTAATGAACTTGAAATCCGGATTGTGACGAATTCATTTTGGAATCCGGATTCATTAAAAATTATTGAAGAAAAATTCAAATTACGCTTTGGCAAGGGATGCAAAACTCATATACAGCTGGTAAATAACATTCCACCAGAAGTGTCTGGAAAGTCACGACAAGTTGTTTCAAAAGTACAACCCCTGTTTTAATCGTTTATCGCAAAGCAGGGGGATAGAGCTATTGCTGTAAAAGTGATCGCCCGTCTTGCAAATATAATAAAGTCAACCGAGGCAATATTTGAAAATGACGCGAAAAAACAAGGCAGTTTATTTTTCCAATACTCGGTATGAAGTTATACCGAACCCATTTTCGCAAAATACTGTTTAATAACTTGGTAAAATTGCACCTTCCTAGAGCTTTTTGGCGGTTTTTGCCTTGAGTCAAATATTACGTGAATCCTGCAAGCCTTAAAAACCAGGCTACAAGCTTTGTTTTTATGCTCAAATTTTATTTGGAACCCGCCGATGCGGAGCGTGTTCATGGACTTAGCTTTTTAACCGATATACACCATTCCCAGCGAAAGAAAAATGAAAGATCAACCGTTCACTTTTGACCAGATTCATATTGAAGTGGCCCGTAACGCCACAGATGACTTTAATTTGTTTCATGATAAGCATAAATGGTTACAGATTACTCATAACCCGTTCAGAGGCCCTATCGTTCTGGGCTATCAACTAAACACTCTGATTGAATATCAAATGCGCCTATACAGAGAAGCGCATCATGAAAACCGTATCATTGCCGAAAACAATCTGCGTTTCAGTAATTACCAGATTACTTTTGTTAACGCTGTTCGCCCTCGAATGCCTGTTTATCTGGATATTAAAAAGACCCTGATTAAAACCATTCCCAGTCTGACGTTGGGTAACCGCATTGCCATGAAGTCCGATGGCAAAACCGTGTTGTTGGGGTTTAAAAAAGAAACACAAACTCCGCTCTTTTTGCCCAGTACAAAATTTAACAAGCTACCTGACCTTAACGAAATCCCCGACTGTACGACCATTCCCGAGACAGGCTATTTTCTCAAACGGAAATTTATGAATAACGGTTCTGTTAAAAATTTTCTGTCGGGGTCTTTAGCCGAACAATCCGATTATTTTGATGAGTTAACCCATATTGCGCACTACCCGGAAATATTTCCTTGCAGCCTTACATCGGGAGCCTTACTGGAAAAAGCGCAACTGGAAAATCATGACTTTAAACTCAATCCCATGGTTTACACATCCCATGAAATTTCATTAGACCGGCATTATTTAAGCCAGCTTAAGAATAATGACAAACTGCATATCCTGGTTAAGCAACTTCCGGAATCCAGTGATAACACATTGAACCAGACTAATATTTTGCTAAGAACGTATCATTGTTACGGCTTGTTGCAGAATAATGAAGTTTTATTCAGAATGACAATGAACCTTGTTCCTTTGGAAGAAATACTTAAAAACCTCGGACAGAAATAATGCGCTAACCAGTAGAGTTTAGAGCTTGCTTGTCAACTCAGTATTTGACCTTGACCACAGTGTTATGGAACCAGGCAACATCAATACAAATCCGCCGGATCAACATCCAGTGACCAGCGTACTTTTTTTGCCTGTTTGAGTTTGGCAATTTCCGGTATTAATGCATCAAGCAAAACATGCAGTTCCTGACGTCTGGTGTTTTGAAACAGTAATTGATAGCGGTAAAGACCTGCACGTTTGGCCATTGGCGCGGATACCGGGCCCAAAACCTGGGTATGACCTTTATTGTGTTTCTGCGCCAACGCGCTAACCGCCTGAAAAAAAAGTTGTGGAGTATCGGCATCCACAGCCTGTACGCGTAATAATGCCTGATAACTAAACGGCGGTAACAACGCCTCTTTACGCTCAGCCAATGCCGTTTTGGCAAAACTGCGATAACCTTGCCTGATTAACGTTGTTAATAAAGGATGCTCCGGCTGGCGGGTCTGCATAATGACTTTGCCGGGCTTTTCCGCACGTCCGGCACGGCCTGATACCTGCACGATCATTTGAGCCAGTTTTTCGGCTGCATGAAAATCTATACTGAATAGACCACTATCTACATCAAGAATCGCCACCAAGGTTACATTGGGAAAGTGATGACCTTTAGCCAGCATTTGCGTACCCAGAACAATATCCACTTTACCCTGATTGATTTGCTGTAAATAGTTTTCCAGTGAACCTTTGCGCTGCGTAGAATCGCGGTCCAGACGGACGGTCACTTTATCTGCAAATAATTCAGCCAGGACTTTTTCTACCCGTTCGGTGCCTAGTCCCAATGGCGTTAACTCTCCGACCTTGCAAGCAGGGCACCGATTAATCAGGCGTTGTTCCTTACCGCAATGATGACAACGCAAGCGTTCTTCATCAAAATGAATCACCAGATTGGCATCGCAGCGTTGACAACGCGCAACCCATCCACAACCATGGCAAATCAGTGTAGGCGCGAAACCGCGACGATTCAGGAACAGTAATACCTGTTCATTTCTTGCCAGGGTTCTGTGCATTTCCTCAACCAGCGATTCAGATAAGCCCTCCTGCATTCTTTTATTTCTGATATCCATTAACTGCAGGACGGGTTCTATGGCGTTTCCAGCCCGATCCGGCAAATGCAGTAATTGGTATCGCTGCTTATCAACGTTATGCAGGCTTTCCAGAGACGGCGTAGCAGAGCCCAATAAAACCGGGATGTGCAATAGCTTGCCGCGCACTACCGCAATATCCCGGGCAGAAAAACGAAAGCCTTCCTGTTGCTTGAATGAGGCATCATGCTCTTCGTCAAGAATAATCAATCCCGGATTTTTTAATGGCGTAAACAATGCCGAACGCGTACCCAGCAAGATAGAACATTCGCCCTGTTGCATTTGCAGCCAGGCAGTTTGCCGCTGCTTATCGGTCAATTTGGAGTGTGATAGGGCAATGCTTACAGCAAAACGCTGTCTAAATCGCTCTTCGAGCTGCGGCGTCAGGGTGATTTCCGGTACCAGTACCAAAACCTGCTGGCCGCGTGCCAGTACAGTACGAATAATCTGTAAATACACTTCTGTTTTGCCGCTACCGGTAACACCCTCCAGTAAAAAAACGCCAAATTGTCCCAGGCCATCACAGACAGCATCTATCGCTGATTGCTGTTGTGGATTACACTGCAAGGGATTATTGCTGATTAACGCATCAGGGCTATTCACCCTGGCATCGCCAAATTCAATCTGTAGCAATTGTTTAGTGATTAACATCTTTACAGCGGGCCGCCAGTTTTCATTCCATGCCGAGAGCTCTGCTTCTGACAGGCTCAACGGATTGGCTTGAAATTTTTCCAACACACTTTTCTGCTTGGGTGTCCGTTGCAACTGGTCACTGGGGGTAACTTTGCCCAAGTCAGTCAGGGCATATCGTTTTTCTGTTTGAACAACAACCGACTTTCCTCGCCGTAGCGCGGCAGGGAAAGCCGCGCTAATCACTTCGCCCAACGGATGATGATAATAGGTACTGGCCCAATTCAACAACCGCAAATCTTTTGTCGATAATAACGGTTTGTGATCTAAAATCCGTACTACCCGTTTTAATTTACCGATATCCAGTTCGCTGTGTTGAGTTATTTCAAGAAGAAACGCGATTTTTTTACCTTTTCCGAAGGGTACTTCCAGGCGCACCCCCGGTTTGATGTTATCTAGCTCGACATTATCCGGAGCGAGATAATCAAATAAACGATAAACGGGGACCGGAATGGCAACTCTGAAAATCAATTCACCGCCAGGATGCAATTTAGCCATAGATGTTAAATTATTTTTGATGTTTTATTGCTAAGTAACTATGCGGTCTAAACTATTTGAGTTACCCACAGGAACTGTGGATAACTCTGTGAATAACCGGTTTTTAGGAGGCCTTACTAACGGTTTTTATTACAGTTTTGTTACTTTGAACAGTTTTAAGCCAGTAATTATTTTTAATTAATTTTCAATTGGTTAGCAAATAGTAATTGACAAAAAAACGACTCATGACTCCTTTCTTGTTCTATTACTTTTCACTGGACTTAATGTGTGCATAAAACTGACTCAGAGTACGGCCCATGCTCTGTTTTTTCTGCCTACCAGATGTTGAGTCCATGCTTTTGGTGTTGTAAAAGATGGATAAAAAAGATTGGTCGCCTGGCTGATTATAGCCTGCATGAAGAGGCATCGCGAAATGCGAGTAGTTCGTGCCGCTGTTGACACGTCTCTATTTTTCAACTTGGTTGCATATTTGGCTGGTTCCTATGCTTATTATTCGGCAGCACGCCATCCAGTTCTGCTTTGATTTCAGTTATTTTGTCCAACCGCGCTTCAGGTCGCTGCAATTCCTCTGGACGATGGATTTCTTGCGTATTCTGGCCGCTTTTCGACTGGGTTCGTCTGATGTGTCTTCAGCTTTGGTATACGGTCGTTCTTCTGACTTGCAAGCGCGTTCAAATTATGGCTTTGTGTTTACTTGCGGTGGCATTGGTCTGGTAATACCCGTAGTTTTGCAGCTCATGCCATGAGCAATCTGTAATGGCATCACAAAAGCCGGAAAATATTCAAGACGCGCGGCATATTCGACCCCTTATTAAAACTGTGCTAATGTTCCGGAGCAGTTTATTTGGAGAAACTCTATGAAACCACACGCTTTTGTCGCCATGCCGTTTGGCAAAAAATCAGGTTGCGACGGAACACTAATTGACTTCAATGCTATTTATAACAATTTGCTCAAACCCTCAATAGAAGCAGCGGGACTTGCAGTGTTTCGGGTAGACGAAGAGCAAGCCGCCGGTGTCATTAAAACGGATATGTTCCAGGAATTGCTCATTGCTGATCTGGTGGTTGCCGATTTAACACTTGATAACCCCAGCGTCTGGTATGAACTTGGTCTTCGTCATGCACTTCGTGACCGTGGCATCGTGCTGACTCAAGGTTCCACAGATAAACAACCGTTCGATATCTATGCAGATCGCAAGCTTAACTATAATCTAAAAAATGGCGGACCCGATCCGGCCACTCTGGAAACCGACAAAAAAGCACTCACCAACATGGTCAAAGCTGTGCTGGCATCCTGTCATGACCGTAAAATCAGTCCCGTTTACCAACGACTACCCAACCTGCAAGAGCCACAATGGCAATCACTTCGCGTCGGTGATGCACAAGAGTTCTGGGATGCTTACGATACCTGGGCAGATAGAGTCGAGTTGGCTCGCCATAATGATCTCATCGGTGACCTCTTAGTGCTTGCAGAGGAAGCGCCGGTGGCCGCATTTCGCGCCGAGGCGCATATCAAAGCGGGGATTGCCTTGCGTAAAGCAGAGCGATTTGATTTTGCACTGGAGCAAATCGAAGCGGGACTGGCTATTGAACCCGATAATCTTACCGGGCTACAAGAAAAAGGCATCTGTCTGCAAAGGCTGGCGTTGCAAGGAAAAGCAAACATTCCCCAGTATGAAGTCCGGTTGCATTACATCAGCATGCTGAAGATTTACCCCAATGATCCGGAAACCTGGGCGCTACTCGCTCGAATCGACAAAGATGCATGGATACAATTGTGGCGGCAACCAGGCCGAACTGCCGAGCAGATGCGCAACGATGCTGCAAACGCAGATGCCCGGCTGCGTGCCGCAATCGAAAGTTATCGACACGCTTTCCGGCGTAACCCCGGTCATTACTCCTCTGGAATTAATGCCTTGACCTTGATGCACGTTTTCTTATCTCTTACAGGCGACACCCGCTTTTTCATAGAGGCCAAATCCATGGCTGGTGCAGTGCGCTACGCTGCGGAGTACGAACCGGATCAGTCGTTCTGGAGCAAAGCGACTCTGGGGGAGCTGGAAGTATTGCTTGGCACGCCGGAAACTGTCACTTCAGCTTATAAAGAAGCGATCGCCAAGTCTGAAAATGATTGGTTCGCCCTCAGTTTCAACTTATCCCAATTGTACTTGCTCAAAGATCTGGGCTTTCGCCCGGAAGCCGTCACTGCAGGCATTGCGACTTTTGAGCAGACACTGGCGCGACTAAACAAACCGAAAGAAAAGTGGCAACCACGCCAGGTCTTTCTGTTCAGGGGTCGCATGATCGACGCAACGGATCGAGCCGAGCCCCGCTTCCCAAACGACAAAGCCGACATTGCCGCTGAAAAAATTGCCGACGTTTTGGCTGCATTGGGTGCAAGCGAAAACGATCTCGCCTTGACTCAGGGCGCTGCCGGTGGCGAAATTTTGTTCGCTGAAGCCTGTGCCAAATTCGGTGTTCGCATTCAACTGCTGCAACCTTTTCCGGAAGCGGAATTCATACAACGATCCATTCTGCCCACTGAGCAAGGGGAAAACTGGCGAACACGCTATTTCGCCCTTAAGGCGCAACTTGAAAATCCGCCGCGCAGCATGCCTGATGAACTGGGAGAAATCCCGGAGGATATGAATCCCTACGAACGCTGCAATCTCTGGCTGCTCTTCACCGCCCTGGCCTGTGGTATCGACAAAGTCCATTTTATCTGTTTGTGGAATGGAGATGATGCGGATGGCCGAGGCAGCATGGCTCATATGTACCAGGAAGTGAATAAACGAACAGGGCAAGTGACCTGGCTGGATACTAGAAAGCTGTGGTAAACATACCCGGGCAACTATGCAAATATCAACAATCAGCGCAAACCGCCACCATCTTAAAGCTATGGTGGATTGCCTATCGGGGAATCATTTTACGAGTTAAATGTGCTCTATGACCAATTGCAGACGAGAAGCATCAAGTTTAGCCTCTGCCATCAGGCTATCCCAGTCATCCGGAGGATGACCATTTTTCAGCATCTTGTTGAACACGCGATAGGCATCATTCCCACTCTCGTAAGCGAGTTTTGTATCTTCATCATTAACCCAGGCATAAACAATGATTTTGCTTTGCGCGTGGTAACGAAAAAAAAGACGATATTGCTGACTCATTCGTCAGCTGCCGACAACGGCGCATCTAAATCAACCTCAACACCACTAACTAGCGACTGAATACGTTCAACCCATTCCGGACTGAGCGCTTTGATCCGTTCAGGCTGTTTGGCAAGGTCTTCTATCAAAAAGCCCAAAAACTGTCGAATAACCGGGTCTTCCTCTTCGAGTTTGAGAAACGCGACTCATGACGACCGCGCCATCAGGCCGGATCGAATAATGGATTTTGTCCCGCTTACCTAATTTGAGCGCACGGTGGACTGTCTCAGGCACTGTGGTTTGATAACGGTCAGTCAGCGTGGATTCGGATTCGAGTGTGGTGGTCATTGTAATCTCCATTAGCTAAAGTTTAGAGTTAAACTGTAATGCGCTTGCATTACCTCGTCAATATTAAAAATTAAGAAACATGCATGTTGCTTAGCTATTTATATTATCCATGCTCCGAGAGGAAATTTTATTTCCGCGAAAAAAGTATATACTTATAGATAGACTTTTAAACCCACCAGGAGCGTCATGATGATTGAGACACGTATTGCAAAACTGTTCAAAAACGGAGCCAGTCAGGCTGTCCGCCTTCCGGTTGAATTCCGTTTCGAAGGTGACGAGGTGTATGTCACGCGAGACGATGCGACGGGTGATGTTGTGCTGTCAAACCGGCCTGGCGCTAAAACCTGGAATGAATTTTTCGAGTTGTTGCACGCAATTGACGTACCCGCCGATTTTATGGCTGAGCGTCCATTGAATGTGTTATCACAAGAACACGGCATCTTTGATAATGAGCTTACTTCGGACGACAAGTCGAGGACTTTATAATGCTGCATATGCTGGATACCGACACCGCAAGCTACCTTATCAAGGGAAAGTCGCCTACGATAGAAGCCAAACTAGCGGGACTTGTACCGTCGATGGTCTGCATATCAGTGATGACGCGAGCTGAGTTGCAATACGGCCTAAAACGTTTGCCTGCCGACCATCGCCTGCACTTGGCGGTGCGCCAGTTTCTCAAGATTGTCCGCGTTTTGCCATGGGACGCCGAGGCGGCTGACTGGTACGCCGGAATCCGTCATCAACTTGTCAGCACGGGGCAGCCGATCGGTGAAATGGACACGATGATCGCTGCACACTCATTGTCCGCGGGTGCGGTACTGGTCACCAATAACAATCGTCATTACGAGCGTATCGAAGCACCGCTAATCCTGGCGAATTGGGTGTAAACCTTAACCGGAATAGGAAATCAAATTTTATTATGGCGAAATTCGCCGTCATTCCCGCAGGGATGCAGGAATCCAGTGCCAAAACATGTCCTGATCGTAGTCGTAAGGGATGGTAACTTGGAAACCTCACAAGAGCTTGATTTAACCTATCCGTAAATCTAAAGTTTCACATCCTTGTGACTGGATTCCGGCATCCCTGCCGGAATGACGAGTCTACAAAGGCGTTACGCGTTAGCTGAAGCATCTTGCTAATCAAGTTCTGAATTGATATGAGCTGCACTCGTTTAAGTAAGTGATCAAAAGTTTCTTAACATTTTTTGCAATTGTGGGAGCGGCTTTAGCCGCGATTATCGCGGCTAAAGCCGCTCCCACATCCGGTCATAACAAAGCCGTTTCTCGTGCGAAGTCATCGATCTACGGCAATACAATATCTGTTTGAGAAAAATCATTGCCTTTGAAGAGTAATGATTGGTTTAAATGCTTTGCCAGTGCATAACTACAGCAATCGCCAAAATTTAATTTGGCTGGATGCCGACCTTTCCCACATTCCCGCCATGCCATTCTCGCTAGCTCAGCCTGCTGTAGATCAAACTCAACAATGGTTGGGGTTAATTCGGCTAATAATTCATCTAATTTGTCCGCGCCCGATTTGCCTTTCTTGTACTCGATTACCATTGCTGATTCAACCAAACTGACGGCGCTCAAATAAAGTTCATCGGCATCAATGAGCTGATTTAATAATTGCTCCGCATCTGGTTCCAACAGTAAAACAGCAATTAAAACGGATGAATCAACCACCATTAGTCATTACCCCATAGACCAAAGTCGCTTTGCTCGTAACCTAGAATTTGATCGGGTGAATGGTTATCCAAGGTTGGCAAGCCCGCACACTCTTTCGCAATACGCATGAGCTTCTGCTTTTTTTCCAGTTTTTGCACGTTATCGGCTTTGGTTAATCCTTCGATTGCTATGTCGTCAATTTGTATTTCCTGATGGTTAGAAATTATTGCCAATAAATGATCAACGTAGACTTCTTTTAGCTTTATATGAATGGTAGTCATGTTATTAATATTCCGGGGATACGATGTATGCGACATCAAAATCGGCCAAATGTCTTTCGCCGGGCTCTTTGCAAATCAGTATTCCAGTATGCCGGGCAAGATTTATTCCGGCAATAAAATATAAATACCCAATAAATACATGGGCAGTACGGGATAGACAACCTGAAACTGTTGTTTATCCATCAGTACGCTAAAGCGCTGGTGCGATTCGACCAAGCGTCTGGATTGCTGTTCGGCGACCTGTTGAAATTCTGTGTCTAATTGCGAAAGCAGTTTTAATTCGTTTTCCAGAAAACTGGCGCGCGCCTGGGGGGACAGGTCTGATGTGGCTCGTGCTTCATTCAACAATTTTTTGGCAACATCGTGATCAAGAAATTCTTTTTGTTGCGGCGTGCCACGCCAGCCCCATAGTAACATTTCTTCGGCGACGATCTGATAACCGATTTTAACTTGCTCGATGACATTGCGGCAACGGAACAGCATCAGCGTGGTTTTGCTGGTGACTTGCCGGGTCCGGATAACGGCGGCTCTGGCAGCTGAATACTTCGATCTGGACAGGGTATTAACCATAATGAACTGGCAGAGCTGTTCGACAAAGGGGTAATTGCGTCCGAGATAATGGTAACCTTCCGGCGTGGGCGATTGGAAGGATACATTAATAGTGTCTCCGGCCGGCAATAAGTCACGAAGCTGATGCGGCAGGTTGGCGGTGACGATCCGATAGCGTTTTTTTGAAGGCGACCACTTGTGCGCCGAGTAGATCATTAAGCGTTATTGTGACAAAGCTTTCAACCGCCAGGGGGGTGCCAATGGCTTCGTCAATTTCTCTCAGATCGGCTTCTATTTCATGAGCTTTGCATAGAAAAGGTGTTGCCCTGCCTTGGTCGGCAGGCTTGATAATTTCTACAATTTCCAGCATTTACAAATTTAACTGCTCATCAATCTGCTGAAAAACGCCTTTCCCTTGAGCATTTTTCTTTTCCGCCATTAAAAACAGACATTGACCACCACTTTTCCTTGCCCACAATTCGCCAACCGCGCATTTTTCTCTGGAATCATCATTCGTTACATACACCTTGCCTTTGTACTCAACAACCAATAACCGACCATCAACCAATTCCGCGACAAAATCAGGATAAAACCAGTTTTTTGCCAAAGGCAACCGGAACGCCGCACCGTCCCGATTCACTAAATTTCTAATCCAGTATTTAACTTTAGGATGACTGTCGATTAGCTTGGCGCACTCAAATTCTTCGCCGTCTTCCTTTAAATCCTCGATTTCCGGGTAGAAATGTTTGGAAAATTGATAACGTCCCTGATAGAAAGGCGGCCTAGCCGGATAATAACCGGGAGAAAACTCAAAGACATGATCGAACCGTGTTTCCAGCTCATCGGTTTCCTCGAACAAGGCATATTGAAACCCCTTATCCGCTGCTTGTTGCCGATAGATTTCAATTTGTTCGCGAACCGCCCGCGCCAACACATATTTACTGCGGACTAACCCTGTCAACGGTAATCCGCGCGATCTAGTCAGATTGGGAATCAGCTTCGCCAAGAAGCCGCGTAACTGTGATGGAATTAGTCCAATTTGTCGAACTTGAGGCTCCAGCCAAAGTAGCAGGTCGTTTTCGGTATGACCGCTTTCCACCCAATCCAGGTTATAGGCTTGATTTTGGTCGGCCAGCCGATAACTCAGTTTTTTGCCATCCATATCGACTTCAAAGGTATGCGCTGTTTGAACCAGGTTAAAATTCGGTAATTCCGCAGGATATTCCAGCAACGACCATTCACCGCGCCAATGCAAAAACGCATCGGTATCCAGCAGTTCCCACAATTCCCCTTGTTTGCAACAAAGTTGAGGCAATGGCGCAAAGGATTTACCCGATTGAGACGGCGCACGAGCCACCGCTACCCGTAAATTATGATGCTCAATTTGCGCGCTCAACTGTTGTTTTTGTGTGCCGGTGACGGTTTTAAGTAATTGCGTCTTGGTTTCGGGCGACACTTCGCCTTTAATCTCAATACTAAAGGTGTTGTGCGCTGTGGGCGTGATGATTACGTTGGTTGAGGTTTCTAACGTTAAATCCGGCTTTACTTCCACTTCAAAACGAATGGTCGGCTCCGTCCGTACAACAATGTCGTCTTGACCGTCAAACACATCGCTTTGATTCGGATTGCCTTGGGTAATGTTTGCAGCGGCTTCCAATGCCTCGAAGCCCATTTCAATCAATTTATCGGTAAGCTGTTTGGCAACCACGGCAAAATCCGGTGAAGCCAAATGTGCATAAGCACAGTTCAACGCATCACTGGTGCGCCGTTTGGCATGTGGCATTCGCAACACTCGCCCTAATAACTGCTCGGCATCCTTGCTGGATCGAACGTCTTTCACCGAACAAAACACATAGGCAAACGAACAATCCCAACCTTCTTTTAACGCTTCAATGGTAATGATGTATTTGATTGGGCAGGTTGGAGAAAACAGATTCAACCCGTCCAATTCGCGTTGCTTGCCGGTGGCTATGGCTATTTCCCGTTCATCGACATGCAGTTGCTCGATTAAATGCGTTTTTAACACATCAACCGGCACTTCGCCGTTTTTGGCATCGGCCTGAAATAACACAATAGGCCGCACAAAATCGCTTTCTTTTTGCGCTTCCAAGGCCAGTTTTTTACCGGTCAACACCGCATCGCGCACGGCGGCTTGCCAGTCCTTATGCTCGGTCAACACAATCGGCAGTTTAATCATATTTTCGGCTTTTAATTCCGAAGCCGAACAGCGATAAAGGATATTTGAGGCTGACGTAATGCTGCTGTCCGGTGTCGCGGTAAATTCCACAATACAAGCCGGATGCAATCGTTTTAAGGTATCAAAGGTCAGCTTCGTCCGGGCATTATGCGCCTCGTCCATAATCACCAACGGTTGATGCAAGGCCAGCAAATTAGCGAACGAGGCTTTGATTTTGCCTATATCCTCACGCCGCAAACCGTTTTCCTGTAAATCCTTTTCGCTGATTCGTTCTAAGCGATATTCCGGGTCGGTAATGCCGACAAAATGCGGCTCAAAGTCTTCATGATGCACATACACTTTACGACCGCTGGTATCTTCCACCCGTAACGCGGCCAAGGTGCCAACGATAACCAAGGTCTTGCGGCCTATATCTTGGCGGCGAATCTGGGTAACCTCGCCGACATCAAACACCCGTAGACGATCCAGACCGAATTCGTTTTCCAACGCCTGCCGATACGGATGCCCCACGGTTTTCAACGCTTCCAGGGTTTGCTCGCGGATGGTATTGGTCGGCACCAGCCACAACACCACCGGATAATCCTGTTCCAGATAGGCTTTTTGCACCACACTGACGGCATAAGAAGCCAACACCGTTTTGCCGCCGCCAGTCGGCAAACGCATACAGACATAAGGCATTTCACCGAAATCGTAATGACGATAGGGTATCGGTGGTAATTCCTGTTCGAGATAGCTTTTCTTAAACGCCTCTTCAACCGGACCGCTGCGGGCTTCGGCCAAGAAGTTCGCCAAGGCAGTCAGGGCTCGGGTTTGGTAGTTTTTTAGTGTGAACATTTTTTATCCAGGTACTGTCGCATCTCTTCAATAGAAAATTTTTGGAGGGGCCGTCATTCCGGCATGGATTGCCGGGATCCAAAAGCCAAGGATGGCAATCTTTGGTCATTGAAAACATTTTCAGATGAAACAAGCCGGCAATTAGGAACATTTCACATCCCTGTGATTTAGATTCCGGCAATCCATGCCGGAATGACGGACGGACTAAATGTAACCGTGTCAATGGGCTAACAACCCATCCCATAAATCCCGCCAAGTGAGATTATGTTTTTGGATAAGTCCAATTTTTGCCTTTCTGTCCCATTTTTTGATCTGTTTTTCCCGTAAAATGGCACTTTTCATTTGTTCATGCAATTCATACCACACTAGATTATGAACGTTATACCGTTTGGTAAACCCATCAACTTGGTTGTTTCGATGTTGGTAGACTCGTTTAATCAAATCCGAAGTAACGCCGACATAGAGAGTACCGTTATAACCACTGGCAAGAAGATAAACGCAAGGCTGTTTTTCCATAACAACTCCCGTTAGATAAACGTCATTCCGGCAGGGATTGCCGGAATCCAAGCTACAGGGATGTATTCAAAGATTACCATCCTTGGCTTTTGGATTCCGGCAATCCCTGCCGGAATGACGGCGTACAAAGAACTGGAATTAAACATTACACCGCCCTCACATCATAAGGAATTTGCTTGAACACGATATGTTCGGCCTCCAGACGCGGCTTACCGAAACGGCTGGCTTCGCCGTAAATGATTTTGCGCCCGTTATGCTTCGGCAAGCTGTCCAGCACCACTTGAGTGAGGACATTGCCGCTTTGCGGCCTGCGGTCGCCGAGAATACCGTTATACAGCAGGTAATAGGCGGTATCGTT
Organism: uncultured Gammaproteobacteria bacterium; assembly: GCA_963849195.1. Classification (GTDB taxonomy): domain Bacteria; phylum Pseudomonadota; class Gammaproteobacteria; order Methylococcales; family Methylomonadaceae; genus Methylobacter_C. Next base: position 19,098 of record CAWKGQ010000020.1, read on the forward strand.
ATGAATGCCCAGCAACGGCGAATCAGCGCGATTTGCCAACGGTACGCGGGTTTCACAAAACCAGATATGCGCGGCTAACGCGGCAAATTTAACGTTGTGATGGATCGAACCGACTTCATCAAAAATCGTCTCGCCCAAGCGGAAATAATGGAAGCCGCCGCCGCCTTGCCAGTTGACCGCCTTGGAAATTCCGCCCTGTTCGCCTTCGATGACTTTTTTTAAGCGCGGCTGGCAGTGGGTTTCTGCATGGTCGCCCATTTCTATGCCGATGTAACGGCGGTTCATTTTGTGGGCTACGGCGGCGGTTGTGCCGGAGCCTAAGAAGCTGTCGAGAATTAGGTCACCTTCATTAGTGGCTATCTCAAGAATCCGTTTTATTAGCCTTTCTGGTTTCGGTGTGTCGAAAACGTTTTGAGCACTGTACAAGCTAATCATTTCTTTTTTGGCTTCGTCGGTATGACCAACTTCGTCATGAGGCCACCAGTTATGCGGGTGTCATCCCGTCACGAACCTCGGCAAGAAAAAGCTTTAGTGCGGGGACAGTATTTTTACCGTCTCGCCCCCACCAAATACGTTTTTCGTCAATGTGGCGTTGATGTGAATCTGGGTCGTATTTCCATGCTTTCTTTGTATTCTTAATTACTGCACCGGTATTCGGGTTGACTATGTCATAACAAAGATTTTTACGCTTTTCTGGTGTCGCCTGATTGAGATAGTCAACCGCTGTTCCAAGGCCCTCTTGGGTCGTTATCAGGATTTGAGTATCGAGCAACTGATTCTTCTGTTCGAGGAAGTAGGTTATTCTGGAACCTATCACTCTTTGAGTAAACCAAGACAAAGTCACAAATCGTTGCAATGCCTTGAAAGTTATTGCTAACACTATATTTGCGTTGCCATGTTATTGTGGTTTTGTAGCTTTTACGCCCAAACACCTCATCCATCATCACCTTCAGATAATGCGCTTCGTTGTCGTCAATGGACACCCAGATACTGCCGTCCTCTGTCAGCAATTCCCTGAGTAATTCCAGGCGCGGATACATTAGACTCAACCACAAGGAATGCTCCAGATTGTCATCGTAATGCGTGAACGCCGAACGCGTATTGTAAGGCGGATCGATATAAATGCACTTCACCTTGCCTGCATACAGCGGCAACAACGCCTTCAAGGCTTGCAGATTGTCGCCTTGTATCAGCATGTTTTCCGTGTTGGTATCACCCACGCTAAGTTCCGGCACGGCCTCCAGCAAGCGATAAGGCACTTTCTGCACGGTGCGCACAGCATCCGATTTGTTCAACCAGTCGAGTAAGGGCATGGTTTAGGTTTAGTCCTTTAGTTTTTGTTTAGTTGGGGCGGCAAATTTGGTAGGAGATCATCCATTTGTCAATCAGTGTCCAAAACTTGCAAGTAAATAGCGTCGAAAATTAATTGTCCAGTTAAGGAACGGCAACTAAAATAACCCGGACATGGGGAATTATCGTGGGAGGGGCTTTAGCCGCGATTACGCGGCTAAAGCCCTCTTACTGAAAAGATCTGAATTTTACAAACACCCCTTCATCGCCACGCCGATATCAGTCGGTGAATTCACCACTTCAATCCCCGCCGCTTTCAGCGCGGCAACTTTTCCTTCTGCCGTGCCTTTACCACCCGTCACAATTGCGCCGGCATGTCCCATACGCTTTCCAGCAGGTGCAGTTTGACCTGCGATATAGGCGACTACAGGCTTGGTAACATGGGCTTTAATATATTCCGCTGCGTCTTCTTCCTCGCTGCCGCCAATTTCACCGACCATGACAATACCTTTGGTTTGGTCATCTTCCTGAAAACGGCTGAGTACATCGACAAAGTTCATGCCATGAATCGGATCGCCGCCTATACCGACGCAAGTGCTTTGCCCTAGGCCTTGTGCCGTGGTTTGATGCACGGATTCATAGGTTAATGTGCCGGAGCGTGAAACAATACCAATTGATCCAGGCAAGTGGATTTTACCCGGCATAATGCCGATTTTACATTCGCCAGGTGTAATAACTCCTGGACAGTTGGGACCGATTAATAATGCTCCTGTGCCTGTCATTGCCGCTTTCACGCGCAACATTTGTAAAATCGGAATGCCTTCGGTAATGCAGACAATGAGTTTGATACCTGCATCGACTGCCTCCAGAATGGCATCAGCTGCATAAAACGGCGGCACATAAATCACGCTGGCTGTAGCGCCTGTGGTGTTGACTGCGTCTTGTACGGTATTAAAGACGGGTAAACCCAGATGCGTTTCGCCGCCGCGTTCCGGGGTAACGCCGCCGACCAACTGGGTGCCGTAATCCAGGGCTTGCTCAGAGTGAAATGTGCCTTGTTTGCCGGTAAAACCCTGGCAAATCACTTTGGTATATTTATTAATTAAAATACTCATGCCGCCTCCGCCAATTTAACAACTTGTTCTGCCGCGTGTGCCAAATCATCGGCCGCGTAAATTTTAAGGCCTGTATTACTCAATAATGCCCGGCCCTCTTCGACATTCGTGCCTTCCAATCGGACGACTACAGGAACCGTAACGTGAATCTGTTCTATCGCCGCCAAAATACCTGATGCGATGACATCACATTTAACGATACCGCCGAAAATATTGACCAATACGGCTTTGACGCTGGTGTCAGACAAAATCAGTTTGAAGGCTTCACAGACTTTTTCGACATTGGTGCCGCCACCGACATCGAGAAAATTGGCAGGTAAGCCGCCTTTTAGTTTAACCAGATCCATGGTTGCCATGGCAAGACCGGCACCATTGACCATACAGCCTATGTTGCCCTCCAGGGTAATGTAATTTAAACCGAATTGTTGCGCTTCGTTTTCCTTGTCATCTTCCTGAGCAGGGTCTTTCATCGCCAAAATATCGGGATGAATGGCGACCGCGTTATCATCAAAATTGATTTTAGCGTCCAAAGCCAATAAATCGCCGTTGTGCGTTTCTATCAAGGGATTAATTTCAATTTGGCTGGCATCCTTTGCCAAAAACAAATCATACATACCCTGCATTATTTTTCCTAAGGCTTTGACTTGTTGTCCTTTAAGACCCAAAGTGTAAGCAACTTTTCGGCATTGATACGCTTGTAATCCAGCTGCTGGATGAACTTGTACCGAAATGATTTGTTCAGGCGATTCATGGGCAACCGTTTCTATATCCATGCCGCCCGCCGCCGAGGCGATAAAAATAATACGTTCACTGGCTCTATCAACCAGCGCACTCAGATATAACTCGCGTTTAATCGGGTATATTTTTTCTATTAACAGTGAGTTGATGGGTAATCCTGCGCTATCGGTTTGAATAGTAACCAGCCGTTTGCCCAACATGTCCCGGCTAAACTCGACTACTTCAGCCAGATTTTTAGCCAGCTTTACACCACCGACTTTACCTCTGCCGCCCGCATGTACCTGGGCCTTAACAACCCAACCATCACCGCCTAACTCTTTGGCAACCTGTTCGGCATTTTCAGTTGTTGTCGCCTGCTTTCCATCGGGTACGGGTATTCCATAAATTTGAAACAACTGTTTGGCCTGATACTCATGAATATTCATTTATTACTCCTGATTGACCGGTAAAGTCCGGCGAGCTCTTTCTTAAGTTTTTACATCGATGCTATGATTGTTTTGATCCACTCCCGACTGTTAAGCCGGGATATTCAATATTCTAACCAAGTCCCTGTAAAACGCTATCCTTAAAACCGACATGTCCGTAAATACCTCTGAGATCATCTTCCCTTGCCCTCTTTCCAAGGGCTACGGTATTCCCTCTCAACAAGCCTGGTTATTGCTGAGCGTTTTTTTATTCTATCGCCTCACTCTGGCATGCCTGTTCATTTTTTTATTTTACAGTCGATGGGGTTCTTCCTTAATCAGCATCGACAACAGCCGATTATATGAGTACAGCAGCTTTTTTTACTTGAGTCTCTCGGCTATATCCGCTATTTGCATAATCTGGCGGCTTACCGGTTACACCCTGCAAGCGCAACTGCTTATTTTTTCAGATATACTGATTCTTACTCTGTTAATGCACGCTTGTGGCGGAGTTAACAGTGGCATGGGCACTCTGCTCGGGGTATCAATCGCATCGGGCGGCTTATTAATCGGTGGCCGCTGCGCTATTTTTTTTGCTGCCCTGGCCAGTTTGGCTGTGTTGACCGAACAGATTTTTGCTGACTACGCTGACAGCTTTCAACCCGCCTCTTATACTTATGCAGGAATGCTGGGGGCTTCGTTTTTCACCATCGCCCTATTGTCTTATATTCTGGCAAAACGTAGCGAACAAACCTTGCAGCTTGCCGATCAACAAAAAGACACCATCACTAAACTGGAAGAGCTCAATCAATACATTATTCAGCATTTGCAATCAGGCATCATTATTACCAACAAGAACCAAACTGTTCAGATGGCCAATGAAGCCTCATTACGGTTGTTAAATTTAGCGGTATTGCCCAACAATCTGGTTGATATTTCAGAGCATTTATCGCGGGCATTCGAAAGTTGGCTGGCTAGTCCCGAACAGGACTTTACGTTACTGAAACTCTCAAACCGGTCGGAAATTCATTGCCGTTTCATGCCCCTGCCGACAGTTCACGAGTTTTTCTATATGATTATTTTCGAAGACATTGCTCTTTATAATCAACGCTTGCAACAATGCAAACTAGCATCGCTAGGCCGGCTCACAGCCAGCATTGCCCATGAAATACGTAACCCGTTAGGCGCAATCAGTCATGCAGGTCAATTGCTTTCTGAAAATCCGCATTTGTCCAGTCAGGATCTGCGCTTAACCAAGATAATTCAGACGCATTCCAGCCGTGTTGACCATATTATTGAGGATATCTTGCAACTTTCCAGACGATCTGATTCAAGACGTGAAAAGATTTATTTAAAGCCATGGCTAACCCAGTATTTGAGTAATTTTATGCTTGAACGTGACATCACTGCTGATACCTTCAACTTATTACAGAGCGATGAATCATTGTGTGCATATATTGATCCGGGTCATTTCAAGCAAATTATGGACAACCTCTGTCAAAATGCGTTGAGATACGGCAAGCCAGAGACCGGGCCAATAATATTGCGAGTGCTCATTTTTCAGAAAGCGCCTTGCATAGAAGTCGTTGATAACGGTTCCGGTGTTAATCATGAACATATTAGTCACCTCTTTGAACCTTTTTTCACTACCTCATCCAGCGGTACGGGATTAGGACTTTATATATCAAGAGAATTGGCCGAACTTAACCAGGCAAAATTAAGTTATCATTTGACTAATGAAAACCGAAGCTGTTTTCGATTCTGTTTACAGGATGCCAACCATACACTAATTGAAATATGAGAAAACAACTGGTATTGATAGTTGATGACGAACCGGATATTCGTGAATTGTTGGAAATTACCCTTAACAGAATGGATATTCAAACGTGCTGCGCTGAAAATATTGACTGCGCCAAGGCATTGTTACAACAAAATCCATTTGACCTTTGCCTGACTGACATGAAATTGCCAGACGGCAATGGTCTGGATTTGGTTGACACTATACAGGCTATGTCCAACCCGATTCCAGTTGCCGTTATTACCGCTCACGGCAATATGGATACGGCAATTCTGGCGATGAAAAAAGGCGCTTTTGATTTTGTCTCCAAACCTGTTGATTTATTGGCGCTCAGGCACCTTGTTAGCAGCGCATTAAAGCTTTCTGACCCAACGTCCACGAGAGAAAGGCGAACCCGCCACACGCTCCTGGGTGAATCATTAGTCATGCGGGGAATCCGGTCAAAAATAGATAAAGTTGCCCGTAGCCAGGCGCCTGTTTACATCAGTGGCGAATCCGGTTCGGGCAAAGAATTGGTGGCAAGGCTCATTCATCAGCAAAGCTCTCGTAGCGATAAGCCCTTTGTCGCCATTAACTGTGGAGCCATATCCTTGGAATTGATGGAAAGCGAGTTCTTTGGACATAAAAAAGGCAGTTTTACCGGAGCGGTCACCGATAAAAAAGGGTTATTCCAAGCTGCGGAAGGTGGCACATTGTTTCTTGATGAAGTTGCGGATTTGCCCCAATCCCTGCAGGTAAAATTGCTGCGAGCCATACAAGAAAAAAAAATCCGCCCCGTTGGCGAGCAACTGGAAATTCCTGTCGATATCCGCTTGCTTAGCGCCACCCACCGAAACCTTGCCGATATGGTTCAGGCCGGGCTATTCAGACAGGATTTATATTACCGCATTAATGTTATTGATCTTCACGTTCCTCCTTTGCGTGAAAGGAGTTCCGATATATCCGCACTTACAGAACACATACTAGCTAAGCTAAATGCCGGCAAGATAGATCGACCGACATTATCAACGGCCGCCTTGGCGACGCTGCAACAATATCATTTTCCGGGTAATGTGCGTGAGCTTGAGAATATTCTGGAAAGGGCTCTTGCATTATATGATGGGAAAAGCATAGAAATCGATGATTTGAATCTGCCGGTAAGCCTGCATAACGATTCAGACTCTCCAGAATACGATCCGGCCATGGGGTCACTGGAAGATTATCTGGAAGCAATTGAAAGAAAAGCAATCTCCCTTGCTCTGGAAGAAAACAAATGGAATAAAACAGCGGCTGCCAAACAACTCGGACTTTCTTTCAGGTCATTTCGTTATCGTCTGAAAAAGCTCGATTTGGAAAATTAAGTAGGTAGCCACAAGGGATTATCCCAATAAATCAGGTTACTAAACCTTATATTTATCCATGGCTTCAAGCTTAGCCAATGCATCTTTTATTGTCGTTTCAATGGCGGCATCCAGCTCGTTATTTTTATAGACTTTGTCCAGCAACCCTTCGGTAACCAATGCGTCTTTTATCCAGCGTTTGGTAAAACGATAGTTACTATACGAAGTGGCTACCTCACCCGTTTTCGGCTCTCGTAAACCCTTTTTAACTGAGTCTCGGATTGCTGCTGTAGAAGTGTTCTTTTTAATGGTTGCCGGCTCCTCGGGCATTGGCTGTTTTGCAACCACCTTCGGTGCTTCAGGTTTTGCTTTTGGTGTAGAAGGTTCTTTTTGTTCATTTACCGTCCTATAAACAACATAAGCGACAAAAATAACAGTTAATATAAACAACGCTTCAGACATAACAGCTCTCCAACTCTTAGATTGATTTTTCATTATTACTGCCCTGAGAAGTGCGCATGGCCAGTTCAGCAAACTAAATCGCTAGCAGTCGAATATACCAGAAGCCAGCGATCTAGGTAAGTTATAAATCCAAACAAATGCTCAATATTGAAGCATTTTGGATTAAAACCTAACAATTGCCCGTAGCAAACATTGCCCTTTCATAAAGCATTAAGTGATCTTATATTTCTTCTAAATAAGAATCATTTGTATCTGTGTAATTATTTACGCTACAATTAAACAACTTTAGAATAATTGAGGATATGTAAATGAAAATCAACAAACAGTTAGTAAAAGGTGGAATGCTGACGACACTATTCGCCTTAAGTGCGAGTGTTAGTGCCCTTGACAAACCGAAAACGATGGAAGATATGTGGAAAATCATCCAGGCACAGCAAAAGCAAATTGACGAGATGAAAGCCGGTATGGGGTCAGCATCAAGCAAAGCCGTTACCGGTAATGTGGAAAAACCGGCAAATAAAGTTGCTACCAGCAATGTACAGAACTCAGAGAATAAAGTCGCAGACAGTAATGTAAAGAACCTGGAGCGAAAAACCGATATTCTGAGTCAGGAAGTTGAAAAGTTGCGCACCAATCTGGCTATTCCGGATGAAGTCAAGTACAAAAGCGCCTACGGTTTGGGTCCTGCGGCTTCCAAGGTCTACCAGGTAGGAAAGGGTTTATCTCTTGGCGGTTATGGCGAAGCCAATTATCAGAAAATTGTCAGTGACGAAGGTAACGCAAAAGACAATGCCGATTTTGAACGATTGGTTTTGTATGTGGGTTATAAATTTACTGATTGGATTCTTTTCAACAGTGAAATTGAATTCGAACACGGTACTACCGGCGAGGGCTCTGAGGAGGAAGGCGAAGTTTCTGTCGAGTTTGCGGCGCTAGATTTCTTTATTGATCCAAGAGTTAATGTTCGCGCCGGTATGGTGTTAATGCCGATGGGCCTTATCAACCAGATTCATGAACCGCCATTTTTCTTCGGTAACAACCGTCCTGTAGTAGACCGGCAAATCATTCCGACTACCTGGCGAGAAATTGGTGTCGGTCTATTCGGCGCTATAACGCCTAACTGGACCTATACCGGTTATGTAATCAATGGCCTGGATGCCGAAGGGTTCAACTCTAACGGTATCCGTGATGGCCGGCAAGGAGGTGCTCAAGCGCTGGCAGAAAATTTCGGTTATGTCGCGCGCACGGACTATACGCCTGATGCGTTGCCGGGAGTTACTATTGGCGCTTCTGCATACCTTGGTAATTCAGGGCAAGATCTGGAATATGCCGGCCAAAAGCCCAATGTCTTTACACAACTCTATGAAGGGCATGTGCAATGGAAATACCGTGGACTGGAATTCCGTACCGTCGGTGCATGGGGACATATCAATGATGCAGGCATCCTCAGTGCAGCCAAAGGTGAAACCGTAGGTTCGCAAAATTACGGTGTGTATACCGAGGTCGGTTATGATGTGTTACCTCTGATGTTTAAAGACACGCCACAATACCTTGCGCCTTTTTTCCGTTATGAAAAATACGATACCATTGCCAAAGCCCCGAACGGTTATGAAGATAACCAAAATAAGGATAGGGAAATTTTCCAGGTAGGCCTGCAATATAAACCTATTCCACAAGTGGTAATCAAGGCTGATTATCGCAACTTCAGTGCTAAAGAAGGCTCTGTGCCGGATGATTTCAATTTGGGCTTTGGTTTTATTTACTAGCACCAAGGGATTTACCTGATCATATAGTATGATATTAGCGGATCTGCCATCCACACAGTAAGCGGTTTATTAGTAAAACTGTTCGTGGTTCATGTCGCCAGTCAGATATTTCAAGTCACTGAAATGTCTGATTGGCGGTTTGGTTTTTGGCTAACACTCAACCTGATCAAAGATAGCTGGTCTGATAAATGAATGCACACTATGAAAATAATTAAGCTTATATTTTTTTTATTACTGCTGACCGCAGTAACTCCCGGTTTTGCTACAATTTTTTACAGTAAAAACGAGGCAATGGAATTGGCGTTTGGCAAAGGCACACAAATAGAACAGTTATCGCTATTTCCCGATGAGAATGAAACCGCCAAAATTGAGAAAGATGCCAAGGTTAAATTGGACTCAGGCTTATTTACGTTTTATGTAGGAAAAGACCAAGGCAAGATACTGGGTTATGCTGCGATTGAAACCAGCACTGTCAGAACCAAACCAGAAACCTTGATGATTGTATTAACATCCGATGGTGAGTTAAGCAAGGTTGTCACACTTGCCTTTCATGAACCCCCCGAATATCAGCCGCCTGAACGCTGGTTTGAACAACTCTATAAACGCCCGCTAGCCGACATGGATTTTAACAAAGGCGTCGATGGCATAAGCGGCGCAACCCTCAGTACACGTTCCGCACTTACTAGCATCCGCAAAGTCATGGCGATTTATCAGGTTATGGTAAAAAACAAGAGTACAAACTGATGCGTTATTTTGTAACCGGTGAACAACAGCGTAAGTCCTTGCTAAACGCTTTGGTGTTAATGTTTTTGGGCTATATCGCCCTGTTGTGGGTGAGTAATGGCTTGATGTATTTTCATCATATGGATTTAACACCTGACTCAGTAATTGCCTATTATCTGGGTTCTGAAGAGCAATTTACCCAACCCAAAAGCTATCAGGGGATGCTGGAAGTTTCACATTTTCATCTGTTTTCGATGGGCATGTTGATAGTGACCTTAACGCATTTAATGCTGATGACTGATTTCTCGGTACGTCTGAAAATCTGGTTGAGTGGCTTAATCTACATTTCAGCATTGGCCGATGAAGCTGGCGGCTGGTTAGTCCGGTTCGTTGATCCGGTGTTTGCCTGGTTTAAAATTACCGCTTTTATATTGCTGGAATTTTCATTGGCTGCGCTGTTGATTGTAATCATTGCTGCACTGATACGCGCAAGAGTTCAGATGCGACAAAGTAGTTCCCATTGAAGGAATTTGCTGATTCGTGTTTTGCTACAGCTATAAATCCTCTTCTCAATTTAAAACTTTGCCCTGCTTCTGGTATTTTCCGCTCAACTTTCAAGAATGAAACGCATCGGATGATCCCGTTTACCCAAAGAAATATACTGAAGCAGAGCACGCGGATGTTCGAAGAAGGTACGTCGAGAGGGCAGTAAACTAGGCGGGCACGTACGATATACGTATTTAAACGCCAGGTTCATCAGCTGGTTGACCCGGATGATAAACCGCATAAACATAAACCGGGATAGCAAGATTGCCTAGACTATTTTCAATTAACGGCCACACATCGTCCCAGTCTAAATCACCTACACCGGTCGCCAGCCTCGGTAACGCAATTGAAGTAAATTTCTCAGCAGCAATAACTTTCACTAACGCACTTAACGCATGCCTGACATTGTTCAAGGTCGCTTTGCCATGGCGATGATCGTGGATATCCATGCCTTCCTGAGTGATTAGATTCACAATACGGACATTATTTGGCCCTCCCCACATCCAGGCTTCACCAGGCTTGGTATTATGTTGATGGCACCAACGATGAAAATCCTTATGCATGGCGGGATATTTGTTGTGTAGCTCCAACGCCAAACCTTTATCCATGGGATCGTTTATCCCTACCCCGTGAGCAATCGCTTGCGCCTTGCTCAATAGAATGTCACCTTCGACTTTGTATATCATAATATTCTCATTCGTATGTTTTATTCAGATTATGCAGCCAAGTTGGTTTATGTCTTAACTCCCAACAAATACAAAGGCTACCCCATTTTTTCGGCTTTTTAAGCTACTCCTGACTTCCACTTTAATTTTTTTCCTAGGCCGATGGTTAAGCCCGGCTAATGCTTTGTTAACATCGGCTTGGGTTACTTGGTCCAAGGGTTGGTTTTTAGGGAAATATTGTCTCAGTAAGCCGTTATGATTTTCATTTAAGCCACGCTCCCATGAATGATAAGGCTTAGCGAAAAAGGTATCACAAGCCAATGCTTTGGCAATGTCTACATGCCGGCAAAACTCACGGCTATTATCAAAAGTGATGGTGTGAACCCCGTTGGCAAAAGGCTTTAGGGCTTGAATAATAGCGTCTTTAGTCAGCTCGGCTTCCTTTCGGATAATAGGGATGACGAGATTCAATTTGGATACCCGTTCTGTTAAGGTCACCATAACGCCCTGATGGCTTTTACCTATGACGGTATCGGCCTCCCAATCACCTAAGCGGGTCTTTTCATTCACTAGACTGGGCCGCTCATCAATGTCCACACGGCAAGGAATGGTACCTCGATAGTCATTTTTACTATACCGCTTACGGTAAGGTTTGGCTTGATGCCGTAAGTGCTTATATAACCGACCTCCCGCCGCCTTGTCTGCCAAGAGAAAGCGATAGATGGTTTCATGGCTAACACTCGATTTTTCAAGCCTTTTTAAACGTCCCGAGATCTGCTCTGGGTGCCATTTCTCCTCGATAAGTGGCGTGATAACCTGTTTCATCTCCTCATCCAGTTTGATCGCTTTAGGTTTGTCAAGATGACGCCGTTGGGCTTTAATTTGTGCTTGTTGATAACGATACCCGCAGTTACCCTTATTTCGGCGCAGCTCTCTACTAATAGTGGATTTACTTCTATCCATGCCTTTGGCTATCTCACCCAGGGAAATTTTTTTCTTATGCATTATGTAGATATGGTATCTTTCTTCTTGGGTTAGATGGTTGAATGTTCTCATTGGACACCTCTTTAGTTTTTTGTTTTGGTAGACGGAAACTATACCATCTAACTTTTTTAAGGGGTGTTGCATTTATTATATGAATCCAAGCTTAAAGAAACTTTCGCTTTACAAAAACGGTTACTATGTTAAGAGAAAATAAATCAACTGAAAGATGGATAAACCTATAAGTTTCACCCTATTTCTAGCTCCAGTCTATGGCTTCTCCGTTTTGGCAGCATCCAGCAAGTTCAGTTTGGTTTCATGACCCACTTTCTGTACATTCTGTGCCTTGTCGTAGCTTTCCATGAGTGCTCGATAAGGCGGTACAATGTGGTCTACCATGATCCCTGCAAAATCCATCGCATCGGGGCGATTCCAGGTGCTCATGATTTCTGCCAGAAGAGCGAAAGTATCGATTGGCATGGCGCCGGCCTGAGTAACGCGGGCGATGGTGATGTCAGTCGCCATTTTAGACCAGTTGCCCGAAGCATCGACGACACAAAAAACCTTGTAGCCTGCGGCAAGGGCGCTGAAAGCAGGAAATGCCATACAGACGCTGGTCAGAGTGCCCGCAATGATCAGCGTTTTGCGTCCCGTTTTCTCGATGGCTTCGACCCATGCCGGGTTATCCCAGGCGTTAATTTGACCGGTACGGGGGATATAGACGGCATCGGGATTATATTGATGGATCTCTGGGATGAGAGGGCCGTTAGGGCCGTCAGGAACCGACGCCGTGGTGAAGGTCGGCATCTTGGCCAGATAAGACATCTTTGCAAGCGCGCAGGCGTGGGAGCGAAGAGTCGGCTGATCGATGTCTCTGACCAGTTGGAAAAGTCCACTCTGATGATCAATTAAAAGCATGACGGCATCATCCGGGTCGATCATCCATTGGTTTTTATCAACTGATTTTTTATCAAACATGGTCTTTTCCTCACTATGGTTTGTGGTTAGGGTTAGATTCTGCAAGAAAAATATTAAACGGATATTAAAACCGTCCGGCACGGTAATCGGCTATAGCCTGATCAATCTCATCCTGTGTATTCATGACAAAGGGACCTTGCCCCGCAATGGGTTCATCAATCGGTTCCCCGTTCAGAACCAGAACAATCGTGTTGCTCGTTGCTTCAACAGAGATAGAGTCGCCCTTACGCTCGAATATAGCAAGTTCCCTCTCTTTGATCGTTTCGGTTCTATTGATCAGAACGGTTCCTTGCAGCACCAGCAGTATCGTGGTGAAGCCGGCCGGCAATTGCAGGTCGACTTTATGCCCTGTATTCATCCGCATATCCCATAGATTGATCGGTGTGAAGGTTAAGGCAGCACCCTTCGTGCCTGCATAATCGCCTGCTATGACTCTAATAATTCCGCCGTTATCATCCAGCTTCACCACCGGTATATCCTTGTCCAGAATTCCCTGATAATGGGGCGCAGCCATTTTGTCTTTGGCAGGTAAATTGACCCAAAGTTGGATCATCTCTAACGTGCCTCCTTTCCTGGTAAAATCGCGCCCGTGCATTTCTTCATGAAGAATACCGCGCGCGGCGGTCATCCATTGCACATCACCGGGACCGATTTTACCGGCATTTCCGGCATTATCTTTATGCTCGACCTCACCTTGATACACGATAGTAACCGTCTCAAAGCCGCGGTGTGGATGTTGGCCCACTCCCCTGGGCCGATCAGAAGGTTCGAATTCCGCAGGGCCCGCATAATCGAGCAATAGGAATGGGCTAATGTCTGCTCCTTCCGTATGATAAGACATCAAGGTGTTGACAGGAAACCCGTCCCCCACCCAATGCATGTCGGTACCGCGAATAATTCTCGCAAGTTGTTTAATTTTCATGGCGTTTCTCCTCCTCTTAATTTTTATGATAAATTAACTCTATACGGGTTACTTTAGCAAGTACGCATAAAAAGAATACCGTAAAAGGAGACTGAAAAGTGGCTAAAAAAGAGTTGTCATGCCCCGTTGAAATTATCCTGGAAGTTATCTTCGGGCGGTGGAAGGTTTTAATTATTCATCAGCTGTTGGAAGAAACAAAACGGTTTAATCAACTACAACGCGAGTTGCGAGGCGTCACTCACCGCACACTGAGCAAACAGTTACGGTAAATGGAATGATCTTCATATTTGTCTCAATAGGGAAACTACCACGACCTTAACCACTCATATAGAATAGCGTCTTTTGCTTTAGGCTGGCCGATGCGTATTCATTCACTCCCCATTCAACTGGTTAATCAGATTGCCGCCGGTGAAGTAGTTGAAAGACCCTCGTCTGTGGTCAAGGAACTGGTTGAAAACTGTTTTGATGCCGGTGCGGGACAAATTACTATTGATATAGAGCAGGGCGGAGCTCGACTGATAAAAATCAGGGACGACGGTTGCGGCATAGTCAAAGAAGACTTGCCGTTAGCGCTATCGAGACACGCAACCAGCAAAATCGCTACTTTACAGGATCTGGAACAGGTTGCCAGCATGGGTTTTCGTGGCGAGGCCTTACCCAGCATCAGTTCTGTGGCAAGACTTACTCTAATTTCACGCACTGCCAATGCGCAGTGCGCCTGGTGTGTAACTGCGGATGGCTCCGAACAGAATTTTGATCCGCAACCCGATCCGCATCCTCAAGGCACCACGGTTGATGTGCGTGATCTATTTTACAATACCCCTGCCAGACGCAAGTTCCTGAAAACCGAAAAAACCGAATTTGCCCATATTGAAACATTAATAAAAAGAATGGCTCTTAGCCGATTTGATGTTGGTTTTACGCTTATCCATAATCAAAAAGAAGTACTCAATCTAAAGCCGGCGGCAACTGATAGTGCACAAGAGCATAGGATTGCCGGTATTTGCGGATCAACCTTTATTGAGAATTCGGTAAAAATTGACTTTGCAGCATCAGGCTTGCAATTAACCGGCTGGGTAGGTTTACCGACATTTTCCCGCAGCCAGCAGGATATGCAGTTTTTTTATGTCAACGGCAGATTGATAAGGGATAAGCTGGTTTCCCATGCGGTTAAACAAGCCTATCATGATGTTTTGTTTCATGGGCGGCATCCGGTCTTTGTTTTATATTTGACCCTCGACCCGACTCTGGTTGATGTCAATGCGCACCCGGCAAAGCTGGAAGTCAGATTCAGAGAAGGCCGTCTGGTTCATGATTTCCTGTTTACAGCACTGCACAGGTCACTGGCCAATATAAGACCAGAACACAGCGTAATCCGGATTAGCGATCACTTAACCCAACAATCGGCGCCTGAATTGACGCCTCAACAAACACGCACGGATTTTGATTCCAAACCTGTATATAACCAAAGACCGCTTCAGCAAACGTCACTGCCTTTAACAGTAGCAGAATCAATAAAGGCTTATGCGTCATTGTACCAAGAGCCCTTACAAAAACAGCAACAGCCTCTATCTCAAACAGAGGATACTCCGCCGTTAGGCTATGCTATCGCGCATTTACATAACATTTATATTCTGGCCGAAACTCCAAAAGGTATTATCCTGGTCGATGCCCATGCAGCCCATGAACGGGTCACCTACGAGCGATTAAAGCAACAATATCAACAAGGCGCTGTACCAAGCCAACCCTTATTGCTACCCATCAAGATAAATGTCAGTCCGGCGGAAGCCGATTTGGCGGAACAGGAACATGAGTTCTTCAGTTCTCTAGGATTTGAGCTCAATCGGTCTGGCCCTGAGACCATCATTCTTCGTTCAACACCTGCTCTATTGGGCAATATTGATAAAGAAACATTGATACGTGACGTGCTGGCCGATATTACCGAGCATGGTATGAGTCAGCGTATACAAGAACAATCTAACCAGCTACTGGCAACTATTGCCTGTCATGGTGCTGTCCGCGCACATCGCCGTTTGAGCATAGACGAGATGAACGCATTACTGCGGGATATGGAACAAACCGAAAGAATAGGGCAATGCAATCACGGTAGACCCACCTGGATAGAATTATCGACGTATGACCTCGATAAATTTTTCTTACGCGGTCAATAACCAGGGAATCTGGGAAAACAGCGTAGAAAACAGTTCATCCCCGTATGTGTCATGATGCGATATTTTGTCGGAGAAGCCTGATGTTAGTTATGGATTTTATTGCCGAAATCAGAAAGCGTCATTTACTCACGGTGAGAGCATCAGCCCAATCGCATTCTCATTAAACCTATCTCGTACAATCGTCCGTAAGTATTTGAAGTCTTAATACTGTGTTATTCCTTGATAAAAATCAAATCCCAAACACCGTGACCTAAACGTAAGCCGCGTTGCTCAAATTTTGTTAACGGACGATACTCTGGACATTGACAATAGTTATTGGCGGGACTGGTATTTCTTAAGCCCGAGCTTTCCGATAAAACAGCCAACATGGCTTCAGCGTAATTTTCCCAATCCGTTGCGGCATGAAAATAACCGCCTGGTTTTAATTTCCGGACTAACAAGTCAACAAAACCGGGTCGTACTATGCGTCTTTTATGATGTTTCTTTTTTGGCCAAGGATCGGGAAAAAACAGATGCACCCCCGCCAAACTGTTATCGGCAATTTTGTGTTCCAGTATTTCAATGGCATCGTGACAATAAATTCTGACGTTATTAAGACCTTGCTGATTTAGCAGCAGCAGTAAATGTCCAACGCCCGGTCTGTGCACTTCAATACCAATATAATCCTTATCAGGATTAGCGGCCGCCATCCTGGCCAAACTCTCGCCATTGCCAAAACCTATTTCCACAAACAGAGGCGCGTTACGTCCGAACATCTGTGAAAAATCATAATCCGATTTGGGGTCCAGGCAATATTTTTCCCAATAATTATCCAAAGCCAGTTGCTGTCCAGGCGTAAGACGGCCTTGTCGACGAATAAAACTACGGATTCTTTGCGGAACGGTTTGTTCAGAAGAGGTCATAAGGGAGATTTATTGCGATTGCAGGGGCAGGTTTGGGACTCGCACCCCGCATTTAAAAAAATAAACCATTTATGGGTGATGATGCAGAAGCAAAACGTTTTCTGGGCATTCTTCCGGCTAAAAACGCTTCCCTGCCTGCCTCAATACCTTTGCGCATCGCCGAAGCCATGAGTATCGGGTTTTTAGCTTCGGCAATCGCTGTATTCATCAATACGCCGGCACAACCTAGTTCCATGGCAATGGCGGCATCAGATGCAGTGCCTACGCCCGCATCGACTAAAATTGGCACGCTGGCATTTTCGACAATTGTCAGAATATTATAAGGATTACGAATACCCAAACCCGATCCTATTGGAGCAGCCAAAGGCATAACAGCCACGCAGCCTATATCTTCCAGTCTTTTGGCGGCAATCGGGTCGTCATTGGTATAAACCATGACATCAAAGCCATCTTTAACTAATAATTCAGCAGCGATATAGGTTTCAGCTACATCAGGAAACAGAGTTTTTGGGTCGGCTAACACTTCCAGTTTAACCAGTTTGTGACCGCCGAGTAGTTCCCGGCCTAAACGACAAGTTCTTACCGCATCTTCGGCAGTATAACAACCTGCGGTATTAGGCAAAATCGTGTATTTATCGGGTGAAATAATATCCAGCAAGTTAGGTTCTCCGGGGTTTTGGCCAATATTGGTGCGTCGGATAGCTACGGTCACAATTTGGGCGCCACTGGCCTCAATGGCCAGACGGGTTTCTTCCAGATCTTTATATTTACCTGTGCCGACCAGCAAGCGTGAATGATAAGTGACTCCGGCAAGTGCGAATGAGTCCTCCTGGCCGCCACCAATGGCGTGAACAATTTCCAGGCGATCTTCAGCTTGTAATATTTGAGTATCGTATTGCTGAAAGGGCAAAATTTCTTTATTCAATTCAATCGCGATTTTTTTGCCAGTTAAGCCCATATCTTTGATTACATCGGCTACACAGATTTTTTCAGCATATTTACGCGTTTCACCATTAACATAAACAATCATGAGTTTAAATCCCGGTTGGTGTCTACCTTTCTACGTTTTTGCACAGCGGTAGCTAGATTTCGCAGCAGTGGAGCCGTATCATCCCATGACAAACAGGCATCGGTAATACTCTGGCCATAAGCCAATTCTTGTCCCTCAACAACATTTTGACTGCCGCCCTTGAGATGGCTTTCTATCATCACACCCATAATTCTACGGTCGCCATTAGCTATCTGTCCTGCAACATCCTCACCGACAATCAGTTGCCGCTGACATTGTTTTAAACTGTTGGCATGACTAAAATCAATCATGATATTTGGCCTTAAATCTGCCTTTATCAGACCTTCAGCAACCTGCTCGACACTGACTGCATCATAGTTAGGGTAGCCATTGCCACCTCTTAAAATGATATGCACATCTTCATTACCAGTGGTTGAGAAAATTGCTGAATGCCCCGCTTTAGTCAGTGATAAAAAATGGTGCGGACTCATAGCCGCTCTTATCGCATCAATGGCAATTTTTATCGTGCCATCCGTTGAGTTTTTGAAGCCGATTGGACATGAGACGCCCGAAGCCAATTCACGGTGCCCCTGGCTTTCTGTCGTTCTGGCGCCAATGGCTCCCCAGGCAATCAAATCGGAAACATATTGCGGGGAAATTAAATCCAGATATTCAGTCGCTGCCGGCATGCCGAGTGTGTTCACATCCAGTAATAACCGTCTGGCAACGCGCAAGCCTTTATTGATATTGAAACTGGAATCAAGATCAGGGTCGTTAATTAAGCCTTTCCAACCTACTGTTGTGCGAGGTTTTTCAAAGTAAACACGCATGACGATCACTAGGTCGTCTTTTAGTTCATCTTTGATTGTTTTCAAAAGTCCGGCATATTCCAAAGCGGCTTTTGGGTCATGAATAGAACAAGGACCTACTACAACCAGCAGTCTGTCATCATCGCCAGTTAATATATTATGAATTTCCGCTCGTGCCTGTAGAGTAGTTTGTGCTGCCGTTTCGTTAATCGGCATTTCATCGTGAACCCGGGCGGGCGGGATGACTTCTTTGGTCGCACAAATTCTCAAGTCATCAGTGTTATATTTAGTTTGCATGCTAGCTACCAAGCTTTTGCTTTCACAGAATTATCGTTAAATTCAATTATTTTAACTGTTTTCATCGTCTTCTTGTTAGTTTTTGCTGGCTGTTGCTCTGGTTTGCCTTTCAAGCTTCACAAAACTATAACTGAAGGAGGCATCGAGATCATCATTAATATCTTCTCGCCCCACTTCGGACCAATCATTCAAATCAATGTCAGGGAAAAATGTATCTCCCTGAAACTCCTTGTTTATAATCGTGAGATAAATCGCATCGGCAATCGGCAGTATCGTTTCATAAAGATCGGCACCGCCAATAACAAAAATCTCTTCGGCTCTTTCACACGCTTTTTTTATTGCTGTTTTAAGATCATTAAAAACCAAACACCCGTCTTGTCGATATTCCAAATTTCTGCTGACAATTATATTAGTGCGGCCAGGCAGCGGTCTGCCTATGGACTCATAAGTTTTTCTGCCCATTAAAATAGACGAACCCATCGTGATTTTTTTAAATTTTTTAAGATCAGCTGATAAATGCCAGGGCATTTTATTATTCAGGCCGATAACCCGATTACTCGCCATCGCGACGATTAGTGATATTTTCATTTTCTTTAAGAGGGGCGCTTTGATATTCTTTAAGGAATAATAAATTTGAATATCATACTATGAACCGGCCTGTGCCCGGTATTTTGGTTCGATGACAAGCTATAGGGGTAGAGAAGGGGTGTGATTAAAAGTGCGCACCGTTATGTCATTCAGAAACGACTGAAGTTACCCGGTGCTTGGTGGAAAGCGGCTAATCTGGAACCGATGTTGAGGTTACGCGTCGTCAGGGCGAATGATGACTGGGATAAATATTGACAAAATCGGAACATCGCTGCGGCTGCATAATATGGCTATGAAATCCCCCGCACTTTTAATCACACCCATTATCGGCTTGGCGCTGAATGTGCCGTTGTATCAGGGTGGACGGGTCAATTCCCGCATCCGGGAAGCCGAACACCGCTACCGCGAGGCGCTAGCGATACTGAAATAGGCACAACGCTCAGTATACCGGGACGCCAGCAAAGCCTTTCTTGGGTGTGACCGCAGGTATCAGCAAAGTCAAGGCCTTGCAACAGACACTCCGTTCCAGCGAAACAGCGGCCAAAGCTACAGAGGCCGGGTTCCTGGCCGGCTATCATACCCCGCTGGATGTCATCATCGCCGAACGCGGACGCCTCAGCGTACAACGCGACTACACCCGCGCCCGCTACAATTATTTGCTCGACACCCTGCGTTTAAAACAGGCGGTAGAGACAATGTCGCCAGAGGATTTGGCCAAGGTGAATGGGTGGCTGGCCGCTGCACCAGTAGCTGAAAGGTAATGATGCGGTATCTTCTTTATTTAAAGTATGAAAAGAAAATAACTTGAGCATTTTACATTTTTTGTCCAGGTTATTTAGTTGCCGTTCTTCAACCAGCGCATCGACCGGAAACCTCGGAGTCTGCCTGAAAAAAAGCAAAATCCAGGCATTGCTATAAAAACTCCCATTTATCAAACCAGGCCGCCTGCCCTTTATAGCTCTGATTTTTATCCATGAGATTCCAGACAACTGCGTTTTTTATTAGAAATCTTTTGCCGGTACTTGATACCCGAACGCCCTCATAATGATCGATATAACCTTTTTCCGTAACTTCAGCTAGCAATCGCTCACGTTCTACCTGATTAACCGGCTCCGCGGAGAACCTGGAACGCAGATGAGTAAAATCTTCCCAAGTTAATTCAAACAACTCCAACGCTTTCAGGTTTGCGTAATTAAAAACCGGATCACTTGCCGTATCATGAGAAACAAGCGCAAAAGGCGCATGGAACAATTGCCTGGCAAACTGTTCATCGGACTGAATGTCCGGAATTAATTCTTTTAAGAGCAACTGGCGGTAGCTATTTCTAATATCAAGAACATGCTCAACAAGAAAATTATTTTTCTCAGCAGGATAATCCATGGAAAACATGAAATGCAAAAAAAATGGGGATAGCAGGAAAAATCATATAAAACCGGATACCGTCCCGGTCAGACGGCAGAAATAAAAAAGGCTCCGATAAATCGGAGCCTTTGGAATTCATGGTGCCCAGGGGCGGAATCGAACCGTCGACACGAGGATTTTCAGTCCTCTGCTCTACCGACTGAGCTACCTGGGCCTTTTGATGTGTTGCGTATTTTTTGCATGGTGCCCAGGGGCGGAATCGAACCGTCGACACGAGGATTTTCAGTCCTCTGCTCTACCGACTGAGCTACCTGGGCGGAACTACAAAAGAGCGCCATTAGACTCGATTACGTAGCACTAGTCAATATAAATGTAAATTTATTGCGGTGGATTCAAGCTGGGAGGCGGATTGTCTCTATTAAAAAGTTAATAATCAAACCAAGGACTTTTTTACGACTTCCCATTCGTGGCAGCAACCAAATCGCCATCGCAATTAAAAACAGTACGGGATTATTAATCCAAGCCCAAAAGCTGTTCATGGTTGGAAAAGGTTACTTTTCGGCTTGAACCTAAGCGCGATCTATCCGCAAAATATGATAATATTTCACTCACAGTAATCCTTATAGAAGACAAACATGAAAGCAAACATCGGTTTAATCGGCCTGGCAGTAATGGGACAAAACCTGGTTCTTAATATGAACGACCACGGCTTTAAAGTAGCGGTCTATAACCGCACCACCAGCACTGTCGATGAATTTTTAGACGGCCCGGCAAAAGGAACACAGGTTGTCGGCACACACTCGCTCGAAGAGCTGGTTGATAGTCTGGAATCTCCGCGCATCGTCATGTTGATGGTTAAGGCCGGTGACGTTGTCGACCAATATATCGACAAGTTAGTACCGCTGTTATCAGCGGGCGATATTATTGTTGACGGCGGCAATTCACTTTTTACTGACACCAATCGCCGCACGGCATCTCTTAAGGAAAAAAGCCTTAACTATATCGGCACGGGGGTTTCCGGCGGTGAAGAAGGTGCAAGACATGGGCCTTCAATTATGCCCGGTGGCAACAAAGCGGCCTGGCCTAAGGTTAAACCCATCTTTCAGGCTATCAGTGCGCAGGTTAATGGGGAACCATGCTGTGAATGGGTCGGTGATAATGGTGCGGGACATTACGTCAAGATGGTCCATAACGGCATTGAATACGGCGACATGCAGTTAATCTGCGAAGCGTATCAATTGCTGTCCGAAGGCCTGGGCTTAAGCGCTGATGAAATGCACACGATCTTTGCCGAGTGGAATCAAGGCGAATTAAGTTCTTATTTAATTGAAATCACGGCCAATATTTTGGCCTATAAAGATGAAGACGGACAGCCTTTGGTTGACAAAATCCTTGACACTGCCGGTCAAAAAGGCACAGGAAAGTGGACGGGCATCAATGCGCTGGATTTAGGCATTCCATTAACCCTGATTGGCGAATCGGTGTTTGCGCGGTGTTTGTCTGCTCAAAAATCAGAAAGAGTCAAGGCTGCGCAAGTATTGCCTAAACGCACTCAAGCGTTTTCCGGTGATAAACAAGCCATGATTAATGCGATTCGTGACGCCTTGTATGCCGCCAAGATTATTTCTTATGCACAAGGTTTTCGCTTGATGCGCGAAGCGTCCAAAGAATATAACCTGTCGCTTAATTATGGCGAAATCGCCCTGATGTGGCGCGGCGGCTGTATTATTCGCAGCCAGTTTTTAAATGACATCAAGCAGGCTTACAACGATAACCCCGAACTGGAAAATCTGTTGTTAGCCGATTTCTTTGTTAATGCCATGAAACAAGCCGATGAAGGCTGGCGCAAATCGGTCATTTTAGGCATAGAACTGGGTATTCCCACCCCTGCATTCTCTTCTGCCTTAGCGTATTACGATGGCTATCGCACCGAAAGACTGCCTGCCAATTTATTACAGGCGCAACGGGATTATTTTGGCGCCCATACTTATGAACGCACCGATAAGCCCAGAGGTGAGTTTTTCCATACCGATTGGACCGGACATGGCGGTAAGAAGGCATCTTCAACTTACACTGTTTAAGTAAAATAATAAATCACTGACTGAGTCCTTCTCTATGAACGCCGACCCCTGTACATACGTAATTTTTGGTGCCACGGGAAATCTCTCCCGGATTAAATTAATGCCTTCCCTGTATCATCTTGACGTGGCCAATCGACTTCCTGCCGGCACGCGTATTTTAGCCATAGGCCGCAGACCGTGGGATCAGGAAAAATGGCTAAGTGAAGTCAGGGACATGGTTCTGACAAAATCCAGGGACGATTTTGATGAAGCGATTTTCCAGCGTTTCAGCGAGCGACTGCAATATCACCAAGGCGATATAAAAGAGCCGCAATGTTACACAGAACTCGCTGAAGTGCTTAACGAGAAAAACAACTTCTCTAAAAACATTGCATTTTATTTGTCTATCAGTCCCTCGGACTTTGGCACGGTTATGGAGATGTTAAGCAACAACCACTTGTTTGATGAAGAATACGGATGGCGACGGGTCATTATTGAAAAACCTTTCGGTTATGACCTGGATAGCGCCCAGGCATTACAAAAACGCATCAGTCACTATTTAACGGAAGAGCAAATTTACCGTATTGACCATTATCTGGGTAAAGGCATGGTGCAAAATGTGCTGGTATTCCGTTTTGCCAATGTCATGCTGGAACCGTTATGGAACCGCAACTACATAGACCACATTCAAATCACCCATTCAGAAGAACTCGGCATTGACAGTCGAGGTGATTATTATAACGGTGCGGGAGCTATGCGCGATATGCTGCAAAGTCATCTGCTGCAATTGCTGACTTTAGTCACTATGGAACCTCCTGCCTCAATGGAAGCGGAATCCTTGCGTGATGAAAAAGTCAAGGTATTAAAATCTATCCGTCCCATTCCCAAAGAAGCCGTGCATGGACATGCTTTTCGAGGTCAGTATGCCCAAGGTCATATTAACGGCGAAAAGGTCAAAAGCTATTTGCAGGAAGAAAATATTCCCGCCAATAGCGTAACAGAAACCTATGCGTCCATGAAACTGTATATCGATAACTGGCGCTGGCGCGGCGTACCGATGTATTTGCGTACCGGCAAACGCATGACTAAAGCGCAATCGTCTATTTCGATTTGTTTTCGCCACCCGCCGTTACAATTTTTTCGTGATACCAATGTGCAATGTATGAACCAGAATTGGATCTTATTGGGTATACAACCGGAGGAATGTATTCGTATTGAAATGACCGTAAAAGAGCCCGGTCTGGAGATGAGTACCAGAACCAGCAGTCTGGATGCCAGTTTTCGTAATGACGATGAAAAAGCCATCGATGCTTATGAAGACTTATTATTGGATGTATTGAAAGGCGATCGGTCACTGTTCCTGCGTTTTGATGAAGTCGAATATGCCTGGCGCATTGTTGACCCTATCTTGCAAACCTGGGCGATTGAACGTGACTATATTGCTACGTATCCTGCCGGTTCCTGGGGACCTGAAGATAGTCGCTTATTTGAAAAAAGCGCCCAATCCTGGCGCAGCTCCCTAACACCGGAGTGTAAATAAATGCAACAAAATAGTCGTTGGCACACACTGGAAACGGCCGACCAGGTCGCACAGGCCGCCTATCAACAAATTCTTAATGCTGCAGAATACGCAATTGCTGAACACGGCACATTCAAATTAGTACTGGCCGGCGGCAGCACACCGGAGAAAGTGTATCGCCTATTGGCCCAAGCGGATGCTGACTGGTCAAAATGGGTTATCTATTACGGCGATGAACGCTGTTTGCCCGCAGATCATGCCGATAGAAACAGCCTGATGGCAACTCAGGCTTTTCTGGAAAAAGTGGCTATTCCTGATGCGCAGATATTTACGATTCCAGCTGAACTGGGAACGGAACAAGCCGCTGAAAAATATCAACAAATCGTAGCGAATGCCCTCCCGTTTGATATGGTTTTGCTGGGTATGGGTGAAGATGGTCATACCGCCAGTTTATTTCCAGGGCATCAGCATCAGGAAGATGAGCTTGCGCATGCAGTTTATAATTCGCCCAAACCGCCACCGGAACGTGTTTCCATCAGTGCAAAAGCCTTAAGTAATACGCAACAACTCATATTCCTGATTACCG
Source organism: uncultured Gammaproteobacteria bacterium (assembly GCA_963849195.1). GTDB lineage: Bacteria > Pseudomonadota > Gammaproteobacteria > Methylococcales > Methylomonadaceae > Methylobacter_C. The sequence continues at coordinate 44,108 of CAWKGQ010000020.1, forward strand.
GCGCTAACAAACAGGAAGCGGTTAAAAACTGGCGTGCAGGTCAGGATTTACCGGTTGCTGCGATAGTCCCGGAAACCCCTATAGATATTTATATTGATAGGGATGCTTATAATCCTTAAGCAGTTAAGTAGGGTGGGCAAGTACGAGGCATTGCCCACCGCAACTGCCTGAGCGGGCCGTGTATGTGAGCCGTTCGATCTAAACGTTATGCAATAAAAGTTCTTAACCAAAAAATAGAGAAATAATTACCATGTCCACGCTAACAGCCGCCAAGAAACTCAAATGGCTTTTCTCTCTCGTTCTTATTTTTGGCGGGTTCACTATTTACAAACTTTTTGAGGTTTTAGCTCATGATTTTGCTAATAATGAATATGGATGGGTATTCAAGATAATTTCAGAATTTGGCTTGTTTTTATCCGTTATCATTTCTGTTGGTTTTTTTCATCATTGGTTAAGTGCTGCTGAGGAGCGCGAAGAATCCGTAAAGAGCTTGCGTGAAGTTCTTTTAAAGTACGTCGATAGTATTCTGTTAAATTCCGTTAAGCGAGGATTTTCAGGTATCACCAATAAAGAATTCGATTTTAGTCAGGTCATGCAAGGCTTGAAACCTGGCGATTATGTTTATTGGCTAATCACCTTTGATCCCCGCTTCAAAAACAAATCACGGGAACTGGAAAATGCGATAAAAAACGGCGTCCATTTCAGGATGCTGATTTTAAAAGCCGATTGCATATTTGGCGAACTGCGCGCAACGGAAACTTCCGGATTTAATCCACACGAATTTAATGAGTACTCCAAGTTATTTAAGGTATCGCTGGAAGATGTGATCAGTCGCATTGATGAAACGATAAAGGGTTCATTAGGTGTTTTTGTATACGAAGGTTTACCCAGCATCCCCTTATTCATTATCATCTCCAACGAGTCTAAAAAAGTGAAAGCCTATAACAGCTTTTATTTGACTGAGCCGGTTTCAAAAATGCCCTATTTGAATTGGGAATCTGAACTCAAATTTGGAAGCCAGCCTTCTTTTGAATCAGAAAACTGGAATATTGCGGACCTCTTTCTTGACTATTTCAAAAAACGCTGGGAAATGGAAAAAGAAAAACATCATGACGTCGCTGAAAATGAACAGGTTCAAAATAGTGATTTTATCTATGCCCCTGCCACAGCCAAACAAATATGTTCCAAGCTTATTCATGAGTAACCGGGAATGTCGGGCATAACATCTCATCCCAGACATTTCTATGCTCGAATTCGACAACTGCACCGGATATTTCCAAAGGCAATTCCTGTTCGGAAGCCGAAATGTTAAGCAACTCTTCAGCCCTTATCACCAACTAAAATCGCCTCAATCTGGACCGACACGAACGGTGCTAAATAGCCTGGGCATAGGGAGTTATCGTGGGAGCGCTTTAGCCGCGAAGAGTGCCGCTAAAGCCGCTCCCACAAAATATAAATGCTCAAGTGTGTTATTTTCGTTACTAAGTTGGCTATCGAAGCGTTAAATTAGCAGGAAAAGATAAAAGTCTCGCTGAAAATCTTCGCTTTACCGATCGAATTCAGGGTCAATCGCCCTGCATGCTGCATGGTAAAGAATTTCGGGAGTGATCGGTTTTTTTAACAGGGGGTAACCCGCTTTGTCCGCTTTATTGAGGAATTCCGAGGCCGTTTCGCCGGTTACGATCAACACGGGAAAATCGCCATGAATTCGTTGCAGGCGGCTTGCCAATTCGACGCCGCGCTCCTCTCCCCGCAGCCGTAAATCGACAATAAGCAGATGCGGGATGCCGGCTTGTTTAAAAAGCGCTTCGGCGGTTTTTGGCGAGTTGGCCGTTTCAATGTGGACATCCCAGGCGCTCAGTAAACAGCGCATACTATCGAGAATATCGATTTCATCATCGACGACGTAAATACGCTTACCTTGCAAGCGCATAGAATCAGTCGACGCTGTCTTTCTCTGGCGTGAAGAATCGGTCACGACGCTGTTGAATGTCACGCTAAAACACGAACCCTCTCCGGGTTTGGAAACCAGAGAAATTTGTGCATCGATTAGATCGCAAAGATGCCGTACGATGGCAAGTCCGAGGCCAACACCTTTATTATAATGATCGTGTTCGGGATTATCCAATTGATAAAACTCCTCGAAAATCCGGCTTTGCTCGTCAACGGGAATACCTTTGCCGGTATCTTCAACGATCAGAATTGCCGAACCGTCAGCGCTGCGTGTGCGAACTCTTACCTCACCCTGCTCCGTGTATTTGAAAGCGTTGTCGAGCAGATTGCGAGTTATCCTGGCTATTGCAATCGGATCATCGAACAGGCGCGCATGTCCGAGGTCGAGAATCAGGTCCAGGCGTTTGTTTTCAGTGTTCGATTGGTATTCGTAGCAGACGCCTTCGACGAGTCTATCCAGCGATATACGCTGCCGTTCCGGCACATAGTAATTCGCCGATAAACGCGAAAGATCAAGCAATCCGTGCAGCAGGCTACCCAGAGATCGGACCAGACGGTCGATGTTGTGTGCAACCTCCGGCAAAGTATCGGGGTGTCGGGTTGGAGGCAAGAACAGCGCTATAGACGGATAAGGCGTGCAGGGGTTGACGCAGGTCGTGGCTGGCAGTGGCCAAGACACGCGCACGTGTCTGCGATAAGAGTTCAGCTTTGGTCACCGCAGCGCGCTCTTCGGCGTTGCTTCTTTCGAGATCCTGAACAGCCTGGTCGCGCTCACGGCGAATCGCCACGGATCGGTGCAGCAAGTGTTCTCCGTCGGCAGCCACGCTGATAATGAATAACCAGTACAAAACCGTCAGTCCGGCCACCGAATAAATTTGCTGAGGGTAAAGCATCGCCCAGGTTAAAGATGTGGGCACCAAAATGAACAATGCGTAGGCGGCCAGAATTGACCTGGACGATACCGCTACAGAAACACCCGCCGACGGCATGGTGAACAGGATAATGACAAGCAGTGCCTGGTCTGGCAGTGGAATTGAAGGGATGAATAACACGCCGCCAAGTCCGACGGAGACGCCCACGATAGCCGCCAAAAATATAAGCATGCGATGGACCGAATTCGGATCATCAATCTTGCCGCTGTTGATGATAGTGCGCGCGTAAGCGGCACGCATACACTCCAGCGAAATTGTCAGCACTCCCCAGCCTGACAATAAGTAGAAATCGATTGAACGATATACAAGTAATCCGACACCAATGACAAGTAAAACCTGAACTGGCGGCATACGTTTAAGCACTTTCAGGTGCAGATGAATCAATTCTAGTAATACTTCGTGCTCGAATGAAAGCGGGTTGGGCGTGAGAGATTCCGGCTCCGATGAACGCTTGTTAATCGTTTTGCCGATCATGGTGAGTACCTACAACCGCTCATCAAAAAGCAGTTTCATTCTCCCTGCTTTGATCACTGCTTCTGTCCGGTTATGTACATCGAGCAAACGAAAAATTGCGGTTATATATTCCTTGACAGTGTGCTCTGACAAGGCAAGGTCACGCGCGATTGATTTTGTAGACCGGCCCCTGCACAATCCGCCCAATACCTCTTTTTGTCTGGATGATAAGGTGACGGACTGGTCATTCGATCCATCCCCTACATTCATCAGCCGGGGAGGAAGATAAACTGAACCAGCCAGGACATGCCTGAGTGCTTCCGCAAGAACCTCAGGCGCGGCGCTTTTGGGGATAAAACTCATTGCTCCCGCATCCAGGCAAGTCCGTATTACCGAAGTCTCCTCGCTGGAGGAAACGACAACAAGCGCAATATCGGGTGCATAACTTTTGATTCGGGCAAGTGCCATTAAGCCATTTTCGTTACGAAGATTAAGATCCAGTAAACACAGTTGCAGGTCTGGATTCTTCAAAACGATCGACATGGCTTCATCAATTGAGCCAGCCTCCATCGTTTCTGTGGCTTTGCCTAAAGTGCCAAGTAATAAACGTAGCCCGGCCCGAAATAATGCGTGGTCATCAAGCAGCAAGATTTTCATGAGTTTCCAAATTTATTGCCATGGTTTTTCACGTTATCAGTTAATTATCACGCCGATTGGCGCTTGTCTGCAATACCCCCATCTGGGGGGATTGAGATTAAAAAAAATCAGTGTTTTACTTAACAAAATCTTAATCAAAATGCCGGAGAAAAAATGAAAGTAATCAGATTAAAGCCACTTTTCTGTGGATTGATAGTCGCAGCAACTTTAGCGCCAGTACCCGCACTTTCTTATGTGTTGCTGGCAAACGGAGATCAAACGCTATCAAATCCCCAAAAATGGGGACCACACACATGGGGTACCGGAGCGACTATTAGCTGGAGTTTTATGACTGACGGTGTTACTTCTAACATAAGCGGCTATAACGGGCCCAATACCCTTAGTACATTCAGAACAAATATCGATAATGTTTACGGTAATGGCGCTTTCAATAATGCCGTCACCAATGCTTTCGCAACCTGGTCAGCGGCAGCGAATTTAACCTTTGTGCAAACAACCGATTCTGGCGGCAACTTTGGTGGATCAATCACGCCCGATATTCGAATTGGCGCGTTTGAATTTTCTGATCCCTGTTGTGGCGGTGCTGGTTACGGTCCTCCCGGAGATAGTGCATTCCCGGATGCCCTGGCTGGGGATTTGGCGTTGAACAGCCTGGCAAGTTTCCAAATTTATCCCTACGCAGAAGGCGAACCTTACCAGGTGACTGACTTCGCCAATGACTTGCAAGGCTTACTTGTTCATGAAATCGGACATACGCTGGGTTTGGGGCATCCCGAGGATGATGGTCTCCTGGGAAATGAAAATAACGCCATCATGTGCGTACTTACAACTTGCGATGCCTGGATCAATCTCCGCAGAGAATTGGGGAGCGACGATATTGCCGCTATTCAGTATGTCTATGGCTCGCCTGTTCCATTGCCTGCTTCTTTCTGGCTTTTAGGCTCGGGGCTTATATTCATCATCAGGAAACGGTCTAAAAATTACCCGGTGTAACGGCAGATTTTATTTGGAATTGCCCCGTAATTTGATACAGCCTGGAGGAACTGAAGTTTTGAATGCTCAATTTGTTTATCCTGCCGGCACACAGTTCAGATACGATACCCGAATATTTGGAAAAGTGGCCAAATAGATGATTGTATAAATAACCCCTTTCCTCTACCTGTATCAGTTATTCACATTCCAACTGACAATCAGGACTCAAGATAATGCAGAACATTCTTGTTTGCCAGCCCAGCGATTTAACAATCGACTGGGCTCAACGATTAGTTAACAAGCATCATGCTCATATAGTCGTTTCTAATGTGGACGTTGTTTCTGACGATATTGGGACGACAACGCGTATACGTATCAAAGTAGAACACAGTGAACCCGCTATTTTGCCTGGACAGTGATTTATAAAGCTGCCATCGATGGCTTGTTAATCACCGCTTTACCAAGGCTGCTACATACGGAGGTACGTTTCTATAATGAAGTTGCCCGGTCGGTATTGGTCACCATACCTAATTTCCTGGCAGCACAAAGCCAGCTTGGCAGGGGCGCGACACTGGTTCTTACCGATATGACAGAATTGGGAACTATTCTCGGCAGTCCGGAAGATGCTTTGACATTTCCTCAAGCTGCCCTGGTTGTCGAACAACTTGCCAACTTCCATGCCCGTTTTTGGAATAAAGAGCATCTTAACCATACCTATCCCTGGTTGGCCGGCCCGGTTCGTCGCCTGGAAGATTTTTTAGGCTCAGCAATGGCAGTTCCGTTGATGAAACGAGGACTGCATCGGGCTGGAGAACTAATCCCCTCGACGCTTCATGCTCAGGCTATCCATTATAGCCCGTCATCGCCGGCAAGCGATGCGTTTTCTTACGCAAGGTCCTCAAACACTCGTTAATCATGATTGTCATCCCGGCAATCTATTCTGGAACAAGTCTCAACCTGGCCTTCTCGATTAGCAACTGATCCGTTTTGGCGAGGGAATAAGCGATATTGCTTACTTTCTCTCCACCGCCCTCAACCCTGAGACCCGTCGGCTTCATAAAGTAAGCCTTATTAAAATTTATGCTCAATGTTTAGAAGATAATGGCGTCACAGGCATTAATGTCAACATACTGCTGCAAAGATATCGAGCTCACCTCATCTATCCCTTTGAAGCAATGATCGTAACACTCGCGGTCGGAGGCATGATGACTCTGGAAAGCAACCATGAACTCATACGCCGGACCGCTGCCGCAGTAGAGGACCTTGAGGCATTTTCTGCCATACCTGTATAACTCAAGGTTCGGGGCGAAAGGCATAAACCTCTAAACTTATTTAACACCCCCCTATTTGTCTTACCCTTGAACCTGCTGTAAAACATAGTTTTCACAACCCTTTCTCAATCCCTGTCCACTTGTAATACAATAGTGCGGTTTGCGCCTATTTAAGCATTAACAAGCAAAAAACATTCTGATTAGCAAGATACTTCAGTTACTTGCAGAAATCGTCATACCGGCAGGGATTGCCGGTATCCAGGTTACAGGGATGTAATCTCAATACGCCATCCTGGACTTCTAGATTCCGGCAATCCCTGCGGAACGACATTGTCATTAGGTGTTGCGCATTGGCTACAGATTCTTACTAATCAGGAATACATTACTGATGTTTCAACGTTATAAGCCTAGAGGAGGCCGTTGAAATGAGCAGAATTTAATAATTATAAGAGAGGAAGAAGTTTTATGTGTTGGAGTGGTGAAGCGTCGGGGGTATTAGCCATCGTAGGTCTTAGTACCGCAGCGTATCTTGCGATTAAAAAAGGCGAATCCAAAGAGCTTTGGATTCCGTTAACCTATTTTGCCTTAATGGAATTACTACAGGCGGTAACTTACATCTATATTGATTTATGTGATAACCCGAGTAATCAGATACTCACGCTGCTTGGCTATATACATGTCGCGTTTCAGCCATTTTTTGTCAACATGGTCGCAATGTACTTTATACCGGTCAGCGTCAAATTAAAAATCCGCACAACCGTTTATACGATTTGCGCAATAGGTTCGATTGCCATGTTGATCAAAATGTACCCTTTTGGCTGGGCGGGGGCGTGTCACATTGGCGTGGAAGGTTTTTGCGGCCCCAGTGTTTGTTCAACTTCCGGTTCGTGGCATATCGCGTGGCAAATGCCGTTAAATGGTCTTATGTCGGATCCGGTTAAATGGCTGGGTGGTTTCGACTGGGGCTTGCATGCGTTTACCTATATTGCGGTCGCTTTTTATATGCCGTTTATTTATGGTTCATATCGTTTCGTTGGCTTTCATTATCTGATTGGGCCGCTTATTTCAGATATTACCACGACGGATCCTAATGAATATGCAGCAGTCTGGTGTCTGTTTTCTATCGCGTTGTGTATATCAGTCATTAAAACTCCCATCAGAAAGTATCTGCACGTTAAAAAGTGGCCTTTTTATAAACCTGAAATTGGCGATTCGCTTTAGGGACAATAACTAAATGACCTGATTGTGGGGGCGGCTAAAGCCGCTCCCACAATCCTTCCCCATAGATTTCAGCAGCCGTGTCCGAATGTTGTTACTGCTCAACCCATAACAACCGCTTTTCGTTTTGCTCCCCAGTTCCCCGGCTTTGCATTGAATACACCAGCACAACGTTCACCACAAAATTTGCAACATCCTGACTCATCCAGATTCCATTCCGACAGCTCATACCAGTCACGGCCTATCAACAGCTTACCGCAGCCATGACAATAGGTACTATCAGCAGACTTGTCATGAACATTGCCCACATAGGCATAATGCACACCATTTTTTAAAGCAATTTGCCGCGCCTGCAATAACGATGAAATCGGCGTAGGCGGCTTGTCGAGCATCTTCCAGTCAGGGTGAAATGCCGAAAAGTGCATTGGCACATCCGGCCCCAGATTCTCGACTACCCATTGGGTCATGGCTTCCAGTTCCGCTTCCGTATCATTTTCGCCGGGAATAATTAAAGTTGTCAGCTCCAGCCAGACCGATGTTTCATGCTTGATATATTTCAGTGTTTCCAACACAGGTTCCAGATGCCCGCCGGTAATCTGATGATAAAATCGCTCGGTAAAGGCTTTTAAATCGATGTTGGCGGCATCCATCCATTGATAAAATTCAGCTCTGGGTTCCGCGCAGACATAACCCGCAGAAACCGCCACCGATTTTATGCCGAGACTTCGACAAGCCTGAGCGGTATCAACCGCATATTCATGAAAAACAACCGGATCATTATAGGTATAGGCAACACTGTCACATCCATAATCCTTCGCCGCCTTGGCGATAGCTTCGGGTGATGCCTTGCTCATCAGCGTATCCATTTCCCGCGATTTGCTGATATCCCAATTCTGGCAAAACTTGCAGGCGAGATTACAACCCGCTGTACCGAAAGAGAACACCGGCGTGCCGGGTAAAAAATGGTTCAGTGGTTTCTTTTCAATAGGATCAATAGCAAAGCCGCTGGAGCGGCCATAGCTGGTCATGACAATCTGATTGTCCAGATTCTGCCTGACGAAGCACAGACCGCGCTGGCCTTCGTGCAGCTTGCAAAATCTCGGGCACACATCACATTGAATACGTCCGTCATCCAATTTATGCCAATAGCGGGTTTTCACCGTGTCATGGCTAATAAAATCAGTCATTGCCTTTCTCCTGGAACCGTTAATAGATCATCTTGTCGTAAATAAGTGTCAGCATTTAATGTTTTTGATTTAAATGACTTGCAAAGATTTCCATGAATCTTTTACCGGAACACAAGAGGATTACCTTATGAACAGACAACCCGCCGTAGCAGGCACATTTTACCCTGCAAATCGGCAACAACTGCATCAAATGCTGGACGAATACTTAAATGATGCTGAAACGAGTGCGAAAGTTCCCAAAGCCATCATCGCGCCTCATGCCGGCTATATTTATTCAGGCCCTGTTGCCGCAAGCGCTTATGCGCGATTAAAAAAAGCCCATGACCGTATTACCCGCGTTGTCATCATCGGCCCATCCCATCGTGTTGCTTTCAAAGGGTTGGCCGTGAGCAAAGCGCAATCATTCATCACCCCTTTAGGACTTATCACAGTCGACCAGGAAGCCGTAGAGGCTATAGCCAAGCTACCCTTTGTCGATTACCTTGAACAGGCGCACACCTATGAACATAGTCTGGAAGTCCATTTGCCTTTTTTACAGGAAATGCTGGATGACTTCAAAATTGTCCCCATTGTCGCGGGCGACGCATCGCCGGAACAAGTCAGCCAGGTTATCGATGCTCTGTGGGGTGGTAATGAAACCTTGATTGTTATCAGTTCTGACTTGAGCCATTATCACGATTATGCAACCGCAAAACAGCTCGATAAAGCAACCAGCGCGATAATAGAACACCTGGAATATGAACGGCTCGCCTTTGACTCCGCTTGCGGCAAAGTTCCGGTCAGCGGATTATTAAAGCTGGCGCGGGAAAAATCACTAACAATTAAAACAATCGATCTGCGAAACTCCGGGGATACTGCTGGAGATAAAAGCAGAGTTGTGGGATATGGCGCTTATGTCATTGAATAAAGAACAGCAACAACGATTGCTGGATTTAGCAAAAAGCTCCATTCAGCATGGTTTGCAAACGGGCCGACCATTAAAAATTAATCTAGCCGATTTTCCAGTCGAATTGACAGAGCTTCGTGCAACTTTTGTTACCCTGCAGAAACACCATCAACTGCGCGGCTGTATTGGTATGTTGGAAGCAATCAGACCGCTGGCCGAAGATATTGCCGAAAACGCTTTTTTAGCGGCCTTCAGAGACCCGCGTTTTCCGCCATTGGCAAACGGTGAATTCGGTGAACTGGAAATTCACCTGTCCATACTCACACCTGCTAAACCTGTTTCATTTACCTCAGAACAAGATTTAATAACCCAGCTACAACCCGGCATAGACGGCTTAATATTGGAAGAAGGTCATAAACGCGGAACCTTTTTGCCCTCGGTATGGGAGCAATTGCCTGAACCTGAACAATTTCTACGGCATTTAAAACAAAAAGCAGGGTTAGCTCCCGATTACTGGTCTGAAAAGATCAAGATTTATCGTTATCAGACTGAAATGATAGGTTGAGTAGCAACCGGTTCCTGTTTCTTTTTGGGCTGTCAAGAAGAAAAATGAGACTTGTATATTGGACTAGGACTATGGTAACTTTCCTCGTAGCAGCTCATTTGTTAATATTTCTAGACTCTTGAAATTCCTGCTTTATTACCATTCGAGCCAGGTTATTTTTCTTTTTTGCCTGTTCAAGCCATAAGTTGAATCATTTGAACAGGCCTTTTACTAGTAGCTCGGTTACTTTAGCTTTAAAACTGAAGTGGAAAAATTAAGATGACAAAATACCGTATATTTTTGTTGAGTTTTCTTACTGTTTCATGGGTTTTTCTAAGCGGCCTTAACAAGCCAGTTGATAATGATATGTCAACCATGGAAAAACAGAAAACAGCTGTTGGACTTGGGCCATTCGAAACCGAACACACCCGCAAACTGCAGGAAACAACACAGCTGAAAGCAAAAAGCAGTGTTAAGTCCGTCAAAGCAAACCCGCAAACAACAATCAAAGCAACAGATACCGGTGTTGCCGATGAAAATAATCCCATTGAACGTAACGAGTTTGAAAAACCTCTGGATCTTTCTGTTCCGTTTAAAGACACTGAAAACGCTGACCTGAAAATTGAGAGGAAATCGACTGCGCAAAGCCGGGCGACTAATATTTTTGCCCCCGAAACTAATAAAAAGTCTCGACCGTTAGAATTGGATAGCGGCTTTTTGATGTCTCCGGAACCGGAAGTGGAAAAACAAAAATCCGTGGATGGAGCGGGAATTGTTATCAAGCTTAAACGCTGATAGCCACACGTATCGTGTTCATACCCGGCAAGTTGGCAATAGTAGTGTTTATTCTCAATTCAGCCATTCAATAATATGGTCTTCCAGATTCATCGCAGCCGATTCTTTTATGGCATAGCTACTGATTGAAACGCCCGCTCTTTTGACACTCACGGTACTTCCCGATACCAAGGGATGCCATGCGGGGAGTTCTTTACCATCATTCAGCAAACGGTAAGCACAAGTTGAAGGCAACCAACTGTATTGTGCAAAGTCAAACCGTTTTAAATCCAGACATTCCGCCACTAATCGAGTGCGTTCGGTATAACGGTTACATCGACAGGTATTCAGATTGATGAGCCTACAAGCGACGTTGGTAAAAACTATTTTCCCCGTATCCTCGTCCTCCAGCTTGTGCAGACAACATTTGCCACAGCTATCACACAATGATTCCCATTCCTCGGTAGTCATTTCAGTCAGTTTTTTATTTTTCCAAAAGCTCATAGAAGATTTTAATAATTAAAAAATTGGCAAAAGCCGGGTTATGCTAACCTAAATCATCCTTCAGACATTATCAGCATTTTGCTCTACGCCATTAGCAGCCAGTTGATCCAGAATTTGTCTAAAATGCTCATAACTTTGAATATTTAACACACCGACTTCATTTAATACTGCTTGATAATGACCGGCCGCTCTTCCTCCGACAATAAGTGCAACTTTGTTACCGATCAGTTTTTTCAGTCGTCTTAGTTCTTTCGGCACAACATGATCATCGGTGGCGAAACTGAGGCTAATAGTCAGCGCGCGTGCATTAGTATATTTCACCCCGGCGGCAATTTCTTCAGCAGGCAGATTCGCACCCAGATAGGTTACCTGCCAACCGCTAAGTTCCGCCATGATAGCGGCGAGTAAAGCGCCTAATTCGTGCAATTGACCAATCGGAGTACTAACAATCATCCTGGGTGCATCGGCAGAGCACGGATTATTGTTTCGTAAAATATAAGTCAAAGAACGAATAACCGATGATGTCATGTGCTCATGAACCGGCCTGAGTTCTCCTGTTTTCCAACGGTCGCCGATCCTGGTTAGCAAGGGCGTCAACAAGTGCTCAATAAATGCTTCGGATCTCAGCTCTACAATCGCGTTTTCAAAATGCGACTCCAGCGTTTTAGCATCGAAAGCCAACACTGCCGCATAACATTTTTCAATATAATCCTCTGCAAGATGGACCCTGTCGCTGGCTGAAGGAGTAATACTATTGAACGTTTGCGTTATTGCGCCGGGTTCATTTTTCAACAGGTTTTTTAGATCATCAAGCGAGAGTTGGGCAATTTGACTGATGCTATGGCCATTGCTGGTTGCCTGATTGAGTAATTTTAAACGGGCAATATCCTGATCAGTATAAACCCGATGTCCACCCGCCGTACGTGTAGGTGTTACAGCCTGATAGCGACGTTCCCAAGCTCTGACGAGATCGGATTTAACCCCTGATCTTTTCGAAACCGTGCTAATTAAATATTGCGCTGAGTCATCATTAGGGCCAGTCATAGTTGCTTCTTTGCATCAAATTAAAAGTTCTATATTAACATAAAGCTTTACAAAACATTGACAAAAATTGTACCTGACTAAACCAACAGGACACCGCTCTGAATGTTGATTTATCAAAACAAGAGTAAGTTTTCGAACTCCGGCAATAATTTTAATCTTGTAAGAGGGGGTTTTAGTTGCAATTGCCGGCGCTAAAGGCCCCTACAGAAAATATCAGAATAATCGCACTGAGGTACGTCAAAGTACATACTGCCAATGTTAACAAATGATTTAGGCATATTGATTCGAATTACCATGATCAACACACGCTTGCAAAATACGTATAATGTTCGCCAGACAGCTTCCAAGCTATTTTTCGCCTGCACCTTGAGCCTTTTCCTAATGTCATTAAAAATTGCACTCGCACAAATCAATTTCCTGGTCGGCAATATAGCCGCAAACATTAATAATATCATCGAAGCAGCTGTTTATGCCCGTGACCAGTTAAATGCCGATATTATCGTCTTTCCTGAACTGACCATTACCGGCTATCCTGCCGAAGACCTGTTATTGCGTGCTGATTTCATTACCGCAGCCAATAACGCCGTTTATCAGCTTGTCGACCGCGTTGCCGATATTGCGCTGGTCGTCGGCTTTCCTGAACGTGACGGCAGTAAGCTTTACAACAGCGCCGTGGTATTACATCAAGGCGTAATGCTGGCACGTTACCGCAAACAGGCACTACCCAATTATGGGGTGTTTGATGAGCAACGTTATTTTTCTGCGGGTAATCAGCCGTGTGTGTTTGAGTTTAATGGTACATTCATTGGACTGACGATTTGCGAAGATGTTTGGAAAAGCGGCATTATTGACGCTACGAAACAAGCCGGGGCAGAACTACTGCTGACACTCAACGCCTCACCGTTTAATTCGGGAAAAATCCATCAACGCGAAGCCATTATCTGCCGGCAAGTTAAAGCCGCGAAGATCCCCCTGGTTTATGTTAATCAAGTGGGCGGTCAGGATGAGCTGATTTTTGATGGTGCTTCATTTGTCGCCAATTCGCAAGGCGACATTGTGTTTCGGGCAGAAGAATTTAAAGAACAAATCAGTGTGATTGAATTTGACGGCAACAATCCCGTAACGAACACTTGTGCTCCGCTTTACAATGAAATCTCCAGTGAATATCAGGCCTTGGTGCTGGGCATTAAGGATTACGTGCGTAAAAACGGTTTTAAAGGCGCCATTTTAGGCTTATCCGGTGGCATTGATTCGGCGCTGGTGTTAGCTTTGGCGGTTGATGCACTGGGACATGATAAAGTTGAAGCGGTACTCATGCCGTCTCGCTACACACAGACGATGAGCAACGAAGACGCCGTACTGGAAGCAGAGGCATTGGGTGTGAAATACCATACCATACCCATTGAGCCCGCCGTCAACGCATTTACCGGCATGTTGGCCGAGGTTTTTGTAGGGACAACCAAAGATACAACCGAAGAAAATATTCAGGCGCGTTGCCGCGGGGTGATTTTAATGGCGCTATCCAACAAACAAGGCAAACTGTTATTGACTACGGGTAATAAAAGCGAAATGAGTGTCGGTTATGCAACGCTTTATGGCGATATGGCGGGTGGTTTCGCGCCGATCAAGGATGTACCCAAATTGCTGGTTTATCAATTGTCGCAGTATCGCAATACGCTGTCCAAGGTAATCCCCGAGCGCGTCATTACCCGCCCGCCATCCGCCGAATTAGCGCCTGATCAAATCGACGCAGACTCATTACCGCCTTACGACGTTTTAGACCCCATCCTGGAACGTTATGTAGAGCTGGACCAATCTGCTGAAGAAATTATTGCTGCCGGATTCAGCTGCGAGGATGTCGCCAGAGCCATTAATCTGGTAGACAGAAATGAATATAAACGCAGGCAATCACCACCCGGTATCAGAATTACCACCAGAGCGTTCGGGCGTGATCGGCGCTACCCGATTACTTCGGGATACAGAGGGATTTAGCTGACTTTTTGGAATCCTTGGTTAAAAAATTCAGACTGGGAATCTTGGCGCTACTTAATCAACTCGGAATTTGTTGTTGAATTTGAGACTACTGATTAACTGCAATTGGCCCAGGTTGTGTCAAAACGCAAGACATAATCGATCGAATCAAAAAGAATTCCACTGCCTGCCTGTAAGACAGGCAAAATTTTAACAATTAACCCCCACTTGAATCTATTTTTTATCATAATAAATAACAATAACCCCACCCTATTGTCGACTTTTACGTTTTGACACAACCTGGGCCAATTGCAGACAGCCAATATTTGTAGATGTGTTGATGGCCCTTCTGTAAAATCACAAATGACCACTTAAAAGCTGCTGGCCGGTCAAGTTCGACTTACGTAAAACCGTTGGGATTGCACCATTGTAGAAGATCGACCGCAGAATCGGGTCACCGGCTTGCTCTGAAGCCGGGTAAAGTCAAGTACGGCGACAAGGAAGATAGTGGTTTTGTTTATTGCAGAAAACACTTGACGGGCTGTCAAAGTTTGCAAGCTTACAACTCTGATCAGTCAAAAAAGAGTAGGCTCGCCGCCGTCTGCATCATTGTTTGGCCGCGCTGGTCGGCAGACTGGACAGTGTTCCGTCAAACACTGGCAGTCCGGCCTGTTTGCGAGTTGCAAGCCAACGGTTGCCATTATCCTGGACACCGTCGATACCAACACCACTCAGCCCTACAAATGTATTGTTCTGAAGCGTAATTGGACCAAGTTTTTGGCCCCGAATCAATATACCTCGGCTGGAACCGTCGTAAATCACCCAATTATTCTCTAGCCGTAAGCTGTGGCCTTCTGGTAGCAAGCGCCCTGCTTCAAGCGCAAGGCCGATGACGTCACTGTTGTCGGATTGTGGGCCTTGCTGGATCACGTTGCGACGCAACACCACTTCGCCACCTGCGAATGCATCCAAAGCCCGAGAGTTACGTCCATTCAATGCGGCGATGATGCTATCCTCAATAGTTAGTTTGCGTACCCCAAATTTAAGCGAATGTCCGGCGTTTTGGGTCGAGAGTATCTGGCTGTGACGGATCAGCACTTCGCCTCCCCAGACGTAGAGGCCATGAGCTTGGCCTTCGCCAAAGCCATTGCCGATAAAAATCGAATCCTCGATTAGCATTTGCCCGTCACTTGAGCCGAGTATCCCGTCCTGACTATCGTGGCAGTAGATATCTCGGACTGTCAGGTCGCGAGTACCTGGGTCCAGTCGGAGGCAAGCGCCATTGCCGTCGCCGACCGCGATGCCAGAGATTTCAAAACCCTCGATGACAATATTACCTGCGGCCGTGACCAAGGGCGCTTTGCCGGCACAGACCCCACCGGCAAGATGGGCGCGGCGGCCATCCGTGCCACGCTTGCCGACAATACGTAGCGATTTGCCGATCACTGCGCAGGTACCGTTGATTTCCGGCGCGACGTTGATCTCCCCGCCGGGCATCGCCGCATCCACGGCTTTTTGCAAATCATTGAAATCACAGCCACTGCTACAAACCGATATTTTTCCTGAACCATTCGGAAGACCGGCAGGCACGGGTTCGGCGGCAGGCAATAGCTGTTGTGCAACCTGTTTACCGGCAGTCAGCTTCAACAGACCCTCAATGCGCTGGAGGCGATTGTCCTGATGTTCATGGGTTTGGTGAAGTTCCTCGCGTAAAGCGTGGATTTCCGCCGCTAAGTCGTTAATGTTCCGCTGCTCGCCGGTCTGGTAAAGCCCCAGGTCGCGACCTACTATGCGCTCTATGAGCGGATCGACTTTTTCCGCCACGTCTGCAGATGCAGCACTGAACATCAAAAGGACCGGAAGCGATTGCAGAAACCCTAAAATGTTTCGCTTTTTGTTCATTGTAACACCGATGGATGAAAGGGATTTCCATGGCCTTTCTCGACCATTTAGACTGAATTTTGCACTTCGATTGAAACGCCGTCAAGAATTGAGAAATCTGAAAACCAGATTCACGAGAGTTAAACCGCATAATCCGATGGCGCCCACGGTCGTAAACCGATATTGGGCCGCCACAGTTGAACGGCAGCATGTAAGAAAATTGATGAGCTGCTTTGGGTCGAGGCTGTGTCTAAACGTATTAATCAAAAGTGCAGTGGAAAATAATAGTTATAGGTACTTATGTTTTTAGAACAAAGTGGAAAACTTATATCAAATAATAAAGTTTTCTGCTGCTAAAGTGGAATAAAAGCCGTTAATCAAAGTTTTGTTTTAACATTTTGACACAACCTGGGCCGATTGCAGACCTACATGTAACTACCCAAAATTATTTTTGATTGATTGCGAAAAATTAAATACCCTTTACTTGATTAAAAACAAACTCGCTAACCCCAGAAAAATAAAGAATCCCATTGAATCAGTAACAGCTGTTAGTATAACGCTGGTTCCCACTGCGGGGTCTTTTCCAAACTTATGCCGTAGCAGGGGAATGCCGAGACCGACAATTACGGCAACCAGCAAATTAATAAACATAGCTGTTGCCATAACGGCGGAAAGGGCTATGTCTCGATAAAGCAGCATACTCAACAGCCCCATGATAACCCCGATAAATATACCGTTGATAATGGCAAGGGTCAGTTCTTTTTTTATCAAGCGACGTATATTGCTTGGAGTGATTTGCCCCAATGCCAGTGACCGGATAATCAGCATACTGGTTTGATTACCGGTATTGCCCCCCATTGCAGCAATGATCGGCATTAATGATGCCAGCGCAACCAGTTGTAAAATAATATCTTCGAATACGCCAATAATGCGCGTCGAAGCGAAGGCAGTACCGATATTGATTAATAACCAACCCCAGCGATTTCTGGCGCTTTTCCAAACACTGGAAAATAAGTCTTCTTCTTCCCCGACGCCCGCCTGAATAAGCAGGTCTTCATCCGTTTTTTCGCGGATAAAATCCAGTATATTATCAACACAAAGCCGTCCCTGGAGCTTACCCTCGTTATCAACAACCGGAGCGGAGATCAAATCATACCGTTCAAATGCCCGTGCCGCTTCGGCGGCCTCCTGATCGATCTGAAATCGGACAAAATCAGTCACCATCACATCGGCAACCTGTTGGGAAGGCAGATGCGTCAGTAATCGCTGCAATGGCAATATCCCCTGGACTTTATTGTGCTGATCGACGACAAACAATTTATCAGTATGACTGGGTAATTTACCCAGTTTGCGGATATAAGCGATGATGGCTTTTAAATTGAGATCTCCCCGAATAGTAATCATGCCAAAATCCATCAATGCACCGACCTGGCTTTCCTGATAAGACAGAATGGCATTTAAATGCTTGCGCTCCTTGCTGTTCAACGATCTGAGAATCTTTAGCATGGTTCTCTTGGGAATGTCTGCTGCAAGATCCGCTATTTCATCGGTGTTTAATTTGCCGGCAACTGTTGCCAGTTCTTCCGCTTCCATGCCTGAAATAAGTGTATGCCGTACCGCATCGGATACTTCCAGCAAAACTTGTCCGTCATGTAGGATTTTAATCGCATCCCATACCGTCTTGCGTTGATCCAGGGGCAGCGATTCAAGAATAGAGGCGATATCGGCAGGATGCAAAAGTGCAAACTTTTCCTGAAGACGGGCTTGATGCTGATTTTGCAACATCGCCTCAACCAGTTCGTGATTGGTTGCAGGGCCTCGTTGAACCAGCGATTTTTCCAATTGCTGCTTTTCCAGCAGAGCAATGACCTCCTGTAGCTGATGCTCCAGGAACTGTGTCGAATGAATTTTTTCAGAAGATTGCATAGTAGACTGCTCTTTTATGATTTTATTGTTATTTGATCCGCTCCCGGATTAGATCAAACAGGTGCTGGACTTTGCGCCTCAATCTTCTTGAACCCTGTCCCTGCACAAAATCCTAGATCAACACCATATTATCCCTGTGTATCATTTCCGAATCATCCGCATAACCCAAAATTTTCTCAAATTCCGAACTGCTTTTCCCTGCTATTAATTGAGCATCCATCTTGCCATAATTGATGAGTCCACGCGCGATTTCCAAACCGCTTTCATCCTTGCAAGACACCAATTCGCCGCGCTCAAACTGGCCTGAAACGGACTTAACGCCGACAGCAAGCAGACTTTTACCGTCACTTTTCAACACCCTAACCGCGCCTGCATCCAGAACCAACTGTCCTTTAACTTGCAACTGCCCGGCAAGCCAGCGTTTCCTTGCCACAAAAGGTTCAATATCCGGCACGAAATAAGTTCCCAGATCAACGCCGGAAATTATCTTGGTAATTACGTCTTCAACGACACCCGCAGCAATTACAGTGGCCGCACCTGACCGGGCAGCCAATCTCGCTGCACGCACTTTAGTGGACATACCACCCCGGCCCAACCCGCTTCGACTATCACCCGCCATTTTTTCAAGTCGATCATCATTAACACTAATCTCGGAAATTAATTGCGCATCGGGATACAAACCGGGATCGCCTGTGAACAAGCCTTTTTGATCGGTCAGAATGATCAACAACTCGGCTTCAACCAGATTGGCCACCAATGCCGCCAAGGTATCATTGTCACCAAAGCGAATTTCTTCAGTGGCAACGGCATCATTTTCATTGATAACCGGCACTACACCAAACTTTAGCAAGGTCAACAGGGTGCTACGGGCATTTAAATAACGTTGCCTGCTAGATAAGTCATCATGCGTGAGTAATACCTGTGCCGCATGTAAGCCATGTTGCTGAAAATTATCATCAAAAACCCGCACCAAACCCATTTGGCCCACTGACGCTGCCGCCTGTAGCTCATGCAAGGTCTTTGGCCTTACTTTCAAACCCAAACGACTCATGCCCTCAGCCACTGAACCCGAAGAAACCAACACCACATCTATTGACTGATGTCTTAAACCAGCCATTTGCTTGACCCAGGCAGTGATAGCGGTTTTATCAAGTCCTTGCCCACCTTTAGTCAGTAAGGCACTGCCTATCTTTACAACTACTCGCTTAACTATTGCAAAATCATTCCTGCTCACTGTCTTTCCGCCGCTGTTCTTCCAAAAAGTTCATGATGGCAAACATTAACTCTCTCGTACCATCGCCATTAATTGCCGCGATTTTAAAAACGGGGGCAGTCCAGCCCAATTCATCAACAATCGCCTGACAACGCTCATCCACTTCTTCAGATGGCAATCTGTCAATTTTATTCAGCACCAGCCAACGCGGCTTATTAGCCAAATCATCACTCCATTTTTCGACTTCATGAATAATTTTCCTGGCCGCCTGTACGGGCGTGTCCATACTTTCGTAAGGCATTACATCAATCAGATGCAACAATAACCCTGTGCGCGACAGATGCTTAAGAAACTGCAAGCCCAGTCCCGCGCCTTCCGCCGCGCCTTCAATAACGCCCGGAATGTCGGCAATCACAAAGCTGCGCAAATCATCAACACTGACCACACCCAAATTTGGGTGCAAGGTAGTAAAAGGATAATCAGCAACTTTTGGTGTTGCTGATGATACTGCCCGTATCAAGCTGGATTTGCCTGCGTTAGGCATTCCCAGCAAACCGACATCGGCAATTAAAGTCAGCTCCAGAATAAGTACGCGATGCTCGCCTTCAGAACCTTTACTGGCTTTCTGCGGCGCTCTGTTAATACTGCTTTTAAAGCGGGTGTTACCCAAGCCATGAAAACCGCCTTTAGCAACCAGTAGCGTTTCGCCGATTTTTGTTAAATCACCAATGACCTCACCGGTTTCCGCATCAGACACTTTTGTTCCGAGTGGTACCGGCACATAACAGTCGTCACCCTTTCTACCCGTGCAATTGCGGCTCATGCCATTTTGGCCGCGCTGAGCTCTATGCACTGCATGGTACCTAAAATCCACCAGGGTGTTCACATTCTCCACCGCAATGAGATAGACACTACCGCCATCGCCGCCATCGCCGCCATCCGGGCCGCCCATGGGAATATATTTCTCACGCCGGAAGCCAATAGTGCCGTTGCCACCATCACCCGCCTCTACACGAACTTCCGCCTCATCAACAAATCTCATAACCTACGCGCCGCCACACTTAAAAACCAAACGATAAAAACAAAAAAAGCCCCGCCATGAAGGACGGAGCTTTTTAAAGCTGCCGGGTTACGCTACACCTTAACCCGCTTTACATAACTGTTAACTGTAATGCAACTATAAGTTTTAAGCAGCAACAATACTGATAAATTTACGGCTTTTAGGACCTTTAACCTGAAAAACCACTCTACCGTCCGCAGTAGCAAACAAGGTATGATCTTTTCCGCAACCTACGTTATCACCTGCGTGAAATTTAGTTCCACGTTGACGAACGATTATGTTTCCCGCTGTTACACTTTCCCCGCCGAAACGCTTGACGCCTAATCTTTTGGCATTAGAGTCGCGTCCGTTACGGGTACTCCCACCAGCTTTCTTATGAGCCATCTGTAACTCCTAATATCTTAAGCAGAAATGCCAGTAATCTGGATTTCTGTATAGTATTGACGGTGCCCCATTTGCTTCATATGGTGCTTACGTCTTCTGAATTTAATAATTTTGATTTTTTCATGTCTACCTTGAGACAGGACAGTGGCTGTAACTTTGCCGCCTTCAATAAAAGGCAAGCCAACTTTAACAGCATCATCTGTCTGAATCATCAGCACTTTATCAAATTCAATGCTATCGCCTGTGCCCAGCTCCAGTTTTTCTATTTTTAAATAAGTACCTTCTTCAACGCGGTACTGTTTACCACCTGTTTGAATTACCGCATACATCTGCGCAAGCTCCATCAAGCATTAATCTGTTAAAAGTGAACAGATGATTGTATTTTTAAACCCAAGCCTAGTCAACTAAAATTTATGCCGAACACACAAACCTAATCTATTACGTGGCGGCACAAGAAAGCTATTGACACCAATATACTTTATTCAATAGCATGGGCAGTTAGCTTTCTAATGGGTTATAATAACTCAATAAACTTGTGTTTTATAGTTATGACTATGAAAAATAACCAAAACTTACACTCTCAGCACTAAATCAATGGTATCGCACTCTCAATCACCCTCGAACGCACTAGCATCCATTGATTTTGATTCAATCAAGAATTTAACCGCCACCGAAACCAAAGCAGTCGATCAGCTCATTATCAACGAGTTAAGTTCCGATGTTATTCTCATTAATCAGATGGGACATTATATCGTCGGCAACGGCGGCAAAAGATTACGCCCCATGTTGCTGTTGCTTGCAGCCAAAGCACTGGGGGGAGTAAACGACAACCACCTTATACTTGCAGCTGTGATTGAATTTATTCACACTGCAACATTGTTGCATGATGATGTTGTTGACGAATCAGATCTCAGGCGCGGCAAAGAATCCGCCAATGCTGTATGGGGTAATGCTGCCAGCGTATTAGTGGGCGATTACCTGTATTCCAGCGCTTTTGAAATGATGGTACGCACTGGCAATATGCGAGTCATGGAAATCCTTTCAAAAACCACAACCGCCATTGCCGAAGGCGAGGTGCTGCAACTGTTAAATTGCAATAACCCTGAAACAACAGAAACAAAATATCTCGAAGTTATAGCCAGAAAAACAGCTATTTTATTCAGTGCCGCGACAAGATTAAGTGCCGTTATAGCTGGCGCTTCTGCTGAGACAGAAGAATGCCTGGCACAATACGGACAACACCTCGGTATAGCATTTCAATTGATTGATGATGCACTCGACTACAAAGCCAGCCCAGAAGACTTGGGCAAAAACCTCGGTGATGACCTTGCCGAAGGCAAACCGACCTTACCCTTGATTTACGCTATTCAGAAAGGCAACGAAAGTCAAGCAAAAATAATTATTGACGCCATTAAAAATGGCAATCGTGATGCCTTCAATGAAGTTTATGCAGTCGTGCAAAGCACCCAAGCCATTGCTTATACAGAGCAACTCGCAGACGAAGAAGCTGAAAAAGCCATCAATGCACTGAGCATCTTGCCGGCTTCCGAATTCAAAGAAGCCCTGACTTTATTGGCAAAATTTTCTGTTCAGAGAAATTACTAAGAAAAAATCAGCGATCAGCCCGGAACTTATCAACCAAGCCGGTAACTCGCTTAACTTTTTGCCTGACCGTACCCGAAAAAATAGTCTCATCGGCAACCAGCTTGACTGTTTTCCTTGCTCTCGTAATAGCCGTATACAGTAATTCTTTTGTTAATACCGGATTGATAGTTTCGGGAAGAACGATTAACACTTCCTCAAATTCAGAACCCTGACTTTTGTGTATCGTCATCGCATAGACAGTCTCGCAATGCGACAAACGGCCCGGCAAATACTTTTTAACACTGCCATCCGCACGTTGAAAAAATACGATGAGTTTTCCGCCCTGGTCTTTATCCGGCATACAAATACCTATATCGCCATTATAAAGATGCAGGGCTGAATTATTTTGCGTGACCATGACCGGACGACCCGAATACCATAAGCCGGACAAATTAATAAGCTTTTGCCCAAACAGTTTCTGCTCCACCCGGTAATTAATGTCACTAACGCTATTTTTTCCTGCGCGGTTTGAACACAACACCTGAAAGCGGCTGAATACGCGGTAAATCTCATCGAATCCGGCTCCGGCTTTAATCAGACGCAAATAATCTGTTTGTTGCGCGGCCACATAATCGATTAAATCCTGTTCCAGCATTGCTATGTTTTCATTACCCTCGAGCAAAATCTGCCAGGCGACGTCTTCCTGCTGAAGATTGACTGCTACCGCCAGCTTTTTGATAGTGTCATCAAAGCGATGTGACTTCTTTAACTCCAGCGTATGCTCCGGCAATGCCATCGTTAAATCCGCCAACACGGCACCGGATTCAACAGACGCCAGTTGATCTTTATCACCCAGCAAAATCAAACGGGAGCCAGACTTTAAAGCATCAAGCAGCTTGCTCATCAAGGCCAAATCAACCATTGATGCTTCATCAACCACAACCAGATCATAAACCAATGGCTGTTCCGAATCATGACGAAAATAAGGGGATGGCGGCTTCGCGCCTAATAACCGGTGCAAAGTTGTCACAGTTTCGGGAATATGCGTTTTTATCGTTTCCGAACACGGTAGCGCGGCCTTGTTGAAACCTATGGATTCCTGAAGACGCATGGCCGCTTTTCCGGTCGGCGCAGCCAGGGCAATATGTAGCGGTTGCTCTGCCAATTCCTGCAGCAATGCCAAAATCTTGACCACGGCCGTAGTTTTACCCGTTCCAGGTCCGCCAGTAATGATACTGAATGGCTGTTTGACAGCCATGACTGCCGCTTCGCGCTGCCAGTCAGTCTCACCTGTGCTAATGCCAAAATACTTATCAAACAGTGCTGTGGGGTTGGCATCGATCTTCTGCCAACGGACTCCGCTTAATTGGGCAATCGCCTTTATCTGCATTGCCAGACGATGTTCATAAAACCAGTAACGATGCAGATACAATCGACCCTCCTCTAAAACCAAAGGCAATGTAGCAGCTTGTTCCCAAGCTTCAGCCTGGGAATGCGATACCGCCAGTCCCGATGCAAGCACCAAATCCCTGCCTTCATCATCTAGCCGGACACAACTGTGCCCCTGGTTTTGTTCATAAGATACAGACATCACCAGGTTTTCAAATGCCTGTTTTTGCATCGGATCGAACGTTGTTCGCTCACCAAGAAAACGGGCAAAAGCGACATCCAGACGACTAACCGATTTGCCTTCGTCTAGCATAAGCTTTCCTCAAACAATGCAGCCAAGGCTTCAACTCTCACCAAATCAGGCCTATCCTGATAAACCCCGCTCATAGCCAGCTCCGGCCGCATACCACGCACAAACAAATAGTGTACGCCGCCAAAATGCGTTTCATAGTTGTAATCGTGTAAGCGGTGTTGCAAATAGCGATGCAGCACCACTGTATAAATCCAGTATTGCAGGCCGTAATTATGTTCGCGCATGACGTGGGTTAAGGTTTCGGGCTTGTAATCCGGCAGGCCGTTGGTTTTATAGTCCATGACATAATAAAGCCCCTTATATTCACAGATAAGATCTATAAAACCGGTTAGATAACCGCACATCTGTTTGCTGGTTAAGGGCTGAAAAGCCGGCGCGTCCTGCAAAACAAGATTGATTTGATTAGCATTCATAGATTGCATCGATAAATAAAACGGCATTTCTTTTAAACACCGGTTTTCCGGCAGATTCATCAGGCAAAAATCAGCATCCGCGTCAGACAGCGGCGTGGCGACAACGGCTTGCAAAAGCGCATCAATCATTTCCGGCTGCTCCAGTTTTAAACCGTAACGCTGGCAGGCTTTATCCCGTTGTACAGAAATATCCTTACGCTTTGCCAGATCGATAAAGACATTATTTTCCAATAAGTCATGCACGACATTACCGGTATGCGCGCCTCTGGGTAATTCCATTGGCGCTTGTTCAGGCTTATCCTGTTGCTCTCCCGCCTTGTCTTCGGGTAATTCAGGCGCTTCATCCAGACTTAATGCCGATAAAGCCGTATAGCTGCTCATTTGCCAATTGGTGTACAACGATCTTTTGCGTTTTTTTGCCTGGAAATCAACATGTGCAACTGCTTTTTGATACATGCCGGTAATTGCGCTCGGCACATCCAGTAATTGATAGTCAAATGCGTGATCAGCCTGATCCTTAAATGCTTGTAAAATTGCTTGTTGCCGGCAAAAATCAGCATCCGCAAAACCAAGCAACCAGGCCATTGCCGAATCATTGGCTGTTTTCTCGGAACGTGCATCAGCCCAGGCAATATAACAGCGGTATTTTGCGCGCGTTACTGCCACATAAAACACCCGCAAATCTTCCGCCAATTCTTCATTTAATGCTTGGGCGCGGTGCAGTTCAAAATCCTCAGAACCTAAATCGACTATCATGCGACCCTTGTTCTCATGTCCTTGATTGGGAATATGGCATTTAATCAACGATTTTTCGATATTTAAACGATTGCTGCGCTGCCAAAGACAGGGGCAAAACACCACCGAATATTCCAGCCCCTTGGACCGGTGCATCGTGACAATCTTGACCGCATCATCATCACTTTCAAGGCGCAACTGCTGGTTTTCCGCACTACTTTTGTCCCGATCAGCTTTAGTAATGGCTGTTCGCAACCAGTCGAGGGTTTTATTGATGCCTAAATGCTCATCAACAGCCGCCTGTTGCACCAGCTCGACTAAATGATAGAGATTAGTTAACTGCCTTTCAGCCATCAAAGTTTTTGACACACTCGCTCTGACTTTTTCCTGTGTCAGCAAACGCTGCATCATCGCCATCAAACCTGTTTGCTGCCAATCCTGATAATAACTTAAGAATCTGGACATCCAGTTGTCTATTGCGGTCTCGTTATTGATGAGCTGATAGAAGGTTTGGCCATCGAGATCAAACCAGTTTAATGTTAACGCCTGTTTAAGTAAGCCGTTATCTCCGGGGCTAGCTACCGCCTGTAACAGAATATATAAATCAGCCGCCTCTTGTGCAGCAAAAACGGATTCCGTGCTGTTTAGTACCGAAGGCACACCAACGCTCCGTAAAACCGCTTGATAATCTCTGGCCTGGCTGTTTGTTCTTACCAGAATGGCGATGTCTTTGGGTTGTAAGACCCGGTTAACCGGTTGCAGAGTATAATCATGGGTCAATAAATCAACCACTTCATTGACGACAGCGATGCTGATTGCTTCTGCTGCATCCTTGCGATCAGGCCGCCAATATCCGGTTTTGCTGTCGCTTTCCGGTAACTGCCATAGCACCATCGGGGCGATGGCCTGCCCTGCATAATGCAATGCACCATCACTTGCAAATTTAGCCGGTTCGATATCATGAAACGCCAGGTCTTCCAGCAAAAACGCCTGTTCTCTTTGAAATAAGGCGTTCACAGCATCGACCAGCTGCGGATGCGAGCGCCAGTTTTTGCCTAAAGTAAATTTATGCTCCGCCTGTTTTTGTGCATCCAGATAAGAATAAATATCAGCGCCACGGAATTTGTAAATCGCCTGCTTGGGGTCGCCGATCAGATACAAATACTGGCTGGGCGCTGCAAAAATGGAAGAAAAAATAAACCACTGGCTATCATCGGTATCCTGGAATTCATCGATTAAAGCGACTTCAAAACGTTGCTGCAATTCAGCGATCAGCAGATCGCCATTTTCTCCTTGCAGTGCCTCAACCAGTCGAGTGATCAGATTATCAAATGACATGACATTAAGCTGCTCTAGCCGTTTATCCAGCTCTGTTCGCAATGTTTCCAGCAGCGTTCTGCGAAATATCAGCGTGATTTTTTTAAACGCTTTAGCCAAGGCGTCGAAAGCGGCAGTATTTAGCTTCAATTCGGCCAAATAGTCGGCTTTGCGTTGATCGCCGGTTTGGGTTTTATTGGTTTTGAATTTTGTGCCATTCAAAGCATCCTTTATGCCATTTTCGGTAAATAGCGCGAAAGCCTCGTTGCTCGGAATTTGTGTCGTATACCCATCCAACCAATTCTTCAATGCACAACAGTGCAACTCAAAAGTGTCGGTATAGCTGGACTTGAATTTTTGGTCGGCAAAATTATCCATCAGGGATTTTACACACTGCTCAAGCTCGGTTTTTGCCAAATCGGTAAGCCGTTGCAATTCTTTTAACGCAGTATCCAGATTTTCAACAGCGGTGTAAATACTGACATGGTCGGCAATAAAATCAACACTGGCAAGCAGCTGATCGGGGTTTTTATAGCTGGCGGTTAATACAGCGGCTTCCCAGACTGAACGCTTATAAACCTGCCGCCGCCAGAAATCGTCCGCACAAGCCTGTTTAATAACCGCCAGATCGTCAGTCAATTCAGCATCGAATAATTGCCCGCTTTCCAACGCATGTTCTCGTAAGACACGCTGACAAAAGCCGTGTATCGTAAAAATCCCGGCCTGATCTATATTCAGCAGCGCCACAATCAGACGTTGTTTGACCAGTTCCGGTTCCATGCTGAGATTAGCTAGCCAGTCGCTAACCGTGCTATCTATGTTATCTGTATGACCATCTAAAGCCCTTTTAACTTCGGCCAACCTGCTGCGCACACGGTCTTTAAGTTCTTCGGTTGCCGCCTTGGTAAAAGTAACCACCAGCACCCTGTCAATCGCTATGCCTTGCTCAACCACAAAGCGCAAAACCAGCATCGCTATCGCGTAGGTTTTTCCGGTTCCGGCGCTGGCCTCTATTAGGTTTACACCTTTGAGCAACTCTGTTTGCACCGGATCAAAATGGTTAGTTTCCATCAATAAATTCTCTGCCCTTTAGTTATCGCATTTGTTACCGTCAAAATACATCTTTCATTTTCCTGGGCAACGACAACGACTCCAAAAATCACGGAGAAATTGGCTTAGGAAGGCACCCTATCTTAGCCAAATTAAACGCCTACTCAGCGTAAATAATGATAGGAAATTTCGGATACACTAACAATATTACATAAAAAAACAGCTAAACTATTGACCTTTATCCTAAACGCCACATTAAATCCAGAAAATGCAGTATTAAGGCTCCATGTAGTGATTTTTTACGCAAATTAAAACCTACACATCTTCCCCAAAAAACCGCCCAAGAGACTTCAACGGGCGGTTTTACCCTGATGATGCAGGATTACATCTATTTAAAACAAACATGCCGCAAACTACGGATTCTTCGTTCGCGCGTTAGCAACAAACAAGTTTCCATCCACTTTCATATTTCTGCAACTTACTAAAAAATATACCTTAAACCCATCCACAGGTTTTTATGGCCACTTACCTCAATTGATGACTATTTCCCGTTTTTTCACTATCACGCGCAATTAAATTCGTCAAAAACCCAATACCGTCGAAACTGCTAGCGTATATTTGCAACACACTTCAAGTAACATGTAGCAAAAGATATGCAATTAATTTAAAGCTTTTTTAACAGAGAAATATATGAGCTTCATGGAAAACTACAGCTATTATAGTTATTTAGCAGCCGCCGCTGCCTATTTGTTATTACTGCCCCTATCGATAATAGGAATAAAAAAGAATCCTGTTGCGATTCCTTTGATTATAGCGGTTGTATTTTCTTTGGTCTGGGCTGGCTATACCGCTTTTTTAATTCACAACGATGAATTATTCACTTCAGAAATCCTGCCTTTAGAAACATTGCGCAATAGTGCCTGGTTCTTTTTATTAAGCACACTTATCTCACGTCAACAGTTTAACAAAAACTATTTGTTACTGTTTAAATCCAGACTTGCAAATGGCGTCGCACTGTTAATGGCGTTTATTTTAGTCTTGGAAATCTTCAGCGATTTACGCTATCAGATCCAGCAATTACTTGGGCAGGATCTGCGTCTTTTTGCTCATGTTGTTTTTGCCATCATTGGCCTGATGCTGGTGGAACAACTCTATCGAAATGCAACCCTGAATTTGCACTGGACAATTAAATTTCTCTGCCTGGGTCTGGGGGCGTTATTTACTATTGATTTTATCGTTTACAGCAAATCGCTATTGTTTGTAAAGCTTGATTCCTTACTCTGGAATTCACGAGGTTTCATTAATGCTTTGATAGTACCTTTGTTAGCTATTTCCATTCTGCGCCTACAAATAAATAATACCCTTAGAATCACCGCCTCAAGAAAAATAGTATTTCATACGACTGTATTATTGGGCTCCGGACTGTATCTTATATTGATGTCCCTGGCTGGTTTTTATATCAGGGATTTTGGCGGTAATTGGGGAGAAATTGCGCAGATAATCTTCATTTTTTTAGCCATATTGTTGCTGTTAATTTTATTTGTTTCAGGTAAAGTCAGAGCAATGGCCAAAGTCTATCTTAACAAACATTTTTTTCACTACCGTTATGATTACAGGGATGAGTGGATCAAATTAAGCAAAACAATTGCAAAGCTGGACTCGATTAACGAATTATCAGGTTTTATTATTAATACCCTGTCGGAGCTGGCCGATAGCTCGGGTGGTGGCTTATGGCTAAAAAATGAACAGGGTGATTTTTATTTCACTGAAGAAAATAGCCTGGGATTTTATCCGCCGCAATTGATCAAGTCAGATCAATCTTTAATAAAGTTTTTATTAAAAACACAATGGATTATTGATTTTTTTGAGTTTTCTAATTCACCAGAAATTTATGATGAAGTTGATTTGTCACAGTGGCATGCCGAGCAGAATAATATCTGCTTGATAATTCCCCTGTTTCGACAAAATGAGTTAGTAGCTTTTGTAGTATTAACCAAAGCCAAAGTACCCAGGCAACTCATTTGGGAGGATCACGATTTATTAAAAACAGTTGGGATGCAATTGACTAATGCTTTGGCACTTAGTCATGCGAGTGATGCCTTATCCCGGTCCCGCCAGTTTGAAGCCTATAATCGGCTATCGGCCTATCTTGTTCATGATCTGAAAAATCTGGTTGCACAAGTCTCTCTTATTGTAAAGAATGCAGAAAAACACAAATACAATCCTGAATTTATCGATGATTCTATCGCGACTCTGGAAAATGTGGTCTATAAGATAGAACATCTCCTAAACCAATTAAAAAAGGGACAGGTAAAAACCGATAGCAAGATGATTATTAACCTTGCCGAAGTTATCAAGGATGTTGCGATACAGCAAGCAGGAAACAAACCCACTCTGCAACTGGCAGCAAGCCTGGACAAAATTGAAGTTTTAGGAGAAAAAGAAAAAATAACGGCCATTCTTGGTCATCTGGTGCAAAATGCACAAGAGGCCACTCCAGACAATGGCTTTGTTAGCCTGGAATTAAGCAAGGATGAACAACAGGCGATTATTAAAGTGATTGACAACGGTTCCGGCATGGACAATAAATTTATCGCCGAACGTTTGTTTAAACCATTTGATACCACAAAAGGCAATGCCGGCATGGGGATTGGCGTCTATGAAGCACGCGATTACATAGTAAAACATTCAGGGTTTTGTGATGTTGAGAGTAAATTGGGCGTAGGGACTACTTTCACCATCAGATTACCTCTTGCCAAACAGGAGAATTAAGTTGTTTTGACTCACGAAAATATCATTCCTAAACTTTAACAATCCCCTATGTTCATCCTGCACAGTTCCAATAAAACCGAGAATCTGGTCGCTCACCTGACCGCAGTCATCGAAAACGCACCACTGGCATCGCCTTTTGAAAAAGAAGTTTTTCTGATTCAAAGTCAAGGTATGGAACGCTGGTTATCGCAGCAGTTGGCAAGTCACTTTAAAGTCTGGGGTAACTATCAGTTTTTATTCCCCGGCAAGTTTTTCAGTTCTCTGGCGCAAAAAATAGATAGCAGGCTAAACGATGCGGCTTTTGATCGTAACCTCATGCTTTGGCGGATTGAGGCATTATTGCGCAGGTTGGATGGTGATGAATTTTTGCCGGTAAAACAGTATTTATCCGGTGAAAATATCGCTTTAAAACGCTACCAGCTGGCGCAACAGTTGGCGCAGATTTTTGACCAGTACCAGATGATGCGGCCCGATATGCTGGCAGGCTGGCAAAAAGGCGACATACCGTATCACACAGCAACCGAACGCTGGCAAAAAGCGCTCTGGCAGCAAATAAGCGCACAAACCGGCAATAAACACAGAGGCTCATTATGGATGGATGTGATAGCCAAGTTAAATGCCGCGGAGAAAGGTGTGTTTAGCCAATCCCTGCCGGAACGAATTTCGGTTTTCGGAATTAATACGATGCCGCCGCTATTTTTGAGCTACCTGGAAGGTTTATCGAAACATTGTCAACTGCATCTTTTTTTGCTTAATCCGGCCCAGACATTCTGGGCTGATCTGGCAACCAAACGGCAGCGAGCCAATGACGAAAACTTTACCGGACATCCGTTGCTGTCGGCGTTGGGTCAGCAAGGGCGTGAATTTCAGGAAATGCTGCTGGAGCAGGTGCAGTTTGATTTTGAACCGGAAAGTTTTGAGTTGAGCGAGTCGCGGAATAATCTGCAACGGTTACAAAACGATATTTTAAATAACCGATTAGATGAGTCTGACGAGACGAGATTAATCGCGCCTCTACAAAAAGATGATTCTATAAGTATTCATGCCTGTCATTCCCGAATGCGTGAGGTGGAGGTATTAAAAAATCAGTTGTTATACACATTAGAAAATGATGCTGCACTGGAATTGCGCGATATTGTCGTGATGGCTCCCGACATTCAGGTATACGAGCCGTTTATTTCAGCCGTATTTAGCGATATTCAACATGCCATTGCCGACCGCAGCTTGCGTTTGAGCAACAAGTCGCTGGACGCTTTTATTCGCTTTTTAGACTTAAGTCAGAGCCGTTTTGGCTGGCAAAGCGTGCTGGATTTACTGGAACAACCGGTGGTATATCCGGGTTTTGGCTTGTCTGAAACTGATCTGGAATTGATTAAATATTGGGTTCAGGATACGCATGTACGCTGGGGCAAGTCGGCAAAACATAAGCAGGAACTCGGACTGCCTGAACTTAACGAAAACACCTGGCAAGCGTCACTGGATAGATTGTTGATGGGTTATGCGGTAGGCAATGATGATGATTTTATTGGCGATGTATTGCCTTATATTGATATTGAAGGTTCATCAGCACTGGCGTTAGGTGGATTGTGCGAGTTTATGCAGCTGTTGTTTAAAGCCGGCACGGAATTAAAACAGCCGAAAACACTTAAGACCTGGAGTTCTCGGCTTTATTATTTTGCCGATCAGTTATTGGCGAATGCGGATCCGGTTGAGCGACAGCAGCTTAACGAACTGTTGGCGGAATTATCCGCTGATCTGACTGCCGTACATAACGACAGCGTTGAGTTGCAAGTGATTGTTAATTGGCTGGAAGGCATGATTGCCGAGCACAAATCAACCAATGGTTTTTTGCGTGGGCAGTTAACTTTTTGCTCCATGCTGCCGATGCGATCCATTCCCTTCAAGGTGATTGCCTTGATGGGGATGAATGAAGGTGAGTTTCCAAAGATTGATCGCAATCCCACCTTCGACTTACTGACGCGCAACTTTCGCAAGGGTGACCGCTCACGGCGCGCTGATGACCGTTATCAATTCCTGGAAATCCTTTTGTCTGCCAGACAGCAGTTGATTATCACCTATATCGGGCAATCGATTAGCCATAATGAGGCGATCCCGCCTTCTGTGGTCATCAGTGAATTACTGGAGTGTATAGGCGACCGGCCGGTCGCCTATACAGATCTGATTACCTGGCAACCCTTGCAAGCATTCAGTTCGCGTTATTTTGACGGTACATCCGGCGGCTTAGTCAGTTTTTCGGAGGCTGACTGCGAAACCGCCAAGGCATTATCAGCACCCAAACCTGCACCTGCCCCTTGGTGGCAAGGCACAATAAAGACCGAAGCTGAAGAAATTATTGATCTGAATGAATTGTTCAACTTTTACCGGCATCCGCAACGCTTTTTTTTGCGACGTCAAATGGACCTACGTTTTATCGGTATTGAAGCGGAAGCCGAAGAGCGCGAACCGTTTTCCATAGATAAAATGGAGGGCTATTCGATCTATCATGAATGGATACAGGAGAGTTTAAACGGTAGGGCTGTATCAGTAAAAAAATTGCAGGCACAGGGAAGATGGTTATCTGGGGTATTGGGAGAACTTGAGTTTGACCGGCAACAAGAAGTGATCAATGAGTTTGTTAGCCGGATCAGGGCAAAAAACCTGGGTGAGCCTTTAGACGATTTGTCTATCGATATAAAAATCAACAACTATCGCCTGGTCGGAAAACTTGCAAATCGTTATAAAAATGGCAGCCTGTTTTATCGTTATGCCGATCTTAAAGGCAAGGATTTTATTTACGCCTGGCTGCATCACCTGATTATTAATCAAGTTCAGGAACAAACTACGTTTTTGATGAGCACAGATGAGGATTTGATTTTGTCGCCGGACTATTGCCGGCCTAGTCCATTGTCAGCATTCCTGGACATTTACCAAGCGGGCAACAAAACCCCCGATGCGTTTTTTGTGGAAGCGGCGTTGGCTTATATTAAGCAAGCCAATAAATTGGAAAATGGCAACCGGGCAAGCAAATCAGCGCTGGATGCCGCAAAAGAGCAGCTATCCAGAGCTATTCAGCAACCCTATGAACCTGAACTCAAACAACTTTATCAAAATATAACAGACATGGCGCGAATACTGGGCGAAACTTTTGAGCAACAGTGCCAGACTTTGTTGCAGCCGGTTTGGAATACTACGCATCAATAACATTAAGTCAGGATAATACCCTCAATACAAGGATAGGCTTAAACCAAAAATATTCAGAGATTAGTGGAAGACCTGTCCCGCAATGCCTCATAAAGTTGCACCGAACCAAGCAAAATACCCCGCAATCCATTACGCACTTTTTCCGAATCCAAAGCCTGCTTGCTCATCGTGTCTGGGGAAATAGTAAGTGCGTACCGATATATCATTCAGCAACGCTTAAAACTACCCAGCGTATGGTGTGTTCTCGATAACGTGAATTCAATGTTGGCTTTAAGGATTATTCGAGTCATGAAAATGGGATGAATACTGGAATTAAAAACTTCAAGCTGCTTGGGTTTAAGCCGCGCTTTTAATCGCACCCGCTGTTCATTATTCTCAATAATGCAGCCCGCGATTATCTTGCTAATTTGCCGAAACTAAACGAGGCTTTAACGGCTTAACCTCAATTTCAAAATCCATTCGAATGCGTTTTGCTATGGCGTTCACTTCCTTTTTGTTTTTAAAAGGTCCTGCGATGACCTGATAGGTATCGTCTTTTTTAACTTTACGCGCCGGAATGATGGGCCCCTGATGATTGAGCATGGTTGTCAGCCGTTGCGCTTGTATTTCATTATCGAAGCTGGCCACCAAAACCGACCAGTCGCTATCCTTTAATTCGCCTACAACCGGTTGTTGATAGAGTTGTTCAGGATGTTCCAGTTGTACTGCGTTTGCCGCTATGTCTGCCAAGTCCGGGCTTTGCGTTAGAATTGGCGTGGGAATGCCATCCGAATGTTGAATAATACTATCGACTTTCTTCCAATCGATGGATACATTATTTTTAGAGCTGATTTGATGTAATTGTTTCAACAACTGTTTTTTTAGGCGGGATTTATCCGGTGTCCATTTGGACAGCGGTTCGTTGGCTTCAAGATACAGCATGTCCTGATGCCAGGCCGTCAGATAGGGCTGGTGAATGATCCGTACCGGCATGCCTACCGATGCTTTCTTGAACAACACTTCAATATCTTCCGGATAAAGTTGCACACAACCGTGGCTAATTTGCATACCGATACCATAAGGTTTGTTGGTGCCGTGGATCAGATAACGGGGAAAACCGAGGCGCATTGCATAAAGTCCCAGTGGATTATTAGGACCCGCAGCCACTACTTTGGGTAATGAATCACCTTTTTCTGCATGTTCCTGGTGAATGGATTCGGGCACAACCCAACTCGGGTTGGCTTTTTTGGCGACGATGCGGGTTAATCCCATAGGCGTATTCCACCCTTGACGACCAATACCGACAGGATAAGTGAACACCTTATCCGGCGGCTGTTTGGGATAGTAAAACAAGCGCATATTCGCCAGATTCAGAATAATACCCTTATGCGGCGTATCAGGAAGAATAAATTGTGAAGGCAATAATACCCGGCTACCCGGTTCGGGCGTCCAGGGAGCAATACCAGGGTTGGCTTTGCTAATATCGTTATAACCCAGGCCAAAATGCCGGGCTATATCAGACAGAGTGTCATTTTCTCGCGTGTTGACTGCGGCAATGGTGCCGACCATAGTTTGACCGTCGGATAACTGAAATTCATGGGTCTCGATAGTTTCGGCTTGCGAATGAAATTTTTGCGGGTTTTCCTCTTGAATGGCTATGTTTTCACTGAAATCGGGAAAAAATACCAGATGCTGACAGCCGCTGGTCAGGATACTGAGCAGTATTACTCCCAATAATTGGATAACCGGCGTTGTTGGCTTTTTAAAGTCTGACGTGTTCATTTGAATTTTATCCAGGGGGCGTATTGACGCTAGTCGTCGATATGGCTGGGAATATCCATTGCGTAAAGCCAGTCTAATACAATGAAACTTAATGGAAGATTAATAGCCACTTCCAATGCAAAAATAGTAAGGGCAAGGATCAGCATTTAGTAAGGTTGATACCAGCGGTTAATCAAAAAAGCGTTTTTAACAATGATATAGCGGAGTGAGTTTTAATTCGTCTGATATTGGGAATATTTTGATGGAGCATGGACAATAATGAATCGGTTTGAACATTGAATTGTAACGATAGTGGACAAATCGACAGGAAAGCCGATTAGCCGGCATAGCCCAAAGGGCGGTAAAGAAGGATATATCGAGCCATTCCCGACAACTCACCCGCGAATGATGAGTTTCATTTCTCTACCCAATAGATCAACAGCATTGGGGCATCCTCGACCCTTGCCACTATCGCCCCAGCCGATCCGGCTATTTCAAGTATCTCGACTCAAAGCGCGCCACAAGAGCGCCTTTTAAATCACTCAGTTCAAGATGTTCACCTTCTATTTTCCATTTTGCGGCGGATTCAAGCGCTTGCATAAATGAGGCCTCCAGTTCCATTCCATTCTGGCAGGCCATGCGTGTCGATGCCACACGCCCGAACTTTAGCTTTTCTCCGTTCAGCTCATAGCTACCCATCAAGCGGTTACAACCCGCAAATCCTTGCACCCGACTTTCCTGGGGCATCAACGCCATGTAGGGTTCTTTGTCGCTCGCGCTTAGGGTAACCGGCTCGTTACCCAAACGCACCAACTTCCAATAGGTGTTCTCCAACATGGCGATTGAATAGCCCGGGCCGCAGGTTTCACCAGGCCATATTTGCTTGAAATGGTCCACAATCAGCGTGGGCTGCGTTCCTTCACCCTCAATTTTCGGGCGAATAGCGATAGTGCCGTCCAAGTTCACAAGCAAAGCTTCTCCCGGCTCCCTACGCGCCTTGATATAAGCGGCTTCCAACGCTGCATTGTCGCCAGTTTGGGCAACGGGTAAACGCCATCCAGTCAAGCACTCCTGAAACAATCCGGCATCGGCCATGTAACTATACATGCCACGCATCGGTAGCTTTGGTTGTAGTGGCTCAAAGTGCCTAGAACGGACCAGATCATAATTCAGCTTTGATTGAATTTCCTTGCCTTCAACGTCCAGTTTTCGCAAGGTATCGGCATCCCTGATGGCGAACATTTGCGACGATTCTTTACCGCCCATTAGGGTCAGTATTTCATCGTCTATTCCCCAGCTGCCAATATCATAAAAGCTGTCTCCTTCGCCATGCCCTTCGCCCAGATAAGTCATGCGTAAAAAGAACGCCTTATCGGGCCAGAGATTCAAGTTATAACGGATGCCGGCACAGCTTGCGCAGGGCAAAATGCCCGAATATGACGACGGAAATTCCAGCGTTTGCGTTGTTTTACCGGACGAATAGTCTTTCGATCGAATGGACTCAATGCCCTGACAGCCGGATATGGAAAACAGGAATACCGAAAGAAAAAAGCCTGCGAGTATTTTGATTAGCATGGGGTTGATCTCCAGAAGTGCATTGGAAAATGTTCTATATCGTAGGACAGCTCGCAATATATAAACCGCCACAGATTCACTGATTAAACTAATGGTTTCTCACTTAAGGCGGAACACATGCAAAGCTTAAGCTTAAACTGTCCCGCTTAAGTTGATAGTCAAACTTTATTTATAATCTGTGACAACTGTCATGGGGTTATTTTTTGCGAGTTACCTGGTAGTTTATATTGCAACGGCTTAATACGCGTAAAAAAACAAAACTTATCATCTTCCTCGGAAACTATTGGATCGTATTTTTGTAGCTCTGTCGGTCTTTCATGATCAGCGCGAAGTTTTTATTGGGATCCGCGATGAGAGTGATATTATAACGCCTCGCCCATTTATCAGGTATATCGGACATGCTGTCCATGAATTATGCCTATGATGCCAAGGAATCAACAGACCAAGATCAAAAACCTTTACTTATGGGGCTGGATTTTTTAGCCTCTTCCGATTTGCTCGATTTCATCCACTTTTCCAATAACAATAACAATATCAAGGTCCAATCCATGAAAGTATTTACAACTATGCCGGCCATTGCGGCGGTCTCAACGCTGACCAGTTGCGCCTTGGGCGACTGCGGCAGCGCACTGGATAATCCAAAGCGCATTGGCGCACTGATCGGATAAGAGCATGCTCGGGATACTGATACGCTTTCTGGCCGCTCTGGTTCTGGTATTTGCTACCTGGAACCCTATGGGCTGGTCCTTCGTCGATTGGTTCATGGGCTCCCTGCCCAACGTAACGGCAGGACTAGTCTTCGCCGGCATAGTTCTGATGATCGGCTGGTTCCTTTTCCTGCATGCGACCCTGGAATCACTCGGCCTGTTGGGGATTATTCTAGCCTTGGCATTTTTCGGTTCGCTCACCTGGCTCGTATTTGACTTGGATTTGTTGTCGACCGGACAAGAAGTGCTAAGCTACGTGGGCCTAGTGGTCATCGCGGCTATTCTCGCCGTCGGCATGGCCTGGTCGCACATCTGGCGCAGACTCTCGGGTCGGGTCGAGGTAGAGGAAGATCACCGTCACGAGTGAAAAATAAATCAATGGGCAGAGTCGCGCGAATTTACTGAAAGACAGATTACCAGATTCACGTTCATACCAACGGCGACTTCGAGTTGGATGGTGCTGTATGCCCTGCAAAAACCGCAGAACGAATATCCGCGCTTCGACCCTCGCTTCACGATTGAATATTTCGGCTATTCCTATTTACCTTTACGAGATGGGTACAAAGTTCGGAAGTTGAACATGGACTTGAATCGCGCCTATTCCACAGGTCATTTGGGCAGTAGCGGAGCATTGTTTGTAGGGAGGCGATCGTGAACTTCCGGTGCTTCCATGCGCTTCGCGACGCAATAATGAAATATGTGAATTAAGTTAGATCGTATGTCCGACTGTTGTTATACATTCTGACTAGAGTATGTCATTTCCTGATGGTGATCGACTTACTAAGTGCTTGATTTTTAAATACGCCAGAATTGAGGTCGCACCCAGTTGCATTTTCGTTAGCTGCGGTAGCGCAAACGCCGGACCCGGCTACCTCACAAACCTCTCAGAGTGTGTTGACGGCGATGTCACTCGGCCAGATCTTCACTTACTTTATAGTGATGCTTGGACCATTCCACCTGCTTGGCCCTTTTGCAAAGATATCCAGCGGAATGGAGGCTTCGGCATCCCGAAAACTTGCCGTTAAGGGCTTTACAATCGCGTGTTTTGCAGGATTGGCAGGGGCTATTATCGGCACGAGCATTCTCGCAAGTTGGCGCATCTCGCTGCCTGCCCTACTCATTGCCGCAGGACTGGTTTTACTACTCGTCGCATTGAAGACTGTTCTTTCCCAATATGAACGGCGGCTCACTACAACTGCGGAAACATCCGAGCCCGCAGCCAGGTTTGTTGCCTTATCGCCTTTGGCATTTCCGAACATCATTACGCCGTACGGCATTGCTGCATTGATTCTGTTGCTTGCCGCAGCGGCGCCAAGTAAGCCGCTTGCTATTTTCGGCGTTTTTCTGGCAGTAATGGTCATAAATCTGGTAGCAATGTTTTTTGCGAAGCCAATTCTCAAATACGGCGCGGACGTCCTTACCATTTTAAGCGCTGTGCTTGGCGTTCTCCAGGTGGCTTTGGCCATTCAAATGCTTTTGCTGGCTTGCAGCAAGCTGGGAATTCTCTCGCCGCTGGGAGGCTGACAGTCATGGAGAGCGGCAGTCTTCACGGTTCCAATATATCTCGAATACAAAGCAGTGTTCACATGGGCGCCAAGCGAAGCGATTGCCGAAGTACGACGGCGATATGACTAGGTTGGGGTGATATCTGCCTGACCTGTTACGGATTGTGGCCGAACTTGAGCGTGATGGCATTGGTTTTGAAAGTCTGGCAGAGAAGATCGATATTAACAGTGCCAACGGCAAGTTGACGTTTCATATTTTTGCGGCCTTGGCTGAATTTGAGAGAAACTTGATTCGCGAACGTACCCATGCCGGATTAGTAGCAGCCAGCGACAGGAAAGGCGGAAGAAAGCCGGCACTCGATGATAAGCAGATTCGAGAGGTTAGAGCGCTAATGCGCGATCTGTCGGTCAATATAACCAGTGCTGCTGAGCGCTACCATGTTTCACGCACCACACGGGCATAAGTACGCGGATGCCGCTTTATCAGCATCAGCCGCCCAGGGATTTAGTGGAGATTGATACGAATTTGGATGCTGTGAGTGCAGAGATTATGAAGTTACTGCAAGAGGTGCATTCATAACGCCAGCAGTTGTTCAAAAGTGAATTTCTCTGGTGCAGACGACGATTTTTGAAGCGTATTATCTTTAAGCAAAGCGCTCAACAGCGTTGAGAGTTTTACTATGGTCAGCCAAAAGAATGAAAATAGATACACAATGTGTATTTTCATGGTGTATGATTGACGAAAATTGAAAAAAAATAGGAGTTTTTATGCCTGACCGCCAAATAACAACCGATACCCAAACTCATGCCGTTAATCTACGGGTTCGTAGTGATATTCGTACATTGATTGACAGAGCCGCAAAAGTGCAAGGTAAAACGCGCTCTGACTTTATGATTGATGCCGCTAGACGTGCTGCAGAAGAATCTTTACTTGATCAAGCACTCGTGCGAGTTGACCAGAAAACTTACGCGCATTTTCTTGAAGTGCTTGATAGCCCACCCAGCGGCAAAGGCTTTGAACGGCTTATGGCGGCTGTAAAACCTTGGGAAGCGTAGTGCTGTCTTCGCCCACGTTGCTGACTACCGATTATCAGCTTAATGATTTTGATTGTGGTGTTGATAGCCTTGATGACTGGCTAAAGAAACGGGCGCACCCTAATCAAATTAACGGGGCATCTAGAACCTACGTTGTGGCCGAAGGAAAAAAGGTTGTTGGCTTTTATTGCCTTGCTTCTGGCGCACTGGAGTTGAACAATACACCCGCCTCAATCCGTCGCAATATGCCCGATCCAGTTCCTGTCACCATTCTTGGTCGTCTTGCTGTTGATAAATCCTGTCAAGGCAAAGGACTTGGGGCTGCTTTACTTCAAGATGCCGTCGTTCGCACGGCGCAAGCTGGTGGTATTCTTGGCATACGCGGACTTCTTGTCCATGCATTTTCAATTGAGGCAAAGGCTTTCTATGAGCATCATGGCTTCGTCGCTTCACCGGCACAACCCATGACTTTGATCCTGTCACTCAAGCGGATGCAGTTATGAAATTGTTGCAAGAGGTATATTCATGACACAAATAACCGGTAATCCACCTGAATATAAGGATTCCTGGGTTGAGTGGTTGGGCGGAAAAAGCTGAAAATACAGATCGAATCAACTCATGTTTAATTATTTGGAAAAACCACTATGCAAATCACATCTCATTTAGAAAAAAAATTGCTCAGGCTGTGCAAACATCCATGTTAATTGAAGGTTACAAAGCTTGCCGTTCTCAGGACATTAAAACTCAAGCCAAAAACCTAATGGAACAATACCGTGTCCAAGTATCAATTCCGAGAAAGTGATATTTATCTTTCCGGTACAAATATTCCAAAGAATCGGTTGGGTATAGAAGACGCAAATCTATTGCAGGAAATAGAAGAGTCACTTTTGCAACAAGCATATCAAGTTTTTATCGCCGAATTGCAACCCGCCGTTCGTTTTGATGAAAGTTATTTCAAGTCGCTGCACTACAGAACTTTCATAACGCTCTATGATTGGGCGGGCGAATATCGTTTGGCCGACATGAGCAAAGGTGGTTCGCTCTTTTGCCTTGCCCGTCATCTTGACAGTGCATCACGCCATATTTTTCAGCAGTTGGAGCGGGAAAATTTTCTGAAAAATTCAAGCGATTGGCTCCCGCAACAATTTTCTGAACGGCTGGCTTTTTATCAATCCGAGCTGATAGCGCTGCATCCATTTTATGAGTTGAATGGCCGCATTACCCGATTATTTTTTGATCTCATCGCTATTTCCAAAAAGCCCGAGCTAACCATAAGCCGTGAACTTGCCCTGTTGCGTGAACAAGACTTGGTCAATGAGGACCTGATTTTAAAAGACTCGTACATACTGGATTTTCTTGATCTGAATGACAGCTATCTGGAAAAAGACCTTAAAGATGCCTTCCTGCGGGAGCTGGGCAGCGGTTTTAGCTTTGTCGCACGCCAATACCGCATTCAAATCGATAACGATGATTTTTATATTGACCTGTTGTTTTACAAACGCAAGCTAAAACGTCTGGTTGCCATTGATTTAAAGGCGGGCAGCTTTAAGGCCGAATATAAAGGGCAAATGGAGCTTTATTTACGTTGGCTGGCAAAATATGAACATGAGGCAGATGAAAATTCCCCGTTGGGCATTATTCTTTGTGCCGGTAAAAAAACAAGAGCAAATCGAATTGCTGGAATTGGATGGAAGCGGTATTCACATCGCCGAATACCTGACAGCACTGCCGCCCAAAGCAGAGCTTGAGCAGCGTTTGCATCAGGCCATGATCAATGCAAGACGGCGTCTGGACAACAAAAATGAATGATGGCTATTTTATGAAAACCCTATCTGAAAACATTACTCAGATTATTCATGCGCATGCGCAGGTCGATGCCATATATCTTTATGGTTCACGGGCCAAACAAACGACACATGAAAACAGCGATTGGGATATTGCCGTTTTATTTAGCGACTACGAAACGGATACAAGTGTGCGCTTATTGCGTCCACAATTGCTAGAAGCGACTATTGAGCGCGAATTAAAACTTTATAATCAAATTAGCGTGATTGATTTAGAAACTGCGCCTATTTATTTGCAATACAGCATTTTAATGTCTGCGGTTAAGTGGTTTGATCGCAACGTGCCACACATTAAACGGGTTGAACAGAGTATTTTGTCAAAATGGGAGAAGGATTATGAGAGATATTGCCTATGAACAGGCATTGCTTCGACATCAACGAAGAATGTTACGAATTTTAGACGAATACAGCCGCGAAAATACGGATACCTGGACAGAACGTGATTTTCTGGCGATACAACGGGCATTACAGGTTTATATTGAATCGTTTATTGGCATGGCACGTTATTTTGTTCAGCAAAAATATAACTTATCAGTGGGTCAATCACGCGAAGCGTTAGACGAGTTAAAAAGTCGCGGCGATTTGAGCTTTCAGCAACATGAGGAGTTGTTAAAAATTGTCGGTTTTCGTAACGTGCTGGTGCATGATTACTTAGAGATTAACGACGGCATCGTGCAAGCGGTTGTCACTAAAAAGCATTACGCGATTATGGAAAGCCTAATTTTGGACTGGCAAAAGGCATTGGAATGGTTATAAAAGAATGTTGGTGATGCCTGAGAATCTAAAGCTTGTAGAATAGGCAAAGGCATAAGTAGAAAGATCGTTAAATTCTGAGGCTTTATGAATCGTCAACAAGCAATAAGCGCACTTAGTAAGCTCAAACCTGAATTAGTTAAACGCTTTGGGGTAACGCGATTAGCACTGTTTGGTTCTACTGTACGTGATGAAGCGAAGCCAGAGAGCGATATTGATATTGTTGTTGCTTTTGACGGCCCTGCAACATCCGAAAAGTATT
Organism: uncultured Gammaproteobacteria bacterium; assembly: GCA_963849195.1. Classification (GTDB taxonomy): domain Bacteria; phylum Pseudomonadota; class Gammaproteobacteria; order Methylococcales; family Methylomonadaceae; genus Methylobacter_C. The sequence goes on from CAWKGQ010000020.1 coordinate 87,133, forward strand.
TTGGTGTGCAATTTTATTTGGAAGATGAATTAGGGGCGCCGGTTGATTTAGTAACTGAAAAAGCAATACGACCGGAACTACGCCCTATTATAGAGCGGGAGGCCGTGAATGTCTGAACGGGAATGGCGTTTTTATCTGCATGATATGCTGAATTTTGCTGAAAATGTCTTGGCTTATACGGATGGCTTTGATCAAGACACCTTTGTAGCCACTGGCTTGAATTATGATGCGACCATTCGTAACCTGGAGTTAATAGGTGAAGCCGCAACGCATATACCTTGCGAAATTCGTGATACTTATTCATCGATTCCTTGACGACAGGTTATTGCAACTCGGAATAGGTTAATTCATGGCTATTTAGGGATTGATAACGATACGTTATGGAGCATTATTCAGGGCGACATTCCGGCACTGATTACCGGGTTGCAAAATATTATTCCATGAAAGCAAGTTTTGCAACTCTCTTGCAGGAATCGATTAAGAGCTCATAAATAATAAAGCGCCCCTGTTTTTGAGTCCGTAACGTATAAAGGAAAATGTATTTAAAGTGGGGGATTTGCTATATAGGGTGCAAACCCTGCATAAATTACCCCTCTACCATAAGTAGAGGGATTAGGATTTTTAAAAATTGGGAAACTTCATTTATAAATACCCTTTGACACAACAAGACAACCGGTCATATTATTCACTAATGCCAAGAACATCTCAAAAACAAACTAATAGAGAAAACCTTTTAAGCCAAGGTGTAACTTTGCTCACGCAACAGGGTTATCATGGCACTGGATTGAAAGAAATCCTGGATGCCGTAAGAATTCCTAAAGGCTCTTTCTACAATTATTTTGGCAGCAAAGAGCACTTTGCCGCGGAGGTCATTGAGTACTATATAAACCCTTTCATAGATCAATTAAGCGGCCATTTACAAAATTCAGATAATGATGCCTTAAGCGCTTTACAGCGTTATTTCAATGAACTGATTACAGAACTGGAAAAAGCAGAATTTAAAGGCGGTTGTTTATTAGGCAATTTAATGGGCGAAATCGGTGATACCAGTGAACTTTGTCAAAAATCCTTGCAATCGGCGGTTCATCGTTATCGGAACTTGTTGCAAATGGGTCTGCTCAAGGCACAACAAGAAGGCACCGTAAGAGCTGACAAATCCGTGGAAGACATGGCTGATCTATTGGTTAATATGTGGCAGGGCGCTTTATTGAGAATGAAAATTGAGCAATCATCAGCCCCTCTCAAACAATGTTGCAAGAATTTATTAGGTGATTTTTTTAAAGCCTAATGTTATTATTTTATAAGACGACCAGTCGTTTTTTAACACCAACCAGGAGACTTTACCATGCCAAAATATATTATCGAGCGCGAAATTACCGGTGCCGGCTCATTAACAGCGCAGGATTTGCAAGGTATATCGCAAAAATCATGCGGCATCCTTAGTAATATGGGACCAAAAATTCAGTGGGTAGAAAGCTATGTAACAGACGATAAAATCTATTGTGTCTACATCGCACCCGATGAAGCGACTGTAAAAGCACATGCTGAACAAGGTGGATTTCCAGCCAACCGTATTTCCCAGATTAAAGTCATGATTGACCCCACTACTGCCGAAAGCTAAAACTCTTACCAATGGCACGAGCGCTTACAGAGCGCTCGTGAACCCAAATAATTATAATATTGAGAGGATATGAGGATGAAAATAACAATCAAAAAATACAAGCAGCTGAATCACTTGATAAGTACTTGTGTATTTGCCGCATCAACACTTGTACTGTCTGGTATCGGCATGGCTTCCGTGCAAGCCGATGAAACTTGCCAATCACCCTACATGGCTAAAATTGTTGGACAAGAAGACTTTGTTTATGTTTGGACTCTGGGTGTTGAAGGCGTAGGCGATGAACAGGACAAACTGGTCACTGTAGACGTTAATCCCAAGTCACCCAATTACGGCAAGGTCGTCAACAGTCTTTCAGTTGGCGGACGCAATGAAGCCCATCACTCCGGTTATACCGATGATCGCCAGTATTTATGGGCGGGCTCGCTGGATACCAGCAAACTGTTTATTTTTGATGTCCATACGGATCCCGCCAAGCCCAAATTAATCAAAACCATCACCGATTTTGTAGCGAAAAGCGGCGGAATAGTCGGGCCTCACACCACTTATGCCTTACCCGGCCGCATGATCATTACCGGACTGTCTAACAATAAAGATCACGGTGGCCGTACTGCCATCGTTGAATACACCAATGAGGGCGAATACATAGCTACGCACTGGACACCCACCGACAGCAATCTTGAAGGCGCAACCAAAACGGGAAAATACGCCGACGGTTACGGTTATGACCTGCGTGTTTTGCCAAGGCGCAACCTGATGCTGACCTCATCGTTTACCGGTTGGTCCAACTACATGATGGATTTCGGTAAAATGCTCGCTGACCCTGAAGCCATGAAACGCTTTGGCAATACTGTAGTGCAATGGAATTTGCACACCAAGCAAGCAAAAAAAGTCTTTGATGTTCCCGGTGCCCCGCTGGAAATCCGCTGCGCATGGGGCGAGAATCATAACTACTGCTTTACCAGCACCGCCCTCACCTCAAAAATCTGGTTGATCTACGAAGACAAGGAAGGCGCATGGCAAGCCAAGGAAGTTGCCGACGTTGGCGAGCCCGGCAAAATACCTTTACCTGTGGACATTTCCATACAAAGCGATGACAAAATGCTCTGGGTTAATACCTTTATGGACGGTAAAACCCGTGCCTTTGACATATCCGATCCATTCAAACCGAAACAGGTGTTTGAGCAAAAAATCGGCGCACAAGTCAATATGGTGTCATCCAGCTGGGATGGCAAACGTCTTTATTACACCTCATCACTACTGGCTAACTGGGATAAAAAAGGCGCTGATAACGAGCAGTTTTTAAAAGCTTATAACTGGGATGGCAAGCAGTTGAAAGAACAGTTTACAATAGACTTCACCAAGGAAAAACTGGGCCGTGCGCATCAAATGGTCTTGAACGCATATTCGCTTTATAGCGCAAATAAACCAGCGGCATCGGAAAACCAGCTGTCGAGAGTGGATTTGAAATAGTCTGTTATAGCCGCAATAATTATTCGGATTTTTTCTTTATGTAGGGTCTTTAGACGCAATTGTCGCGGCTAAAGGCGCTATTGCGAGATCAAAAATCATGCCTAAGCGTGAACGTTAGAAATCATAAGTGGTGGCGGGCAGATTAAGGAAATCTGCCTCACAAATCAATGCTAACGTGTCATATCAGGCCACACAAACATAATTCTTAAGCCAAAGCCCTCCTCAGTAGCCCATTAATCGTCAGCTTCATTCTAAATTTGATGGTCTCTCCTTGAAAACCAATACTTTCAGATGCCATGGGACCATCTAAATCATTGTATGTTGATTAATAATTCACTATGATTGCAGGCCAAATAGCCAACTTTTTTGCTCAACAATATCGGGAGATAAGATGAAATTAATAACAGCTATTATCAAGCCGTTCAAAATGGATGATGTTAGAGAAGCGTTATCTGAAATAGGGGTTGCGGGTGTTACTGCAACGGAAGTTAAAGGCTTTGGTCGTCAGAAAGGTCATACTGAGTTGTATAGAGGGGCCGAATATGTGGTCGATTTTCTACCTAAAGTCAAGCTGGAAATTGCCGTAGCTGATGATATGGTGGAAAAAGCAGTCAGCACCATCGTTAAAGCGGCCAATACCGGAAAAATTGGCGATGGAAAGATATTTGTGTCGAATTTGGAAGAGGTTATTCGCATTAGAACGGGTGAAACCGGTGAGGATGCGATCTAAGTCGCTTAGGAAAGAACGATGTCTTTTACTCCAACTAAAAAGCTGCTGTCAGGCTTACCATTCCTTCCCGCTGTAGCTTTTGCGGATCAATTAAATCAAGCAAATACGGCCTGGATTTTAACCTCTACCGCCCTGGTTTTGTTTATGACCATTCCCGGCTTGTCATTGTTTTATGCCGGATTAGTCAGAAGCAAGAACGTGCTCTCGGTGTTAATGCAGTGTTTCGCCATTACCTGCATGGTTTCCATTCTTTGGTTGGCAGGCGTATACAGTTTGATTTTTGCCGATGGCGGCGAGTTGCAAAAATTTATCGGTGGAACATCCAAAGCCTTTCTTCCCGACATAAGCACAGCCACATTAACAGGTGATATTCCGGAAACAGTTTTTTTCATGTTTGAAATGACTTTTGCCATTATTACCCCGGCTTTAATTGTTGGCGCTTTTGCCGAGCGCATGAAATTTTCGGCGATGCTATGGTTTAGTGGTTTATGGTTGATTATTGTTTATATACCGATTTGTCACTGGATATGGGGCGGCGGCTGGTTGGCTGATTTAGGCGTGATGGATTTTGCTGGCGGTATTGTTATTCATATCAATGCGGGTGTTGCCGCATTAGTGGCTGCCCTGGTTCTAGGGAAAAGAAAAGGTTTTCCAACTACCGCTATGCCGCCGCACAATATGACCATGGTAGTAACAGGCGCAGGCATGTTATGGGTAGGCTGGTTTGGCTTTAATGCCGGCAGCGCTTTAACAGCAGACGGACGTGCAGGAATGGCCATGTTGGTGACTCATATTGGCGCGGCTTCCGGGTCTTTAACCTGGATGTTTATTGAATGGAAGCGTTTTGGCAAGCCCAGTGTATTAGGTATAGTTACGGGTATGGTGGCGGGTTTAGGCACAATTACACCGGCTTCGGGTTTTGTTGGGCCTGCGGGTGCCTTGGTGATTGGCGTTACTGCCGGCTTTGTGTGTTTTTATGCCACCCAATACGTAAAACGCACCCTGATAATTGATGATTCTCTGGACGTATTCCCTGTTCATGGTGTTGGCGGCGTTACCGGATCATTATTGACTGGCGTTTTTGCTGCCAGCAGTCTGGGTGGCCTGGGTCTGGCTGAAGGCGTTTCCATCATGGATCAGGTCAGCATTCAGGCTTTGGGTATTGTTGTAACGGCTTCCTGGAGTGCTTTATTCAGTTATCTGATTCTGAAACTATTGGATAAATGGATAGGACTGCGCGTGACACCTGATCAAGAGGTGCAAGGGCTTGATCAGGTTCTGCATGAAGAGACTGGCTACCTGGATTTATAAGAGTTTTAATAGGTTGCGAGGGTGAAAAAGGCGGTCTTGGAGGTCGCCTTTTTTTGTTATGCTGAAGATAATATTGATTAAGTTTCACTGGGCGCACACTTATGGAAATAAGACACATAATATCCAAAATTAAAAAGCCTTTTTTTATAACCGGCGGTCTTTTGGTTATTTATACCGTGGTTGTCGTTTATATCCTGCCATCCGTTTTAAAGTCGAAAATACCTGAAATTATCCTGCAAGAAACAGGAAGAAAAGCATTAATTTCAAAAATTCAGGTTCAGCCATTTCCCTTGTCTGTCAATGTGCAGGGGTTTGAAATTCAGGAGCATAATGGCCAGCCATTTGCCGCTTTCGATGTTTTTTATATCAAAATAGGGCTGTTCCAATCAATCAAGCAATTGGCGCTGGTTTTTGATGAAATGTCTCTAAAAAAGCCATTCGTTCATCTCGCCAAACAAAAGAACGGAACATTGAATTTCCAGGATATGTTCAAGGCCAAAGCGGATGATAAGAAAGAGGAGGATGATCAAGCATTTCCTGTCAATATTGCTAAATTATCCCTAACAGGAGGAAAACTGGTATGGGAAGATACCAGTTTTGCCAAGCCTGTTATCGAAGATATTGATCCTATCGATTTCGATATAGAAAATTTTACGACTCATCCTGACAAGCAAGCCCGTTTGGGTTTGTCGCTGGCGCTGAAATCAGGAGGGCATTTGGACTGGAAGGGCACAGCTAGCATAAAACCACTGTCTTCAGAAGGACATATCAAGTTTGATAAGGTAACCCTGGAAAGGATTATGGCGCTGGCTTTACCCGATACGATGCCTTTTAATTTAAAAGGATATGAACTGCTAGATGCGGATTATAAGGCCAGTTACACTAAAGACGGTTTGAAGTTGTTTGTCAATAAGGGCGGCTTTGAAATTCGCGATTTTCAGTTTTTAGAAAAAAGCCGGAACAAAACACTGATTAAAATGCCCGTTTTTGCTTTACAAGGAATCGATTTTGATTTTGAGAAACAAGAACTTCTTATTGACTCCGTTTCAGCCAATGATGCCGATTTTCAGGCGTGGTTGAATGCTCAAGGAGTCATTAACTACCAGACCTTATTTCCTGCTTCTAAACCCGGTAACACTAGCGCCAACACAACCGAGCCCAAAGCAGCGCCTTGGAAAATCAAGGTTAACTCTATTGCATTAAATAATTTTGGCGTTGCGTTTGAAGACCAGACCATGAAAAAGCCGGTGGTTATGAATCTTAAACCGATCAATTTCAAGCTGGCCAATTATAGTAGTGATGCCGGCGCAACCGCGCCTTTCCAGCTGAGCACCGGATTTAATAAAAGCGGATTAATAACGTTAAATGGCCATGCCGTTATACAGCCTTTTTCCGCAAAAGTTGCTGTTGATGCCAAGGGCATCGCTCTGGAAAACTTTCAAGCTTATTTAAACAAATTTGCCAGGCTGGATGTTATTGACGGAAAGTTAACTATCAATGGCAATGCTGTTGTCGCTTCACCGAAAAAAGATCAGCTGGATGTCACTTTTAAAGGCAATGCCGGGATCGCGAGTTTATTAATACGTGACCAAGTGGTTAAAGAAAAAAGTCGAAATAAAGATTTGGTTAAAATCCCTGTGTTTGCTTTGAAGGGAATTGATTTTAATTTGGGCAGCCAGGAACTGGTGCTGGACTCTATTTCAGCAAATAATGCTGAAATAGAGGCATGGTTGGATCCCGAAGGTGTGATTAATTATCAAGCCTTGCTTTCGATTAGTAAATCGGAAGCAATCAGTATTGATAAAGCCGTAGAGAATACTGTCAAACCTCAAACAGCAACATGGAAAATCAAGGTCAACAACATGGCCTTAACTGATTTTGGGCTTAACTTTGAGGATCAGACGCAGAAAAAGCCCGTAGCAATGAACTTTAAACCAATCAATTTTAAGCTGAAAAATTATAGCAATACAAGTGGCTCCAATTTGCCCGTCCAGCTCAGCATCGGAACGATTAAAACCGGATTGATAACAATTAAGGGCGATACCGTTATCGAACCCCTTTCCGCTAAATTGGATCTGGATATGAAAAATATCGGCCTGGAACAATTTCAACCTTATTTCGATAACTTTGTACGGCTGGATGTCGAAGACGGCACATTACATATGGATGGTAAAGTCTCTGTCGGTAAACAAAGCCCGGATAAACTGGATGTTAAATTTAAGGGCAATACCGGAATTGCCAGTTTATTGACTCGTGATCAAAAACTTCATAAGGACTTGATTAGCTGGGAAGACTTGACTTTAAAAGACGTTGCGATGGATTTGTTGGCAAATCGTTACACCGCGGCAGCGCTGGTTATTGATAAGCCTTATGCCAGGGTGACTATCAGGAAAGACAAAACAATTAACTTGAATGACATTGTAATTAACGGAAATAGTAAACCCGAGGCCCCCGCTAAATTAGCAAAGAATAAACAAACCGGGTTGAACAAACCTTATTTTAAATTGGGCAAAATTCAAGTAGTGGATGGCTCTTCGGACTTTTCCGACCTTTCCTTAATTATGCCCTTTGCGGCACCCATTAAAAGCCTGGACGGCGGTGCAAGCGGCTTTTCCTCTGAACAAAAATCAATAGTGACGGTTGCTTTAAAAGGTGATGCCTACGATTTATCCCCTGTCGATGTCAAGGGTGAAATTAGTCCTTATCTGGGCGATTACAAGGTAGAAATCAATTTTGATGGCCTTCCGATGCCATTGATATCTCCATATATGGTGCAATTCGCCGGCTATAAAGTTGAAAAAGGCAAGCTGACGCTGGGATTAAAATATAATGTTGTTAATAGAAAATTGACTGCATCAAACAGTATTTTCATTGATCAATTCGAATTGGGAGAAAAAGTTGACAATCCGAATGCCGTTTCGTTGCCACTTGAACTGGCGGTGGCTCTGCTGAAGGATTCGAGCGGTAAAATAAAACTGGATGTTCCCATTACCGGCAGTCTGGATGATCCGAAATTTAGTGTAGGGGCAATTGTTGCCGATGCGTTGATGAATGTGATCAGCAAAGTGGTTACTTCACCTTTTCGTGCGCTGGGTTCTTTAATAGGCAGTAAAGAAGACATGAGCACGATCAATTTTGCCGCGGGTAATTCGTCATTGGACAAGCAACAACAGGCAAAACTGGATACCTTGGCCAAGGCACTGAAAGACCGACCGGTTTTAAGTCTGGACATTAAAGGCGCTGCTTTTGAAGAACAGGATTGGCCGGTTATTAGAGAAGATGCATTATATGATCAACTTAAAAAACGCAGAGCCGCCGAGATTAATAAAAACGCCGAGAAAAAAATACGCGATGAATATGTCGAACTTTCGGATGATGACTACAAACGTTTATTAGCGGATATGTTTATTGAGAAGTTTCCTCTATTGGCGGAAAAATCATTTTTAGGTACGCCGCAATTGATGAATCCCAAAGCAGGTGATTTTTACGAAGTCGCCAAGCAGAAGTTATTTACCATTGTTAAGGCGGAGGAGGGACGCCTTAAAAACCTCGGATCGGATCGTGCACAAGCTATTGCAAATTATGTCGTTAAGAAGGGTGGAGTACCGAGCGAGCGGGTATTTATTCTCGATACAGTGGTTGATCCTGAAAGAGACAATAAAGAGATTGCTAGTAAATTGTCGTTAAAAACAAATTGATCTAAAAACCATCTGTTTACTTAATAAGCAATTTGAAAGCCCCCGTTCACCGCCGAGAACAGAGTTCACAAAGAAAAGTCATCGAACTGGAAAGAAACCCTTCCTTTACGGAATTATGGATAAATTCTAATGATTTTATTTCTCTGTAAACTCTGTGCTTCTGTGGTGCGTAATTGCTTTTTGTAGGATAATGGATTGAAAAGGCTTTAACATTTTATTCATGATGAGCGCGAAGTTTTATGTTTTTCAGCGTAATTTTCGCGTACTGTGTGGTAAATGAGCATAAATAATTTGTTCTTTGTTAATTAACTTTTGGTTGCCCGTTAAAGATTCAGCTGAATTATTAAATACGGGCAGAAATTATCAATAATGTCTCCTCGTCTATCAATAGATACTTCCTGATAGATGGGATCCCTTAAAGAGTGGAAATAATAATGGCCTATCAGTCATTGCTAAAAATATTACAAAAAAGGGATAAACTTTCAGCTTCGGAATTGAAAAAAGTTGAGCGGGTTAAAAAAACTTCGGCATCAGAAAGCTTACCACAGTTACTAGTTAAACTGGGCTTATGTTCCGAACTCGATGTGGCTGATGCGTTTGTCGAATCTGGCCAGTTTGAGAAAGTTACATCGGATCAGTACCCCTTGGAAATGCAGTTGCCTGACACGGTGTCTTTGCGTTTTTTAAAGAACTATCATGTCATTGGTTTAAGTCATACTGAGGATAATATTACCGTAGCCATGATGGATCCAGAAGATCAGTTTAATATTGATGCGCTAGGATTGGCGACAGGAAAGCGTATTACTGCCAAAGTGGGTTTACTTTCAGAAATTGATGCGGCACTTGATGTTCAATATGGCGAAGAACGGTCAAAAATGGATAAGCTGGTTGATGACTTGGCCGTTGATGATCTGGGCGAAGAAGATTTAGAACATTTAAAAGATTTGGCCAGTGAAGCTCCCGTTATCAAAATGGTCAATTTGATTATGCAGCGGGCGATTGAAACCAAGGCATCAGACATACACATAGAACCCTTTGAGCAAACCTTGAAAATCAGACTGCGCGTGGACGGAGTGTTGCAGGAAATTGATGCGCCAAACGTAAAATCAACGGCAGCAGTGATTTCACGTATCAAGATTATGGCTAAACTGAATATTGCCGAACGGCGATTGCCTCAGGATGGTCGAATCAAGGTGCAAATGTTGGGTAAAGAGCTGGATTTACGGGTGTCGACCATACCCACCATGTACGGCGAAAGCGTGGTTATCCGCTTACTGGATAAGGAAAATACGGTACTGGATTTTGCCGCATTGGGTTTTGCCGGCCGGCATTTACAACAGTTTATCGATGTATTATCGCAGCCGCATGGCATTATTCTTATTACCGGCCCCACGGGTAGCGGTAAGTCCACAACGATGTATGCAGCGTTGAAGCAACTGAATACCTCGGAACGAAAAATTATTACCGTTGAAGACCCGGTAGAATATCAGATGGAAGGAATTAATCAAATTCAGGCAAAACCACAGATAGGTTTAACCTTTGCCTCGGCCTTGCGTTCAATTGTCCGGCAAGACCCCGATGTTATTATGATTGGTGAAATGCGTGATCTGGAAACAGCACGAATTGCCGTACAATCGGCCCTCACCGGGCATTTGGTGTTATCCACCCTACATACCAATGACGCGGCTGGCGGGATAACGCGCTTGCTTGATATGGGCCTGGAGGAGTATTTGCTCACCTCTACCGTCAACGGCATATTAGCGCAACGCCTGGTTAGAAAACTATGTCCAGCTTGTAAAGAAAGCTATGTTGCCTCACCCGAAATCATTAAAGATCTGCGCTTGAGACGATTTGTACCCGATGGTGAAATTGTTTTATACAAACCGGTCGGTTGTTCCGCTTGTACGGGCATGGGCTACCGTGGACGACTGGCTATTATTGAGTTTTTGCCCATGACCGATCCTATACGTAAATTAATTATGGCGCATGAAGAAGCTGGAGCTATTCAAAAACTTGCCATTGCCGAAGGCATGCAGACTCTTTATGAAAATGGTTTGGTTAAGGTGATACAAGGTATTACTACCCTGGAAGAAGTGATGCGGGTCACCTCGGAAACATAGATGCCTTTATTTACCTATAAAGCAATTAATAGCCTGGGCGAAACAGAAGAAGGTATTAGAGACGCAGTTGACGAACGACTTTTAATTGCAGCATTGCAGTCGGAAGGTTATATCCCAATTCGTATTGCACCTGCCAATAGCAGATCGTTTTTAGGCTTGGGTCTGGGTGCAAAACAGTCCAAATTATCGCAGAAAGATATTGCCTTATTGACCGGAGAACTGGCAACCTTACTGGGGTCTGGCTTGCCTTTGGATAAATCATTACTGGTGTTAATGGATCTGACTGAAGACAATGAACGTTTGAGTAAATTGATCGCAAGGGTTTTGGACAAAGTTAAGGGCGGTGCTTCACTGGCTGATGCACTGGAACAGCAGTCGGGTGTTTTTACCAAATTTTATTTGAATATGATTCGTGCCGGTGAGGCAGGCGGCAGTCTGGATGATGTATTGACACGCATGTCTGACTATCTGGAACGCTCTCAGGAATTAAAAGATACCGTCAGCACCGCATTGATTTATCCTGCTATATTGCTGGTGATGTCGTTGGCTTCTTTATTTGTGATGCTGACCTTTGTTGTGCCGCAATTTACGGAAATGTTTGAAAGTGCGGGTAAAGCCTTGCCAGTATCAACACAGATTGTTGTAGGACTCGCGAACTGGTTGCAAAGCTATTGGTGGGCATTACTGGCTGGTATTGTTTCTATCTCCAGCTATATGAAGTTTCAGCTAGCCGACCCGATAAGAAAGAAAGTGTGGGATGGCCGTTTTCTGAAGCTGCCATTGGCAGGGACGATTATTACGAATAAAGAAACCGCCAATATCAGTCGCACCCTGGGAACTTTACTGGGCAATGGGGTTTCAATACTTGCGGCGTTGGTCATTGTGCGAGAAACCGTCGACAATCTGGTACTGGCGGCGGCTATTGCGGATGCTGAAGAACAGTTAAAACAGGGCAAGCATTTATCGGATGCTTTGCTGGGCAAGGGTTTGTTCCCTAAAATGGCTATGCAAATGATTAAAATGGGCGAAGAAACGGGACGCCTGGAAGAAATGCTGCTGCGTGTGGCGACTATTTATGATAAACAGCTCAGAGTGGCTATACAGCGACTGCTGGCTTTTCTTGAACCAGCGTTGATAATTAGCTTGGGACTGATGATTGCAGGTATCATCGTATCGATTTTACTGGCTATTTTGAGCGTTAATGATTTGGCTTTTTAACGAGGAAATAATATTAACAATGAAACATATTAAAAATCATGCACAAACAGGCTTTACCTTGCTTGAGTTATTGGTCGTCTTGGGTATTATTGCCATGCTGGCGGGAATTGTAGGTCCACAAGTCATGAAGCACATGGGCGAATCGAAAACCAAAGCGGCAAAGGTGCAAATCGAAGATCTGTCGGCTACACTGGATATGTATAAACTGGATTTGGGCAGTTATCCGACCAGTGAAGAAGGCTTGAAGGCATTAATTGAATCGCCTGATGGTGCAAAGCGCTGGAATGGACCTTACTTGAGCAAATCAAAAGTACCGATTGATCCCTGGCAACAGGAATACCGGTATGTATCTCCCGGCGAACATGGAAAATTTGATTTATTCACCCTGGGTGCGGACGGTAAAGAAGGCGGCGAAGGTGAAGATCAGGATATTGTTAGTTGGTAATAATTCATAAGTTTCAAAGTTTAAGGTTCAAGGTAAAAAGAGCTGGATGCTTTCGCCTTGAGCCTTGTTCCTTACGCATGAATAAGGGCTTTACTCTGCTTGAACTCATTGTTGTATTGTTTATTGTCGTATTAGGATTTTCTGTTGTCGGCATTAATCTTTCGTCGGGGAATGACTCCACGGAGCTTAAAGTTGCAGCCCGGGATATTGTTTCCGCCCTTCGCTTTGCCAGGGGACAGGCTTTAATTTCTCATCAGGAAACGACAGTAACTCTTGACCTTGCCGAAAATACTTACACAGTAAGTGGTCGAGACAAGGTTTACCCTATCCCCAAAGCCATTGATATCACCCTAGTCACCGCGCAAAGCGATCTATCCGGCGAAGGCTTGGGGAGCATTCGTTTTTTTGCTGACGGGTCCTCTACAGGAGGCAGAATTACTTTGGAGCGGGGTAAGGCTGCCTGGCAAATCGATATAAACTGGCTAACCGGTCAAATTGAACTTGATGATACCGACGCGAGTGAATAAACAAAAGGGGTTTTCTTTACTGGAAATTCTGATCGCGTTTTCGATCCTCGCGCTTTCGTTGGGTATCTTGCTAAAGATATTTTCCGCAGGCGTTAATACCGCTGTAATTGCCGAGGACTATACGGCAGCAGTTCAAATTGCTGAAAGCTTAATGGCTAAAACAGGCGTGGAAACGCCATTGCAGGCAGGTCAGGAGTCAGGACTTGAAAATGAAAAATATCAATGGCGGGTTGAGATTAGTCCGTTTGCGTTTAATCCTGAAATAGCTGATAACACGGCAATAACGGCTGATCCCGAAAAAGCTGACACTGCGTCTATAACGGCAGTGCTTTTTAAAGTCAAGGTCCTCGTAAGCTGGGGTGATGATAATGTCAACAACAGGCAGATCGAGTTAACCACTTTAAAATTGATCAATAAAACATTATGAGAAAAAATCATGCACAAGGTACAAGGTGCAAGATTAATAATACTTGCCGTTTGAACCCTGCACCTTCTACCTTACACCTGCGCGGCTTTACCCTGATTGAAGTGCTCATCGCCATGACATTGTTAAGCATTATGGTGGTATTGCTGTTCAGCAGTTTAAAAATTTGTGCTGACAGCTGGGAGAAGGGTGAAAGCAAAATAACCGACGTGAATGAAGTCGCGGTTGTTTATAATTTTTTTCAACGGCATTTGTCTGTAGCAAAGCCTTTATGGAATGATTTGTCAGAGGAACAAGAAAAGACTTTTTCTTTTCAAGGCAAAGCCCAATCTTTGCAATTTATTTCCTCTTTCCCTGCAAGCGCTGGCAGATCGGGCTTGCAATTGTTTTCCATCGATTTACAGGAAGAAGATAACGAGCAGGTTATCAAAGTGACTTTAACCCCATTTTTTCCGGTAGCTGAAGGTGAAGAATGGCACAAGGAAGAAGTAACGTTAATAAAGCATGTAAGCGATTTTACGCTGGCTTATTTTGGCTCGGATGATGGGGAGAGCGAAGGTAGTTGGCAGGAACAATGGCTGGATAAAGAAGTTCTGCCTCGATTAGTTAAAATCAACATCAAACTGGAAAATGAGATCTTTTGGCCGGAGATGATTATTGATCTTAAAGTTACTGGAGCAACTAACACAGAGCTTGAAATAGATAATACAAACAATACTAATACGGACAGTTCAGAAAATACGGATGAATCCGAGGTGGTTGAGTGATAAGACAAAATGGCCTTGCGCTGGTTCTGGTGTTGTGGGTGTTGAGTTTACTGACTATTATGGCGGGAAGTTTTGCTCTTGGGATGCGCCGGGAAACGTCTGTTATTGAGGGCATTAAAAATAGTGCCCGGGCCAGGGCTGTTGCAGAGTCGGGAATTGCAATGGCAGAAATGATGCTGCTGAATCCTGACGAGAATAAACGTTGGCGGGCGGATGGCAGTATTTATGAAATAAGCTCTTTGGATACCAAAGTCCGAGTACGCCTGCTATCCGAAACGGGTAAAATAGATATTAACAAAGCTGATCAAACTTTATTGCAAGGACTGATGACCCAAGCCCCTGTTGATGAAGAGCAACAAACCAAGATCGTCAATGCTATTCTTGACTGGCGCGATAAAGATGATCTGGTGCGTATAAACGGCGCGGAAAAAAAGGAATATCAGTCGGCTGGTTTAAGCTATCAGCCTCGAAACAAACCTTTTCAGAGTATTGAAGAATTGCAGCTGATATTGGGCATGGATAAATCTGTGTTTTCGTGGATTGAACCGTTAGTCACTGTTTATTCAGAACAGCAGCAAGTCACAGTGCAACTGGCGGATAAAGACGTTTTGCAGGTAATCCCTGGTTTGGATAAGGGCCTGGTGGATTCCTATATTGCAGCCAGACTGGAAAGCGCGATAAATAACCTTGCTGTTCCGCCATTCCCATCAAGTTCAGGACAAAGTAATGCAGCAGGTCAAAATAATGTATTCACCGTAGTTTCTGAAGCGCTTCTGGATGACGAATCAAGTGCCGTAATAAGTGCGGTGATAAAACAATCCGACGAAACTCAAGCAACCCCATTTCAGGTGTTGAAATGGCAATATGTAACGGCAAATAACGCTTCTTTATTTACCGATGCCATGAGTGAATTATTAGTGAAACAATATGCTGAAACTGAATTCAACAATTGACCTGGACTTTAAACAGTTCTTTCGCTGGTGGAAGCGAGAACTTGGCTTTTTGGTACCTGAAAAAATAAAGCAGCTTGTTAATGACAAACAAGGCTTCATCATCGTAAGTCCCGAAAGTAGTCAGTTAGTGCTGAACTATATATGCGATGGGCAAACTGAACATCTGGCAACGCTGGAGAGAGGTACTAGAGACTTTACATTTCAGGGGCTTTTTGAAAAAGATGAACGTTTGGCTAAAGCCAGTATAATTCTCAGATTAACGAATCAGGATGCCATTCAAAAAGAGCTTAGCTTACCCGCCGCGACAAAAGAAAACCTTTATCAGGTCGTCGCTTACGAGCTTGACCGTTATACGCCATTTAAGGCGGAACAGGTTTATTTTGCGGTTAAGCAACTGGGTGGTATGAACGAGCCAGGCCAGATAAGGGTCATGCTGATATTAACGACAAGAGAAATTCTTGATAGACTCTATGAGGATATCAAAGCAATGGGCTTATCTCCGTTACTGGCTGATTATGAGGGTTCGGCTAATAATCTTGAACAACTCTATGATAGTTACAGCCTGTTACCCGAACAACTAAGACAAAAAACCGCAAAAGTACCTCGTTTAATTCACACGGCACTAATAGCGCTGGCGTGTTTGCTGCTGGCGTCTGTTATAGCGATGCCCATTTGGTTTGAATATCAAACTGTTAACGCATTACAATTAAAAACCGATTCTCTGGAAAAAGATGCCAAAAAGGTCAAAGCATTGCAGAAAGACATTGATGCTGTAATCGACGAAACCCGTCAGTTAATTGCAGAGAAAAGCGCGACGCCTGACGTGATAGAAATGCTGAATACTTTAAGCTCGCTAATCAAGGATGATACCTGGCTAAGCTATTTACAATACTCTGACGGGCACTTGCAAATACAAGGGGAATCGCCGGCCGCTTCAACACTGATTGCCGTTTTGGAAGCGTCTGAATTGTTTGTCAATGCCCGATTTGCTTCGCCGGTTACTCAGGACAGCATCAGCAAACTTGAGAGATTTCAAATTACTGTTGATGTGGCCAAAGCAGGAGGCATTAGTGAGTAAAGATAAAAAACGCGATTTGCTCGCCCCTGCTCTACAGCAACGGTGGATTGCCGTAGGTTTATTAATCGCCGTAGTACTGGTTATTATTTTGGTCGTTTTAGTACCAGTGGTTAGCAAGGGAATGGAGCTAAATGAAACTAAAAATAATCTTGTTTTCAGACTACAGCAATATGAACGCATATTAGCAAAAAAAGAGGCTGTTGTTTCCAGTATGGCCAATATAAAACAGCAGCATGAGGAGCAAGGTTATTTTAACAGCCAGACAACTGATGCTTTAGCGTCTGCCGAGATGCAAGAGTTTATAAAAAAAGCGATTGTCGATGCAGGCGGGCAATTGAGCAGTACTCAGGCGCTTCCCGTCAGCAATAAAGATAAATTTAGCCGGATAACCGTTAGAGTCAGGATGACAGGAAACAGTGAAGTATTGCGGGCGGTGCTATACAAAATAGAAACATCCAGCCCGTTGATTATTATTGACCAGATCGATATAAGACCCATGCGTGGTAAAAGGAATAGAGTGACACGCCAAATCGAGTCCAGTAATGAATTGAACGTTAATTTTCAGGCGGTCAGTTTTATGAGAAAACAAGCAGAATGAATAGTAAATTTGTGTCTTTGTTAACCTCTGTTTGTATAGTGTTAATCCTGATTATCATAGGCGAGTGGTTCTATGCAATGCGGGCACAAAAGCAAACACTGACCTCTACAACTTCTTCGGAAACAAAAATATCACACGATGAAATGCCAGGCATAGAGTTGACCCGACAACCCGAGGAAAGTTACGAGGCTCTGGTGACCAGACCCTTATTTATCAAAGGCAGAAAACCGGTAGATGAACCCAGCCCGGAAGAAGTGCAGGCTAACAGTGTAGCAAATACTTTTGATTGGGAGCTGAACGGTGTCTATTCGACGAAAAAAAGACTGTCTGCCTTGTTCAGTCGAACTAAATCAAGGGTACCTAGAGATAATTATCGAAAAATTTCAACGGGGGCCGATCTTGATGGCTGGAAGCTTAAGGAAATTCACAGGGACAGAGCCGTTCTAAGTCAAGGTAATCAACAAAAGGAATTACTGCTGCGTAAGCCAAAATCCAAAGAATTACCCCGGAATGCTAATATACCCAAGATACCCAATGCACCCAATATGCCTAACATACCCAATATTCCGCAACCCACAGAGGGCGTACCCGATATTCCCCAACCCGCAGAAGGCGAATTTGAGAACAACAATGAATAATTTTAAACAAATAACAAAAGCCTCTTGCTTTGTAATGGCGAGTTTAACGCTAGTCAGTTGTGAAATGTTAGGCCCTAAGCCAGTCGCCAAATTACCGTTGACTCCAGTAACAAAGGAGCAGCCGGATGTTGTTTTTAAAGACCTGCAAAACAAGCCAACCGTTACCGAAACAACGAAACCAAAGAGTGTGCTGTTTCCCGGTACAGACCGCTTTGTATCCAGCGCCGCACCGAAAAACAGAAGAACTACCCCAACCGGTGAAGGTTCCTATAGTCTTAATTTTGACGATGCCGATCTTGGCGAAGTCGCAAAAGTTATCTTGAGCGATATACTCGGGCAAAATTATGTACTAAGTCCCAAAGTAGCGGGTAAAGTCACCTTACAAACCACAGAACCCTTAACCAAGGAGGAGTTACTGCCTACCCTGGAAATGGTCCTGCGAATGAATAATGCGGCTTTGGTTAAGGATGGCAGAATTTATCATATAGAACCTGCAACAGAAGCTTTATATACTTCCAACATTTCCAGCGGCAGGTCAGGCTATCAGACCCGGGTTATACCTGTCAGAAATGTCGCGGTTCAGGATATTGCCGAAATTATCAAACCGCTGGTGCAAGAAAAAACCATACTGAAGGTTGATGGCGCGCGCAATATTCTGGTGGCTACCGGGACTGCCGATGAAATAGCCAGGGTGATTGATATGGTAGACACTTTTGATATTGACGTACTAAAAGGCCGCTCTTTTGGTTTGTTCCCATTGGCCCATGTAGATCCCGAAACCATAATTGATGAACTGGAAGGTATTTTTTATCAAAGTGGTAAAACCGACGAGGCAGAGTTTTTTCAGTTTATTCCTATAGAGCGATTAAATGCCGTTTTGGCCGTTACCCATCAGTCGCGCTATTTACAGGATATTGAAAGCTGGGTGTCCAGGCTGGATAAAGCCAATACAGCTTCGGGTGGCGGCGTTAATGTCTACAAGGTTCAACATGCGGATGCCGAGGACTTGGCGGGCACCTTGAATGAGATTTTCACTGGCGCCGCAAAGAAAGATAAGTCTGCAAAGCTTGCACCGGGGAAAAAAGCATCCACTATGACCAATAAAGGATCGACCAATACCGGTACTACGCCAACCATGTCATCCGGCAATCTGGCATCCCTCGCCTTCACCCAGCCTGATGAAAATTCATCGGCAGGTGATGTGCCGTCCGAAAATCCGGGGGCCTTCGCCCTCAATCAGCCTGATGAAAATTCATCGGCAGGTAGTGCACTGTCCGGCAATCCGGGGGCCTTCGCCACTCAACGCGTGGAAAAGTCATCGGCAAGCAATCAACCCACTGGTGAAGCTAAAGTGGCCAATGTCGACGAGGTAAGAATAATTGCTGATAAAGCGAATAATGCGGTAGTTATTGTTGCTACACCTCGCGCGTACCAAACGATTCTTCCAGTCATCAAACAGCTGGATATACTGCCGTTGCAGGTATTGATCGATGCGACAGTAGTCTCGGTTAAGTTGACGGATAATTTACAGTACGGCATTGAATGGTTTTTAAGACAAGGAGACACTGCAGTCGGTAGCAATTTAGGCACTGGATTAAGTGGAATTGACATAGGAAATATGGCCATTACAGGTGCCGAAGCCTTTGGAACAGGTGGACTTAGCCTGGTACAGAACTCGAATGAGGTAAAAGCTGTTTTGCATGCGGAAGCCAGTAAAGGTAATGTTAATGTCATTTCATCGCCGTCTTTAATGGTGTTAAATAACCAGGAAGCGAAAATAAATGTCGGTCAACAAGTACCTATATCAACCGGCTCCTCATCAATTCCTCTCTCTGGAGGGACGGGGACTCCCTCCTTTGCTCAATCCAATACCATTCAATATAAAGATACCGGCGTCACTCTGGAAGTTACGCCCAGGGTTAATGCGAACGGTATGGTTATTATGGAAATCAAACAAATTGTTAGTAGTGTAGTGAAGATACCAACTATAGGTTCTACTGAAACTGAAAGACAATCCCCTACCATTGATAAAAAAGAGATTGAAAGTTCCGTAGCTGTACTGGACGGGGAAACGATAGCGTTGGGCGGCTTAATTGATGAACAAAATACTGAGAACAAAAACGGGGTTCCTTGGTTATATCAACTGCCGTTAATAGGGCCATTGTTTGGAAGTACAACCTATGATACAACTAAAAACGAACTGGTTGTCCTGATCACGCCGCGCGTGGTAGCAAGCAAGCAGAATTCCAGGATGGTTACTAATGAATTCAAGCGCAAATTGACCGGAATTTATCAGGATGTATCGCAAACTGACTATGAAACGACCATGGGTAGATATGAAAAATTAATCCAGTAATTATTGATGTGTCAGCTTCGTAGTCGTGTAGAGTGGACAATCGGCTTTATCGTTTGCCCACTCTTGATTAGAAGTTTAATGGTGAGCATAAGAACACTGCCCACCCTACAGCACAATAGATTACCGTGTAATGACCTCAGTACCCTTCCCAACTAACACCACATCAGCAGGGCGCATGGCAAAGAGACCGACGGTAACAACGCCGGTAATATTATTGATGATTTGCTCCAGCTTGATCGGATCCAAAATATTCAAATTGTGAACATCAAGAATCACATTGTGGTTATCGGTAATAACATTTTCCCGCCACACCGGCTGACCGCCCAATTTAACAAGTTCTCTGGCTACATAACTTCTCGCCATAGGAATCACTTCAACCGGCAGAGGAAAAGCGCCCAACACATCAACGCATTTGCTTTCATCAACAATACACACAAACTGCTTGCTGGCTGCGGCAATGATTTTTTCACGTGTCAATGCCGCGCCACCGCCTTTAATTAAATGTTTGTGAGGACTCACTTCGTCAGCACCGTCGATATAAACGTCCAGTGTGCCGACTGCGTTTAGATCAAATACCGGAATGCCGACTTTTTTTAAATGTGCGGTACTCACTTCAGAACTGGAGACCGCGCCCTCAATATCCGCTCTAAAATCGGCCAAATAATCGATGAAATGTTTCACCGTAGAGCCTGTACCTACGCCGATAATGGCTAACATCTTTAATATAGTGTAAAGCAGCTTGAGCAACTTTTTGTTTTAATTCATCTTGTGTCATAGTGAGCTACCGTAATAAAGTAAATGGTGTGCGATAATACCGCAGAACCAGACATTCTTCAGCCGATTTTTTAAAAAATGTCCCAAAACTACATAGAAAAAATTTTACGCGCCAAAGTTTACGATGTTGCCATAGAGACACCTCTGGATTTCGCCCCCTCCCTGTCAGAACGTCTGGCAAATCGCGTTTTTTTAAAACGGGAAGATTTGCAATCGGTGTTTTCGTTTAAATTACGCGGCGCTTATAACAAAATGTCCATGCTGGATGAGCCCTCCAGAGCCAAAGGGGTGATTGCCGCTTCTGCCGGCAATCATGCTCAAGGCGTAGCTTTGGCAGCAAAAAGGCTGGATATTAATGCATTGATTGTAATGCCGACCACAACGCCTGAAATCAAGATCAAATCCGTTAAAGCCATGGGTGCCGACATTATTTTATTTGGCGATTCCTACAGCGAAACATTCACCCATGCTATCGAATTGGCAAACCAAAGCGGCAGAGTGTTTATTCATCCCTTTGACGATCCTGATGTCATTGCCGGACAAGGCACGATCGCAATGGAAATACTCAGACAGCACCCCGGCGATTTAAACGCTATTTTTGTACCTGTTGGTGGTGGCGGATTAATTGCCGGTATTGCAGTCTATGTAAAATTTGTGCGTCCTGACATAAAAGTTATTGGCGTGGAACCGGATGATGCCGATTGTCTCAACCGTGCATTGAAAGCCAACAGCCGGGTTATCATTGAACAAGTCGGTTTATTTGCCGATGGCGTTGCCGTTAAACAAGTGGGCGCAGAACCTTTTCGAATAGCGCAAAGCTTTGTTGATGAAGTGATTACCGTTAATACCGATGAAATCTGCGCAGCCATCAAAGATATTTTTGATGATACCCGTTCAGTAGCCGAACCTGCCGGTGCCTTGGCCATCTCCGGCTTAAAAAAATATGTAGAGCGCGAACAGATAACGGGACAAGTCCTGATTGCCATAGACAGTGGCGCCAATATCAACTTTGACCGTTTACGCTATGTAGCCGAGCGGGCCCAAGTGGGCGAACACCGGGAAATTTTACTGGCGGTCAGCATTCCTGAAGCGCCGGGCAGCTTTTTAGCCTTTTGTAAATTATTGGGTGGGCGCAGTATTACCGAATTCAATTACCGCTATTTTGACGCAACAATGGCTCAGGTTTTTGTCGGCATCTCCAGCAGTGGCCTTGAGTCAGACCGTGCAACAGTTATTCAGCAATTACAGGAACAGGGCTTTCAAGTCACAGACATGACCGCCAATGAACTGGCTAAAGAGCATATCCGTTATATGGTTGGAGGACACGCGCCACGTGAACTCAACGAACTGGTTTATAGTATTCAATTTCCTGAACGACCAGGTGCATTACTAAAATTTTTGACCCAGCTTGGCGGACGCTGGAATATCAGCTTATTCCACTATCGTAATCATGGCGCCGCATTTGGCAAAGTATTGATAGGTGTGCAAATAGCCCAGGCAGAACAGCGAGCCTTTCAACAATGCATTGATGAACTGGATTTCGTCTACAGGGAAGAAACAGATAATCCGGCGTATCGATTGTTTTCCGGCGGTATGAAGTAGGGGCAATCCCTTGTGGTTGCCCTTATTTACTGCGCAGAGTGACTAATTGATACGATTTTTAGGCAGGTTGGGATGTCCGGCTTGCCAGCCATTTCTTGAAGGATGTTTGACTTTCGCCCGATGGTTTACCTGCTAACAATCCCTCTACGCTAATATCTTCATCGAGGTCTTCCCAATGTATCCCATACCCTTTTCCAATCAGCCGCCAATTATTTTTCTCTGCCTGGGATGCGTAAGTTAATCGCGGATACCACGCCAGCGGTACAGAGATCGTTCGTCCATCGCTCAAGTCAACACCCAATGTGTCCTCTGTAACCATGACATTTTCTGCCGCTGGAACTTCAATTTCAATCGTGGAAGTATGCATTCCAAGCCTCTCTTAACTGTATTTGATATTCGCCAACAACTCTCTGAACACGGATAATCTCATTTCGTGAAAAACCGCCACTGCTGTGCAAGCGCACCGGATCAATCCAAAACTTGGCAACCTTATCATCTCGTTCAATATGGATGTGTGGTGGTTCATCCCGATCACCAGCGAAAAAGAAGAAACGGTAAGGTCCAATTCGTAAAACAGTTGGCATTTCTATCTGTGTTAATGTATTGCCAAATACATTGGCAGGTTAAACGTATCCGGCCTAATTACTCCAGCCAATCCCCATGGTTCCACCTTACGCGGGTTAGGAATCATTATTATCAAGGCTAACATCTTGTTCGGTTACGGTTATTTTATTCCTCTTTTTCCAAGAGTTCGGCAGGCCGGACACACCGAATTTGTCTAGTGCATGATGTAGGTACGGACGAAGCACTTCATCAAATACTCGATGACAGTTTGGGCAAAGTGGAATGCCATTTATTTTGCTGTCTTGACCTAGCTTCGACTTCCATTCTTTTTCATCGACTATATACTGCATCTGGTAACGGGTAGGTCTTGCCACACGTCACGCAAGGCAAATGTTTCCCAGATTTATCTCGAACGACTAGGCGCTTTACTCCGGGATTGAACGGCATTTTTGATTCCTAACTTTAATTTTACTTGGTCGGGTATACTCTGCGTGCCTTTAGGCTAAATGGTATGCACAGCCTACCTTACATGTAAAGCGAGGGCAATTTGTTTGTTTTTCATGTTTTACTCCCGAGTTGTAATTTTTCTTATATGTTTTCAATTTAAAATTTTGCCCTGCAACTATTGAGTAGGTAGCATTACACGTTATGAACTCAAAAATCAGCATCACTGCTTTTCCGCGTCAATCACTACTGCCTTTTCTTTAACTGCTGCTTTATTCCACAACCCAT
>CAWKGQ010000021.1:0-190022 GCA_963849195.1 uncultured Gammaproteobacteria bacterium
TGAGATACCCGGCATCTTCTTGCCAAAACGCTGTTTTACTGAATCATCGACCACATAGGCTTTTTTGCCCGATGTCTTAAACTTCTGAACCGTCTTGTGCGCAATCTGTTCATGGAACTTACGCCAATTCAGGTCTTCCCGGTTCATCGTGTCATAGAGCACATCCTTACCCATCGCACCTTGCAAACATTCCCGCGCAAACATGCCAATGGATTCTTTCTGCAACCACAGCCAAAGCATTAAGCTAAACATGACGTCGCTCATTGGTGTGCCAGACCGTTTATTAAAGCCAGCTCGACTTAAAACAGTTTTCATGCCGATTTCCCGCCATAGGCTGGCAAAAACGTTGTCGATTAATACCCCGTTAGCCTTCAGCAGATCAACGGTTAGTGCTGGAAGTTCTATGATTTTTGTGGCACGATTCATCGGGGGTGTCCTCGTTGGGTTTAATACGGTCTTCAACTAACCGTTATTATACCCTTTTAGGACGCCTCTTTCCTTATTTATCAATAGCTTGTTTGTATATTTTAACTCCGAAACTTTAGTTTTAAGCCGAATTAGCGATTATATTTGTGATAACGTATGGGGTAGGCGTAAGTTTTTCTTCGTAAATGAGCCAATTCCAGTCGTTCGCGCATTTTAAAGGCACGGTAGTTGGTGATTACAATAGACGTCTTTCCTAAATATTCGACATAGGACTAACCTGATAGGGTTAGAATAGCCTCTTTGCTTCTGAAAACACGGCTAGCCGTGAACCCTTATGCCCAACTGCCCACACACAAACCTAAAGAACTCATGCGAACTGTCGGCTTGTCACAAGAAGATTTCCTGTATCTTCTCGGGAGGCTAGCGACTTACCTGGACGAACAAAAAGTCCTCCACCCGCTGACAAGACGGGGGCGGAAAGACTCCAAGCCGGCCTTGGAAGACCGTTTGTTGCTAACACTTTATTATCTTCGCCACTATCCGACCCTGATAAATCTCGCGGCGGTCTTCGGCATCAGCGAGTCTTATTGTCATAAGGTTTATGCTCGTACCGCAAGGCTATTGGCCAAAGTCGAAAAACGCCCCAACCGTAAGGCACTGTTGGAAGATCCGGCAGCCACCTTGGCCATTGATGTTTCGGAGCAGCCCATCGAGCGTCCCGTCAAAAACCAGAAAGCGTATTACTCAGGAAAAAAAACGCCATACAGTCAAGGCCCAACTCGTGATTTGCATGTTAACGCTGGCTTATCCTCGCCGTAGTGGTGGCTAAAGGTCGACAGCATGATTTTTCGGTCTTTAAAGACAGCCGCCTATTGTTGCATCCCGATGCCTTGCTGCTGGCTGATTCAGGATACCAAGGGCTGCACAAACACCATCAGAACGTGACCCTGCCGGTTAAAAAGAAAAAAGGCCAAGCCCTTTCGGCTGAAGACAAAACCGATAATAAGGCACTATCGAAACAGCGTGTTTTCATTGAGCATGTCAATCGCCGATGCAAAATTTTCAGGATTGTTAAGGATGTTTATCGGGGCAAGCACAAGCATTATTCCCTGACATGGAATTTAGTGGCGGCTCTTGTTAACTTGCGTTATGGCGGTATTTAGGAAAGATGTCTAATATATAGTTATATTAAGGTATCTAATGTATTGTCCACTAGTTGTCCATTTACTCTATAAAATATACCTAAAGTAGGTATTCTTATGTTGTAGTGGGTACTTTAGATAGTGGGATTAAAGCGGGTAAGAAAAGGTAAAAGCGAGTTGCTTTTATTATGGCTTTTTGTAGTTGGTTATTATGAAGTGGACAACAGGCAATAAAAAAGACCTAGGTGAAACACCTAAGCCTTTGAATTCTTTGGAGCTGGAGATGGGACTCGAACCCGCGACCGGCTGATTACAAATCAGCTGCTCTACCAACTGAGCTACACCAGCAAAGAAGCAGGCATTATACACAAAAATATTTCTTTGCAAAGTCCTTTTATTTATTTTTTTGCTTTTTTGCAGCTTTATTTTTGCCAAAGCTCTTTTCGCTCCGGTTGTTGTCGAAACCAGTAAACTTGGTTTTAAACTGTTGAATCTTGCCCGATGTTTCAACCGTGCCTTTAGGCTGATAGGAAGGTATTAAATGGTGTTTGCCATTACCTATCAGATCATTGCGTCCCATAGCATTTAAGGCATCACGCAATAACGGCCAGTTTTTTGGATCGTGATAACGCAGGAAAGCTTTATGTAAACGCCGCTGTTTGATGCTTTTGGGGATGGGCATATCTTCAGTAGAACGACTTACTTTATGCAGCGTGTCTTTGCCGGAGTGATACATCGCGGTAGCGATGGACATCGGCGAGGGAAGGAATGCTTGAACCTGATCCGCTCTAAAACCGTTACGTTTTAGCCATAGTGCCAGATTAAGCATATCTTTATCCGTAGTACCCGGATGGGCGGCTATAAAATAAGGTATCAGGTATTGTTCTTTACCCGCTTCTCTGGAGTACTTATCAAACATTTCCTTGAAGCGGTCATAAGTCCCCATGCCCGGTTTCATCATTTTTGACAGCGGCCCTTGTTCGGTATGTTCCGGGGCAATTTTAAGATAGCCGCCGACATGATGGGTCACCAGTTCCTTGACATATTCAGGCGATTCAACGGCCAAATCGTAACGCAAGCCGGAGGCGATAAAGATTTTTTTGATGCCTGGCAAGGCGCGGGCTCTGCGATAGAGTTTAATCAGCGGTGTATGGTCGGTATTCAGATTAGGGCAAATGCCTGGATAAACACAGGATGGCTTGCGGCACGCAGCTTCTATTTTTTCATCCTTGCAAGCCAAACGATACATATTGGCTGTGGGGCCACCCAAATCGGAAATATGACCGGTAAAAGCGGGCGAGGTATCGCGGATGGCTTCGATTTCCCGAATAATGGAATTTTCGGAACGGCTTTGAATGATGCGTCCCTCATGTTCGGTGATTGAGCAAAAAGTGCAACCGCCAAAACAGCCGCGCATGATATTGACCGAATGTTGAATCATTTCAAAAGCCGGCACGTTGGCATTGCCGTATTCCTTGTGCGGCACGCGCGAGTAGGGCAGATCAAAAACGCCATCCATTTCCTTGGTGGTCAACGGAACAGGGGGTGGATTAATCCAGACTTGCCGCGTATCGTGCTGTTGAATTAACGGCCGTGCATTGCCCGGATTGGTTTCACCGTGCATGACACGCGATGCGTGGGCATACAATATCGGATCATCCATTACGGCCTCATAAGTAGGCAGACGGATAACGGTTTGCGCCCGTTGATCCCTCATAAGCTGCTGGTCAAAGCGAATCACTTTTTCATCGGGATTGCTATCGTCAGGTTTTTTGTCACATGCCGGCTTTTCCTGATACGGATTTTGCCTGGGGCTTAACGCCCCCGGCTTATCAATGTCAGTAGAATCCTTAACCACCCAACCCTCGGGCACTTGTTTAACAAAATGTACCGTGCCACGTATGCCTTTGAGCTCACCGATGGCTTCACCCTGAGCCAAACGGTGAGCAATTTCAACGATTTGCCGTTCCGCATTCCCATACACCAGGAGATCCGCTTTGGAATCCAGCAATACAGATTTACGTACCTTATCCGACCAGTAATCGTAATGAGCTATGCGTCGTAAACTGGCTTCTATGCCGCCGATAATAATCGGCACATCTTTATAGGCTTCGCGGCAGCGGTGGGAATAGACGTTGACGGCACGATCCGGGCGTTTTCCTGCAACGCCATTCGCTGTGTAGGCATCGTTTGAGCGGATTTTTTTGTCTGAGGTATAGCGGTTGACCATTGAATCCATATTGCCGCCAGTCACCCCAAAAAACAGATTAGGCCTGCCCAGCTTGCTAAAATCACTGGCACTGGTCCAATTAGGCTGAGAGATAATGCCGACTCTAAATCCTTGCGCTTCCAGCAATCGTCCAATCAACGCCATACCAAAGCTGGGATGATCAATATACGCATCGCCGGTGACCAAAATCACATCACAACTATCCCAGCCCAGTTCATCCATTTCCGCCAGGCTCATGGGTAACACAGGCGCTACGCCAAATCGTTGCGCCCAGTATTTGCGGTAGCTGAAAAGGTTGGGTTCGGTTTGTAAAGCGGTGGACATCATGTTTTGATCATTTGTTAAGGGCGCTGGCATTATGTTTTTTAAGATCTTTCAAAAAAGTCGGAAATTCAATTTGATAGTGTTGTTCAAGAGCCAAAGCTTTTGTTCTTAACTCTTGCATGGAATAAAGTGGTAAATAGTTGTTAAAAGCAAGAGCAATTATATTACCTCTATCTCGAACGGGCAGGAATAAGGTTTGCCAGTTAAAAACTCGCGCTAACCACTCGGAAACTTGCTGAAATTCGGGATTATGCGTGCCTCCCCATAGATTGATGACCAGAATGCCGTCTTTTTTTAAAAAAACTTTACAAGCATCAAAAAAAGCTTCACTACAGATTGAAGGTGCCATGCCTTCGTGATCAAACGCATCAATAAACAATAAACTATAGTGTTCCCGGTAGGTATCGGCGCGTTGGAGTATATAGTCGCCGCCATCATCAACTATGATTTTCAGGCGAGGATCCAGAGGCAAGCCAAAATAACTGCGGGCAATTTTAACCACGCTTTTTCTGTACTCTACCGCTTTTAAGCGACATTCCGGAAAATGCTGAAGTAAATGTTTGGTTAATGAACCGCCGCCCAAACCCACAATCAGAGCGTCATCATCCAGCGTGGGCTTGAATAATAACCAGCTGGTCATGGCCCGTACATAATCCAGTTCAAGTTTATCCGGGTCGGTTAACAGCATACTGCTTTGTCGTGGATGAGAACCAAAATGTAACGATCTGACCCCCTTACGCTCGATAACTTCAATAATCCCCTCATCGTCGTGACTTTCGTGGATAAGCAGACCATCATATTTGTACATATTTAAGCGTGTAAGTTTCTAAACTATAAACAAATATTATACACGAGGATAAGTTATAACTGACTGTGTTGATTTTTATCCCATAATCCAGGGGGCTACCGATTTTAAGGCTAAGGCTTATTCCCATTTAAAAAATGCAAAAAAACACGCACTTCATGCAAAGAGACTTTTGCATTATATTTTGGTATTAAGTTATGCGGGAGACCAGAAAATCCATATCGTGGCTACCCGCATTCGCTGTATGACATTTTGTTCAGAGTTTCCTTAAAGAACAAAATCAGTTGCAGTCAAAGATAGCGGCACCGTGCCGGTAAGTTGAACCTCAAACTCCGCCGCCACATCCCCATCGGTGTTGATCGAGAGTATCCCGCCGCCGTAGCGGATTTGTCCGGCAGCGGTGAAAGTTGTTGTCAGCAGGCTAAAAGCTTGATCGCCCGCAATTCCGGCATTGGCATCGATGGTCGACAGATCGATTTTGTCCTGACTGCGTGTGAAATCGGCGATGGTGTCACGAGCAGCACCCAAACCTAATTCACTGAGCGCGTTGAAGTCGAAAGTGTCGTTGCCGGTGCCGCCGAAGAGCGTATCCTGGTCCGCCCCCCCAATCAGGACATCGTTGCCGCCAGCGCCTTTGAGGATGTCGTTGCCTTTGAGCCCTTCGAGGCTATTATTGCCACTATTACCGGTGAGCGCGTCTGAATTGTTGCTGCCGATCAGGTGATCAATACTTAACAGTATATCGATACCGGAACCGGCAGTGTTTTGCACACCGGTTAAACCTAAATTGATGGTGACGCCATTACTGATGCTTGCACCATACAGGTAAGACACTGTATCTACCCCGACACCCCCGCTTAAAATATTGTCACCTTTGCCAGCATACAGCAGGTTGTTGAGGCCATTGCCCGTAAGGTTGGCTTCGCCGGCAGACATGATGCGGCCGTTTTCGACAAAGTCACCGAGAGTATAAGTAGAGTTAACGAGATAACTGTTGACTTGATCCGTGCCGCCCGAACTAACCGATGCGTTGGTTTCGCGAACGAAATCGCTGAAACTATCAACAGAGTAGGTATCGGAGCCGTCGCCACCATCCATGGTATCGGCGCCAGTGCCGCCGTTCAGCACGTCATTGCCGTTGTCACCAGAAAGATAATCATTGCCGGCACCGCCATTAATAGTGTCGTTGCCATCCCGCCCGCTCAGATAGCCATTATTGCCGCTGGAACCCTGGATGTAATCATTCAGAAACGTCCCAACCACATCTTCAATGCTAATAAGGGTATCGGTATCGCCATAATTATCGTGGGCATGGTTCGATGCAACGGTAATGCCATTAACAGTGATGGCGGCAGCGGACAGGTTAACGATCGCACCGTAAGCGCCGTCAGTACCGTTGTCATAGAATACTGTGTCGTTATCACCATTGCCACCGTTCAGCACGTCATTGCCGTTGTCGCCAGCAAGAGTATCATTGTCGGCGCCGCCAATAATGGTGTCGTTGCCTCCTCCTCCATTCAGCCAGGAGTTGGGCATATCATCACGCCCGCGGATATAGTCGTCATAATCGGAACCACCCAACGAAACGTGTCCATCCGAAAGAAAGAACGTATCCGTGTTACCCCAGCCATCCCGAGCATGACGACTGGACACACTGACACCATTCACAATAATGCTGGCATTGCCAAGGTTAATGATGACGCCAGCAAGGTCGTCGTAATAGCCTAACTGCATTGAGGTATTCGCTCCGCCACCGTAAAAAATGTCGTTACCCGCGTTCCCCCGAAAATCATTATTGTTAGTGCTGCCGCCATAAAATACATCGGCAAATTTTGAGCCCTCAATAGTTTCGATGGAAATCAAATTGTCCTTGGTATTGGTGCTTTTTTCGTAAACGCTGCCGTTAGCTAACGTGACACTGCCAACCGTTTGGTTTTGTCCGCTAAAGTTGGCGACAATGCCAGCGGTTTGATCGGTGTATAGCGCGCTATCCCGACCATCGCCACCGTCGATAGTATCGGCACCCTGTCCACCCATAATTTCATCGTATCCATTGCCGCCCGAAATTGAATCGTTCCCCGCACCAGCGTGAATTTCATCGTCGCCATCGCCGCCCAAAACCGTGTCATTGCCTTGATTAGCGAAAATCAGATCATCGCCGCTACCCCCATTCAGTGTTTCAGCAGCGCCAGTGCCAACCAGCAAATCCGAGCCGACCGTACCCGTCAGCGAACTTGAAATGGTGTAAGGGGCGTTGTCAGGGACGGCTACTTTTTCAATGGCTGTTGAAGCCCCCAAAAACTGGTTGGTAACTGTGACACGCCCTTGGCCATTGTAATCGAAGACAAGATTGTTACCGCTGCGATAGATGTCCCAGCCGGTATAAAGATTATTAGGATCGTCGAACTGAATAGTATCGAGACCACCACTATCGTTGATAACGTCGCTTCCCCGGCCCAGTGTATATTTGTAAATGTCATTGCCTAACCCGCCATTTAGCGTGTCATTGACATTTCCCACACTGCCTGAAAGCGTATTGTTGCCCGTTGTTCCATTGAAAACTGCCATAAAAATATCCTGAGTTGATTAAAAAATGAGCCAAAAAATACCGTTCAAAAACTTTACGGATTAGCTTTTGCCGCCCGCGCAAAGACCTGCAAAGTATAGGTTAAATAGAAAAACAGTATCCGTTCTAACAATCCACCAGTCAGGCATAGTAAAACAAAACCGTACGGGTTAAAGAGATAGTCAAAAGGATTGATCAGATCAAGACCGCAATTGTCGAAGTCTTTAATATTGCGAGTTTGAAGTTATTGGCTCGTGTTATTGCAGTTATTTGAGCATCGGGAAAGCTCATGGGGCATCCAAGTTCTTTTCTGTGTCTATTATTTCGGAATAAACCTGCGCAGCAGTATTATCAAAATTGAGTATCCGATATTCAAAGTCTTGTGCAATAAATTGTTCAAAACGGTTTTGCAAAATTCTTCGGCGCCGCTCATCGGCTAAGACACACAAACCATAACCAATCTCCGCAATACTTACGCTGGTAATAAACAGATGCGGGTTATTTTGCTGATTTAACTATGCCAAAACAGCCGTACTTGGCTGAGGACACATAACTTCTGAAACGACATTGGTATCCAATACAATCACAGCAATAAATCCATAGGTTCATGCGCTGTATGCTCAAATAGTTTCAGCTCAACACCTTGAGCTTCACCAAACAATTGTAAAGCCATATCACCTAGCTTAATTTGATGAGTAACAGCTTGTTTAAGAATTTGACGCACTTCTTCCTCCATTGAAACGCCACGTGTTGTTGCAAGAATACGAAGCCTTGAATACACATTCTCATCCAATTTTATAATACTTAAATTTGCCATGCGACATTTCTCCTAACAAATGCAAAATTCAACTCTATTTGAACAATAGCGCCTGCCCGCATAAAAAATCAATAATGACAAAAAATTAAAGAATCAATGGATAGGTTAAATAGCCCGTATTACATCGCTCTCACAAAATGTAAATGCTTAAGTTATTTTTATTCCTGACTTGTGTTCTTAATGCCACAGCCATTTGGTCAAAGCGGTACCTATGAAGAAATAAAAAAGGCATCCATTGGATGCCTTTTTTTGACCTTGAAAGCCGGCTGTTAAGCGTAGTGATAATGCTTGCGTAACGGCTTGACCACTTCCCAATGGCTGTCCAACCCTTCCGAAAATACTACCAGATCGCCCGGCACGATGCGAACCGGCTCACCGCCTGCCGGGGTTACAATAATTTCGCCTTCCAGTACATAGGCGGTTTCTGTTTCGTCAAAATCTATCGGGAATTTGGAAATTTCTTTTTCCCAGATAGGCCAACCGGCAACGCCCAATTCTTGCAAACGTTCTTGGCTAGGGTTGTGTTCAATCGTAATCAGGCTCATATTTTCCTTTAATGTAATAACTTATGAGCGGCTGATTTTAACATTCTTTTACCGGCAAGTCGCTACGCGGCACGGTCATGTTCGCGGATTTCTTATTACCTCAAGGCGCATGAAGGATGCGAAGAAGACTATAAAACTTCGCGAGCTTCGTGGGGAAAACAACGCCTAGCAAAATCCGCAACAGTGGCAGCGTTTGGCATGTATTCAGAAGCTTGCATGAAATCAGGATTGTCATTTGCAGGTCAGGTGTTAGCCTGACAGCAACTAACGCAGTAAAGCCCGGTTATATTTACCCACTCAATTTTGAATAGCGCCAAAAAATAAATTTAAAAGCCGGTTTATGTCATTATGAGCTTGGAAAGGCGCTGTTAATCAGTTTATGATTGAGCATCCGGCGATTTTTAGGCCGGAATGGAGCGTTAGCCCGGCCACACCGGAGTGGTCGTGGCGAATATCGCTGCACTCAAAGCCATTGAAACAAAGGCAATTTTTAAAAAAATCTACCCACTATTCCTACTTAACACTCGCTGGAGTCACATCATGAATTCAACTGTTATTCCAACCGGACTTAATTTTGCGAGTCAAAAACAACTGGAAGAACTGCAACACATCAATCTGCAATTAGCCGCCCTAAGCCAACCTACATGTGAAGTTGAGGGCGACCAGCAATATCTCAAGATTGCGGACAGTTTGTTGAAAAACTATTCCCAGCAACGCCGTCTCCTGGCCAAGTACCGTTGTCCGGCTGACCAACGTATTCAGGATTTTCTTAACGCTTACTTGCTTGAAAACGGTATAGATGCCTCTATTCGGTTGCCAGGCGAGACTTTTGTACTGGAACGTAAAGGACTGGCCCGGGAGCTGTCATTGCCATTTCAGCACAATGAATTTCACTCTGCGTATGTTGATTCTTACCGGATGCGGCAGGGAGTCTTGCATAATCCACAAAATGACCGGCGCACCACCAAAGGGGTATTTCATATTGTCGCCGGTGGGCTTCCTGTTCCGGCTGACAAGAACGAAGTGCCGGTAGCTGCTTATGCGGAATTATTGCGTATCGCGCTGTCGCCGCCAGATGATCTGTTATGCCTGCCTTTCACCAGCAGACAAGAGAATTCCGCAAAACTTTGGCTGTCTTTATTGCTTAGGCCCATTGTGGTTCCCGAAATATCGGGCTTGGCTCTTAAGAAAACCATGGAAACACGGTTTTTTGCGCCAGGCGGCCTTGTCGCCAATCTGGATTTTGTGGAATCAATTTTTGGTAATGCCGGAGATCCGTACCTCCCTGAGCATGATGCCGCACTGGATATTGATCAATGGACCGGCCATACCGGCTGCATCATTCTTGCGCCACATCTGGTGGGGTGCCGTAAACAGGCAATCGGTCTGCCTCACTATAAAGATGCCACTGAGCGTCAGCGCAAGGATGGCATGTGCTGGCAACATCAGGAAGATCTCTACAATGATGGCAAACCGTTTAAACTGGTATGCCGCAATATGCAGGGCGTGATTGTCACGTTGATCGCCGATAACTATTTTGGTTACAGTAAAAAAGAAATCAAATCCCAGATCAGCTATTCCGCCAACCTGTTCGGCGGCTGTGAGGAGGAACATTCCGGCGGCGCGCTGGCTTTTTCAAGAGCCATTTTGGGGGAGATATTTTTGCCCAATGAGGCTGATAGTAATGAACGTTATTCTTTCGACCAACTTTGCCGGCTTTTGGGTCCTAGCATAGACACTAAAAATGAAGGCTATGCCAAGGATAAAAAGTATCCTTCTATTATTTTTATTCCCGATACGGCACAAATCAATATCCAGCAACAGCAAATAAGCTGGCTACGCGATGGCCTTACCTGCACCATAAAACTGCTAATCGACCACACCTATATTTATCCCAATGGCTTTAGGGTTCACATGGAGCGGCATCCGAATGCGCCCAGTTGGCGGTTGATCGGCACTTATCCCGAAGGCACTTTCTGCCATAAGCCAAGTACCGTATCTGGAGGCGGCAAGTCGGAAATATCCAAATCAATTGCCGGCGCCGTCATTTCCGGCGCTGTTTTTGTCGATGATTTCGATAAAGACATGGATATGATTGCTGATATTTTTGAGCATGATTATTCCAGCCGGTTCCGAGATCACGAACGTAACGGCATCGATCAACGCAGGCTGCTTAGCAATAAACGCACGCTAGGCTCGGTCATTAAACTATTGACACCGTCCATAACCGAATATTCCGATGACTATAACCATTGGTTGAAGCAAATTCCCCAGCATATTTGGGCGCTGGCGCTGATGATAAAGCGTTTTTACAAAGCGGAATGGGGTCAAAACTGGAGGGAACACTTTTCCGTCGATCTGGTAAATGGTTATCCAGGCAACGAATTGAAATTTCATGGCCGCAAACTGATTGCCAGCTATCTGCGGGTAGGCTTTGACAGTAATGGCGCCTGGCGTGTTTTTAAGTTGAGACAGGATTTTATAGCTTCGGCTAAAGTCCAGCTGGAAGATGATATAACCGCTTCCACCGTAGTGCCAATAACCACGCTTACAGGGCTTAACCACGACTATAAAAACCCCTGCATTAAACTGGTCGATAACTGCGAACTAAGTTTTTTTCAGCGTCCTGATGATGCAGTCCATCGGGGCACAGATTTACAGACGGAACTCGATTTATCGGGTACAGACAATTTTATTTCCAATTTTCAACCGCTAACTCCAAAAGATGCCCGCGAACTGATGGAAGACGTTATTCATTTTGACGAATTCAGTAAGCCGATGCGGAAAGTTATTAGCCAGGCAGCACAGGGCAAGGAAGGTGAGTATTTTGTATCTTCAGCCCATCCACGCCTGGTTGATGGCAAACCCAGTCTTAATGTGCGTTACCTGCAACTTCGGCCTGATATTGTTAATCCTGTAATGCGCTATCTTTCAGAAATATCAACGCGTCTGGCACGAGGCCTTAAGATCGATCAAGCGGTTCATTTTCCGGTTAATGCGGTATTGCCGGGACGCCGCAATAATCCCCGAGATGTTGCTGCGGGAATCCGGCCATTGGCTATTTATAATCCGATCCATTATCAGGAACTACCGGAGCTGTTTATGGATTTTATTTGCAGCCTGACCGGTAAATCACCGTCAACAACCGGTGCCGGTTCGGAAGGTGCGCTGACCAAAGGCCCGTTTAATGCCCTATGCACCACCGCCGATCTAAATACCGCTCTGGTTTCTTTCATATTGTGCGGCTATGACGGTTATTCCACAGCGGCAGGCTATATCGGATCTCAACGCCGGATAGATCATGATATCAGTTTGTTGATTCCTGAAATCTGGTCACGCTTGCCGGTAGACCAACGCGATGCGCAATATCTTATCGATCATGGACAACTGGAAAAACTGGAAGATTTTGAGTATCAGGGCCGGATGGTCTATGCCAGCCGATTGGGTTATCGCATCACCGAACGCTTTGTGCATACTAATTTTGGTAAAGTATTCGATTATCCGACAGCGGTATTTGATGAAGCTATGTTGAAGCCGGAAACCCAGGATCTGGCCAGTTTTGTCGATGGTGTCGATAATGTTTATGAGGCGCAGCAACGGGTTGCCCAAATCTATTTTCAGGATGGTTCAATCAATGACGCCTGCCCACCGCTAAAAGCGCTCATTCATATTATGGCCAATGGTGACTTTAAAGGTAAAGCCATCAACGATCCGGCTATTCGATCCATGTTCACTCGCGATTACCTACTGCAAAGCGACTGGTATCAAGAGCGGCTCAAAATCAAACAGCAAAGAGACTGCACGCTTTGGCAACAACACCGCGATTATATTTTGCAGCGTATTAGCGAAACTGAACAAACTGATTCGTTTAATCAGGAGTTGACTCATAAGCTTGAAGCAACGGAGCGCATGCTTGCAGAGGTTTCCAATCCGTCTTACCTTGAAAATCTGCAAGGGACTTTAGGCGCGGACTGGGTGCATCGTCCGGGTATTCAGGAATCAAAATAACATACTTGAGCATTTGCATTTGTATAGAACTCACTCTAGCCGCGAAGAACTCGGCTAGAGCTGGTTCCACGACACATCCATTTTGTTAAGGTTATTTAGTTATCGCTCCCAAGTTGAAAGCTGTGTCAGCTCCCATCATCTATTTCCTGGAAGAACAAACAATGTCAGATTTACAATCCCCGTCTATTTCTAATCCCAGCATTTTAATTCCGGTCAATCCCGCCATTGAAGATTATATGCGCGGTTTGCTGGATCACACCAATCATCCTGTGCTCATAGAAATGGAAATGCTGGCACAAAAAAGTAACTTCCCTATCGTTGGTCGCTTAGTGGGCGTTTTTCTCGAAACGATGGCAAAAACGGTTAATGCTCAACGCATATTTGAATTTGGTAGCGGCTATGGCTATTCTGCTTATTGGTTTGCCAAAGCGGTAGGCTCAAGAGGGCAAGTGATTTGCAGCGAAGCCGATCTGCTCAACAAAGAGAGAGCTGAGCGATATCTTGGCGCTGCCAATTTATGGAACAGGATTGATTTCAGGGCCGGTATGGCGCAGGAGATTTTTACCCGGACTGATGGACTATTCGATATTTGTTATAACGATGTCGACAAGGGTGATTATCCGGAAATCTGGCTAATGGCTAAAGACCGGATTCGCCCTGGCGGCCTTTATATTGCGGATAATGTACTCTGGCGTGGTCGGGTAGCCGTGGAACATTATGCCGATGTATTCCCTGGCTGGACAGAAGCAGTTCGTGAGCACAATCAACTCATTTTTAATGACCCTGACTTTGACACTTTTATCAATCCGACCCGTGATGGCGTGATCGTTGCCCGCAGAAAAACAGACTAAAACTTAGTGATGCAATCATGGACTTCAAAAGTAACCCTTGTGGTTTGTCCGGTGTTTTAGGGAAAATTAGGGGTCAATTATTCAATAGCCAGCTTAAAATATCTTGCATTCTAAATACCCCTAAATATACAACATTTTAAAGTAGCAACCGGTGGAGTCCACAACCATGGCTCGGCCGAAGGGGTTTGGTCCAAGCAATTAAACTCAAGGCAACGCTTGGCTCAACCCGCAAGCCAAATACGATGCGCCATCCAACCTAATATCGTCATATATTTCATCATTATGTCCGCGTCGGCCATAAGCTTGCTCAATGGATTGACGAATTTACTGCCCAACAATTGAATTGGGTATGGCTACGGTCGATTCATTCATTAACTTCAATAGCTCTCCCATTTGAGATGTCGGATTTTTGACACGCGTCGACTTTTTGACGCAAATAAACAAGTCGAGTTTGTTAATGGAATGCCTTATGTTTATAACAAATTGATTAATAATGTCATTATTTTTTGGTACAAGTATTGCTTGAGATCTTATGTGACAAGTAATTTTAATTTTTCTAGCGGTAAAAGATAATGAATACAATATTAATTAATAAAATATTAAGCTATGCAGCAGTTTTATTGGTCTTTTCCTGGGTAACGACGGCGAATGCAATCCCAGTAGCCAGTATTTCTAACTTAAATGGTTTTTTAAAAATAGATGGATTTAGTTCATTACCCGGCGATGGTGACAGAAATCCGTTAACTATAGACTTTCTGTTTGACTATAGAAATGGTGGTACGGGTAACGTTAATCAAGCAATAGTAAGTGGGAATTCCTATAATATTACTGTTGGTGGTGCTATTACAGGTTTGGGGCCGTTCAATGCTAATTTCAATATAATAAGCCCAAACGACTTCGATCATATTGGTTCCGCATCGGTTGACACTATACTTGGCCGATTACTTCCGTCTTCTTTTTTTGTTTCTGGTTCTCCACTTGGAACATTAACCGTTCCGGGAAACACGCTTGATCTTTTGTCAGTGACGGCTGGCCAAAGTCTCACAGGCTATACTTTAAAATTGGCTACTAAGGTAATCCGTGGTGAAACATTAATTGATAATCTTAATAGGCTCGATGGGCGATTAGGTTCGCCCGCCAATGGTAGTGTAACTGTCGGATTTACCGATGTTAATCTAAATGCAGTTCCTGAACCAACAGTCCTTATGTTACTTGGCAGTGGCTTACTAGGTATGATTGGAATTTCTAAAAAAAGAGCTTAAAACTTAGTTAAACGAAAAGCTTTCTCAGTTGTTTGAGGGGGCTTTTTTTATCTCATTTTAAAAGTTATAGGGGGATAATATGGACGCCCATGAGCATGGAACGAAAGAGAAAATAAAAATCCGTATCAAAAAAAAGAAACCATTTAAGCTTGGAGCAAAAACTTTAATTCTAAGTTGCCTTGTATTATCAATTGCAGTGTTTGCGGGTTATTTTGCTTATGAGGTATTGGCATCAAAACCAGCAGCAGAATGGCAAGAGGTGAGTGCAAAAGCAGGCCCTTACATTCAATAGCCTAAAGATGATGTGCATCACAACACGCCCCTATAATAAAGGTGTTAGTGTATAGACATCCAAAAACAAAACCGCGACTGAAAAGTTATGTTTTCAGATATCGCGTCTCAATCATTTCCTGTAATCCCTAGTTTCCTGGTTTTCATAGGGTGATCGCTACATCAGGACAGGCTTACATAGATTCATACAATTGACCTGCTACGTGCTTGAACTGCCGAGTTAGGGTCATTTGTGCGGTTTTTCTCGCTGCTCGAGCAGTGCCCGGTGTTCTTCCCTCGAAGGTAATCCCGAGCGTGCACCTGTTTTCGTGCAGCACAATGATCCGGCGGCACTCGCATAACGCAGGACATCAAGCCAGTTCATACCGGAGGAAACAGCTGCTGCAAACGCGCCATGAAAAGCATCGCCTGCGCCGGTTGTATCAATAGCGGTGATAGGAAAAGCGGGCAAGCCGCCACATTCCTGTCCGCGTCGCCAAATCAGGCCTTTTTCACCCAGTGTAATGACGACAGCAGGCGAAACCTCTGCCAAATGGGCCAAAGCCGCCTCTTCATCGACTGCAAATTGCCGGGCGAACTTTTCGGAACAAACCAGATAATCCACCTCCTTCATCAGGGCTAAAGTTCCTTCATGCACGGAACCTGCGTCCAGCAGGGTAGTAATACCCTCGCGTTGTGTGCGCTCCAGCAGGAGTATGGACAAATGCGGTTCGTGACCATCGAACAAAACAACTTTAGGCGTGACAGAAGAAAAATCAATAGCTCCCGAAGGTAGAGGCTTGGTTTCACCTTTGTAATTGATCAAGGCTCGTTTTCCGTCCGGCTTAACGAATACTACGGAGAGCGGGGTGGGTGAAGAATCGCGAACTATGAGGTCTGTGTGAACGCCGTATTCAAGGAGTTCCTGATAATGCTTTTCGCCATAGATATCGCGTCCAAGATAGCCGGCGAAGGATGCCTTGAAGCCAAGCTTGGAAACGGTCACAGCGGCGTTGGCGGCGGGACCGCCTCCGCAGCCAACAAAGCCTTCCGCGGAAATTTTTTCATCCTCGGCCGGATGATGAGTGACCGAAAAGACAAGATCGTAAGAGGCGTGGCCGACACAAAGGACGTCTACGTTCATAGAGGAGATATTAATAGTAGAAACGCAAAATTTTGCGTCTCTACGCCAATCCTTTCAAAAGGTCATTTTTAATATCAGTTATAGCTTCCAGGCCCACTGAAACCCTGACCAAGCCATCTTTAATTCCGGCTGCCGCCCTGGCTTCTGGCGTTAATCGGCCATGCGTGGTGGTCGCCGGATGGGTTATGGTGGTTTTAACATCACCCAGGTTTGCCGTAATAGATACCATTTCCGTGGCATCAATCAATTTCCAGGCCTGCTCCTTGCCGCCGCTTAATTCAAAACTGACAATCCCGCCAAAATGACTTTGTTGACGTTTTGCCAATTCGTGTTGTGCGTGGGATGGTAAGCCGGGATAGTGTACTTTGGCAATGCCTGGCTGTTGTTCCAGCCACTTGGCCAGCTCAAATGCGCTGTCGCAGTGCGCCTTCATTCTGATGGACAGAGTTTCCAGTCCAGACAAAAACACCCAGGCATTAAACGGACTCATGGTCGCGCCGCCGGTACGCAGATAAGGATAAATATTTTTTTCGATTATTTCATCACTGGCAATAACGGCACCGCCTACGCAGCGCCCCTGTCCGTCTATGTATTTGGTTGCCGAATGGATAACAATATCCGCACCTAGATCAAAAGGCTTTTGCAGTACGGGGGTACAAAAGCAATTATCAACAATCAGTAAGCAATTATGCGCATGGGCAATATTTGCCAGTACAGAAATATCGGCAATTTCAATTAATGGATTGGAGGGTGTTTCCAGAAATAAAAATCGGGTGTTCGGTTTAATAGCTGATTCCCAAGCAGCGGTATCTGTCAAATCGACAAAATCGGTTTCAACACCAAATTTACCGAAATAATTCTGGAACATCAACACGGTATTGCCAAAGACACTACGCGAACACACCACATGATCGCCCGATTTGAGCAGTCCCATACCAACCGCCATAATCGCCGCCATACCCGATGCAAATGCCAGACAGCGTTCACCTTTTTCCATAAATGCCAGTCTTTCCTGAAAGGCATTAACCGTTGGATTGGTAAAGCGGGAATAGATATTGCCCGGTTTCTGCCCGGTAAAGCGCAAAGCGGCTTCTTCGGCGCTTTTAAACACATAACTGGAGGTTGCAAAAATCGGTATGCTGTGCTCATCTTCATGAGTGCGCTTGTGTCCGGCTCTTATTGCCTGAGTTTCCAGAGAATAGTCGTTCCAGTTAATGTCTTTCATGGGTATATTTTTAAGTTAAACGGTAGGGGCAATTCCTTGTGGTTACCTATCTAATGGGCAGGGGGCAAAAATGGCAGCTACAAGACTTGCCCCTACTATAACATTTCAATAATGGATTTTTCGGAGTTACGTTCGGCCTGGGCATTGTCATTACGCAACGCCTCTGTACGCTCCAGATAGGCATCATCAATATCGCCGGTAATGTATTCCTTACTGAAGCATGAAGTATCAAAATGTTGAATGCTGGGGTTACCTTTGCGAACCGCATCAATCAAATCATCCAGATCCTGATAAATCAAACGATCCGCACCTATTGCCTCACAGACCTCATCCTCGGTACGATTATGGGCGATCAATTCGTGCGCGGCCGGCATGTCAATGCCGTAAACATTGGGATAGCGAACCGGTGGCGCGGCAGAGGCAAAGTAAACTTTTTTAGCGCCCGCATCCCGGGC
Organism: uncultured Gammaproteobacteria bacterium; assembly: GCA_963849195.1. GTDB lineage: Bacteria > Pseudomonadota > Gammaproteobacteria > Methylococcales > Methylomonadaceae > Methylobacter_C. The sequence continues at coordinate 18,071 of CAWKGQ010000021.1, forward strand.
CATCTGGATAATTTGCGCGGAGGTTGTGCCCCTTACCACCGAATCATCAACCAGCAAGACGTTCTTACGATCAAATTCAAGTCCAATGGCATTTAATTTTTGTCTGACCGACTTTTCTCGCATTTTCTGCCCAGGCATGATGAAAGTTCGACCGATATAACGGTTTTTCATAAACCCTTCGCTGTATTTAACGCCCAGCTTGTTCGCCATTTGCAATGCTGCGGTTCTACTGGTATCGGGTATGGGAATAACCACGTCGATATCATGATCGGGCCATTCTTTAAGCACTTTTGCGGCCAGCTTATCGCCCATGCGCAGACGTGCCTTGTAAACTGAAATATCGTCAATAATTGAATCCGGCCGGGCAAAATAGACATACTCAAAAATACAAGGGCAATGATCTATTTCTTCAGAACACTGCTTGGTATGTAATACCCCTGATTCTTCAATAAATACCGCTTCTCCAGGTTCTATGTCCCGAATAAGATCAAAGCCCAGCACATCAAGTGCAACACTTTCGGATGCAATCATAATGTCAGAGCCTTGCTCGGTCTTTCTTGCGCCAAACACTATAGGTCGGATGCCGTGAGGATCTCTGAATCCCAAAATACCGAATCCTGCAATCATAATCACAACAGCATAAGCCCCTCGACAGCGGCGATGTACACCGGAGACCGCCTGAAAAACATCGTCCACACTTAAATGCAATTTACCCAGACTCTGTAGTTCATGAGCAAAAACATTTAACAGGACTTCAGAATCAGAATCGGTATTAATGTGTCGTTGATCTTCCACGAATAGGGCCTTTTTCAACTCCTCGGTATTGGTCAAATTTCCGTTATGAGCAAGAGTTAATCCAAAAGGGGAGTTTACATAGAACGGTTGCGCTTCTGCTGAACTGGTGCAACCCGCAGTTGGATAGCGAACGTGGGCTATGCCCATGTTACCTTTTAACTTTAGCATCTGGGCATTGGTAAACACATCGCGGGTCAAGCCGTTATCTTTACGCAAATGTAGTCGTCCGCGCTCACAGGTGACAATGCCGGCGGCATCCTGGCCCCGGTGTTGCAAGACTGTCAGTGCGTCATAGAGTTCCTGATTGACAGCTTGATGTGAAACGATAGCGGCAATACCACACATTATTTTTACCTGAATCTAAAAGTTGCTAACGATAATGAACATATTCAGTCAGTCCTGACGAAATATGATCTCGTAACCAAATGTTGCATATTTGAAAAGGTGGCAGCAATTTTGACTCTTTCCACCAAGGATCATCCGGCAAGTTAGTTAGTCCGGCCAACATGACCAGGATCACAACAACGACCATGCCGTGTACAACACCAAAAATCATTCCGCCCAAGCGATCCGTAAACGTTAGATCCGGTTTTTTTAATTGCCTCGCCCAGAAGCATCCGGATTAAACCACCAACAATCAGGGTTATCAAAAACAACAGTGTAAAAGAAGCTGCGATTTTAGGGAAAGAATTGCTGATAGTCGATTCCAGAAAAACAGAAAATTCAAGGCTAAAATCAAAACCAACCCCGATTGCCAGCACCCAGAAGGCTAATGAAAAAGCTTCCAGGCTAAAACCTCGCAGCAACCCAATAATTAAACCAATGGAAACCAGTCCGATAATGACATAGTCTATCCATATCATTGTTTTTCCGAGTTTAAAAAGTCCAATGTTTAAATTTGCCTATATAGCATTACTCGGCAATCAGAATGGATTGTATTTTTTGACTATCCAGTTTTGCCTTCATTTCGGTAGCGCGTTTCTTTTCAAGGGCAGGACCGACTTTAAGGCGATATAAGCCTCCTCTAGTAGCTTCAAGCGTCACCGGTAGTCCTTGTTTACGCAAAGTTTCCATGAGCGACACGGCATTTTCTTTTTTACTAAAAGTACCGGCCTGAATATACCAGCGACTCAATTCCGGATTTGATTTTGCTGGTTTAACAACTGGTTTTTCATTTTTGTTTACTGTCACCGTTGTCAAAGATTTCTCTTTTGCGGGTTGTTTAGAGGTATTCACTTCAGTTTTCTTTACCGGTTTCCTGGTCGTTGCATCATCAGCGCCCGCCTCCAAAGGTAGTTTCGGGGTTGATTTTTGCTTGGTTTTTACCGGTTTTTGAGTTTCGCCTACAACGCCCGTATCCCCCGTATCCAAAGTATCATTTGCAGATTCATCAACAGGCGGCTCAAGCTCCTCTTCTGAAGCGGCTTCGGGTTCATCAACTAAAGGCTCATCCGAGGGAGGCTGTTTATTCGTTGATAGTTCGGCCTCTTCTTCTGTATTCACTACAGTTTCAGACTCTGCATCAGGCGCATTCAAAACCTGATTAGCGCTGGTCGGTAATTTATTTGCCGACTCTTCGCCCGTGTTAACCGGTGTTGCTGGAATAACCAGTTCACTGACTGATTGACCGCTATTATCAACAGGGTCATCAAACAGCATGGGAATAAAAATAGCAGCTAGAGCCGTAACAACTACGGCACCAATTAACCGTTGTTTTAATTCTTGATTCATTTTGTCAACTCACCTTTTCTCAAATTCATTCAAACAATCAGATACTAAAAAGAAGGATCCAAAGACTAGCAGCAAATCGTCTTCTTGAGCCTGGTTTTTTGCAGCGTTAAATGCCTCTGCAAAACCGGTAAAACCAAAGGATACACGGGTCACCGGGCTTTGTGAAAAAATCTCGCGCATAAGGGGTTCCGCCGCTGCTCGGGGATTGGCTAATGGTGCAAAAAACCAGTCATGGACCACAGGATTCATAATGTCGAGTACACCTGCTATGTCCTTGTCTTTCAGCATTGAAAAAACAGCGTGTATCTTTTTACCGGGGAAAGTCATGTTTAGGTAATCAAATAATGTTTTGACCGCCTCTGGATTATGTCCAACGTCTAACAGCACCGGAATTTTATCATTAATTAATTGAAACCGGCCGAGTAACTTGATATTTTTTAGTCCGATTCGGATTGAAATGTCGCTTACCGGTAGGCTTTTTGCCAATATTTCCACGGCTAATATAACAGCTGAAGCGTTGCGGTATTGATGCTCACCTTTTAAACCCGGCTCAGGCAATTGACTAATGTGCCGATCACCCGCAAACCAATCCCAAGTTGTGGTTTGCTTTTTAAAGCCAAAATCCTTGTCTATACAATACAGTTGGGCATCCTTATCGATAGCACTTTGCAATAATGATTTGGGAGGATTGCAATCTCCGACGATAGCGGGAGTTTTTGCCCGGAATATACCAGCTTTTTCCTGTCCTATTGCTTCGCGTGTTTCACCCAGCCAATCAACGTGATCAATACCGATACTGGTTATCAACGATACGTTGGGGTCAACGATATTGACTGCATCAAGCCGACCGCCCAAGCCTACTTCAAGCAATTGAACATCTAAACCTGAACGCCAGAATATATCAAGCGCGGCCAGTGTGCCGAATTCAAAATAGCTTAATGAGGTATTGCCTCGAACCGATTCTATCCTTGCAAATGCCTCGCAAATCAGTTCATCCGATACAGGTTTACCGTCTATTTTTATTCTTTCGTTATATTTCAGAATATGAGGAGAAGAATAAGCGCCTACACGATAGCCCTGGGCCCTGTAAATAGCCTCAAGGTAAGCTATACATGAGCCTTTTCCGTTTGTTCCGGCAACAGTAATTGTAGGCGGCTTGCGATAATCAGGATTAAGCGCATGAAATACCAGCGCTGCACGCTCCAGCCCCAAGTCTATCACCAAGGGATGTAAGCTTTCTTGCCAATCCAGCCAACCCTTTAGCGAATCAAAACGCATCATTAGCCGAGTGCTTGGAGAACGCGTTATTCCTGATCAGAATGGTGTTCGACAACTTCTTTAGCGGTCATTGAGGTTGGTGCAACTGGTACAGAAGCCTTTGCTCTACCCGCCATTAATAGCGCCAAAATACTGGAAATTTTATCGCGCATTTCTCGTCTATCAACAATCATATCAATCGCGCCATGCTCCCGTAAAAACTCGCTACGCTGAAAACCTTCAGGTAGCTTTTCGCGGACGGTTTGCTCTATCACCCTAGGGCCTGCAAAACCAATCAAGGCATTGGGTTCTGCAACATTGATATCTCCAAGCATGGCTAAACTGGCTGATACACCGCCCATGGTTGGATCCGTCATAAAAGAAATATAGGGAATCCCCGCGTCGGACAGTTTGGTTAATGCGGCGCTGGTTTTCGCCATTTGAAACAAGGAAAACAGTGATTCCTGCATCCTTGCGCCGCCGCTTGAGGTAAATACAATAAATGGTATACCTAATTCAACACTTTTGTTTACACCACGAACAAAACGTTCACCAACCACTGATCCCATAGAACCGCCCATAAATTTGAAGTCAAAGGCAGCAACCACAATATCATTGCCTTTAAGCTGCCCTTTCATGACAACGAGGGCATCACTTTCTTTGGTTTGTTTCTGCGCCTGAACAATCCGGTCTTTATATTTTTTAGTGTCTTTGAATTTAAGCGGATCGACAGGCTTAATGTTTTTGCCGATTTCTTCGCGCCCGTCCTCATCCAGAAACATATCCAGGCGTGTTCTGGCGGAAATACGCATGTGATGCTCGCATTTTGGGCAGACACTGAGATTTCTCTCCAGTTCGGTGTTGTAAAGAATCGCATTACAACTAGGGCACTTAGTCCACAATCCTTCAGGTACAGCGCCTTTTTTACTAGATCCTTCTGTTCTGATTGTCTTGGGGAGTAATTTTTCAAACCAGCTCATTCGTATGCTCCATAGTGCTTTATCACACTGCTCATGATTACGCTCTGCAACAATCCAGCGCCTGCCGTATGGATGTTAACAATTCAACAATTTCGTTTTTAGCCTGTTCCGGGTTATCCAGATTTGCTTCAATTTTACTAATCAGAGCGCTACCGATAACAACACCATCGCCAATATTGGCAACAGTCTTTGCCGTTTCTGCGTCCTTTACACCAAAACCAATAGCTACAGGCAATCGCGTATTTGCCCTGATTTGTTGCAGTTTGCTCTCAACGTCCGCAGTATTCAAATGCCCGGCACCGGTTACGCCTTTAAGTGAAACATAGTAAAGATAACCACTACCCGCCGCATCCATTTTTTTAACACGTTCATCGCTGCTGTTGGGCGCTAACAGAAAAATAGGATCAATGCCCCGCGCTTTCAACAATGCACTGCATTCCAGTCCTTCTTCGGGAGGTAAGTCAACGGTTAAAACGCCATCAATATCGGCGCGTTGGGCGGCGTTGGCAAAGCCTTCATAAGTCATTGCTTCAATCGGATTCAAATACCCCATTAGCACAACAGGGGTTTTTTGATCGGTTTTTCTGAATTCAGCAGCAATCTCCAGGGTTCGTCTTAAGCTCATTTTATGGGCTAAAGCGCGTTCACTGGCGCGTTGAATGACTGGGCCATCCGCCATTGGGTCAGAAAACGGCACGCCCAGCTCAATAATATCAGCGCCTGCCTTAACCATGGCGTGCATCATCGGCACGGTAAAATCGGGGTTTGGATCACCTGCGGTAATAAATGGAATTAACGCTTTGTGACCTGTTTTGGCAAGTTCTTCAAATATGGCAGCTAATCGGCTCACAGTTCTATTCCCTCACGTTTGGCCATGGTTTGCATATCTTTATCGCCACGACCGGACAGATTCACAATGATGGTTTCGTCTTTGTTCATAGTGGGTGCAAGTTTCATCGTGTAAGCCATGGCATGGCTGGATTCCAGAGCAGGAATAATACCCTCCATGCGCGTCAGGGCATAAAAACCTTCCAGCGCTTCGGTGTCGGTTATATTGACGTAAGTCGCCCGCCCGGTGTCTTTCAACCACGCATGTTCAGGACCTACGCCGGGATAATCCAGACCTGCCGAAATAGAATGGGTTTCGATAATTTCACCGTCATCATCAGCCATTAAATAGGTGCGATTACCATGTAATACGCCCGGCCGGCCCGCACATAACGGCGCTGAATGTCTGCCTGTTGCAACACCATCCCCCGCCGCTTCAACGCCATACATTTTTACCGATTCATCTTCAATAAAGGTATAAAACAAACCGATCGCATTTGAACCGCCGCCTACACAAGCCACTAGCGCATCGGGTAAACGCCCTGTTGCTTCCAAACATTGCTGCTTGGCTTCACGGCCAATAATCGCCTGAAAATCCCTTACCATGGCAGGATAGGGATGTGGGCCTGCAACCGTGCCAATAATGTAAAAAGTGTTATCAACATTCGTTACCCAGTCTCTGAGCGCTTCGTTCAATGCGTCTTTCAGGGTTTTGGAGCCTGACTCAACCGCAACTACTTTTGCACCCAGCAGCTTCATGCGATACACGTTTAATGATTGCCGGGCAACATCAACGGCACCCATATAAACCACGCATTCCAGTCCCAGTCTTGCGGCAACCGTAGCCGTCGCAACGCCGTGTTGACCTGCGCCGGTTTCAGCAATAATACGCGTCTTACCCATACGTTTGGCCAATAACGCCTGGCCTACCGTATTGTTGATTTTATGAGAGCCTGTATGGTTAAGGTCTTCACGTTTTAAATAGATCTGTGCGCCGCCCAGTGTACGACTCCAGCGTTCAGCATGATACAAAGGCGAAGGCCGCCCTACATAATATTTTAAATCAGCGTCCAGTTCCGCTATAAATTCAGGATCGCTTAAATACTGCTGATAGGCGGCATTTAACTCCTGGATCGGCGGTATCAATGTTTCAGCTACAAAAATTCCACCGTAAGGGCCAAAATGTCCCCGCTCATCGGGCATATTATATTTTTCGGTCATGTTGTTACTCTGTCACCCTCATTAACTTGTTTTATAAATGCCGCCATTTTAAGCGAGTCTTTAAGGCCTTTTTCTGCTTCCACACCGCTACTGACATCGAGCGCATAGGGCCTTACTGTTTGCACTGCCTGTTTGGCGTTAGTTTCATCCAAACCACCCGCCAGTATGACTGGCAAACTACACTGTTTGGGAATCAATTCCCAGTCAAATTGACTGCCTGTTCCGCCTTTTGCGCCTGGATGATAAGCATCCAGTAATAACCCCGCGGCATCATGATAATGAAGTGCCAATGCGGAAATATCAATACCATCCTGCATTCTTACCGCCTTAATGTAGCGTTTACCATAAACTCTGCAAGCCTCGGCGGACTCATCACCATGAAATTGAAGGCAGTCAATCGAGACCCGCGCCAAAACTTCACGTATCCGTGCTTCCTGCTCGTCGACAAACAAAGCAACAACCGAGGTAAAAGCGGGCAAGGTATTGACAATCTTGACTGCCTGTTCAATGTCAACATGGCGTGGACTGGGGGGATAAAACACCAAACCAATTGCGTCTACGCCCAAATGAGCTGCACAAACAGCATCTTCAACACGGGTAAAGCCGCAAATTTTAACGCGAGTTCGCATAAAGTGATATGAGAATTTATTGAATAAAATTTAGCCTTGCAGGATAACACAAATCGGCGTTGAAATTTGCCTGAAAATAAATCGTAACTATTCAGCGCATCTTGGCATGGAACATTGTTAGCTGAGGGATACTATAAAGTAAATTCAGGCAAAGAATCTTCGAACAGCAAGGTCAACGCTTGCTCTGCCGAGGCATTGCTTTTCCGGCAGGTTGATGAATAAATGCGTACCCTGCAAAATTTCGTGGCGATATCTCAGAGTCCGAATCCCTTGATTCTTGAGCCATTGATTACATAATGACACACGTACATAGATTTATAGGATCTCCTGAAATGCGATACTATTATCAGTCAGACACATTGATATATCAGGATAATCCATGTTCAGGCACAAAAATTCAATCGATAGTGATACGCCCGCTGTTACCAACATTTTGCTTCTATGGCGCAACTGGCTGGATCGCAATGTCTATGATCTTGCCCGGCAGATGCGCTTGAGTTATGTGCCGCCGCTGATGGTTTATCTGGCGGCCGGCGTATCCGGTTTAACCGGTATCGTCGGCACTTTTTTCGTCAAGGAATATCTCGGTTTATCCGCCGAATTTCTGGCCGCCCTGAGCTTTTGGGTGATGCTGCCGTGGGCGTTGAAGATGCCACTTGGTCATCTGGTGGACTTGTTATGGCGGTATAAGGCTGGATTGATCTATCTGGGCGCAGCGCTGATCGCTGCAAGTTTGCTGATCATGACTAACTTGCTGGCAGATCTTGACTATATGACCCACCTGATGCCCGCGGAAAACTGGTATATTTTAGCGTCACTGTTGGCGCCGATCGGTTATGTCATGCAGGATATTGTCGCCGATGCCATGACCGTGGAGGCGGTAGCGCGTTTCGATGAGCAGGGAAAGCCCATTGCGCAGGAACAAATTCTGCTTGCGCACACCACCATGCAAACCTTGGGGCGGGTGGCCATTATCGGTGGTACTCTGCTCGTAGCCGCAGCCAATGTCTACCTGTTCAGCGGTGTAGAGACTATGAGTGCTGCGGAAAAAACGGCTGTTTATCTCACTGTTTATCACTGGGCATTGCTGATTCCGGTTATCTCAATCCTCGGTGTTCTGCTGTCTGCCTGGCTACGCTCTCAAGAGGAGTGGCGGCTTGCAGCTCTTGGTTATGAGTCTGCGGACATTGAACGTTTGTTGGGGCGGCCTGAAACGGAACTGCCCGAGATCAATTGGTGGCTGCTGGGCGGCGGGCTTGGCTTTACCTTGTTCGCGGCCATCATGGGGCTGACCGATGTACGAAATAACGAGGAAATCGTCTTTGCCGGATCCCTTGCCATCGTGTTATTTCTCATGTGGCGCTTGACTCAAGAACTTGCGGTGCGTGAAAGAAATCAGTTGTTCGGCACGGCATTCGTGATCTTTGCATTCCGTGCGGTGCCGACAACGGGAGCGGGCGAGACCTGGTGGATGATCGACGTGCTGGATTTCGACCAGCAGTTTCTGTCGCAATTATCGTTGATTACCAGTGCGCTGACCTTGTTCGGGATGTTCCTGTTTCGGCGATTCATGGCCGAGCGCTCGATAACTCATATTGTCGCGGCTCTTACCATCGCCCTGACCCTGCTATACATACCGAATATTGCACTGTTTTATGGGTTCCACGAATGGACCCAGGCGCATACCGGCGGTGTGGTGGATGCACGATTTATTGCGTTGGTTGATACAGCTTTGGAATCGCCTCTAGGACAGATCGCAATGATTCCAATGCTGGCCTGGATTGCCAATTCAGCGCCGCAACAGCTCAAGGCGACTTATTTTGCGGTGATGGCCGCTTTCGTGAATCTGGCCCTGTCGCTTTCGCAGCTTTTGACCAAGGCGCTCAATCAGTGGTTTCTAATCACGCGTGAAATCAAGGACGCATCCGGCACGGTAACGACGCCAGCCGATTACAGCGAATTGGGCGGGCTATTGATCACCGTCATGTTGCTTGGTCTGGTCCTACCGATGCTGGCTATCCTTATTGCCAAGCGTACCTTTCTGGCTGAACAGCGACCGGAAGGATTCAGGTGATATTAATAACGCTCTTTAGGATTGGAATTTTAATAACTTGAACAAGGGTGCACCGGGAAAAGAGGCGCATCATTCGCGAACGATACGCTCCATTCGTCAACGCATCCCGCACTATAAATGCTCAAGTATTTTGTGCCCGTTCCTGAATTAGTCATTAGGTGATTCCCTGTCGCGGCTAAAGCCGCTCCTATAGGAGGCATTCAACTTGGTTATTGTTCAACAATTTGCTGGACACCACTACTCCAGGTCTTCTTCATCGACATGAAATTTATGCAGCATCCGATGAGTTATAGGGGCAAGTTTTTCATGTTTTCGTTCAAACATCTTTAGCCTCAAACACCTTGCTTAACAAGATATTACCTGGAACGAAGGAGTTCTCAAAATGGCACCCTCGATGCTTTCCGAAACTTCCCTGATACTTCGCCAGAAAGCTTGATGTTGTCCGGATTCAGAACCATGACAGGTGCACCGGCAGCAAGTTTGAATTTCGTAAGGTCTGCCCAAATCACGTTCGGACTGGTCGTCAACTCGAAGAAATAGCGCTTGTTGGTGAGATCGGCCACCGTCCGGTATTCGGTGTTGTAGATTCCGAAACCCTTATAGGGCGCACCAAATGGGACCGAGACATTGCGGGCAATCGCCAGCACGCCGGCAACCGCTTCACGCTCGCTCTTGGGCTCAGGGAGCATCGGTAAATAATAAGCGATACGCTGGAAACGGTCGGTGGGCTTGACGTTGCCGGGCAGAGGCGTGTCGCTGCTGGGTTTGGAAAAGTCCAGTTTTTTCAGCAGTGCGAGTTGCTCATCATAGGTCGGGTCGTTGGTCATAATCTTGAATTCGCGGCCGTGGTGAACGACCTGCTTACCGCCGACATACTCAATGATGGCGGAATCACCGCCGGCATCCTCAATGGCGAGGTGGACGGTAGTCTTCGTCCCTCTTGCCTCGGTCATCACAATCTGCACCTTATCGAGCAACGCGAGCGCCTCGTTGACCGTCGCGGCCTTGTCCAAAAGATACTGCGCCCAAAGCCCACCGTTGACTCCCGGTTTGCTGGAGTCGCGAGGTCCAAAGTCGGCCGCGTTGAGGAAAAGCATGTGAGCAGCCAGGCCGCGCTCGTTAAACCCATCGGCAGTGCCGACGCCGTAGATTGTGGTAACCAGACTTCCGTATTTGCTGGTCCAGATTAGCGGGTTGTCTTTGACGACCTCGACCGGCCCGAGGCGGCCACCGTTACGCTTCATGCCGCGCGGGAAGACCGTTAGGATCGGCTCGGTTGATTCCGGCCAGTCCATGGTTCGCGCCACCACGACGGCCAGCTTGTTGTCGTTCCACAATATCCGGGAGCAGGCATCGGCGTATTGCCACGAAGTAAGCCCCAGAGTCACGGCAGCCAGCGCAACGCACAAAACTTGATTAATGGTCTTTCGTTTCATTATGTAATTCCTCGGGTTGAAAAACGGTGGCTTATTACTTCGAACGGTGAGGCAACGCCAGTCATCTTACGCTCATAAACCGAAGTAGGGAACGTGAGTGTATTGACGACGTTAAGCTCTACTATTTACTGGGCTGTTTTTATCAATTGCTTATCCGTCGTTATAATATAATTTGCCTTAACCGAAAACGCACAAGCGCAATGCAAAGCATATTTAACGTACAGACCGACAGCCTGGTATTCCATTGCTTTAACAATAACGTTTTCTGAAGCATCCTAAATAGATGATTCAAATGTTCGAGTAAATCCCCTATTTTCAATCGGAACATGTATGCACCCCAGCAAGTGCGAATAGTAGAATATTTTTAACACATTGAAAATAAAGTATAAATAAAATTACAGGGTTGTAGATGGGGAGTTGCGGAATGCCGGTTCTATAAAACAGATATAATTATCGAATAATATCGTTTTATTAAAAATGATGATTTGATTTAATCTCTGCGAAAAAATAGCCTGGGTGTATTCCATGCACCACAAACAGCAGGACATAAAAACAGGGCATGAAGCTTGGATGATTTTTAGTGACTATGTCATAAATGCAGTGCGTAATATATACTCGGAGTGTTAGGTTTTCGGGTTTTTAAATGCCTAGAGAGCCTGTATTCTCTGATTTGACGGGTTTTAAAGACCGAAAACTTGCCCGCTTAAAATATAACTTACTCCACCCTTGGCCGAGGAAAGCCCATGAGTTTGTAAATCTGAAAAGTCCTCGCTTGCGCGGGCCGGCTTCCATCACACAATGGCCAAAATAGTCGTGGATGGGTTAGTTGTATTCATACATGAATTTGAACGAAAACAAGGATAAACAGATGTTTAAAATTTTGACCTATAACAACATATCACGGACTGGACTGGACAGGCTTCCTAGTGAGCGCTACGAAGTTGCATCGAAAATCGATAATCCCGATGCCATTTTGCTGCGTTCTTTCAATCTGCACGACCAGCCGATTCCCGAATCGCTCAAGGCCGTCGGCCGGGCAGGAGCTGGGGTCAACAATATTCCTGTAGCGGAATATACGAAGCGTGGCATTCCGGTATTTAATGCGCCGGGCGCCAATTCAAACGCGGTGGCGGAGCTGGCTATTGCTGGAATGCTACTGGCCTCCCGAAACATTCCTGCGGCGTTAAATTTTGTCCATGGTCTGGACGGGGATGAGGAAAGCATCAACAATCAAATTGAGAAGAACAAGAAACATTTCGCGGGTTTTGAGGTATCCGGCAAAACCTTGGGGGTATTGGGATTGGGCGCGATCGGGGTAAAAGTAGCCAATTCTTCTGCCGCTTTGGGTTTGAATACCATCGGATTCGATCCCTTTATATCATTGGAGAGTGCCTGGAAGCTTAACGCATCCACAGTACCCGCAACCAGCATAGATGATCTGGTTTCTCGTGCGGATTTTATCAGTCTGCATATCCCGCTGAATGATAAAACCAGAAATTTGTTCAGCAAAGACCACATAGACCGAATAAAAAAAGGATCGACATTACTCAACTTTTCCCGTGCGGGTGTGGTTGATGAAACGGCTGTCCTGGCGGCGTTGGACTCCGGCGCTCTACATGCCTATGTTTGTGATTTCCCAACGCCTGCCTTGATCAATCATCCACGTGCTATCGTGCTGCCTCATTTGGGAGCATCCACGGAAGAAGCTGAAGACAATTGTGCGGCAATGGTGGTGGATCAGGTGCGTGAATTCTTGGAACATGGATCCATTCGTAATTCGGTAAATTTTCCGGAAGTCTTTGTTACTCCCTGCGGGGAGGGTGTGCGTCTCGGAATCGCTAACCAAAATGTGCCCGGTGTAGTCGGCCATATTTCATCCGCTCTGGGTGAAGCCGGTCTCAATATACTGGATCTGCTGAACAAGTCGCGTGGCGATTATGCGTATACACTGGTGGATATTCATGCCGATGCTCCTCCCGAAATACTGGAACTTATACGCTCTATTGATGGCGTATTGTCTGTCCGTGTAATTTGATTTCACAGCAGTTAAATCCAATAGCTAAAACGCCCTGGATTTAGCAAAAATGCCTTATGTAGAATCGATAGACCCATTTACACGCTTGACAAAACATAACGTGTAAAGTACTTTTAACAAAAATTGCAAGCTGACCGGACAACCGGAAGCCAGTGAGCCCCCTAAAGGGCCACTGGCTTTTTTTTGGCCAAAATTTGGCTACATCAATCAGCTTAGCGATTAAATCAAAGGAGACTGTTATGTCACATTGGTACGAAGACAATTCTCACTCCATAGGAAAAACACCACTGGTGCGCCTCAATCGCATCACCTATGGAGCGCCTGCCACGGTGCTGGCAAAAATTGAAGGGCGTAACCCCGCTTATTCGGTTAAATGCCGGATTGGCGCCGCGATGATCTGGGATGCCGAGCAACGTGGTTTACTGGGTCCCGGCAAGGAACTTGTTGAACCCACGAGCGGCAATACCGGTATTGCGCTGGCGTTTGTTGCGGCGGCGCGAGGCACGCCATTGACCTTAACTATGCCGGAAACCATGAGTCTGGAACGTCGTAAGTTGTTGATTGCTTATGGCGCCAAACTGGTATTGACGGAAGGCGCCAAAGGCATGAGCGGCGCCATCGCTAAAGCCGAAGAAATTGCTGCATCCGATCCTGATCGTTATGTATTGCTACAGCAGTTTAAAAATCCGGCCAACCCTGCTATTCATGAGCAGACCACCGGGCCTGAAATCTGGAACGATACCGATGGCGCAATTGATATTTTTGTATCAGGTGTTGGCACGGGCGGGACGATTACCGGCGTTACCCGCTATATCAAACAGACACAAGGCAAAGCTATTGTTTCAATTGCTGTAGAACCCACTGCGAGTCCGGTATTGACTCAATATCGCGCCGGCGAACCACTAAAACCCGGGCCGCATAAAATTCAGGGCATAGGCGCGGGTTTTGTCCCGGCCGTGCTCGATCTGTCATTGGTTGATGAAATAGAGCAAGTCAGCAACGAGGAAGCCATTGATTACGCACGCCGTCTTGCCAGGGAAGAAGGCATACTTTCCGGCATTTCCTGTGGCGCAGCCGTCGCCGTGGCTGTTCGTATTGCCAAAAGAGTTGAGAATGCAGGGAAAACAATCGTCGTGGTGTTGCCCGATTCCGGTGAACGATATTTAAGTTCCCCTCTGTTCGAAGGTCTTTTTGATGCCAGTGGTATTGCGGTATGAACGATACTAGCTATCTAGCCAGCACCTATGATTGGGGTATCGATGCGCTCGTTGCGCAATTGCGTGAGCTGCGCGTGCAATCTCTGGAAACGCGAAGCCGACGCGATAAACCACCCAAACTGCCTTCACGGAAAGAGCTGCAGCTGATATTGGACGGTCTGGGCGCAGTCTTGTTTCCCAATCGTCTGGGGCTGCCCGATCTGAATGACGAAGGTATCGATTACTTTGTGGGTCATACCCTGGAAACCTTGTTGCGCAAGCTTTACAAGCAAATCAGCCGCGAACTTCATTTTATTTCCGGGCAACAAGGTGTTAATGAAGCTGATCATGAGCAAGCTATTATCATTGCCCGCCAATTTGCCGCGCAGTTGCCGACGGTAAGAAAGTTGCTCGATAGCGATATTCAAGCCGCATTCGAAGGCGATCCGGCCGCAAGAAGCCCTGACGAAGTACTGGTTTGTTATCCGGGAATTACCGCCATCATTCATCATCGGCTTGCGCATATTCTTTATCAATTAGGCGCGCCGCTGGTTGCTCGCATGATTTCCGAGATTGCCCACTCCGCTACAGGAATTGATATTCATCCCGGCGCGCAAATCGGCGATAGTTTTTTTATCGATCATGGCACCGGTGTGGTCATAGGTGAAACCGCAGTGATCGGGCGGCATGTTCGCGTGTATCAAGCCGTTACTTTGGGGGCCAAACGTTTCCTGAAAGACGATAACGGAATTCTAGTCAAAGGCAATGCGCGACATCCCATCGTTGAAGATGATGTCGTCATTTATGCGGGCGCTACTATCCTGGGCCGCATCACTATTGGTCGCGGTTCGACCATCGGCGGTAATGTCTGGCTTACCCATAGCGTCCCACCTGACAGCAATATCACTCAGGCGCATGTGCGTAGCGAATTGTTCGACGGCGGAGCCGGAATATAAAGTTTTCTGATTCCCGAAGTTTTTATCCGGGAGAGTAAGAACCGGAAGCTCCAGCTTCCAAACACCGGAAGACGGAGCTTCCAAATTATTAGTTTCCGATCTGGAGATTGGAAAAAACTAAATTACTTACACCAACCACTATAGGAAAAATCATGTCAGAAGATATCCATGAAGGCCAAGCCCATACCGCATTAGGCGATGTCGCCGCGCGTACATTGGCGAATGCCACCAAAACCGTCCCCATGTTATCAACCATCACTCCCCGGTGGTTGGTTCATTTGTTACATTGGAAACCTCTTGAGGCAGGTATTTATCGCGTCAACAAGGTTAAGAATGAAACCGAGTTGCATGTTGATTGTTCCAGTCTCGATGAAAAAGAATTGCCGCAAACGTTTGTCGATTATGAAGAATGGGGCCGTGAGTACCGGTTGAATGCAGTTAATACCGTACTTGACGTGCATACGCGTATTTCTGATTTATATAGCAGCCCGCATAACCAAATCCATGAGCAGCTGCGTTTGACTATCGAAACCATTAAAGAACGCCAGGAAAGCGAACTGATTAACAATGCCGAATATGGATTGCTCAATAACGTAGCGCCATCGCAGAGAGTACAGACGCGTCCAGGCGGCACCGGCGCACCAACTCCGGATGATCTGGATGAATTGATTTCCCGCGTTTGGAAAGAACCTGCATTTTTTCTGGCTCATCCACAGGCTATTGCCGCATTCGGACGTGAATGTACCCGCCGTGGTGTGCCACCCGCTATAGTCACCCTGTTCGGTTCACAGTTTTTAACCTGGCGCGGACTGCCTTTGATTCCGTCTGACAAGGTCAAAGTTACCAACGGTAAAAGTAATATTTTACTGTTACGCACAGGTGAAAGTCGTCAAGGTGTGGTAGGTCTTTACCAGCCTAACCTGACCGGCGAACTGAGCATGGGACTATCAGTCCGTTTTATGGGCATCAATCACAAAGCGATCGCCTCTTATCTCATCTCGCTGTATTGCTCTGTGGCGGTGCTGACTGATGATGCGCTCGGGGTTCTCGAGAATGTCGAAGTGGGCAAATATCATGAATACAAGTGAATTTGATCAATCCAATCAAGTGCAACAAGGTTTTACGGAAAATTCAGGTACGGCATCGCTGCCCGACGTAGATCAACTGACTAAACTTGCCAATGAGTTGTTTTCAGCTTTGCCCTGTGATGGTTCGAGGCTGGGTATTGCCGCTTCGGCTGTGCCGGGCGAATATAATTCAACCTTGGCCGGCTTTGATAAAGCTGGGTTAGCAGGTATTAGTTCGCAAGGTTTGGGTCTGCCAGGGGATGCGAAGTTGCGGCATTTGTTCGCGCCGCGTCAGCCGTCTTTCGAGAGTATCCCTGACAGTCTTGATACGAGTCCGGTTTTTGGCAATCCGTCAAACGGTTTGGCATCGCCTTTGGCAGGTCTGGACCAAGCTGTGCTTGCGGGTATTTTTGCACATGACTTCGGTTTGCCTGGAGAAGCTGAGCTGCAAAAGCTGCTGGTCTCACATGTACCTTCCGGAAGCAGCATTCCTGGAAGTATTGATGCCAGTTCAATTCCTGCCATTCCCACTTCGGTGGCGGCACACGAATTGACTGTTGAATCATTGGTTGATACAGATAAATCAGCGGAAGCAGGTATTTCCCCGCAGGTTTTTGAGACAGAATTGCAAAAGCTTTTCGCTGCCAATACGCCGGCAACGGGGAGTATTCTGAATAGTGCGGCAGGCAGTCCAGTTCCAGGCATTTCCACGCCGACGGCAACATACGGTTTGTCTGGTTCTCTTGCTGACTTGGACGCTTCAAAGATAGCCGGTCTTTCACCCGAGGTTTATGGTTTGCCGGGCGAAGCGGAGTTGCATAAACTTTTCGCTGCGTTTTCCACGCCTTCCGGAAGTGTTCCAGCAAGCGCAGGATCGGGTTCATCATTTTATTTTCTTGATGAATTGAAAACCAATGGATTTAATGCGCAAGCGCCAAGCCTCGGTTCTGCTCATCCGCCTTTTGATGTCCATGTTGTGCGCCGTGATTTTCCGATTCTAAAAGAACGGGTCAACGGTTACCCCTTAGCCTGGCTGGATAATGCGGCGACGACCCAGAAGCCACAAGTGGTGATTGACCGGGTTTCGTACTTTTATGAGCACGAGAATTCCAACATTCATCGCGCGGCGCATGAATTGGCTGCGCGGGCAACCGATGCTTATGAAAAAGCGCGTGATACGGTGGCGCATTTTCTGAATGCGCCTTCCGCGCAAGATATTATTTTTGTCCGTGGCACCACAGAGGGCATCAATCTGGTTGCGCAAAGCTGGGGTCGGCAAAATCTCGTCGCGGGTGATGAGATCGTCATAACCTGGCTGGAACATCATGCCAACATCGTACCATGGCAACAGCTGGCCGAAGTTACCGGTGCGAAGTTACGCGTTGTTCCGGTTGATGATAGCGGTCAGGTGTTACTGGGTGAATTTCAGAAATTGCTGAATTCACGCACCAAGCTGGTTTCGTTTACTCACGTATCCAACGCTCTTGGTACGGTGACGCCGGCGCAGGAAATCATCGCGATGGCTCATCGTGTTGGCGCTCGGGTTTTGCTGGATGCCGCTCAATCCGTTTCGCACTTACAGGTGGATGTGCAAGCGCTTGATTGTGACTGGTGCGTATTTTCCGGACACAAGATATTTGGTCCAACCGGTATTGGCGCTGTGTACGGCAAGGCAGAGTTACTCGAATCCATGCCGCCCTGGCAAGGCGGCGGTAACATGATAGAAGATGTAACTTTCGAGAAAACAATCTATCAACCTGCGCCTGCCAAGTTCGAAGCCGGAACCGGCAATATTGCCGATGCCGTAGGACTGGGTTCGGCACTTGAATACCTGACAAAGATCGGCATCCATAATGTGGCGCGTTATGAGCATGAGTTGCTGATTTATGCGATGGAGGCGCTCAAGAGCATCCCCGGCTTGCGTTTAATCGGCACAGCAGCGGAAAAAACCAGCGTGTTATCGTTTGTGCTGGCTGGACACAGCAATCAGGATATTGGTGTCGCTTTAAACAAAGTAGGCATTGCCGTGCGTACCGGCCATCATTGCGCACAGCCCATCTTGCGCCGTTATGGTCTGGAAAGCACGGTACGTCCTTCATTGGCGTTCTACAATACCTATGAGGAAATTGATCGGCTGGTCATTACTGTTAAACGGATTCAAGGGGGTAAAGTCATTTAATCTGTTTGTCTGTGTCATGCCCCTGGTTATTGCGGCGGGGGACTCCCGCACATCCTGCTGAACTTTATACAAAAGCCCCATAATGTTGGGCAATGGCATCATCGTTGCCCAACATTACAATGTCCCGCGATAGAAACATTTGCCAAGCAGAATCTTGTAAATGTCATGCACAAAACGCATGTCGGCCTTACTACTAAAACCAACTCCACAGTGCGCTCATTGCAGCAAACAGACAGACTCCTTTACAATTACCCTGTTCTTCATTCTGGCCGGAATTTATAAGCCCGGCTTTTTGAACTCTATTGTCATGTTAAGAATTAAGTTTTGGAGATATTTTATGGGATTTGTGCATCAATGGCATGATGAAGCGGCCTATTGTCTGGTAAGTAAACAGATGAGCGCAACGGTGATGATCGACACGGCTGAATGGCATCTCAATAACCGTCAGGTATCACCAATATGAGGTCAAAAGTTATCATCATCGGCGGCGGTCTTTCGGGCGCGTTGGCGGCCATGCAGCTCGCACAGTTTCCGGGTGGTCCCGAAGTACTGATGATTGAAAAAAATCCGGAGTTACTGGGTCGTGGCGTTGCCTATCAATATGATTTTACTCATCAACCCTTGAATGTGGTCGCCGGAGGAATGAGTCTGTTTCCGGACAGACCGATGGATTTTGTAGAGTGGCTCGAATCCAATCATTTTAAATATAACCATCTTATTGGAAAGGTTTCGCCACAGGAGTTCATCCCAAGGAAAATTTTCGGTGATTACGTTCTCGAAAACCTGGAAAGAGTTCAACATGAGGCTGCTGGCAGGTTACAGATCCGTATTGATGAGGCCATTTCCATACTGGATTTTGGTATGCGAAAAACCGTTGTTCTTGCTTCCGGCAATGCACTGCATGCCGATCATGTCATACTTGCCCTTGGGAATTTTCCGCCGGCCGATCTTTTTCACCAGGGCAACCCCGTGCAAAATGACCCTCGTTATTATGCCAGTCCATGGTCTGACAAGGTTTATAGCCAAATTGCAGGGAATGAAGATATTCTTCTTGTCGGCTCTGGGCTTACTGCGGTAGATATTGTGCTTGGACTGATCCTGAGAAAGTTCAAGGGAAAAGTTACCATGCTTTCCAGGCGAGGACGTTTTCCCTTGCCGCATGATTTGTCGCAGCCGGCTTTCCAGATTCTTGAACCGGAAATTAAACACCCGCGAAAAATGCTGCTTTGGATGCGTGATCTGATCAGGAAAAATCCTGATGTTCCATGGCCTTCAGTGATGGATGGCCTGCGTCCTTTCACGAAAAAGATATGGCTGAAATGGACAATGGAGGAGAAAAAATATTTTCTTCGGAGGATCAGGCCCTATTGGGAAATTGCAAGACACCGGATCCCGGCAAAATCTTCATCCCTGCTGAATGAAATGATGAATGCCGGCCAGCTGGAATTGAAGAAAGGTTATATCGTCGAGGCAATAGTAACTGACAGAGGAATCGAAATCGCTTATTGCTCAGAAGGTAATGAAATTCGCCGGGTTTTTCATAAAGTGATTAATTGCACAGGCCCGGAATCAAATTACCGCAAGGTTCGTTTTCCCATCATCAGTGATCTTATCGGGAGAGGAAAAGTAAAAACAGATGAACTTGGGCTTGGCATTAAATGCACTCCGGAAGGCAGGATCATCAATGAGCAGGACAAAATAGAAGAAGGCATCTGGTGTATCGGCCCCATGCGAAAAGCGGTGCTATGGGAAACCACGGCGCTGCGCGAATTAAGAGAACAGGCATCGGAACTGGCTTCATTGATCGTGGAAAAACTGTGAGGCATAGCGGCAGCACTTTGTTACCGCTGCTTGTGTCTGCGTACTCCGGCTGTACCTCACAATCGGTTGAAATATTTGGCAAAGTCAACGGACTACTGCTAGCTCGCCAATGCTTGCATAGGCTCAATATATTTCAAACCAAACGCTTCAGCCACGGCCGGATAAGTCACTTTACCACGGTAGGTGTTGAGGCCATATTGCAACGCCTGATTTTTACGGACAGCGTCCAGACCTTCATTGGCCAAGTGTAGTGTGTATACAGCAGTTTGATTGTTAAGGGCAAAGGTGCTGGTGCGCGGTACGGCGCCGGGCATATTGGCAACGCAATAATGCACCACACCATCAATTTCATAGGTTGGATTGCTATGGGTCGTAGCATGTGTTGTCTCTACACAGCCACCCTGATCGACGGCCACATCAACGATTACCGAGCCTTTGCGCATAGCCGGCAACATGTCCCGGGTAATCAGCCAGGGCGCCCGTCCACCGGGAATTAACACCGCACCAATCACAAGATCGGCTTCGTAGACAACATCTTCAATATTGTATTCATCGCTGATACGCGTTTGTAATTGCCCGCGGTAAATGTCATCCAGATATTTCAAGCGATCATGGCAAATATCCAGTACCGTGACTTGTGCGCCCAAGCCAACCGCAACCCGTGCGGCGTTTGTGCCGACTATACCGGCGCCCAGGATGACGACATTAGCGGGAGCGACACCTGGAACACCACCCATTAAGACACCTCGACCGCCATGGGATTTTTGTAAATAGGTTGCGCCCACTTGAGTTGCCATGCGCCCTGCGACCTCGCTCATGGGTGTTAATAAAGGTAACTGGCCCGATTCAGTTTGCACAGTCTCATAAGCAATTCCAGTCGTACCGCTTGCCAACAGGGCATCGGTAAGAGGCTTATCCGATGCCAGGTGCAGATAGGTAAATAGAATCAGGTCTGGGCGTAGATATTGATATTCCGAAGCAATCGGCTCTTTTACTTTCACCACCATTTGTGCCGCCCACGCATCTTCTGCGTAAGGAACAATTTCAGCGCCGGCAGACAGATATTCTTCATCTGCAAGCGAGCTTCCCTCACCCGCTCCGCTCTGTACCAGTACCTGATGACCACGACGCGTCAAGGCTTTTACTGCACCCGGCGTCATCCCTACACGATTCTCGTTATCTTTAATTTCTTTGGGTAGTCCAATTAGCATGGTTTGGCTCCGGATTGTCGATTTGTGATGTTCCGATGATTGATGTCAACGCGTAGTCTTACAGCTTAGTGTTGTTGTCCCGTTTAACAAAACAACATTATTAGATAGAAATATCGAATAAATAGATAGTCTTGCGTATTTTATGTGTAAAAAACACATGACTCTATCCTTGACAGAATATTACAACATAAAGCACTTTATAAAAAACACAAGCTGACCAGTTAACCGGAAGCAAGTGAGCCCTATAAGGCTACTGATTTTTGGTCAAAATAGTCTGTAACTGTAGGTTACGTTTCTCGTCTCTTTGCGTAATACTGTTCTCTATACCAGTTGGTGACGAATTGATTTAACAACTATATTGATTTACTCTTAAAGATTTGCCAAATTGCATTAGTAAGTAGGCCTCATGAACAAGACGCAAGACGGAGGACAGCAGTTTAATCAGCAATTTCCAGCAGAGGCTGAGGTGAAATTAGCCAGCGCTTTGCCGGTCGAAGAGTGTCGTTCCGCGCAGAATGTCGACGAACTTTTGCACGAACTCCACGCATACCAGATTGAACTGGAGATGCAGAACGAAGAGCTACGATGCGCTTACGCGGTCTTGCAAGCCTCCCGTGACGCTTATAAGCAGCTCTATGATTTCGCCCCCGTTTGTTATCTTACCCTCACCGAGGATGGACTGATTGCAGAAGCTAATTTGACCTGCAGCACGCAACTGGGTGTGGAACGCGAGAAACTGATCAACCGTTATTTTGCAAAATACGTCGAACCTGAAGATGGTGGCCGTTGGCATCAACTTTGTCTCCATGCAAAGCAACATCCCGGAATACAAAATTGTGAATTAACCCTCCGCCGCGCTGATGGCACACTCTTTCAGGCGTGCCTTGATTGCCTGTATATGGAAGCAGACAATGCACCTCCGCTGATACACATCACAATTGCCGACATTACTGAACGTAAGCGGGTCGAAGCGGCATTACGGGAGACCGAGATGCGCCACGCCGAGGCATTGGCTTGGGCCAAGTTAGGCACATGGTTGTGGGATATCGAAACCGGCCACTTTGATTTTAGTGCATGCTGGGCCGAGATGCGTGGTTACCAGCTGGAAGAAATAAAACCTGACATCAGCGTATGGAAAAATGGCATCCATCCCAACGACCTTTCCGGAATGCGCGCAAAACTGGCGGAGCATTTTGCAGGTCGGACTTCATTTTTTCAGGCCGAATACCGAGTCCCTACCAAATCGGGATCATGGAAATGGATATTGGATCGCGGAATCGTAACCGAGCGCGATGCCGAAGGAAATCCCCTGCGTATGGCAGGCACCGAGATAGAAATCACCGAGCGTAAACAAGCCGAGGAAGCACTGCGCATTGCCGCCGCAGCCTTTGAAACGCAGGATGGTGTCCTGGTGACCGATGCACGCCATATCATCTTGCGCATGAATAAGGCGTTCAGTCATATCACCGGCTACAGCGCCGAAGAGGTGATTGGTGTGACTCCGTCCTTCCTCCGTTCCGGCTTGTATGATGAGGATTTCTATCAGGCTATACGAGTATCCTTGGCGCGAGATGGTTACTGGCATGGTGAAGTCTGGGGCAAGCGCAAGAATGGCGAGATATTCCCGTTGTGGCTTACCCTTACTGCAGTCACTGACACGAATGGTGAAATCACGCATTACGTCGTTTCATTCAAGGACATCACTGTACAAAAGCAGGCCGAAAAGATTTTGCTTGAAGCGCGTCAGCGTTTGGAAAATCAGGTGGTAACCACAAAAGAGGAGCTGGAAAAACACAAGGAAGAAACCACAGAGATCAATACGGCGCTCAAGGTTCTGCTCAAACATCGGGAAATGGATAAATCTGAGGCGCAAAGTGCGCTGTTATGCGAGGTGGAGGAAACCATCATGCCCTTCCTGAAAAAATTGAAAGGGGCAAGCACCGGCCGACGGCAAAGCACTCGCCTTATCAGTATTCTTGAAACCAATCTCCAGCATGTGGTGGACTCCTACGGGAGCGCCACCACTCTATCCGCTGCCCTCCAGCATTTGACTCCCGTCGAGATGCAGGTGGCATCATTGCTCCGACAGGGACTATCCACCAAGGTTATCGCTATGACCTTGAATATCTCATCGGGAACCGTCGGCATCCACCGGAAACATATTCGCAAGAAATTAGGCTTGGACGGCGAGGCAGTCAATCTTCACGCATATCTGAAGTCGTTGTCTGAATAAGACAAAACGACAACACATCTGACTTCCCTGAATGGGTATTTTTTATATCCATTTTATATCCATTAATATTCCATTTTAAGTGATTGTCTTCTACTCATTAAAGGGGTCTACTATTAGCAGTTTCTTATGAAGTGGTTTATCGCGGGTTCCACGTAATCGCCCAACTCGCAGTTTCTGCGTTGGCATTCAGATTAAATGCATTCTTGAGTGAAAACTGTTTAAAGAGTGCAACTTTCATAAGAAGCGCGATTGTTATTGATCAGGCCCTTTTATAGACCAAAACTGGCCTTTGAATCATTAGAAAATGTAAAAGCTAATAAAGAATAAAAAAAATAAAAAATTTTTTATGCATATATTAGGTATTAATACGAATAGTTTTTTTTTAATTTATTTATAAATTCTGATTTAGTAATATTTAATTCTACTCCTTTGAACCATCCACTAATTAAAAAGATAAAACAGGTTCAATTGGAAAAAAATATAAACCTTTGTATTGCTGGATCATTATCAGTATCTTCACAGGAGATTTAACATGAAAACTTTAAAACAATTCCAGCCTAAACTATTGGCTGCGGCAGTATTAATTGGATTATGCACTGTCAGTGGCAGTGCCTTTGCTGCACCGGGTGACGGTGCTGGTGGTGGAAGTGGTGGTGGCAGTGGAGGCGGCGGCGCAGGAACCGGTGAAATTTTTGGAGATCTCGTTGTGCTGCTACGTGATGAAAGCGGTGTTCCCAAACTTACACCAGAAGGCTGTCAGCAACCCATCAATGCTGCGGGGGATCTGATTCTTTTGGATACTTCGACCTGCGCGGTTCAAGTCGGCCATGAGGCCGAAGTGCAATCCGTAGATTTCGGTCGCATGAGCGTGGCGAGATCGCCTGCGAGTGTCATGGACAAACAAATGGCGGACGTGCTCGTCAATCTCAGCACGGCACAGTGTCTGACTCTCGACCCGGCTGGACGATTGGTTTATTCAAACCCGGATACTGCTGATGTCGATGGCGATGGCAATACCACCGAACTGGTATCCAGTGCAGTTGATTCGCCTTTGCAGAACCTGGCGATTTATAGAGAACTTATCACCAAGGGTGCACTGGGTTCACCTGCGATTGCACTGCCAACGCCATTTAGTGGTTATGGTAAACTCGACACTGCTGCGAAAGCTCTGGGTGCGGCATCCGACAAGGGCGGTAAAATCGACATCGATCTGGTGGTGTATTTGAACCAGATACTGGGTCTGGACAAAGTTACTACTCAATTGGATCCCAAGATTTGTATCGACATTAAGCAAGAAGTCCAAGGCGTAGTGCAAACTGTTAACAAATGTTTCCTGAATTACAGCGCTTACAGTTACGGCCGCTCGCAAACTTACGGAAACTTGCCGTTTCCGAGCAACATTCCTGCCGCGAGTCCACAGCTCGGATTT
Organism: uncultured Gammaproteobacteria bacterium; assembly: GCA_963849195.1. Classification (GTDB taxonomy): domain Bacteria; phylum Pseudomonadota; class Gammaproteobacteria; order Methylococcales; family Methylomonadaceae; genus Methylobacter_C. Next base: position 43,149 of record CAWKGQ010000021.1, read on the forward strand.
TTCGATTATTTAACACTTTATCCATTAACGACGGCTGACGGTAAGCCACTGTTTAATATCAGTTCCGCAAGCATAGTACCAACGGTATTCCAGAGTTTGCCGGGCTTTCCTGGTGGCAATATCGGTGGTTTTGCCCAGGCAAGTGATGATGCCAGAGCCGTCATCGACTTCATGCACAACTATCCGGTTTTAGCCGGTTATGAGGCGCCGGTGCGCTGCAACGGTTCTGTCCCCCCTCCGCCAGTTGCTCTTGTTGATGTCTCCAGCAAACTCCAAATGCCAATTCGCATGGTGGGCAATACCACACGCGAAGGTACATTGACCGTGACCAATGTTAAGGGAGCAGCTGCATCAGGTCAGGTTACGTTGTCTGGCAAAAATAGTACGGGAACATTATTCAGTTTTACATTCACCTTTAATGGTTTGGCTGCGGGTAAAAGTCAAAGTTTTACTGTTAGCTTCAAGGCACCTGGCTACGCTACAACGATTAATTGGACAGCGATAGCAAGCGCAAAAGGTGATAACAACCTGACCAACAATACTGCAACCGCAATCACCAAGGTAAGCGCTCCTCGTGGCAGAGGTGGTAGCGGCGAAGGTGAGGATGATTGAGGAGCCTCGATTCAAACTCTGATTTCTACTCCCTAGGGATACCTACCACTGAATTCAATTACTGAAGCATTTAAATTTGCTAGCCATCGGGAAGCCATATTTTCCGATGGCAAGTGGTTTATCCGCTAAGAAATAAAGTATGGATTCATTCAGCGCTTCTCTGGAGACACAAGAGAAACAATTAAAATCAGGTTTCACTGCAACTAAGGGCAAGTTAACCCCTGGTTTCGGGTGACGAAATATAGGGACACAACTAACGTTGATGTCGGACCGAGGTTAGTTAACGAGCCCTGACCGGCCAATTCGCAAGTATCCCAATAACATAACAAGATGAGGGTATAACCATGAACAAACGGACTTTGAATTGTATTCCGATGGCCATTGCTGCAACCTTGACCATCTCAACAGCGACCGCAACATCCGTAACGGCGCCGTTAACCCCCAGTTTCAACTGGCAAACGGTGGTGAACAATGGCGACTACATGCCAACGGCAGCCTGCGATCCTGTGGTTCCTTCGGCGCCACCGTGCCGGAAGTTTAACAGTTACAATCAGCCTTCGCTGAATACGAAAAAGCTGGTTGTATTTCGTGCTCGGAGCAAAGGTGGACAAGGGGGCGAACCCGTCCACGGCGTCTACACGCGTGACATGGCCAAGGACGGTCCAGTGTCCAAGATCCTTGATCGTGACACTTTGGTGCCGCAACCGAATAACCTTAGCTCGCTATTCGTGGAACCGCCATCATTTCCCCGCATCGATATCGATGCGCGCATGATCGCTACTCGGGGTAATCATCAGCCCGTATGGAAGTACACGCTACCGATGGCTCCGATACTAGGGTGGGCACTACCGGTATCTATACCAACCCCTTCGGTCCCTTGATCACCGGTGCCAGCAAACTGGGGGCTGTTCCCGGATTTTCGTTCTTCGAGGTGCCGGAATTTCCCGGTACGCCTTTCGACGTTTTTCCCGGCTCGCCTGCCGTGGCAAATGGTTCAACCATAGTATTTAAGGGCAATTACACGGTGAATCTGATTGGCAAGACAGGCGTGTACTACCGCGATCTTAAAAACCAACCAATCAACGGAGCACCGGGGGCGGCAATCAACCCGTTGTGTTGATCGCCAACAATACCCAAACCCTCATTCCGGGTACCCAAACAATATTCGGCTCCACTGCACCACCCAGCGCAGTGAACGGGCAGCAGTGTTCGCGGGATTTGACAACGAGGAAAACCCGACGGCAGGAGGTATCTATCTGGCACCGTTGACACCCTACAGGCTCAACAAGCAGCCCAAACTAAAAACACTTGTCAGTATTGGCTCGCAGGTACCCGGTGAGACCAGTAACAATAATTTTAACAAGCTTGGTGAAGGAGTATCTTTCGACGGCCGCTTCGTGGCGTTCTGGGGTGCATGGGGTTGAAGACACCAAGACTGTTCGGCTTTACTGCCGAGATGAAGGAAACAAGGATCTCAAAGCATACTGTATGAGTAGTGCATCGGGTAATCCAGAAGATTCCAATGGGGTTGGTATACAGAGAAAGAGGTTCCAGTGAATCAAGGCATGTTTGTTCGCGATATAAAAACCAATAAGAACTATCAGGATCGCCCGAACCGGTATCGAACTTTTCCGATTTTGTTTACTGGAATTTCTCCGGTAAAGCACCAGGTGTGGGAGAAGGTGAGGAGAGCGATGATGATGGCGAGCTGGCGCGCTGGCGCTCTGCATCCTTCATGGCGGTTTCCGGTAATGTCGATGACCGTCATGATGAACATCTGGAAGCTTACCATACCGCATTTAAAGCAAGGACAGGGGCCACCGACACAAATAATGTCTATGTAAATCCGGTAGACGGCATTTATCTCAGAAAAGGGTCAGAATCAGCAATTCTGACGGTGGTTAAAACAGGGATGGACGGGGCATTAGTCGATACCGAGGCTGTTGGTCCTGACACGGGCACTTTCTTGCCGGTCACAGAGATGGGTATTGAGCGTGAAGGTTTCCGCGGCAACTCGCTGGTCATCAACGTGAGTATGGGTACAGAAGAAGCAGGCTGGGCGGGGATTTACCTGACACGCGTGCCCAGTCATTAAAAGACCACGCATTCTGGCTCTGGCGGCTTGACTTCCGCGCTCCCGATTCAAGGTGCGCGGAGGTTATTCCAATTCAGGATCGTGGCAGCTCCTGAACTGACTAGTTGGCGACGAATAGCGGGATTTTTTTCCAAACAATTATCCAAAAGGTTGAAATCATGAACATGAAACACTTGAGTCATGCCAGTATTGGCGGTCTATTTCTGGTTGCATTTGCGTCTGCGGCATTCGCTGAATCCGAGCAACTCCGCGAACAGCAGCAGATTCAACAGCAGCAACGCGAGCAGATTCAGAGCCGCGAACATATGCCGTCTGATCAAGGGTTACAACAACGACGAACAGACCCGCACCATGACAGAAGAACAGGAAAGGTTACACCAGCAGCAAATGCAACAACAACAGCATCAGCAAATGCAGGAACGCGGCCACCAAAGGGGCATGATGCAGCAAGGAGGACAGGGAATGGGGCCCCATGGCGGAAGACATGAGCGGTGGTCGCAGCCGCAGCCGGTAAAAATTACTACCCCTTTTTATCAAGGCAGTTAACTGTAAGGTGAAACCCAAATCAGGCAGGAGCAAAGGCGTTTGTTGTTTGCCAAACATTACTCATTAGTTCTTTTAATAAATCGGATAGTAAAATAACAGAACGCCTCTGTGCAATGGCCTGTTTTCTGAGTAAATTACTTATTCTTGCTCATAAGTATATTCTGATATTGTAATTTATTACGGCATGAAGTCTGTCTACTAAGCTATGTTCACAACTCATCAATAAAATAATTATGACTCGCTCTCTATCAATTTTACTCAGCTTAATCTGGCTAAGCATTGCTTTATACAATGTTAATGCTCAGGCTGCACCTGGAGACACAACCCCCACTCAATTTACCTTTGCCGATCAAACCGGGGTAACTCTCAATACGCTGATAACTTCCGATACATTCAGTGCCACTACCTTGGCTAATAGTACAGGTGGTTTCCTGTTGCCGCCTACTTCCAGTGGCAATCCAGCCTTTACCTCTGAACATTTTTCAGGTTCAGCCAATTGCACGATGTGTCATAACGGTCTTAGTGATCAAAATGGTCTGGATGTTTCGATCGAAACCGATTGGTCGTCAACGATGATGGCGAATTCAACTCGGGATCCGTTTTGGCGTGCCAAAGTACGATCCGAATTAAATCGCAATCCGCAACTGGCCAGTGTCATCAATGATAAATGCTCGCGCTGCCATGCGCCTATGGCCAACTTCGAAGCCCAAAATGCGGGCGAGCCTCTGGAGATTCTGGACACCGGTTTTCTAAACGCCAACCATCCGCGTCATGACGAAGCCTTGAACGGTGTGAGTTGCACGGCCTGTCACCAGATTAAGAATTCCAGCAATCTCGGCACACTGTCGGGATTTAGCGGACAGTACGAAATCGATAGCAGCAAGACTATCTATGGTCCGTACGACAATCTTTTCCCCAATCCAATGATCACGAATACCGGTTATACACCCACCTATAGCACTCATGTGAAATCGTCGAAGCTCTGTGCAACCTGCCATAACCTGAAAACACCTTATGTCGATGAATCCGGCAACGTTTGTGAGCACTACACCGGCAAGCGAATTTCCAGAGCAAATGCCCTACACGGAATGGGAGCACAGCAACTATGCCAGCTCCAATCCGAAAAGTTGCCAGCAATGCCACATGTCGCGCGCTAATGGCGTGCCTATCTCCAATCGCCCAATGCGGCTACAGGAGCGCGACAATTTTGCTATCCATGAATTTGTCGGCGCCAACAAGCTGATGCTGGATGTGTTTGATAAAAACAAGCTGCAACTGGGGGTTTTAGCCAATAACTTTGCGGAATCGATCAGCAAAACCCAAGGCATGCTGAACAGCGCAGCCAGCATAGCTCCGGTCAGTCAATCTTTGGCTAACAACACGTTGAATTTCACATTGAAAATCAACAGCAATACCGGTCATAAATTGCCGAGCGGCTATCCTTCACGACGCGTAATTCTGCACGTCACGGTAAAAGACAACCAGGGCAAGCTGGTGTTTGAATCCGGTAAAGTCAATGCCAATGGCCGTGTCAAAGGGGCTGATTCCGATAACGATCGCTCAAAGTTTGAACAACATTACGATCTGATTACCAGCCCCAATCAGGTACAAATCTACGAAGCTATCATGGGTAACAACCTGAATCAGGTGACTTATACCTTGCTACGTGGCGCGAAGTATCTAAAAGACAACCGTTTGCTGCCTAAAGGTTTCGATAAAGCCACCGCGCCCAATGATGTCAAAGTGAAGGGTAAAGCTTTGACCGACCCAAACTTTATTGGTGGCAGTGATAAAATCAGTTATCGCATCAGTGGTTTGAGCAATAGTACTTATAAAGTCGAAGCCGAACTTTTGCACCAACCGATTGCCTATGCCTTCGCACAAGACTTGTTTACGGAAGTCGATGCTGACGTTGAGGATTTCAAGACGATGTTCAATACCTCAAATTTAAAAACCAACCGTATCGCCATCAGCGCCTTTGACGTCACTCACTAGGAGTCTGTCGGACAAGAAATTTGTAGACCGACGCATGTTTTAACGAGCAGATATTCTGACAATCAAGATTTGTTGCATTGAACAGATATCAGAGTAACTATTCAATAACCATGCCCAAAGGACATGGATATATAATCGTTTATGATCGAAAAGGCCTATTCTGCCAATGCGGATAAACTAGGCAAACCCGACCGGATTCCATTCATCCATCATCTTCTCACGTGCGGCATTGAGACGTACCGACATCAAGTCAGCAAATTTCTTTAACAGCTCGTAACCAAATTTCGGGTCCTGCTCGCATCGTGCCAATATTGCTGTCCCGTCAAACTGGAGCAACTCCGAGTCCTCTTCGGCCCTGGTTTGAAAATTCCATTTATAGGGTGCTATAAGCCAGGACCAACCGAGAACCTGATCCTTACCCAGAGTCTGAATCTCTAAAGTCGGGCCCATGATCGCCGGCATTTGTATAGAGATGCGTCCATCGAGAACCACATAGAACTTATCCGCATTGTCGCCCTGACGAAACAGAATCTGCCCTTTTTCAATCACCATCGTGCTCGAACATTCGCACAGGAATTTCAGGATGTCATCGCTGAACTCGGAGAAAAACTTGTGCGCGGACAGGTACTCGGTAGTTGATTGATTGCTCATTGTTTACCTCCCCAAATCATGGGTTATCATAGCGATGAATGAAATTTTAATGTACTGATTCTGACAACTAAAGCACTTTTACCACTTGCATTTTACAGTAGTCAAAGGGGAAGCTAGTGACATTTTTCTACACAGCCACCCTGATCGACGACCACATCAACGATTACCGAGCCTTTGCGCATAGCCGGCAACATGTCTCGGGTAATCAGCCAGGGCGCCCGTCCGCCGGGAATTAACACCGCGCCAATCACAAGATCGGCTTCGTAGACAGCATCTTCAATAGGCGGCTGTCTTTAAAGACCGAAAAATCATGCTGTCGGCCTTTAGCCACCACCACGGCGAGGATAGCCAGCGTTAACAGGCAAATCACAAGTTGGGCCTTGACTGTATGGCGTTTTTTTTCCTGAGCAATACGCTTTCTGGTTTTTGACGGGACGCTCGATGGGCTGCTCCGAAACATCAATGGCCAAGGTGGCTGCCGGATCTTCCAACAGTGCCTTACGGTTGGGGCGTTTTTCGACTTTGGCCAATAGCCTTGCGGTACGGGCATAAATCTTATGACAATAAGACTCGCTGATGCCGAAGACCGCCGCGAGATTTATCAGGGTCGGGTAGTGGCGAAGATAATAAAGTGTTAGCAACAAGCGGTCTTCCAAAGCCGGCTTGGAGTCTTTACGGCCGCGTCTTGTCAGCGGGTGGAGGACTTTTTGTTCGTCCAGGTAAGCCGCCAGCTTCCCGTGAAGATGCAGGAAATCTTCTTGTGACAGGCCGACAGTTCGCATGAATTCTTCAGGCTTGTGTGTGGGCAGTTGGGCATAAGGGGTCATGGCTATCCGTATTTTCAGAGGCAGGGCCGCTATTCTAACCCTATCAAGGTTAGTCCTATGTCGAATATTTAGGAAAGATGTCTAATATACATGATCCAGTCCTTGCCTATAAAACTGGCGATGTGCTGTTTATGATAGGTCGGAAACAGCCTAAAGCGGCTTTCGACCCAGCCCTTAAAAACCGCCCCTTGGGCATTGTTTGAATCCAGCCCCCAATCCTGAATCAGTCGGAGATAACTATTCCGGTAACGTCGTCTTCCCGAAGGGTCGTTTCGTAGCCTTTGCTCAGATTCAAAACCGAAAACCACGCACATATAGTCCTGAAATATCCGGCCGCAGTCCTCGCGTACTGTCTGCCTGGCCAATTGCTCAAACAAACCTGAAGCTGACTCGCGGGTGCCTGCAATATGCAACGGTTTGGGATTTTCGTTAAAGACATGGCTGGCCATGCAAGCAGACTCCAAACCAATTAAGTTGGTGCTATGGCCATGTTGAGAAATATCAGGCATTTTTGATCAGGAAAATTTTCGGGCATGAGTGGTTGAAACAATAATTTGTAAAACTTCAGACTTGATCTGCCAGATTCAAAAAGTAGTCTCAACTGAATCTGACATCGACTGACTGGTCTCGACCCAATTTCTGCCATTGAGTTTCAGAATAATCGAGCGTCAGTAACATACAACAAACCGAACAGTGAGAGAGCGCGATAATTATTTTAGATAGTGGTTAAACTTGACAGGTTTATAAAATTTGTCAGGTCTGTTCCGCGTTAAGTAGAAAACCCTTTCTGGTTATCCAGCACCTTCCAGCCTAAACCTTCGAGCGCCTTCCGTGCATTCGGACTGATACCTCCGGCGATGCGGATTTCTTTGCCCCGAACATCAGGCAAGGTACTCACCTGCCGATCAAGCGATTCAGCCAGTCTCGCGTTGTCTTCCGTCCAGGCCAGATAATCCAACGGCAAGCAAAACACCACTATACCATTGGCAAGGCGCGCTGCGGCATTTGTACCAACTCGTACGAACCTCTCCACCGGCGTCACTTTGTTAAGATTTGCATACATCTCGGCTTGACGCGCTCTGAAGAACGCAGCGTTACTATTGCGTGCCAACACGGCAAATTTCACGAAATTACCGCGATCCGCTGTGCTGTTCATGCGGTCCAGTTCCTGTACGAGCTTGGTCTGCTGCACCGGGGAATATACCGTATTGCCTTCAAACAGATCGATGACGTCCGGGGAAACACCCATTCCAGTGAGCTTTTCCCGGTTTGCTTTGCGAAGCTCGGAAGGCGGCGTCTGGACAGGAATGCCCTCCAACCAGTCGCTGGTCTTGGCGGCCGAGACGAACACACCGACTCCGCCCGGTATTACTGCCGAAACAGCGCTGGCAGTGATCTTGCCGCTATAGCCGTACCAGGAAATTTCTTCCAGGCGCTTCTGCAACAACGGGTTCGTCGAATAAGGGTCGACATGGAATTCCGCCGCGTAGTCTCGTTTGGTAGACGAAAAACCGATCACCTTTTCAATGCTGCTGTCCTCGGCATCACTCGGTGGATCGCCCATTAAAGCGTCACCGGCGCGTCCGGCGAGTGCGCCGATGCCCGCAAAAGCACCTTTAACCGTGTCGACCGGCCGGGTTACCAAGGCCTTCGCGCCGGCCACAACATTCTTGCCGCCCTCTTTCACCTGGCGGGTGAATTGGCCGCTGTTGCTGACGCGCTCCATGGCCGCAAGCGCTCTCATCTCATCGACGCGTATTTTTAGTTCGGCGGTGGAATCCGCCGTCACCGTGCCGAATTTCGATTTGATCGTGTAATGATTCATCTGGCCGTCATTAGGCACCTTGGAGCCGACACTGTGGTAAGTGCTTTTCAGCAGCTTTGCCGGCAGGATACGTTTTGCCTCGAAGACCGGCGGCTTTTCATAGCTGACATCGGCAGTCGGCGTTGAGCAGGAAACCGCCGGCAGCAAAACCAAGAGCGATGGTGATTATTTGTTTTTTCATTTTACTTCTCACTTTTTTCCGGCACTCCCGGCTTGAGTTGCACGACGACGGCATTGATCTTTCCATCAAACTGAAAAGGACGCCGATCGAAGTAATCGAGAGACACCGGCGAGCCGAGATCGGTGCCGACATCGAATGTTTCGCTGGCCGTAAAGGCGGCAGGCACCGTGCGTTGCACCTTCGTTCGAGCAACTTCCTCGCCGTCGGCGATAAGCACTACCTCGGCCGGTGCGCCGGGCTTGGCGATCGTGGTATCCACCTCGATCCGGTGCTTGCCGGCGGCGAGCTTGCTCTTCGAGCGAGCGATGGTGCGTTCAATGATCATCATGTTGTACTCGTAGACCAGATCGCCCTTGTCCATGTATAGCGTGAGGCCGCCGGAAGCGCCACCCAGCGCATAGAGCACTCCGGTGGCGTTCTCGCCTAGCTCGGCATCGATGGTCACATGATTGCTCTCGCGACCCAGGCCTGGCGCAGTGAACTCGGGCATGCGCGTCGTGGATGAGTCAAACTGCCAGTTTGTGTAAGGCGTCTTGATGCGGTCCTCGGGATGGATGCGCAGCCAGATACCGGCGCCGATCGGGAACACCTTGTTCGCCTTCGCTTCCTTCAGGAATTGTCCCTTCATCGCTTCGAGCCGCTTGGGCTCCTTCGCCGCAAGGTTGTCTGCCTGCGAAAAGTCTGAATTGATGTTATAGAGTTCCCAGACATCCTTGCCCGAATCCCAGGTAGCCAGTCCCGGACTCACCGTAAGCCACGGCGTCAGCGGGCCGAAGGTGCCGGCAAACCAGTCGTCCTGATAGATGCCACGACTGCCGTTGTTGTCGAAGTACTGGGTGTGCTTATGGTCGGGTGCCTTGGCGTCGGCGAAGCTGTAGGCCATACTCACTCCGTCAATCGGATCCTGCTTGAAGCCGTCCACCACCTTGGGCGGCTTGATATCGAGAATGTCATAGATGGTAGGCGCGATGTCGTTGACGTGATGGAACTGCGGGCGTGGTGTCTTGTCCGGCTTGATAGTTGCGGGCCAGGAGATCGCCAGCGGATTGCGCGTGCCGCCGAAGTGCGAGGCGATGAGCTTGGTATACCGGAACGGCGTATCGCCGGCCCATGCCCAGCCGGCATGATACATATTGTCGACCTTGGGTCCACCAAGCGCATCCAAACCACCCAGTCTTGTCCAGCGCTTCAAGCTGCTGTTGAACCGTGTTGGGAATCTGGTTCTGCGCCAGCAGCTCGCTGATGCTGCCGTTCTGGCCTTCGGCGCTGGAACCGTTGTCGCCGAAGATGTAGATCACGATCGTATTATCGCGAATGCCTTGGCGATCCAGTTCGTCGATCACCTTGCCGGCCTGGGTATCGACATGTTCCACGAAGCCTGCGAACACTTCCATCAAACGCCGCTGAAACGGCCGCTCTGACTCGGGAATGCTGTCCCATCCCGCCATGCTTTCGGCGCGCGGCGTGAGCTTCGTACTCGCCGGTATCCAGCCCAACTCCTGCTGGCGTTTGAAGGTGCGCTCGCGCAAAGCATCCCAACCGTCGTCAAACCGGCCTTTGTACTTGTCGGCCCATTCCTTGAAGATATGGTGCGGCCCGTGTCCGGCGCCGGGAGCCCAGTACATGAGAAACGGCTTGTCGGGCGCGAACGCGCGATGCTTGCGCATCCAGGTGATGGCCTTGTCCGCCATGTCTTCGCTCAGATGGTACTTCTCATCATGCGGGGGCTCAATGGTGTTGAAATTCTCGACCAGGCGCGGCTCCCATTGCGAAGTCTCGCCGGCCAGGAAACCGTAGAAGTAATCGAAGCCGATACCCTCACCGGTCGGCCAAAGCGTGAACGGTCCCATCGCCGTAGTCTCGGTTGCCGGCGTATTGTGCCATTTGCCGAAGGCGGCAGTCTTGTAGCCATAGGCGCCAAGTACCTTCGGTAACGTCGCGGATGTCCTCGGAATGACTCCGGTATAACCGTCCCAGTCCACCGCGCGTTCCGCGATGGTCCCGGAACCGACACGCTGATGGTTGCGGCCCGTCAACAGCGAGGCCCGAGTCGGAGAGCAAATCGCCGTGGTATGGAAGGCGTTGTAGCTGATGCCCTCGTTCGCGATGCGGCTTAGTGTTGGAGTGTGGATCGGTCCGCCGTAGGTGTCAGCCAGACCGAAGCCGACATCGTCCAACAGGATGATGAGAATGTTGGGCGCATTCTTTGGCAGATGATTTTGCTCTACCCGGCGCTGATGTTTGGAATCCTGCAATCTCGGCGCTGCCACGCTTGCCGACGGCGTCGGCTGGAACGGCAGCACGGAGCCGTCGGCAGGTAGGGGTGCAGCGTTTGTTGTCGCGATATTCAACACGCTTGTAAAAGCAGCGGCGAGGACATACTTCAGGTTCATTTGATTACTCCGTTCATGGGTCATAAATGATTATTTCTATTGCCTTGTACCTTGACGACTGGGCTTCGAACCTCTGCGGGCTTTCTGCGGGCCTTATAGCTATCGATAAAATTTGTGTCGCGTAGTAGGGCGTGCTGTGCGGGCCTTGAGCACTAAGGCGCGCACAGCACGCCCTACACAGATTCTCCTTACACTGGAACAGCAATTAGCCCATTTGGAGAGAAGCGGAAGAAGGTATTGTCGTCATGATGTTATCCTGAATTCCGCATTGCTCCATACAGGCTACTATTTGCTAACTTACCGATAGCCAGCCGTTGCTTTATTTCTTGGGCAAATTCGGCTTCAGATGCGGCACGCCGCCATCGTCGATGTCGAAGTCCGGGTCGAACAGCGTCTTGCCCTGCGCGCCGAGATAGTCCGGTTGCGCCTTCAACCATTCGCTCATTTTTTGCTCCTTGGCATAGGCGATCAGACGGCTTTCCAGGTCACGGACGACCTCCGGATTTTGCGCGGCAACATCGGTTTTCTCGCCGGGATCGGCGCTTAGGTCGAACAGCTCGGTTTTGCCCGGCAATAGCGCGATTTTCACCAGTTTCCACTTGCCCTTGATGATCGAACCGCGGAATGCCTCGACATTCACCAGGATGTCGTCATGCGGTGTGGGTTTACCTTCGGCAACCGTTGCCCAGATGTCCTTGCCGTCAAGCGGCTTGTTGGCCGGATTCGGCTTGGCGCCTGCCAGTGCAAGCGCGGTAGGCATGATGTCCACCATGTGCAGCGGCTCGTTCACAACGCCTGGTTTGAGCTTGGCAGGCCAGTTGAAGATAGTCGGCACACGGACGCCGCCTTCAAACAGACTGCCCTTGCCGCCGCGCAGGTCACCGTTGCTTGCCGGTAACGACCCTTCGTTGACGCCGCTGGCGGAGCGCTCCTCTTTGGAATGGGCGCCGCTGGCAACGACTGCATTGCGGGGGCCGCCATTGTCGCTGGAAAAGACAATCAGCGTATTTTCGCGCAGACCCTTCTTTTCGAGCTCGGCGACGATTCTTCCCACCTGTTCGTCAAGCGATGTGATCATTGCGGCATAAGTGCGGCGGGTTGGGTCTTTGATGGTAGTCGCGTAACTCTCAATGCCTGCTTTCGGCGCCTGGTAAGGCGCGTGGGGTGCGAGCGAAGCGAAGTAGAGGAAAAACGGCTTGCCCTTCTCCTGCTTATCGATCATCTTGACCGCCTCGTCGCCGATCAAGTCCAGGTAATACCCCTTCTCGGTGATGAATTTGCCATCGCGCTGCCAATCGGTTACGCCGCTACGCTGGTGCGTGAAGTAGTCGACTTCGCCGACGGTATTGCCGTAGAAGTGATCGAAACCGCGGTTCTGCGGCCAGAATTTCTTGTCGGCATGGCCCAAATGCCATTTACCGACCATTGCGGTAGTGTAGCCCGCTTCCTTCAGCGCCTGCGGCAGTGTCCGTTCGTCGGTCGGCAAGCCGTAGCTATGATTCGGGAAGATTACCAGTGTCTGCAAACCGTAGCGCATCGGATAACGGCCTGTCATCAAGGCCGCGCGGGCCGGCGTGCAGACCGGCATACCGTGAAAAGATTCGAGCTGCACGCCGCCCTTGGCGAGCGCGTCGATGTTCGGTGTCCGGATGTCGCTGCCGCGATAGCCGAGATCGGCGTTGCCGAGATCGTCGGCCAGGATGACGATGATGTTCGGCTGGCTGTTTTCGGCGGCAACGGTCGGCGCCCCGGCGAGGATGCCCAGGCATAACAGGGACAGGAATTTCATTGTTTGGATTGCATTCATGATTGACTCATTTGACTTGTGTTGATATTGGATTATCCCAAGAACATTAGTCGTAGGCCGGAATAAGACCACCCAAGCGTAGCGAGTGGTGGCGTTTCCGGCTTGCCGTGCTGCGGTGTGCCGGAAACGCTTGTTCTCGCTTAAGCTCGAAAAGACTTATTCCGGCCTACATGCCTTATTTCACGACCGCCTTAGCCGCGCCCTTGGTAAGGTCGGCGCTTTTGCCAGAGGGCACTTTGCCCTCGATCCCGGTTGCTTTCTTCGCGGTATCTTTCGCTGCCTCGGCGGGCGAGCACCGGCCGCCAACACCTACGGTCGCTTTGGCGGCCGCGCTTTTGGCGGCTTTCTCGGCGGTACAGTCAGGATTGAGAACCCCTGCTGAGCTGAGCGGGACATACAGTATTGCGGCGAGAATTATCATTGTATTCAGGATTGATTTTTTTGCGTTTGTTTTCATGCTTGCTTCTCCAGCGATGTTTTTGTGGTTGTTTATTTTGATTATTGTTGGGTACCAGGATGATGCGCGTTTTTATTCAGCCGTTGAATTATTGTACAACTTCTTCTTGAATAAGCTGACTGGCGACTCTTTTTCTCCAGCGGACATAAGGGATGCTCACAAGTGCTGAAGCGAACAGATAAGTCGCTATCAATGCAAAAGTTCCAGGCCCTTTTATGTCAGCCGCCAGCACCAAAGCCAGGCCGATATGTCGAGTCGCACAAGAGACTGCCAGCGAGGTGCGTTGCGCTTCGTCTGGTCCTCCAAGCCAGTGTCCCGTCGCTAACGCGACGAGTGTGAGTCCAGCAAAGGCAAGTATGGATGGTAAGCCAGTTTCCATAATTTTACCGAAACTGGAAACAATGATGATGGCAGCGCCGATGAGAAGGACTATGCCGGCATAGCGCATAATAGGATCACCCAGTTTCTCAGCCCAGTCGGGAGAAAATTTGCGAAACAACATACCTGCCGCAAGCGGCAGCAAAAATGTCTTTAGAATTGTTGTAGCGAGTCGCATGACATCAACGGCAGTGTCGGCTGGAAGCAAAGGTTGCAACAATGCCAACGAGGCTGGAACCGTTACAATTGCCGCCAGTGAAGTGGCGATGACGATACTGAAAGCAAAAGAGGCATCACCGCCGAGTTTGATGAGTTTGCGCGGTAGTAGAGGTGCACCCGCCGAAATAGAAAGAAAAAGTAAGCCAATCTTGGTACCGCGTGGCAGGTCGAATGCCAGCACCATGGCAATAGCGACCAGTGGTACCAGTATGTACATGGCGAGAAAGGATCGCGCCAAAAGCGGCGGGTGTCGCCAGATCCAGAATAAATCGTCGCGGGTAGCACTGAGACCCGTGGCAAAAACCAGTGCAGTGATAGCAAGCTTTATGGTTAGTAACAACAACATAATGACCCCTCAAGATTTAAAAAAGTGCGTAGGTCGGGTTAGGCGATAGCCGTAACCCGACATTTACGGGTTTCGATGTGTCGGGTTACGCTATCGCTAACCCGACCTACGCTGGTACACTCGTAATACCAAGATGTAGGCGTCGCTCCCACGAAATGTGTTGCCGGCTTTCACGCTAATGGAGGTGAGCTAGAAGCCCGTCAATTTCAGAACTGATAAACAGCCTTCAGCCAGAAATAATCACCTTCCAACCTGCGTTTGACATCAAGCTCGGGCAACCATCTGAATTCTGTAACGAAAGTCTCCTTGCCAAGCGGGAGGACATAGGACACAACCGGGCCGACGCCCACCGTATATCCCTTAAAGTCGCCGAAACTCGCTCCCGCGCCGCTATCCGCGGTCACCTGCTGCAAGTAGAACGCTTCGGCGCCAACACCCATATAACCCGACCCGACCGGCAGGAGCTGTTGAACGCTACCATCGAGGTGTAGCGTCGAGCCGCTGCTATAGTCGGTGTCAGTGTTCTTCGTAGTGGCCGTGATGCCTAAATGCAAAGCGGTGTTGAAGCCGATTTTTTCGTTGTTGTAGGACACGCCAATGGTGGGATCAAACGTCCAGTAGTTGAGGCCCGCATTGGCGAGGTGTCCGACCTGATAACCGCCCGTGGGCGCAAAGATCGGTAGGAGTGCGTTGAACTGCCAGAATCCTGTTTTCCATGCGAGCATGGCCGGGATCAGCGTCATGTCGCCGATGCCCGAGGTGGAGTCCCGGCGGCGT
Organism: uncultured Gammaproteobacteria bacterium; assembly: GCA_963849195.1. Classification (GTDB taxonomy): domain Bacteria; phylum Pseudomonadota; class Gammaproteobacteria; order Methylococcales; family Methylomonadaceae; genus Methylobacter_C. Next base: position 58,258 of record CAWKGQ010000021.1, read on the forward strand.
ACCGTTCCGAGCGGGGTGTTAACATCCGCTTCCGCAGTAATCCAAACGTAGGGCAGATAGGCGCCTGCCGTGTAGTGCGCGCCCAATACCGTCTGCCCGAACGTATAGAGACCTCCAAGCAGAGCGGCGTCGCTTTTCGCATTCAGCCCGGCAGTGATAACCCCGGCAAGCGGTATACTCTTGGCTGCCGAAGCATTTCCCTCGTAATGCAGATAGACAGGATTGACGACCCAACCCGGCTTCGTTGGCGCGAGATCGATCAATGTTGCAATACTACCCGGAATGTAGTGTCCCATACCACCCTCCGTAGCAAGCGCGACGAGCGGGTAAGTAAAGATAAACGCCACTGCCGCATTGCGGACAAAGGTCACCGCAAAGGCAGGAGTAATAAGAAAAAACTGACGAATTGGATTGGGCCGTTGTGCCATAGTATCCACCGGCCTAATCCGCATGTTGGATTTTGAGGATCTGTGACTGAATGCCCTCGAGGGTCTTGCCCATCTGGGCACTCAGGCCTACCTGGCGCACTGGAAAATCCTTGAAGGTCCCGATGTGCTGCATGGCGATGCCCAGTATTGGTGTCAGTACCCAACCCTTGTGTTCTGCATACTGCCTGTTCACGTCCCCCCACTGCCGCTCGAACGGGTCCATCAGCAGAGTTGGTGATCACCGGTCGTCCGAGGTTTTCCAGGGGATCGTCCCAGTGCCCGTCCATTTTCGCCGAGAAAGTGACCTTGAACTGCTTGTAGCGGATAGCGGTCAGCACTGTCTCGTCGTAGTAGAAGACGAAGTTGCGCGCCGACTCGTTACTCTTTCCGGTGAAAAGCGCCGTCTGGTCAAAGCCGTCGAGATGGAGCTTGTAGCTGCGACCGCCGTAGCTCTCGCCCTTTTTCAGTTTTTCGACGACATCCGGTTCGCCGGCCGCGGCGGCAAGCGTCGGCAGCAGGTCCGTCATGTCGACGATGTCGCTGCTTACGCGACCGGCCGGCGCACCGGGCCAGCGGACCAGGAACGGCACGCGCACACCGCCCTCCCAGGTGGTGCCCTTGTCGCCCCTGAACGGCGAAGTGCCGCCTTCCGGCCACATGTACTGGTAAGCGCCGTTGTCGGTCGTGTAGATGACAATGGTATTCTTGTCGAGGCCGGTCTGAGCGAGCTTATCCAATAGCTGGCCGACGTGAGCGTCGTGCTCCTTGAGTCCGTTGCCGTACACATCTTCCTTGCCCGCGCGCGACTGGCCCTCGGATTCCTTCTTCAGGTGAATGAATACATGCTGGCGCGTCGCATTGTGCCAGAGGAAGAAAGGCTTGCCATCCTTCGCGCGGCGATCGAGAAAGTCCAGCGACTTCGCCGCAACTTCGTCATCGAAGGTTTTCATGCGTTCAACCGTCAACGGGCCTTCGTCCTTGGTCGGGCCATCGGCTGTGCCGGAAACAATGCCGCGCGGATCAAATTTCTTGCGGAACTCGGGGTTGGTCGGCCGATCCGGATCCTCAAGATCCTCGTTGCCGTTGAGATGATACAGGTTGCCCCAAAACTCGTCGAAGCCATGTCGGTGCGGCAGATGTTCTTCCAGATCGCCGAGGTGGTTCTTGCCGAACTGTGCAGTCGAGTAGCCGCGCGCCTTCAGAATCTCGGCGAGCGTGATGTCTTCCTTCTGCAAACCCGCAGGCGAGCCCGTCGTGCCGACGGTAGTCAAGCCCGTGCGCACCGGCAGCTGGCCGGTGATAAAAGCAGCGCGTCCGGCCGTGCAGCTTGGTTGTGCGTAGAATGAGCTTAACCGCAGTCCTTCCTGACCGATCCGGTCGATGTTGGGCGTCTTTACGCCCATAATGTCGCTGCCATAGGAGGACACGTTCATCCAGCCGACATCATCACCAAATATTACCAGGATGTTGGGTTTGCTTTCTTGAGCAAGTACTGGGGCTATGCTGCCCCAGACGGCAATCAGGACTAAAAATGGCAGTGACATCTTGGCTACTTTCATATTTCATTTTCCATCTGTGAAGGGTCATCTATTGACTATCAAGCACAACAGCCTGATACGTTGCTACAATATTTTGCTTTGAAAATATCCGCCTGAATAATCGAAAGCTTGAAAGCCCATCATTTTAACGGGGCGGATTGACGACGATGTAATTAACCTGCGAGCCGGAATATTGCGGTTGATACCAGGTGCTGCCGCATTGTTGATAAGTAATGCCATTGACTGACACCGTACTGCACGAAGGAGGAAGCGCGGCGGCTGTTATCATCGATCCGATTGCCATACCCGCAACGCCGATGGCAATGGCGCCGCCGACACCGATACCATCATCATGGTCATGATAGTAGCCGCCACCGTGGTAACCACCATGAACATGAACATTACGATTGACATTGACGTTGGCATTTCGATTGACATTCACATTGGTGTTTCGATTAACGTTTTTGGTTCGATTGATATTGGTGTTGCGATTGACATTACGGTTGTGATTAACGTTGGTGCGCGTATGTCCACGCACTTGCCGGGCCATTGCGTCCTTGGGCAGCATCCAGCCGGTTCCGATGACAAGACTCCAGATCGTGACGAGGGTGATAAACCGGGTGAATAATTTTGAATTTTTCATGGTGATCTCCAGTTTCCTATTTCGTGTTTTCGGCGGCAACTTCAACTACGGCGAATTCAATCTTGTGCGCATCCTTCGGTGGAACAAAGGTGAATGCTTTGCTGTTAATCTTCGGCGATAGATTCCAGTTCATGATTGAAACATACTGGGGACGCTCTTCTTCGTCCATAGTCGTAATAACCAGCTTTCTGGGTAACGGTGTTTCGCCCTGCTGGATCCATATCTGCCAGTCTACGTCCGCATTTCGGAACGCGAAATGATCGCAAAGCACGCCGTCAATTTTGCTCGGGCCAATATAAATCGCCGACTGAATAGCGGCTACATCCGCTCTTTCCGTACCCCAGGCAAACAAGTCCCTAAACGGAAAATCTATGGCGTAACGTTCTTGGGCCACATCCAGTAATTCATGGATGGTGGCGGGAGCGGGCACCGATGCGTAAAACTTGTTCGTGTTTCCGTAGATAGTGAACGTCTTGCCATCGTAGAAAAACTGTAGATCGCGGTGAGCCTCGTCAATTTTTGTCGAGAAATGAAGGCGGTCAGGTCGTTGCACCGTGAGTTCCGAGGTTCCATCGACCATAACTTTCTGGCCCGAGTCCAGAACCTCATCCTTGGACACCTTGAAACTGACTTCATAAGCTTTTAGTGTTTGCAGAAATGCCCCCATCTTCTGAAGTGCATCCATCGCTTTGGGCTCGATGATTGGTGACGACTCCGCAGTATTGGGCTTAACGACAGATGGTGGTTCTATTGATTTAGTCTCAACAATAGCTGACGGCTGCACCTGTGGTGCTGACGATGCTGCTACCTGCTGAGTCGAACAACCGCTCGCCATTACCAGCACCGCCGGTATCAAGATAGAAGAACAGGCGTTTCCTGCGAATTGATGTTTCATATTGTTAGCCTTTTAAATATTACTTAATTCTACTTTGTCAGATTATATTCAAGCTCGTCATGCCCGCCGGGAAGCGGTATCCAGCCAGGAGACTTAAATCCATCCATGGAGCCGGATTCGGCAATCCTGAATGGTACTTGGAAAATAGTGATCACATAATCTAATAAAGTAGAATAAATGAGAAAATTTTGAGCCGCTTCAAAATTATCTATTTGGTATAGAGCCTATTAACTAGCCGGTTAATCTTCACTACCGCCGATATAACGATAGATAACCGCGCCAAGCAGAGCGCCCGCAATTGGGGCAACCCAAAACAGCCAAAGCTGAGCTAATGCCCAGTCTCCAACGTAGAGTGCAACGCCAAGGCTTCTTGCAGGGTTAACTGAAGTATTGGTGACAGGGATAGAGATTAAATGAATCAGAGTCAGACTCAGACCAATGGCAAGTCCAGCAAAGCCACTTGGCGCATTTTTGTGGGTAACTGACAAAATGATGAACAGAAACATCATGGTCATGACAACTTCTGTTACCAGTGCCGCTAACAAAGAGTATCCGCCTGGTGAATGTTCACCGTAGCCGTTGGAAGCAAAACCACCGATAGTAGTAAAATCAGCTTTGCCACTGGCAATGAGATATAAAACCCCGCCGGCAACAATTGCACCCAAGCATTGAGCAACTATATAAGCTATAAGTTTTTCTGCCGGAAAGCGGCCACCGGCCCAAAGTCCAATCGATACAGCCGGGTTCAGGTGGCAACCGGAAACGTGGCCTATCGCATAAGCCATGGTTAAAACGGTCAGGCCGAAGGCAAAAGAAACGCCCAATAGGCCAATACCAACATCTGGAAATGCCGCCGACAAAACCGCACTGCCGCAACCACCAAGAACCAGCCAAAATGTTCCGAAAAATTCAGCACTATATTGTTTCATATTTTTTCCCCTGTTTTTTTTAAGTAAGTATTGCTCCTGAAGTCGGATGGACTCATATCAGGCGCAATAGTTGACGATCAAGATGTACCAACAAAATCAGTATACTTTCATGATTCCGGCCATGACTTGGTAGTCATAGGGAGTAGGACTCGTCACGGGGACCTCTACAGCGCCAAGCAGGTACCAGTTCTGGCCCATGTGGGTGCGAAAACCGGGCGTCAGTGACACAAAGGTATTACTGGTCGTACCGCGATTGTCTATCGGCTGGCTAACGTTGGTCGAAACATACCAGACCATATCACCGACCGGTGTGAAATCATGCGGAGTGAAGTAATAACCCACCGCCAGGTTGGCATCGAATGTTGAGCGCGCGCCAGACCGGGTAATATCACCACTGTACGGAACTGAGAAGCCTGCGCCACCCCGTACTACGAGGCCCTTCCATGAGTTGGCCCAAAAATTATATTGCGGTCCTATGGAAGCCACATGGTTACCGTTGAAGACGTCTCCGGTGGGGGTACGAAAGTTCAGGTTGAAAGTTTGCGTCACATTCTTGGATTCGGAAAGAATGATGCGGGGTGTAATAACAAAGTCACCGAAATTCGTCTCGCTATGAGAGGCTCCAGGGGTTGAGGTCATTATGGGAATATTGGTTTGAATTTCCATGCGCTGGTTCAACGGCGTATAGCTTATGAGGTTGTTGTTATACCCGTCGCCGCCATTAATGCCGTGTTGCCAACCGAAGGTGGCAATACTCAGCCGGTAGAAGACACCATCATAGGCGTTTAGCCAACCCTGACGCGGCGCGCCGCCACCGCCATTCGGCGGACTGGACCAAGGCTTGTCCCAGCCTTTACTAAACAGGTTACTGTAGGAAAGATCTTGCCATCTTGCCGCGGCTTCGTCGGAGTAGACGTCACCAGTCACCGATTCGATAACTGCCTCTGTAAAAGTGTAGTCTTTCTCGGTTTGAACCGGCGCCGCCTGGTCTTCAACGATATCTTGCGCGCTAATTTGCCCGCTGGTTACGAGCAGGGCAGTGCCAAGGCATACCACAGTGGAAAAATTATTTTTAGTCTTTTTTGTACTTCTTTCATTTTTCATGATTTTTCTTCTATCGATTAATAAAAATGATTGTTAAAGCCTTGCAAAAAACGGATTTCTTGCGTAAATGGCAAATGCCATAAATAATACCAGCTGCCATAAACAAGGATCTATAGGACTAAAGGCCTAGATCGTTTAAAAAAATTGCGAAACTTTCTATGCATGAACCTCAATCCCTTAAGCAAAACCATTAGATGAGCTGGATTACCGTTGTATGGTCCATGATGGCATCGGCTATTCTGACCCTGGCGCTGCTCCATCTTGTCATCTGGTTCTATCAAAGGCGGCAATGGGCGCATTTATGCTTATCAATTGCAGCAGTCGCGGTCGCTGTGATTACCGGTATGGAACTCATGGGCTTGCGGGCGACAAGCACTGATCAGATGGCCTCATTGCAGCGCTGGGTGCACCTTCCCCTGTTCATTATCTATGTGGCGATCGTCTTCTATATGCGCTTCTACTTCAATGCCGGACGCTTATGGCTGGCCTTGACAGTGTGCGGTTTGCGGGCGCTGGCCCTGCTCGCGAGCATTACCACGGGGCAGAGCCTGTTTTTCAGGGAAATCACCAACCTCAAACAGGTGGCAATTTTTGGCGGAGAAACAATAGCCATTCCCCAGGGCGTGCTCAACCCCTTTTACATAGTAGGCCCGCTCAGCATGTTGGCGCTTGTCGTGTATTTAATGGACGCTGCAATATCCCTGTGGCGCCGGGGGACCGATACCAGCCGCCGCGCCCTGATTTTCAGCAGCACGATCTCGTTCTTCGTCCTGGCAACGGCCATTCAGGCGGCTCTTGTTAACGCAGGGATTATCAACTCGCCCTATTTTTTCAGTCTCTCTTTCATGCCCGCCCTTTTTGCCATGTCCTTTGAATTGAGTTACTCGGTGTTGCGTTCGGCGAAGCTTGCTCATCAGTTACAGATCAGTGAAGCCGAATTACGTGAAAGCAAGCAAAGCATGGATCTTGCGATGAGCGCAGCGGAATTGGGTCTGTGGAAATGGGATATTGTTCATGACGAAATTTGGAGCACCGACCAGGGGCGCGCACTGTTCGGGATCGCCAAGACGGAGCGGGTCAGTTTCGACCGGTTTCTGGACTCGCTACATGAAGACGATCGCGAGCCGGTCAGGCTGGCAGTTGATAAGTCGCTGGCAGGTGGCGGCAATTATGAAGGCGAATACCGCGTCGTGCTGCCGGACCAGCAAATACGCTGGCTTTCCACCCGCAGCCGCATTGAATTCAGCAATCGCGGGCAGCCATTGCGAATGTCCGGTGTTTCGGCTGATATTACCCGGCGCAAGCAAGCGGAACTGGATTTGCAAAAGCAACGCAACGAGCTGGCTCATCTGTCGCGCATGACCATGCTGGGTGAACTGTCAGGCACGTTGGCTCATGAGTTGAACCAGCCCTTGGCAGCCATCCTCAGCAACGCTGAGGTTGCGTTAGGTTTTTTAGCGCAGGACGGCACCGCTCTGGATAAAGTGCGAGAAATCCTCGAAGACATTATTGAAGATGACATACGCGCAGGCGAAGTTATTCAACGTTTGCGCCTGCTGCTCAGAAAGAATGAGGTGCAACGCCAACCACTCAATCTGAATGAGGTGGTGCAGGACGTTTTGAAACTCGTGCGCAGCGATTTGGCGAGTCGTAATATAGCCGTGAAAACAGGCCTCTCCTCAAAGTTGCCTGCCGTTATTGGCGACCGGGTGCTGCTCCAACAGGTGCTGCTTAATCTGATTTTGAATGGCTGCGACGCTATGGCTGATGCCGAACATCGCAGGCTTCACATCAAAACGCAGTGGAATGGCAACGCTGTTCAAGTGTCCGTCGTTGACCAAGGCCGAGGCATTGCACTCGATGACATGGCGCACCTCTTTGAGCCATTTTTTTCCACCAAGCCGCAAGGTATGGGATTGGGACTCCCCATCTGCCGCACCATCATCAATGCCCACAATGGGCAGATTTGGGCCGTAAATAACGCGAATTGCGGCGCGAGCTTTTATTTCACGTTACCCGCGTATCCGGGAGAACCTGCATGAACGACCTGGCGCCTACCGTTTTTATAGTCGATGACGATCCTTCCGTGTTGAAAGCCCTTACGCGGCTCATGAGTTTCGCCGGACTCAATGCGGCCACATTCGCTTCGCCGCAAGCGTTCCTTGACCACCACGATCAAAACGCACCCGGCTGCCTGGTGCTCGATGTGGCGATGCCTCACATCAACGGCCTGGAGCTACATCAGATGCTTGTTGCCCGGGGCTGCGATTTGCCGGTCATTTTCCTCACCGGCCATGGAGACATTCCGATGACTGTGCGGGCGATAAAACAGGGCGCAGTCAATTTTCTCACCAAACCGGTCCGTGGAAAGGACTTGATCGCAGCCATCCATGACGCCATCGAGAAGAATCGAATAGCCCGGCAAGCAAAGGCCAAATTGAATGAACTTCAGCAGCGGTTGGCGATGCTGACACCGCGTGAACGAGAAGTTCTAAGCCATGTCGTTTCCGGCAAACGAAATAAGCAAATCGCCAATGAACTCGGCGCGGCGGAGAAAACCATTAAGATTCACCGTGCGAGTCTGATGAAGAAAATGCAGGCAGAATCGCTGGCTGACCTAATGAAACTGACCGAACTGTTGGTGGTTATATCTTCGCCGCTGGACTAAATAATTGTTAAAATGGGCCACTAACCCCTCAGCTCATTTTTTGTCGTCTTTGCTTACGGGGACGGCCGCAGTGGTTGAGAATGGATTCCAGCTCTCCTTCTTCCACAGTGTCCAAACTCCGTAAACCAGGCCTGCCCATGCGGCGTATCTGAGCAGTGGCGATGCGCTCAGAACCAGCACGCTGATAACAATAATGGTAAAGCCATCCCAGGAAGTGCGCTCCTTCATCCTTTCCTGAAGCCAGTCAATAGCCCAATTCACGGTCGACACTATAGTATTTTCAGACATCATATTCTCCTCATTGACTGAGACTAAGTGGAAACCCGCCCCAAACCGCCGTGGTTGGAGGCAGGTATTAGGTTCCTATTCGAGCGAATGTCAAGCCTGGAATGCGCCTACAGCCTCGGCCAATTCAGCCAGCAAGGTCCGCTCGTGCTCGCTGACCCGCTCGCCACCAAAGCCCAGGAATGCACCTTCCTTCGCCGCATTGGCAACTTTGTCGCCGAGCTTGATGAGAAAATCCCTGTATGCAGCGATATCTTCGGGCGATCCTTTTTGCCGCAAAAGATCGAGGGCGGCTCGCGCTTTGTCAGTTGCTTCCTTACGTAAGGCAGCTTGGATGCCAGCAAAATCGCCGCTGGCTTTTGCCAGGCTTTTAATCGATTCGATCGACGCCTTCATTTCTTCCTTTTCACAAACATCCTTTAACAACTGATTGCTGCCTTTCAAGGCTTCAATAATGGTTCCGGACGGTGCGATTGCCTCCGCGATGCTCCCGAAAAGACCGCTGCCACCGGCAGCAGCGACTGCAAGAACCACAAGATGAGGCGTGTCCCGCAGAACGTCCCATTCAGTAGAGGAAAAATCAGTTTTTGTTGCCATAGTCGTTCTCCTTGGTTTTGATTATTATGTATTGATCACTTGTGGAACCCTGTTCGGATTGAAACGTTCACCCCGGAGTGTTATTTTCGCAAGCACTCCAGGATAAGCCGTTCCAAGCACAGCCCACAATCGATCACACTGGTTGATTGGCTTGGGTTTCCATCTGCAGAGCGAGATCCTTGGGGATTTTCAGATATTCCGCAAGCTGGTCGAGATAAGCGCGTTCGTTCTCGTTAACCTCGCCGATAACCAGCAGTGAGGTCAGGTAGATTTCGGCCGCGGCTTCGGGAGTATCCGCTGAGGCCGCTATATCCTTGGGATCGAGCGGCTTTGACAATTCTTCCTTGATCAGTTTTGCAGTCGCGCTCTCCAGGTCCAATTTGGTCATCAAGTCTTCAATCTTGGCGCCTTCCGCGGCATCGATGTGTCCGTCGGCTTTTGCCGCCGCGATCATGGCTTTGAGTAGCGCCAGACTTCTCTGTTCGGCTTGCGGGCCCGTCAAATTCTCAATGGATGCACCGGCTTGCGAAATTGTCTGGCCCGTCTGCTGGCTCTGCCAATTCTGATACGTTTTGTAAGCGAGGCCGCCGAGCGCGCCGAGCGTACCGAGTTTCAAACCGGCACCGGTGACTCCTCGTCCCGTCTTGGTGCCCAGCAATAGCGCCAGTACCCCGGCGATGGCTGCGCCTTTGCCCATTCCCGAGAGCGTCGCCTCTCGTTCCGTGCCCTCAGCGGGGATGTCCAGTTTGTTTTGAGCAATAGTCTGGCCTTGCTTCGCCAGTTCGCTACCAGCATTTAAAATCTGTTCTATAAACCCTTTTGTGTCCATCGTTCTTCTCCAATAATTGTGAATGATAGGGCGAGTTAATTACGCACCCGGTGAAAATCTTGTTAAGTCCAGGGCGTATAACAAAACTGCCATACACCCTGTTTGCCGGCACAATACTTTTGAGTAACTAAAAAGGCATGTGGTTGTTGAGCTTTTTTATTTCGCTAAAACGCGAACATCGATCCGGCGGTTTTGCTGACGGCCTTCAGCGGTATCGTTGCTGGCTACCGGATGCGCACTACCGTAACCTTCGGCTTCAATCCGGCCAGCATCAATACCCATGCCGATTAGAGCATTTTTGACGGCCGTGGCTCGATCAGCGGACAACACTTGATTAGCTGTTGCGTCGCCAGTATTATCGGTATAGCCGCCTATTTTAATTTTGACAGCCGCGAAAGCCCTCAAAATTTCGGCAATATTGGCTAATTGCACATTGGATTCAGGTTTTATTGTCGCTTTGTCGGTATCGAAAGTGATACCGTCCATGGTAAACCAGGTGGTTTCATCAACGGCTTTGCCCGTATCCTGGATAAATCCGATTAACTTGTTCTCGATGCCTTCTTTGGCACCTTTGATAGCGTAACCGGAAGGAAGCGTTGTCTCGAAAAAATCACTTATTTTTTCGACGACAGGCGGGATTATTGGAGGCATTGAAAGATCAGGCGCCGAAACCGTCGGTACGGAAACTTCAGGCCCTGGAGCCGTGGGTTGCTCAAGGTTTTTCAAAAACCACCAACCCAATAGAAAAAGCAGTGGCAGTAATAGCCACGGTAAAAACCTAAGAAGACCACCCGAACGTTCTTCATTAACATAGGCTGCGGTCTTTGAAGCTTTTTTTCCTAGATCGTTTAAATTAGCTATACCGAGAATACTACCGAGACCCGCTGGCAGGAGATTCTTCAAAAAACCGCTTTGTTTGCCCAGGAAACTTACCAATCCGGCAGGACTGGTTATGCCCTCCGCTTTGACTGTTTTGCCAAGCACGCCAAAAATTAACGGCATCAATAATCCCAGCAGCGAATTCGATGACGTTTTGCTAATACCACTCGCGTTGGCAATTAAATTGGCAACATCATCGGTTTTATAGCCAAAGATTGAATTCAGAAGTGTAGCGCCGGTTGCTAAAAGTTTGTTCGTTCCTTCTCCACCTGAAAATGCAGTAACCAAATTATTGAGAATGCCACTAACATCAGACCCTTGGTTCAATAGGGAAAGAATAGTGCTTGCGCCTTGCGTATCGGCGCTTTTATTCACTAAACCGGCAAGAATGGAAGGAATAGCGCTACTTAAAGCTGAAGACGTATTATTCGAGGATTCCCCCAAAAATTCGGCCAACTTGGAAACAACATCTCCTGTGATATTTTCGTTTATTAATTCTAGTAGATTGCTTGACATGGAATATCCCCTTTGAAATTATTGGATTGACTCATTGCAGACGTCAGTGTCGGTCCGTAATGTAGCAATATATTGATAGTTTGTTATTTATCCTCATCCGGCGCCTGAATCCGAAGTCTTATGTCGTTGATTTTCTTCTAATATGTTTGGCCGAAAACGGATATCTTGCGTTAATGTCAAACGCACTTAATAATACCAGCGGCCGAAGAGTTTACGCTATAGGACCAAAGGCCTAGATCGTTTAAAAACAAGGGGAAACTTACTATATTAGCAGGATAATTGTGTGTGCAGATTGGGACTGATTCACGTATTTTAGATTTTTAAATATTTGCGACAGGATCACTTTTATTGTTAAGGTGCATACCTTTATTTCACTGTCATCATGGTCTTTTAAAGAGAAGCTGCGGTGCTTAAATTTTTATTTGGAATCATCATTATTCAACTGGTCACCGCCATTACTGTGATGACTGCTTTGAACTGGTTGTTGGATCCTCAGTTTATTGCCGTCGTGGTGTTGTTTTCCTTGATCATGGCGGTCCTTGCTGCCTTTTGGTTTGTTTATATTGGCCGCGATCTGCATAAAAATGAACTGCAGAAAATGCAGGAGCTGCATGCGTTTGAGCGGGAACGAATCTTGCTTAATGCAGAACGGGAAAAAGCCAGTATCAAGGAGGAACGATCAAAATTACAGGAACAGCATGCCCGAGAAAGAGAAATGATTCTGCTGGCCGCTGAGAGGGAAAAAGCGACTATTGCATTACAGAGTTATCGAAATCAGGAAAAGGAAATAAGAAAAGCCCATGCCAAAGCCAACTTCAAGGCAGGCGTGATTTGTACCGTAGCCGCAGCTGCTGGCGGTGTTTTGATCTTTAGTCAATTAATCACGGTCGGCATGATGGTGTTGATTGCCTCGGGTAGTGGTCTCGCTGGCTATATGGCTCGATCTCGTTATGAACGCTTGTCCAGTGATAAACGATTGTCTGGTGATGAGATAAAATTGATAGAAAATCAGACGACTATTCCAGCTCAGTTGGAAAAAAGGCATGAGAAATGATCCATCAGGGTCTTTTGATGATCTTTTGTTAAAGAGTATTCATGCCAATTGGATTTGAATGGTATCTATGGAAGCGCTCATTCTGTGTTGCGTGAATTATTATGAGCAACATCTATGGTTCTGTCGCATACTTTGTCAGATCGAGGGATAATTTTCAATTTCTAGTTATTGAACGAAGAAAAGATGAAAGTCAGGTTATAACCAATTACCAGACATTCAATGAACACCATTTTCGGCCAACCGACCGGCAGAAATTGGCCCAGGCTGTGTCAAAATGTAAAAGCTATAATTTTGGTGGAGAGGTTCTATCTATTTTTGTCTGAATTACCCATAGAAGTGGTGGTAAGCATTAAGATTTCACCCAGTATTGACAATTAAATGGAGTAAATATCATTGATGGAGGTTTCGCTTGTGCGTTTTGACACAGTCTCGGCCGATTGAAGTCATTCGTACTCAGGATTAGTTGTCATTAATTTTTAATATTGCCAGATCAAATTTGAACTTTTACAGATTATCTATTGAAGTTTCCTGAAATTTCATTAGTTTTTTGCCCATCCCTAGAGCAAGCAGTGCCCCTTAATAATTACTTGCATTCAAATCATAATGCTCCGGTTTCGAATGACTTAAATAGTCAAATGCGATTGCCCTGTAATAGCCGCCCTCCACCAGATCAAAACCGGTTTTACGAGCTAATAAATCGGATTTTTTCTCATCGATTTGTTGCAGGATACTTTGCCCGTCTATTGAAGCCACCCGAGCTTTCAACTGATGTAATTTTGCCAGCAAGGTATCGTCATGAGTTTGATCATCGATATTTCGTGCCGATAAGCTGACGTAATTCGGGGATATCTTTGCAATCAAATCAAAAGCAGGACTTTCCAGGACAAGGTAATCGAACTTAAGCGCAATTTGATAACCTCTGCGTCGATAATTTTCCAAGCCATTAATCAGATCCTGATAGTAGTAAGCATATTGGCTATTTACGGCCAATACTATGGCGACATTTTTAGTTTCCAATCCGCACTGTGCAATGACTTCTTCAAAATAGGCTCCATGATCCTGTTTAATACCCAGTATATGTCGTGGATCAACCTCCAAAAACAGCACACCTTGCAAATGCGATAAAGTCAGATAATTCAGCATGTGTACTGTACGGGATAAACGGTCAAAATTAATGATGGATTCAAATTCAGTTGCTGGTACGGAATTGTTAGCCAGTAGCGCTTCAATTTCGTTTGCATACAGATGCTGGGTTTTGTTGGGAGCAACCGTAATCTGCGCTGTATGACCTACAATTACAGTAGGCTTCAACGTCTGTCTTAGCGGGGTAAAAAAACTGTCTATCCGAATCGGACCGAAAAGACCGCTTACTTTGCCTCCTTCCAGAATAAACGGCCGAAAACTGGAGTGATGCTCCCGACCGAGCCGGTCATTAAAATATTCCACTAAATGTTGTAACGGCATAAACTTTCCTCCAATTCACTATCTATTCAATAATTAAGTTGTCTGACTTGCTGAACAATGATGACTTACGACTAGCCAACTCTCACTAAGAAAAAAAGCGGGCTTGTAGCCCGCCATAAAAACATCCCTGTGTCAGGAGGCGAAACTTAAATAGTCCTTTATAAAAAGTTATGAGTAATTAAATCTACGTTAACAACTCTTTCAGCTTTTGATACACAATGCAAAAACGCTGTAACGGTTTCTTTTGATCTTGGAAAATATCTTAATGCAGTTTTTATTTTTAATAAAACGATATAAATAGATTTATATATCGTATAAATAGATATGTGATGCGATTTTTAATTTTGAAAAATGTAGTAACGTAGGCCTAAAAATATAAGGGACTAGAAAAGTTCTACCCCATTTTATATGCCTGATGAGCTGGTTTTTCGGGGTAATGGCGCATACTAGGGAGTTATCGGAGGAGCGGTTCTAGCCGCGAAGAGCGAGACCAGAACCGCTTCCACAAAAATGCAAATATTCAAATGCGTTATTTTCATCCCTAGGCATTTTGCTCAGGTTAACTTGCCAGACAAGTTGTCTCCATAAACCTGTCTGAAAATTTCTTTTTTTGCTTCCAGCCAATCACGAATCTCATGGCCAGGGTAAAAGTTGCGTTTTTCCGCTTTGTAATAAGCCGCTTCAGCGATCATTGCTTCAAGGTTAATGGGAGGCTCAGTTGATGTGTTTGCCATTGTAAAACCCAGCTTCACCAATTTAATAAACGTCTGTGGTGAGTCCCCATTGATACCAATTTTCGCGGGTTCCAATTCTGCCAGCGTCCCGAAAAAGCGATCCCATAAAGACAGGACTGCACCGTAGTTATGATCATGTTCATTACGCTTTATTGAGTGGTGTGCGCGGTGCAGATACGGAACGATGAGCACTCGTCCCAGCAGATTCTCACCCTTGAAGGAAATATTCGTATGATGAAACATGACGAAGCAAGTGATGATGGTTTCATTGATGAGCACAGTCGCCCTGTCCAGGCCCAGTATGGCAATGTACACCGCTTTTAGTGCTGTGATTATGAATAACTCCAGAATATGGACTCGAAAAGCCGTTGAGACATTCACGCAGGAATCATTGTGATGCACTTTATGAAACATCCATAGAACATCAAATTCGTGACTGGCTTTGTGCCAGACATATAGCAACAAATCGAGCAATAAAAACGAAAAAAAGGCTCTCCATACCGAGCTTGATAAATTGCTGAACAATCCTGGTCCGGAATAGTGTTCGACCAGCATTAATAAGGGTGAAGCTGACACTGACACTAGCGAAAGCACAATACTGTTAAAAATGAACAGACTGATATTTGTTCGGTAGGATAGTCGTAATCCTTTTTTGGACAGTTTTCTCTTGGGAATGCAGGATTCAAGGACTGCTAGAATGACTAAAAACACGAGCAGGATAAATGTCGCCAATTTTCCCGATATCATCGTCGGCCATGTGATGGATGCAAGTAGGGTCGTTAAAGATGTAAGTTCGTTTAACATTGACTTTTCCTCAATAAAAATTGGCGTGAAATCAGAACAAAGTAATCGTTAAGTACGGAAGCGCTCATAACTGACGCGTCAGAGCTTTCGTTTGATAACAGTTCTGTTGAAAACCATCCTAGAGAGATTTTTATTTTTAATACAGCGATATTAATGAATGATAAAATCGAATAATCAGATAAATAGAGCCCTCTTTACTTGTTGCAGCGCAACTTTTATATTCATTTCATTGCATAGTGTGAATTTAAAACATTGAGCTAATCATTGATGTTTTGTAAATCATCGTTTACACCCTGTCTTTATAACCAAATCGAATAAATATACAAAAATATGTTATTAAAATCGTGTTATTTAGCTGTTATAGTGAATAGTTTTTTTAAGCGCAATAAAACATAAGGTTAGCTTTAATGAATTTGGCATATACGTTTTCGGGTTTTATGGTCGGGTTATTAGTTGGCATTACCGGCGTAGGTGGTGGTTCGCTGATGACACCTTTGCTGGTGTTCCTGTTTGGATTCAAACCTGCTGTTGCGGTGGGTACGGATCTTTTATTTGCCGCTATCACCAAAACCAGTGGCGTTTGGGTGCATCACGGTAAACATGGCTCGGTTGATTGGAAAATCGTGGGCTGGCTGGCGTTGGGTAGTTTGCCTTTTTCCGTGATTACGCTATTTGTACTTAAACATTTAATGACTATAGGCAAGGAAACGATCGGGAGTAATTACGTTCACGCTCGGTATTGCTTTGGTATTAACCGCTTGCTCGCTATTAGTGCGTTCTGTGTTATTAAATAGAGCGGCGAAACTTAAGCCTATTGATGATGAACATAGCAATCCCGAGAATGCCGCACGCTTCAAGCATTTGCAAATACCCGCCACTGTCCTTATTGGCGCGGTGCTGGGCGTTCTGGTTACTCTTTCATCTGTAGGCGCGGGTGCGCTGGGTACTGTGGCACTATTATTTCTCTACCCCAGAATGACTACGCTGAAAATCGTTGGTACTGATTTGGCTCATGCTATTCCGCTTACCGCTGTTGCCGGGATTGGCCACCTTAGTTTAGGCAATGTCGATGTGATTTTATTAGGCAGCTTGCTGATAGGTTCTTTACCTGGCATTTGGATAGGTAGCCACCTGAGCGCAAAGATTCCCGAAAAATTTTTACGCCCGGTTTTGGCATCAATTTTAATGCTGATCGGGCTTAAATTTGTTTTGCAATAAAGCGTTGGTAGCTTCCCCGTTCCCATTTATGCCTTGGGGAGCGGGACATAAAATCAGGAATGAGGATCAAAACCCTGCCAACCTGAGCCTTATAAATATGTAGTCCATGATTAAGGCTGGTGATACGAATATTATTGTGGCACGATGCATGGGCGCCTTATTATCCCTTTTAGCCGGATATTCATGATAACTAATATTAAAACTCTATTTATCAACGTTTTTTTGATTTATGGAGTTCTAAAATTTTAGAACATTAAGCTGGGATCGTAAGATGGCAAACCGTGCGGTTTTTGGTTCCTATCATCTCTAATAACCATGAATGCTAATTCTGGCTGTGTTATTGCTAATATCGTCAAAATTGATGAACGACGCATTTTTCCAGGGGAAATCACTTGGGAAAACGGCATCATTACCCGACTTTGCGAGCTGGATCAGCCTAAATCCGCTTCAACCTACCTGCTACCAGGTTTTATCGATGCCCACGTTCATATCGAAAGCTCGATGCTGACGCCCGCCGAGTTTGCACGTATTGCCTGTCGGCACGGCACTGTGGCAACGCTTTCCGATCCTCATGAGATTGCCAATATTCTGGGACTTAAAGGCATCGAGTATATGATCGAAAACGCAACATTATCACCTATGCCGATTTTTTTCGGCGCCCCCGCTTGTGTGCCCGCTACGCCCTTTGAAACCGCCGGGGCGCGCCTGGAAAGCGAGCAGTTAGAGTTATTGTTCGCAAACAAATCCGTCAGGTATTTGTCGGAAATGATGAACTACCCCGGCGTTTTGAATAATGCCCCGGACATCATCGCCAAACTGCAATTAGCTAAGCGCTTCGATTGCCCGATTGATGGTCATGCGCCCGGCTTAACCGGACAGGATGCGATTCACTATGCGCAAGCAGGCATTACTACCGATCATGAGTGCAGCACGCTGGCTGAAGCGGAAGCGAAATTGGCTGCCGGGATGCATATTTTGATTCGCGAAGGGTCGGCCGCACGCAATTTTGACAGCTTGCATCCTTTAATCAGTCGTCATCCAAACAAAATCATGTTCTGCAGTGATGACAAGCATCCTGACGATCTCATGGCCGGTCATATCAATCGTTTGGTGGCGCGCGCTGTCGCCGAAGGCCATGATATTTTCAGCGTATTACGTTGCGCCTGTATCAATCCGATCAACCACTACCGTCTACCGCTCGGCCAGCTAAGAATCGGCGACCGCATGGATGCGGTGGAAGTCGATAATCTGCAATCTTTTACCCCGCTCAGAACCTGGATAGCAGGACGTAAAGTTGCCGAAAATAATAAGAGCCTGTTGCCTAGCGTTAAACCGGCGCTTATCAATTGTTTTAATGCTCACACCATAACGCCCAGCGACCTTGACGTTGAATATGTTGATCAAAAAATTCGGGTTATTAAGGCTTTGGACGGTGAATTGCTCACCGAAGAGATACTGCGAATTCCGAAAGTACAGCTGCAAAAAATCATCCCCGATCCTGACCGCGACATTTTGCTATTAACGGTGGTTAATCGTTATCGACCGACCCAGCCGGCATTGGCTTTTATTCAAGGTTTCGGCTTAAAACAGGGGGCATTGGCATCCAGTGTGGCGCATGATTCCCACAACATTATCGCGGTCGGCACCGATGCCGATTTGATTTGCAAGGCAGTCAATACTGTCATTACCTCAAAAGGCGGCATTGCTGCGGCTACTCTCAATGGCGTTGAATTACTGCCTTTACCTATTGCCGGACTGATGAGTGATTTGGATGGCGATGAGGTGGCAGAACGTTATGCTGCACTCGATAGCCTTGCCAAGCAAATGGGCTCCGAGCTCAGAGCCCCGTTTATGACCTTGTCGTTTATGGCGTTGCTGGTGATTCCGAATTTAAAATTAAGTGATCAAGGATTATTTGATAGCAGAACTTTTCAGTTCACCTCTCTGACAGTGTGATTGCCATGGCCTATCAATTTTTGTTAAACCGCAATAGCGTCGAAGAAAACGTTTCGCCAGGCGAACTTTTACTGGATATTATTCGCCAAAATCGCGGCTTGACCGGCACCAAGGAAGCCTGTCGTGAAGGCGATTGCGGAGCTTGCCAGATACTGGTGGGCGAATTAATGAACGATCGTATCCACTATCAGGCAGTCAATGCCTGCTTACTGCCGGTCGGTGCGATTAGTGGTCATCATGTGGTCACCATAGAAGGCCTAAACAGGGAGCAACTGAATCCTATCCAGCGCGCGTTAGTGGAAAACGGGGCTATTCAATGTGGATTTTGCACGCCCGGCCTGGTCATGGCACTGACCGGATTTTTCCTTAACAGCACGCTATCGGATGAAAGCGCCGCACTGGATTCGATAGCAGGTAACTTATGCCGTTGTACCGGTTATGCCGGTATTAAACGGGCGGTTAGCGCGCTTTGCCGGCAATTCGATCTGTCGGTTTCGGCGCTTGAACGCAGAATTGAAGATTTAATCGCCTGGCAAATTCTGCCTGCTTATTTTACTGCTGTGCCGGAGATGCTAAGCCGCTATTCGGCTAGCAAAACTGCTGAGCCTCCTGATAATGCCGTACTGATTGCCGGCGGTACGGATCTTTTTGTGCAACAGCCGGAAAAGCTGAACTCGCAACCGCTGCACTTTTTAGCAAACGATTCCCTACAACCGGTTATTCGCACGCAAGGCAGTGATTGCGTTATTAATGCACTGACTAGCATTGAACAAATCAGAACCTCGTCATTGCTACAATCCTTTTTTCCCCGGCTGGCAGAAGATTTTAAATTGATCTGCTCGGCGCCAATCCGGCAACGGGCAACATTGGGCGGCAATTTGATTAATGCCTCTCCCATTGGCGATTTGGCGGTATTTTTTTTAGCGTTGGGCGCACAATTAGTCTTACTGTCAGGCTCTCAAACGCGCACAGTCGCATTGCAGCATTTCTTTCAGGGCTATAAACAAATCGACTTAACACCGGGCGAACGTTTATTAGAAATCAAGTTCGAAATGCCAAACCAAATTGACCTGTTTAGTGTTGAAAAAGTCAGTAAACGCGTGCATCTGGACATTGCCGCTGTCAATTCAGCGATTCTTATCCAAGAACAGGCGGGGAAAATAACCAAAGTGCATTTGTCGGCTGGCGGCGTCGCGCCTTTTCCGCTCTACCTTGCCGAAACCTGCGCCTATTTACTCGGCCAAACGGTGTGTTTGGAAACCGTCAAAACAGCCGCCGAAATTACATTGAGCGAAATAGCGCCGATTTCAGATAGCCGGGGTTCGGCCCAATACAAAGGCCTGTTGTTAAAGCAATTGCTTTACGCACATTTTGTTAAATGTTTTCCTGAAATTTTCAAAGGAGGGACGTTCAATGCAGGTTAACGACATTGAGCTACACGCTCAAGGAACGTCGACATTTACCGACGACATCTCGCTGCAGCACGGGACTCTCCATGCTTTTCCGGTTGTATCTACCATCGCCCACGGCAAGATTTTAGCCATCGATACCAGTACTGCACTGGCTTATCCCAGTGTCGTGAAAATATTGTTGGCTCACGATATTCCAGGGATTAACAACATCGGTAACATTGAAGCCGAAGAAGTATTACTGGCCGACCAAATAGCCATGTATCATGGCCAAGCTATCGCGCTGGTCATCGCAGAAACAGCAGCCATCGCCCGGCAAGCGGCCGGACTGGTGAATATTGAATACCAGGAATTACCCGCTGTTTTCGATGCAAGAACGGCGCATGCTCAAGGTTTATATATCGCCCCGCCGCGAATTTTCTCGCTGGGTGACGTCGATAGGGCCTGGCAAGAATGCGACTTTATCATTGACGGCTCGGCGAGCACGGGGGCGGCTGAGCATATTTATCTGGAAACCCAGTCTGCGCTAGCCATTCCGCTGGAAAACGACGGTTTAAAGTTGTTTTCCGCCACGCAGTCGCCGGGCTTGGTGCAAAAGGCTTGTGCCAAAGTACTGGGCTGTCCGATGCACCGGATTGAAGTTGATGTGTTGCGTTTGGGCGGTGGCTTTGGCGGCAAAGAAGAACAAGCCACGCCATGGGCGGCTTTAGTTGCGTTGGCGGCTTTTCTGCTTAAAAAACCGGTCAAAATAAAATTAAACCGTGACGAAGACATGCGCTTGACCGGCAAACGCCATCCCTATGATGCCGACTTCAAAATCGGCCTGGACCGCACCGGTAAAATTCTGGCCTATCAAGTCGAATTTTTTCAAAATGCCGGCGCGGTAGCCGATCTGTCGCTTGCCATACTTGAACGAACGCTGTTTCATACCAGCAACAGTTATTACCTTCCCAATGTTCGCGCCACCGCCAACAGCTGCCGGACGCATCTGCCGCCGAATACGGCTTTTAGGGGCTTCGGCGGCCCGCAAGCCATGTTCGTATTGGAATCGGCCATTTTTAAAGCCGCTCAGACTATGAATCTTGACCCTGCCGAGATTCAGCAAAAAAACTTGCTCAACGAAGGCGATCATTTTCCTTACGGCATGCAAGTACAGCGATGCCAGGCGCAAATCAGCTGGCAGACTGTACAAACCCGCTATGCCATTCAAGACCGTCAACAGGCTATCGACGCTTACAATTCACAGCATCCTTTAAGCAAAAAAGCCTTGGCGCTGATGCCTGTTTGTTTTGGCATTTCTTTTACCGCGACCTTTCTTAATCAAGCCGGAGCGCTGGTGCATATTTATACCGACGGCTCAGTCAGCGTCAGTATGGGCGCCGTTGAAATGGGGCAAGGCGTTAAAGATAAAATCAGGAAAATCGCCGCCGTCACATTTGCGATAGATGAAGCCCGCATTAAGGTAGAAAGCACCAACACCTCACGCATTGCCAATATGTCGCCGACTGCCGCCAGTGTGGGTTCCGATCTTAACGGCGCCGCCACGTTACTGGCCTGCCGGCAAATTTTACAAAATCTGAAAGCGGTGGCTGCCAAACTGTTAGGTAACGATGCCAACGCTGAACAAATCACTTTAAAAGAGGAAAAAGTCTATCTAAACGGCGAAGCCACAGCGGTTGAATGGGCGAAATTGATCAGCCAGGCGTATGTATCCAGAACGGCGCTATCAGCCCATGCCCACTACGCGACCCCCGAGGTGTTTTTTGACCGCAGCAAGGAAAAAGGCACTCCCTTCGCTTACCATGTCTACGGTTGTGCCGCAGTTGAGGTAACTGTCGATTGTCTGCGCGGCATTTATAGCATTGACCGGGTCAGCCTGATGCATGATGTGGGCAAAAGCCTGACGCCGATGATAGATCGTGGTCAAATTGAAGGCGGCGTGGTTCAGGGCTTAGGCTGGATGACGATAGAAGAAATTATTTATGATCAACAAGGCCGCTTAAAAACCGATAATCTGACTAATTACAAAATACCGGACCTTTATTTCGCGCCCGAGATTGAAATTGAGTTTTTATCACATGAAGAATCACCGGCTGTTATGCATTCCAAAGCCATCGGCGAGCCGCCATTGATGTATGGGATAGGCGCTTACTTTGCGCTGATTAAGGCCATACAAGCCTTTAATCCGGATTGGCAACCCGAATTTTGTGCGCCTATGACGCCGGAAAAAGTGTTACTGGCGTTGTATGGAAAAAGTGATGCCCCTGTTAACTAAGCGCGACAGCTTACACGGCGCGATTATTTATGCATTGGGGGATAGTTGCGCAGCCTTGCTGACCGATGAGTTTCAATTTTCCCGGCTGATTGGCATGATGCTCTTGGGTGGAAGCCTTTATGCGATTGAAATTCCCTGGTATTTCGCCTGGATAGAACTCCGTTTTAACAAACAAGGTATTGGCAACAGTATTAAAAGGGCCATAGCCGCACAGGCTTTTTTTAACCCATTATGGATTGCCCGCCACCTTGCCTTCATTCAATTTTTTTCGGGACAGTTTGCCGCGATACAGTGGAGTTTAATCGGCATCGGCGTGGATTCTTTTGTGCATATCGTTCCTTTCGCATTGTTCGTTAATTATGCGATTCAAAATTTTATTCCTTACCATTGGCGCTTTTTAGCAAACGCTGTTTTCTCGGCATTGATGGCAATTTACTATGCCTTAAGCGAGGTTTGGTTTGGCTAAGCCGATGACTATTTGGAAATGGCTAGCCGATGTTTTGGCAGAGCAACAGTCGGCAATGCTGATGATCGTGGTGAGCAGCGAAGGCAGTTCGCCCAGTAAAGCCGGTACCAAAATGGCGGTCAGCGCACAAGGCGCGAGTTTTGGAACTATCGGCGGCGGCGCGCTTGAATACAGGTTGGTCAAAAAAGCGCATGCCTTACTGGCGACAGAATCGGGTACGCCGGTTTTATGGCGGTTTCAACATAATTTAGCCGAAACTGATGATGCTTCCGAAATGAGCTGTGGCGGAAAGCAAACCGTTTTACTTTACCGCTGCCGTAATACCGATATTGCGCACTATCGGCAATTAGCTGAAATGACTCTCCACAAAACACCGGGGATGATCAGCCTGACGCCAAACGGCTTACAGCTCCAACTTCAAACCCTATTGCCGCAACAAACGCAGTTTAACCAAGTGTCCGAAAATGATTGGCTCTACCAAGAAGCAATGGGGGGTTGTAAGCAAGCTTATATCGTGGGTGGCGGTCATGTCAGCTTGGCGTTATCAAGAATTCTCGCAACCCTTGAGTTCGATATTACCGTCATTGACGAACGGGATAATCCCGGCACTTTCGCGCATAACCATTACGCGCACAGAAAACTGAGGATTCCCTACCGGGACATCGGTGCGGCTATAACTGAGGGCGATCAAGTTTTTGTGTTCATTATGACGCACAGCCATAAAACCGATGAAAAAGTAGCCGAACTGCTGGCCAATAAACAAGTACGTTATCTAGGCGTGCTGGGCAGTTGGAGGAAAATCGAGCAACTTAAAGCCAATCTTAAGCCTCGACTCTCGGTTGAATCGCTCCAGCACATCCGTGGACCGATCGGGTTACCGATAAAAAGTCATACACCGGCTGAAATTGCCGTCAGTATCGCCGCTGAGTTAATACAAGTTTTGAATACATAGCCACAATAGTCCTTATTTGAGTAACTCTTTCATTTTTCAGGGAGATCACAACATCTTCATGGTCGTCAAGCTGGAAGCCCATTCTCCGGATTGATTACCCGTTTACCTTTTGGTAATTAATCTTATTAGATTGTTGTTTAATTTGTTAACATTCAAGCTCGTTATCCTACGTTATTGAGGCCCCACACGTGAAAGAGCAATCCAGGAACAAGTTAGACAGTGAATCGATAAAAATCATTGAAGCAAAACATCACGATCCTTTTTCTGTTTTGGGTCGCCATCCACACGACAAGCTAATAACTGTTAAGGTCTATTTACCGTATGCGGAATCAGTCAGTTTTGCCAATGATGGCCCCGATATACCTCGCATAAGCGGAACGGACTTTTTTGAGTATACCGCTCAACAAAACGAATTACCCGAGCATTATCAATTAGTCTGGATTGATAAAGACGGTGGTAAACATACTAATTACGATCCTTATGACTTCGGCGTCCAATTACCCGAATTTGACCGGCATTTGTTTGCTGAAGGCAAACACTGGCACATTTACCAGAAAATGGGGGCGCATCAGCATACTGTTGACAAGATTGATGGCGTTTTATTTACCGTATGGGCTCCTAATGCGGGTCGAGTGAGCGTCATCGGCGACTTTAACCGTTGGGATGGCCGTTGTAGTCCCATGCGCAGCCTTGGCGGCAGTGGTATTTGGGAACTCTTTATCCCGGGCCTTACAGCGGGTTGTTTATACAAATTTGAAATATTAAACCGGCAAAGCAATCAGGTGCTGATTAAAACAGATCCTTATGGACAGCAATTTGAATTGCGCCCCAATACCTCGTCTGTTGTGGTGCAAGATAACACTTATCAATGGCAAGACCAGAAATGGATGTCAAGTCGAAGCAGTCATGACTGGCTGCATGAACCCATGTCAATTTATGAGGTTCATCTGGGTTCATGGAAACGTGACAACCTCGACAATTTTCTAAACTATCGCGTCCTCGCTCATGAGCTCGTTGAGTACGTAAAAGAACTTGGGTTTACGCATATAGAACTCATGCCCATTACCGAACATCCGCTGGATGTCTCCTGGGGTTACCAAACCACCGGTTACTTTGCTCCTACCAGTCGTCACGGCACGCCTGATGATTTTCGTTATTTCATGGATACCTGTCACCAGAACAATATCGGCGTTATTCTTGACTGGGTACCCGCTCATTTCCCCAAAGATTCATTTGCGCTGGCGGGTTTTGACGGCAGTGCTCTTTACGAACATGAAGATCCCAGGAAAGGTGAGCACAGAGACTGGGGTACTTTAATCTACAATTATGGCCGTAATGAGGTAAGAAATTTTTTACTGGCCAGCGCGGTCTTTTGGATGGAAGAGTTTCATCTTGACGGATTAAGAGTGGATGCGGTTGCTTCGATGCTTTATCTGGATTACTCGCGTGAAGAGAATGACTGGATTCCCAACATGTACGGCGGCAATGAAAATCTTGAGGCGATCGCTTTTTTTAAGGAACTGAACACGGTAACCCATGAACAGTTTCCGGGAACGGTAATGATGGCAGAGGAATCAACAGCCTGGCCTCAGGTTACTAGGCCTACCTGGGTTGGGGGGCTGGGTTTTTCCATGAAATGGAATATGGGCTGGATGAATGACATCCTGGCTTATATGAGTGTAGACCCTGTACATAGACGATATCATCATGACCAACTGACTTTCGGTATGCTTTACGCGTTTACTGAAAACTTCACTTTACCTTTTTCGCACGATGAAGTGGTGCATGGCAAGGGCTCACTACTTAATAAAATGCCCGGTGATGAATGGCAACGGTTTGCCAATTTACGCCTGCTTTATACGTTGATGTTCACTTATCCAGGTAAAAAACTGCTGTTCATGGGCTGTGAGTTTGGTCAGGGTACACAATGGAATTCTGAACAGTCGCTGGACTGGTATGTACTGGATTACCCGCATCATAAAGGCATCCAGACCCTGATAAAAGAGTTAAATCAAATTTACAAGGCGCAGCCCGCTTTGTTCAAACAGGATTTTGTTTACCAGGGCTTTGAATGGATAGACTGCCATGATGTCGAGCAGTCAGTCATCAGTTATCGCCGTAAAGGTGATAATCAGGAGTTGATTGTAGTTCTCAATTTTACGCCGGTAGTCAGAGAGAATTATCGCATAGGCGTGCCCGAAGCCGGAACATATCATGAGGTTTTTAACTCCGATTCACGTTTGTATGATGGCAGCAATGTCGCCAATGGCGAAGTGATTGCTGATCCGATACCCTGGATGAACCAGGCACACTCCATCAATCTGACCCTGCCGCCATTGTCTGGAATTATTTTAAAATTACAACCAGCATAAAACGGATTATGAAAAAAGTACTGTTTGTTACCAGTGAAGCGCATCCCCTGATTAAAACCGGGGGGCTAGCTGATGTTTCCGGCAGTTTGCCCAAGGCATTGGCAGGACTGGGTGTGGATGTGCGCCTGATCATTCCTAACTATCAGGCCATTAAAACGGCTGAAGAAATTTACTACCTTAGCACGGTGCAGGTGAATAATGCTGATGTGAATATTCTGGAAACTCGTCTGCCGGGAACTCAAGTCATTGTATGGCTGGTAGATTACCCTGAATTCTTTGATTTTCCGGGTAATCCCTATGTGGATGAACAAGGGAATGCCTGGGAGAACAGTGCCGAACGTTTTGCCCTGTTTTGCCGTATCGCCGTAGAAGTGGCAATGAACCGGGGCTATCTGGACTGGACACCCGATATCATTCATTGCAATGACTGGCAAAGCGGGCTGGTGCCCGCTTTACTATCCCTTGAAGCCAGCCGCCCCGCCACTATTTTTACAATACATAATATGGCCTATCAAGGCCTATTCCCAAAAGCGACCTGGACCTCACTGAATCTTCCCAAGCCGCTTTGGAATCCGAATGGTGTTGAGTTTAACGGCATGCTGTCATTCATTAAAGGTGGTCTGGCCTATGCGGATCGTATCACTACGGTAAGCCCGACTTATGCCAGGGAAATTCAGACAGCCGAATTTGGCTATGGTCTTGAGGGCTTATTAAGTTACCGGAATGATGTACTGATCGGCATTATTAATGGTATAGACGCTGATCAATGGAATCCCGAAACCGACCTTAATATTAGTGAACGCTATGATTGTTTGACGATAAACAAAAAACAGCTCAACAAAACAGCCCTGCAAAACAAACTCTCTCTACCTGTTGGCAACATCCCCGTGTTTGCTCTCATCAGTCGTCTCGTGGAACAAAAAGGCATAGACCTGGTATTGGAGTGCCTACCCGAAATGCTGACGCTGCCTTTGCAATTTGTTTTACTCGGCAGGGGTGACAAGAATTTTGAACAGCAGTTGTCCCAATTTGCTGAAACGTATCCCGACAAAATAGCTGTTACTCTCGGTTATGATGAAGCTCTGGCTCATCTTCTTGAAGCTGGCGCGGATATTTTCCTGATGCCATCACGATTTGAACCTTGCGGCCTAAACCAGCTATACAGTCAACGCTATGGTACCGTTCCCATAGTCAGAAAAACCGGAGGTCTGGCTGATACTGTCATCGACGCGTTACCGGAAACCCTGCGCAATAACACCGCAACAGGCTTTGTTTTTAATGAAGCGACTTCCGGAACCTTAATGGAAACGATTAAACGCGCACTTATTGTCTATAACCAGCCTGAAACCTGGAAACAACTACAAACCAGCGGTATGCAAAAAGACTATTCCTGGAATAAAAGCGCCAAAGAGTACATGGCGTTATACGACCAGCTGTAACTGACAGATAAAACTTACATCAACGGTCATAACCCCGCCAAGTAACCAACTCTATCAGCTTTAAATATGACTGCTGATCCAGCGAATAATATCTGCTGCGCTCATGGCGCCGGATTGGCGGGCAATCTCACGACCGCCTTTAAATATAACCAGAGTAGGTATGCTGCGAATGTTAAATTGAGCTGCAATACCTTGTTCCTGCTCAGTATTGAGTTTCGCCAGGCGTACCCGCGGTTCAAGTTTAACTGCTGCCTGTGCATAAGCCGGAGCCATCATCTTGCAAGGCCCACACCAGGCAGCCCAGAAATCGACAACGACAGGAATATCATTACGCGAAATGTGTTGTTGAAAATAGCTGCCTGTTAATTCCAGTGGATGACCGTTAAATAAAGCCTCTTTACATTTACCGCAACGGGGGTGTTGCGCCAAACGCTCTGATGGAATTCGATTTACGGCATGGCAGTGGGGACAGATAACGTGCAGTGGATTCATGTGATAAGCTTTGATTAAGGGTTGGTTTTTATTGATATAAGGCAATCAGAGTAAAAAATCAACATTGAGCTTGTGGATCACAGAAGAAATTACCTCTGGTTGCTGATCTTTGTCCACTACTGCGTGGCCCCTTTTTTACGACTTGAAGTGAACAAAAGTCCTGCGTAATTCGGGTTATTCATTCTTGGGTATCGCCTAAGATGCCTTGTTTAGGCTTGTAAGCGAATGGCCTTGCCAAGGGTTCGCCTACAAAAATTCCCTGGCCGGGCTCTTCAACACTTTTCCAGTAGGCTTCAATGAGGGAATTTCCTCTCAGGTAATAATGTAGTAATACACCGGGATGAGAAAACTTTGCCGGGAAATTACAGGGCTCCACCACTGCGCCATAGCTTGCTGTTGCTCCGGCCTGCAACCACTCAAGAATATTCATCTGATCGCTGCCTGTTAGTATGCCGCCTGCAGAAGTTAAATGATCGGCAATCGCACCAGGTAGATAGGAATTTTTGGCAATATTGGGAACATTCTTTAAACCAGTAAAATAAAACATAACATCTTTTTTATTTTCAATAGAGTTTTGCTCCAGATAATTGACCTGCCAGAAACTGCTATATTTTTTGGCGATTGCCGGGAAAAAAACCGCACGGGAACTGCGCGCACTATCCGATGTTTTTAATAGATAAGCCGATCCTTGTGGATGAGTAAAATCCGCGGCAATACCCCTGTCTATCAAGCGTTTAACGTCGTCAAAATTTTTGCCTGCCAAAGTCATTGTCGGTCGCCAGCCATAATCTTTGAACGGCTTCTCGCTTTGGGAGGCAAAATAAGGGCTTTTTCGCGTTTCCTGGCAGACCCCGCCACAAAATGCTTTGTCAAAGCCAATGGCAAATGCCGTTGTAATCGACATGCATTCAACGCGAAATGGCTGTAGCCAGGTCAGGACGAAAGCCTGTACGTGCTTGGGAGTTTGTGCATCGACCTGTTGCTTTAGTTTTTTAAACCGGCGCTCGGTTAGCATTTTTACTTTTGCATCAAACCGGATATGAATGACTTGCGACAGCGGAATTCCGCGTTTGTCCTGATAATAATCAGCGATACGGACACTTAATGGATCGTCATCGTTAACAATCAATGCCAAGTCATTAGCTGTTAGCGAGGGTAATGGACTATACAATGGGGAGAAACTGGTAGCCATTGTTAAACAACTGGAACTTCCAAAAAGAAGAAAAATCAGCAGTCGATACAGATAATTTATACGGTTAGACAACATGATTCATCACTATTTCTCAAGCAAAATTAGGTGCTTTTTGTAAAATTAACAGGTTCATTTTTTTGTTAAGAACGACTATATAGATGACGCAAGGTGTCATCGTTCACATTAATTGTGAAGGCTTGGCCAAAACCAACAACGTATCGCCCATTTTTCGGATTCAATGCAAATAAATGAAAATCTGATAATGAGCTTAACACACTAACAATCTCACCAAATTTATCCTGCAATGCTTGTACCGATTTAATGTAAGTTGCATCATCCCGGATTATTTCCTCGACGCTACAGCTTAACACTGCGCGTTCTCGTGCAAAAAGGTTACGGGACTCAGATTCTGGACGTATAAACAGTATCGATGCCCGCGGGTTATTTAGCAAATTGGCGGTATGGCAGGCCATCTCGCTGACATAGATATAAAAGAGCCCCGCTTGGTCACGCACAAAAGGCGCATAACTGATGTCAGGAACGCCGTTTGCCGAAGCAGTCGAGAGTAATAGTGTTTGCTGTGACGCAATCAGCTCATGATAACGCTTGGTAATGTCTTCAAGCTCTTGTTTGCTTATTGCGCTCACAGGTAACCACCATTAAGTCCAGGATATATCAAAAGTTGTATGATGCGCTATTTTTGGCGCCGAGTGTTTGAAGGATTGTAATCACGAAAATCTATATCCGGAAAAATGTTATCCATGATCTCCAGTGCGGTCAAATAGCGTTCGTTTATCCGGTTCTTACGAATACAGTCGTGTAAATAGTTAAATCTCGCAAGGTGGTCTGTTATGCGTTTATTCGCATAGTCGATAGTTGTTCCGGATTTCATTATGAACGGCCAATCCGATGCTTGTGCCAGTAAAATCGATCTTGCCGCCTGATTCAAGGCTCGTGTCTGCAATGGGCTGACCGTTAAACCCTGGAGATCGGATGCCAGTTTTTCCATATCCGCTTCGGCCTTGTGCAGAAAAGGATAGATCCAGTCATTGGTTTCATTTATCCAGTAGCTGTAATAACCTTGATCGCCCCAGGTTGACGCTGACGGCGTTGCTACCTGATGGGATGTCAGTTGCTTTAAATAATCACTACAACTGATAGTCTGAACGCTATTGGTAGACTCGCTTGCCAAACGTAACACCCACTCCAACCAATGCGGCCCTTCAAACCACCAATGACCAAAGAGTTCGGCATCGTAGGGGGCTACGATTATCGGCGGTCTATCCATCCAACCGATAAGCCCGTCAATTTGCAGTTGACGTTTATTGATAAAGTCCTGAGCGTGTTGATGAGCTTTTGCTAGCGCTTTTCTGGGGTTGTAGATTTCCTTGGGCAAATCCTTGCCTGTTACTCGATAGTATTTGATGCCTGTATTGATGCGAATTTCGCCGTCGAGAACATAGGGAGCAATATAATCAAAATCAAGATCGAAACCGATGTCCCGGTAGTATTCTCGGTAATCGAAATCCCCCGGATAGCCTTCGTGAGAACTCCAAACTTGCCTAGAGGATTCCGGATCCCTTGCGAATGCGGTTACGCCATTACCGCAATCGAGCGGCGCATAGACTCCATTACGGGGAGGCTGGCTTGCATCCATGATGCCGTGGGTATCGACAAAAAAGTATTTGATCCCGGCTTCGCCCAGTATTGTTTCAAGACCCGGGTAATAAGCGCATTCAGGAAGCCAAAAACCGGTTGGCGAGAAACCCAGATTGGCTTCAAACGTTTTAACGCCAATGTTGACCTGATTGCGTACTGCGGTTTCGCTAACATTAAGCAATGGCAGAAAACCGTGAGTTGCCGCACACGTTATCAATTCAAGATTGCCTGCTGTGTGATGCTTTTTGAAAGCAGTCAATAGATCACAGTTGTATTGATTCTGATAGGTGTCCAGGGTATTTTGGAAAAAGCGGCGGTACAGTCGCGCCAATTTTTGATACTCGGGTTGTTTCCGCGTTCTGATGACTTCCTTTTCGGCCAGCTCCAATAATCTATGTAGATACTTCAGATAGCGTGTTTGTAATAACTCATCGCGCAGCATGGTAATTAGTGGCGGTGAGAGTGAAAGTGTCAGGCGATAAGCCACACTATCTTTCTGCAGCCGATCAAGTGCGCCGATCAACGGAATGTAGCATTCGGTTATGGCTTCGAAAAACCAGTTTTCTTCAAAAAAGCTCTCGTGCTCCGGGTGCCGCACATAGGGCAGGTGTGCGTGGAGTATGATGGTAAGGAAGCCATTTTTCATTGCGACTGCCCATTATTACCTTGGCCGGAGGCGTTGTTATTCGTGTAAATGACTATTTCGCGACTTGCTGTGATGAGCTGTGGCATGGGCTTAAACACTATCGGGCTTTCCTTGGTTTGATTCGGTATTGCCTTTCCAGGCGGTACATAGGTGATGTTGGAAGAGGTGAGCGGGACAAGATTGTTGTCTGGATAACGTTTGCCAATGGTTGCGCTATAGGCCGTTTCATGCGCCCGAATGGGTAAAGAAATTTTTTGTAGTACCTGGGCGCTATCAATCGCAACGTCGAACCATGATTTTGTTTTGGCTGTATCCGTGTTTTTGTTTGGCGTCGAGTAAATTCTTAAGACCAGTTGGTTCCCGGAATCGTTTTTTACGTCGGTGTTTGGCTTGCCATCGCCCAGATTCCAGTAAGCATACAGATGATCGGGGTCAACGGGCAAGAGTACAAGTTCCTGTGTGTTGTTTGATGCTTTGGGCGCGAAGCCTAGTCTGATTTCTTCGCTGATGCCACGCATTTCTTTCGGTGAAAGTTTGTGTTGGTTACCGGGATTTGGAATTTTGGCGGAAAAATTCGGTGCAAACTCTCGATTAATTTCCTGGCTGATGTCAAGCATTTCTTCCGTCGAAAGCTTGATTTTGGGATTATATCTTGAATACGAAAATGTCATCACCAGCCTTAAAACGTTACTATTACTTAGGCGATTTCCAAGAATAAATATACCCGAATTGCACAGGATTTTTGTTCATTTTCAAGGCGTAAAAGGGAGGCATAGCGAGCTATGAAATCCTTTTTACAACGCCGAAAATGGACAAAAAGACCAGCAAGTTGGGTATATTCTTCCCGGAAATCGCCTTATCTAATGTTCCCTCATACAGTCATGTTGATGAATGCAGTGCTTGTTTATCCTCCATGTGTCTTTAAAGCTGATTTTGAAAAGCAAACACAGATATGATTATACGTGGTAAATTCAATGCTATCATCCAATTCATTATAAAAAACACTAAACTTTGTCGATTATTTTTGCGGCAGTTCAAAGAAATCAGGCTCGATTGATGCGCTGAATTGCGTTATTGTATTTCGTTCCTGGAATGTTGAATAAAAACTATTTATTAATTCGCCGATACATAACCCTATGACAGTCCCGTTAAAAACTTTAGATATAACATCCTTTCTTGATGAAGATATTGGTTCTGGTGATATAACCGCAGCCATTATTCCAGAAGCAGCCCATGCGCAGGCTGAAGTAGTAACGCGGGAGGACATGGTTCTGTGTGGTAAAGCCTGGTTTAATGCGGTATTCAAGCAGTTGGATGCCAACATTAATATTATCTGGTTGGCAGCTGAAGGCGAGGCGGTTAAAAAAAATACGACTTTATGTAAACTCAGCGGCTCAGCCAGAGGTTTGCTGACGGGTGAGCGTACCGCGCTAAATTTATTACAACTTTTGTCCGCGACGGCAACGCTTGCCAGGCAATATGCGGATGCAGTTGCCGGCACGGATTGTAGAGTGCTGGATACCCGCAAAACCATTCCAGGGCTGAGGAATGCGCAAAAATACGCGGTTGCCTGCGGTGGTTGTTATAACCATCGCATCGGTTTGTATGATGGTGTGTTGATCAAGGAAAACCATATTATGGCGGCAGGTTCTATCACCAGGGCGATTCAGGTGGCGCGTAAACTCACCAGTGTGGCGGTGGAAGTTGAGGTTGAGTCCATGCAGGAATTGGTTGAAGCACTTGCGGCAAAGCCCGATCGTATCATGCTCGACAATTTTAGTCTTGAAGACATGAGAGGGGCAGTAAAGTTGAATGCAGGGGCTATAGAACTTGAGGCTTCCGGTAATATTGATCTTGAAAATATACGGACGATTGCTGAAACGGGTGTTGACTTTATTTCAATTGGCGGCCTAACCAAGAATGTTAAAGCAGTTGATTTATCGATGCGGATAAAGCTGGTGACACATGATTGAAAATCCGGACACATTATTTAAACAAATCAGTCACGGCGTTTACGTGATTGGAGTCACTGATGGCACCCATCAAAATGCCTTTACGGCGGCGTGGGTCATGCAGGTCTCTTTTGATCCACCCTTATTGGCCATCAGTATAAATCCGGAACATTATTCCTATCAGTTGTTGCAAGCGGGCGGGGTGTGTACGGTGAATGTCCTGGGTCAGGATCAGTATGCCATAGCCGAGCATTTTGGCCGTTCAGCCAAGGATAAAATGGCAGGTTTCCAATGGCAAAAAGATCAGACCGGAGCGCCGATTTTATCGGAAAGTCTGGTTTATTTTGATTGTCAGGTGAGTCATTACACCGATGCAGGAGATCATAAAATTGCTGTTTGCAAAGTCTTAGCTGCGGCAAAACTTAATGAAGGTCGACCGTTGTTGTATGACCAGACGGGCGATATGGATGGGAGTAGTGAGTTATACGAATAATTCTTATCGGGTTAGTGGAGCGGACTGCTTTAAAGTTCTCTTTCTGTTTGATGTGAGCAGTAGAATTTCTAGGGGCGATTTTAACCGCCTTTGGGCGGATAAATTCACACTAAACCAGCGGAAATATTTTATCGGGATTGAGAATGCCGTTCGGGTCAAACTGACGCTTAATGTTTCGCATCAGTTCCAGCGAGTTCGTATCCAGTTCCCGGTCAACGAAGTCTCTTTTTTCCAATCCTACGCCATGCTCGCCAGACAATGTGCCCGTAAGCGCCAATACTAAAGAAAAGATTTCATCCAGGCATTGCTGCGCTTTTTTGCCTTGCCCGGGCTCATCAGGGTCCAATAACAAATTAACATGAATATTGCCATTGCCTGCGTGACCAAAATTAATGATGGGCAAGTCATATTTTTTTGACAGTCTATCCAGACCCTCTATTAATGCTGGTATTTCAGTAACCGGAACAACCACGTCTTCATTGATTTTTTTCGGAGCCGCTTTGCGTAAGGCGGGAGCAAGTGCTTTTCTGGTTCGCCAAAGTGCTTTCACTTCTTCATCAGAGTGGGCCAGCCTGATGTCCAGTAGACCCGCGTTTCTGGCACTGGCGGCGACTTTTCCGGCGGCGGTATCCAGGCCTTCCCGTTGTCCGTCGACTTCTATCATTAACATCGCGCCTGCCTGTTCGGGCAGATCACCGGTTGAATACTGTCGAATCATGTTGATGGCATTGCCGTCTATAAATTCCAACGTACACGGGATAACCGGCTGCGACATAATGGCGGAAACGGCTTTGGCGGCATCGGAAACGGTGCGGTAAATAGCCCTGAGGGTTTTGGTGGCTTCTGGTAATGGCGCGAGTTTTAAGGCTGCCTGGGTAATAATCGCCAGGGTGCCTTCCGAACCCAGTATCAGGCGTGTAAGGTCATAGCCGACAACGCCTTTGCTGGTATAAACGCCGACACGAATTTCTTTGCCTGCGCCGGTAACAGCGCGCAAGCCCAAGGTGTTTTCTCGGGGTGTGCCATATTTTACTGCTCTGGGCCCTGCCGAATTGCATGCCAAATTGCCGCCTATACTGCAAAAAGCGGCACTGGTTGGATCGGGCGGCCAGAAAAAGCCTTTTTCCTTGACTATATCCTGCACCTGCTGATTGGTCATGCCCGGCTCTACAGTGATGTATCGATTATCGGGAGAAAATTCGATCAGTTTGTTCATGCGCTCCAGCGACACAATCAGTCCTCCTTTAACAGGGACGGTTGCGCCTGTTGTTCCTGTGCCACGTCCTCGCGCAGTGAGTGGAACATTGAATCGGTTGCAGGCAGTAACGATGCTAACGACCTGCTCATGCGTGACCGGAAAAACGACGGCTTGAGGTAAAGTGTGACGGCGGCTGTTGTCATAGCCGTAAACCCAGCAGTCTTCAGAGGCTGTAAGAATATCTTCGGCGGTAAAAAAGTTTGCTAGCAACGCCAGAAAACCGGCAGGTAGGGCTGGGGCGTTAGTCAATGTATTCAAAAACCGTAATGATTTGTTTTATGCCGGGTTGTAGCCTGGTAACGTTGATGACAACAGCGCCTTCATCCCGGTGCACCAATCCCATCAGGTAAACGGTACCGTTTTCAGTAATGACTTTGACCATGGATGGGTCAAAATTGGGGATTGTCCGAATTTGATTAAGCGCTTTTTTTACGGTATCGGTAATGAATTTGTCATTAGCGCGTGAACTGGAATCACTGGGATAGGTAATATTTAAATTGTTATGTATCAGTTTTACATTGGGGATGTCCTGAACTGTGGAAATAATTTTTCTCCCAAGTTCTTCATCAGCCGTTTCCCCAGTAACCAGAACCGCGCCGTTATAAGCGGTTATGGTAAAGTGAGACTGATTCAGTATCTCATCATCCGAATTCAGCTCCGAGTAGGACTCGGTTTCAATATCTTTATCAATCGAAATGGCTTCGCGAGTGCGCCGGTCTTGTAATAGCGATTGTTCGGATATTTCCTCGCGGTCTGTTGCAACAGTAGAGCAAGCACCTATTAAAAGGCTATTGAGTAGCAGAAGGAGCAAAAAGAATTTTTTCATGGCTTAATCTAAATTTTATGTCAACCGAATAATTGATGGTCAATCAAGTCGCACAAGCAATGGGTAATCAGTACATGAATTTCATGAATGCGTGCATTTGAACTTGACGGGACACGAATTTCTATATCTGTTTCATAGAGTAACGGTGCAATCATGCCGCCATTATTACCCGTCAACGCTATAACCGATATATCTTTATCGTGAGCTGTGGTAATCGCTTTGGCTATATTGGCTGAGTTGTTGCAATCGGTGTATGCAACTAATATATCGCCACCTTGTCCCAAGGCTCTCAGTTGTTTCGAGAAAACATCATCAAAGTGATAGTCATTGGCTATTGAGGTGATGGTTGCTGTGTCTGTTGTTAATGCGATGCATGGCAATGACGGACGGTCGCGTTCAAATTGGTTGAGCATAGCTGATGATAGCAGTTGGGCGCTTGTTGCTGAACTGCCATTGCCGCAGGCAAGTATTTTTTTATCATTCAATAAAGCTGCAACCAGTCGCTGTGAGGCATGCTCTATCAATTCATAAAGATAGGTCATGCTATCTTGCTGGGTTTGGATGCTGTCAGAGAAATGATTAATGATTCTGTCTTGTAAGCTCATGGCATGATGATTGACTTAAAAAGCATTTTGTATCCACTCTACGTTACCATTGCCGGAAATGGCAACGACATCAAAGCGTACAGGCCTGTCTGCTTTTTGGGATGATAAATAAATATGCGTTGCCGCTATTATACGCGATTGTTTTGCCCGTGTGACGCTCTCCACGGCGCTGCCGTATTGATCCGTTTTGCGGAATCGGACTTCGATAATAACCAGTGTTTGATGATCGGTCATAATTAAATCGAGTTCACCCTGTTTGCAGCGGAAATTCCGGCAAACAGGCTTAAGTCCTTTATTAATGAGAAATTTATGGGCTTGTTCTTCAGCGCTTTCGCCACGGATCAGGTGTGCTGCTTTGGCTTTGAGTTCACTAAACAGCACTGTCAATCTCCTGTTGGTATTTATTCCGGAAACAATGACGTAGCAAGATGCTGATATAATTTGGCCTTTGCTTGGGCGCACAATTATGGCGGTTCATGGTTTTGATGTTATATCTTTATTAGAGGTTATCTAAATGAGAGTATCGAATGTTAACTGAATTCGGCAAATTATACGTTGTTGCTACGCCAATAGGTAATTTAGCCGACATGAGTTTCAGGGCAGTTGAGGTATTAAAACAGGTCGATTTGATTGCGGCGGAGGATACCCGGCATGTAAAAATGCTGCTACAGCATTATGGCATTAACAATAAGCTGATTTCATTGCACCAGCATAACGAGGATAAAGCATCGTTTGTATTGCTGGAAAAGTTACGTGCGGGACAATCAATTGCGCTGGTTTCGGACGCAGGAACGCCGTTGCTAAGTGATCCGGGTATGCCTCTGGTAAAAATGGTGAAGGATGCCGGTCTGGATGTAGTGCCCATACCGGGGGCATGCGCGTTAATTGCTGCTTTGTCTGCGGCGGGATTGCCGGTTACTCAATTTTCATTTGAAGGTTTTTTACCCAGAACCTCATCGGCGCGTAAAGCGTTTTTTCATGAAAGGGTCATGTCTCCAAAAACCTGGATATTTTATGAGTCCTGTCATCGGATTTTGGCTTCATTACAAGACATGGCGGAGGTATTGCCTTTAGATCGTCAGATCGTAATTGCCAGGGAAGTGACGAAACTCCATGAAACAATTGTGAAAACCAGTTTGGGTAACGCCCTGGAATTGGTAGAGCAAAATGACAATATGAGAAAAGGAGAATTTGTTGTTATTGTTGATGGGGCTGTTGCAGATAAAAAAGAGCAAATTATTAGCACTGAGCAGGAAAAACTACTCCGGGTGTTATTGCGAGAGTGTTCCATTAAGACCGCTGTTGCAATGGCTGTAGAGATTACCGGCGTAAGAAAGAAACTGTTGTACCTGGCCGCGTTGACAATGGATAAACAAAATGACGCTTAGTCTTGTTATTATCTGCCGGATTGGTGTTGGCACGATGAATGCTGTATACTTGGCCCTGAAAGAGTCGGCTGGACAGTCGCTGTTTTATCGTCAAGGTAAAATGGAGGAAAGTCCGGGCTCCATTGGGCAGGGTGCCAGGTAACGCCTGGGAGGCGTGAGCCTACGGAAAGTGCCGCAGAAAATATACCGCCTGTCATTTATGACAGGTAAGGGTGAAAAGGTGCGGTAAGAGCGCACCGCGCAACTGGTAACAGAAGTGGCATGGTAAACCCCACCCGGAGCAAGATCAAATAGAGGAACAGACGCGTGGCCCGCGCGGTTCCTGGGTAGATTGCTTGAGCTGCAGGGTGACTTGCAGCCTAGATGAATGGCTGTTCTCGACAGAACCCGGCTTACAGGCTGGCTCTTTCTTTATTGTGCGCAAGTGAGTTGCCAAGCTTGTTGTAGTTGTTTGATGCCAAGAATATTTATTGAACTTTTTAATTTAAAATTTGCCGGGTAATTAGTGCGGCAATATCCCTCCTTGTTGTTCTATTCCGCATTAAAAAAGCCGATGTTTTTCGCGGGCTTATACTTAAAGTATTATCTTAACAATATCAAATAACCATCTGATAAAGCATATAATTTATTTTACTATGTTTTGTGTGGTTTGCCCTCTTTTGGAGAGTGATGTAAGTCATTGTCAAAAAAGAAAGAGTTTAAATGAAATCATCCTTGACTAAGAACTGTTTGGAATTTATAGTGATTCCAAGTGGTAAAAAAGTGGGGAAAAATGGTTTTTTTTAGAGTTATTTGAGGTGGGTTTTGTTTCGAGGCATCAGTTCAATCAATTTAGACGATAAGGGGCGTCTTGCAATTCCGACTCGTTACCGGGAAGAATTACAAGACTGTTGCGAGCGTCAAATGGTTGTAACGGTAGCTGTAGACGAACGGTGTGTTGGAGAAAACGGTTGTCTATGGCTTTATCCATTGCCTGAATGGGAAAAACTTGAGCAAACGATTAGTAAATTACCTACTTTAAATAAAATGGCCGGTAAGTTAAGGCGTTTTGTTATAGGTAATGCTTCTGAATGCGAAATGGATGGACAGGGTCGATTGCTATTGCCGGAAAAACTCAGAAAATTTGCCAATATGGACAAAAAAATTGTCCTGGTCGGTCAGCTTAACAAGTTTGAAATCTGGAATGAAGATGCCTGGACAGCCAAAGAAAAACAATGGCTGGATGGCGATGATAATGAAGGTCTGGAAGAGCTAGGATCTTTATCTTTTTAATACGGGAGATTTGTTAGTGGAACATTTACCCGTTATGGTTGCAGAAGCACTGCAGCAGTTGGCGATTAAAAAAAGCGGCATTTATCTGGACTGCACATTTGGACGTGGTGGGCATAGTCAAGGTATCTTGAATCTGCTGGGTCAAAACGGACAATTGCTGGCTTTTGATCGTGATTCTGATGCGATTAATTCGGATTATGCACAAGCGATGCTTACGGACGAGCGATTCAAGCTAAAGCATAGTTGTTTTTCCGAGCTCGAAAGCATAGTTGAAGGTGCAAATCTGACAGGAAAAGTCGATGGTATTTTGCTGGACCTAGGAGTGTCGTCACCCCAGCTCGACAATCCCGAAAGAGGTTTCAGCTTTTTGCGGGATGGGCCCCTGGATATGCGCATGGATGGCAATTCCGGTGTTTCGGCTGAACAGTGGCTGACTAGTGTTGATGAGAAAGATCTGGTTAAAGTTTTATTTGACTATGGCGAGGAAAAATTTGCGCGACGCATAGCTCGATCGATAGTAGAAAAAAGGGCGCAGTCGCCTATTACAACGACTAAGCAATTATCGGATCTGATTGGAGATGCAGTGCCTGTGAGAGAGAAGCATAAACACCCTGCAACACGCACGTTTCAAGCAATACGTATTGAAATTAATAGAGAGCTGGTTGAATTAAGTGCTGTTTTGCAGCAGGCCGCCCGAGTCTTGAGACCGGGAGGACGATTGGTAGTGATCTCTTTTCATTCCCTGGAAGACAGAATTGTCAAACGCTTTATTCGGGATGAATCCGGCTCTAAGTATAATCCTGGAAAATTGCCCATTAAGGAAGTTGATATCGCCAAGGGTTTTTTAAAGAGAATGGGTAAAGCGTTGAAAGCCGGTAAGCAGGAAATTAGTCAAAATCCAAGAGCCAGAAGCGCGATCATGCGAGTCGCCGAGAGAATATAAGTGGTTGCAAATCGGCTTTTGGGTGTGGCGGGCATAGTGCTTTTGTTATCGGCTTTAGCGGTGATTTATAGCAAATACTACTCGCGTTTGATTTTTATTGAGATTCAAAAACAGGAAAGAGCACTGGATCAGTATGAAGTCGAATGGGGGCAGATGCAATTGGAGCTGATGATGTTGGCGGAACAGAATCGGGTAGAACTGGTGGCTCGGGAACAATTGAAACTGGTTATGCCGTTACGAGAAAAAATTATTTATATAAATCCGTAAATGTTAGATTTTCGAGTTAGAAGTACGGCAAAGCAACCGACAGACGATTTTTCGGGGAGAAGAAAATTCTTGGTCGCTTTTATGATGATTTGCATGCTGGTGTTGGCGGGTCGGGCGATTGATTTACAAGTCCTGAGTAAACAGTTTCTCAAGCATCAGGGTGATATGAGGCAAGTCGATGATGTGTCTGTTTCGGCATACAGAGGCATAATAAAAGATAGAAATGGCGATCCTCTGGCAATTAGTACGCCTGTTGAGTCTATTTGGATAAATCCGCGAGAGCTTAAATTTGCGAAAGAAGACCAGATCAGGCTAATGGAAAAGTTGTTGAATTTGCCGACGGGGAAAGTAACCGAATTGATTAAGGAAGATTCGCATAGACAGTTTTTATATATTGCTCGCAGGGTTAATCCGCAGCTTGGTGATCAAGTGAAAGAATTAAAGCTCGCAGGTGTTTATTTTGAGCGCGAATTCAAGCGTTTTTACCCAACAGGCGGGGTTTCGGCGCATATAGTTGGTTTCACCAATGTTGATGATATTGGGCAGGAAGGAATGGAGTCCGGTTATGAAAAATTATTGAAAGGGACTTCAGGTAGCAAACGGGTCATCAGGGATGGACAACGTCGAATTATTGAAGATGTAGAAAATATCAAAGAACCTGTTTCAGGAAAGAATCTTGAGCTAAGCATTGATCAGCGCATTCAATATCTGGCATATCGGGAGTTGCAGTTGGCGGTCAGCGCTAACAAGGCCAAATCAGGAGCATTAGTGGTATTGGATGCAAAAAACGGGGAAATCCTGGCGGCAGTTAATCAGCCTTCTTTTAATCCGAATACCAGAAACAGCTTAAAGGAAAGTTTGTACAGGAACAGAGCGCTTACCGATGTATTTGAACCGGGATCAACAGTTAAACCCTTTGTCGTCGCGGCGGCTTTGGAGGGCGGTTATGTAAGTCCTAATGCCACTTTTGCCACGCAGGGAACGTATCAAATCGGACGCAATACGGTTAAAGATGTACATAATTACGGCACGCTGGATTTAACGCATGTAATAAAAAAATCCAGTAATGTTGCTGTTAGTATGATGGCATTGAAAATGCCGCCGAAATATTTTTGGGGAGTTTATCATCGACTTGGTTTTGGAACTTCAGCAGGTTCCGGCTTTCCAGGCGAAGCCAGTGGAACTTTGTTGGATTATAAAAGGTGGCACGATTTCGATAGGGCGATTTTGTCATTCGGCTATGGCTTGAGTAGCTCGGCGTTGCAATTGGCGCGAGCCTATACGGCTTTGGCGGATGACGGTATTTTGCACTCAGTGAGCTTGCTGAAGCGTGAAGATGATGATGATGCGGTTCGGGTATTTTCAGCTAAAACAGCCAAGAGCGTCAGGAAGATGATGGAAAGCGTGCTTATGAAAGATGGCACTGCTTATGAAGCCAGAGTCGACGGATACAGTGCAGCAGGTAAAACCGGGACAGTAAAAAAAGCCGGTTCCAGAGGTTATACCGAGAAAAGTTATTTTGCTGTTTTTGCCGGAATGGCGCCTGCCAGTGACCCACGACTGATTATTGTCGTTATGATTGATGAACCTTCGGCGGGCCAGTATTACGGCGGTCTGGTTTCAGCGCCGGTATTTTCCAAGGTGATGGCGGGAGCATTGAGAATACTGGAAGTTGCACCTGATCAGGAAGAAACGATGCCCATTTTGTTGACTCAGAAAAGTCCATAACACTGTCCATGAGATTGAAGGATTTATTGGAAGGATTTGTCCCGTTTCCAAGCGCCAGCTTGGGAATGGCGGAGGATAGGCTAATTACAGGCCTGGTTTTGGATAGCCGGGTAGCTATAGAGGGAAATGTATTTATTGCCTTGGCGGGAGCTAGGCAACATGGCCTGATGCACGTTGCACAGGCTCTCGATAAGGGAGCTTGTGCTGTTGTTTTTGACCCTGCCGGCGGCGGCAAGCAACTGGCTGAACAGATCAAGAATGTACCGATTATCGCGGTAGACGATCTGGGCTTGAAGCTGGGTGATATAGCCGCCCGTTTTTATGGCGATCCTTCCGGGTTTATGACGGTTATTGGAATCACAGGGACTAACGGCAAAACCTCCTGCAGTCAGTTTTTAAGCCAGATGCTGGATGATTGCGGAGTAGTCGGCACACTGGGTTGGGGAGAGTGGGGCAAACTTAGTAAAACGCTGAATACCACCCCTGATGCACTGGAAACTCAAAGAATACTGACGGAATTACTGAAAGATAAGAAACAAATAATAGCGATGGAGGTTTCATCGCATGGCTTGGAGCAGGGCAGGGTTAATGGCGTTACTTTTAAGGGCGCGGTGTTCACCAATATAAGCCGCGATCATTTGGATTATCACGGTACTATGGATGCCTACCTGCAGGCTAAATTGGCGTTACTAAACAAGCCCGGTTTAGCCTTTGCAGTAGTCAATCTCGATGATTCCTATAGCGACCGGATTATTGCAGCGGTGCCGGAAGCCGTTGTTGTGTGGGGTATCAGTGTTCAGGGAAAAACATTGGCTTCTGGTGAATGCATCAGTGCGGAAAATATATTACATAAAGCGGATGGCATTGAATTTGATGTGCGCTGGCGGGGAGATAGTCAGCGGGTAAAAGTGCCACTTTACGGGGACTTCAATAGCGAGAATGTCTTAACTGTTTTGGCAGTGATGCTGGCCATGGGTGTTTCAATGCCTGAGGCGATAAAAAAACTGAGGTTCATCAAGCCGGTTTCAGGACGCATGGAACGTTTCGGCGGAGATGGGTTGCCACTGATTTTTGTAGATTACGCTCACACACCCGATGCTCTCGATAAGGTTTTATCCAGCATGAAAAAA
Organism: uncultured Gammaproteobacteria bacterium; assembly: GCA_963849195.1. GTDB lineage: Bacteria > Pseudomonadota > Gammaproteobacteria > Methylococcales > Methylomonadaceae > Methylobacter_C. The sequence continues at coordinate 101,563 of CAWKGQ010000021.1, forward strand.
CATTGCGAGCAGGCCTTATGGGTAGTGTTCGGCTGTGGGGGCAACAGAGACAAGGGTAAACGTCCACAAATGGGACGCATCGCTGAACAGTGGGCAGATCATGTGGTTATTACCGATGATAATCCGCGTTTTGAAAATGGACTGGATATAGTTGATGACATTTTGGCCGGATGTAGTTTGAAAGGGCGTAATTCGGTTAAGGTCGAAGTGATTCAAAACAGAGAACAGGCAATACAAAATGCGATAGCAAGAGCGGCCGAAAAGGATTGTATTGTAGTTGCGGGTAAGGGCCATGAACGCTATCAGGAAATCAATGGGGTACAAATAGAATTCAGCGATAGTCAGGTTGTGATTGACGCATTAAAAATGAGAGTCGGATAAAAGTGAAAATGATGCTGCGTGACTGTGCTGAAGCTGTGCAAGGTAAGCTCATCGGGGAAGATGTAGCTATCACTTCCGTTAGCATAGACACCAGGGCAATTAAGTCAGGGCAGCTTTATATTGCAATCAAGGGACACAACTTTGATGGTAATGGGTTTGTTGATCAAGCTGAACAGGCCGGAGCTATTGCTGCAATCGTGCATAAAGATGTTAAATCAACCTTGCCGCATATTGTCGTTGACGATACGCGGATAGCGTTAGCTGAACTGGCTGGAGAATGGCGACGTTCCCTTGCGGCGCGTGGAAACAAGTCCCTTTCGGTTGTCGGCATTACTGGCAGCAACGGCAAGACGACCGTCAAGGAAATGGTTGCGGCAATACTGGCCGTCAATGACCCCGTACTGTTTACTCAAGGGAACTTGAATAATGACATTGGCGTGCCTTTGACGTTGTTGCGCCTGGATGAACAGTATCGCTATGCAGTGGTTGAAATGGGCGCAAATCATGCCGGAGAAATTGCCTACACCAGTACTTATGCACAGGCTGATGTGGTGATTATTACCAATGCAGGAGCTGCGCATATAGAAGGTTTCGGCAGCCTTGATGGTGTTGCCAAAGGGAAAGGTGAAATCATCGAGACGCTTAACAAAGACGGTATTGCCGTTATTAATCATGATGATGGCTATTTTAACTATTGGAAATCAGTCGCAGGAAATAGACGTATTCTGTCATTTGGTTTGAATGACGGTGCCGACGTAACGGCTAAAGCGATTAAAACAGAAATCCGTAATAACGCGTTTGTTACCACTTTTGAGTTAGTTACAGCGCAGGGTACGGTTGACATTAATTTAAAACTGGCGGGCCGGCATAATGTTGTTAACGCCTTGGCGGCCACGGCTGCAAGTTTGGCTTTGGGTATAGGCCTGAAGCAGATTAAACAAGGCCTGGAAAGTGTAAAGCCGGTAACCGGCCGGTTGCAGCCATTAGTCAGCCGTTTAGGGAATATCGTTATTGACGATACTTATAATGCTAATTCGGCCTCCCTGAAAGCGGGTCTTGATGTGTTGGCAAACTTTACGGGCAAGCCTTGGTTAGTTTTTGGGGCGTTTGGTGAATTAGGCGCTGATAGTCCGAAAATGCACGAAGAAATGGGCGCGCTTATTAAAGCCAGCGGAGTTGTAAGATTGTTGGCTGTAGGAGCTGATAGCAGAAATACCGTGCAAGCCTTTGGCATTGGGGCGACTTTTTTTGAAAATCAACAAGATTTGATTGAAGCGCTCAAACAGGAAATGAAAGGCGATGAAACGATTTTGATTAAAGGGTCACGAGCGCAGCGCATGGAAAATGTAGCGGCAGCTTTGGTTGATAATTTCAGGAATTAAAAAATGTTACTTTACTTGGCCGACTATTTAATGACTTTTGACGGCGGTTTCAGGGTGTTTCATTACCTGACCTTTCGCGCCATTTTAGGAGCATTAACTTCCTTGATGATTGCTTTTATTGTCGGCCCGGTAATGATCAGAAAATTAAGTCGCAAAAAGATCGGGCAAAGTATCCGTGAATTAGGTCCGCAATCCCATTACGAAAAAGCGGGAACCCCTACCATGGGTGGAACTTTAATACTGGTTGCAATTGCCTTCAGTACTTTGTTGTGGGCCGATCTTGGAAATAGATATATTTGGGTTATTTTGCTGGTAACTATGGGTTACGGCATTATTGGTTTTGTTGACGATTACAGAAAAGTCATTAAGAACAACAGTGATGGTTTGTCGGCCAAAGCCAAATATTTCTGGCAGTCTGCAATAGGCTTAATTGCCGCTGTTTTTTTGTACAAAACAGCAATTTTACCGGCTGAAACCCAATTCATCGTTCCGTTTTTTAAAGATTTCATGCTGGATATGGGTTGGATGTATATGGTGCTGACCTATTTTGTCATCGTTGGAACCAGCAATGCAGTTAATTTGACCGATGGCCTGGATGGTCTGGCTATTATGCCTACAGTGATGGTTGCGGCGGGCTTGGGAATTTTTGCTTATCTATCCGGGCACGTGACTTTTTCAGAATATCTGGCTATTCCTTACCTGCCCAACGCCGGAGAACTCATTGTATTTTGTGCAGCTTTAGTGGGTGCCGGACTGGGTTTTTTATGGTTTAACGCTTATCCCGCGATGGTGTTTATGGGAGATGTTGGTGCGTTAGCATTGGGCGCGGCTTTAGGTGTATTAGCAGTATTGGTCAGGCAAGAAATTGTATTGATGATTATGGGCGGTGTTTTTGTTATGGAGACGGTATCCGTGATGATTCAGGTCGCCTCTTTTAAGCTGACTGGAAAACGGGTTTTCCGCATGGCGCCTATACATCACCATTTTGAATTGAAAGGCTGGCCGGAGCCACGAGTTATCGTACGTTTCTGGATTATCACCGTCATTCTGGTGCTGATCGGATTAGCGACATTAAAATTGAGATGAGAAAAATGCACAAGATAAATAAATGTATTTCTCTGATTCCTGGTTGGCCAGCGCTTGCGGGATGAAAATGGATAGTGTGGCGATTATAAACTCGTTAAAAAAGAGTTTTGCACTGGATCCACAAAGCTCCAAGGTTTTGGTGGTGGGGCTTGGAAATACCGGCATTTCGGTTGCACATTATTTGCAAAAACTCGGGTTTAATTTTGCCATCACCGACAGTCGTGATAAACCGCCGTTAATGGATGAATTTTTTCAAGTGATGCCTGATACGCCTGTTTTTACCGGTGGTTTTGATGAGGCGGCGTTTAAAGTTGCAACACATCTGGTTGTCAGTCCAGGCGTCTCATTGACTGAAAAATCGATCGTTAAAGCCATCGCGAATGGAGCGAAAATAGTTAGCGATATTGATTTGTTTGCCTGTTCCGTTGAGGTACCGATTATTGCCATTACCGGCTCCAATGGTAAAAGTACGGTTACAACCATGCTGGGGGAGATGGCGAAAGCTGCTGGTAAAAAGGTGGGTGTTGGCGGCAATTTGGGTACGCCGGCATTGGATTTAATGGAGCAGACGGCAGAATTGTATGTATTGGAGCTTTCAAGTTTTCAGCTGGAAAGAATCTCTGTTCTGAATGCCGCAGCGGCAACAGTGCTTAACGTTTCCGCTGATCACCTTGACAGACATGCGGACATAGCCGAATACGCACAGGAAAAACAAAACGTTTTTTGTGGAAATGGTGTCATGGTTATCAATATCGATGACCCAATTGTCAATGCGATGCAGGAAGCAGGCAGACGCATATTGACATTTTCAATTAAAAAGGAAGCTGACTTTTATATTGCCCACAAGGGCGGTGTGGAGTTCCTGATGCACAAAAAACAGTGTTTGATGCCGTTAGCTGAATTACCGCTTGAAGGCAGACATAATGCGGCCAATGCACTGGCTGCATTAGCGTTAGGTGTGTCCATAGGATTAGATGAACAAGCTATGTGCAATGCTTTGAAAACATTTAAAGGATTGAATCATCGAATGCAGCGCGTCGCAGAAATACGGGGGGTTACGTGGGTCAACGACTCAAAGGCAACCAATATTGGCGCTTGTGTGGCAGCCCTGCAAGGTTATACGAACAAGGTCATTCTAATTGCCGGTGGTGACGCCAAGGGGGCTGATATGAATGAATTGATGCCCGCCATTAAAGAAAAAGCAAAAAGTGTGGTTTTAATGGGCAAGGATGCGGGATTGATAAAACAGGCGTTGAATAATTGTATTCCCGTTTATTCTGCCGAGAATATGGCGCAAGCGGTACAAATTTCCGCCAGTCTTGCCGCATCCGGTGACAGTGTATTGCTGTCCCCGGCTTGCGCCAGTCTTGATCAATATAAAAATTATCAGGATAGAGGCGATCAATTTGCCAGAGCGGTATTGGGGTTGCTTGCATGATCAAGCGGGCGAAGCCATCACGAATCGGGCGATTTCATTTTGACCCCCTGTTGATCGTTGTGTCTACGAGTTTATTGCTCATTGGTTACGTCATGGTGGCATCTTCATCATTGCATTTGGGCGTAAAAATGACCGGTAACAGCTTTTACTATCCGATCAGGCAGTCAATACATATAGGCCTTGGACTGTTTTTAGGGACATGTGTTGCACTAACACCCATCCGTGCCTGGGAAAAAGCAGGGCAGTGGTTGTTTATAGGGGGATTATTATTGCTGGTGATTGTACTGGTGCCAGGCCTTGGGGTAAAGGTTAACGGCAGTACACGCTGGTTGTCACTAGGCGGTTTGAGGATACAGGTGTCAGAAGTGGTTAAGTATTTTGCTGTGATTTATATGGCAGGTTATGTGACACGGCATCAGCAATCAATACGAGAATCAGCTTTCGGTTTGATTAAACCCTTAATTTTGTTTTCAGTGGCAAGCTTATTATTGTTAATGGAGCCTGATTTCGGTTCAGCGGTGGTAATTTTAATTATTGCCATGGGCATCATGTTTTTAGCTGGAGCACGACTATCGCAATTCATAATGCTGTTGTCGTTAGTGGCGGTACTGGCAACGTTACTGGTGTATTTTGAGCCTTATCGAATGAAACGTGTAACCAGTTTTATGAATCCATGGGCAGATCCTAAAGATACAGGGTATCAATTAGTCCATGCACTTATTTCATTCGGGCGTGGAGAATGGTCGGGTGTGGGTCTGGGTAGCGGCATACAAAAACTGTTTTATTTACCTGAAGCGCATACCGATTTTTTATTTTCAGTGATAGCTGAAGAGCTGGGGCTATTGGGAGTTCTTACTGTTATAGTCTTATTTTCATTATTGATATGGCGTACTTTTGAGATAGGTGTGGCCGCAGAGAAAGCAGGAGAACGGTTTTCCGCTTTTATTGCTTATGGCTTGGGCATCTGGTTTGGATTTCAATCATTCGTCAATATGGGCGTTAATATGGGAATTTTGCCAACCAAAGGATTGACTTTGCCATTAATGAGCTATGGCGGCGGCAGTATGATGATTATGTGTTGCGCGGTTGCGTTGTTATTCCGTGTGCATAGCGAAGTTGCCGAGATAAACGCTAATGCTCCCAAAGAAAGGTCAAAATGGGTAAGCGCATAGTTATTATGGCCGGAGGAACCGGCGGACATGTGTTTCCGGCACTGGCGGTTGCGGAAATGTTAATGGAAAAAGGGTGGCAAGTTAGCTGGCTGGGTACGCAGAAAGGCCTGGAAAGCCGAGTGATTCCGGAAAAAGGTATTGAAATCGACTGGTTATCCGTTGCCGGTGTACGGGGTAAAGGATTAACGTCGAAAATAACAGCTGTATTTATGTTGTTTAAAGCCTGTACACAGGCCTTCACAATATTGCGCAAGCGTAAACCTGATGTGGTACTGGGAATGGGCGGATATGTTGCCGGTCCAGGTGGCTTGATGGCAAAACTATTAGGATTGCCCTTAATAATCCATGAACAAAACCGGATTCCAGGCACAACTAATCGCTTGCTTGCGCGTTTGGCCAATCAGGTATTAGAGGCATTTCCCGGCAGTTTTAGTGAGAAAGTTAAAGCAAAATGTACGGGAAACCCGTTAAGAAAACGATTTCTTACTGGGGTCGAAAATAGCCGTCAGCTGCCTGAAAAAGAGAGCAGGATATTGGTTTTTGGTGGTAGTCAGGGAGCGCAAATATTAAATGAAACTGTGCCTGAGGCAATTGCCGAATTTCAAAGATCCGGTTTGGGAACGCAATTTGTGCATATAAAGCATCAAACGGGTGCCGCCATGTTGTCCCAAGTTGAAAGCCGCTACAAAGCTTTGGGTATTAAAGCGGAAACCAGTGCCTTTATTGATGACATGGTCGCAGCTTATCAATGGGCTGATTTGGTGATTTGTAGAGCAGGCGCCATGACAGTAAGTGAAGTTGCGGCAATGGGCGCCCCGGCTATTTTTATACCATTACCGAGTGCTATTGATGATCATCAGACGGCTAATGCCCGCTATTTGACCGATGCAGGCGCAGGACTACTTTTGATGCAAAAGGATTTGAATCCGGAAACACTGGCAGAACATATAGCAAGGGCACTTAGTAAATTGGATGCCATGAGTATTGCGGCCCAACATTGCGCACGTTTGGACGCAACAGCTGTTGTTGCAGGGTATTGTATCGCTGAGGCGAAATTATGAAGTTTCCAAATAGTGAACAAATTGCCTCTACATTAGGCAATATCGAGCGCATACATTTTGTGGGTATAGGCGGCACGGGCATGAGTGGCATAGCCGAGGTTTTATCGAATCTGGGTTATAAAGTTTCGGGTTCTGATATAAAAGAAAGCGCGGTGACTCAAAGACTCGCAGATTTGGGTGTGGCGATTACTATCGGACATAAGCGGGAAAATGTCACGGATGTCGATGTAGTGGTCGCGTCAACTGCCATAGACCGAAGTAATGAAGAAATTGATCAGGCGTATTTTAATAGGATCCCTGTCATTCCGCGTGCGGAAATGCTGGCTGAGTTGATGCGGTTTCGATTTGGTATTGCCGTCGCGGGTACGCATGGGAAGACCACCACGACCAGTTTGACAGCCAGTATGCTGGCGGAGGGTGGACTTGATCCTACTTTTGTTATTGGCGGCCGTTTGAATAGCGCAGGAAGCAATGCCAAATTGGGTCTAGGAAGTTATTTAGTTGCTGAAGCTGATGAAAGCGATGCCTCGTTTTTATACCTCCAGCCCATGATGGCAGTGGTCACCAATATAGACCAGGATCACATGGAAACTTACCAGAACAGTTATCAGCGATTAAAAGACACGTTTTTGGAATTTTTACATCACTTGCCATTTTATGGCTTGGCCGTGCTGTGTCTCGATGATGAAGGGATAAGGGAAATTTTACCGCAAATATCCAAACCGGTGATTACCTACGGAGTTCATGAAGATGCCGATATTCGTGCGGTAGATATTAAACAGGAAGGTATGCACACGGCCTTTAGCGTAATTCGTCGCGGCGCTTATCCCCCGTTGCAAGTGACGCTAAACATGCCGGGCTGGCATAACATGCTCAACTCACTTGCTGCTATTGCTGTCGCGACCAAACTTGCTGTTGCTGATGATGCCATTGTAAAAAGTCTGGGCGCGTTTAAGGGTGTAGGTAGGCGTTTTCAAATTCAAGGGGACATAGCAATTGAGGGAGGCAAACTGACCCTGGTTGATGATTACGGACATCATCCGCGTGAAATTGCCGCAACCCTGGAGGCATTGCGTCAAGCATGGCCGGACAGGCGTTCAGTCATTATTTTTCAGCCGCACAGATATACGCGAACTCGCGACTTATTTGAAGATTTCGTACAGATACTGTCAACCGTCGATGTGCTGATTCTGATGGATGTTTACCCGGCCGGAGAGGCGGTAATTGCAGGCGCTGACGGCAGGGCATTAAGCCGGGCAATTCGTATACGTGGTCAAGTCGACCCGGTCTTTGTTGATGTGTGGCAAGAGTTGCCGAAAATATTGGCAGGTCTTGTAAGGCCGGATGACGTTATCTTGACTATGGGGGCTGGTAATGTCGGGCAGATTGCTACTCAGTTACCCGAATTGCTGACAGAAGCTCTGGATTGTCGAATTTTGTCGCCGTTGACTCGGCCTGCATGAAAGGCCGATTGTTAAGCAATGAAAAACTGGCGAAATATACCAGTTGGCGTGTAGGCGGTCCTGCTGACCGGCTTTATATTCCGTCTGGCCGGCAGGATCTGTGTGAGTTTATAGCTGCTTTGCCGGATTCAGAACCCCTGTTTTGGATGGGCTTGGGCAGTAATTTATTAGTCAGGGATGGCGGCATCCGCGGCACGGTTATTAATACCAAGGGACGCTTGAAAGAAATGAAGCTTGCCGAAGAAGTCGGTTCGGTTTATGTGGAAGCGGGTGTTCCTTGTGCCCATGTGGCGCGATTTTGTGCAGAACAAGGTTTGATTGGCGCTGAATTTTTGGCGGGCATACCCGGAACAATGGGGGGCGCTTTAAAAATGAACGCCGGAGCATTTGGTGGGGAAACCTGGGGCATTGTTAAACAAGTAGAAATGATCGATGGCGCGGGTAAAGCAACGCTTCGTTATCCACATGATTTTAAAGTGAGTTACCGATCTGTAAAAGGTTTTGAAAATGAATGGTTTCTGAGCTGCCGGTTAGAATTGCAGCAAGGTGATACGGCAGCAAGTCAGCAAAAAATAAAAGGTTTATTGGAAAAGCGGGCAAAAACACAACCGACTAATCAGCCGAGTTGCGGATCGGTATTTAAAAATCCGGAAGGTGATTATGCGGCAAGATTGATAGAACAAACGGGCCTGAAAGGTTATGCAATTGGCGGTGCTTGCGTGTCGGAGAAGCATGCCAATTTTATTGTAAATACTGGCAATGCTACCGCGGCGGATATCGAAGACTTAATTTACTATGTTCAAAATAAAGTAAAGGAGTATCAAGGGGTGGAATTGCAGACTGAGGTTTGTATGGTGGGTGAATTTGAAGAGACGCGAGTTATCACGTCTAACCCGGAAAAATTTGGACGTGTTGCTGTATTGATGGGTGGATCGGCTGCGGAAAGAGCCGTTTCGCTAAGAAGTGGCACCGCAGTTTATGAGGCTTTAAAACGTAAAGGCGTGGACGCTGTCGCCATTGATGTAACGGATAGCCCTATCGACGCTTTGAGTGGAATAAAAGTTGATCGGGTATTTAATATTATTCATGGACGGGGAGGCGAAGACGGAGTGCTTCAGGGTGTTCTGCAAGTTATGGGTATTCCCTATACCGGCAGTGGAGTTATGGCTTCTGCATTAACGATGGATAAACTCAGAACCAAATTGTGTTGGCAGGGATACGGCCTAAAGACACCCAAATGGCATTTATTGCGAGATGAAAATGATCTTGATACCTGTATTGAAAAATTGGGATTTCCAGTCATCGTCAAACCCGCGCAGGAGGGTTCCAGTATAGGCATGAGTAAAGCAAATTCTCGGGATGAGTTGCACAAAGCGCTACAAACAGCATTGGAATATCGCTGTGATGTGTATGCTGAAAGCTGGGTCACTGGAAAGGAATACACAGTTGCGGTATTAAATGGTGAGGCATTGCCAGTCATTCGCCTGGAAACGCCCAATGCTTTTTATGATTACGAAGCCAAATATAACGCAACGACCACCCAATACCACTGCCCTTGCGGCCTGGACCAGGAACAGGAGCTGTTTTTGAGAAACCTGGCGGTAAGGGCTAGTCAAGTAGTGGGTGTAAAGGGATGGGCAAGAGTCGATGTCTTTATTGATGATTCCGGGCAGTATCAATTGATTGAAATTAATACCGTACCCGGTATGACCGATCATAGTTTGGTGCCAATGGCGGCCAAACAGGCGGGTATCGATTTTGATGAATTGGTTTGGCGGGTGTTGGAAACCAGTTTAGGGTAATGAGCAATGTAGGCACAAAAACCTTGGTGACCGGATTATTGTTAACGGGTCTGATTGGAATGGTTGGGTACGAAGCAATAACGAAGGGACACATCAGGCCGTTAGCTATTAAAAGCGCGTCTTTACCCATTAAATATGTAAGAGCCGAGGGGGTTTTTCAATATCTCAGCAAGAACGAGATAAAGACAGTTTTACAGCCATTGGTAATGACCGGTTTTTTTGATGCGGATATGCAGGCGATACACTCAGCTGTTTCGACATTGCCGTGGGTAGATACGGTGACGGTAAAGCGCATATGGCCTGATGCGATTGACATAAAAGTACGCGAGAGAAAACCCTATGCGCGCTGGGGGAAAAACAGCCTTATTACTGAACGAGGCGTGATATTTACACCAAAAAATAGTGATCAGTTTCAGAACATGACTGTGGTGACCGGACCTGAACTACAACAAGTAAAAGTACTGGAAATAATGAAAGGTATTAAAACGGCCTTGGCCGACCAGTCTTTGGAATTGGCGGAGTTTAGTGTTAATGACCGATGGGCATGGAAGATCAAGTTGGCAACTGGCCTGGAAATATTGTTGGGGCGTAATGAGCAATTAAAAAAATTACAGCGTTTTTTAAAAACGTTGGCAGTGTTAAAGCAAGAGCAGATTGAGCAAATAGCAATAGTTGATTTGAGATATCCCAATGGTTATGCGGTTTCATGGAAGCTTGGAACCGCTGAGATTGATTGGAATGCCATTGCAAACCCAATAATGAACAAACAAGCACACGTAAAGGCGATACAGAGTAGATAAAATGGCAAAAAAAACAGAGCGTAATTTAATAGTCGGGCTGGACATTGGTACGTCGAAGGTCGCGGCTATTGTTGGTGAGCTCACCAGTGATGGCAACATAGAGATAATAGGCATAGGTACCACGCCATCACGCGGCCTTAAAAAAGGCGTTGTAGTAAATCTGGAATCGACTGTTCAGTCTATTCAGAGGGCAATTGAAGAAGCTGAGTTGATGGCGGGTTGTCAGATTAAGTCGGTTTTTGCGGGTATTGCGGGCAGTCATATAAGAAGCCTTAATTCACATGGAATTGTGGCAATCAAGGATAAAGAAGTAACTCAGTATGATATAGACAGAGTTATTGATTCCGCGCGCGCGGTTGCTATTCCCGCAGACCAGAAAATTCTGCATATTTTGCCGCAGGAGTTTGTAATTGATCTTCAAGATGGCATTAAAGAGCCTATCGGGATGTCGGGTATTCGCCTGGAAGCCAAAGTCCACATGGTCACAGGCAGCGTTAGTGCATCCCAGAATATTATCAAATGTATCCGTCGCTGTGGGCTGGAGGTTGAGGATATAGTGCTGGAGCAATTGGCATCCTGTAACTCTGTGCTCACGGAAGATGAAAAGGAATTGGGCGTCTGCTTAATCGATATTGGCGGCGGGACAACGGATATAGCCATTTTCGTCGAGGGTGCAATCAAGCACACAGCCGTTATACCTATAGCCGGTGATCAGGTGACTAACGATATCGCTGTCGCATTACGCACACCAACGATAAACGCAGAAGAGATCAAACGAAAATATGCTTGTGCGCTGACGCAATTGGCGAATGTTGATGGAACCATTGAAGTGCCAAGCATTGGTGACAGAGCGCCACGCAAAATTTCAATGCAAAATTTGGCCGAGATTATAGAGCCGCGTTATGAAGAATTGATGCTGCTGGTGCAGTCGGAACTTAGACGCAGTGGCAATGAAGAATTAATAGCCGCCGGAATCGTATTGACAGGCGGTAGTTCAAAAGTAATGGGGTTAATTGAGCTGGCGGAGGAAATTTTCCACATGCCGGTACGAATGGGTGGGCCACAAAATGTTACCGGGTTAACCGAAGTGGTGAGAAACCCTATTCACTCTACAGGGGTCGGATTGTTAATGTATGGAAAAGACCATCAGAGCTTGGGTAGAGGCATTGATTCTGATGGCTTAGGGTGGTTTTCGAAAATGAAAAACTGGTTTCAAGGTAATTTTTAATAGTGTGTATTGTTTATTTAAGGGGCAGCGAAAATGAAATATGAGTTGGTGGATACGTATAGTGAAACCGCCGTTATCAAGGTTATTGGTGTAGGTGGTGGTGGTGGTAATGCAGTTAATCACATGGTTGGCTGCCATATTGAAGGGGTTGAATTTATCTGCGCTAATACCGATGCGCAGGCATTAAGAAAATTAACGGTTGATACGATAATCCAGTTAGGCGTCGAATTAACCAAAGGTTTGGGTGCAGGTACGAATCCGGAAATTGGCAAACATGCCGCAGAAGAAAACAAAGAACGCATTAAAGAAGTGTTACAAGGCGCGGACATGGTTTTCCTGACTGCGGGCATGGGTGGTGGAACGGGCACGGGAGCCATTCCTGTTATTGCGCAAATTGCAAGAGAAATGGGTATCCTGACCGTCGCAGTAGTAACCAAACCCTTTCTGTTTGAAGGTAAAAAGAAGCAAGCCGTTGCAGAGCATGGCATTTTAGAGCTTGAAAAATACGTAGACTCATTGATCACTATTCCTAATCAAAAATTATTGCCGGTACTGGGCAATAATGTGTCCTTGATGAATGCGTTTAAAGCGGCTAATGATGTGTTGCTGGATGCCGTGCAAGGTATTACCGAGCTTATTGTTCATCCCGGCATGATTAATGTCGATTTTGCTGATGTCAGAACCGTCATGTCTGGAATGGGCGCTGCTATTATGGGCATGGGTTCGGCGTCAGGCGAACATCGCGCTCGGGAAGCCGCTGAAAAGGCCATTGCTTGTCCATTGCTGGAAGATATTAATCTGCAAGGCGCACGCGGTATACTGGTTAATATTTCTGCTGCCGATATGGGGGTTGCCGAGTTTAATGAAGTCGGTAATATCGTACACGAGTTCGCCTCGGAAGATGCCATTATCAAAATCGGCATGGCTATTGATTCGACCTTGGGTGATGAAATTAAAGTCACTGTTGTGGCTACCGGAATGGGCGCCCCTCCTCTGGCTGTTAAAGCGCCGGTTAAAGTTATGCAGAAACCGACTACAAGTAACGCCAATTATGATGAATTGGATAAGCCAACAGTCATCCGTCACGGTGGTCAGAAGGAAAACAGGGAAACACGTTTTGGCGCCCAAGCCAAAAAAGAAATGGATTTGGATTATCTGGATATTCCTGCTTTTTTAAGGCGGCAGGCGGATTAATTTCAGGGCAAGGAATAAAGCGCGACGGGGTATTTGCCCCGTCACGTTATGCTACGCTAGTGAACAGGATTGAGGGGAATCAATTTAATGGCGTTAGCCGATAAGTTGTCGCCCAGCGTATTATTTGTCACAAATGTAATGAATCACAGTGGTCGGATCAAGCTGTCCTTAGTCTATCCTACAAGCTACAAATTGTTAATGCATTGTTTCCCACGCGTCAATTGCCGCAGACAACCCCCGCAGTCGCACTTCCACCAGGAATGATAACCCATCCCAGCATCGATGCTCCCAATATTAGCGGTGGAAAAAAGACGCATATTTTCATATAATGCATTGTTAAATAAACCCTTTCAATAACCCAATCTGTATAAACAGCCCTGTTTTTTAGTGACTTGTTTACGCAGACGTCAGCTAATCAAACATAAGCATTATGGAACAAAATAACATTACCCTTGGAATCCCCAGTTTCGTCTACGCCGATTTGTACAATGCTGCACGTCTTAAAGATTTACTGGATGTGTTTGATGCGTCGGTTAAACATCATGATGTCGATCTTTATAATAAATTTTCAGCCTATCGCCAAAACCAGGGTGAAGGCTTTAAACCGGAAGAAATTTCTGATTTGCTGGTGAACATGGGGCCTTATGTCGGTCAGTTTGTGGCAAAATTGTTCAATGTGTCTGAGCAACATCAAGCGCAAAGCGTCAAAATCAAGGATGAAATCGATACCATTTTTACTTATAAAAATGAAGTGGTAGAAAAACTGGCTGTGGTCTTTAAAGGCCAGGATACCAGCGACTGGGCTATTCCCTCTATCCTGAATCGTTTTGACTTGCTGATTGAGGCTGGTTTCCCGGAAGCCAATCAAGACAATGACCCTGAGCATCGTGTTGCGCGTGTCGGTGCGACTATTGGACTGTTGTCCAGCCATTACAAACTGATTGCCAAAGGCAAAGTCAGTGACTACGAAAATGCGGATGAACAAGTATCTGCATTACGCACAAAACTTGCCGCGCATGAACTGGCGGCAACTGAATTTAGCGACATCATCAATGCGCCGGATGCTGCCGGATTTATCAGCGGCTTAATGGATATAGTGCAACGCTGGAGCTTTGTTGCGCAACAAGATAACGATGTGGTTGCCGACTGGCTGAGTTTTAAATTACCCGGAAAACGTGATTTAGACAATCTGGTCGAACACGATACTGTAGACCGTGGTGAATTTACGACGTGGATGGGTGATCTGGAACATCGCCGCCGCAGGGATGGTTTTAAACTGACTGACCCGCGATTGAATCAACGGCAGGTGTTGTCAGAAGTTAATCATTGCATCTATTGCCACGAACGCGATACCGACTCGTGCTCCAAAGGCATGCGCAACAAGAAAACCAATACCTTTAAAGTTGACGGGCTGGGCGTGACGACTATCGGCTGTCCGCTGGATGAAAAAATATCGGAAATGCATCTGGTCAAACGCAATGGCGACAATATTGGCGCGTTGGCAATTATCATCATCGACAATCCGATGTGTCCGGGTACCGGGCATCGTATTTGTAATGAGTGTATGAAAGGTTGTATTTATCAAAAAACCGACCCTGTTAATATTCCTCAAATTGAAACCAATGTGCTTGACAGATGTATTGTTCATGCCTTACGGCTTTGAAATTTACAGCTTGCTTACCCGTTGGAATCCGTTAAACGTTAAGCGTCCACACATGCTGCCTTATAACGGTAAAAATGCCCTGGTTGTAGGATTGGGCCCTGCGGGTTATACCATGAGCCATTATTTACTCAATGAAGGCTTTGGTGTTGCCGGTATTGATGGCTTAAAACTGGAACCATTGCCCGTGGCTTTAACGGGCGACGCGAACAATTTGCCGATGCCGATTGTTGATTTTAAAGACCTGTATGAAGATTTGGATAAACGCATTCTGGCAGGTTTTGGCGGCGTGGCTGAATATGGAATTACCGTGCGCTGGGACAAAAACTTTCTGAAAGTCATTTACCTGACGCTGCAAAGACGTGAAGCATTCCGTGCCTATGGCGGTGTGCGTTTTGGCGGCACACTGACTATTGACGATGCCTGGAGCATGGGTTTTGACCATATTTGTATCGCTTCCGGTGCAGGTAAACCAACCGTTATTGACCTGAAAAACAATCTGATGCGCGGCATACGTAAAGCCTCGGATTTCCTGATGGCCTTGCAATTGACCGGCGCGGCAAAAGCCTCATCAATGGCTAATTTGCAAGTGCGCTTGCCGGCGGGTGTGATTGGCGGCGGCTTAACTGCAATGGATACCTCGACTGAATTATTGGCGTATTATCCCGTGCAGGTGGAAAAAATTAAGCATCGTTATGACACCTTGGTCCGCTGTTTATGGTGAAGAAACGGTACGCAAACGTTACGATAAAGAAGAAACGATTATCCTTGATGAATTCCTGGCGCATGGCAATGCCATTGCCGCTGAACGCGCACGCGCTGAAGCCGAGGGTGAAGAGCCCAACTTTCAACCACTCGTTGAATCATGGGGCGGTGTCACGCTGTTTTATCGCAAAGGTATAGCAGACGCGCCGGCTTACCGGCAAAATCACGAAGAAATTGTTAAAGCCCTTGAAGAAGGCATTGCTTTGGCCGAAGGCATGAGTCCGGTTAGCGCGCATGCCGATGAATACGGGCATTTAAACGCCGTTGATTTTGAAAAACTGGTCTTGGAAGACGGTCGCTGGAAAAGTTCAGGGCAAACCATTAACGTCCCGTTACGCAGTTTGTATGTCGCTGCGGGTACATCACCCAACACGATTTATCAAAGCGAATATCCCGACACGTTCGTCATGGATAAATGGTTTTTTCAACGCCATGAACCTGAGTTCAACAAGGGCACAGTTGATTTAATCCCGATGCACGATGAAGCTTTCCCGAAATTGGGTAAACCCGCGCCGCTCACGTCCTATCAAAAAGACGGCAAATTTATCAGTTTTTACGGCGACAACCATCCTGTCTTTGCGGGTAACGTTGTTAAAGCCATGGCCAGCGCGAAAAATGGCTACCCTTACGTGGCTAAATTATTCGAACAAGAATTGGCAAATCTGAATCCAGCGCAACAGCCGGAACGTGATGCCGCATTGAAAGACTTGTTCAGCAAATTAGACGCAGCTTTTATAGCCACAATTGTTGCCATCAACCGGCTGACACCGACGATTATCGAAGTGGTAGTAAAAGCGCCGATGCAAGCCGAAAAATTCCATCCCGGACAATTTTACCGGGTACAGAATTATGAAGCCCTTGCGCCAATGGTTGAAGGCACAGTGTTAGTTGCGGAAGGCTTGGCGCTAACAGGCGCCGAAGTCGATAAAGAAAATGGCACGATTTCCCTGATTGCACTGGAAATGGGTTCATCTTCGCGCCTTTGCGCAACCTGGAAAGTTGGCGATCCGTTGGTTATTATGGGCGTAACAGGCGCACCGACCGAAATACCCACCAACCAAACCGTGTTGTTACTAGGTGGCGGTTTGGGTAATGCGGTATTGTTTTCTATCGGTAAAGCATTGCGGGCAGCCGGTAATCGTGTGATTTATTTTGCGGGTTATAAATACGCCCAGGACCGTTTTAAAGTCGAAGACGTTGAAGCGGCCGCTGATCTGATTATCTGGTCAGTCGATAAAGGCGACGGCGTGCAAGCGATTGAGCCAACCCGTCCACAAGATAAATCTTTTGTCGGCAACATTTTGGAATGCATGGTGGCTTATGGAAAAGGCGAATTGGGCGAACAACCCATTTCGCTGGCGGATGTTGATCACCTCATCGTCATCGGTTCAGACCGCATGATGGCAGCAGTGAAATCCGCCCGTTTTGATGTCCTAAAACCATATCTCAATAAAGCCCATCACGCCATCGGTTCAATTAACTCGCCGATGCAGTGCATGATGAAAGGTATCTGTGCCCAGTGTATGTGTAAACATATCGATGCGGAAACGGGTAAAGAATACTTTGTTTATTCCTGTTATAACCAGGATCAGGATTTGGATAAAGTTGATTTTCCGCATTTGAATGCGCGCTTACGACAAAATACCGTACAGGAAAAATTATCCAACCTTTGGCTTGATTATTTGTTGATGAAGCAGAAGTCGGGAGAAGTGGCTTAACTGCTTGAAGTGAAGGTGGGCAAACAGCTTGATTGTTTGCCCACCATTTGCGCATGAGGAGACGGGCAATAAGTACCAACTTAAGCAGAAAGTTCGTATATTCAATCAATTCAAAGAGTAAGCAGAGCAATAAACCACGAAAAACACAGAAACACGAAGTTTTAACCCTTGGCTATTCTTCGTAAACATCGTGGTTATATGTCTTGAATTGATACCTATGGGACAGAAAAGCAATGCCCATTCTACCCTGATTGTCTAAGGATTTCATTTTGAACACCCATATACTCTGCCTCTGTGGCTCCGGCATTGAATATCTACAATGCTGCGGTCTTTTTCATTCCGGCGAAAAAATACCAGCAACCGCTGAAGCGTTGATGCGTTCGCGTTATACGGCCTATGCCATGCGCAATGCTGCTTATTTGCAGGAGACCTGGGATGCAATCAGGCGACCTGAAACGATAGATTTTTCCAGGGAAAAAATTGACTGGTTAAGATTGGAAATTACCGACACTAAAAAAGGTGGGATTAAGGACAGTAAAGGCGTGGTGGCGTTTAAAGCGTTTTATATGCAGGATGGCGAAGAGCACGTTATGAATGAAATCAGCCGCTTTACGAAAGTCAACGGACGCTGGTTTTATCTTGATGGTGTGATTAAGTCAATTGGTAAAAGGGGGCTGCAAACTTATCAGGGTAAGAACGCACTCTGTTCTTGTGGCAGCGGCAAGAAATTTAAACGGTGCTGTGGGGCAGGATGATGAGATGCTGTGTTTATTAGCCAAACCCATGAAATATTAGGGAAATAGTTCAATAGTGGCACCTGAATTTATATTCGTTTATGGTTCGCTGCGTAAACAAATAGCTTCGAGCATGTATCACGTATTAGTTAGTCACTGCGAATATTTTTCAGATGGGGTTATGCAGGGAACATTATATGAAGTGTGTGACTATCCTGGCGCTATTGAATCCTGCGATACCAACGATAAAGTTTTCGGCGAGCTATATAAAATGCTTGATCGAAAGCTGGTTTTAGCTAGGCTGGATAACTACGAAGAATGTAGTGACCGCTTCCCGGCACCGCATGAATATTTTCGTAAACAGCTTTCTATAGGACTTTTCGGCGGCGGCTCGGTTCTAGCTTGGGTGTATTTATACAACTTTGATGTTTCGAATCTACAGCAAATAATATCGGGAGATTATCTTGACAGGTAACGGCTTAGCCTAGGAAGACTTACCTGATCGGTAAGGCATGATTGTAGGGCGTTTAGCCTACTAAGCTAGCTGCCCTACAAAACTTATAAGTGTTCATTGAGTTTATAAAGATTAATCAGGTTTTCCGGCTTCATTATTGCACAATTGTGCCAATGAATGATTGCAGCTTACAGTGGTTTGATTTGTACTGAACCTGTTCCCGTAATACCGAGTTCTTTGGCGGCAGCGTAGGATAAATCCATTGCTCTTTTGCCATGATAAGGCCCTCTATCATTGATGCGCACGATAACGCTACGATGATTTTTCAGGTTGGTGACTTCAGCGTAAGATGAAAGAGGCAATGTTTTATGTGCTGCTGTCATTGCATACATGTTGTATCTTTCGCCGCTGGCGGTTCTTTTGCCATGAAAATCAGCGCCATACCAGGAAGCGATGCTTCGACGATGGGAGTTTGAATGATGTTTGGTATGATGTGCTTTTGACACATGATTTGAGTGACGACGGGATGCTTCCGCCGATTGTATTGGGTTAGAAAAATAACTGCCTGTAACAACAAAAATTACTGCTAGTGTCAGTTTATTCATAAATAAATAGCCTTTTTTGATTAAAATCTATGGCCTATTCAATAGCTGGCCATTTTTAAAGAACCAAGGGTGTCGGGTTATGTCTAACACCCGGAGTTCTTTGCCTTGTAGCGCTAAAGCAATTGTTTTGCTCTAGGGTTTTCAACGTTAATTGTATTAACGTGGGGCAATTTTAACTTGGTAAGTCTTAAGAGCACCTTAAGTGTGATAATGAACTGAAAGAGTCAGATTGATAATAATCAATGGCTTAGCTATGGCAATAAGTTGATGCCAATGTAGCGACTAATATAACCTATTGTTTTTAAATGTTTAGATTATATCTGTATCAGATTGAAGTGCCTTTTTGGGTATTATTAGGTCTGATAATCCTGAATTCAATTCGCCCTACTATAAATTAAGGGCTTGAAATTTAGGATTACTCAAAATGGAGCTCGCAGAATAGCCGGTTCGTTGCGATTTCTTCCGCATTTCAGGCTACGCGCAGTATGCCAGGGTGATTTTAGAATTGATAAATCAATTATTAATTTTCTGTTTTTCGATAAATTGACAGTATTCGGGACTGAGGCCACTAATCAAAGCCAGTCCAAACTTTCAGATGTTATTCCAACGGGTTTATATTCAGCACCTACCCAGCCTGAATAAGCCGATTTTTCAATGACCGAAAAAATGCGTTCAAAATTAATCCGTCCTGTACCGGGTTGACCTCGCCCAGGACAATCTGCAAATTGAATATGACCGATTTTATCAGCGTATCGGGCAATAAATTCATCCGGTTTGTCATCCATCATCTGCATGTGATAAATATCGTATTGCATTAATAGCGTAGGGAGTTTGAGCCGTTCCAGTATGTCAAGCATTTGTTGACCGTTATGAATGATAAATCCGGGCATATCGTAAATGTTGATGGCTTCAAAAACGGTTTTAATTCCTAATGGGGCAAATGTCTCAGCAGCAAAACAGAGGTTTTCTTTAAAGGTTTTCAGGTAGTCCTGTTTTCGGTTTTCATTAAAACAACGCCCCGGTAGTACATTGATAGCTTCCGGTTTTAATAGCTTTGCATATTCCAGTGCTTGAGCGGTCGCCTGACGGAATTGATCCCGTTTTTCAGGAACACAGGCGAGTCCTTCGCCACCATGCAATAAATCATCAGCATCTACATTAAATAACACCAATTTTAACTGCTGTTCTTCCAGGGTGTTTTTCAGGGATTCTGCGCTTAGGCCATAGGGAAATTGTATTTCAACGGCATCAAATCCCTTTAGTTTAGCGGCTTTGAAACGGTTGATAAGATCTACTTCAGTAAACAATAAGCTTAAATTTGCGGTGAAGTTAAGCATCGATTTTAGTGAATAATTTAATTAGAGTAGCGGGGTCTTGTTCCATATAGCCTTGGCCGCCGTGCAATTGCATGAGTTGCGCGGCCAGGCCAGACATCGGGATGGCATTGCCTTGCTTAGTGGCTAAATCAATCGCCATATTCAAATCTTTTAATAAGGTTTTGACCCGCCATTTAACAGGCTCAAAGGTTGCGCCTGCCATTTCCGGGCCGACTATTTGCAAGGGTTTGGAATCAGCAAAGCCGCCTGACAGGGCTTCCGGTATTTTTTCGGTATCCACTCCCGCTTGTTTGGCTAGTGCGATCATTTCTGCGATAACCAGAACATTACAACTGACAATCATTTGGTTGCAGATCTTGGTGACTTGTCCGCTCCCCACGTCGCCCATATGGGTGAGTTGTTTATAAAGCGGAGAGAGGACCACGCGCGCGATGTTTATGTTTTCTATACTACCGCCCGCCATAATCGCCAAGCTGCCTTGCTGGGCTCCCGCAACACCACCCGAAACAGGTGCGTCTACCCAGTTTATGCCGCATTTTGCATGCAACATTGACGCTAACTGCCGGGTTCTTTCCGGGTGGATGCTGGATAAGTCAATCAGCAACTGGTCTGCTGAACCGTTTTCCAGAATACCATTGCGTATAACTGATTCAACAGCCATCGTATCAGCTAAGCACAATAAAATAATATTTGATGCTTTAACTAATTCGGCAATAGATGTGCAAGCTTTAGCGCCCGCATTAATGACTGGCATTAGTTTTTCAGGGCTGCGATTCCATACGTTGACACTAAAGCCGGCATTCAGCAAACGCAAAGTCATGGGCTTGCCCATTAAGCCGATACCTATGAAGCCGAGAGAGGGTTTTTTATCTGACATAATTATTTTATGATGCTATCCGTAAACTGTTTTTATGTTATCCACGCAATTTAATAAACCTAGTTCTGGAACTAGTACTCTGTAAAACTTGGAACAAGCGTAAAGCAATAATTTAGACAATAAGATCAAGATTCCTGCTACCAGTCATCATTATTATCTGATTGACGACCTCGCTGCCCATATTGATATTTAAATTTACGTTTTAACAAGCCGGCCGGATCATCGGGGATTCTTTTAAGCCATTGTTCATTAGCTTGTTGTTCTTCATCTGTGGGTTGTGCGTCGGTTGGCACTTGTTTGGATTTTTCCTTGTCTTCGTCTTTCTTCTGCTCAGCCTGTTGAGCTTTATCGGTATTCGGGGTTTTTTCTTCCGGTTTATTTTGTTGTTCTTTATTTTCAGGAGACGCCTGTTCATCAGCTTTCTGCTGTTCAGATTTTTTCTCTTCGGACTGTTCAGGCTTTTGTTCAGATGCTTTCTGTTCTTCAGATTGTTCGGACTTTTGTTCGGATTCTTTCTGTTTTTCTGATTTGCCACCCTCCTTTCCTTGCTGAGAATCCTTTTTGGACTCCTGTTGCTTATCGTCCTTGTTGTTATCTTGCTCCTGTTGTTTCTCGTCTTGTTTATTATCCTGATTTTGCTGTTCTTGCTTTTGTTTTTCCAGCTCCTTTTCTACAAGTTCTTTATTGTACTTGGCATCAGTATCATCAGGGTTTTGCGTCAATGCTTTTTCGTAGGCTTTTATGGCCTGCTCCAACTGACCCGATTGCGCCAGTGCGTTGCCCTGATTGTAAGCACCCAAAGCAGTCTGGTTATTTTTCAAGTTTTCCAATGCCTTGTCATATTCGCCTGCTTTGTAATGTGCTGCCGCTTTCCAGTCAGGATTTTCAAATAATTTTGCCGCCTGTTCGAATTGATTGTTTTTGTATGCCTGTTGCGCCTGTTGATCCTTGCTCTGCCATAAATTCTGCCATTCAAAGGCATAACTGTTTTTAGGCAAGGGCAATAGCAGCAACAAGGCAAAACATAACAGGCCTTTTCTGAAGCTCAATGCCGCCAGAGGTAAAACCAGTAATAATAGCCACGGGCCTTTATCTTCCCATTGATTCAGCAATAAATTTTTGTTCTCCTTGCCCTGCTGTTGTACCGGCGTGTCCACGGCTGACAGCAAAGTTTGAATATCGGTGTCATTTGCCGTTATAGTTTGATAAACACCCTTGCCTGCTTGAGCCAGCTTTGCCAAATCACCGGCATTTAATTTAGGGATCACAATAGTGCCTTGTTCATCTTTCAAAAAGCCACCCTCGGGTAGCGCTATCGGTGCACCATTAGCTGTTCCGACTCCCAATATAGATAACGTGTAGCCATCGAGCGCTTTTACGGCGGGCAGCGTTTTATCCAAATTAGCACCATCTGTCACCAGCAGTATTTGGCCTTTTTGCAGACCTGCCTGCTTGAACAATTCAACAGCTTTATCCAGCACAAGCTCGGTATTGCTGCCTTCACTGGGCATAATATCGGTAGTGAGTGCCGACAATTGACTGTCGATGGTTTCAGTATCATCGGTCAACGGCGTGACGGTAAACGCATCGCCGGCATAAACCAGCAATGCAGTCTGGCCATCTTTGCGCTGCTTTAGAATATCGGCAATTTTGTAGCGCGCCCGAATCAATCTGCTGGGTTTAACATCCTCTGCATCCATGGAACGCGACAAATCCAGCGCAATCACCAGGGCCGATTCATTCCTGAATACGGGCGAAGGCAAGCGTTGCCAGGTGGGTCCTGCCAGCGCAATTATCGTCAATAAAGAAGCAACGGCACCGGTTGTTAATGGCCAGCGGCTTTGGCTTATTGCCTTCTCCTGCAACAGATACGGTAATAGTTCCGCATCGCACACCGCCGACCAATTGCCTTGACTGAGTTTGTTCCTTAACATTAACGCGACAATCACGACGTAGGGAATGATGGCTAGCAACCAGTAAGGCCGGATAAAGTGAAATTCAGCCAGATTCATGCCAACCTCACGCGTGACAAAGAGATAAAGGCAGCCAGACCCAATGCCAGTGATAACGGCCAGTAATACAATTCGCTACGCGGTCTGAAGTATTGTTTGTCTTTTTCAACAGGTTCAAGCTGGTCCAGTAACATATAGATATTATTGAGCTCATCGGCATTTCTGGCTCGGAAATAACGGCCGCCGGTACTTTCAGCAACCTTGACCAGGGTATTTTCATCCAGATCCCGCGAGGGATTAACCTTGCGGTTACCAAAAAAACTGCGCACTATCATTTCATCCGCGCCTACGCCAATGGTGTATATTTTTAGTTGGTTTGCTGCGGCCAATTCAGCCGCTTTTAAAGGCGAGACTTCGCCGGCTGTATTGGCCCCATCGGTTAACAGAACCAAAACGCGGCTATTGGCAGGCTGGTTTTTAAGACGTTTAACCGCCAAGCCGATAGCATCGCCTATTGCGGTATTGTCGCCGGCAAGACCGATAGCTGATTCATCTAACAAGGTCTGCACGGTTTTTCTATCAAACGTCAATGGCGTTTGTAAATAAGCCTGAGTGCCGAATAAAATTAATCCCACTCTGTCACCGACACGCCTGTTAATAAAATCACTCGCTACCCATTTGATAGCGGTCAATCGATCCACAGGCTTCTTGTTAATAATAAAATCCTGCTCTTCCATACTGGCGGATAAATCCACTGCCAGCATTAAATCCCGCCCGCTCACAGCTTGTTCAATCGGGTCTCCCAGCCATTGCGGCCGGGCACACGCTATAACCAATAAAAACCAGGCGATTGCAGCCAGCAATAACGGCCATTGTTGGATTTGGGAAACCACTTGTGTTTGACCTACAGAAAAATCATTCAGAAACGGGACTTTTAATGCCGCCTGTTCCACGGGGCTATTTGCGGGAACCAACCAGCGAATTAATAAAGGCAAGGGTAAGATGGTCAAGAGCCAGGGCCACTCAAAATGAATCATGATTTTTGCTTTCTTTTGGCTTGTTTTGTTTGGGCTTTCAGCCAGTCTTCACACAGACTGATGAGTTGGGAGATTTCCAGTTCGGTAGGCGGTGTGTTTCGATAAGGCGCATCAGCTAACAGCTGACCACAACCTTCAGTAAAAGGCGCGCCTGTTAGCGATTTATCGAGAAACGCCAGCCATTGACGCCCTGTTAGACTCGCAGCCTCGGTTCTCGGTGATACGCTGATAGCGACGCGGCGAACCAACATGGAAAGTTCGCGTAGCTTTTTGCTATTATCCAATGCTGGATTTTGTATGATAGCCGCCAGATTTTTTTTAGCGGCTTTAATGGCGGTTCTGCGTGTCAGGCGTTTATATAACCAGTACAAAAACGCTATTAATAGAGGAATCAAAACCGCCAGCAGCCACCAGCCGATAGCTGGAGGCCACCAGCCGATTACTTCGGGCAGGTGTATATCTTTAAGAGGAAGTTCAGTCGGTTGCATTTTTTGTTTTAGCTTAATAAGTATTTGTGCATTTTCGCTCTATTAACACGGCATGATGGCAGCATAAAATGCGCCATATTTAATTTAGATCCGGAAAAATTAACGAAAGAAAGTTGATTACCGTTTTTACGATAAACATGAAAATCGTTGTCCAACGTTAAAATCTGGCTTTGTGGATAGTTTCCAGCTAACCGGACAAGACAGCCATCTGCTAATGACATAGGGACATCGTTATATTTTTTCAACAGTGTATTAAGGGACTGTATTTCATCTTGCAAACAAAAGGGTAAAAATAAAACCCCTTTTTCTTACCATTGCAACAACAAATTAGCTTGTTTGGATTGTCTTCTTTAAAACCAATTCTTTCCGCACTCCGTTGCTGACTTATTTAGTAAGCTTACAACATGATCTAAATCATTTTCATTGGAAACAATATCAAAATGTGTTTGAAGAGGTAATTGAGCCCCGCCCAAAAAGTAATTCCAAAGTCGGCAGCATTCTTACCACCTTGTGGCATTTTAACCAGTTTAAATCTATTGTTGTCGTCAATGGCACAATCCAGTCAATCGGGATTTTAACGCCACTTTGAGCATAACAAACAACTACATGCGAATACTGCTCCAAATTGTTCATGAGTTTATGTATTTGGCTTAGGCAATTTTCCAAATCCATAAATAAGACTCGGCTACCGCCATCATTAAAACTGTCTTCCGCCATTTCTGCACTGGCCTCTTGAGATTCATCGGATATTTGTATCATGCTTAAATATATTTACCGTAAAGGTTGACGGTATAAGTTTTGGCCTTTTGCCGAACCTCGACCGCCATCTCGGTCACCGACAAGCGTTTGCCGTACTTGCGGCGACGCTCGCTGTCAGGCTGCGACGCATAGGCTGTGCATACAACACGTTATTGCAGCGCAGCCGGGACAGTATATTAAAATGATCCCCAATACCTTCCGAACCTGCCGCATAGACTTTGATTTCCAAACCAACTATCCGTAACGGCAGCAGTGGCGATGTGGGAAAATAATGACCGATGCCTATCAACATCTGCCTGCCAGTTCCAATTTAGTCTGAAAAGGCACAACCACGCCTTTGATTTTGGCGATAATTTTTCGCACAATGGTTTTCCTGGCGAAGTAAAAACGAAAATCTAAAAACAAACAGGCCAACGACCTTTCACTTGCTTCAGTAAGCGACCGCGGCAATATTTTGTGCCCACGGATACTGGCTTTGATTGGCTTTGGCGGCATGATCAAAAATTGTCTTGCAACCGAAGATGTTTTTCCCTATCTTGGGATTGATGCAGTCGTCTAAGGTCACCAACAACCGGCCCTCTGTTTCAGGCGAGGGTATCAATCCACAAACCGTCTGCCAAAGCTTTTGCCAGGGTAATGTCGAAGACGCCATAAACGTATAGAAGCGCTTCTTTTTGATCTCAATGCCGAACAAGGTGACCAGGGAACGCAGTAAGTTGGAGGTCATGGACGATGTGAATGGAATGATGACAGCCAGCAGCGTGTAGGCAAATAATGAGGATCGCTCTCGGCCCAGGTCAGTATCGGAAAAATGGGCTTGGAGTGGGCGTAAAAGATTGCGTAGAATGAACATGAATGAGGTCGTTTTATTTGTATAATCAGTGGCTTAGAATCCTGTATTATACCATAAAACCAGGCCTCATTCATCAATAAGTCATTGTTTTTTAAAGAACAACCGGGTGATTCGCAACGCATATTAGTTCCTATAATCCACTGGATTAAAACAGGTTTGACGATAGCAAATCGCCAAACCTGTAAATTCAGAACGATTAAAGTCTAACCAACACCTCACCACGCCCCATTTCCGACATATCCCCCGCATAGCGCCGGACACGGTTGAATGCGATTGACGCATCGGCAAATCTGGAGTTCAGCGACTTGAATGACGCAAACAGAATGGGTAAAAACGCCAAAGTGTGTGCTCCGCAATCATTAAAACTGGCCGATAGCTGCGGCTGATTCCATAACAACAGCGTGCCTCGGCGCATGGCATAGCCTAAATACCGCCCCGTTTGCCCCATAACTGCAATCGTTCCGGCGGTCATGCGTGAGCCACAATAATCCCCGGCATTGCCTTCAATCAAAATATTGCCACGGCGCATGTGGTCACCAGCCCGTTCACCGACATTACCTTTAACCAGAATTGTTCCACCTTTCATGCCCATTTTATTACCCGGCAGCGCCGCGCCTAAAAAATCACCCGCATTGCCGCCAATTTCCAGGTAACCCTTTTTCATTTCACAAGCGGCGTACAGTCCGGCATTACCCGATACTTTGATCTCGCCCGCTTTCATGCCAAAACCCAAATAAGCGCCGGCATCACCTTCTACACTTATACAGCCATCTTCGAGATCCTTACCAATAAAATCGAGCTTATCAACACTGTTTTTAATAACGATGTTTTGTGTATTAGCGCCGTCAATAGTGAATAATTCATCGACACGCAACTTGCGTTTGCCGCTTTGCAAGGTTAAAGCGGCAATGTCGGCCAATGCCAAATCCTTTAAAAGATGGCACACCAGCGGCGACATATCGATACGTTGATCGGGTGAGTATTTCAGCGTAAAGGTTAAAGCGCTCATACCATAATCTCCTGTAAGTGAAAGTGGAACGGCCCAAGCTTGCCTCCATAATTACCGGCGCTAATGCGTTTGATGCCATTATCCGCGCCCAAATCACAGACGGCTTGTATGCCCACCCGCATGGCTTTTGCAATGTCTTCCTTGGTTAAGCCGTCAATCACGATTTCCATGACCGACTCAATCTCGGGTGACAAATCGGTTTTGGTTGCGCCTTTTAGCGTGGGGCAGAAAGCATCATTGGTCGATGCATTCAGGGCCTTGTATTTAGAACCAACTTTAGAACCAGAACGGACAACGCCGCCAGGAAAAGGCATAATCACATTCGGGATTTTACGCATCTCTTCAATCGCGGCTTCGCAGGCTGCCAGTGCTTGCGGCTGCGATTCGGCCAGCACTAAAAAATTACCGCCGCCGATGGCATCCACTTGACCCGTGGTAGCTTCTGATAAAAACTCGCCGTCCATCACAGGTATGCGCCAGTAACGTTTGCCGGAGATGACTTTGGCAATTTGAAAACCATCACCGAAATAGCGCAGGTTTTTACCCAACGGGATTCTAATGCCGCCATCAATACCGGCAAACAGGGCGGAAGTAGGTGAGGTCAATACGCATTGTCCGGCCCTGGTTTCCAGTTGCTTTGCCAAACCTTTACCGCCCATAGCAAATATCATGATAGCTACACCAGGGCGACCATCCGGGGTTTCGTCAGGGCTTAAGGTTCGTTCAATGCCCGCTTCACAACCGCAAGCGATCACGGAAGTCGCAAAGCCGGTCATGGCTTGCGCCGAAATCATCGCCCATTTTTCGTTGTGCGCGGTGATAATGGCGCGGGTGGCCTTCATTGGAAACGCTTCGGCAAACGTCGCGTCGATGGTTACACCGTTAATAATCATATTGTTATGCTCATTGTTAATGTTTTTTCTGGTGTTGAGTTTTGTATGTAGATTTAGTTATAACCGCTTTGCTGCCGTTTTGTATACGGCATTGCGTTCTCGCTTACCAATTGCCACAACTAAAATAACCAGTTCTTGATCACGCACTTCATAAACGAGTCTGAAACCTGCTTTACGTAGTTTTATTTTGTAGCAGTCTTTCATGCCACTGAGTCTTGCACTTTCTATACGAGGATTGTCCTTTAATGTGTGCAATTTTTTTGTGAACTGTTCACGAATAGAGTGATCAAGATTATGCCATTCTTGCAGCGCCTGTTCTTTAAAGCGCAGGTTAAAGCTCATCCCAAGCCACTTCTATTTCAGCCTGAGATTTTCTTGATTCAACGATTGCCGCTAATTCGACATCTTCCAGCTTATCCATCAGCATTTCATAAGCTTTAGCCGGAATGCAGTAAAAAGCAGGTTCATCATGGTCAAGAATAGCCACTGGAAAACCATCACCAGCCGCAACAGTAGATATTGGATCATTTTTTAGTTCCGAGAGACTTGCGGCAGTCTCGGCAAGAATGGTGGTTGGCATATTATTTAATCCAGATGTGTTGTTTGTGTTAGCCAATTAATTGCTATGAACCCTTGCTTACCGAAACCCTCTATTCAGGCATTCAAAATCCTCAATAGCAACGCAGGGATCTATTAAATCTCCGATTATCTTGCCTTTACCCTCGATGGAGGCGGGCGGTTGACGGCGTTTATCAACGACTTGATGATTTTTGATTAATTCATGTAACGCAATGTTAATTATTTCATTGAAATCATCAATGCCCACACACTGCGAGGCATTTTTTAATAAGGTGTCGTTTATGGTAATGGTTTGTTGCATGACTAAATCCTGTCGTTGAAACTTACAGGCTTTATTTCTTTTATCGTTCCCACTCTCCAACTTGGGAACGATGCAATTCACAATGATAAGAAAACCCCTTCGTACTTCAGATAAGCAAGCGTTTTTAATTCAGTAAACTTTGCATTACTATCAATAAAACTATTAAATCCCTCACCCAACAACTTTTTGGCCGCTTTAGCTTCATTAACGGTTATCCCGAATTGTGTGAAGTAAATTGTTTTACCAAACAACTTATGATCAGGAAAACCAAGTCTGCGTACATTTGTTGGATCAAAGCTGAAGCCAATAAAGCAAATTTTGTCTGCCCAACCAATCATTTCTTTTGCCTTTTCAAACACTTCATCGTCTTCTCTGGCTTCGGGAATTATTCGAATGCAACTCGAAGCTGTTGTTATATCATCGGGTTTTTCGCCATAGGCTCTTTTGTCCAGGTCTTGTAAATTCCCATACACATGAATTATTTCAATAGATTTCCGCAGTTCTATCGTTTCCTCGGAACTGATACTATTTGTATAGGTATGTTCTATGGCAGTTTGAAAATACTGTTCTATGACACGGTCATAGTTGAATGAAACTATTTTAAGTTGATTATTTGTAAATTCTGTTTTTGGCACATCACTACTCATGAGATGCCAAAGATATTGCAGCCAATCATCTTCCTTGGGCCCATATAAATTTGTAAGAATCTCTCGCTCTATTAATCGACAAGCGATGGCTAACTTTCCACAGTCTCCATAAGTCCCAAAAGTATTATGAGTACCAGATGGCTGCTTGCCTATATGGTCTCCCCCTCTTTTAGCAAGAAAAGCATCAATGGAAAGCTGTTGTGATAATCTAAAATGTTGGCAAAATAGCTCAATTCCCTTTTTATGAACTTTATTATAACGACGTTCCAAATCATCTAGTTGATTGTGATCACACAACTCATCCTTTAATTGTGGACCAGTAGGATACCCATAAGGCACACTACCACCCGCGCCAACAATCAATAATGTTTTAGTTTCAATCATAAATCTAAAAAGCCAAAGGGAAGCGCATCTTTCGCGTTATTACACAAACTAAGTTTTAACACTAAATCTCCGCACTAAGTTTAAGCAACAACGCGGTTATCAGCGCGGTTTGCAAAAAGCCCGCGCCGATAATCCAACGTATCAGTTCGGCTTTTGTTTCCGCCATATCGCGCTTCAAATCAGCTCTTAATAATTCAATTTTTAATTCCAGTTCCCTAATGTCGTGTTTGTTCGCTAACTCTGTAAAATGCGTTTCGCCCTGAAATTGTTCAAAAGCCGTGATTAACGCTTCTACTTGCGCCCGTGCCTGTTCTTCAGGTATACCTGATTCCTTCAGTTTGCGAATGAATGCATAGGTGTCAAAAGTTAGCGTTGCCATTGTGCTTTATCTCCCATTTCGGGTTTATCATATTGCTGTTCGGACCGGATGCACCGTAATACTGCCACGCCCATCCTCGGTAATCTCATCATCGCTGATCTTAAAATTACCCAGCTTCATCGTCAGGTAACGATCAAAATAATCTTTCAAGCCTTTTTCCACCGACGGATCAAAGTCGGGCTTAACGGTGTGGGTTGTCCCCCATTTGGTTGAGACCACTTTGCCGTCAACCACCACCAATTGACCGTCTTTAAACACATAATCGGGTTTTTCAAACATACGTTGCCGGTCGGCATTGTCGGTGTAAACGGTAATATCCGCCCAGTTGCCGGCACTTAAACCGCCTCTATCTTTTAAACCGATCAATTTTGCTGCGCCGGCTCGGGTCATAATGGCGATTTCCTGCAGCGTGTATTCACGCTCAATGGATGCCAGCGTGGTCATTTTTTGGGCTTCGGGATGAATGGTTGATAACATCTCGTTACGGAAACTTCTGTCCATCAACAAGCGGATCAGATGCGGGTAACAGGTAAAAGGCGCGCCGTTGGGATGGTCGGTGGTCAGGAAAATGCGCCACGGGTCATTAACCAGCAGGAAGGTCTCGAGGCCTATCGCCCATTGCAAGGCATTGACAAAGTTTTGATCCTTGTATTTGAAAGGCACAACGCCGCAGCCTGCATCACATTCAATATCCATCGTCACCCATTTATTGGGGCTGGCGTGTTTATGATTGGCATG
Source organism: uncultured Gammaproteobacteria bacterium (assembly GCA_963849195.1). GTDB lineage: Bacteria > Pseudomonadota > Gammaproteobacteria > Methylococcales > Methylomonadaceae > Methylobacter_C. Next base: position 132,739 of record CAWKGQ010000021.1, read on the forward strand.
TTGACGCATATTGTCGCCCGATGCCGTGACGGTTTGACCAAACAGAATCTGTCCGACATCAATGGTGATATTTTTGTTTTTATTGACGGCTTCGGCAATTTGCGCAGCGCCCGAAGAAAACTTGAAATCGCCTTCCGTACCGTAACTATGGAACTGAATATGCGTCAAGTGCATGGGCAAGCCGCCGATGCCCTGAATGGTATCCAGCGTCGTTTGCATATTACCCGGCACACCCAGATTACAGCCGTGGACATGCAGCGGATGCGAAACGCCGATTTCTTTAACGGCGGTTGCCAGGACTTTAAGAATATCGCGTGGGGTTACACCGTAATGACGTTTTGCTCGTCCAGGTCCAGTTTGCGCTGGTTGAATTTGAAGGCATTAATGCCGCCGGGATTAACGACTTTAACGCCGATGGCTTTGGCCGATTGCATCGTCCACGCCACATAATCGTTAATGGCTTTCTGGTCTTTTTTAGCCGTCAACATGCGCAGCAAATAATCATCGCTGCCCAGCATGACATAGCCGCCTTTATCCAGGATAGGAATATCGGCCATTTCCATGTGCGCCTGGCGCGCGTTAACAGGCAGTAACGCAGGTTCAAAACCGGCGGTATAACCCATTTCCGCATAACGATAACCTGTTACGAAGGTGCTGGGCATGGCATGACCACAGCCGGAACGAGTAATGTCGCTTCGGTGTACGGGGTCTTTGCGATGATCTTCCGGCAACAGGGTTCTGGCAATATTGCCTTTACCGCCGCCGATATGCGTGTGCATATCGATCGCGCCGGACATCACGACTTTGCCTTTTAAATCATATTCTTTATCAACTTGAACAGCTTCGACCGGTTTTTTTATGATGCGACCGTCCTGAATGTAAATATCATGTTGCTGACCATCGACCCCGCTTGCAGGATCATAGACTGTTCCACCTGTTAATTTAATCAACATATTGTTTTTCCGAATTACATGGATGTAATGAGTGCTGAAAATGCAGGGGCAATTTTCAGCAAATTACAGGGAAGTAATGAATACATAAAATGCAGGAGCAATTTTATGCCTGCAAAGCTTGTTCAATGGCATTCAGTACATGAGCCGTACTGGGCAAACCGGAATCGCGCAACTTCTTCAAGCGAATGGCAACCACGTTATCCATGCGATAGGCATGACCGGCATGATCGATACCCGGCGTACCGACAGGAATAAAAACATCAGGTTCTTTTGAGAACATCATGCCAGAACGGCCAATTACAATAGTGGGTAAAACCGTTGCCGGAGGTACTGAGTTGACGTTAAACGCTTGCACCCAAACCAGGGCATCAGCTTCACCGTTTGCCAGTAATAAATTGGTATCGTTTAAAAACGGGTCGTATTCAGGATAGCCCCGGCTAAAGCGGGTTCGGGCGGGATAACCTGTTGTCCAGCCGCACACCTGATTAGCTGTTTGATCGCCTTCTTTACCTGATAACGGCAAACCGGAGCAACGGGTATTTTTATCATTAATGTCTTTAATCATTTCTGACAGCGTCTGCACGGTCAATTCCGCTTGACGATAAGCCAGCGCACCCGCCGCCCAGGTGACGACGCCGTACTTGGCCGCTTTTAATTTATCGGCAATGACCTTTAATTCTGCTATCGCGATACCGCAAACCGAGGTAGCGCGAATCGGCTGCCCTTTCACCAGCGCTCTCAATACGGCAATGACTTCCGGCAAACCTTCAGTTGCACATTCCAAAATCTGAGCTTTTTGACCACTTGGCGAGGTAGACGCTCACCCGAAGGCGCTTTGCCTAAATAAATCACCTCACGATGACTGGTATCATCCAGAAACATGGCTTCTTTATTCCACAGATAACGCTCAAAAAAGCGTGGCGCAAAGGCTTCCAAATCCGTACCGACAATCAGCAATAGATCGCAACGATTTTTAACTTCCGCCAACGTCGTATTCATCCAGCCGGAATCCTGCAGCGCCAGAAAGTTATTGCGCGCACCGGTAAAATTCATGTTATCGACCACAGCGCCGCAACGATCCGCCAAGGCCAGCAACCCGCGCATGCCGTTGACATCCGTTGCACAGCCGCCAATCACGGGCAGCCGGGTATCTTTTAATAAAGCCGCCGCTACGGCAACGGCAACATCCAGACTGACTTCCTTGCCATCAACCCGGGGACTGGTGTCGGTAATCGTCTGTTCAAACGCAGGCGTATTAACCGCACAGCCATTCTCAATCACTTTCAGCGATATACCATCAACCCTGATGGTCAGATCATCCGTGCCAATACCGCAAAAGGGACTCGGTACTTCAGTTATCTCGGTCATTCAGCTGTCCTTTTGTAATAGTTAGTCACACACCAGGCATTCGTGCAAACACCAGACACCCGTGACGTTGTGCCAATATTCTAACCTTAATTTATTGCACTGTCTCAAAATCGCCGCCATTAATTATCCACGTAGCGACTTAATGTCAAATCGTTTTATCAGTCAATTTTAGCCGCCCCTCAACTGTTTAATAAACGATAGTAATAACAGAAGGTTCAAGAGGGTTACAGGAGTTCTAGGCCAAACCATATTGACCAACTCCATCAAAGTTGAGTTCTGAATCCGCCTCTATAAGCCCAATTCAAACAGCAATCTAATTGACACATAAACAACAAGCAACATCGTAAATATGTAGGCGCAGTACAAAAACGGTTTTTCTATAAACGCTTTCAGCAAGGTCTTCTGCTGACCTGCCTTTTTACGTTGCAAATAATTCTCGCGCGAAGTGAGAAATCGCTGCTGTTGATATGCGTTGAGCACATACCGGGCTTTTTCCAACTCGGCATCATCCCTAAGCCACAATGCAGGCATGGACATTCCCCAGTTACCGGCTGATGTTTCATAAAAATCGATTTTCTGTTCAGTCAGTAATTCGCGCACTTCGTCCGCTTCATCTTCGGGTACGCCGCGTAGGGGAAATAATAATATCGTCATGATTTTTTTGTGACTGGAAAGGCTGCTAACTTAAAATGGGATATTATAGCTACATCAAGTTCACGTTCAGCTCTGTGTAGTAATTAATGCCAGCGTCTTAGTCCCCATAAAAAACTCACTGCAAAGCACATAGAAAATACAACACAACAATGGACAATAAAGACCAACAATTGATAACAACAACCCAAAACTGGTTAAAAACTATCATCATTGAATACAGCATCTGTCCGTTCGCCAAACGTGAACTGGAACGCGGAAGTATTCGTTTCAGCATCAACCACGACACGGAAATTGAAAGCTGTTTATTGAATCTGATGCTGGAATGTGATCGATTGGATACCGATTCAAGTATTGAAACCACCCTACTGATTTATGATAGCGCTTTTACAGCATTCGACGACTATCTGGATTTTCTTGAGCTTGCCGAGACGCTGATAATTGAACAGGGCTATGAAGGTATTTACCAGCTAGCCAGTTTTCATCCGGCTTACTGTTTTGAAGGGGCTAAACCGGACGATCCGGCTAATTACACTAACCGCTCACCCTACCCTATGCTACATCTATTGCGTGAAACCAGCATTGAGCGGGCAGTAGCCACCTATCCACATCCTGAAAACATCCCGCAACGGAATATCGAGTTAACGCGTGAATTGGGACTTGCCAAAATGCAGGCGCTATTAGCAGCGTGTTATCGACTTAACAACAACTGACAGTGACGACGTAACCGTGCAGAAGATAGCGCTAAAAGGATTATTTAGCTTCTTCCTCCGGAATATCTTCGGCAGGAGTGTCTTGTTCAATAATGATTTCTTCGGAAGCAGTTTCTCTTTCGACAAGGACCCATTTCTTCGCATGCGCCTTTTCGGCAACGGCCTCCGTATTTTCAGGATCAGCTTCATTTTTTTTGTTTAACGATTCCATAAATTCTACAAACCAATCCTGTTCTTTAACACTCATTAGGTCTGGGTCGCTCAAAATATCGACGGCTTCCGGTAAAGTGACCTTATCTCGAGCATTTTCCAGGGCTTTCAAACATGCGTCTTTATCGCCGCGTAAACCATAAATACAAGCGAGATTATAAGAAGCCGTTCCTGCCTGAATAGCATTAGCTTTTTCGAACTGTTTTTTGGCCATTTCGTACAATTCATTATCAGGTTTGACTTTTTTAAGCCTGGCCAAATCCATATAAGCAACACCGCCATTGATTGCCGCCCCCAGATAATCGGGATTGATCAGCATACAAAAAGCGAATTTATCGATGGCATCCTGATAAATTCTGGCCGCCTCGTCACCGGTTTTGGTTTTTGCCTGATGCAACAAAGCAAAGCCCCAATTATATAAGGTTTCAGCGCGTAGTGGATCGTCGTGTAAGACTTCTGCGTAGCCTTTATAGGCGGCTTTAAACAGGCCATCAGCGGTACTGCCTTCACTTTTACGTGCTTTCGAAGTTTGCTCAATGGTTGTCTTGAGTTTGGATTTTTTGGTGATCGATGCTATCAGCGACATGATTTTTTCTCCTGACTGAGTGTTTATTTGACCAAATATTATAGAATAAGAGCTCTGTTTCTAACGACACTATTAATTATTTAAACCATGAATGAGTCGAACTGTAGTGATATTGCCAAGGAAAAAGTAAACCTGGAAACATCAAAAATCGCCTGGAAAGAATTGCAACGTTTTTTCGCCAGCGGCTCGGCGGTATTCGTTGCATCCTCGCTGGATTTGGTCGATGTTGCCTACCAGTTTTCTATCGACAATAAAAATCGGGTTGCGGAGTGGATTCAAGGTAAACAGATCGCCCTCGTTTCCGATCAACAAGCGATTAACTGGCTGGAATCAGATGCCGAAGTTTGGGCGGTTGTTGTTAAACCATGGATACTGGTTCAGGAATGAAAAAGGTGAAAAAATCGCTCTTTTACCTTGCGCCTTTTTTTACATTGGATTTTTTGTTTCTTTCGGCTTGTGCCGGTTTAGCGCTAGGGGTTGTCGGTTTTTTAGTATGCCGGTAATCTTTTTTACCCGTGTTTTTATTAGGTGCATTCTTTTTAGGTGCATCGACTACCTTTAACGAAACCGGTTCATAACCCGTATCGGCAACACGCGGGATTTGCCGTTTCAGTAACTTTTCAATTTCCGCCAGCATCCAGGCTTCTTCGGGACAAACCAGTGATATGGCTTCACCGCTTGAACCGGCACGCCCGGTACGGCCAATGCGGTGAATATAATCTTCGGGTACTTGCGGCAAATCAAAATTCACCACATGCGGCAACTCCTCAATATCCAGTCCGCGCGCCGCAATATCGGTCGCGACCAACACTGATACCTTGCCTGTTTTAAAGTACTCCAGAGCCTTATTGCGTGCACCTTGGGTTTTATCCCCATGCAATGCCGCAGTGCGAATGCCATCTTCAATGAGTTGTTTCTCCAGGCGATCCGCGCCGTGTTTAGTGCGAACAAAAACCAGTACTTGACGCCAATTGTTACTACCAATCAAGTAGGACAGTAATTCGCGTTTATACTCACGATTAATTCCGTAAACTCGCTCCGAAACGTTATCAGCTGTGGCATTTTGTTTAGCGACTTCAACTTCAACAGGATTATTAAGCACCGACGCGGCAAGCGATTTTATTGCATTCGGCACGGTAGCCGAAAACAGCAGGCTTTGCCGCTGTTTAGGCAGCAGCGACATAATTTGGCGGACATCCGGCATAAACCCCATATCCAGCATACGATCTGCTTCATCCAAAACCAGTATTTCAACGTTTGACAAGTTGATATTGCGTTGCTGTACATGGTCAATCAAACGCCCCGGTGTTGCCACTACAATGTCGCAACCTCTGCGTAACTGACGTGTTTGCACGCCAATACTCGCACCGCCAACGACCGCTTCCACATGCAAAGGCAAATACTTGCCGTAAGTAATGACACTTTCATACACCTGAGCCGCTAATTCGCGTGTTGGCACAAGAATAAGTGCGCGAACTCGTCGCGGTTTTTGATGGGGATCACTGTTTTCAGCCAAACGCTGCAATAGCGGCAAGGTAAAACTGGCGGTTTTTCCAGTACCCGTTTGTGCGCCCGCCAAAACATCCCGCCCTTCAAGAATAAGTGGAATAGCCTTCTGTTGTACAGGCGTGGGTGTAATATAACCTTGCCCGGTTACTGCTTTAAGGAGTTCGTCGGTTAAACCGAGCTGTTCGAAAGTCATTAAATACCTCTGATAAGATAGTTTGTTAATTATCAATAAAGATGATGATGTTGGAGTGGGTTGTATAGGAGCAGTATACGGTAACAATAACTTACGCCTTAAATAGCGCTCGTTAATCTAGTGTATCTTGATGCCGTTTGATTCCAATTTTAATAAAGGTAGCATCCTCACTCTGCTCAATGCAGTTGATTTAAGTATGGCCTCCTTCTCCCTGTAGACCTAATCTGTGTACACATATATTTTGATATATCCTTAAGGTAAAGGGCAGCGAGCACGTAAGTAGCGCACATGAAACAAGTTAGTCAACTTTAAATTTAAGAGTATTTGTAATGAGTATGGACAACGATAATCGATGACTTTGTGGACTTTTAGTCCTACAAAATGGCCACTGTCAAGCTTAAAGCCTGATCCACAAATGACGATCTTATTTTATGCGCGTTCCTTAATCATCGTAACAGCCGTTTTACGGTAAACTTTGGCATAAAGGCAAAATATCAGGCAATAACGATGAAACTGTATCAATTACGTTATATTTATGAAATAGCTCGCCAGGGTTTGAATGTGTCACAAGCCGCCGAAGTTTTACATACGTCACAGTCCGGAGTCAGTAAAGCCTGCCAGTTGCTGGAAGAAGAACTTAATCTGCAAATTTTCCAGCGCCACGGTAAACGACTCATCGGTATTACCGAACCGGGAAAAATTATTTTGAACCTGGCCGAGCGTGTGATGTGTGAACTCGAAAACATCACGCGTGTAGGGGAGGAATTCACTCAAAAAGTAACTGGCACGCTCACCGTCGCTGCCACGCATACCCAGGCGCGTTATCGTTTACCTGGTGCAGTTAAAGCTTTTATGCTGCATTATCCAGAGGTTACGCTCCATATCCACCAAGGCAACCCTACTCAAGTCGCCGAACAGGTAGCAAGGGGAGAAGCCGACATTGGCATCGCAACCGAAGCCATTAGCACTTACGATAAACTGCTTTGCTTGCCTTGCTATCAGTGGAATCGCTGCGTAATCACCCCACCCAATCATCCATTACTCAGTGATTTGCCGCTGACGTTGGAAAAAATCACACAGTACCCATTAATTACTTATGACTTTGCCTTTACCGGCGGTTCTTTAGCCAGTCACGTTTTTAACCAGGCAGGACTAGAGCCCAACGTAGTATTAACAGCGATTGATGCGGATGTAATAAAAACGTATGTAAATCTGGGTCTGGGTATCGGATTGCTGGCTAATATTGCCTACGACCCTGAGCGTGATGTAAATTTAGGTATGCTAGATGCCAGTCATCTATTTCCTCCCAGCACTACCTATCTTGGCGTGCGCCGTGATGCTTTTCTGCGTGGCTATATGTATGAATTTATTCAACTACTCGCTCCGCAGTTTAACCGTAACGCTGTAGATGCAGCGCTTAAATGAATCACACTTACCAACTGGATAATCCGCGCTTTGATCTTTATGGCGAAAAATCGGAGTGTACAGGAGTATTTTGAGAGCATTTCGTAACGCCTTATGAACAGCTTCTTATGAGACGCTTCATGATCTTGAGCTCAATCTGTGCGACTCTGTTTAGAGCAACTTTACATCAAATTCTGTCATGGCTTTCTAAAACAGGGTCATTCAGATTATTATGTCATTCATTTTTGCCACGGGGTGACCAACAATGATTTATGATGATGCATTATGAAAACCAGTAAATTATTCCTGTTTTTAGCCGCATGCTCTGCTTTAACTGGCTGCGGACAACCCGGACCACTTTATCTTCCAGGCACAGCTCCACCTATTCATGTGGAGCCTGAACCCAAGCCTGAACCAGAACCCAAACCCGAAAAAAACAAATAACCATGGATTATTTTAATTACCGAAACAATGAGCTTTTTGCCGAAGATGTTGCTGTGCAGGACATAATCTATAAATACGGCAGTCCTTGTTACATTTATTCCAGAGCTACATTGGAAAGACATTGGAAGGCTTTTGATCTAGCGTTCGGCGATCATCCCCATTTAATCTGCTATGCCGTAAAAGCCAATTCCAATATTGCCCTGCTTAATCTGCTTGCCCGTTTAGGTTCAGGTTTTGATATTGTCTCGCTTGGTGAACTGAAACGCGTAATTCAAGCAAGTGGAGATCCTAAAAAAATCGTCTTTTCGGGTGTCGGCAAACGTGAAGATGAAATTTTGGCCGCACTTAAAACCGGCATACGCTGTTTTAATATTGAAGTCAGTGGCGAACTGGATCGAATTAACCGGCTTGCGGAACAACTTGGCGTTATTGCACCGGTGTCTTTTCGAGTAAATCCTGATGTCGATGCCAAAACACATCCTTATATTTCCACAGGTTTAAAAGAAAACAAATTCGGCATAGACATTGAACAAGCATTGACTGAATATCGCCGTGCAGCAGCTATGCCAAATATCAATGTTATCGGGATAGACTGTCATATTGGCTCGCAACTGACAGAAACACGCCCTTTTCTGGACGCACTGGATAAAATTCTTGATCTGGTCTCAGTCCTGAAAGCCGACGGTATTCATCTGCATCATCTGGATTTGGGAGGAGGCCTAGGTATTCGTTATAACGATGAACAACCACCCGAACCCGCTGAATATATAAATGCCGTTCTGGAGCGACTCGGCAACACAGATTTTGAAATTTTATTGGAACCGGGGCGCGCTATTGTCGGCAATGCAGGTATTCTGGTGACTCAGGTTGAATACCTTAAACCCACCGTTCATAAAAACTTTGCCATCGTCGATGCGGCCATGAATGATTTAGTGCGTCCATCGTTGTATAGCGCCTGGCAGGAAATTATTCCCGTCAATCGGCAAAGCAACGCGCCCGAACATGTGTGGGATATAGTCGGACCAGTCTGTGAAACCGGCGATTTCTTGGGTAAAGATCGTGCGCTTAAGCTATCTCAAGGTGATTTATTAGCGATACGCTCATCGGGAGCTTATGGATTTTCCATGAGCTCCAATTACAACTCCAGACCGCGCATCGCTGAGTTGATGGTTGATGGCAATCATGTACATTTAATCCGGGAAAGAGAAAGTATTGCCCAGCTTTGGGTGGGAGAGCATTTATTACCCTGATCACGATCATCGGATTAAGCTGCTATGCTTACTAACCCAGCCAACAAATTACGCAACATGAAAGACATATTATGATTCACTTCACTAAAATGCACGGCCTGGGCAATGATTTTGTGGTGATCGATGCTATTAATCAGCGCCTAGCCTTAACGCCTGAACAAATCCGGTTCATGTCTGATCGTCACTTCGGTATTGGTTTTGACCAACTATTGTTGGTCGAAAAACCTGTTAGCAACAATGCCGACTTTAAATACCGGATATTTAATGCGGATGGCGGCGAGGTTGCGCAATGTGGTAATGGCGCGCGCTGCTTTGCCCGTTTTGTGCGTGATAAAAAACTGTCTGACAAAGACGAAATACGCGTTGATACAGATTCAGGTCAATTGCTGTTGCGCTTTAATGAAAACGCTCTGATAACTGTCAATATGGGCATTCCCAAGCACAAACCCACTGAGATTCCTCTGCTTGCTGAACAGGAATCGCTAACCTATAAAGTCTTTGTAACCGGAATTGAACAAGCTTTTGGCGCCGTTTCAATGGGTAATCCACACGCGGTTATCCAGGTTAATGATATTAAAGCCGCACCCGTAGCAGACCTGGGTCGGTTATTGGAAAGCCATGCTGTTTTTCCTGAACGCGCCAATATCGGCTTTATGCAGGTCATAGACCGGAATCGTATTAAACTTCGCGTTTATGAACGTGGTGCCGCTGAAACTCTGGCTTGCGGCAGTGGCGCTTGTGCCGCCGTCGTTATCGGCATTGAGCAAAATCTGCTGGATCATGAGGCCTATGTTGAACTACCGGGTGGAGAATTAAAGATAAACTGGTCAGGTCGTGGTGAACCGGTATTTATGACTGGACCAGCCATTTCTGTTTTTGATGGAACAATCAATCTATGAGTGAACAAAAATCAGATCCAAGCGAATCTCAAGTTGAAGACTATCTACAGCAACATCCGGATTTCTTCCATGAACATTTAAACTTGCTGGAGCAAATGAGTATTCCTCATCCCAGCGGAACGGCCATCTCACTGATTTCAAAACAGCTGGAGCTCTTCAGAATCAAACATCATGAAATGGAAAACCAGCTCAATGCCTTGATAGAAATAGCCCGGGATAACGATACCTCCTTTATCCGCATGCACAAGCTTACGCTGGCTTTGCTTGAAGCATCAACACTGGAACAAGCTATCGCCAATATTGATGTAGTCCTGGCCGATTATTTTCTTACCGATTTTGTCGCTGTGCGTATCATTAAGCAGTGCCCAAACTCAGCTATTGCCAATTTGTTTATTGAACCCGGCAGCGAAAATCTGCAACCTTTTCTTAAAGAACTTAGCAGCAATCAGCCCAAATGCGGGCGACCGACTTTAGCACAGGCAAAAGTGCTATTCGGCGACTCGGCGGTGGAAGTAAAGTCTTGCGCCATTATCCCCATGAACTTCACCGAACTGGACGGCATTCTGGCTATAGGCAGCCACGAAAAAGGCCGGTTTCATTACAGCATGGGCAATCTGTTTTTAACTCAAATGAGCGAAATCATCGGCACTCGTTTGATCTCATTGTTACGGCAGACAGACAATGTATGCTGAGACGGAGCAAATGCTGGCCGACTTTTTCGAGCAACTGACTGTTGAGAAACGTGCCTCTGAACACACTGTTAAAAGTTATCAACGGGACATTAAACACTTAGCCCACTATTGCACTGACAAGGCCATACACCATTGGACTGATCTAAAGCAAAGCGATATCCGGGCCCATATAGCCAGTCGTCATCGGCAAGGCATCAGCAGTAAAAGTCTGCAACGAGAACTATCAGCAATTCGCAGTTTTTATAACTTTCTGCTAAAAAAACGCCTTGCTGACAACAATCCGGCACAGCATGTTAAAGCGCCCAAGCAAGCCAGAAAACTGCCTAAAACTCTGGATGTAGACCAGATAAACGGCCTACTGGAGGCGGGCACAAATTCAGCTTTGGAAATCCGTGATCTGGCCATGTTTGAGTTATTCTATTCTTCCGGTTTACGTCTTAGCGAACTTGCAGCACTTGATCTAAGCGATGTTGATCTGCCTGATAATTCGCTTATTGTGCGTACCGGTAAAGGTGGGAAATCAAGGATATTACCTATAGGCAGTAAAGCAGTTACGGCGATTAACAACTGGTTGCAACAACGTTTAACTTATGCCGCTGTCTCTGAATCAGCTTTATTTGTTTCAAAACGAGGCACACGACTCGGTCAACGCAGTATCGAATTAAGACTGGAACAGTGGTGCAAAAAAAAGGGCATTGCGGAACATATCCACCCGCACATGCTGAGGCATTCTTTTGCCAGCCATCTACTCGAATCCAGTCAGGATTTGAGGGCCGTTCAGGAGCTGCTCGGGCACAGTAATATCAGTACGACACAAATATATACCCATCTTGACTTTCAACACCTGGCTGATGTTTATGATAAGGCACATCCAAGAGCCAAAAAAAAATCCGAATAGCCGCTGGCTTCCTAGGCAAAAAATTTAAAAACCTGCTAACATGCAAACTATTTTTCATATAAAAGCAATCTGTTTTATCAAAAAACACACCCTCTTTACAGGATACCGGAAATGGCAGCAAGCGAAACACTGGACGATATAAAATCTAAAGGGATACTCTGGGGCTTTGGTGTTCTTGCCCTCGTAGTAGTGGTCATTCTCTTTATCCTGGGCGCCTGGTGGGGGAGCGAGCCGGGTCAGTTCAATATACAGGATGAAGCACTCAAGCGGGCAAAAGAAACCAATACCTCGGAAATACCCGTTGGTTATACCTATACCAACACACTGGCTCATATCGCCGAAGTTCTGTTGCATAAAAGTGGCGGCTATATCACTAATGATGTAGCTCCCCCCGGCGTGCTCCTCGACAATATTTCCAATTGGGAATATGGTGCGCTGGTTATGTTGCGCGATGCAACAACGGCATTAAGAAATCACTTTGCCAGAGACCAGTCACAATCAGCCGAAGATCCTGATTTGGCGATAGCAGAACCCTACTTCTATTACGAGCACAACTCATGGGCGTTGCCATCAACGGAAGCTGAATATCAAAAAGGCATTGATTCTCTGCATAAATATATGTCGCGCCTGCAAAAATACGGTGGCCCGGTAAAAAAAGCTCAATTTTATTCCAGAGCCGACAATCTTTGGCAGTACACAGAGGTTGTGATAAAACGTCTGGGCGGTTTGTCTACCCGTCTGAGCGCAAACAGTGCCGGCGGCAACTACGGACCCGGGCTAACCGAGCTTGAAAAACAGGCCGCTGATGAAAAAGGAACACCCGTTACTAGAGTATCATGGCTGGAAATTGATGACGTTTTCTATGAAGCCCGCGGAGCAAGCTGGGCCTTATTACATATTCTAAGAGCCATCAAACATGACTTTGCTGACATTCTGCTGGATAAACGGGCAATGCGTACTGTTGATATTATGATCAAGGCAATGGAAAATGCCTTGACACCTGTTTTAAGCCCGATGATTTTAAACGGTAGCGGCTACGGTCTCTTTGCCAACTACTCCCTGTCAATGGCAAATTATATAGCTCGCGCTAACGCGGCGGCTCTTGATTTGCGTGACATCATGAACCGAGGATAATTAATACGATGGACGAACAAATCAACTATAACCTGAAACAACTCAGCACCTGGAAACGCATTTTCTTCATGCTGGTTTTTGCAGCAATCGGCGCACTGGTCAGAATGATACTGTGGGCAGTTATTATATTGCAGGTCGCATCCACACTGTTGACCGGTAAAGCCAACCAGAACGTGCTAAGTTTCGGACGCAGCCTTTCAGTCTACATTTATCACATAATGCTCTTCCTGACTTTCAACACCGAAACGCTGCCTTTTCCTTTCTCTGCCTGGAACCTGACAGCGGAACTGCAACTACCTGAAAAATAGGCCAAGGATTCAAAGTAAATGGTTAGGAAATATCCAAGAACGAATATACCCGAATTGCGCAGGATTTTTGTTCATTTGCAAGGATGCATGTAGGGTCATCGCACTTAAAAATAGAATTCAGATGAGGTAATAGACCCATCACTTTGATTTTCAATGACAGCAAAATCAACCCCTTCTATTATTCATCACCTTTCGAGCATTAAAGACCTCATGGCAAACATGTAAAAGAATCATCAACTGCAAGATATTTTCTTTATCAGTATCCGCGCTATTATTTGTGGAGCTGATAACTGGGTTGCTGTTGAGGAGTTTGGTCTAGCAAGCGTGTGGGGCTATTGAAAACAATCTTCACTGGACTCTTCTTGATATCGCTTTTATGAAGATAGCAATCGAACCCACAAAGGACATAGTGCTGCGAACCTGGCTGTTATACGGCATATATCACTAAATCTGATCAAGGCTGAAAAAAAATCTAAGGTCGGCATCAAAATAAAACGATTAAAGTCTGGATGCGACAATGATTATTTACTTCGTGTCATCGGGATAAGTTAAGAGCGATTGCCCTGCAAATTAAACACATTGCTATATTCGTATAGCCTCGTACGCTCGCGTGATACTTTATATTTCCACACCACTCAGACGAAAGTTATGAAATATGTTTTAGCGATAGATCAGGGTACGAGCAGTTCACGCTGTATTCTTTATGATCTGCTGGCTAAGCCTGTTGCCCTGGCTCAGCAAGAGATTAAACAACTCTTCCCTAAGCCAGGCTGGGTGGAACACGATGCTGAGGAAATATGGCAAACGCAAGCCGGCGTTTTCAAACAAGTGATGGGGCAACTGCAACTTTGCCCTGCCGATATTGCAGGTATTGGCATCACTAACCAAAGAGAAACCACGGTAGTCTGGGAGCGCCGTACAGGTAAACCGATCTATAATGCGATAGTGTGGCAAGATCGGCGGACTGCGGATGAATGTACCCGGCTTAAAGAAGCTGGCCTAGAACCGATGATTAATGCCAAAACCGGTCTGCTTATCGATACCTACTTTTCAGCGACTAAAGTTCAATGGATACTCAATCATGTTGATGGAGCACGAGAGAAAGCCAACTGCGGAGAATTGGCTTTCGGTACCATAGATTCATGGCTGGTATGGAAGCTGACCAATGGCGAACTGCATATCACGGATGTTTCCAATGCCTCCCGGACCCTGCTTTATAACATCGAACAATTGCAGTGGGATGATGACTTGTTGGCGTTATTTGATATACCGGCATCCATGTTACCCGCCGTCAAACTCTCAAGCGAAATCTATGGGAATACCCGTAATCTCGAAGTGGGCGCCGGCATTCTTATTGCCGCCATTGCCGGCGATCAACAGGCGGCGTTATTCGGCCAGATGTGTATCGAAGCAGGCATGACTAAATGCACCTATGGAACGGGCTCATTTTTAATGATGAATACCGGATCGAAAAGAGCCTCTTCGCAACACGGGCTGTTAACCACCATCGCTTGGCAAATCGGCAATGAAGCCACTTATGCCCTGGAAGGCAGCATATTCATTGGCGGAGCAGTCATTCAATGGTTACGCGATGGTTTAATGTTTTTCGAGCATGCAGCGGACTGCGAAAAGCTTGCCGGCAGCGTAGCTGATAATGGCGGTGTTTACTTCGTTCCTGCGTTTACCGGACTCGGCGCGCCGCACTGGGACCCGCACGCACGCGGTGCGATCTTCGGGATTACCCGGGGCACAACCCGCGCGCATCTCACCAGAGCAGCACTGGAGAGTATTTGTTTTCAGGTCGATGACCTGTTGCAGATTTTGTCAACCGACAATAGCGAGCCTGTTTCACAACTAAGAATTGACGGTGGCGCCGCCGAGAATAATCTTCTGGTGCAATTTCAGGCCGATATCTCCGCCATTGAGGTCGTCCGTCCCGCTAATCTGGAAACCACTGCTTTGGGTGCGGCCTATTTGGCAGGCATTGCCGTTGGATTGTGGAACATCTGCGAACTCAAAGAGAAATGGCGAATTGACCGGTCATTTCACGGAACCCTGCCGCTGCAAGAAATTGAATCGTTAAAACATCAATGGCTTAAAGCGGTGGAGAGAGCAAAAAATTGGACTGAATAAAGGTTTTGTATCTAATTACGACTCTTCCAGCGATTATCGCCTAATCCCAAGCCCTGCCGGAAAGTCTTAAAGCTGATGTGTTGACAATAGGAGGGGCAAACCGCATCATCGGCATTCAGCTACCTATTGACCAGTCCGCCTATGAGTAATGACACACTGCAACTACGTCGCATCGCAATTGATACCTATCATGAAAATGTGGCTTATCTTAATCGTGAATGCGGCATTTATTGTGCCGAGGGTTTCCAGGCGCTTTCTAAAATTCAGGTCAGCACCAACGGCGCCAAAGTACTCGCCGTTCTTAACGTAGTCGATGATGCCTCTATTGTTCAGCCCGGAGAATTAGGCCTTTCCGAGCAGGCATTCAAGCAACTGAATGTGGCTGAAGGCTGTCTGGTTACTGTCAATCATGCCGAACCGCCCAAGTCCATGGATGCGGTACGTCGTAAAATCAATGGTGAACGTCTCGATCAGGATGACTTTAGCAATATAACCAACGATATTGCCGAAAGCCGCTATTCAAAAATGGAAATGGCTGCATTTCTTGTCGCGACCGGACAAAACAATCTTGATCACGACGAGCTGCTCTATCTTACCCGGGCTATGCTGGAATCCGGCGACCGGATGGACTGGCATGAGGCGCTGGTTGCTGATAAGCATTGTATAGGCGGCATCCCCGGTAATCGCACCTCGATGCTGGTTGTTCCTATCGTTGCGGCGCATGGTATGTTGATACCCAAAACCTCTAGCCGCGCTATCACCTCTCCGGCAGGTACAGCCGACACCATGGAAGTATTGGCAGAAGTCAATCTGACCCCAGATCAATTACATGACATCGTACGCCAGGAACGCGGTTGTTTGGCTTGGGGTGGAACGGCCAAACTCGCGCCGGTCGATGATATGCTGATTTCTGTTGAACGCCCGCTGGGCATTGATTCACAGGGGCAAATGGTGGCTTCCATTTTGTCCAAAAAACTGGCCGCAGGTTCCACGCATCTCATCGTTGATATTCCTGTCGGCCCTACCGCAAAAGTGCGGCAAATGCGTCAGGCCTTGGCTTTGCGTAAATTATTTGAATTTGTTGGTGACCGGCTCAATATCCACCTGGAAGTCATGATTACTGATGGCCGCCAACCTGTAGGGCGGGGTATTGGCCCGGTATTGGAAGCCAGAGATGTCATGCAGGTTTTGCAAAATGATCCTGATGCTCCTGCCGATTTGCGCCAGAAGTCCTTGCAACTGGCAGGCAGGGTTATTGAATTTGACCCTGATGTCCGTGGTGGTCAGGGTTATGCAATAGCCCGTGACATACTCGAATCCGGCCGGGCCAGCGCCAAAATGAACGCCATTATTCAGGCTCAAGGCGCAAAAGTTATCGATCTGCACCCCGGCAATCTTTGTCATGAGGTTGTTGCCGGTTGCGATGGCTTCGTCATTCATATCGACAACTTTCAAATGGCAAAAATCGCCCGTCTTGCCGGTGCGCCGATGATGAAAAAAGCCGGCGTCGATTTATTAAAAAAATTGGGTAACCCGGTAAAAAAAGGCGACATTTTATACCGCATTTATGCCGAATTCCCTGCCGATTTTAAATTCGCCCAGAATTTGGCCGCCCAGGACAACGGTTATACCATTGGCAGCGATGAACAAATTATGAAATCGCTGGTTGCCTTTTAATCCAAACAAATCGCAGCTTATGATGATACTCGCTTTCCCTGACTACTTGAACCAGGCGCATCGCCTCGCTGATCGGCTTGATGCACCACTAGCCGAAGTAAGCTTGCATCATTTTCCTGACAGAGAAAGCTTCTTGTGTCTGCCGCCGTCCTTACCCGAGCACGTTATCGTTTGCCGCAGCCTCAATCAACCCAATGACAAATTGATCGAATTGTTACTCTGCGCCAAAACGGCACGGGAACTGGGCGCCAAACGCCTCACACTGGTAGCGCCTTATTTATGCTACATGCGTCAGGATTTTGCCAATCAACCGGGTGTAGCTGTAAGCCAGCGTATTATAGGCAAAATGCTTGCCAATCTGTTTGACGATATACTCACCGTAGACCCGCATTTGCATCGCATATCATCACTGGATCAGGCGATTCCGATCAAAAACGCCATCAGTCTTACTGCGGCTGATGAAATCGGATGTTTCCTGAAACAAAAGCTGGACTACGCCCTGCTGTTAGGGCCGGATAGTGAATCAGAACAATGGGTCGCCAATATCGCTAATAAAATCGGTTTCGACTATTACATTGCCCATAAGGAAAGACGGGGTGACAAACAAATAGAAATGACCTTGCCGGATAATAACTTCTTCAATAAAACCATAGTCATCATAGACGACATGGCCAGCACTGGCAGAACCATTGGCAAGGCAGCCAAATTGCTGCAAGCCGCCGGTGCCGGCGATATTTACGCCGTCGTGACTCATCCTCTTTTTTGTGATGACGCAGAAGCACATATCCTGCAAGCAGGAATCAAAGCCATCTGGAGTACAGACACCATAGACCACCCGACATCCTGCATTAAGCTCGATGCCTTGTTGGCTGATGCGATTAAAGCGATTATTTGATAAAGCGTTGAACAGATAATAGAGGTTCCCAGGAGTAAATCAAGAGTGTATTACATGTCAACGTACGCAAAAGTTCGACGGTTGTTTCATCGTGACCACCTATCTATCAGTGAAATACAGCGGCGGACAAGCCTGTCGCGTAACACCATCAAAGCCTGGCTTAAGGAAACCAGTCCTGATGACTACAAGTAGCCTAAAAGACCCAAGGTTAATGGCAAGCTGACGTCGTGTATTCCTGCCCTGTTATTGGCTTGGAAGCTGACTCACGGCGACCTAATTGGGATCGACGCACCGCCTTGATGTTGTTTGAAGCTATCAAGAAGGACGGCTATACCGGCGGTTACTCCATGCTGACTGATGATGTCCGCAATTGGCGTAATGGCTCGACTCTGGGTTCAGGAAAGTCTGCTTTTGTGCCCCCTTAAATTTCAACTTGGCGAAGCCTTCCAATTTGATTGGAGTGAAGAATCGCTGATGATCGGGTATTACAATATGAAAACAGCCGTCGACAAGGTGACCAAAAGGAATGGCCGTGACGTCAATGCGCGTTTTTTCGCGATGACGGCGCACTATTTGTTTGAACCTGATTGGTAGCTTTTGAGGTTTGAGCCTAAAATCCGATGTTTTAAATCATATATATGGAAAAGAGCCCTCAATGTAAAGAAGCAGTCATTGGGGCGACTACCTAGAGCTCTATGTTTGAGGTAGCTATCTAAAATACAGCCAGCAGGGCCTAAGCGATCAATAAGACATTGATTTAAAATGTTTTTAGCTGCTATTATGTATCTGTGGATCTGTGCAGGATATTGATCATTGATCATTTGGCATTGACATCTGTCCCCTTTCTACTTTACAGTTATGTCCGCAAAACAAGTATGTAACCAACTATAACTATTAATATAACCCTTCGGAGCACATATCATGGCAAAACCATTAATTCAAATGGCATTAGATTCACTGGATTTCGACGCAACAGTCGCACTTGCTACCTTAGTAGCGCCGCATGTTGACATTTTTGAAATCGGAACTCCATGTATTAAACACAATGGTGTCAATCTGGTTAGAGAGCTGAGAGCAAGATTTCCAGACAAATTGCTGTTAGTCGATCTTAAAACAATGGACGCTGGTGAGTACGAAGCAACTCCTTTCTACGCAGCAGGCGCTGATATCTGTACGGTTCTTGGTGTATCAGGTCTGGCAACTTGCGTAGGTGTTATTAAAGCAGCAAATGCACACGGTGCAGAAGCTCAAATTGACCTGATTAACGTTGAAGACAAGGTAGCCTGTGCAAAAGCTACTTGTGAAGCAGGTGCGCAAATCATGGGAATTCATACAGGTCTTGATGCGCAAGCAGCAGGTCATACACCTTTTGCTGACTTGAATGAAATTGCAGCATTGGGCTTACCTGTTAGGATTTCAGTAGCGGGTGGCATTAAAGCATCAACCGTGCAGGATGTTGTTAGAGCTGGTGCAAACATTATCGTAGTTGGCGCAGCTATTTATGGTGCTGCATCACCTGCCGATGCAGCTCGTGAAATTCGCGAATTGGTTGACGCTGTATAGAGGCAGTAAGTATGTATCAGCAACAAAATCAACAGCTTGTCATAGGCAAGATTTCAGAAATTCTTGATGCGACTGACGATGCGTATGCTGAAAAGATGACCGAAATGCTTGATGGCGCTAAACGTATCTTTATTGCAGGTGCTGGGCGGTCGAAACTGGTAGGCAACTTTTTTGCCATGAGGTTAGTGCATGGCGGTTACGATGTTAGCGTGGTTGGTGAAATTGTAACACCGAGTATTAAAAACGGTGATTTGTTGATCATTATCTCCGGTTCTGGAGAAACTGAACAATTGATTGCATTCACCAAAAATGCAAAAAAGGTAGGCGCTAAAATTGTCTTGATTTCGGCTAAAGCTGACTCGACCATTGGTGATTTGGCAGATGGTGTATTCCAAATTGGTAAACAAGAACTGTATGGCAAGGTTGTAGGCATGCCAATGGGGACAGTATTTGAATTGTCTACTTTGTGCTTTTTGGAAGCATTAATTTCGCACATCATATGGGAAAAAGGAATTCCTGAAGAAGTAATGAGAGAAAGGCACGCTAATTTAGAGTAATATCGAAAGAACGAGTGGTTTCCACTCGTTCTAACTCTGTTAGATGACCAGTATAAAAAGAACATTTCGTGACAAAATCGCTCAGTTGATAATAAGTCACTATACGTAATTAATAAAAATAATAAGGAGAACAATATGACTTCGCGCCGAGAATTAGCGAACGCCATACGCGCTTTGAGCATGGATGCCGTACAAAAAGCAAACTCTGGACATCCAGGAGCACCAATGGGAATGGCGGATATCGCCGAGGTTTTGTGGAACGACTTTATGACCCACAATCCGAACAATCCACAATGGTCAAATCGGGACCGTTTCGTGCTTTCGAATGGTCACGGTTCAATGCTGATTTATTCCTTGTTGCACTTGACTGGCTATGATTTACCAATCGAAGAGCTGAAGAACTTTCGTCAACTTCATTCTAAAACGCCTGGGCATCCGGAATATGGTTATGCGCCAGGCGTCGAGACAACTACCGGTCCTTTAGGGCAAGGTATAACCAATGCTGTAGGTATGGCGATTGCTGAAAAGGCGCTTGCTGCTCAATTCAACAAAGATGGACACAAAATTGTTGATCATCACACCTATGTCTTTTTGGGCGATGGCTGTTTGATGGAAGGCATTTCTCACGAGGCTTGTTCATTGGCAGGAACGCTGGGCTTAGGCAAATTGATCGCTTTCTGGGACGACAATGGTATATCCATTGATGGACATGTCGATGGCTGGTTCACCGACAATACGCCAATGCGTTTTGAAGCTTATGGCTGGCACGTCATTGCGGATGTTGATGGACATGATTCTGCTGCAATAGCTAAAGCAGTCCAAATGGCTAAGGCTATGACGGATAAGCCAACGATGATTTGCTGCAAAACAACCATTGGTTTCGGTTCGCCAAATAAAGCGGGTAGTCATGCCTGTCATGGTGCTGCACTGGGTCAGGATGAAATTAATCTGACCAAAGCTGCTCTCGGCTGGGATCATGAAGCGTTTGTAATTCCTGCAGAAGTGTATGCTGGATGGGATGCTAAAGCCAAGGGTGCTAAAGCTGAAAAGGAATGGAATGAAAAGTTCGCAGCTTACCAGGCAGCTTATCCTGAGTTAGCTACTGAATACCAACGTCGCATAAGTGGCGAATTGCCAAAAAATTGGAAAGTTGATGCTGATGCGTTTGTCAGCGCGGTTAATGCTGAAGCCAAAACAACGGCTACCCGCCTATCTTCATTAGCGGCTATTGAAGGTTTTGCAAAGTTCTTGCCGGAAACTTTTGGCGGCTCCGCTGACTTGGGCTGTTCCAATATGACCGAATGGACTGGTTACAGACCGATGCGTGCCGATAAGCCGGATGCTAACTACATCAACTATGGCGTACGTGAATTCGGTATGTCCGCAATTATGAATGGTATCGCTCTGCATGGCGGGTTAATTCCATTTGGCGCGACATTCCTTATGTTCTCGGAATATGCGCGTAATGCGTTGCGTATGGCTTCTTTGATGAAGATTCGTTCGATCTTCGTTTATACCCATGACTCTATTGGTCTGGGAGAAGACGGTCCTACGCATCAACCGATTGAACAAACAGCAACACTGCGTTTGATTCCAGGTATACAAGTTTGGCGTCCTTGCGATGCAGTTGAAACAACGGTTTCCTGGAGAGCGGCTTTTGAACGTCAACACGGACCTACAATTCTGGTTTTTTCTCGTCAGAATTTACCTCATGTACCACGCACTCAAAAACAAATTGAGGAAATTTCACGTGGTGGATACATTCTGAGTGACAGCGATGTTCAGCCAGAAGCTATCATAATTGCTACGGGTTCGGAAGTTGAACTGGCCTTGAAAGCGGCTGAGCAACTGAATGCAGCAGGTAAAAAAATACGCGTAGTATCTATGCCTTCTACAAACATCTTTGATGCACAAGATGCGGCTTATCGTGAGTCAGTATTACCAGCTGCAGTGACCAAGCGTGTCGCTGTTGAAGCGGGTGTGACCGATGGTTGGTGGAAGTATGTAGGAACCAACGGTAAAATTGTAGGTCTCGACCGTTTTGGCGAATCTGCTCCAGCGGGTCAGCTTTTCAAGGAGTTTGGCTTCACCGTTGAAAACGTAGTCAAGAACGTAGAAGCAGTACTTTAATTTTAAAACAAAGTATAGAGTAGTTACACACATTATATCTTGGAAAGAGTCCCCTATCTTTAGATGCGCACAGCAGTCTATAAAGTCGGGGTCTCAATCCACTTCTTCCGACTTTTAGGTGAACAACGTGAAAAAGAATAATTTGACCAGAGGTGCATTTGCGTTATTGCTGTTGGCAAGTACCGCAGCGGTTGCAGATCAACAATATCCAGCGGCAGACTTCCAGCCGGAAGTGCTGTATCAGGATAGTGACTATATCGCTAAGAATAGCCCTTCATCAACTACTGCATCGACTCCAAAGACTACTTCAAGTGCCCCTGCAAGCCATGATGTTGATTCAAAATATCCTGCTGCAAATTTCCAGCCGGAAGTTTTGTATCATGACCCTAATTACAAACAAACCGAATCCTTGAAAGCAACTGTATCGAAAGAAGAAGTTGGCTCGAATAAGGAAGAAAGTGTAAATGCTGCTGCCTCTAGCAAAGAAGAGTCATCTATGTCGAGCTATCTGATTGGTTTAGTGGTTCTTGCCTTGGCTGGATTTTATTTCTTTAAAAATCGCAGTACAGCTACGGTTCAGAAAAAAGCACCAGCAGCGCCTGCCAAAACTTCCTATGCACTCACTACGGGTGTCGCAAAGTACCTGAACAAGGTGTCGGGTACGGGTGTTTCAAGATACCTGGAAAAGAATGTCAAATCCGCATCGGTAGCAACCGGGGTTGCCAAATACATGGCAAAACAAGCGGCGTCACCAAAAACAACGGCGGCGAAAGCAGCAACTGGAGTTGAAAAGTACATGCGCGACCGGGGGTAATCAATGGACCAGAATAACTTGAGTGGTTTGTTCCTACCTGCTGTTGCAGGACTGTTCTTTTTCATGAAGCGACCTAAAGTTGAGGGAATCGAGGAAGTTAAGATCGTCTATCCTGTTTACACCAGAGATCCGAGTGGACTTACCGGCGTTGCCAAGTACCTATATCATCAGGAAGCGGCGTTGTTGGCAAGCATTAATACAAATGAGCAAGCTAACCAGGAGCCTGTTCAATCGGTGAGCGGAGTTTCCAGATATTTGGAAAGCCGTGAGCACAGTGCGACCAGTGGTGTGGCTAAGTATGTACTGAGACAGGCTATAGCCGAAAAACAAAAAAAGCAGACACTCAAGGAAATTGAAGTTACCGGTGTTGAAAAATATCTGAAAAATAAAAAAGAAGCACCAGGACTCAGTGGCGTAGCAAAATATCTGAAACATCAGGCAACTTTGCCGCAACCCAGCAAAGTTGCCAAGTATTTGGCAAAACAAGCTGTTTTGACCGCAGCCCAAACAACAGAAGTAAAGCAATCTGTAATGCACTATGAAGCAACGGGTGTTGCCAGGTATCTGCAACATCAAGAAAGCTTGCCACAACCAAGCAGGGTTGCAAAATATATGGCAAAACAAGCTGCATTGGCCGCATTGCAGGTGAAACACGTCGAGGTTGAAGTGACTGGCGTTGCTAAGTATCTGCAACATCAGGAAAGTTTGCCGCAACCTAGCAGAGTTGCCAAGTACATGGCAAAACAAGCGGCATTAGCAGCGAAGCAAGTGAAGCAGCCGATAGCTCAGGTAGGACCAACCGGGGTTGCCAAGTATCTACAATATCAGGCAAGTCTGCCACAGATAAGCAGAGTTGCAAAGTACATGGTAAGACAAGCTTTAGTCGAAAAACAAAAACCCGTTGTGATTGAAACGGGTGTTGATAAATACATGCGTTACCAAGGTTGATAAATACCAGAGAAAAAGAGATCACAGTAAATAACGCCCCTAAAAGCGCTGGCTGATATCTCTTTTTGTCTCCATCTAGGTCGGATTTGTTTCGATAACCCCGATGATTCTGTCACACCGTCTAAACTCAGGCATTCGCGATTATATTTGATTTTGACGCGCGATTATGCGAATTTTTTATAACTTATAAATATAAAGGTACCACTTATGGGAAAAAATTTACTAGAGCAACTCAGAGAAGTCACTGTTGTTGTGGCAGATACCGGAGACATCCAGGCAATTGAAACTTTCAAACCTCGCGATGCAACTACAAACCCATCGTTAATTACCGCTGCTGCACAAATGCCACAATACCAAGGCATTGTTGATGATACCTTGAAAGCGGCCAGAGCTAGTTTAGGACAAACTGCTTCAGCTGCGCAGGTAGTTTCACTTGCTTTCGATCGTCTTGCCGTTTCTTTCGGGCTCAAAATCCTTGAAATTATACCTGGCCGCGTCTCTACTGAAGTGGATGCCCGACTTTCTTTCGACACTGAAGCTACCGTTGCAAAAGGTCGTGAATTGATTGCGCAATACGAAGCACACAATGTAGGTCGTGATCGTGTATTAATTAAAATTGCGGCTACTTGGGAAGGTATCCAAGCGGCTGCGGTTCTTGAAAAAGAAGGTATTCATTGTAACCTGACTCTATTGTTTGGTCTTCACCAGGCTATTGCTTGTGCAGAAAATGGTATTACCCTGATTTCACCTTTCGTGGGGCGCATTCTTGATTGGTACAAGAAAGATACCGGCCGTGAATCTTATGCGCCTGCAGAAGATCCGGGTGTAGTTTCCGTTACTGAAATTTACAACTATTATAAAAAATTTGGCTACAAAACAGAAGTAATGGGTGCCAGTTTCCGCAACGTGGGTGAAATTACAGAATTAGCTGGTTCCGATTTACTGACTATTGCTCCTTCCTTGCTAGCAGAGTTACAAGCGACAGAAGGAACTTTGCCACGCAAGCTTGATCCTGCGAACGCAGCTAAAATGTCAATTGATAAATTATCTATAGATAAGACTACTTTCGATAAAATGCATACTGAGAATCGTATGGCTACCGATAAATTATCAGAAGGTATCAGCGGTTTCGCGAAAGCGTTGGAAGCACTTGAAGAACTTCTCGCAGCTCGTTTGGCTAGCCTTGAAGGTTAAACATTGCTTTGGGCCATTCGGAAGTGAGCATTTTTCATAACCGGCATCCGAATGGTTTCGATTTTAATCACCTTCAAAGTAAAAGACTAATCAGGATTTCTAAATGTCACAAAAAATTTTAGATGTAGTTAAACCCGGCGTTGTAACCGGTAAAGATGTACAAAAAATCTTTGCGATTTGCAAAGAAAACAAGTTCGCAATGCCGGCTGTTAATGTCATCAATACAGATTCAATCAATGCTGTATTGGAAGCAGCAGCCAAAGTTAAATCACCCGTAGTGATCCAGTTCTCTAACGGTGGTGCTCAATTTGTTGCTGGTAAAGGCCTTAAGCTTGAAGGGCAGCAAACTGCTATCCTCGGCGCTATATCAGGTGCCCAACATGTACACCTGATGGCAGAAGCTTACGGCGTGCCAGTCATTCTCCACACAGACCATGCAGCAAAAAAATTGTTGCCTTGGATAGATGGTTTGCTGGATGCCGGCGAGAAACATTTTGCTGAAAAAGGTAAGCCGCTATTCAGCTCACATATGTTAGATTTGTCTGAAGAAAGCCTGAAAGAAAACATCGAAATTTGTGGTCAATATTTAAAGCGCATGTCCAAAATGGGTATGACGCTTGAAATTGAATTGGGTGTTACCGGCGGTGAAGAAGATGGCGTTGATAACAGCGATATGGATCATTCTTTGCTGTACACACAACCAGAAGATGTCGCCTATGCTTATGAAGAATTAAGCAAAATCAGCAACTGTTTTACTATTGCTGCCTCTTTTGGTAATGTACATGGGGTTTACAAGCCAGGTAACGTTAAATTAACGCCTACTATATTGGACAACTCGCAAAAATATGTAACTGAAAAATATGGCGTACCTGCTAATACATTGAATTTTGTTTTCCACGGGGGGTCGGGTTCTACAGCTGCGGAAATTAAAGAATCAATCAGTTACGGTGTTGTTAAAATGAACATCGATACCGACACCCAATGGGCTACATGGGAAGGTATCATGAACTTTTACAAGCAAAACGAAGCTTATTTGCAAGGTCAAATTGGTAATCCGGACGGTGATGACAAGCCTAATAAGAAATACTACGACCCTCGTGTTTGGCAACGAGCTGGTGAAGTAGGCATGGTAACTCGTTTAGAGCAAGCATTCCAGGAATTGAACGCTGTTAATACTCTGTAATCCAGGCGAACGATTCAATTAAAAAGCCGATGTTTTGCATCGGCTTTTTTTATGGGTGAGATATGACCAAGAATGAATGTATTCCCATGGCGAAGGAAGGGCTTTAATGAATAGAAAAAGGTTGTATAGCTAGCTATGCAACCTCATCACAACACAATATGAGCAGAAGGCCGGGTATACCTTTGCAGGAAATCGCCTTTAGCTGTCTTTTAGATTTCATTGGGCGCGAGGGAAATATTCCACGATTTTCTTGGCAATGATAGGGAATACACCAAGTAAAGCGAAGGAGCCAACCAATGCAGGCGACAAAATGCCGGATAGAGATTCGATTTTAGCCAATTGCGTTCCGGCATTAACATAAACCAGCGTGCCGGCCAACATGCCTGCTTGACTGACCCAGTAGAAAGTTCGCGTTTTTAGAACGGTTAATCCCATGACCAGATTGATAACGAAAAATGGAATCAGTGGCACCAATCTTAATGTGAATAAATAAAAAGCACCATCACGCGCCATGCCCGTATCTATTTCTTTGAGTTGATGACCAAACTTGGCGTTAACGGCATCGCGGAATAGAAAACGTGCTGCCAGAAATGCCAGAGTAGCACCAATGCTGGAGGCAAATGACACAATCAGCGTGCCCCACAACAACCCAAATACTGCACCACCGGCAAGCGTCAGGATTGTAGCGCCGGGTAGTGATAAGCCGGTAACCGCAATATAAACCAGCGCATAAATAGCAGTTGCCAGTACTGGATGGTCATCTCGGTAAGATATGATAGCTCCCTGTTGGGACTTTAAGTTATCCAGCGTCAGGAGTTGATGCAGGTCAAAATAGAAAAATGCGCTGATTAATAGTGCAATTATTATCAATAAGTAGAGGCGTGAGTTGGACATAGGTTTGTTAAAATAGCGTGTTATCATCATGCAAATCGTAGTCGTTCTCAAACACTTCCTGCCATGATAGTGCGTTTACAGCGGATTTTTTGCTCATTTCTGCTTGTGCATCGCGGTTAGCGATGATAAATGCTTTGTCCCATAACTCATTAATAACGTTATCGGTTAGGCTGGGCGTTTCTTCCTGAATATCAGCAATTTCTTCCCGTGCGTCTTTGATACTGGCAACCCAGCTTAAAGAACGTCTCTCAGGTTGCGATTGCCATTTGATGATGTGTAACATGAGTCTAATCAGCTGGCTTTTTAGTGCGCGTTTTTCTGAGCGGGACAAAGCTTGTATTAACTCCTCTATGCCAATGACGGCTTCAGGCAAATTACCGCTGGCTATTTCGTTTTTTAGAGCCATTGCTGTTTTATAGTGTGATGTGCTGGATAATTCCTGCCAATTCATTGTATTTTCAATCACAAATCTTCTCTTTTCATAAAAGCAATAATTTCTTTTAAATAAGTAATTTCTTGCGTCTGTTGTTCAATGATGAGTTGCTGGTTTTCAAGTATGAATTTGAGTTGCAACTGTTCAGTTGAATCCGGGGTAATGTTGCAATGATTTTGTATGCCAATGCCGGTGTGTTGCGTACCCAAAAAGTTAACAACGTTTTTCTCGTTTAATTCAATTAACTCTGATAATTCCATATCAAATAGTTGTGAAATTTGCTCCAATCTGGATAAATTGACATCCGTCGCACCACGTTCAATATCCCCATAACCATTAGTAGACATACCTAATTGATGCGCTACTTCCTCCAGGGTCAAACCCTTGGCTTTTCTGATAATGCGAATTTTTTCGTGTACTGACATAAATACAAACTCCTACCGGTAAAAAGACAAGTGCTGCTTGATGGTGAAAACTATAGGACTATTCTAACATCACAGATGACTTGTTATAAAGCATAGGCTAATTAATGAAGTCAAGCAGGATCCGCTGTTCATTCATTTTTGGCGGTCTTTTCCTCGTTTTTTTGTTTTGTTGGAGATACAAACGTATGAAAAACACAACGATATATTTACTACTCGCGTTATTCTTTCTTGTTGTCCAAGAAAGCCAATCTGCTCCATTTAAACTGACTTTTAATGGTACAGTCACATCGGTATTCACCGACCCCAGCGATCCGTTTGCCGGTACTATTGATGTTGGCACACATATGGCCGGATTTGCCAATTATGAGACTTCAACCCTTGATGATGATCCATCGCCCGATGTGGGTTCTTATTCCATGTTTTCGTCTCCTCCATTAGGGATGGCACTGTTTATTGGCGGCAATACTTTTGCCGCTAGTGATTTTCTCAATATCAGTGTAGCCAATAACATCGGTACGGGTGTAGATCAACTGACCATGCTGGCACAGAACCCCTTTCCGACTCCCGGAGGACTCGCAGATTATCTTTCCATGCAGCTTTTCTTGGAAGACCCAACAGGAACGGTATTTAACAGTGATGCACTGCCCACCTCACAACCCTATATGGGCAATTTCCAGGTACGCAATTTTTTTATTGATGGAGTGAAGACCATCAATGGCGAAACTGTTCAGTTTCAAATTCAAGGCAATGTCTCAGTACCCGAAGCAAATTCAATATTCTTGCTGGGTATAGGGCTTCTCAGTTTCGGTTTTATAAGACATCGACAACTGCGAAATTCCATAGAAATTTAAATCCTTAAGTGTTTTAAAGACTTGTACATATAAACAAATCGGAGAATCAATTATGAAATATATAAGCAATAAATTAAGTTCTATCGTTCTACTGACTGCATGTTTAGGCGGCTTTTCAAACAGTGCCAGTGCGGTTGATGGTGTGGTTTTGATAACCCAGGCAAATGCTTTGGCGGGGAATGTTACTCCTGGTGATTTGGCGGGGTTTCCTGTGTCAATAAAGCAGACTGGTAGTTACCGGTTAGCGGGCAACCTAACTAATAATAATTCGAACACCAATGTTATTGAGATTGAAGTCAGTGACGTTACTTTGGATCTTAATGGATTCACCATCTCCGGAACTGGCACTGGCACTGGCACTGGAAGAGGAATAACTACGAAACAACCAGGCATCGGCGGAAGCTCGGTCACGGTTATGAACGGCACAGTAAAGGACATGGGCTCTGATGGAATTAGATTGGATTCGTCATGTACCATTGATCACGTAAAAACGAAGAACAATGGGGGTGATGGGATCAATCTTACAACGGGTGCTCATGTATTGAACAGCTTGTCGGGTAATAACCGTGGCACCGGTATCAGTGTTGATGCTGGTTTAATCCAATCTAATATTGTATCCGTTAACTCCAGTTCCGGCGTTGAGATCGGAGTTCTTGGTATCATCGTTGTCGCCACAGTGATTGACAACGAAATAGATAGAAATTCCAGATTTGGTCTATTGAATCATTCAGATTCATCTGGCTATGCAAGAAATGTGTTTTTCGACAACGGAGCCGGTGATGTTTCTGGCGGCATTCAGATTGGTCCAAATCTATGCGGAACGAATTTCCCAAACGCTGCTCTTTGCCCATAACTTTGCGGTAGCAAAATAGGGCTACCCACTTAAGTCTTGTAGTGTGCGCATCCCGATCGCGCACCTTTCATGACTCTCAAGGACACCCATTTGATTGTATTCAAAAGCAAAGAATATGAGTATGTTATAAACGAACTCCGTACTAAGTTGAAGCCGTGAAAGGTGCGCGGCGTGCACTCTACTGGCTTTTGTTCGCTGGTTCCCAAGCTCCAGCTTGCCTTCTTGCGGGAAGCTTGAGCTTCCAAAGCCGCATTCCCAAGCAGGAGCTTGGGAACGAGCAACGTTCAATGCCCCGCCTTAAGTTGATAGCCCTTCTGAGAGCAGTCGAAGGGCGTACCACGAACCGCTTAACCTTAAACCGCCCATTCTTAAGTTGAAAGTCAACACGCTTGGCTGAGCCACACGAACGGCGTACTTATCAAGAGGGTTAAACGATGAAAGACGAATATGATTTTTCTAACGGCACACGCGGCGCGGTGGTGGATTCCACTGGAAAAACCCGCATCACCATTTTTTTGGATGAAGATATTCTGGCAGCTTTCAGGGAGCGGGCATCGCAAAACGGTAAGGGTTATCAAACGCTGATTAACAACGCTTTGCGTGCTAGTCTTTCCCCTGAATCGGCGCCACTCACCGTTGAGATGTTGCGCAAAGTGCTACATGAAGAATTGCACGCGGCTTGAGTCCAGTAGCTTGTGTTGCATCCTTTCGCAACCCAATACAGTGGCGCAATAAATCCTGGATTGGAACCGCCCTTCGACAAAGCTTATAACAGGCATCAACCGAACCATGCTTACGAATACTCATTTTATGCGTTTTGTAAGTATCTTATTTTATTTGGGTTGGAGTAAAAAACATGTTTCTTTACTCCAATTCAAACGACTTGTTTTAATTCTTACACAATTTTTATCGCTAATCCGCGCTATAATTCTCAGAAATTAATATTACCCTGCACCCAGATTTTCTGGGTATCTGTACTGTACTGATCGGCATCGTAATAGGCGTATTGCGCTAACAGCGAATAATGCTTGCCGAATTTCTTAACCGCCCTAAAATCCCATTCCTTGCCGTAATTAATGTTGCCGGTGTCATCATAAAATTGATGAAAAACCCCCATTAAGGTAACCTCACCGCGATCCAGGCTGGTAGTTACTGTGCCGAACACATCCCGAATACCATCGTTAGGAGTAACCAGGAATTGATCAGCCCAGCCCTGAAAGGCAAAGTTGGTACCCAGCGGGGTAGTAAAGGTTTTATTTTGGCCTACACCGTCAAGTTGCTCCATCGCGCCTTGAAAAGTGAACATATAAGCGGTGAAGCCGCCCATCAGATTCCAGCGGTTTACCGTATAGTCTTTTGGGCTATTTTGGTAATCCGATTGTATACTCCATTCAGCCGTGTAAACCAGGCCATAGTTATCACTTAATTTGTACGAGTCCCCCGGTTTTTGATAGTTTGTCAGGCGAAGGCCGTAGCTCTGGCTCGATTTGGCATAGACGTCCGGATCAGTATAATCAAGCCAGTATCCATAACCGGTCAGGCTGCCGTAATCGCCGAGTTTATAATTGACATTAAGTATCGGCGCAGTCAGGCCTTCGGTCGTTGCTGTAACCGTTTTTACCCGGCCGATATAACCGGCATTAATGGTCAAACCGTAAAGCTGCTGATTATTGTGGGTTATCAGCACCGAGTCAAAGGTTTGTTGCAACTGCCGCCAGCCCACATTACCGATAAAACGCTGGTCATCAAACTGGATGACTTGCCGGCCTCCCTTGATTACGGTGTCCGGGACGCCCTCATAACTGAGCCAAAGTTGATCAAGTTCATTTTTGTAAGGATCGGCAACCGTTGAGTATTCGGTTTTACCGTTACGTGTACTATTGTAATTCGAGTCCATGGCATAGAGTCCCTGGTATTCGGCATAACCTTGCAGGCCATGAAACTTCGGTGAAAGCAGGCCCAAGCGTAAGCGTGTCGTAACAGCGTTGGCGGTATCCGGCTGTCTTGCGGCAGGCAGAGGTATGCCTCTGAGCGCAGGAGCTCTGACGTTATCCTGATTAACGTTTTCATAGCGAGTGTTCAGGTCAATTTTTACCGCTCCGTTTTTACCATAATGATAAAAATTGAGCGCGTCTTCAACCTCTTTGGTAACGTCCGCAACTGCTGTTTGACTGACGACCGACAATGATAGCAGCGCGGCCGATAACGGGATTTTTCTTTGTTTCTGTGGCATAAAGCCCCCTATAAATTGAATATCGATTCGTTAAGCTTTGGATATTGGGCACGATTAACCACGAATGATCGCGGCTAAAGCCGCTCCCACCCGTCTAATGCGTATGCTCACATTCGGCCAGAAAAGTCAGTAAACTTTCCCGATACTTGTAATAATCAGGATGCGCAAGCAGCGCTTTGCGCGTGCGTGGCCTGGGTAAATCAATCTCTTCTATTTTGCCGATTTTTGCATGAGGGCCGTTGGTCATCATCACCACACGGTCTGCCAACAAGATAGCTTCATCCACATCATGCGTAACGACGATAGCGGTTACGTGCGTCCTTTCCCAGACTTCCATTAAGACTTCCTGCAATTCCCATCGAGTTAATGAATCCAGCATGCCGAAAGGCTCATCCAGTAACAGCAGTTTGGGCGATAAAGCAAAGGCGCGAGCAATACCGACCCGCTGCCGCATTCCATTGGACATGTCGCCGGCTTTTTTATGCAGAGAATCACCCAAACCGACACGAGTTAGATAGTACTCAACAATATCATCGCGCTCTGATTTAGAGGCATGTGGATAGACTTTATCAACGCCCAAGGTGACGTTTTCAAATGCCGTGAGCCAGGGAAATAAACTGGGCGCTTGAAATACGACGCCACGATCAGGACCCGCACCGTCAATTTCCCGGTTATCCAGAACAATACCGCCTTCGGAAATGCTGTTTAATCCGGCGGTCATTGATAAAACCGTGGATTTACCGCATCCTGAATGGCCGATAATCGAAATAAACTCGCCTTTTTTCATTTTCAGGTCAAAGCCGTCAACAACTTTAACTGTGCTGTTACCATCCGGTGTCGGGTAAATTTTTGACAGCTGCGAAAACTCCAGATAACGAGGCCTTCCCAAATCATCCTTGCCGGGTTTTAATGCTGAACTGTCCAGTTTCCAGTCGTTGCTGGTATTAGGCCGAACTTTGGGTAAAGTGATTTTATCGGAGCTTAAGTCCTGGGTTTTTTCCATGCCGATAGCCATCAGATATTGAGTGATTTCGGCACGCAGTTTTTTGAATGTTTCGTTATGGTTCAACGCAGTTCTATCGCGCGGCCGTTTGATATTGATATGAAAATCGGGGCCGAAGGTTGCATCAGGGCCGGGGTTTAAAGGGATAACGCGGTCAGCCATATAGATCGCTTCATCGACATCATTGGTAATCAGGATGACGGTTTTCTTTTCCTGTTCCCAGATTTGCAGAATTTCATCCTGCAAGTTGCCGCGTGTTAACGCATCCAGCGCGCTCAGCGGTTCATCCAGCAATAAAATATCGGGGCTGGCTGCGAGCGCACGGGCAACATTAACCCGTTGGCGCATGCCGCCCGATAATTCAGCCGGCTTTTTAGCCATTGCCGCACCCAGATTAACCATGCGGACATATTTTTCTGTATGTGCTTTACGTTGCTCCGCAGGCCAGTCCTTAAAAATCGCATCAACCGCCAATGCCACGTTTTCATAAACCGTTAGCCACGGCATCAGGGAATAGTTTTGAAATACCACGCCCCGGTCAGGCCCCGGTGCTGTAATAGGCTTGCCCTGTTTTAATACATCACCGCTGTCAGCCTGGATCAAACCGGCAATGGTTGAAATCAGCGTGGTTTTCCCACTCCCGGAAAAGCCAACGATCGCAATAAATTCACCTTCTTTAACCGTTAAATTGATATTTTTGAGGATGGATGTTTTATCTTTACCTTCACCATAGCCTTTATAAACATTCTTTAATTCCACTAACGGCTGATAATCATCATTTGATGGCGATGGCTTTACGGTGGAAGCTTTAATATCAACGAGTTTAAGTTTTACGGCTGGCATAATAGGCTCCTGATTAAAGTTCTCTACCGAAAGAGAATACTTTTTGTAGTGACTGCATGACACGATCCAGAACAAAACCGATGATGCCGATGGTGAATACCGCCACCATGATTCTGCCTAAGGAATTTGAACTGCCGTTTTGGAACTCATCCCAGACGAATTTTCCCAGCCCCGGATTTTGCGCCAGCATTTCCGCAGCAATTAACACCATCCAGCCCACACCCAATGACAATCTCATGCCGGTGAAGATATAAGGTAATGCGGATGGTAAGATAATTTTTTTGATCTGGGTGAACCAGCTCAGACGCAATACTTTCCCGACGTTAACCAAATCCTTGTCAATCGACGCGACGCCAACTGCCGTATTAATCAAGGTTGGCCAAAGAGAACACAGCGTGACGACAATTGCAGAAGTCAGAAAAGATTTCTCAAACCATGAATCTTCTGTGGTCACATAAACAGCGCTGACAACCAGGGTAACAATAGGTAACCAGGCCAATGGCGATACCGGTTTAAAGATTTGAATCAGCGGGTTGATTGCCGTGTTAATAACCGGACTCATACCACATAAAAGGCCCAGCGGCACGGCGATTAGCGTGGCTATCACAAAGCCTGCAAAAACCGTGTAAAGGCTGGTGAAAATCTTATCCAGATACGTAGCTTGACCGTTAAAGGGGCGGGTTTTAATTTCAGCAGCCGGATTTTCTGCCAGCGCTTGTGCATTGCGTTCTTGCTGACGTTGATAAAATTTGGCTTCTTTCTCTTTTTCCGCGAAATGTTCTGCTAATAATCCCCCTGCCTCATGCCAAACTGCTACTGGGCCGGGTATAGCGCCCAGGCTGGTGTTGACTTTGGAAGCGGAAACACTCCAAAGTCCCAGAAACAGAGTGAAGGCGATAATGGGAATACCCATAATCAGAAACAGTTGACGGGCTTGTTGTGCAGGGTTTTCTCCGGCCGCTATTTTTACGAAGGGAACAAACCAGGTTAAGCCGGTTATGTTAAAAAATTTGATGAGTTGGTTGTACATAGTTGGCTCCTAGATTTTCACCATCTGTAATATTGAATTCATTCTTGTGCACTGTTGTCCATTTAGATAAGTTGATGTCCTGCGTCAGCAGGCGAGACAACCGAAATAAACACCAAGGGCTCGGGGTTATCGTTAAATACTCCATGGGCTTCGCCGGTATGGGCTACGACTACATCACCTGCCATAATTGGCCGGGTAGTTCCATTAATGTCCAGATAATAATGGCCCTTGCCTGATAAAATGGTCCAGGTATCCTGGCCGTGAGGGTGGATATGCAAGGGAATTTCCTGCCCTTGCTTAATGTGCCAAGCCACAACCACCGCCTCCTTAGACTGTGTTACGATTGAACGAATCGGCTCACCGTCAGTAGGTTGAAAAAAATCGGTACTGCTAAATATTCTCGACGTTGTCATCTTTACCGTTCCCCCAACTACACTGATTTTTGCTGGTTCCCAAGCTCCTGCTTGGAAACCAGCGGATACTTAGTGGCAAATCCCTTATGGTTGCCCTGGGCAGGCACAAGGCCAGCCCCTACTCCACTACCTTACCGCCAACGACTTTCTGTTTGCCTTTCAGACCAATGGGGAATTTGGTCAGGTAGTCATTCGGTTTGGTGCCGTCAAAAACAATACCATCGATAAAGTCGGAACTGGGTGCTTTAAAACCGGTTTCCTTTTCGGACGGGAAGTCGCCGGCTTTAGCTTTGCCCTCTGCAATAAGCGCCTTTGCCGCTGCCATATAAATATCAGGACGGTAAACTTTTTTGGCAGTTTCCATATACCAGGCATCCGGTTTTTGTTCGTTGATTTGTCCCCAACGACGCATTTGCGTTAAGCTCCATACCGCATCGCTGTAATAGGGATAAGAACCGTTATAACGAGAAAATACATTGAAATCAGGTAATGCCCGTTTATCACCTTTTTCGTATTCAAAAGTGCCGTTCATACTGTTAGCGATAACATCATAGTCAGCGCCGACATACTGTTTTTGGGACAGCATTTCTACGCCTTCATTACGATTTTTGTTGTTTTCCGCATCCAGCCATAAAGAGGCACGAATCAAAGCCTTGATGACCGCTTTGTGAGTATTGGGATTTTTTTCCGCCCATTCTTTGGTGACCCCAAAAATTTTTTCAGGGCTGTTTTTCATCAGTTCATAGTCGCTGATAACAGGAACACCTATACCTTTAAAGACGGCTTGCTGATTCCAGGGTTCTCCGACGCAGTAACCGGCAATAGTGCCTGAATCCATAGTTGCCGGCATTTGTGGAGGAGGAGTAACCGACAGCATGGCCTCGGCATCAATCTGACCGGAGGTGTCTTCAGGAGGCGCATAATAGCCGGGCTTGATACCACCCGCTGCCAGCCAGTAACGCAATTTCATGTTATGTGTTCCAACAGGGAAGGTCATCGCCATATTGAAAGGTTTGCCTGCGCTTTTATATTTTTCAAGCACCG
This sequence comes from uncultured Gammaproteobacteria bacterium, assembly GCA_963849195.1. GTDB lineage: Bacteria > Pseudomonadota > Gammaproteobacteria > Methylococcales > Methylomonadaceae > Methylobacter_C. The sequence continues at coordinate 169,067 of CAWKGQ010000021.1, forward strand.
GTTTTAAGGCGTCCGCTTTAATTGGATGCACCGGTTTTCCGTCTTTCATAGGTATCTGCGGTTTCATTTGCTTCCAGACATCATTTGATACCGTAATGGCATCGCCATTTAAAGTCATAGTGAAAGCGCTGATAATGTCCGCTTTAGTACCATAGCCAACGGCTGTTCCAAATGGCAATGTTGCCAGCATGTGCGCACCATCCAGTTCACCATTGATGACGCGATCCAGTAAAACCTTCCAGTTGGCTTGCGCTTCGACTTGCACGGATAGTCCTTCATCTTCGAAATAGCCTTTTTCATAAGCAATGGCTAAAGGCGCCATGTCTGTCAATTTGATAAACCCAAATTTCAGGTTTTCTTTTTCCAGCTTTTCAGCTGCACTGATGCTGGATGCAAAGCTTAATGTGGTAATAGCGGCTACAGCAGTGAGCGCTGTAACCAGTTTTCTAATAGAAAATTTTCCCGGTTTTTTCATGATGGCTTTATCCTGTATAGATATTAAGGGCAAAAAAAAACGTCGCAAAATCGAGTGCCAATAACGACACAACGATTTAGTCGACGCCTTTGTCTTTGTGCTCAACTTTGAGCTTGGAATTGTGGCTCCAACTTTGGAGCCTCTATAGATGTTAAAGCACAAGCCGTGCCAAAAGCATTTAATATCTATTGATATTTCTATTTTTTCAATAAATACAGTTTGTTGCAGTCTATTTATTACTATGCGGCGTGTGTTGAAAGTAACAGTCAGGATCAGGGCGGGTTACTACTGTGCTCTAGGAATGTGCGGCAGTGAACGTGTTTTGCACCAAACAAGAACTGTTTGGATGGGTTAAATTCAAAACAAAAAACTGACAATCGCTTTTAATCGGCCATTTTCTATGACGGGTATGGCTAGCATGCTGCTTAGGTTGTCCAGTTGGGGATTGTAATCAGGTTCATGATCGCCGGTTATGACAGGCAAGCCGGTCAGCCAGACGCGGCCAAGCGCGCCTTCACCTTTATTAACGGTAATTGTCTCGAATATTTTTGCCAGGTCATTGCTGTTTTTACTATATCCCTGTTGACAGATGAGTTGTTTCCCTTGTTGGTCAGGAATCCATATTTGGATCCGTTTGGCGATAGGAGTGGCTTTAGCTGAAAGAAAGGTCATGATGTAGCAATGTTCGGAATTGTCGGAAACAGGAATGCCAATACCCATACTGATGCCTGCCTGTTGTGCGTCGGATGCCCTGATGAACGTGTCCGCCTTGCTTATATCATCGACAAGGATTGGCATTCCGGTTTCCCAAGCCAGTCCAGCCAGTCCTTGACCTTTAGGCACGCTGATTTGTCTGGAAATAGCTTCAAAGTGTTGCAGTGTGCCGTAATAGCCGTCCATAACGTTAAGCATGTTTTCCAACAGCGGTTTATCGCGCCAAACTTCGATAGCGCCGGCATGGTCTTCATCATCACCACATAAAAAAACAACAACGGCCATCAGAAAGTCGCCTGAAAAAACGGGTATGGCAATACCGCAAGTCAAGCCGGCTTTTTTAGCGGCAGCGGTTCGTTTAAAGTAAGAGTGTTCAAATTTTGTCAGCACAATCGGATGACCCGCAGCCCAAGCTTTACCGGGTAAACCTTCGTTATAAGCAAACTGTTGTTGTTCGCTGGCCGCTTTAAAATCTATTAGACCGCCATATAAACCTGAGCCAAATTCCAGCTGAGTCCGTTCTTTGTCCGGAATCCATATTTCAGTGACTTTGATAAACGTTTTCATGGTTTTCTGATTCAGTTGGGGCGCTATTTGAATAATTCCGACATGGCAATAACGTTTTTAGCCATTTCACCCAGGGTAATATTTCTATCCATCGCCAGTTTTCTAAGCGTGTGATAAGCCTCGTCTTCGGTAAAGTTTTGGGTTTTGATTAAAATGGCTTTAGCGCGATCTATCTGTTTTCGGTCTTCAAGTTTTGCTCGTGCTTCTTCCAGAGCATTGTTGAGATATTGCTGATGTTTGAATCTGGCGATAGCCACATTGATCATGCTGTTAATGCGCTTGTATTCAAGACAATCGACTATAAAAGCGCTGACTTCTGCTTTAATAGCCTGATTTATGGTGTCGATATTGCCGTCACTGGCAAACATAATCACAGGTAATGGGGTTTGCTGATTAAGCGTTTGCAGATCAGCCAATAATAATTTAGAGGGTGTATCAATATTAAAAATAATGATATCAGGTGTGATTTCCTTGATTAGCGCTAAAAACGTAGGATTGTATTGAGTTTTAAGGAATTTGAAACCATAGTCTTTAAGGCTCTTTTCCAGCAATGTATTATCAAGATTGCTTTCAATCAATAATACATTAAGCATATTCATGATATGGCGTCAGTATAAGTTAAAGTTATTAAACATTTTATATTCAAAAGGTCGTTGGTGCACCAACGATAGAGCATTTGAAACAGTGTTTAAATCTAATTTAGCAGGTACCATGCCAAAATCAATATAATAATTTTATGTTAGCTTTTTATTCAATATTTATAAGTGGTTATAAAATTCCAGCACTGCAAAAAGCTTGTTTAAACTGTTATTAAGCGGCTGAAAATAATGTATTAAACTGGTGCAACTGCTTGCGGGTTGCACCAGTTTTGTTTTTTTATGACTGGGAGGAACTATTGCTGCTCAAAAAAACCAGAATTAATTTGGTCCATTTGATGTGCGTTTTCGAGGAACTGGTCAGTTTTGATGCCTATGTTCAGCAATATGCGTGTTTATTTCGCTAAAAGCCTGCTGGAACATGCATACTATAAATTTGAGCGAATTCATCATTGGCAAGGCTCTCCCGAGAATAGCCGAAGGGCTTGGGACGGGCGACATCGGTGTTTCAAGTGCCAAAGTTATTTCATGCATGCTGCTCTGGTGTAGGATAGTTTGAATTGGATAAATCCATTTGGACCAAGACCGCCAATGCCGAAGAGCCTTGTACCAAAGGCATGTTTTCGCATCGGTGGTGATTTTTTCCTGAATTTCGATCGGGGTTAGGTGATAAAACCATCAAGCATTGGAAAGCCCCAAAACATCCTGCATGTCATAAAGTCCGTTTGGTTTGTCATTTAGCCAGGTTGCGGCTCTGACCGCGCCATTGGCAAAGGTCATGCGACTGGTGGCTTTATGGGTAATTTCAATACGTTCACCCTCATCCGCAAACATCACGGTATGTTCCCCGACGATATCACCCGCTCGAATTGTTGAAAAACCAATCGTTTTTCTATCCCGCTCACCGGTATTGCCTTCTCGGCCATAAATAGCGCAGTCTTTTAAGTCCCGCCCTAATGCGTCGGCAATCACTTCACCCATGCGCAATGCCGTACCTGATGGGGCGTCGACTTTGTGCCGGTGGTGAGCCTCAATCACTTCTATATCGGTATATTCACCGATAACATTGGCGGTCATTTCCAGCAATTTGAGCGCCAAATTCACGCCTACACTCATATTGGGCGCAAGCACTATTGCCACGTCTTTAGCAGCTTCGGCAATCACCGACTTTTGAGCGTCACTGTAGCCGGTAGTGCCAATAACTATTTTTTTGCCCGCTTGCCGGCACAACTCGATAAACGCCATTGACGCATCGGGGCGGGTAAAATCAATCAACACATCAAACTGATCAACAACCGAGGCCAAATCATCAACTACTTTAACACCCAAGGCGCCGATGCCGGCCAGTTCGCCAACATCTTTACCTACTGCATCACTACCAGGACGCGAGAGCGCAACGGCTAATGCCGCTCTATCAGCCAGCACCGCTGCTCTGATTAGACATAGTCCCATTCGACCGGATGCTCCGGCTATGGCTATACGCGTCATAACTTATCCTGTTAATTTATCAAAAAAGTTTTTCACACCATCAACCCAGGAGTGTTCTTGGGGGCTGTGCTGCTTGCCGCCACTTGATAACGATTCGCCAAGCTTTTGAACCAGTGATTTTTGTTCTTTGGTCAGCTGTACGGGAGTTTCAATTTTCACCTTGCACAGCAGATCGCCCACGGCTCCGCCCCTGACCTGTTTAACGCCTTTACCGCGTAACCTGAACGATTTCCCGGTCTGTGTTTCAGGAGGGATGGTCAGTTTCACTTCGCCATCCAAAGTAGGCACTTGTATGGCATCACCTAAACAGGCGGTAGCAAAACTGATAGGAACTTCGCAATATAAGTTTGCACCATCGCGAGTAAAAATATCATGTTCTTTTACTCGGATCTCAACGTAAAGATCACCCGCCGGGCCGCCCCGTTCTCCGGCCTCTCCTTCACCAGCCAAGCGTATACGATCACCCGTATCGACACCCGCAGGGATTTTTGCCGACAAGGTTTTGGTCTCCTGAACACGCCCTTGACCTTGACATTTACCACAGGGATCTTTAATTTGCTTGCCAGTACCACGACAAGTCGGACAGGTTTGCTGTACAGAAAAGAAACCTTGCTGCATCCTGACTTGACCATGGCCATGACAGGTTGAGCAAATAATGGGACTTGATCCTTTTTTTGCGCCTGAACCCTTACATTCGCTACAACTAACCAGTACCGGAATACGAATTTTTGTTTCTGTTCCAGCAACGGCTTCTTCCAGGGTTAATTCCAGATTATAGCGTAAGTCAGAGCCGCGCTGAACGTTGCTGCGCTGTCTTCCACCCCCAAAAATATCGCCAAACACATCGCCGAAAATATCGCTGAAACCTTCGGCGCCACCAAATCCACCGGGACGACCGCCCATAGACGGATCAACACCGGCATGACCGAACTGGTCATAAGCCGAGCGTTTTTTAGGGTCTGATAAAACTTCGTAAGCTTCTTTAATTTGCTTGAATTTAGCTTCAGCTGCTTCCGGATTGTCAGCGTTTCTATCGGGATGAAATTTCATCGCCATACTGCGATAGCTTTTCTTGATCTCTGCATCACTGGCGTTTCTATCCACGTTGAGCAGCTTGTAAAAATCTTCTTTTGTTGCCATGTTTCAATCCGCTCCTGATCGTTGCTCAGGAGATAAAGCATTGCTGCGAGGTTATAAGAAGCCACACGCTAAGAAAGCGCGGAATGATCTCGTTTTAAAGATTTGTTAGTTAAAAGTGTATCCGACACTTTAAAATACTGGTTTGATGTTTATTTACAGCGAACTCTGGTTATTCCAACCTAGCCAAAACATAAGAGACTGGAACGGCAAGATCAGCATTCCCCCTGTTCCGAGGAGGAATTCTGATGTGTATGTGTAGCTTGTGCCCGTATTATCTCTTATCGTCGTCCTTAACTTCTTCAAACTCAGCATCGACAACGCCGTCATCGGCCGCGTGATGTGATGATGAACCTCCGTCGGCATGATGAGCCTCTCCGCCTTCACCGCCTGCTTTTTGTGCATAAACGCGTTCAGCCAGTTTGCCTGATAACTCGGTCAAGTCATTGGTTTTAGCTTCAATGTTGTCCTTATCATCACCTTTAACGGCTTCTTTCAGGGCATCAATGGCGTGTTCAATGCTGGCTTTTTCATCCGCGCCAACCTGGTCACCCAATTCTTTCATAGATTTTTCGGTTGCATGAATCATTCCGTCCGCATGGTTGCGAGCATGGACTAATTCAGTCAATTTACGGTCTTCATCGGCATGAGCTTCAGCATCTTTAATCATACGATCGACTTCATCATCAGACAAACCACTGGAGGCTTTAATGATAATCGATTGTTTTTTACCGGTTGCCTTGTCCTTAGCAGATACGTTCAAAATACCGTTAGCATCAATATCAAAAGATACTTCAATTTGCGGGACACCGCGCGATGCGGGGGGGATATCCGCTAAATCAAAACGCCCCAGCGATTTGTTAGCCGCTGCTTTCTCACGTTCGCCTTGCAATACATGAATTGTGACAGCGGTTTGGTTGTCATCGGCGGTAGAAAATACTTGTGACGCATTGGTTGGAATGGTGGTATTTTTTTCAATCAACTTGGTCATAATACCGCCCATTGTTTCTATACCCAGAGACAAGGGAATAACATCCAGCAATAACACATCTTTAACATCACCGGCCAAAACACCAGCCTGAATTGCCGCGCCTAAAGCAACCGCTTCGTCAGGGTTCACGTCTTTACGCGGTTCTTTACCAAAAATACCTTTTACCATTTCCTGCACTTTTGGCATACGCGTTTGACCGCCCACCAAAATTACATCATTGATATCCGATGCTTTGAGACCTGCGTCTTTAAGCGCCATTTCACAGGGACCTTTAGTACGGTTAATCAGTTCTTCAACCAAAGATTCCAATTTAGCGCGGGTCAATTTAACATTTAAATGCTTGGGACCCGAAGCATCCGCAGTGATGTAAGGTAAGTTAACATCAGTTTGCTGGCTTGAAGACAACTCAATCTTGGCTTTTTCTGCGGCTTCTTTCAAACGTTGCAGTGCTAATGGATCGTTGTGTACATCTACGCCGCTTTCTTTTTTAAATTCACTGGCAAGAAACTCAATAATTCTTGAGTCAAAATCTTCACCACCCAGGAAAGTGTCACCATTGGTAGATAGTACTTCAAATTGGTGTTCGCCATCGATTTCGGCAATTTCAATAATGGAAATATCAAACGTACCGCCGCCCAGGTCATAGACTGCGATTTTGGTATCGCCTTTAGGCTTATCCATGCCGAATGCCAGTGCAGATGCAGTCGGCTCGTTAATAATACGTCTAACTTCCAAACCTGCAATGCGGCCTGCATCTTTAGTCGCTTGACGTTGTGAGTCGTTAAAATAAGCCGGTACGGTTATAACCGCTTCGGTTACTGTTTCCCCTAAATACGCTTCCGCGTCTTTTTTCAACTTCATCAAAATGCGGGCTGAAATTTCTGGCGATGCCATTTTTTTGCCATGCACTTCTACCCATGCATCACCGTTTTCTGCTTCGATGATTTTGTAAGGTACCATTTTGATGTCTTTTTGCACGACATCATCTTTAAAACGGCGACCGATCAAGCGTTTAATCGCGAAAAGTGTGTTTTTTGGGTTGGTGACCGCCTGACGTTTTGCCGATTGCCCGACTAAAACTTCATCATCACTACTAAAAGCGATAATTGAAGGCGTGGTACGCGCGCCTTCACTGTTTTCAATCACCTTCGCAACGCCGTTTTCCAATACAGCAACACACGAGTTGGTCGTTCCTAAATCTATCCCAATTATTTTAGCCATTGAATGCTCCAGACTTGAATTTGTTTAAAAAATGTAAAAGTTATTGCCTATATGGGGGCTGTTTTATGGTGTTCAAGCCTGCTCATCAACTTCTGGCGGTTTTTCCGCCGCTTTTGCTACCACCACCATAGCAGGTCGTAGCAAACGTCCATTCAGCATATAACCTTTTTGAAATACGTTAATTACTGTATTAGGTTCGGCACCTTCCATCGCTTGCATGAGCATCGCTTGATGTTGTTCAGCGTTAAAGGGCTGCCCCAGGGGGTCAATAGCAGCGATATTAAACTTTGCAAACAATGCTTCGAACTGTTTGATAGTTAATTCACTACCTTCCCGAAACTTTTTCACGTCCTCGCTATCGCCTGTCGCCGCTTGCAATCCCAGAACGAGACTATCAAATACCGGCAATAATTCCTTGGCAAAACTGGTCAAGGCAAACTTATGCGCATCTTCCAGATCTTTTTGTGTTCTTCTTTTCAGGTTTTCCATTTCCGCCTGGGTGCGAACCGCTTTATCCCAGTTGTCATGGGCTTTTTGCTTGGCTTCTTCTAATTCAGTTTTCAGCTCTTCAATCGTGTACTCATGCTCACCTATTTCAGTGTGTTGAGATTCTTCATTGACGGTTTCATTTTCAATCTCAGCTTCAATCTGCGATTCAGGTACTTCCTGATCAATACTCATTTCTTATAGTTCCTTAAAAAATAATCGTCGTGGTAACGTGCCTTAAAGCACAAAAAATAGTGCTACCTATCATGGGGTCGTTGTTTTTGGATTCAAGGCCGCACCTAATAATTTTGCCGTAACATCGACAAACGGAATGATTTTTTCATAAGCCATGCGTGTCGGGCCGATGACCCCAAGCACACCGACCACTTCATCATTGACGGAATAGGAGGACGTAACCAGACTACAATGGTCAAATGCCTGGTAACCGGATTCTTCGCCTATAAAAATCTGCACCCCCTCAGCCTTCATGGATTGATCGAGTAGATGAATTACATCCTGCTTTTGGCTAAAGGCATCAAACAATTTTTTTAAATGATCCTTTTCTGACAACTCGGAAAAGCCCATTAAATTGGTTTCACCTGTTAGCACATAATCATCCTTCTCGTTGCTCGATTCAAAAGTCAATTGCGCCATCTTTATCGCATCCAGCATAGCCTGATTCATGCGTTCCTGGTCGTCTTGCAATTCCATCAAAACGGCTTCACGTACAGCGACCAAGCTACGGCCGCAATAAACTGAATTGAGATACGCGCCAGCCTGTTGTAACTCGGATGCGCTAAAGATCTTGCCGGTATGAATGACTTTGTTATGGACTTCCTGTTCATTGGTGACAAAAATAACCAGCACGCGTTTATGTGATAAAGGTAAAAATTCAATATGACGCAAACAGACCAGTTCTCGTCTGGGTAAGGTCACTACCCCGGCCATCTTTGTCAATTCCGCAAGCAGCCTTGACGCAATGCCGATCATATTGCTGGCGTCCTCTCTTTCCGACAACCCCTGATGCAGGCGTGTTATATCTTTAACGTCCAGCGGCTTTACTGTTAATAAGCTGTCAACAAACATGCGGTAGCCGCTGACAGTGGGCACGCGCCCCGCTGACGTATGTGGAGAATGCACCAGTCCCAAATCCTCCAGATCCGCCATTACATTGCGAATGGTCGCTGGACTCAAGTTTAGCTCTGAGTCTTTTGACAGCACTCGGGAGCCCACCGGCTGACCATCGCTGATATAGCGTTCAACCAACGTTTTTAATAACAGTAATGACCGTTCATTTAAATCCCGAGTACTATTACTCACATATACCTCATATAGGCTAAAATTAGCACTCCACCAAGACGAGTGCCAATCCAGCAAAATATCAGCTCACTAGTCTGTTGTCAATAAAGGCCAAACCTCCGCTATTTTGAAAACCTTGGCTTTTCTATTTTAGAGCCAAGCTCTATTTAGGCCAAAAGCAGTCAATTAGCTACTTGGATCTTAATTTTTTCAACTTGGGAAATGAGTTTGTCGTCATCGTTATAAATAAGACGGGCCAGCAGAAAAAATGATTTTCCCGCACTTTAGATTACAATTTAAATACGTCAACTGATGCTTGCAATTTCCAGTTGGCATATAATGCCTCGCTTAGTTTTTATGTTCACAACTAGGAGTTACTATGAAGAAAATTACGTTAATTATGTCAGTTTTACTGTTCTTTTTTACTGCGGTTGCCAATGCACATGGGCCCGTGCGTCAAAAAGCCGAAGAACAAATCACCATCAATGCGCCTGCCGAAAAAGTCTGGGCTATTATCAAAAATTATGGGGATATGTCATGGCATCCCGATATTTTTAACGTAACCTCTGAAGGCGGTAATAAAAAAGGCGCAACGCGTGTTCTGACTTTAAAAGACGGCGGTACCATCAAAGAAGAAATGAAAAAGTATGATGAGGCAAAAATGTCTTATGCATACAAGATTACCGAAATGAGCACTGCAAAAACAATTACTCATGCGGGTGTTGAAGAAAAAGTGCCTGTGTTGCCTGTAGATAACTACTCAGCAAGTATTGAAGTAGAAGCTAAAGGCGATACTTCTGTAGTTAATTGGACTGCCGGTTATTACCGTGCATACACAAACAACAATCCACCAACGGAAATGAACGAAGAAACAGCCAATGCAGCTGTAAGCGCAGTTTTGAAAACGGGCTTGATCAATCTGAAAACCTTAGCTGAAAAGTAAGGGTCACAGGTGTTTTTTGTGAAATGCCAAGTTGTAGCGATAGCCATCGCTACAACTTTTTTTATTACCCCACTGGCAGCCGCGCCTTTTGCTTATATCACTAATCAATTGGATGACAGTATTTCTATTATTGATACCGAGCAGGGCAAAGTAGTTGATACGATTAGCGTGCATGGCAAGCCCGCCGGCGTGGCGGTTTCACCTGCCGGGGATAAAGTCTATATAAGCACGCCGGAAGCCAAGGGCTTCGCTGTTATAGACCTAAAAAAACGCGAGGTTATTGCTAAAGTCGCGGTGAGTGACGGGGCATTAGGCATTGCTACGGGAACCGATGGCAAACGGATTTATGTGGCGGATTGGTACAATAACAATGTTGATGTCATTGATGCTGACAGCTATAGAATCATTAAAACTATTGCGGTAGGTGATTCCCCATCGGGATTGGTGGTTAGCCCTGATAATCATTGGCTGTATGTCGCGAACCGGCTTAGTAATTCTGTTTCTAAAATTGACCTTAATAAACTGGCTATCACCAAGACCACGCTGGTTGGCTCGCATCCTTTTGGACTCACGATTGATGCCAGAGGCGAGCGCATTTATGTCGCCAATGTACAAAGTGATGATGTGACAGTGTTGGAAACACGGCGTATGCTACCAGTTGCTACTGTTAAGGTTAATATGTTGCCTTATGCCGCCGCATTGGCGCTTAATGACAGCCGTTTGTTTGTGACTAATCAGGATGATGGTTCTGTGTCGGTTATTGATACGGAAACCTTAAATGAAATCGGGTTGATTGAAGTGGGTGATAAGCCTGAGGGTATTAATACGCATCCCGATGACCGGCATGTTTATGTGGCTAATTGGTTTGACAGCACTGTATCTGTGATCGATGCGAAAACCATGAAAGTGGTTGATACCATTAAAACCGGTAACGGTAGCCGTGCATTTGGCCAGTTTTTTGGCAAGTGACCAAGTGTTATCGGTTGTGAGATACACGAAAGAGTACAAATCGATCATTATTGGGCATTGGTTTACAATCCCGTGTTGAGGTGCGGCTTCCAGTCGCCTATGGAAGAAAGCTTGTCCCACGGACCTGGCTTCCAATAACTTACTTGATATCAATACACCAGGGATGTTTGCGCATTGGATCGTTGTGATAAACTGTTAATCGAATATTAATTACGTGAGACTGAAATGGCTGAAACTGTGGATGAATTGACTGTAGCATACGAAGATGGCGGTATCGAAACAGTTAAAGAACTGGACAAAAAAGTGCTGACCAAGGGTGCATGGGCTACGGTTATGTATCGTTATCAGGACTGGAATCGCACTAAAGAAGAATATGGTCCGGATAAATACACTATTCGTCGTTATCAGAAGCGTAATGGCGAATACCAACAAAAATCAAAATTTAATATTTCCAGTAAGGAACAAGCGACAAGTATCATCGCGGCACTGGAAGAATGGGTAAGTAAGGACGATTAGAACAAAAACCATTTTCTATCGGCCTATCAACGTAGTACCTGATTAGCCAGAATCTTCAGCCCATGCGCAACACCTACATACAGCGCCGTTCCAGCAGGGATTCACGTTAGGCTATCCAGCCTGACGATGTTCTTGTGGGTAAATGCAAATCTGTTTCAAACAGATTTGTGCCGGAAACCAGAAGCCGGGATGACACATTAAGATTACATCCGAGTAGTCTGGATGTCGGCAATCCCTGATTGAGGCAGGCTTTGCGGAATGACGATTTCTACGAAATTCAAGACATTTCCAAATTAGCTGCCTGTATTAATTAAAGAACGGATTTTTGACGGACAACTATAATCAGTTTTAATTCTTTCCAAGAATGCCGGCTTAATTTGAATACGCAAAAATTGACCATGCCCATTTCCACGGCTCAGCATCGCTGGATAAATTTGTTAAAGATGCTTGGCGTGACCATACTCTACACATTCTTGGCCGAGCTTGTTATCGGCTACGCGGCCACTGGCTTTAGTAATATCATCTATCCATCAAGCGGGTTAGGTTTGGCGGCTGTGTTGATAGGCGGCAAGAGATATGCCTTATGCGTTTATTTCGGGGCGGTGCTGATCAATGTGATAGCAAAAACCCCGTTCTGGTTGATTGTCACCCTACCAATAGGAAATACCCTTGCAGCGCTTTTTGGCGCATGGGTACTCACCCGCGACAATAAACAGTTCGTAAATCTTTACTCGGTGGGCGATTACTTTCGCTTAACTGTTCTTGCCGGTGTCATTGCCAGTGGTATCTCCGCCTTAACGGGTGCCACGATTTTGCTGGTTTCCGGAGTCATCAACCCAGGCGCTTATTTCCTGAACCTGTCCCATTGGTGGATGGGTGATGCGCTTGGCGTCATCATGATTACCCCGCTGATTCTGGTTTGGCGCCGGGCACCCACTGAGTGGTTTACACCAAAAAAATTGATTGAGGTTACGCTAGTGTTTGGCTCAACTTTTTTATTTGGTCAAATTGTTTTCCTCGACTGGTTCCACGAAGCAGCCGGCCTTTTTGCCAAAGGTTTTTTGATGTTCCTGTTCATCACCTTGACCGCTGTGCGTTTGGGAACGCACGGCACGATGGCGGTTTTGACCATGGTTGCAGGGCAAGGGCTTATTGGAGCAATTACCGGCGCCGGGTATTTCGCAAATGATATTGCAGAAACCAAAATGACAAATTACTGGCTATACATTGTGACTTTGTCTCTGGTTGGTATGGCGCTGGCAAGTTACATCAGCGAACGCAAGCAGGCAGAAGCTGCCTTGCAGGAACGCGAGCAACGCCTGCGAACCATTATTGAAACTGAACCGGAATGCATAAAGGTCATTAGCTCCAAAGAAAAACTCCTGGAAATGAACGCTGCAGGTCTCGCCATGCTTGAAGCAGATTCGCTAGCCGAGGTACAGCAGCACGGCCTCATTGACTTTATTCTTCCCGAATATCGCGACTCCTTCAAAGTCTTGCATCAACGCGTAATAAGCGGTGAAAGCGGCAAACTGGAATTCGAAGTTACCGGACTCAAAGGCACTCGACGTTGGCTAGAGACCCACGCTGCGCCGCTACGGGATGCAAACGGAAAAATTACCATGATATTAGGTATTACCCGCGACATTACCGAACAAAAATGTGCCGAGGAAGAAATCAAGCATCTTGCTTTTTACGATCCACTCACTTTACTGCCCAATCGCCGGCTGTTGTTGGAGCGCTTGAAACATGGCATCCAACTGGGATTGCGTGACGGCAACCAGATGGCTTTGCTGGCGCTTGACCTGGACCGGTTTAAGACAGTCAATGACAGTTTTGGTCACGGAGCGGGCGATGAATTACTACAACAAGTCGCCGAACGACTCACTGCCAGATTGCGTGATGTGGACATGGTTGCCCGCTTGGGTGGGGATGAATTTATTGTATTATTGGATAATATTATGCACCCGGAAGATCCCGCCCGGGTAGCTGGCGCCATCATCGCCGATTTAGGTAAACCTTTTCAGCTACACCAATGCGACGATGTGCAGATTGGTGTCAGCATTGGTATTAGCTTATTTCCACAGCATGGTGACAGCCCAGAAATACTCATGAATCATGCCGACACGGCACTTTATAAAGCCAAGGACAAAGGCCGGGGCGGTTTTGCTTATTTTTCCGAAGACATGACTCTTGTTGTTCGCAAACGCATTGAGTTGGAAGCTCGATTGCGAAAAGCGATTAATCAGAAAGACCTGCGTGTCTTTTACCAGCCGCAGGTCGATATTGCCAGTGGCCGAATTATTGGCGCCGAAGCTTTAGTCCGCTGGCAAGATCAAACCGAAGGACTTATTGCGCCTGACCGCTTTATCCCCATTGCCGAAGAAAGCGGTCTGATTATGGCGATTGGAGAATGGGTGCTGCACGAAACTTGCCGGCAAGGCCGGACGTGGATAGATGAGGGTTTACCATCATTAACATTAGCGGTTAATGTGTCGCCGACGCAATTTCGCCGTTGTGACATTAATGCCGTAGCTGCCAGAATACTGATTGAAACAGGTTTCCCGGCCAAACAACTGGAGCTGGAATTAACCGAAAGCGGGTTAATGGAAAATCAGGACAAGGCTGTAGGCATCCTCAATAATCTTCGCGCCCAAGGCATTCGTCTTGTTATTGATGATTTTGGCACTGGCTATTCCTCACTTGCCTATCTCAAACGCTTTCCATTGGATGTGTTAAAAATCGACAAGAGCTTTATTGACGATATTCCCTTGCTAAAAGACGACATGGAGATTACCGCTACAATTATCGCCATGGGGCATACTTTAGGTTTTAAGGTATTGGCAGAAGGCGTGGAAACACCTGAGCAGTTGACATTCCTGCGGGGAAAAGGCTGCGACGCTTATCAGGGGTTTATCAAAAGTAAACCGGTATCAGCGGAAGCATTTGCCGTGTTGTTACGAAATCAACAACATGTCGAGAATGAGGCTGCATTAGTAGATCAGGATGCGGATCAAGTGGGTCAAGATGAGTCACAAGATCAAGCGATCGCCCATTAGTTATGTTCTTTCGAGCTTCTGCTTGTATTTTTTCCAATCGAAATTTTTGGCGGATTGCCCGCATTGAAGAAGCACTTAAGCGCTAACGCGGGTTAATGCTAAAAAGTGGAGATTGGTGCGCGAACTTAATGCTTTTAATAAATGGTTGCAAGGCATCTATAATGGAATTATTTTCTAACGCGATGGGGTGGTATTTACCCGGTCCAGCTTTCAAGCAATACAGAGAGCGATTAATAAAGGTCACATGATTATTCTAAAAGCATTGCTACTGTTTCTACTCTCGTTTAATCTCAGTTACGCTGACGCTATATTAGCTCAAATCACTAATCGTTTGGCAAAAACAGAAATTACCCAAGGCGATTTTCAACAAGAAAAACGATTGAAAATTTTACGCAAACCGTTAATTTCTACAGGTACATTTACCTATCATCAAACTAAAGGTGTTATCTGGAAAACCCTGACCCCCGTTGCTTCCTTACTGCTGGTGAATGATGCGCGTCTGTTGACTACTCAAGGCGAGTTAGCGGTACCAGCGGCTTTTGGTAAAGTCTTCACAGCGATGCTGGGCGGTGATTTAAATCAGTTAAGCGATGGTTTTTCAATAACCGGGGCCGATCAGAAATCTTCCTGGCAGTTGGAATTAAAACCTAAAGACGAGTTACTGAAGAAAATATTTAGCTCTATCGTGTTGTCAGGCGACAATGAGTTGCGCTTGCTGGAAATTCAGGAAGCCGGCGGCAATATTTCGCAGATTAAATTTGATAAAATCACTCATCCAACTAAATTAACCAGTGAACAAGACGCTGATTTTGAAAATTTATCACCCTAAAGTAACTGCATGGCTTTGGCTGTTGGGGATGGTGGTCATCAGTCTTCTTGGCAGTCAAGCACTGACCAGAGACTGGCTGGAAACAGGTTTTCTAGCGTTATTACCGGCTACCGAACAAAAGCCTGAAATCGCCAAAGCCACAAAACAGCATAATGAATTGATGGCGCGTAAAGTGATTTGGTTAAGCGGAGCTGCCACATCTGGGGCCGCGATTATTCAGGCGCAACAGCTAAAACAGCAGCTACAGCAAAGTGGCCTGTTTAACCGTATTCAGTTGGAGTTTTCCGCACAAAACTACCGCGAGAGTTATCAGCATTTGTTTCCTTTTCGTTATCAATTGCTGGATTCCCAAACAAAGCTCACCTTGACGGTAAATCCCAAGGACTTGATTGCAAAAAACCTGGAAATCCTCTACAGCCCCATCGGTCAAATGCAATCGACTGATCTTGAGCGTGATCCTTTGTTATTATTTAGCCGCTATTTTAATGCACAAAATCCGATCAAACTGAATGTAGAACAAGGTATTGTTATTCTGCATAACGAACAGAAGTATTGGGCAGTTCTGGTCACGGATTTGCAGGACAATACCAACAAGCTGGAAAAACTGGAAACTTTGCTGGGATTGGTAGGAAGCGCACAAAGTCAAGCGCAAGCAGCCGGTGGTGATTTGATGGTTTCTGGTATGCCGCTGTTTACCGCTGTTGGCGCACAATCGGCCAATCAGGAAATTTCCACTGTAGGCATCGGCTCCAGCGTGGGCATTGTTTTATTGATGCTGCTGACATTTCGTAGCCCCAGGCCTTTACTGTTGTCGTTTTTGGCAATAGGCTGCGGCATGTTTTCGGCTTTAGTCCTCAGTGTTCTGTTTTTTGGCAAAATAAATATCATTACTCTGGTCTTCGGCGCGAGTTTGATTGGTGTTGCTGATGATTATGCCGTGCATTTTTTTTGTGATAGCTTTGGCTCAGAGGATTGGAACCCACGTCGAGGCTTACGTTATATTTTACCCGGACTTTTTATCGGGTTATTAACACATCTGTTAAGTTATGCAGGCTTGGGTTTTTCACCTTTTCCCGGCTTGCAGGAAATGGCTTTTTTTTCTGCAATCGGTTTGCTAGTCGCCTGGCTAACGGTAGTTATGTTATTTCCTGTGCTACTGACAGGCTTTAAGCCTGAACATGAGCCAAAAATACTTAAACTGACCAGCTATTGGCAACAGCATTGGCCGGCCTGGTTGTTAAAAAACAAGCGCTGGTTAAGTGTTGTTGTGGTGCTTTTCATCGTTGGCGGTATCTGGCAACTGACCCCTCGTGATGATGTGCGTTTGTTGCAATCGGCCCCCGCCGAATTAATTAAGACGGCAGATATTATCAAACAATTATTTCCCGTAAGTCAGGATAATCAGTTTTTTCTGGTGTCAGGAAACGACCAAAATGATTGGCATCACAATGAACAGCAATTACTAAAGCGGTTGGAGGTATTAAAACAGCAACATGCGCTGAAATATTTCCAAGGCATCAGCAATGACTGGCCAAACGAGAATAGTCAGCGAGAAAATTACCAGCTAATCAAGCAGACATTTTATGAATCCGGTTTACTGAGGCAGTACATGACTGATCTGGGATTTAGTGATGCCGCTGTTAAAGCGGAGCAACAGCAATTTCTAGCGGCAGAAAATAAATCGATTGCGTTGACGCCTTGGTTGAAAACTGCTGATGAAACCAGGCAGCAGTTGTGGCTGGGTTGTAATTCAGGGCATTGTTCAAGCATCGTTTCATTAACGGGCATCAGCGATTTACCGGCATTAGCAGGGCTGCAAAATTTGCAGGGCGTTAGCCTGGTTGATCCAGTGGGTGATTTATCGGCACTGTTTGCACGCTATCGAGTGAGAGCGAGTTTGCTATTGGTTGGCGCTTATTGCTTGGTTTTCATGGGGTTGGGATTAAAATTTGGCTGGCGCAATGGCTTAACTATCATCTCGGTGCCTGTGGTCGCGGCACTGGCTTCACTAGCGATGATGGGTTGGTTTGATCAGTTGTTCAGTCTGTTTAATTTATTTGCGTTATTGTTGGTGTTGGGTATAGGCATTGATGATGCTGTATTCTTTTTTATGGCCGAGGACAAACGCGCCTGCACCTCGCTAGCTGTCACCCTTTCCGCATTAACGACATTATTGGCGTTTGGTTTATTAGCAGTCAGTTCTACACAGATCGTCCACGCCTTTGGCTTTACTATCGCAACAGGTATTTTTACAGCGCTTATGTGCGCGCCATTGATTGGGTTTAAAGGTTATAAAATTTATAATGAAAAATACTGAGTGTAAAGTTCTCATTATTGGCGCAGGACCTTCGGGCAGTATTGCCGGCGCATTACTGCAAAACAAAGGTTATCAAGTGACGATTCTTGAGCGGCAGCAGTTTCCGCGCTTTAGTATTGGCGAAAGTTTACTACCTCAATGCATGGAGTTTATCCAACAGGCAGGTATGATGGAGGCGGTCGTTAATGCAGGATTTCAATATAAAGACGGCGCTTCTTTTGTCTATAAAAATCAGCACACTGAATTTTCTTTTGAAGATAAGTTTACCGAGGGCATAGGCACTACGTTTCAGGTTCAGCGCGGGAAGTTTGATAAGCTTCTTGCCGATGAAGCTGTGCGTATGGGGGTTAATATACAGTGGCAAATGGAAGTGATAGCTGTCGATTTTTCAGGTGATAAACCAAAGCTTACGGTTCGGAATCAATCGGGAGAAATACTGGGTTATGAGGCTGATTTTGTGCTGGACGCTAGTGGTTTCGGGCGCATATTGCCGCGTTTTCTGGATTTGGAATCACCCTCCGGCTTTCCAGTCAGACAAGCTTTGTTTGGGCATATTGAAGATCGAATTAATGATACGCAGTTTGATAGAGATAAAATACGCATTACCGTTCATCCCGAGCATAAAGATGTCTGGTATTGGCTAATACCTTTTAGTAATGGCCGGAGTAGCGTGGGAGTGGTGGCAGAACCTGCGTTTTATTCCGCATGGGACAATAACGATAGAGCCTTACAGGACATTATTAATCAGGCCCCGAATTTAAGCCGCTTGCTGAAAAACGCGGTGTTTGATGAAAAAATTAATACCATTACCGGTTATTCCGCCAACGTTAAAAGTTTGTATGGTAAAAATTACGCCCTGCTAGGCAATGCGGGTGAATTTTTAGACCCCGTGTTTTCTTCCGGCGTAACCATTGCGATGAAATCAGCCACTTTGGTTGCGGATATTCTGGATCGTCAGTTTAAAAATGAAGCAGTAGACTGGAATAAAGACTATGCCGAGCCATTGCAGCGGGGTGTTGATACTTTTCGCGTGTATGTCGATGCCTGGTATGACGGGCGGTTTCAGGATGTTATCTTTTATCAAAATCCAAAACCCGAAATTAAGGCGATGATTAGTTCAATACTGGCTGGTTACGCCTGGGATGAAAAAAATCCGTATGTAAAAAATGCCCGTGCAAGATTTGATACTCTAGTTGAATTATGCCGTTAAGGACTGGGAAAGAAATAAAAGATATTAAATTGCCATCGCTAAGAACGGCAATGCTTCTATTCTCCCTCTACGCATTATTAAGCAGCTGCGCGGTCTTGAATAAGTTTGACGTAAGCAAACAAGAAGCATTGATGCCGATGGCTCCCCCCGTGGGGCCTTCCAGGCGTGTTGTGCAACAAATAACAGTTCTGTGGACAGACCGTAAAGAAACATTGTTATGTGTTTTGGAGTTGGATAAACAGCGTATTGCCATGGCAGGATTAACGAACGATGGGGTTAGTTTGTTTAATCTGACTTACGACGGTAAAACGATAGTATCGGATAAAAGCCCGTTACTGCCGGATTCGGTAGCCCCGGAATTTATTATCACCGATTTGCAACTGGTCTATTGGCCTGTTAACGATTTGCAGAAAAGTCTGCACGCTTCTTCATGGCGGCTGGAGGCTGATACAAGCCATCGGCGATTATATTACCAAGGCAACAAGACGGCTGAAGTTAATTATTTATTGCCTGATGCTATCTGGGCTAAATCGGTTGAGCTGATTAATTATCGCCATAACTACCGGTTACATATTAAAACAATAAGTTATGAAGCTTTATCTGAATGACTTCTAAACGTTTATCAACCGCCGCTCAATGATCACAAACAAGTAGACCATGAATAAAACTGTTTTAGTAACCGGTTCCAGTCGCGGAATAGGTAAAGCCATTGCTTTGTATCTGGCCCACCAGGGCTTTGACCTGGTAATCCACTGCCGTAGTCAACGTCCACAAGCAGAGCAAGTCGCCCTGGAAATTGAACAACTGGGACAGACAGCTAGAATCTTACAGTTTGATATTGCCGATCGCGCGCAGTGCGCAGCACAAATAAACCGGGATATTGAAAGCCACGGTGCTTATTACGGTGTTGTTTGTAATGCCGGCATTACTGCTGACAACGCTTTCCCATCACTCACAGGAGAAGAATGGGATAGTGTTGTCCATACCAATCTTGATGGCTTTTATAATGTTTTACAGCCTGTGGTTATGCCTATGGTCAGACGGCGCAAGCCCGGGCGTATTGTCACGTTGTCTTCGGTTTCCGGTTTAATGGGTAATCGTGGACAGGTCAATTACAGTGCGGCAAAGGCGGGTATAATCGGCGCAACAAAAGCGCTGGCTTTAGAGCTGGCAAAACGAGACATTACCGTAAATTGTGTTGCGCCGGGGCTAATCGATACGGAAATGGTCAGTGAGCTGCCCCTTGATGAGATAAAAAAAATGATTCCAGCTCGTAGAGTCGGTAACCCCAAAGAAGTTGCGGCAGCGGTAGCGTTTTTAATGTCTGAAGATGCCGGCTATATAACCCGCCAGGTTATTTCTGTGAATGGTGGTCTATGTTAATGAAACGGACTGTTGTTACCGGAATAGCGGGCATTTCACCAATATTGGTAAATTAAGTACATACCATGCCACAGGATTTCATTTTACTAAAATGGGCTGTCTGGCCGCCATTGCTAGCAAACGCCGAACAGGATTTAGCCAGACAGAAAGAATTACTGGCAAGCGTGCCGAAAATGTTGAAACGCCGCTTGAGTCCATTGGCTAAAACCGTGTTCTGTGCTGCCAACCAGTGTATCGATGAGTACATGATAGTGCCGACGATATTCAGTTCCAGTCACGGTGAGCTCGCCAAATCCTTCTCCATGATCGAACAGCTGGAAGCCGGGGAGGAGATTTCCCCTACTACATTCAGCCTGTCGGTACATAATGCCATTGCAGGACTGTTTTCCATAGCCTGGCAGAATAAGCTGCAATGTACTGTGGTTGCGCCGGGCGAGGAAGGGTTGGCGGCGGCGTTTATTGAAGCGTTAGGACTGCTGCAGGAAGGTGCGGAGCAAGTGTTGCTGGTATTTTATGATGAACCTCTGGTGGGTTTTTATCCGTCTGCACCTTTTAAATTGTCATCAGATGAAAGCAAGGCACTCGCTTTACGCATCGCCAAAAGAGGTGAGGGGCAGACGCTGAAGATGTCATTATTGCCATTGACCGGAAATGATGGCGAGCAACCTGTGCAATTATCGGCCTTTATCCGGTTTTTGGCGGAACCACAAGCACAACTGACACTTCAAACACCCCGACACAGCTGGCGCTGGGAAA